>CAVUIW010000007.1:0-28944 GCA_963741525.1 uncultured Alphaproteobacteria bacterium
CCAGACAAGCCGATTATACCCTAGGATTGTCTCTCGGGCAGTCTTACATCACTTCGTCGACTGCTCGAGAGCTGGCCCTGACACTGCGCCAAGCCGCACATGGCTCGGTTCCGGCCTTCGCGGGAATGACGGTGGGGTGAGTACGCGCATTGCAACAGGCGCTCCCCGCTCAGAAACGCCGGCAGAGGTACCGAGCGTCGCCCTCACCCACCCCCCGCCGCCCTCCGTCCTGAGCCACGCCCCGCAGCACGCCTTCGCCAGCTCGCGCACGCGCAGGATATAGCTCTGCCGCTCGGTCACCGAGATGACACCGCGCGCATCGAGAAGATTGAAGATGTGGCTCGCCTTGATGCACTGGTCGTAGGCGGGCAGCGCCATCAGATGCCTCTCAGGCGCTCGCCCCCTTCGCGAGCAGCGACTTGCACTCGGCTTCCGCATCCTTGAAGTGCCGCAGCAGCATCTCCGTGTCGGCGTGCTCGAAATTGTAGCGCGAGTACTCCTGCTCGGCCTGCAGGAAGATGTCGCCGTATAGGATGCGCTTGTCGTCGTCGCGGCCGTTGAAGTTCAAGTCGAACACCCGGTCGACGCCCTGGACGTACATGGCGAGCCGTTCGAGGCCATAGGTGATCTCGCCCGAGACCGGATCGCAGTCGAAGCCGCCGACCTGCTGGAAATAGGTGAACTGCGACACCTCCATGCCGTCGCACCAGACCTCCCAGCCGAGCCCCCAGGCGCCCAGCGTCGGGCTCTCCCAGTCGTCCTCGACGAAGCGGATGTCGTGCTCGAGCGGATCGAGGCCGATGGCCGCGAGCGAGCCGAGGTAGAGCTCCTGGAAGTCGCCGGGCTCGGCTTCATGATGACCTGGTACTGGTAGTAGTGCTGCATCCGGTTCGGGTTTTCGCCGTAGCGGCCGTCCTTCGGCCGCCGCGAGGGCTGCACATAGGCGGCATTCCAATCTTGGGCCCGAGCGCGCGCAGCGTCGTTGCCGGATGGAAGGTGCCGGCGCCGACCTCCATGTCGTAGGGCTGCAGGATGACGCAACCTTGCGCCGCCCAATACTGGTGCAGCGTCAGGATGAGATCCTGGAACGACGTCTGGGGGTGCAATCCCGAAGCGGGGGCATGTGCTCGCTTCGCCGCCTTGTCCTGCATCTGGCTTCGGCCTTCCGTTCGCGTCGGGGGTCGGCGCAATTAGCTCATGTCAAGGCTGCTGTGTAGCCGTCGGGCGCCGCACGCAACCGGTAAGTTGCTCCGCTATCAGTTCTTTCGCCCTGACCCAGGGAGGTTTAGGCTCCTCTCCTCAACCAAGAAGGAGCCCCCCATGTCCGTTCTCAAAGTCATCGAGCTCATGTCCGATTCCTCCAAGAGTTGGGAGGAGGCGACTCAGCAGGCCGTCACGCGCGCGTCGAAGACGATCAAGGGCATCCGCTCGGTCTGGGTCAAGGACATGTCGGCCACTGTCGACAAGTCGGGCAAGATCTCGAGCTACCGGGTCACCTGCCATGTCAGCTTCGAGGTGAAGTAGTTCACGGCACCGTCGCCGGCGCGATCGGGAAGTCGGCACTCTCGCCGCGCCGGGCGACGCCCGGAAATGTGAAGTGCCACCACTCGCGCCGGTAGTTCTCGAAGCCCTGGCGTTGCATCTCATGGACGAGCCGGCGGCGCCATTGCCGCTGCTCGGGCGTGATGGCGTCGCTCTCGGTCGCGCTCTTGGCATCGAAGCAGTCGAAGGCGGCGCCCATGTCGAGGAGTCGTCGTCGGGGCCCGCCGTGCATCGCGGCCGCTTCGGCGGCGCGGCGGGCTGCCGCTGCGCTGCGCACGATGGTCAGGTCGACCGCGGTGCCGTTGGCGTGCGATGATTTCCTCGCGATGTAGCCTTATTTGATGGCGTTCCCGGCGCCGGACCTTCGGCATGTAGGGCTGTGGTCGCTGGCCGCATCCTTGCCGGCGCCGACCCAGTCATGCATGGCGAGCACGGCGCGCTGCGGCCGGTAGCAATCGTAGACCTTGAGCGAGAGCCCGTCCTTGGCGAGCGCCTCCTGCACCTTGGCCAGCGCTTCGGCGACGGGCTTGCGCAGGATGCAGCGTGGCGCGTCGTAGCCGGGAAGCGGCGTGCCGGTGAAGTTCCGGCCGTCGCGTAGCGCATGTCCTGGACGATCGCGGGCGCGATGTCGTCCAGGTGCACGTAGCCGTCGGGCAGCGCCGGCGTCGTCCGGAGAGGGACGGCCGCGAGCAGCGCCCAGAAGCAGCACGCCCAGATAACCGCATCTCAGGGTTCCGCCGTCTCGAAAGTGAGCTCGCTGATGGCGGTGTCTTGTATCGCTGCCCGGATACACGGACAAGATTTCGATCACCGCGACTGGCGCGGACCGGCGGAACGATGGTGACGCTGCTTGCCCATCGGTCCTCGAGCGTCACGTCGCGCTGCTCGCCGCTCCGAGAAATGCAGGCGTAGCTCTGCGGGCGGCTGTTGCGCTCGAAGAGCCGCTGGCTCTTGTTGTAGCCATTCGTGATGACGAGCCCCGTCACGCTGCGCTCCTCGGGAACGTGACCGTCAAATCTGGCCCGTCGCCATTGCCATCCTTCTCGCCTTCGACCCAGGCGGTGTCCGGCCTTGCCGTCGAACAGGTTCCACGGCCCGTAGTCGCCGGCGTTGCTCGGCTCAGCACGCTGTCGACGCAGTAGTCGATCCAGTCGGGGGCGTCGGCGCAGATCTGGTCCGCGATGCGCGGCACGGCGGCCGGTGCTGCCGGCTCCTCGGCCGGCGTCGACCGCGACCTCGGGCTCCGGCTCCGCGCGGTGTCACCGCCACGCCTGGGATCGGCTCGGTCGAGGAGTGGCCGCCGGAGAAATAGAAATCGCCGAGGATCGAGGAGCTCTCCCACGGCACCTGCTGGCCGCCCGAGCTCTCATAGACGCGCTCGCGCACGCGCTTGAACACGTCCTCGATCTTGAGCGAGGGCTGGCCAGCACGTCGACGAGTGCCGACGTATAGGGGCTGTTGTCGCCGTCGCCGTCGGCCGCGACCTGGCCCGGCGCGGTCGAGAACGCGACCATCGAGCCGACCGGCGCATCGAGCCGCGCGAGGCCCGCGCGAGGCCGAGCGGAAGGAGCGGGCGAAGGGATTGTTCCGGCAGGCATCGAGGACGACGATGTTGAGCCGGTTGCGGGCATTCCCAGCGCCACCATCACATCGTCGGCACTGATGCCTCGATGGCGACGTCGCTCTCCTTCTCGATCTCGGCATCGACCGGAATGAAGTAGTTGATGCCGTCGACCTGGACGCCGTGGCCGGCATAGAAGACGAGGCCGACGGTGTCGCGCCCGGCCGCCTCGAGCTTCTCGGCGAAATCGCGGACCGCCCGCTTCATGCCGGCCTGATCGAGGTCCTGAAAGGCCATCACCTCGAAACCGACGCTTGGTCAGCGCCTCCGTCATGCGGCGGGCATCGTTGGCCGGGTTCTTGAGCGCGCCCGCGTTCTTGTAGGCGCCATTGCCGATGACGAGCGCGATGCGGGTTTCGGCAAGGGCCGGCGCGGCGCAGCAAGGGCCCTGCAAGCACACGACCACAGCGCAGAGGATTCTGCTTGCCTTCATCCCTCCTCATACGGCGATTGCCGGGTCCGCACAACGCCATCGATGTAACAGCCGATGCGCGGCCGGCTCTACAACCCCAGCCGCGCCCACAGCGCCCGCGCCTCGATCGCCGACAGCGCCTCCTCGGCGAGGCTCGGGCCGTCCAGCCGATGGCCGGCGCTGTCGCCGTAGCGACAGGCCGAGCCGGCGCCGGAGCCAGCCGCGCTCGCCGCTGACGAGCTTGAGCTTCACCTTGTCGCCGTAGAGCGACCGCATCTTCGTCCGGACATCGCTCAGCCCATCGACGAGGCCCAGCTCGACGGCGCGCCGGCCCGACCAGAAGGCGCCCTGGAACAGCTCCTCGTCGCTGCCCTTGAGCCGGGCCCCCGCGCCGCTCCTTGACCAGCGCGATGAAGGCGTCGTGCACCTCGCGCTGCAGGGCTTTCAGGCGCGCGACATCGTCGGCCTTCTCCGGCTGGAAGGGATCGAGCGACATCTTCTGCGTGCCGGCCGTATAGACGCGCCGCTCGATGCCGAGCCGCTCGATCGCCTTGTCGAGGCCGAAGCCCGAGGTGATGACGCCGATCGAGCCGACGATGGAGCTTTCGTCCGCGTAGATCTCGTCGCCGCACAGCGCCATCAGATAGCCGCCCGAGGCCATCACGTCCTCGGCGAAGACGTAGACGGGCTTCGTCTTCTCCTCGGAGAGCTTGCGGATGCGGTCGGCGATGAGGCGCGACTGCACCGGGCTGCCGCCCGGCGAATTGACGATGACGGCGACGGCCGGCGCGGATTTGTCGGCGAAGGCGCGCTCGATCGGCTCGGCGGCGGTCGCAAGCGACAGACCCGGCCGCAGCGGCGTCGCCATGCCGATCGGGCCGGTGAAGCGAAGGACCGGAATGGTGATGCCGCGGTTGAAGAGGCGCATGCTGGCTCGGGGTTTCCTATTCATGTGAACGGACCGCAGTTTGACGCGAGCACGGGCCACGGCAACGGCATCTGGCTGGACTGAGCCGCTCTGTAGGGGCGACCGGTCGCCCCTACGATCTGTGACGCCAGCCTCAGCACCAGCTTACGTCCGAGGCCATTCCAGCGCTACCGGCCCTCGCAGCACGCGCTCGACCTCGGGCGCGAACGTGCCGTCCGGCCGATGCAGCACCAGGCCAGGAAGCAATTTCAGGGGCGCCCGGCTGCCCTTGAGGCCCTGGACGATGACGCGCGTGGCCGGCTTCACCGGCGCGCGGATGCAGGGGCCGGATTTGCAGCCCGCCGAAGCGGCCATCGAGCGCGTCGAGAATGGCCCTCAACTGGTCCGCCCGATGGATCATGTAGAGCGCGCCGTCAGGCACGCGCCATGGCGGCAAAGAACCGGGCCCAGCGATCGAGGCCCGCCTCCGGCATGGTGCGACGCCCGCGCCTGCAGCGGGAACGGTGAGGCCCGGCTCGCCTCTGCATCGAAATAGGGCGGGTTCGAGACGATGATGTCGAAGCTCTCGCGAGTCGAGCCCCTGCGCTTCCAAGCGCCGCAGGGCGCGGTGACGATCGCGCTACACGACGCGCACGCGATCGGCGAGCCCGTTGCGGCGCGCGTTCTCATTGGCGAGGCCGCCAGCTCCGGCTCGATCTCGACGCCGGTCACCGGAATCGGCCGAACCGCGCCGCCAGCGCCAAGCCGACGATGCCCGCTCCCGGCGCCCGCATCCAGCACTTTGGCCGGCCCGCGGCCTCGACCGATGCCGCCAGCAGCACGGCGTCGAGCCCGGCGCGATGGCCCTCTTGGGTTGCAGGAGCCGCAGCCGGCCGCCGAGAAAGGCGTCGTCGGTGCGTGGCGAGGGCGCCGCGGCAAGCTCACCGGCCGCTCCCGGGGTCAAATCGCCGGCCGCGACCCCCGCCGCGATCAGCTCGTCGCGCGCCGACGGTCCATCGTCGTCGACGACCAGCACCCGCCGCGGAAAGATGCCGAGCGAGCCTTCGACGATGCTGATGTTGCGGTCGGCGACGAAGCAGCCGATCCCGGCCTCGCCAAGCACGGCCTCGGCGAGGCTCAGCAGGACCGGATCGTTGGTCCGCAGCAACTCCCGCATCGGCTCGCTCGCAACTCCTTGAGATGGCGGCGCTTCTGGTGCGGCGATCTGGCTTGACCTCACTCCGTACTCGGCCCGACTATACTTCGTTTGTCGTCAAAGCACACCGCCGGAGGTTCCCTTGGGGGTCGTCGTCCAGCTTGAATGAGCCGCGCGATCCCAAGAGCGTCGATCGAGCCGCTCGTCGAGCTCGTGCACGCCGACATGGAGCGCGTCAACCATATCATCATCGAGAAGGCGCAATCCGAGGTCGGCATGATCCCGGAGCTGGCCCGGCATCTGATCGATTCGGGCGGCAAGCGGCTGCGGCCCATGCTGACGCTCGCCGCGGCCAAGATGTGCGGCTATCCGGGCGAGGGCCATGTGGTGCTCGCCGTTTCAGCGTCGAGTTCATGCACACCGCGACCCTACTCCACGACGATGTGGTGGACGAAAGCGCGCTCCGCCGCGGCAAGCCGACCGCCCGACTCCTCTGGGGCAATCAGGCGAGCGTGCTGGTCGGCGATTTCCTGCTCGGCCAGGCCTTCCGCATGATGGTCGATGTCGGCTCGCTCAAGGCGCTGCGCATCCTCGCCAACGCCGCCGCCGTCATCGCCGAGGGCGAGGTGATGCAGCTCGCCGCCGCCAAGAACACGGCGACGACCGAGGACGAGTATCTGGCCGTCATCAACGCCAAGACGGCGGCACTGTTCTCGGCCGCGGCCGAGGTGGGCGCGGCGATCGCCGAACGGCCGGCCGAGGAGCAGTCGGCGCTCAAGAGCTACGGCCGCAATCTCGGCATCGCCTTCCAACTCATCGACGACGCGCTCGACTACGGCGGTAACGAGACGAAGCTCGGCAAGTCGGTCGGCGATGATTTCCGCGAGGGCAAGATCACGCTGCCCGTCGTGCTCTCTTATCGGCGCGGCTCGGAGAAGGAACGGAAATTCTGGCGGCGCACGCTCGAAAAGAGCGACATCCAGGACGGCGACCTCTCAACCGCCATCGAGCTGATACGCAAGCACCGGGCGCTCGAAGACACCGTCGAGCGCGCCCGCCACTACGGCGCCATCGCCGCCGATGCGCTCGCCATCTTCCCCGACAGCGCCCACAAGCACGCGTTGCTGGATGTGGTGGAGTTTTGCGTGTCACGGGCGCATTAGGCCGGACGATCTTCGTACCGTCCGGCGCCGGGCACGCTTCCGCCTCCCGCACCTCACCCGCCAGCCATCGCGCCGACGATGCGGAAGGGTTCGGCGCCTTTGACCACAGACTCCGGCAGCGCCTCGTCGGGTGATGCGTGCGAAAGGTCTTGCTTGGCCGCGAAGAACCGCACGAAGGCGCGGCGTTTCAGCGTGTCGTGCTCGCGGATGGTACCCTTGAGCACGGGCAACACAGCCTCGAGCGCATCGAGCACGCTGCGCTGCGTCACGGCACCCGCCACCTCGACCACCACCTCGCCCTCGCTGCCGGCGAGCGTGCGTAGATGAAACGGCAGCACGATGCGGACTTGGGAAACGCTCACGGGATCGCCTGCACCTCGACGGAGGTGACGGCGGGAAGATCGCGCACGATCGCCGTCCAGCTGTCGCCGCCATCCGCCGAGCCATAGACCTGGCCGCCGGTCGTGCCGAAGTAGATGCCGCAGGGGTCGAGCGTGTCGACCGACATGGCGTCCCGCAGCACGTTCACATAGCAGTTCTTCTGCGGCAGGCCCTTGGTCAGCGCCTCCCACTCGTTGCCGCCGGTCTTGGAGCGATAGACGCGCAGCTTGCCGTCCGGCGGAATGTGCTCGCTGTCACTCTTGATGGGAACGACATAGATGGTCTCGGGCTCGTGCGCGTGCACGTCGATGACGAAGCCGAAATCGGACGGCAGGTTGCCCGAAATCTCGTGCCACTCTTCGCCCGCATTGTCCGAGCGCATGACATCCCAGTGCTTCTGCATGAAGAGCGTCTTCGGCCGCGAAGGGTTCATGGCGATGTGATGCACGCAATGGCCGACCTGGGCTTCCGGATCGGGCAGCTCGTAGATCGACTTCAAACCCTTGTTGATGGGTTTCCAGCTCTGGCCCGCATCATCCGAGCGGAAGGCGCCGGCGGCCGAAATGGCGACCGTCATGCGCTTCTTGTCTTTCGGATCGAGGATGATGGTGTGGAGGCACAATCCTCCGGCGCCCGGCTGCCAGTATTGTCCGCCGCCGTGACCTCTGAGGCCCGGCATCTCGGCCCAGCTCGTGCCCCCGTCGGTCGTCTTGAAAAGCGAGGCGTCCTCGATGCCGGCGTAAACGGTATCGGGATCATCGAGTGAGGGCTCCAAATGCCAGACGCGCTTGAACTCCCATGGATGCGGCGTGCCGTCGTACCACAGATGCGGTCCCGGCGTGCCCTCGTAGGTGAACTCCTTGCCGACCGGCTCCCACGTCTTGCCGCCATCGTTGGATCGCTGGACGATCTGGCCGAACCAGCTCGAATGCTGGGAGGCGTAGATGCGGTTCGGATCAACCGGCGAGCCCTTCACGTGATAGATCTCCCAGCCCGTGAAATGGGGCCCTTGCACATCCCACTTATTGCGTGCGCCGTCGGAGGCGATGACGAAGGCACCTTTGCGCGTGCCGACGAGGAGGCGGACGGTGGTCATTGTGTGTACTCCTTACCTTCATCTGGCATGTAGCCGCGGCAAGCCATTGTCGAGAGTCCGAGCGAGCAACCTCTCCTGAAGTTATGCCGCCAAGGCATTCGTCAACAGACAAGGTCTGAAATCCTACTTCTAATGGTTGAGAGCAAACCGCAGCGCTAGGAATGCGGATCGAGCATCTGCGAGTTGACTTCAAACCCTGGGTTCGGTGCGCCCACACGTCAACGTGTTTTCCAGGATGCACCCGATTTCTCAAACTCGAAAGGCTTGCGAGAAGTTCGACAATGTCGATCAAGAATCTTTCGGTCCGCAGATCCGAAACCCAACCGGCTTCTTTCGCTAGCTTTGCGAACTGACCTAAGTTCCAGTGTGTTGGGCCCTTTTTGTGGAGGCCGATCGACTTTCTCAGTTTCGCAGCGGCCGCATCCATTTCTTTGGGCGCGGTGAGACACTTCAGATACAGCAGTGCTTCGGCCGCAGATGCGTACATAGTACATGCAGCGAGGTAGGCCTTCGCCCGAGAACACCGCTTGGCCTCCGCCTCATAAAACAAGATGAGCCGGCGCGTGGCGCTCTCCTTATTGTCTCTTTCATGCACGACGAGCCTTCCAGCCTCGCGCATCTGATCAAATTGAGTCCTATTGTGTCGCCACAGCTTAGCAATATCCTTCAAACCGAAAGACAAGAGCAATGAGCTGAATTTCTCGTCGAGCTTGAGTTCGAACTGCAGAGCGAGCCGCTGGTACTCCCTAGGACCATTGCCGCGCGACCAAGACTGACCCGGCTCCAGCCCGTGAAGTCGCTCAATGGCTTCGATCTTCGAATTGATTGGATCAAGAACTTTCTTGTACTCCACGCTCAACCAGCGGTGTTCATGAAGGCGTTCGACAGGATACAATCGATAGAAGAAGTATTCCTCGGGAGAAAGTCGACCGCTGTCGTTCAATGCACCCGCCAGTTCTACCGCTCGCCGCACTGACTCCTCAGTCGTCCACAGCCTACCTGTGCGGTTATGCTTCGATGGCTTTGTGAGTGCGTCGGCATTGGCAGCACCCCTCGCTCGCCGTTCGAAGTGCTTGGCTAAGAACTCGATCTCGTGCTTTGACAGACGCGAGTGATTTCGCAGTCCGGTGCTTCCTCGATATCCCCTTTTCCGATTTCGACCTTTCACAGGCATGCTCTCGCTACAGCTACTGAAATTCTATTTTTGCACTTCGCGAAATTCGGACAAAAGAGCTTCGAATTCCGGGGACTTTCTCAATTCCATTTGGTGCATAGGCCGCTGTAGAAAGCTCCGTGACTTTCTGCATGCGGCCATGCGTTGGCTGGTCCTCCCAATAGGCGATGTCCTCGGCCTTCATGGCGTTGTGCCCGGACATGCGGCGCAGGGCGAATTGGGGCCGGGAATTTGGCGGCGATTTCATAGACTGACCCCCACCTCCTCCGGGCTCGCCCCATCCACCGCCATCTCCGTCTCGATGGCGTAGGTGAGCGCCACGCGCGCGTGGAACCGCGCGCCGTTGGCCTCGCCGCGATAGGGGACGACGATCGGATCGGGGATCTCGCTCTTGGCATACGCCGCCGCGTTCCGGCCCATGGCGCGATAGTGCGCGAGATGGGTGATGGGGGCGTTCGAGAACAGCTCGAGATTGTGATGCGGCAGGCGGTCCTTCTGGTGGATGACGGCGGTGCCCTTGGCCTGGATGCCGATGCCGATGCCGGAGCCCGCGAGTCGCGCGGCGCTGAGGCCGAGGAACGACGTATCGGCCGTGTGCTTCATGCGCACGACGCGGGCCCTAGCCCCACCCTCCTCGATGCCGCCGATCAATTCGCTGAGCACGCTCGACAAGGGATGGCCCGCAAGCGTGCGGAAGAGTTTCAAACCGAAAGCGGGCGAGATGCCGATGACGATCTCTTTGGTGTCCGTGCCGGCCTCCGCCTCGCCCATCGTCTTGTAGGTGATGAGACTTGCTTCCGATGCCCGATGTACATTCTCCGCACGCAACACCTCTTCCTGGTCGAGCACGTCGCGGATCGCCGACAACTCGCGCTTGCGCTCTGGGCTGACGCGATAGCCGGAGCCCGGACCCGTGTAGTCGTTCGGATCATTGACGGCGCTGACGATGCGGCCGTCGCGAATAACGGCTGAGGTCTGCAGATAGTCGCCCGAGACCCTGAGCCTCACCATCGAGAGCAGGTTCTCGGCCTCCTCGCGGAAACCGCGGCTGGCCAACGCCTTGATGACATCGACGACGGTGATGCCCTTCGCCTTGATGGCGTCCGAGATGAGGCCTGCCTCGCGCGGCCCGAAGCTGCGCGTCTCATCCGACCCCGAGGCCGCGACCACGCTAGCAACCATTTCGGATGTGGGTTGCGCCAAGCCCAATTCCTCGAGTACCGCCTTCAGCGCCTCGACGGCGCGCTTGCGCAATTCGAGCACGCGCGTCTCCTCGACCGGCGTCAGCCCGCCGTCGGCCTCGAAGTCGCGCTGGAGGACCAGATAGTCCTCCATCTCCTCGCCATTCAGCAGCGAGGCATTGAAGGAATTATCGTACTTCAGGATCGAGCCGAAGCCGGAGCAGATGAGATCGGAGCCGGCGATGAGGTATGGGAGAATCTTCGCGCCGACGCGGATCTCGGACTCGGAGGCCCGCGCATCGTTACCGGAGGCGCATTCGAGGTCAAGCCAGACGGCGATGAGATTTTCGGCCATTAGCTCGCGCATGCCGCCCGGCACCGTGCAGGTCAACGGCGCACCATCGATGCCGCCGTTCTGCGTCCCCTGCACACCCATGGCGCGTTGGAGACACAAGCAGCGCGCTTCGAGATAGAGCAGCGACTTACTTTCGTGGAAGCCCATCAAGAGCTCCGATCCCGCCCCCGACGTGCAGCGCATCTTCATGCCGCGCGAGGCGTAGGCCGCCGACAGAAAGGCTTTCGACCAGGGTGTGTCGTCGCCGTCGATGAAGGTCTTCTCGGTGCCATAGACGGAGACCGTCTCGGCGTAGGAGGAGAAGCCGGCCATGCCGATCTGCAGTTCCTCGGCCTCTTCCGACGAGCATTGGAACAGCGTACCCCAGCGCCCGACCGCTGCGCCCACTGCGCAAGCAACGGCATTCGACCAGGCGTTCCGCGCCACCCGCTGCGTCGTTTCGATCTCGTCGAACCCGAAGGCAACGGCGGTCGCCGCGTCAGCCGCGAGCTGGAGAGGATCGTCCTTGGCGTTGGTGACGTGGGCCTGGTTGCCCGGCGTCTTCCTCGCCCGCATCTTCGAGTAGGCAAAAGCGATCTCGATAGCCGAGAGATGCGCCACCACCTCCGCGAGCTTGGCCGGCGTCATGCCATGGGCGAGCCTTGTCAGCTCTGTTCGTGGAATGTGCATATCTACGAGGCGGCGCGCAAGATCGGAAGAAGGGATCGCCATTGCCTCCTCGGCCATCTCGAGGTCGAGATGGTGGTTGGCGATGAAGGTGTCGATCATGTCGAAGTCGGCGGCGGCGACCCCATCCATTGAAACGATCTGCCTACCCTTGACGACGAGCCCCGGCGCCGGATCCTTCGGGCTCTTGAAGGCCGAGAAACCGTTCAGCGCATCCTCCGCCGCGAACCGGTCTTGTCGAAGCGGCCGCTCGTCCCAGTCGGCGAAGCGCTTCCAGCGGTTGGCGTTGACGGGCGTGCGGTCTTGCATGGGCGGGGCTCCTCGGGGCCGATTTGGCCAAAGCTTCCGCCTCGAACCAGCCCCCGTCAAGCCGCGAAACCGCGCTTCGCATGTACATTGCGGGCCCGAGGCGATAATCGATGCAACCCGAAGCCAGAGCAGTCCTCGCCCCCCATGCCCCCGCCGTTCCTCTCGCTCCGCGACGTCCGCCTGACTTTTGGCGGCACGCCGCTGTTGGAGGGGGCGGAGCTTGAGATTTTCCCGGGTGACCGGCTCTGCCTCGTCGGGCGAAATGGCTCGGGCAAGTCGACGTTGCTCAAGATCGCGGCCGGTCAGGTCGACTTTGACGATGGCGAGCGCACCGTACAATCCGGTATCCGCATCCGCTATCTCGCCCAGGAGCCGGACCTCTCCGCCTACGACACAGTTCTCGATTTCGCGGCAGCCGGCTTGGGCGAGCGAGAGACCCACAAGGCCCGCGAGGCGCTGATGGCACTTGGGCTCACCGGCGAGGAGGCAACGGATCGGCTCTCCGGCGGCGAGATCAAGCGAGCAGCCCTGGCACAGGCGCTCGCCGCCGAGCCCGATCTGCTGCTCCTCGACGAGCCGACGAACCATCTCGACTTGCCGGCCATCGAGTGGCTCGAGCAGGAGTTGCAGCATCATCCGGCCGCCCTCGTCCTCATCAGCCACGACCGGCGGTTTTTGCAAACGCTATCCCGGCGCACCGTCTGGCTCGACCGGGGCGCGACGCGCTCCCTCGATCGGGGCTTTGGAGAGTTCGAAGCCTGGCGCGACAAGCTCCTCGAGGAGGAGGAGTTGGACGCCCACAAGCTCGACCGGAAGATCGCCCGCGAGATCCAGTGGATGCACTATGGCGGCGTCACCGCGCGCAGGCGCCGCAACGAGGGCCGCAGCCGGGCGCTCGCCGCCATGCGCAAGGAGCGGCAGGACGCGCGCAGCGTTGCCGGCTCCGTCAAGTTCACGACGGTCGAGGCCGAAAGCTCCGGCAAGCTCGTCGCCGAGGCGAAGGGTATCGCGAAACGCTTCGGCGACCGGATCATCGTCGCGCCTTTCTCGACCCGCATCGGTCGTGGCGACCGCATCGGCATTATCGGGCCGAACGGCGCGGGTAAGACGACGCTGCTGAAGATGCTGACCGGCGCGTTAGCCCCCGATGCCGGTAGCATTCGCATGGGCGCCAACGTCCAGATGGCGACGCTCGACCAGCATCGCGCCGCGCTCGACCCAGAGGCGACGGTTGCCGAGGTACTGACGCGCGGCAGCGGCGATACCGTGTCGCTCGGCGGACGCCGCGTGCATGTCGCGAGCTACCTCAAGGACTTCCTCTTCGCGCCCGAGCAGGCCCGCTCGCCGACCCGCGTGCTCTCGGGTGGCGAGCGGGGGCGGCTGCTGCTCGCCCGCCTCCTCGCCGAGTCCTCCAACCTCCTGGTGCTCGATGAGCCGACGAACGATCTCGACCTCGAAACGCTCGACCTCCTGCAGGAGCACATTGCCGACTATCCCGGCACCGTCCTCGTCGTTAGCCACGACCGCGATTTCCTCGATCGCGTCGCAACCGCGGTCGTCGCCTTCGAGGGCGAGGGGCGCTGGGTGGAATATGCGGGCGGCTATTCCGATATGGTGGCGCAAAGGGGCCGGGGCGTGGAGGCGGCTTCGGCCGAGGCGGCCAAGCCGAAGCCTGCCGCCGGGAAGTCGCAAGCGGCACAAGCCAAGCGCAAGCTATCATTCAACGAGAAGCACGCGCTCGACACGCTTCCCGCGAGGATCGCCGCCACCGAGGCGGAAATCGCGGCACTGTCGCGAAAGCTCGCCGACCCCGCCCTCTTCCGCCGCGACCCCAAGTCCTATGGCGACACCGCCGCCGCGCTCGCCTCTAAGCGCGAGCAGTTGTCGGCCTTGGAAGAGGAGTGGTTGCGGCTGGAAATGCTGCGCGAGCAATTGGAGGGTTGAGGTAAAAGAGGCGGGCTGGATGCGGCGAGGGACGATCGCCGAGGCCAGTCCGCCCGCCGGGCACGAGGAGGATCGTGCCCGTAACCTGAAAAGTGCTGCCGCAGAGCACAAAGTTGCCGCCGGCGAGGGGCCATCGCCGAGACCGGTCCGCTTCCTATGTCAGAGGTCTCGCAACCAGATGTCTGCCGCAGTCGGGTCGAACCCGTCGGAGCTGATAAATGCGATTGGAACAGCGGCAAAGGCCGTGCCCGATCCATCCTTGTCCGCCCAGAGAATGTTCGAGGTGGTGTCGTAAACGAGACGATTATCAAAGGTAAAGCCAGGTATGCCCGCACTAAAATCACCGGAGGAAAACTCTGTGCCATTGACGATGGTTCTGGTTTCGACCGTAAGGCTCAGACCGAACTCATCCGCATCGATGAGAATGTGATCATCGCTCAAAAGTCTGTATTTGGAAATCGCGTCCATTCCACGATCGTACTGAAGCACGAAATCTTCCTGGTTCGTCCCGCCAATGAGCGTATCGAACCCATCATCTCCGCGCAGGCGGTCATAAACAGCGGTATCGTTCCCGCGCACGATATCGTTCCCTCCACCGCCGAAGGCGAACGAGCCATCGATCCCAGAGGACTGAAGATCATCTGCGAAGCGGGAGCCTACGATGCTCTCGACATTGGTGATGAAATCACCTGCGGCATGTCCCTGAAAGACGTTTGCACCTAGGCTGACCTTCACGCCGCCGAGCGCGTCCCTATAATCGACCGTGTCGAAGCCGTCGCCGCCATTGATGACGTCGGCCACGCCATTGCCCGCCCCAGGCAGCAGCGTGTCGTTCCCAATCCCGCCGTTGAGCGTGTCCGCCCCGAGGCCGCCAGCCAGGACGTCATGGCCCTGCCCACCCGTCAGAGTGTTGGCCGCGCCGTTGCCGGTGAGGGAGTTGCCGATCTCGCCAGCCGAGCTGCTCAGCGTACCGTTGATGGCCTTGGTGCCGGCGAGGATGAGGTGCTCGACATTGACGCCGATGGTCAGCGAGATCGAAGATTTGACCGTGTCGGTCCCTTGATTGGCCAGCTCGATCACCCGGTCGCCGGCATTGTCGACGATGTAGGTGTCGTTGCCTTTGCCGCCGGTCATCCGGTCGGCACCCGTGCCGCCGTCCATGAGATCGTTGCCGCTCTTGCCGGTCAGGGTATCGTTGCCGCCGAGACCGAGTAGGACGTCGTTACCATTCGTGCCGCTGATGACGTCGCGAAGGTTGGTGCCGCGCTTGAGTGCCATGAAACATCTCCTGGAGTGGATGCACCGTCACAGAGGTGCGCTGCCGTCAGGACCTTTGTCTCAGCAGACGGCCGATCGTGTCTGTGGGATTTCCCACACCTCGTCGATGTTCCGCCGAACGCGGGCGCCCGGTTGCACGCCAGGGCCGGGGCCTGATAGGGAACGGGGGCGGAACAACTGCGAAAGCCTCCCCCCATGCGCCTCCTCTTCCTCGGCGATGTCGTCGGCCGGTCGGGCCGGGCGGTGGTGCTGGAGCACCTGCCCCGCCTCATCGAGCGCTACCGGCTGGATTTCGTTGCCATCAACGGCGAGAATTCGGCCGGCGGCTTCGGCATCACGGAGGCGATCTGCGCCGAGCTGATCGATGCCGGAGCCGACGCGGTGACGCTCGGCAATCACGCCTTCGACCAGAAGGAGGCGCTCGTTTTCATCGGTCGCGAGCCGCGTCTCGTGCGCCCGCTCAACATGGCGCCGGGCACTGCCCGGACGCGGCACGACGCTCGTCAAGGCGAAGAACGGCGCCGAGGTGCTCGTCATCAATGCCATCGGCCGCGTCTTCATGGGCGAGCAGGACGATCCCTTCCGCGCCATCGATCGCGAGCTCGTAGCCTGCCCGCTCAAGCAAGCCGCCGACGCAATCGTCATCGATTTCCACGCCGAGGCGACGAGCGAGAAGCAGGCGCTGGCGTATTTTGTCGATGGCCGGGCGAGCCTCGTCGTCGGCACGCACACGCATGTGCCGACCTCGGATGATCGCATCCTGCCGAAGGGCACGGCTTATGTCTCCGACATCGGCATGTGCGGGGATTACGAGAGCGTCCTCGGCATGGACATCGAGGAACCGATCAACCGCTTCATGACCCGCATCCCGCGCGCGCGCTTCGAGCCGGCGCTCGGCCCCGCCACGCTCTCCGGCCTCTGCGTCGAGATCGACGACGCGACAGGGCTTGCGAAGGCCACAATGGCGTTACGGCTCGGAGGGCTTTTGAAGCCGACCGAGCCGCAATCGTGGGTCGAGTGAGATTGAGGTCTGATTGAAGAGGAGAGCGGGGCAGCCGCTCCCTTCCTATTGTACCAACAGCATACTCGGCTGTGGCTTTGAGCCGTCCCAGGGCAGTGGTCGGGCTCGGGAGCATTAGGAAGTGATTCACACGGTCACGCAAGCAGAAGCATACTAAGTTGCGGTAGCAACGGAGTATTTCTCACAGATTGTCGGCCTTTTGCTTGTCCCGAGCACAGTCGATCGACGCCGGTTGGCCTGTTTGTCGGCTACCCGCCCGTCGCATGGGCACCCTTTCTCAATCCAGGCTCATCGTCTCCCGGCGTCGCCTCCAGACCGTATCCCGAGCACCGCGGATCCGACGGCGGTCTGGGATTTCGGCTCAGAGACCTTTTTCTTCGACCGACCGGTACTCAAGCGGATGGAAAGTGCTATAGAGAACCCTGCCATGGCGAACGAGATAGGATCATGAGCACAGGCCGCATCGTCGTCGTCGGCGCGAGCGCGCTCGGTAGCCGGTTCGCACTCGAAGCGAAGAAGGCCGGGCACGACGTGACGCTCATCGACGAGCACCCCCAGAGCCTCACGGCGATGTCGATCGATGCGCCCTACTTCTGGGGCAACGGCTTGCCGGCCGCGTTGCGAAATCGCGTTGCGGTCGCCCAGAGTGTTCTCGGATCGAACGAATCCCTGATGGCCTGTGCTGAAGCCGAGGTCGATGTCCGGACCGGAACCGTCGCCTGGGGGACTTTCCAGAACTCCGCGAACTCGCGGCACATCGGCCAGCCCAAAGTCGGGATCGTCTCGGACGATGGCAACGCGATGATCGACTATGATCACCTGGTGCTCGCGACCGGATCGCGCGACTTCGTGCCCTCGTTCCGCGGCTGGGAGTTGCCGGGTGTGCTCGGTGTGCTTGCGGGGTCGAAGCTACTCGACGCCTATCAGTGCTTCGAGGGTGAGCGCGTGCTCGTGCTCGGGACGACGGCGGAGGCGGTTGCGTTTGCGCGCAGCGCCAGAGAGAAAGGTGTCGGAATCGCCGGACTGATCGAACCATCCTCTTCGTTTCAAGGTTCGACCGCCGATCTCGCTTGGGTGCGCGACCATGGCATCGACGTGGTCTTCGGCACGGTAGTCGAAGCCGCCAACGGCACGACCTCGATCACTTCCGCGACGCTTGTCGCGAGCGACGGCAGCGGGATGCGTCGCGAGATCGCGTGCGACACGATATGCGTCGCCATCGGCACTTTGCCCAATATCGAGCTGCCGGCCGCCATGGGGTGCGAGCTTCAGTTCTCCGAGCATTTCGGCACCTGGCTGCCCAATACGTCCGCAGGTGCTCGAAACCACGCAATCAAACGTCCATTGGCTCTCGCACTACAATCGTGGCTCAGATCAGATTGCACGCCTACTCGGCGCCATCGGGGGGACGCATAGCGTCGCGGCGCAGACTGTGAGCGAGGAGCCTAACGCGCGCACGCCAGCCGATTATCTCCGCCTCTGGCTCGCAGCCCTGCTCCGCACCGGCGGTAAGGATGTCCTGCTCTGCCAGTGCGAGGCCGTAAGCCGCGCCGCGCTTCTTGATCTCGCCCCGCCCAAGTATCTGGGCAGCGGTTTGAGACAGGCGAAATCGCCCGTCGTCGCCGGAACCATCGACCAGAACCTCGTCAAGCGCATGACCCGCGTCGGCATGGGCCATTGCCAGGGCAAGCGCTGCCGCGACGAGGCAGCACTTCTCCTTTCGATCGCTCACGGCGTCGACCTCGCCCGCATCAAGCCGGCGTCGTATCGATTTCCCGTGCGCCCGATCGATCTGACGTTGATCTCGGCCGAGGACGACACCGTGGATACCCGCGAGCGCTGGCCGCACTGGCTCGAGCCCTATGTTCAGCAGGACTAGTGCTGTGAGCGGATACGATCTCATCGTCGTCGGCGGCGGCCTCGTCGGGCTCGCGACCGCCTACTATGCGCGCAAGGCCGGCGCCAAGGTCATCGTGCTCGACCGCGGCGCGCTCGCCTATGAGGCCTCCTCGCGTGCCACTGGATTCCTCAGTCTCAGAGGCGAGACACCCGAGGAATGTCCTTTGGCACTCCTCGCCGAGCAACTCTGGCCCGGCCTCGACGAGGAACTCGGCTATCCGACGGAGTGGACGCAGAAGGGCCGATTGTGGACGGCCTTCAACGACAAGGAACTCGCCGGGCTGAAGGCGGTCTACAAGAGCTTTGAGACGACGGATATCAAGTTCGACTTCATCGATGCCAAGACCTGCCGCGAGCTGCTGCCGGCGCTCTCGGAGACAGTCATCGGCGGCATCCACACGACCCGATCGGGCCACGCCAATCCGCAACGCGCGAGCCAGGCTTTCGCCTGGGCCTATGCCGATCTCGGCGGCGAGACGCTGGAGCATGTCGCCGTCCTGTCCGTCATCGAAAGCTCGGGCAAAGTCGCGGGCGTTCGCACCTCGAAGGGCGATGTTCTCGGCGGCACGGTCGTGCTCGCCGCAGGCGCCAACAATGTCACGCTGCTCGCGCCGTTCGGGGTCGTCTTCCCGACCGCGCCCGTCCGGCTCGAGTCCATGGTGACGACGCCGCTGCCGCCGCTTTTCGACTACTGCCTCATCGGCCACGGGCTATCGCTGCGCCAGACACGTCGTGGCAACATCCACCTCAATGGTGGTCCGCACGAATGGATCGACACAGCGCTCGACGCTGAGCCCGAGAAGCCCAACACGCCCATAGTGCGCAACATGGCGCGGCGATTGATCGAGATTCTGCCGATCGCCAAGCAGGCGCAGATGTTGCGGTCCTGGGCGAGCGTGGTCGATATCACGATCGATCAGATGACGATCATCCATCGCTTCGAAACGCCTGCCGGACTGGTCGCGGCTTCCGCCGGCGGTCACGGCCTCGGCATGGCGCCGGCGCTGGGCGTCGCGCTCAGTGGCCTCGCGCTCCACGGCGCCACCAACGCGCCGATCTCGGCGCTGACGCTCGACCGGTTCAAGAACCTCTCGCCCAACTGGCGCGCCGAAAAGCATTGGACGGCGGGGTCGTACAATACGTAGAGTGCTTCCGTAAAAGTGCGAAGCGGTTCTCCGGTAAGAAGCACGACAAGCCACGGTGCTAGTGTGTTGGAGTGATGAGAACAAAAGCGGAAACACCCTGATGGCCAGCACCCTCCAACATGCCTCATGGGCCGCCGCCAGTGTGCGGGTATGGCGCGCCTCTCCCCTTGCGTTCCCGGAAGCCGCGCATCGGCGCGGCTATCCGGGATCATCACCCCTCGCCGTGTGAAGTCCGGTTTCTCAGCATGCCCGTGTGAAGGCCCCGGCTCTTTGCGTGTCCGGCGAGGCCGGCCACGCTGCGGCCGGGGACGCAAGTGGGGTGGGTTGTGCTAGAGTTCTTCCGACTTTAGTGGAATCGGCGGGATTCCCAAATCAGCCAGGATCTGATTTAAGCTACATGCTGGAGTTGGAGGCCAGCATGCATGGCTCGACCCTATTCCCTCGATTTGCGTGAGCGCGTCGTGGCGCAAGTTGCCGACGGCATGAGCTGCCACGAGGTCGCCGAATTGAACAGCCTCGTCCCCTCTACGGTCGTCAAGTGGACGCAGCGGCAGCGCCAGACCGGAAGCCCTGCCGCCAAACCGATGGGCGGCAAGCGGCCGTATCTCCTTGAAGAGCAGCGCGGTTGGTTACTGGCCCGCCTGCAAGAGAAGCCCGATCTGACGCTGCATGACCTTTTGGGTGAGCTTGCCGCGGTGCGCGGCGTGACCGTGTCGTGCGACACGCTTTGGCGCTTTCTCAAGCGGGCCGGTGTCAGCTTCAAAAAAAACGCTGCACGCCAGTGAACAGGATCGGCCTGACGTTGCGCGCCGTCGCCACTGGTGGCGGCGCTTCCAGCCACGGTTGGCCATCGAGCGCCTGGTCTTCATCGACGAGACCTGGACGAAGACGAACATGACCCGCACTCATGGCTGGTGGCGTCGCGGCGAGCGGCTACTCGCAAAGGTGCCGCACGGGCATTGGCAGACGACGACCTTCCTGGCCGCGCTCCGGCATGACGGTATCACTGCGCCATGCGTCATCGACGGCCCGATCAACGGCGAAAGCTTCCTCGCCTATGTCGAGCAAATCCTGATGCCGACACTCCATGCGGGCGACATCGTCGTCATCGACAATCTCGGCTCCCACAAAGGCGATGCGATCCGCAAGGCGATCCGCTCGGCCGGAGCGCGCCTGGCGTTTCTCCCGCCCTACTCGCCCGATCTCAATCCGATCGAGCAGGTCTTCGCCAAGATGAAGACCCTGCTGCGAAAGGCGGAAGAGAGAACCCTCGAAGCCCTTTGGTGCAGGACCGGAGAACTGCTTCAGCACTTCTCGCCGAACGAATGTACCAACTACTTCAGAAACGCAGGCTATGGTTCCACTTAGAGCATTTTTCGATCTAACGGAATCGGATGGGATTCCCAAGAGGGGCGAACAGTGATTCATGCTGGAGACCGGCGAAGGAGGCCGGTCGGCATGACGAAACCTCTTTCGAGCGATCTTCGTGAGCGTTTAGTTGGCGCGGTCGAGCAAGGCATGAGTTGCCGGGAGGCGGCCGAGCATTTCGGCGTCGCACCGTCGTCGGCAGTGAAGATCGTCGGCTGCTGGCGCAAAAGCGGAAGCTCCAGGCCGCGTCCGCAGGGCGGCGACCGCCGATCGGGGCGGATCGAGGCTTTTGCCGCACAGATCATCGGCTGGCTTCGCGTCGAGGTCGACGTGACGCTCGCCGAGATCGCGGAGCGCCTCAGCGAGCGTCACGGCGAGAAGTTTTCACAGAGCGCGGTCTGGCGGCTGCTCGAGCGTCACGACGAGACGTATAAAAAAAAGCTCATGCGCCAGCGAGCGCGGACGTCCCGACATCGCCGAGGCACGCCGGGTCTGGTCGGCGGAGCAAGCAAGCCTTGAGGTGGAGCGCCTCGTATTCGTCGACGAGACAGGAGCTTCGACGAAGATGGCGCGGCTCTACGGACGCTCGCGGAAAGGCACGCGCTGTCAGGCCAGCATTCCGCACGGCCACTGGAAGACGCGAACCTTCGTCGGCGGCCTGCGCATTGGCGGCATGACGGCGCCGATGGTGCTCGACGGCGCCATGGACGGCGTGGCGTTCCACGCCTGGATCGAGCAAGGCCTGGCGCCGACGCTCAAGCCCGGCGACGTCGTCGTCATGGACAATCTGCCGGCGCACAAGCCGGAACGCGTCAGAGAGGCCATCGAGGCCCATGGCGCACAGTTGCGCTATCTACCGGGATATTCGCCCGATCTCAATCCGATCGAGAACGCCTTCGCTCAGCTCAAGGCGTTTCTGAAGAAGGTCGCGGCGCGGACCATTCCGGCTCTCGATCAAGCCATCGCCGACGCCCTTCCAAAGATCACCGCGCAAGATTGCCAGGGCTACTTCCACAACGCAGGATATGATCGCGTATGATCGAAAAATGCTCTAGAGCACTTTCCGACCAAGTGGATACCGGTTGGTCGAAAGAAAGTGCTCAAAGCCAATAACTTAGACCGGCTTTCCGATTCCGTAGGATCGGAAAACGGTCTAGTACCCGGAATTACAAGTCCCTAAGACGGCGACCTCTGACACGGCGTTGGTGAACTTTCGACTTCGTCCAGACGAACGGCTCGGCGTCGTCGTTGTAGGTTTGGATGAAGGCATTGATGTGCTCCTTGAGCTGCTCGATGGAGGTGAACGAGGCATCGGCCAGCGACTGGCCTTGCAGGATCGAGAACCATCCCTCGACTTGGTTGAGCCAGGATGCGTGCGTCGGCGTGTGGTGGAAGGTTACGAGCGGATGTTGCGCGAGCCATCCCTCGTTCTTCTTGTGGGTGTTCAAATTGTCGAGGATCACCTCGAGGCGTTTCTTCGGATAGGCTGCGACGATCTCGTCCATGAAGGCCAAGAACTCCTTTCGGCGCCTGCGCTTCTCGTGCTTGGCCTTGACCTTGCCGGTGGCCACTTCGAAGGCCGCGAACAACGTTGTTGTACCATGCCGCTTGTAGTCGTGGCTGTGGCCCGTCAACGTACGGCCGTTGGGCAGCTTCAAGTAGCCTTGCGCCCGTTCCAGCGCCTGGATCGACGGCTTTTCATCGACGCAGAGAACAACCGCGTTCTTGGGAGGCGCCAGATAGAGCCCAACCACGTCGGCGGCCTTGGCGGCAAAGTCCGGATCGTTGCTCTCGCACCAGCTCTTGCGCCCCGCCAGATCGATCTTCTGCTTGCGCAGCGATCGCCACACGTATTGCACATCAACATTGCCCAGCGCGTCCGCGATCAACGGTCCGCTCCAGCGCGCGAAACCCTTCGGTGGCGGAGCATCGAGGACCTTGCGAATGGCCGCATCGGTCGCCTCGCCGTAAAGCGCCGGCGGTCCGCCGCGGTCGCGATCTTCCAGCCCATCAAGACCTTCCTGCGCGTAGCGGATGCGCCAAAGGCTCACCGTGGTCGGCGTCGTATCGAGATCGCGGCCAATCTGCCGCGTCGTGTGCCCGGCAGCCGCCGCCAACACAATGCGCGCCCGCAAAACATGCCGCTGCTCGGTCGTCGACGCCCGAACCCGCGCCTCCAGGATCGCGCGATCGCCACGCCGCAACCGGACTTTCTGTGCCGCTGAAATCATGCCATGTTGAATCACGGCGCGCGGCATCGCGATAGTGCAAACGTGACTCAGTCAAGTGAGATAGCGGGTACTAGCTCGCATCCCCAGAACCAATTTCAAAGGCTTTACTCGCTACGATGCCGACCAATGCTGGTGTGTCGTCTGAGTTCCTGTCTGGAAAAATGGACGGGCGAGTATGTCAGAACAAAGGGCACGGCGACACGAGAGCCCCGGTTTGTATCGAGAAGCCATCTCATCAGACTGCTTCGCATCGAGAGATCGTCGCGACGTCGGCTTAGTGCCACGCGCGACGTTCTAGGCTGATACACGACCGCACAATCCTTCGCCTTGACCCACGCCGGCCCCACGTGCCAAGCCCATTCGTGCAGCCGCACTAGAAATGAATCCAGCCATGCCCCCATTGAAGCCTCTCTTCACCCCGCCCGCGCCCGTCCTTGCCCCGATCTCCGGGGTGTCCGGCAGCGGCTTTCCCGTCCGGCGGCTGTTCTGTATCGGCCGCAACTACGCCGATCATGCCCGCGAGATGGGTAAGGACCCGACGCGCGAGCCGCCCTTCTTCTTCACCAAATGGGCGGAAGCGGTGGTGCCCTCGGGCACGACGATCGCCTATCCGCCGGAAACGAAGAATTACCACTATGAGATCGAGCTGGCGGTCGCGATCAGCGCCTCGGGATTTCGTGTCGCGCCCACCGATGCCGGCGAGCTCGTCTGGGGCTATGGCGTCGGCCTCGACATGACGCGGCGCGACTTGCAGCAGATCGCCAAGGATATGGCGCGGCCGTGGGACGTCGCAAAGAACGTGCCGCAGTCCGCGCCCCTCGGAGACCTCGTTCCCAAGGCTCAGGCGGGCGACATTTCCGCAGCCGGGATCTCGCTCGACGTCAACGGCGCGGTGAAGCAGCAGGGCCGTATCGCCGACATGATCTGGTCCGTGCCCGAAATCATTGCCGAGGTCTCGCGCTTCTACCGGCTCGAGCCCGGCGATCTCATCTTTACCGGCACGCCGGCCGGCGTTGGCCCCGTCAAACCCGGCGATCGTCTCGCCGGCCGGATCGGCGGATTGCCGCTGCTCGAGATCGGAATTGGCGAGGCCGCCGCCTGACGACGGGCTCGTATGCGCTGGCCGTGCCGAGCTTGGCCAGCCGATGGGATGCGTCTAGGGTTGCCCTCGCACTTCACTCCCAGCGCGAGACACCGGCATGAGCGAACCCCTCTACGACGCCGTCATCATCGGCGGCGGACCGGCCGGCCTGGCCGCGGCCTGGCAGCTGCGCGACCGCAACATCCTCGTCCTCGAACAATCGCACCGGTTGGGCGGGCGCCTCTACTCGGAGACGCGCGGCGACTTCTGGATCAATTTCGGCGGCCATCTCTGCCCGGCGCCCGGTTCCCACATGCGCAACCTCATGGCGGCGCTCGGCATCGAGGCGATCGACATCCCCGGCAATAAGTTCGCACTCTGGCACGCAGGCAAGGTCGTCACCCCCACCAATGTGACGAACCTACCGCTGACGCTGCCGCTCTCGCTCTCGGAGCGCATGGCGATGGCCCGCGCCGGCCTCAAGATCCGTGGCGCGGTGGCGCGCTGGCGGGAGGTCGTGAAGCCGCTTCCAGGCGAGACAAGCGAGGCCCGGCGTGCGCGCGCCTCTCAATTCATGTCCGACCGCACCTTCCGCGATCTCATCGGCAACATGCCGCCGCGCATCGAGGCCCTCTTCCGCGCCGCTGGTGAGCGCTCGGCCGCCGAGATGGAGGAGTTCAGCGCCGGTGTCGGCATCACTCTGTTCGGCATGGTGTGGGCGGGCAAGAACGACTCGATGGCGGTCAACATGCTGGGCGGCTCGGGCCGGCTCGGTGAGGCAATGACGGAGCGGCTGGGGGACCACGCGCTTTGCCACGCCAAAGTGCGGAGTGTCGAGCCGACCGGTGGCCGCGTGCGTGTCACCTATGAACAGAATGGCGAGCCGCGCACGGTGTCCGCCCTGCAGGCAATCGTCGCTGTTCCGGCACCTTCGGCAGCCGGAATCGTCAAGGGCGTTCCCGAGGACGTACTCTCGACTCTGGGTGCGGTGCGCTACGGCCCGTTCCCCAGCATGGGCTTCGTGACGGATGAGACCGGGCCGATGCCCTGGGACGATATCTACGCCATCACGGTGCCGGGCCAGACCATCAACATGATGTTCCATCACACGAACCCGCTGCGCGCACGCGGCGGCAAGAAAACCGGCAGCAGCTTCATGGTCTATTCCGGCGGAACACCCGCTCACGCGATGATGCAGCTCTCCGAGGATGAGATCCGCGATCGCTACCTCGCGGACATCTTCCGGATCTATCCGGAACTCGAGCCGCTGATCCGCGAGACAAAGGTGCAGAAATGGTCGCCAGGCAACACCTGGCGCCCGCCTGGCTTCGACTTCGGCGCCATGGTCCGCTACAGCGCACGCACCGACACCGACATCCATTTCGCCGGCGACTACTTCGCCGAGATCGGCAACATGGAGACCGCCTGCGGCACCGGCATCGAGGCGGCCAAGCGCACGCGGGCACGTCTTGAGGTGCCCTCGATCCC
The DNA here is from genome assembly GCA_963741525.1 of uncultured Alphaproteobacteria bacterium. GTDB lineage: Bacteria > Pseudomonadota > Alphaproteobacteria > Rhizobiales > Hyphomicrobiaceae > JANNSX01. The sequence continues at coordinate 25,419 of CAVUIW010000007.1, forward strand.
AAGCGCGTGGCAGCCTAGACCATCAACTCATCACCACAGAAAGACGCGCCGCAATGGCCAAATCCTTCGCGAAGACGATCCGGTCCCGGACTGAGATGATCGGCGGCTGGATGCAGATCCCCCATCCGATGGTGGCCGAGACGCTGGCGCAGTCGGGTGCCGACTTCATCCTCGTCGACGGCGAGCATGCGCCGATCCCGCCCGACGCCCTGATCGGCATCCTGCCCGCGATCGACCGTTTCCGGATGCCCGTTCTCTATCGTGTCCGGACCAACCAGTCCGACCTCATCAAGGGCGCGCTCGACGCTGGCGTCGCCGGCGTCATGGTGCCGATGGTGAACTCGGTCGAGGACGCCAAGGCGGTGATCGCGGCGGCCAAGTATCCGCCGATGGGAAAGCGCGGCGCGGGACCCTGGCGGGCTTCCAACTACTACATGGAGGAGGGTTACGTCGCAAAGGCCAATGCCGATGGCGCGGTCGTCCTGCAGATCGAGACCAAGGAGGCGGTCGAGGCGGTCGAGGACATTGCGCGCGTGAAGGGCGTCGATGCACTCTACGTCGGCCCCTTCGATCTGTGCATGTCGATGGGACTGGAGCCCGGCAAGCTGCATCCCGAACTCATCGCCGCCTACAAGCGCATCAATGCGGCCGCCCGCAAGGCCGACATCGCGACGGCAATCGATGTCGGTTCACTCGCCTACATCAAGCCCTATCGCGAGCTGGGCTTCAGCCTGATGACGAACGGCCTGGACACCCAATTCCTGATCGACGGCAGCCGCGCCGTCACCAAATCGTTCAAGGATGCGTTCGGCAGGTAAATGAAGCGGGCGCCGCTAAAAGCTTTTTGGTGAGCCGGGAGGGAATCTAACCCGAACTATGGCCGGAAGTTGGTGACGGCTGGAATCGGGAAGACGGCAAATCGTGGGGGTTCTTGACGCCTCCACGTCTCCACCAAAGGAGCGATATGCCGTGCCCAACGATAACGTCGTCCGGCTGATTTAGCCGGGAACAATCGAGGATCAACTCACGCAAGCCTTACGCAGCGGGGCGCGTGCCCTGCTCGCCCAGGCCATCGAGGCAGAGGTCGCCGCCGATCCCAGCCGCATCCGTTTCTCCCCGACGATCCTCCCGCCCTACATGCGCCGCCCGAAGTCGATCGGGACATTGTGCCGGAGGCGCGTCTTCGACACGACGTCTTCAAGCTGGTCGCGGGCGCGCAGAAAAGCTGGCGCCGCCTCGTCGGCCACGCCTAGTTGCCAAAGCTTATCCTGGGTGTGAAGTTCGCCGACGGGCTGGAGGTCGCGCCAAAGAAAGCTGCCGCTTAGCCCGCTACCGCCGCCGCCTGACCAGCCAGGCCGTCACCAAGATTTGGCGATAGCTCCCGGCGCCAAGTGGAGCGAGCGGCGGGAAGGCACGACGACGAATGAGGATCTGGAGTACTTCATTCTCCTCGGCTACCACTGCGACTTCATTCTCCTCGGCTACGACTTCGAGGTCGACGGCCGGGTCCTCGCGGACTGAGCAACATCGCAGCGTCTGCCTTCGATCGCAAACCCGATCACTAACCTCGCCCGGTGGCCCCCCCATACCGGGCCAGGCCGATCACCATTGTGCATCGAGCCGTCGAGACGGATTGGCGCCGCTTCTTTGCGCCGAACCCGATCCCCGCTTCGCGATTTACGCCGGCTGTCGCCGCGAAATGTCAGGACGCCGTCAGGTTCGGTGGCTACCAACGTGCATTCTGACGTGAAGGTTGTGGTCAGCCGAACGCCCGAACAGCATGCAAAAAATGGTCTTGGTCAACGTGTCTCCGAACGGCAATCCGCGATCGGAACGGTGTTGATCGGCATCCGCCGCTCTGAGGGCTTTCCCGCTTCAGATCGGCGCGGGCTTGAAATTGCTGACAGCAATCCGCGCGACAGGTGATCAGGCCATCGATTGCACGGCCTGGCGACAATTCGCTGGTGGGGGCCGGACACTCCGGTACCCCCATCGAGCCGGTAACCCGTTGCGTGGAGTTGCGTCATGTCCATCACCCTCAATCGCGCCGATCTCGACTTTCTGCTGCGGCAGGTCACGATTAACTACCTCGTGCCGGATGGAAATGGCGGCTTTATCGATTTCCAACATTTTCAACTACTCGGCGCTCGCCAATGCCGTTGATCCGAGCGGATTGCGCGAGGTGTCAGGCGCCAACAACAATCTCGTCGGCGGGAGTTGGGACGCAAACATGCAGACTTGGGTTCCGGGTCCCCACAGCACCTGGGGCCAGTCGAGCCAGCCTTTCCTCGATCTGAGCGTCGGGCAGCAGGACCTGAGCGCGCCGGTCAGCGGCAGCAACGGCTACAATGTCCCTGGCGGCGCAGTGAGTGATGCCGCCCCGCGGCTCGTCTCGAACCTCGTGGCTTCGAGTATTACCGACCCCAATAGCCCCTTGTACAATCCGGCGGCTGCCGGCGCGGCGACGAACTCGCTCCCGAACTCGGAATTCGCAGGCCTGCAATTCAATGGCCAGGACACCGCGTTTGTCGCCAACGCCGGCGTGCTCCGCGGCGGGCGCTACAATGGATGGTTCGTCGCGTTCGGCCAGTTCTTCGACCACGGCCTCGACTTCGTCAATCGCGACACCGATCCAAACGCCACGATCACTGTCAAGTTGTCGCCGAATGATCCGCTCTACGATGCAGACGGCGCAAACAACATCGCCGGTGACTTCGACGACGTCACCACCATCCGGATCCGGCGCGCGGCCGTCGCCAACGCTGGCGAAGCCGGCGGCGACGGCATTTCCGGCACGGCCGACGACGCCTACCATGCAGCCGGGGCAGATGGCGTGCTGAACACGGCCGACGATATCTATTCAAAGGCCCGCTTCGTCAACCAGACCGGTTTGTTGATCGACCAGAGCCAGACCTACGGCTCGCACCAGAGCGTCAACGCCCTGATCCGCGAGTATGACGCGAACGGCAGTCCGACCGGCCGTGTCGTCTCGGGCAACACGGCCGTCCTGACCGACCAGACCCGCTCAACGACGGCGACGCAAGGGCCTCGCCACCTGGGCCGACATCAAGATCAACGCGCTCAGGATCGGTGTCATCCTCAATGACACGAACGACCTTCACAACGCACCGGTGCTGCGCGTCGACCCCGTCGGCAAGTTGCTCTTCAGGCCGGATGCGACTGACCTCTAGAACCTCCCAGATCGTCGGTTACGATCCGGCGGCTTACGTTCCCAGGCACCGTTCGCGTGCGATGCGCAGGGCAACGTGCTGCGCACCGGCCAGAACCTGCTCATCGACTCCAATCCCGGTATCCCGGTCAACGATCACATCATCACCGGCGACGGCCGCGGCAAGGACAAGATCTGCCGGACCCGCGGTGCACCACGTCTTCCACGAGGAGCACAACGGCCAAGTTGTGAACATCAGGACTTCGATCCAGGCCGAGGCCGCAACGATTTTCGTCAATGAGGGGCAAGCTGCGGCCGATGCCTTCCTCGCGCAAGGGGCTTCCGCGCCCGGCGTGT
>CAVUIW010000008.1:0-40270 GCA_963741525.1 uncultured Alphaproteobacteria bacterium
AGGGCGGCAATCTCGATGGCAACACCTGCAACTGTCCGGCCGGCACCGATCGGCAGCGGCTTGCCGCGAACCGCTTCCGTTGCGTTGCGAAGAAGGCCTCGGGCAACGGCGATGGCGGCACGCAGGCGAAGATCGTCTGCCAGGGCGGCGATGCCCAGGGCAAGCGCTGCGTCTGTCCGCAGGGCAGCCGCGCCCAGCAGACCGGCACCAATGCCTATCGCTGCGTGACCAAGGGCGGCGATAATGCCCAGCAGAAGAAGCAGAATGACGAGTCCGAGCAGGCGAAGGTCAAGAAGCGCCAGCAGCAGCTCGAACAGCAGCAGCAGAAACAGCAGCAGCAACAGCAGAAGAACAAACAACAGCAGCAGAAAAAGAAGCAGCAGCAGGACGAGTCCGCGCAGCAGCAGGCGAAAAAGCGCCAGCAGCAGCTCGAGCTGCAACAGCAACAACAGTTGAAGAAGCAGCAGCAGCAAAAAAAGAAGGGCGACGATGTCCAGCAGCAGCAAGCGAAGAAAAAGCAGCAGCAGCTGAAGGAGCTGCAGCAGCAGGAGCAGCAGGCCAAAAAGAAACAGCAGCAGCTTCAGAAACAACAACAGCAGCAGAAAAAGAAGCAACAGCAACAGCAGGACGGCCAGCAGCAGGGCGGCAACCAGCAGCAAAAGAAGAAAAAGAACAATCAGCAGGGCGGCGGCGGTGGCGGCGTCCAGTGTATCGGCGGCACGCCCGCCGGCAATCGCTGTAAGTGTCCGCAGGGCCAGCGCGCCGTGCCGGCCGGACCCAAGGTGTTCGCCTGCCAGCCAAAGGGTGGGTGAGGCCGGCGATGAGATTCACGTTTTCTCGACCGGTGAGGAGGCGCGCGCCGCACCCTTCCTCCCCCTCTTTATGGGGGAGGACCGCGCGCCTTGGACTTGAGCGCGCAGCCGCTCAAGTCATTAGGCGCGCCAAGGTGGGGGTGCTGGTTCGGCGGCGCGAGACGTGGAGGTTCGACACGGACTTGCCAGAAGCATCTGCGATATCGTCTACAACGACCCGCAAGTTATCTGTTGCGGCGAAAAGTGTGAGTTCGGGTGTCGAGACTCGGATCGCCATTAGCACCGAGATCACGGAACGAGCACCCCCACCTATGTTCGCCTAAGGGCTTAGCTGACGCTAAACCCAAGGCGAACCGTCCTCCCCCATAAGAAGGGGGAGGAAAGTGTGCGGTCATATCGAGCCAAATGGGAAACCAGCTGTTGCATGAGAAGTCGCTATTCGACGCCTAGTGGTGCGATGCTGACGGATGAGTCCTCATCCGTCAGCTGAATCGCTCCACCAAGCCAAGAGTCTAGTGGTCCGATGCCGGGTACCAAGTGTCTGAATCGGACCACTAGGACTCTGGTTGGCTCAGGCACGGCCGTCGCCGCGTCACACGGCGGCTGGACCGGTGGGACGCCCCGGCCTATAGGGGTCGCCAACCGGTCAAACCACCAAACCGAGGTGCCGCCGTGCACGACATCCGTTTCATCCGCGACAATCCGGACGCGTTCGATTTGGGTCTGAAACGCCGCGGCCTCGCCCCCAAGTCGGCCGAGATCCTCAAGCACGACGAGGCGCGCCGCCAGCATCTGACGAAGCTGCATGAGGCGCAGGCCCGGCGCAACGCGGCCTCCAAGGAGATCGGCAAGGCCAAGGGCGCCAAGGACGAGGCGACGGCCGCCAAGCTCATGCAGGAGGTGGCCGAGCTCAAGGGCGTCATCCAGGAGGGCGAGGCGGACGAGCGCGGCCACGACCGCGCGGTGGTGGAGCTGCTGGAGACGATCCCGAATCTGCCCCGGGAAGAAGTGCCCGACGGCAAGGAGGCGGAGGATAACAAAGAGGTCCGCCGCGTCGGCACGCCGGGCCAATTCAACTTCCCGCCCAAGCAGCATTTCGAAATCGGCGAAGCGCTAGGCCTCATGGATTTCGAGACGGCGGCGAAGATTTCCGGCGCCCGCTTCGTCGTGCTGAAGGGCCAGCTCGCAAAGCTCGAGCGGGCGATTGCCCAATTCATGCTCGACATTCACACGGCGCCGGCCACGGGCCAGATCGGCGGCTATACGGAGTATGCGCCGCCGTATCTGGTGAAGTCGGAGGCGGTCTACGGGACTGGCAGCCTGCCGAAGTTCAAAGACGATCTATTCGTGACAAGCATTGTTGAGCCTGTTGGTGAAGATGAATTTGAGATTGCCCTCACAAACGAGCCAGGGAAGATCGAGGTCAAATTTCTAGGCAAGCGCGAACGTGAACTGAAGCGGGCGTATGAAGGTAAGGTTTTTCTCGAGCATCCCGAGTTTAAGGACGGCAAGTTGACGGGTGTTCGCCCGATCGTTGAAGCTGCCCGTTGGCTCATCCCCACTGCCGAGGTGCCGCTCACCAACTTCGTCCGCGAGCAGATCGTCGCCGAAGCCGATCTGCCGATGCGCTTGACCGCCTGGACGCCGTGCTTTCGATCCGAAGCGGGCTCCGCCGGCAAGGACGTGCGCGGCATGATCCGCCAGCACCAGTTTTCCAAGGTCGAGCTGGTCTCGATCACCACGCCCGAGCAGAGCTTGGACGAGCACGAGCGCATGACCGCTTCCGCCGAAGAGGTGCTCAAGCGCTTGGGCCTCCCCTATCGCGTCATGCTGCTGTGCACCGGCGACATGGGCTTTGCCTCGCAGAAGACCTACGATATCGAGGTCTGGCTGCCCGGGCAGAACGCCTATCGGGAAATCTCATCCTGCTCGGTGTGCGGCGATTTCCAGGCCCGCCGCATGAACGCGCGCTATCGCCCGAAGGAGGGCAAGGACACGCGCTTCGTGCACACGCTCAATGGCTCGGGTCTCGCTGTCGGCCGCACGCTCATTGCGGTTCTCGAGAATTACCAGAACGCCGACGGCACTGTCACAATCCCGCAGGCACTCGGGCCCTATATGGGCGGGCTGACGCGGATCGGCGGGTAATGGAAATGACGTCCAGAGTGGGCTCGCATGTCAGACAGGGGTCAGACCCTGCGGGTCTGACCCCCAACACGAAGCTCGACCATGGGGTCAGACCCGCAGGGTCTGACCCCCGGCTGGCGCTTCCCCCTCACGCTGGGGCGGGTAGCGGTGGCCACGCAACAGGAAGTACCGTCCAACGCATCTCAAGAAGGGCGGCCCCATGCGCATTCTCCTGACCAACGACGACGGCATCGATGCGGCCGGCCTGCACGCGCTGCGCGAGATCGCGGCCAAGCTTTCCGACGACGTCTGGGTCGTGGCACCAGAGACGAACCAGTCCGGCAAGGGCCATTCGCTCTCGCTGCACGAGCCGCTACGCCTTCGCAAGCTCGCCGACAAAGCCTTCGCCGTGCGCGGCACGCCGACCGACAGCGTCATCATGGCGGTCAGGCATGTGCTCGAGGGGAAGCTGCCGGACCTCGTGCTCTCCGGCATCAACCGCGGCGCCAACATGGCCGAGGATATGACCTATTCCGGCACCATCGCCGGCGCTTTCGAGGGAACGCTGGTGGGTTGCCGCTCCATGGCGCTATCGCAATCCTTCGGCTCGGAGAGCAAGACGCCCCGCTGGGAAACGGCGATCGCGCACGGGCCCGATCTGATCAAGAAGCTGCTCTCGGCCGAGTGGGACGAAGGCACACTCATGAACATCAACTTTCCCGACCGCGCGCCGGAGAAAGTCGAGGGCATCCGCGTCACGCGCCAGGGCCGCCGCGATCCGGGACTGTTGGGTATCGATGCGCGCCACGACACCTGGGGGGACGAATATTTCTGGCTCGCCTACACGCGCCGCCGCTCGGCCGCGACCCCTGGCACCGATCTCGAAGCGATCTACTCGGGCGCCATCTCGGTGACGCCGCTCCATCTCGACCTGACGCACGATCCGATGCGCGAGCGGCTGGGCAAGCTCTTTGGGCCGTAGGGCGCAATGGGCCTCTACAGGCACTACTGTCCGGCTAATTGTCAAACAGGTTCAATTGGTTATCAGTCGGGTGCGGCTGATGGTGCGGTGGGGCTTCGGCAAGTAGTTGATCGAGCGGTGTTTTCTCGAAGATCGTGACGCTCAGCATTTGCAGGATTGTGTAAAGGCTGGCCTCGAGCCGCAAGCGTTTCTTGAGGATCGCTACCAGCACGTAGACCGAAACCGCGATCCATATCTGCGTTTTGACGGCATTCTGGCTCGCGCCGAAGAACGACTTGATGCGCAGGTGCTGCTTGATCCACTTGAAGAAGAGTTCGATCTGCCAACGGCGCTTGTAAAGTTCGGCGATGGCAAGCGGGGTTGCTAGAAAATTGTTGGTCAGGAATTGGAGGGACTTGCCGCTTTCGGGATCTCTATAGCGCACACGCCGGAGCCTTTCGGGATATTTGGCGCGCGTCGCCCTGACTGTGAGCCGCACATCCTGGTCGCAGATGACCCCGCTGCTGCGATCGACCGGCCGGGAGCGCGTGCGTTTGAGCTTCTGCCGCTCCTTGGCGCGCACGACGAAGAAGGCGCCGGCCCCGGCCAACCTGTGAAGGCGAGAAAAATCGAGAAAGCCTCGATCCATCACGTAGATTGCGCCGGGCTCCGGCAGCAGGACATCGAGGATCTCGGTGTCATAGGTCTTGCCGTGGTCGATATGGACGAGAGCCGGAATATTGCCGCGCAAATCCAGCATCGTGTGCAACTTCACGGCGGCCTTGGTGCCTTGGGATGGAGTCCACGGGAACAGCGACAAGCAAAGGTCGATGGTGGTGGTGTCGAGGGCGTAGGCCGCGCTGGCGATATCGGGCAAAAGGGCATCGCCCGCGTACAGCTGGCGCGCCTGAACGATCAGAGCCTGCGCAAAGGTCGCGTAGATGCGCCAATCTCGTTGCTCGTTGGCGTCCGCCAGAGTGGAGCGCGCGACAGCGGCTCGAATGCCCATGTGATAGAGTTTGGGACGCTGAGCGTTCAGGCATGTAATCGTATCGCGCAAACTGTCGCGGTAGGTGAGCTGCGCAAAAGCCATGCAGCGGAACTGATCTTGACAGCTGAAATCCTTGACCGCGTGGTCGCCGTCGAAACGCGCGATGCACCGCCGCAGCGTATGCAGAGGCAAGTGTTCCATCAGCTGCGCAAACACGAGCTTGCCCTCGAACATCCTCCGGCACTCCCAAACACCGCGACCAAGTGGCGGCAGCATCGAAGCCGAGAGAGGCGGAGTTCAAGTCGGTGACAGCCGGGAAAAGACCCGCAAGGCCGCGAAAACGGCATGTTCGGCAAGGTTGACCGTGTGCGGATTCCGGACAGTAGTGCTCTTCAGGCCGTATTGCGCCGGCCGCGGGCGCAGGGCGCGCTCTGATGCCGGCTCCGGCGACGATCGTCGAACCCGTGGCGGTGCGATACGGCCCCGAAGGAGGGGCCTATTGCGCCCTACGGCCGTGAGCCGATCAACCGGATAGGGTATCAAAACCACAGCCCCGTCAGCCGGTAGCGCGGTCTGAGCGAACCCGGGCCCCGGCCGACCATCGTCACCATCGGCTGCTCCTTGACGGCAATGGGAGTATTTTGCGGCATTGCCTCGATGCGCTCCAGCCGCGCAAGCCTGGCGTCGGTCGGCGGATGGGTGCGCAGGAGCGAGGGCACGGGAATACGCCTGCTCGGCAGGATCAGGTCCTCGAGCATGCCGCCCTGATGGCGTTCCACCTTGCGGAGCGCGGCGGCGACGGCTCTGGGATCGCCCGTCAGTCGCACTGCATCGAGATCGGCATCGAACTCGCGGCGCCGCGACAGCGCCAACTGCAACATATTGCCGAGGGCGGGTGTCACGAACAGGATGGCGATGGCGAGCCAGGGCATGCGCGTCTCGCCCATGAGGAAGCCGGGCAGCTTGACGGCGAGCAGCACGATCGCCGCGATCCACAAGATCTGCGTGACGCGCGTCATGACGTCGGCGCGCGACATCACCCGCAGATCGTCGTTGCGGATGTGGCTGATCTCGTGCGCCAGGACCGCGCCGGTCTCGGTGAGGTCGAGCTTGCGCAGTAAGCCCTCGGTCAGCGCGATGGCCGCATGCTGGGGCCGGCCAGCGGCAAAGGCGTTCACGGTGAGACTGGGAATGACATAGAGCTTGGGCGTCGTGGCGAGGCCCGCGCGCTGGGCCAATGCATCGGCCATCCGATAGAACTGTGCGTGGCGCCGCATATCCATCGACTCGGCGCGATACAGGCGCATCGTGGTTTCAGGCGGCAATAGCGGTGCAACAGCCGCGAGCGAGGCTGTCATCAGGAGCGCGAAGGCGAGGCCCGCCCAGGACCAGATGAGAAAGCTTGCAATCGCAAAGAGCGCGCCGACGAGGCCGACGAGCCCGATCGAAGCGGCGTCGGCGTTGCCCAAACTACGCATGAAGCCGAGCAGGCGCTGCGGATCGTAGGCGCGTTTGACGGGCGCGGTTTCCGGCGGCGCGGCCAAGAGCGAAACATCCAAAACGGGCCTCTCGCCGGGTTCGTCTGGCATCTTGAAGTAGCGCCGCGCCATCGCCGGCCCCCCGGACAGTTTGCCGGGCTCCAGCGAGCCGGCTTAAGCTGCCTCAGTCTTGGTCGCGAATCGCGCCCTTTCCGTGGCGGCCGTGCGCTGGTCACGGGCATGTCTAGTGGTCCGATTCCGACACTTGCATCCCGTTGCGGTGGACTCGTGAGCAAGTGTCGGAATCATAAGGACCACTAGCAAGTTTATGTTTCTAGTGGAGCTTTTGAATTCGACATTCGAGAACGTATAGTGCGGCAACGGGATTCGAATGTCGAATTCGCTCCACTAGTCAGCGAACCGGTATCCATCCAAGCCTTCAAGCTTGCCGCCGCCTGTCTCTTGCTCATCCCTCCCCTTTTGCGTCCCCGGCCGCAGCGTGGCCGGCTTTGCCGGACGCGCGAAGAGCCGGGGTCATCATCGCGGTGTGGTGAGCTGCGGGCTCGCGTTTGTGAGAGGCGAAGATCCCGGATAGCCGCGCCCGGCGCGGCTTCCGGGAACGCGAGAGGAGAGGGGCATGTCGCGCCGGTGATGAGTTGGGATCGGACCAAGTGCCGTTCGCCGCTTCACATGCCACGTCGCCGGAGCCTGCGGCGATCGAGTGGAAAAATCGTATTCGCGAAAGCCTGCGACCAAGTAGGACCCTGGAGCGGGCGGGTGATCCCGCCAGAACGCAGCCCACTCTAGAACCGTCGGGTAATCCTCTCGTCCGCCACCGCATCTTCCGGTGGCGCCAGGGCGATCACGGTGGGCACGATGTCTTCGGCCCTGGCCACCACGCGGAACCGCACCTCGAGGCCGGCGCGGATGAAGGCCTCGTCGCGCATGTGCTCGATGAGGGTGAGGAAGGGCTGCCAAAATCCGTTGATGTCGGCGAGCACGATCGGTTTCTTGTGCTGGCCGAGCTGCGACCAGGTGAGCTGCTCGACCAGCTCCTCCAGCGTGCCGACCCCGCCAGGCAGCGCAACGAACGCATCTGATTTCTCGAACATGAGCATTTTGCGCTCATGCATGTCCTTGGTGATGATGATTTCCTGGGCGTCCTTGAGGGTTCGCTCGCGGTCGGTCAGGAAGGCCGGGATGATGCCGGTTACACGACCACCTGTCGCCAGCACCGCCTTCGCCGTCTCGCCCATGAGGCCGAGGCCGCCGCCGCCATAGACGAGACCGATGCCGGCCGCCGCCATGGACGCGCCCAGCGTCCGCGCGGCGGCCACATAGGCCGGATTGCGGCCGGGCCCGGACCCGCAGAACACGCAGATGCGGCCGATGGTTGCCTTGGGCCGGGCGGTATCTGTCATGGGATGTCTCCGATTCCCTCGTATTTACCACAGTTCGGCCAGAGCGCGGCGGGACTGCCTCCGTTATGCTCCATCTTCACGTTACCCCTGGCCGCCGGTTGCGACATCGCGCCGAAAGCCGTTATGCTGAAAGAACCGGTACGAAAGCCGGATTAGTGTCGAACAGTCGGGCCTTTTGCAGCCCAGGTTCCCCGCCGATGTGGTGAGCGTATGACTCGTACGCGTTTCGTGACGACTGTTGGTGCGCTGGCCGCCCTGTTCGCCGGCGGCGGCTATGTGGTCAATGAGTTCCAAGGCGGCCCGATCGGGCAGCTCACCTTGCCCTCGCCAACCGCCGAGACACAGCAATCCTCGAGCAGCGGCACGGTTCCCAACGCGGGAACCAGTGAGGGGGTAGCGACGGCGCCCTCGAGCGGGACAGCCGCGACGACGAGCGAAGCGCCGGCGGCCGGCACGGCCGAAACCCAGATGAAGAAAGAGTTCGACACGGCGGCGGCCGATGCCGCCGCTGAGGCCGAGGCCGCGAACAGCGGTTCGGCGACGGCTGAAAGCAGCGCGACGCGCTCTGCGGGCTCCGAAAGCGAATTGGTCACGGCCTCACTCGATACCGTGCAGCTCTCGGCGACCGGGGTCTCCGTCATCGCCGGGCAGGCGCCGATGGGTACGACCGTCACCCTCCTCGGCAACGACCAGGCGCTCGCAACGACCGTCGCCGACGAGTTCGGCGCCTGGACCATGATCATCGACGAGCCCGTGGCTCCCGGAACCTACAAGCTGAAACTCAAGGCCGCCGGGCCCAAGGGCGGTGAAGCGGTCCTTCGTGAGGTTGGCGAAGAGACAGTGAAAGCGCCGGAGGCCGTCGCGTCGGCCGAGGGCGGTTCGACGGATGGGACCGCGGCCTCGACCGGGTCGACCTCGGGTTCGGAGGCGGCTCAATCAACGGCCGCGTCGACGCTCCCGGCAACACCGGATGCGGCAGCCGAGATCGATCTCGCCGTGCCCGAGCCCAACGCCTTCGATGTGGCATCGGTGCCGCCGGATCTCGCCGGACCGGCTGTGGAAGAGACGGAGGCGGCTCCGGCTGAAGCCGCAGCCGAGACTGCAGCGACGGCGGCAGAAGGCTCGGCACCTGCGGTCGAAACAGAAGGGACGCCAGCCGAGACGACGGCGGCGGCTGATCCCGTGGTCCCGGAGACTGAAGCCGCGGCCACGCCGGCCACGACGACGGACGCAGCCACGGCCCCGGTGGCAGGTTCCGCTGACGCCGTTGCACCCGAGAGTGTGGCAGCCTCCGATCCGGCGGCGACAACGGCCGAGCCGCCCGACAGCACGGAGGGAGCGACCGAAACCGCGCAAGCCACCACCGCCGATCCCGCGCTCGCCGACCAGGCCGGCGAGGCGGCCGAGAGCTTGTCCGACATGTTCACGGACTGGCTGACGGCGACCGGCGATCAGGCGGCGGAGGCGGCCAAGACGTTCTCGCTGACGGGCGCTACTTACAAGCCGGTCGCCAAGGACAAGGGCGTGGTGACGCTGTCCGGTCGTGGGCCAGCCAAAGCAGAGGTCCGGTTGTTCGTCGACACGGTCGCCGTTGGCGTCACGAAGGTGGCTGAAAGCGGGCGCTGGCTCGCCGATGCGGATCACTGGGTCGAGCCCGGCGCGCATTCGGCTCGAGCCGAGATCGTCGGGACGGATGGCACCGTGATCGCCGGTCACGACATGGCCTTTACCAGCGTTGGCTTACCCGAGGCCGTCGCCTCGGCCGAGGCAACGACCCTGTCGCCGGAGTCCGATGGAGCCGCTGCGGCGCCGCCCGTGCTGCTCGCCATCGCCGATGTCGCCTATGAGAACATGGGCCCCAAGAAGGGCCGCATCACCATTGGCGGCCGGGCCGAGCCCAAGTCCAAGGTCAATGTCTTTGCCGACGGTGCGGGCATCGGAACGGCGCAGGCCGCCGAAAGCGGCGACTGGACTCTCGCCTCCGACACCTGGATCGACGTCGGCGCCCATGCCATTCGCGCCGAACGCGTGGCGGCCGGGGGCGAGGCGGTGGAATCGACGCTGACCGAGTTCGTGCGTCCGCCGGCGGAAGTCGAGGTCGCGGCTGCCGAGGCTGTGAGCGAGGTCGAGGCAACGCCGGAAGTTGCCGCCGTCAAGCCGGCGAAGCGAAAGAAGCATCAGCTGAGCAAGAGCCGGAAGGCGAAGCACGCCCGCATCGCACATCGCAAGCGTATGGCGGCGATTGCCGACGCGCGCGAGGCCAGACTCGCGAAGGCGCGCAAGATCAAGCTCGCGAAGGCACGCGGACCCAAGCTCAAGACGGTGACCGTGCAGCGTGGCAATGCCGCGGTGCGGTTCAAGGTGCCGCTCGGAAAACGCAAGCGCCGGGTGCTCGGCTATCTGCATCTGGGCGGCACGGGCTGGTATCGCGTCAGGCGTGGCGACACGCTGTGGCGCATCGCAAACCGCTGCTATGGCAACGGCCGGCGCTATGGGCGGATCATGGCTGAGAACGCCCGCGCGATCCGCGATCCGGATTTGATCTATCCGAGACAGCGGCTGTACGTGCCTTGAGCTTGTCGCCGCTTGTCTTCTAGGTCTTTGTTTGGTCGCATGCTTTCGCGATTAACCGGATTCCACTTAATCGCAGCATGCTCTAGCCCAATCCTCTCATTCTGCGTCCCCGGCCGCAGCGGGGCCGGCATCGCCGGCTGCGCGTCGAGCCGGGGTCTTCATCTTGATGTGGTGTACGCCGGGGACCCGACGGCGAGAGGTGATGATCCCGGATAGCCGCGCCACTGCGCGGCTTCCGGGAACCCAAAGGGAGAGGGGCGTGCCGTGCCGCGCGGGTGATTAGGAGGGGCGGGACCAGGAACCGCGGGCCGTTCAACATGCCACGTCGCAACTCGCCGCTTCCGGCACTCAGGCTTGCCGCCGTCCGTGGCTTGCCCCACCCTCCCCACTTGCGTCCCCGGCCGCAACGTGGCCGGCGTCGCCGGCCGCGCGTAGAGCCGGGGCCTTCACCCGGATCGGATTAGGGCCGTTTGTCAATGCAGGTTGATTTCGCCAAGACCTACTGGGTCTACATCACAGCGAGTGGCCCGCGCCGCGTGCTCTATGTCGGCATGACGAGCGACCTCGTACTCCGGTCCACCCAGCATCGCGAGCGCCTGATGGATGGTTTTACGAAGAAGTACTGGGTCGATCGGTTGGTCTACTACGAGGCACATGACGATGCCGCGGTGGCCGCACAGCGCGAGCGCGCGATGAAGCGCTGGCGCCGGGATTGGAAAATCCAGCTGATCGAGAAGGACAACCCGACGTGGCGCGATCTATTCGGCGATCTCATGCGGTCGGATGGCTACGATTGGTGAGCACCGGGGCCCAACGGCAAGGGGTGATGCTCCCGGATAGCCGCGCCGATGCGCGGCTTTGCGGGAACGCAGCTGGAGACGGGTGTGGCGCGCTGCGTTGGCACCGAAGACGGATCGGGCCTGGCGCCGCGCTTTGCCTCACGTGCTATCTTGCTGGAACCAGCGCGGCGCCCGCTACCGGGTTTCAATGGCGGTGGAGCAGTCGCCGCAGGTCGAGCAGGCGGCTGGCACGGGACATGAGGTGAGAGTAGCAAAGCCTGCTGCCGGAATTCATCAGCAGGAATGCTCGCCGTCTACTCGTGGCTGATTTCCCTTGAGGTTTTTCGGCCGACGCGCCCCCCGCTTGCCAAGCGGCTTCCGAACGGGCATTGCACCCTCTGCCCCCCAACGCCCCAGACCGAGGTGCCATGTCGCCGCGTCCTGCCGCCAATCCGACCGCCGCGAAATCGGCGCCCGAGATCCAGGAGACGGATCACTGGGCGGTCACGCTCGATCTTTTGCCGTATGTGTGGCCGGCCGGCCGGCCGGAGCTCAGATGGCGCGTGATCTGGGCCTCGCTCGCGCTCGTGGCCGCCAAGCTCATCACGGTGTCCGTGCCGATCGCCTACAAGGCCGCCGTCGACTGGCTTACGGCGGCGGGCGCGACACCTGCGCAAACGCTGACGCTGGTACCGATCGCCCTCGTCATCGCCTATGGGGTCGGGCGCGTCATGATGATGGTTCTGACACAGGTGCGCGACGTGCTTTTCACGCGCGTGGCGACCCATGCCGTGCGCCAACTCACGGGCCGCACCTTCGAGCATCTCCACCGCCTGTCGATGCGCTTTCACATGGACCGGCGGACGGGGGCCTTGAGCCGCATCGTCGAGCGCGGCATGGAAGCGGTCGACACGATCCTGCGCATGGGCGTGATGAACGCGTTGCCGACAGTGCTCGAGCTGATGCTCGTCTCCGGCGTGCTGCTCTACTTCTTCGGCATCGAGTTCGTTCTGATCGTGCTGGCGACGATCGGCTTTTACATCTGGTTCACGATCAAAGCGAGCGAGTGGCGGCTTGGCATCCGCCGCGAGCTCAACGAGAGCGACCGCGACGCCAACGCCAAGGCGATCGATAGTCTCCTCAACTACGAAACGGTCAAATATTTCGGCAACGAGCAGATGGAGGTCCGCCGCTACGATAGCGCGCTCGGCCGCTACGAAGCCGCGAACATCCGCACGTATTACTCGCTAGGCGTCCTCAACTCCGGCCAGTCCATCATCTTCACGATCGGCTTGACGCTCTGCATGCTGCTGTCGGCCTACGGGGTTGCCCACGGCACCCAGACCGTCGGCGACTTCGTGATGATCAATGCGATGATGATCCAGCTCTACATCCCCTTGAATTTCATGGGCATGATCTATCGCGAGATCAAGCAAGGCCTCGTCGATCTGGAGACGATGTTCGCACTGCTCGGTCAGGACCCGGAGATCGAGGACAAGCCCAATGCGACACCGCTCAAGGTCTCGGACGGCGCGTTGCGCTTCGAGGATGTGAGCTTCTCCTATGATCCCGAGCGGCAAATCCTCAAGGGCGTGAGCTTCGAGGTGCCGGCTGGCAAGATGGTCGCCATCGTCGGTCCCTCGGGCGCCGGCAAGTCGACGATCTCGCGCATCCTCTTCCGCTTCTACGATGTGAGTGGCGGGCGCGTGACGATCGACGGCCAGGACATTCGCGACGTGACGCAGAAGAGTTTGCGCGCCGCCATCGGCGTCGTGCCGCAGGACACCGTGCTGTTCAACGACACCGTCTACTACAATATTGCCTACGGCCGGCCAGAGGCGAGCGAGGCCGAGGTGAAAGAGGCGGCGCGCCAGGCCCAGCTCGACGCCTTCATCGAGACGCTGCCGCAGGGCTATCAGACCATGGTCGGCGAGCGCGGCCTGAAGCTCTCTGGCGGCGAGAAGCAGCGCGTTGCGATCGCCCGCACCATCCTCAAGCAGCCGCCGATCCTGATGCTGGATGAAGCCACCTCCGCCCTCGACAGCCACACCGAGAAAGAAATCCAAGACGAGCTTGATCGCGTCGCTAAGGACCGGACGACCCTCGTAATCGCCCACCGGCTCTCCACCATCGTGCACGCCGACAACATCATCGTGCTGGAGAAGGGCGCCATCGTGGAAGAGGGCAATCACGCCGGCCTCATCGCAAAGGGCGGGCTCTACGCCAGCATGTGGCAACGCCAGCGGGAGGCCGAGCAGGCTCGCGAGCGGCTGGCCCAGGCGCTGACGGAGGAGGCCGTGGTCATCGGCAACGAGCGGCCGAACCGGCAGACGCTGGTGACAGCTGGCTGATCCGCATCTCGCCGGATCGTGGGGTGAGGATTCGGCAACCCTGCCCGCGGTCTGCGGCACCGTGGTGGACCGGTCGTCAAGAAAAGTCTGGCACTATCGCCGGTCATCGAGGGGCCGGAACGGCATTCGCGTTCGGCCCCGCCGTTGAGGAACGCGGCGTTCGCGCTTCGTCGAAATTGCGGAATTCCCTAGGCGTGGCGTCGCATTGCAGCGCAGCAAACTCATGCGTAAATGCGGTGAGCAATCGTCGAATTGGGGGGCACCATGTCCGAGCGATCGAGCCATTTGAAGCGCCTCGAGGCGGAAAGCATCCATATATTCCGGGAGGTTGCGGCCGAGTTCGAGCGGCCGGTGTTCCTGTATTCGATCGGCAAGGACTCTTCGGTCCTGTTGCATCTGGCCATGAAGGCCTTCTATCCGGCCAAGCCCCCGTTTCCGCTCCTTCACGTCGATACGACGTGGAAGTTCAAGGAGATGATCGCCTTCCGCGACGAGACGGCCAAGCGCTTGGGGCTAGAGCTCATCGTCCACGTCAATCTCGATGGCGTGCGGGAGGGCATCAGCCCGATTGTCCACGGCAGCGCCATCCACACCGACGTCATGAAGACCCAGGCGCTGCGCCAGGCCCTCGACCGCTACCGCTTCGATGCGGCGATCGGCGGCGCCCGCCGCGACGAGGAGAAAAGCCGCGCCAAGGAGCGCGTGTTCTCGCATCGCTCGGCCAATCACCGCTGGGACCCCAAGCGCCAGCGGCCGGAGCTGTGGTCTCTGTTCAACGGCCGGGTGGTGAAGGGCGAGAGCATGCGCGTCTTCCCGCTCTCCAATTGGACCGAGCTCGACGTGTGGAGCTACATCGCGCAGGAAAACATTCCTCTCGTGCCGCTCTATTTTGCCAAGCACCGGCCGGTGGTCGAGCGCGACGGCGCGCTCATCATGGTCGATGACGAGCGGTTGCCGCTGCTGCCGGGCGAGCGGGCGCGGAGCCGGCTCATCCGGTTCCGCACCCTCGGCTGCTATCCCTTGACCGGCGCCATCGAGTCGGAAGCGACGACTTTGCCCGAGATCGTCGCCGAGCTCATCGCCTCGCGGGTCTCGGAGCGCCAGGGCCGCGTCATCGACAAGGACCAGTCGGGCTCCATGGAAAAGAAGAAGCAGGAGGGCTATTTCTGATGGCACGCTCCTTCAAGCAGGCAAAGCTCACGGTGGTCGAGCCCGCGCTCGAACCCATGCCCGCCGAGAAGGGCCTGCTGCGCTTCCTCACCTGCGGCAGCGTCGACGACGGCAAGTCCACGCTGATCGGCCGGCTGCTCTTCGACAGCCAGCACATCATGGAGGATACGCTCGTCCAGCTCGAGAAGGACTCCAAGCGCTCCGGTACTCGCGGCGGCGAGATGGATCTGGCGCTGCTGGTCGATGGCCTCCAGGCCGAGCGCGAGCAGGGCATCACCATCGATGTCGCCTTCCGCTACTTCCAGACGCCGCGCCGGAAATTCATCGTCGCCGACACGCCCGGCCATGAGCAATACACGCGCAACATGGCGACCGGCGCCTCGGTCAGCGATCTCGCGATCATCCTGATCGACGCCCGAAAGGGTGTCCTCACCCAGACGCGCCGGCACTCCTGCATTGTTTCCCTGCTCGGGATTCCGGAAGTCGTGCTCGCCGTCAACAAGATGGATCTCGTCGGTTTCGGCGAGGCGCGCTTCCGCGAGATCGAGAAAGAGTACCTCGCCTTCGCCAAGGCGCTCGGCCTCGACAACGTCACCTGCATTCCCGTTTCCGCGCTCGACGGCGACAACATCGTTCGCAAGTCGACGGCGATGCCCTGGTATCGGGGCCCCGCGCTGCTCGATCATCTCGAGCGCGTCGACGTCGAGACGGCGCTCGATCACAAGCCGTTCCGTTTTCCGGTGCAGTGGGTCAACCGCCCGAACGCGGATTTCCGCGGCTTCTCCGGTACGGTGGTGAGCGGCAAGGTCGGGGTTGGCGACAAGATCGCGGTTCTCCCCTCGGGCCGTACGACGACGCTCTCCCGCATCGTCACCTACGACGGCGACCTCGAGACCGCGCACGCAGGCGACGCCGTGACGCTGGTGCTCGCCGAGGAGGTCGATGTCAGCCGCGGCGACGTCATCGCGCTCGCCGAGGACAGGCCCGAGGCCGCCGACCAGGCGATCGGCCATGTCGTGTGGATGACGGAAGAGCCCCTGCTGCCGGGCCGGCCCTATCTCATCAAGGTCGGCACCCAGTGGGCGACCGCCAATGTCACGACGCTGCGCCACAAGATCAATGTCGAGACGCTCGAGGAAACCGCCGGCCGCGAACTCGGTCTCAACGAGGTCGGCTATTGCCATCTCTCCTTCAGCCGCCCGCTCGTCTTCGATCCCTATAAGGACAACCGCGAGACCGGCGGCTTTATTCTGGTCGACAAGCTGACCTACAACACCGTCGGCGCCGGCATGTTGCAGTCGCCGCTGCGCGAGGCGACGAACATCCAATGGCAGGCGATCGATGTCGATCGCAAGGCGCGCGGGGCGATCAAGGCGCAGAAGCCCTGCTGCATCTGGTTCACAGGGCTCTCGGGCTCGGGCAAGTCGACCATCGCCAACCTGCTCGACAAGCGGCTGCATTCGCTCGGCCGCCACACGGTGATGCTCGATGGCGACAACGTCCGCCACGGCCTCAATCGGGATCTCGGTTTTTCGGACGCTGATCGCGTCGAAAACATCCGCCGGGTCGGCGAGGTGGCGAAACTCATGGTCGACGCCGGCCTCATCGTCATCGCCTCTTTCATTTCGCCCTTCCGCTCAGAGCGGCGCATGGCGCGCGACCTCTTTCCGGAAGGTGAGTTCGTCGAGGTGTTCGTCGATACGCCGCTCGCCATCTGCGAGGCCCGCGATGCCAAGGGCCTCTACCGAAAGGCGCGCGAGGGCCAGATCAAGAATTTCACCGGCATTTCCTCGCCCTACGAGGCGCCGCTCGGCCCCGAGGTCCGCATCGAAGGCTGGCGCGATCCGCCGGATGTTCTAGTGCAGCGGCTGCTGACGCAACTCGAGGGTAAGGAAATCCTGTAGAGTTGTCCGATGCAGGTGACCGCGCTCGCCATTCCCGACGTCAAGCTCATCGTTCCGAAGAGATTCGAGGACCAACGGGGGTTTTTCGCCGAGACTTACAACCGGCGCCGCCTATCGGAAGCGGGAATCGCTCTCGACTTCGTGCAGGACAACCACTCGCTGTCGCGGGAGGCCGGCGTCCTGCGCGGGCTGCACTACCAGATCGCTCCGCACGCGCAGGCAAAGCTTATTCGCGTGATCAAGGGGCGGATACTGGATGTGGCGGTCGATATCCGGAAGGGTTCGCCCACATTCGGCCGGCATGTCGCCGAGGAGCTATCTGACACCAATGGCGGGATGCTGCTAGTGCCCGTCGGTTTCGCGCACGGTTTCGTTACCCTCGAGCCAGACACCGAGGTCATCTACAAGGTGACGGACTACTACGCGCCCGACTGTGATCGCGGCATTGCCTGGAACGATCCGGCGCTTAGGCTCGATTGGCGGCTTGGCGCCCGCAAGCCGATCGTGTCCGAGAAGGACGGCCGGCACCCGAGGCTCGCCGATGCGGCCCCGGCTTTCAGCTACGATAGATAGCCCGCGAGAGTTTTGGCTTTGCGCACGTTCTTGCGGCGAACCGGTTCCCACTTCGCCTGAACGTGCGCTAGTCCTTGCGGCGCAGCAGGCTCGCGGCGAGACCCGAGCGGCGGATGCTCGATCCACCACCATTGGCCTCGGGAGCAGGAGCCGGCGGCGGGGTGACCAGCACCTTTCGGGCGGCGGCGGGAGCCGGACGCTGCATGGGGATCGGCGCGGGTGCCGGTGCTCCGACCATTGGACGCGGGGCCGGTGCGCCAGCGGACGCGCCTGCCGGCGGCAGACGGCGGAGTGGCTGCTCTGCCGGAGCGGCCTCGACCGCATCGGCGATCAGGTCCTCTGGCACACCGAGCGCGTGCGGTGAGCCGGACGCGCGCCAACGATCGACGACGCTCTGCACGAAGTTCTCATCGCCTGCGGGCTTCTGCCACTTTTCGGAGAAGCGGGCCGTGGAGGAGCGCGGCAGCGCCGATTTCGGCAGCTCGTCGAATTTGATGCGGACCGGCAGCGACACACCGTCGCCGAAGGCGATTGCCTCGCGCTGGCCGAGCGAGGGCAGGAACTCGAGCATGCCCGAACCTGTATCCGAGACGGCGGCACGCACGATCTCCTGGTCGCGATCGTTCGACATGCGCAGCGCGAAGACCGTGTTGCACTGTGAGAGAATTGTTGCATCGATCTCGGCCGGGCGCTGCGTGACGATACACAGCGAGGCTCCGTATTTGCGGCCTTCCTTGGCGATCTTGGCGATGGCGCGCTTGGCCGGCTCGAAGCCCATGCTGGCGTTGGCCGGCACGTAGCGGTGCGCCTCCTCGCAGACCAGAGTCACGGGAACGTTGCCCTCGCCCCAAAGCGCGAAGTCGAAGGTCATCCGGCAGAGCACGGAGACGACGACATTGACGATCTCGGTCGGCAGACCGGTCAGCTCGATAATCGTGATCGGCTTGCCGGCGACAGGCACGCGGAAAATACGTCCCAGGATCTCCGCCATTTGATCGTTGACGGTGAAGCCGCCGAACATGAAGGCGTAGCGCTGGTCCTGGCTGATGGTGTCGATGCGCGTCTTCAAGGAGCGGTAGGGCGACAGGTCCTTCTTGTTCTCGAGCATGCCCATCTTGTCGTCGAGCAGCTGCAGCAGATCGGACATGCGATAGGGAACGGGCGTGTCGACCGAGAAGCGGCCGGCATAGATCGAGGTGCGCTTCATCGTGCGGTCGTTCTCGCGCGCGCTTTTGCCATACCGGCCTTTGCACACGGGAATGAGCTCCTGCAGGATCTCGACCTCCTGCTTGTGGTCGTCACTGCTGCCGATCAGCACCTCGACCAGCTCCTCGAAGGTCAGCAGCCAATAGGGCAGATGCAGGTTCTGCGTGGTCACGACCTCGGCGCGCTCGCCGAAGCTCGTCGCATACTCGTTGTGCGGGTCGAGGAGGACGATATGCGCCTCGGGATTCTTGTCCAGAATGGCGCGCAGGATCAATGCGGTCGTGCACGACTTGCCGGTGCCGGTGGTGCCCAGAATGGCGAAGTGCTTGCCGAGCAGATCGTCGGTCTTGATGGTGGCCGGGATGCTCGAATCTTGCCGGATCACGCCAACTTTGACGGAGGTCTCCTCCGGGGCCGAGAAGGCCTTGATCAGTTCGGCTTTGGAGGCGACGCGCACCCGATCGCCCAGTGCCGGATAGGTCGTCAAGCCGCGGTTGAAGCCGCCTGGGTGGTTCTGGCGCGGCCGCTGGATCTCGCCGACGAGGCTGAGTTCGGCGATCCACACCTCGGGATCGCCGTCCTTCTGGGCCGGCACCGGCACACTCAGGGCCGACACCAGGCCGAGGCCGGTCGACAGCTCCGTGTCGATGGCGAGCAACGTGCCCATCTCGGGCCGCCCCGCGGTCGCCTGGAACGCGGCGCCACGGTTGTCGTCGAGAAGCACGATTGCTTTTGATCCCGTCACCGAGACGATGCGCCCGATCGATAAATCCGCGGCGCTGACCGGCTCGGGCGCGGCGGCTGTGTTCTGATACATGGACGTGTCCCCTTATGGACCGGATCGGGTCGGTTGCGCCGCGGGTCTGTCCCTGGTCGGCCATGATGCGATAGGCGGCTTTTCGAGTTTCGATCCGAGCGCAGGCAGTGTAATCAACACCTCGGTCCCGCGCCCCTTCTCGGAACGGATCGCCATCGATCCGCCATGCAGTTCGGCGAGCGCCTTGGCGATCGGCAGGCCGAGCCCCGTTCCTTCGCGATGGCGCGATATTCCGCCGTCGACCTGACCGAAGGGGATGAGCGCAACGCTGATCTCCTCTTCCGTCATGCCGATGCCCGTATCCTTGACCGAGATGGCGACGCGGTCGCCTGGGACGGAGCGCACGGTCGCCACGACCGAGCCGCCCGGAGGCGTGAACTTGATGGCGTTCGACAACAAATTCATGATCATCTGCTTGAGCTTGATCTGATCGCCGTTGATCGCGTTGAGATCCGGCTCGACCACGTAGTTCATGGCAACGCCGGCCTCGGACGACGTGATGCTGAAGAACGCTCGGCAGGTCTGCAGGATGTCCTCGAGGTGAAGTCTCCTGCATATCGATCGAGAAGCGGCCGCTCTGGATCTTCGAGATCTCGAGGATGTCGTTGATGATGGCCAGCAGGTGATCGGCCAATTCCTGGATGAGGCCCGCATACTCGACGATCTGATCGCCGGTCATGTGGCGGGCGTCGTGCTCCTTGATGAGCCGTGAGAAGCCGATGATGGTGTTGAGAGGCGTCCTCAGCTCATGGCTCATATTGGCGATGAACTCGGACTTAAGTTTATTGGCGAGCTCGGCCTCGATCCGGGCGGAGTGCTCGGCGACCCGGGCGCGATGGCGCAGCACGGCGTCGCCCAACAGCGAGGCATACTCCCCAAGCAGCGAGGTAGGAGCCGGCCTAGAATTGCCTATCGTTGAGCCAAGCATCGTCCGAATGACCTGTTTGTGGACTTGTGGGCAAAACTAGGCAGGACACAATAATACAAGGTTAACGAAGATTGGGTTTCGGATCAGTGCTCCGATCACGGAGGAGGTCCGCTAAGGGTTCGTTAACCATCGGGCGCTGAAACTCTCTCACTCACGCGGGGCAATGCCTGGCTGATTAAATGGAGCATCGGTGGTGCGCATCCTGGTCACGGGCGGAGCGGGTTTCATCGGCTCGGCGCTGTGCCGGCATTTAATTGCCAGCACGTCGGCCTCGGTCCTCAACGTCGACAAGCTCACCTACGCGGCAAACCTCGAATCACTTTTGCCGGTCGCCGGCCATGCCCGCTACAGCTTCATCGCCGCCGATGTCGCCGACCTGCCGGCCATGGATTTGGCCTTCGGCGATTTTGCCCCCGACTGCGTCATGCATCTGGCCGCCGAGAGTCATGTCGACCGTTCGATCGAGGGCTCGGACGCCTTCATCGAGACGAATATTCTCGGCACCTATACGCTGCTCGAGGCGGCCCGGCGGTACTGGACAGGGCTCGAACCCGCCCGGAAAGCCGCATTCCGGTTCCTGCATGTGTCGACCGACGAGGTCTACGGCTCGCTCGGGCCAGAGGGGCTCTTCACCGAGCAGACCGCCTACGATCCCTCCTCGCCCTATTCGGCGAGCAAGGCCGCGGCCGATCATCTTGTGATGGCTTGGCACCGGACCTATGGGCTACCCGTCGTGATCTCCAATTGCTCGAACAACTACGGGCCCTACCATTTCCCGGAGAAGCTGATCCCGCTCATGATCCTCAATGGCCTGGAAGGCAAACCGTTGCCGGTCTACGGCGACGGCCAGCAGGTGAGGGACTGGCTCTATGTCGAGGATCACGCACGTGCTCTTTTGACGATCGCTGCTCGCGGGCGACCCGGCGAGAGCTACAATGTCGGAGGCGGCAACGAGCGGACGAATCTGGCCGTGGTCGAGACGATTGTCGACTTGCTCGATCGATATCGACCCGGAACCAACTCGCGGAGCGACCTCATCACCTATGTCGCCGACCGCCCGGGCCATGATCGCCGCTATGCCGTCGACGCGACCAAGCTCGAGCGGGAGCTGGGCTGGCGGGCGCGCGAAACTTTCGAAACCGGCATCGAGAAAACGGTGCGCTGGTATCTTGCCAATCCCTGGTGGTGGGAGCCCTTGCGGCACAAGGTCTATCGTGGTGAAAGGCTCGGGCTCTCGCCCAAGGAAAAAGCCGGCGCGAGCTAGGGTGTTTCCGTTCTTGGTTGGATCACTTCAACACCCTAGCCCTCTGGTTTGTCGTGCTTCTGATCGGAAAACCGCTTCGGATCCCGGCCTTCGCCGGGACAGGCTTTTCCGGAAGCACTTTAGTGTGAGGCGGCGATGCGGCTCTTGATAACGGGTTGGCAGGGGCAGGTGGCGCAGGCGCTTGGCGAAGCGGCCGCCCGCCGCTCCGATATCGAGGCCCTCGCCATCGGCCGGCCCGCGCTCGACCTCGTCAGGCTGCCGACGATCCTGAGAACGCTCTCCGACGCCAAGCCCGACGTGGTCATCAACACAGCGGCATACACCGCGGTCGACAAGGCCGAGACGGAGGTCGAGGCGGCCTTCGCGCTCAACCGCGACGGCGCGGCGCGCCTCGCCGAGGCGGCTCACCAGCGCGACGTGCCGATCATTCACCTCTCGACGGATTACGTCTTCGACGGCTTTAAGTCCTCGCCCTACGTCGAGAGCGATCCAGCGGGCCCGCGTAGCGTCTATGGGCGCTCGAAGCGCGAGGGCGAGCTGGCCGTGATCGCGGCTAATCCCAAGCATCTGATCGTCAGGACGGCCTGGGTGCATTCGCCCTTCGGACAGAATTTCGTTCGTACGATGCTCAAGCTCGGCGGTGGCCGTCCATCGGTCCGGGTGGTGGAGGACCAGGTCGGCTCACCCACTTCGGCCGAGCACCTGGCCGCCGTCCTCCTCGATCTCGCCGCGATGCTGGCGCGCGGAGAAGCGCATTACGGCATCCTGCATGCGGCAGGCAGAGGCCATGCGAACTGGGCTGAAGTGGCCCGTGAGGTGTTTGCCCAGTCGGCCAAGCTGGGCGGGCCCAGGGCGGCGGTCGAGCCGATCACGACCGCCGAGTATCCGACGAAAGCCGAGCGGCCGCGCAACTCCCGGCTCGATACCGGCCGGCTGGAGAGCGAAGTGGGCCTCAAGCTCCCGGATTGGCGGGAGGGCGTGGGCCAGAGCGTCGCGCGCCTGCTCGCCGCCGTTTGACCTGCGCGTTCACTTTATCTCAAAATTTATCAATATTCTTACACGGAAAGAAACCGGCCCCTATTAGATTGAACAGGTCTCGGCTGCTGGGTTCTGGTCGAGGGGCGCCGGAGAATTTGATGCTTGCCGAGGTCCTTGCGATTACCGAGGAGGAGGAAGCTGCGCCGGCCGCAGTCACTATCCTTGCGGTGGTCAATCTTCCCGCGCCGCCGGCTTTCGATCCGCTCCGTCATGCACGCGTGGTGATGCAGCGCTCGATTCTCACCTACTCGCTCCTCGACCGGGTGCTCGCCTGCGGTGCCGACATCCCCACCTACGAGCGGATCATGCGTGAGTTCATCTGGACGCCGCCCCCCGGCGGGCGTTGAAGCCGTTTTCCTTTTCGCATCTTCTACGCTGAACCGGGAAGCCACTCCGGCTGAAAACGCTATAGTTCCATGGCGTGCCGTGCTTCTTTTCGGAAAACCGCTTCGGATCCCGGCCTTCGCCGGAACAGGCTTTCCGGAACCACCCTAGAGCGCTATTCGATCTGATGGAATCTGATCAGCGTAAAAGGTGACTTCTAACTCATTGCACTATAAGCATGAAATTCGCACTCCCCGGCGAGAACTGGGCGATGCCGGGGCGACCGGTGCGCGGCATCAGCACATGGGGACAAGCGATGGGCCGCCCGCTATAAGCCTGCCTTGCCTGCCGTCCCGACGAGAAAGCTCAGCCCCTCATGGTCGCCTCCAAATCCAAGACCAAGGCTCAAGCAAAACCGCTGAAAGCCCGCGCCGCCAGATCCCTCGCAAAGCCCGCCAAGAAATTCACCATCACGCCCGCGCTCGTCGCCGAGCACGGCTTCAAGGGCGACGAGTACAGCCACGTCCTCTCCATCCTCGGCCGCGAACCCTCGATCGTCGAGCTCGGCATCTTCTCCGTCATGTGGAGCGAGCACTGCTCCTACAAATCCTCGCGCGTGCACTTGAAGCGGCTACCGACGACCGGCAAGCGCGTCATCATCGGGCCGGGCGAGAATGCCGGCGTCGTCGATTTCGACGATGGAGACGTCGTCGTCTTCAAGATGGAGAGCCACAACCATCCCTCCTATATCGAGCCCTATCAGGGGGCCGCGACCGGCGTCGGCGGCATCATGCGCGATGTCTTCACCATGGGCGCGCGGCCCGTCGCCAATCTGAACGCACTGCGCTTCGGTGATCCCAAGCACCCCAAGACCCGCCATCTGGTGTCGGGCGTCGTCTCCGGCATCGGCGGCTACGGCAATTGCGTCGGCGTGCCGACGGTGGGCGGGGAAACCAACTTCGACGCCGGCTACAACGGCAACATCCTCGTCAACGCGATGTGCGTCGGCTTGGCGAGGCGCGATGGCATCTTCACCTCGGCCGCCAAGGGCGTCGGTCACCCCGTGGTGTATGTCGGATCGAAAACGGGACGCGACGGCATCCACGGCGCCACCATGGCGTCGGCCGAGTTCGACGACAAATCCGAGGAGAAGCGCCCGACCGTGCAGGTGGGCGATCCCTTCACCGAGAAGCTGCTCATCGAAGCCTGCCTCGAACTGATGGAGAAGGATGCGATCCTCTCCATCCAGGACATGGGCGCGGCGGGCCTCACGTCTTCCTCCGTGGAAATGGCGGACAAGGGTGGCGTCGGCATCGACCTCGACCTCGACCAGGTGCCCCAGCGCGAGAGAGGCATGACGGCCTACGAGATGATGCTCTCGGAAAGCCAGGAGCGCATGCTGATGATCCTGAAGCCGGGCTCCGAGAAGCTTGCACAGGGCATCATCACCAAATGGGGCCTCGACTTCGCCGTCATCGGCAGGACGACCGATACCGGCCGGCTCATCGTGCGCCACAAAGGCGTCGTCGAAGCCGACATGCCCGTTTCGAAGCTCGCGAACTCGGCGCCGATGTACGAACGGCCGTTCGTCCGGACACCAAAGCCGAAACCCGTCGCTGCAGATGAAGTGAAAGCGCCGAAGTCGATCCTCACTGCCCTTGAAGCGCTGATGGGCTCGCCACAACTGTGCTCCCGCCGCTGGATCTGGGAGCAGTACGATCACATGGTGATGGCCGATACGGTCGTCAGGCCCGGCGGCGACGCGGCGGTCGTGCGCCTGCACGGCACGAAGAAGGGCATCGCCGTCACCTGCGATGTGACGCCCCGCTATTGCGCGGCCGATCCTCACGAAGGCGGCAAGCAGGCGGTCGTCGAGACCTGGCGCAATCTGTGCGCTGTCGGCGCCGATCCGATCGCCATCACCGACAACATGAATTTCGGCAATCCCGAGCGGCCCGAGATCATGGGTCAGTTTGTCGGCTGCATCGACGGCATGCGGGAGGCTTGCCTCGCGCTCGACTATCCCGTCGTCTCAGGCAATGTCTCGCTCTACAACGAGACGAACGGCATCGGCATCCCGCCAACACCGGCCATCGGCGGCGTCGGCCTGCTGCCCGACGTCGCCAAGCACGCGACCATCGCGTTGAAGCGCGACGGCGACGTCGTGATCCTCCTCGGCACGACACGCGGCCATCTCGGACAATCGCTCTACCAGCTACACGCCCACGGCAAGCTCTGGGGGGCGCCACCGCCTGTCGACTTGGGCGACGAGATCAAGGCCGGCAAGCTCGTTCGCGATCTCATTCGCGAAGGCAAGGTCTCGGCCGTGCACGATGTGTCCGATGGCGGTCTCATCGTCGCCGTTGCCGAGATGGCGCTCGCAGGCGC
Organism: uncultured Alphaproteobacteria bacterium; assembly: GCA_963741525.1. Lineage (GTDB taxonomy): Bacteria > Pseudomonadota > Alphaproteobacteria > Rhizobiales > Hyphomicrobiaceae > JANNSX01. The sequence continues at coordinate 25,107 of CAVUIW010000008.1, forward strand.
CAAGGGTGTCATGCTGGAGGCAGCACCTCGGCGGCTCTCTCCCCATGCCTATTGGCTCGGCGAGGATCAGGGGCGCTATGTCCTGGCCGCGGCCGAGAAAGATGCCGGCACCATCCTCTCCCGCGCCAAGACACTGGCAATTCCCGCTGTCACCATCGGCCGGGTCGAGGGTCAATCGATCGCCATCGAGGGTGAGAGGGCCATGTCGCTCGCCAAGCTCCGCAAGGTACACGAGGCCTGGTTACCGTCTTTCATGAGTTGAGCATGCAACATCTGCGTCCATTGATGCGCGCTCCGGAGCAGCGCCGCAAGACGCGAGCCCGTTTGGTTTGCTGCTAAATCCTGTGATCGCTCAAATTGATGCGAGCCTCTCAAACCGTTCACAACGTCCGAGTGTTAGCTTCCTCTCGCTGACGGCGCGTGAATCGGCTGGAGAAAGTCCCGTCGGGGCGTGCTTCACTTGGGGGGTATCATGTTGCGCTTCGCTGCTTCCATCGCCGCTTTCGCGGCCGCTTTCACCTGCTTTTTCGCACCCGCATCGGCCGAGAGCTACGATGTATCGACGCTAACCTGTGCGGAGCTGATCCAGTCTCTCGGCTCGGAAGACGGCGAAACGAGCTTCGGCGGCGTCGTGCTGATGTCCTGGTTCTCGGGCTACCACGCGACCGAAGAGCAGGGCACCGTCATCGACTTCGACGCGGTGGCCACGGACGGTGGGAACCTCATCGACTTCTGCGCCGCCAACCCGAACATCGGCGCCATGACCGCCGCCGCCAAGTTCATGGGCGAGAATGCGACACCAGCCGGCGGCGAGGCCGTCGATCTGTCGACCGTATCTTGTAGCGAGTTGCAAAACCCGGCCGAGAACCCGGAAGGCGCCGGCGTCGTCTTCATGTGGCTCGCGGGCTATTATGCCTCCTACGACGAGAACACGCTGATCGATTTGGACGTCCTGACGAGCGCCGAAGGCGAACTCTTCTCGACGTGCCAGACCAGCGCCGAACTCGGGTTGGTGACGGCGGCAAAGCAGACACTCTACACCGAGTAAGCTTTCGCAGGCACGCCGCCTCGCGTCAGGCCGGGCAATCGCCCGGCCTGTCATTTTTTGTCCTTCGGCACCCCACATCCGGCGGACCGCACTCGGACCTAATGCCATGCGCTCGTCCGGGGTCGTCCGCATGCTCATGCGCTGGGGTTCAGCTACAGTTTTCACACATAGTGCTGGTCAGTCGTTTGCTGAACGGCGATAGTCGCTGCCGGAAACAACCAATGGGTGAGCCATCATGGGCAAGCGCAAACCGAAGAGCGGCGGCCCGTGGCCACTCGCGATTGCCATTGCCTGCATGCTTTGGGCATTGGCCGCGGGATCGGCCGAGGCCGGCCGTCGCGTGGCCCTGGTGATCGGCAATAGCGCCTACGCGAGCGTCTCTGCCCTCGAAAACCCCAAGAACGACGCCGCCGCCCTCGCCGAGACGCTGCGATCGATCGGCTTCGACGAGGTGCGCGAGCTGACCGATCTCGATCATACCGGTTTCCGCCGCGCGCTCCGCGATTTCACCGCGCTCGCCACCGGTGCCGAGACTGCCGTCATCTACTATGCCGGGCACGGCGTCGAGGTCGAAGGCCGCAACTATCTCGTCCCCGTCGATGCGACGCTGTCCGAGGCGACCGACACCGAGTTCGAGGCCATCCCTCTCGACAGCGCGCGAACCGCCGTCTCCGGCGCCACGCAGCTTCGCCTCGTGATCCTCGACGCCTGCCGGAACAATCCCTTCAAGCTCGCCAGCGCCGGAGGCACGCGCAGTGTCGGCCGGGGCCTCGCCCGCGTCGAGCCCGGCGCGAACGAGATCGTCGCCTACGCCGCCCGCGAAGGGACGGTGGCCAGCGACGGCACGGGTGCCAACAGCCCTTATGCGAGCGCGCTTGTGAAGCAGCTGAAGCGGCCGGGTCTCGACGTCCGCCTGCTGTTCGGCGAGGTGCGCGACGAGGTGATGGCGGCGACGGGGAAGAAGCAGGAGCCCTTCATCTACGGCACACTCGGCGGCCAGCCGATCTTTCTCAGCGCGCCGGTCGCGGCCGATGCGGCGCGGGCAGCCGAGTCCGAGACAGCGGCGGCCGGGGAAACGGCTAAGGAGAAACAAGCGGCCCAAGCCTGGATCGCCGTCAAGGACACGACGAGCGTCGGCGTTCTCAAGACCTACATCGCCCGCTTCGAGGGCACGGTGTTCGCCGACCTCGCTGCCGCGCGTCTCGCCGAGATCGAGGCCGGTTCCGCGCCGGCACCTGCAGCACCGGAGCCTGCAAACGCAGTGGCCGCCGGCACGCCGGACGAGGGGCAAGATGAAGTTGTATCGCCCAGGGACACTGTCCCCAATGATCCGGAGATCGTCACGCTCGAGCCGCAGGTCTTTCCCGTCGGCAAATGGGCGGAAGGCCTGGCTTTCGACGGCGAGAAATTCTGGGTCGCGGAAAGCGGTCAGCGCACGCTCGCCATCGTCGAGCCCTCAGGCCGGATTGCGAGCCGCATTCCCATCGGCCGCCTGCCGGTCGGGGTGGAGGCCTCGGCGGCGGGCGAGATCTATTCGCTCCAGCACACCGACAAGACGCTTTGGACCAAGGGCCGTAAGGACCGCAAAGGCAAGGTGCTCGCCCGGCTCGAGGATTGCCCGCAAGACCTTGCGCTGACGGACAAGGCCGCGTGGGTGCTGACCTGGCCCGACTGCAGCTCGGCCAATGCGCGCGCCATCCGTATCGACAAGCGCAGCGGCAAGCAGAGCCCGACCGAGCTCCTCGGCGAATGGGGCGAGACCATCACGGCCGCCCATGGCAGCATCTGGGTCGGCCATGTGCGCGGCAACCGCATCAGCCGGATCGATCCGGCGAGTCTGGCCTTATCCGATGTCCCGACCGGCGATGTCGACGTCTGGGACGTGGCGAGCAATGCCGGCTTCGTCTACGCCGGCGGCCGCGCCAACGACGACAACACGCGAGGCGTCGTGTTGGCGATCTCGCCTCAAACCCACGAAATCGTCTCCCGCCAGCAGGTCGGCCAGATGGTGCAGCGGGTCATGGCCGACGACCAACATGTCGTCGCCGTCGGCATCGAAGGCCGCATCTGGGTGATGGCGGCCGACACGCTGATCCTGGAGCGTGAGATCACGCTGTCGATCGGCGCCTTCCGCCCGTCCGATGCGATCTTCGCCGGCAACCAGCTCGTCATCGTCGCCCAACAACTGGGCGGCGAGAACGGCGCCCTCCTCGTCATCAACGACTGGGAACCCTCGCCGGCGGCCGTCAGCGGCGATTGAGGGGCGAGATAGCAGGGGGTGACCGGAATGAACCACGAAGCGACATTCGTCACGGGTGGTTGTCTTTGCGGTCGCGTGCGCTACGAGGCCAAGGTTTTTCTCCAGAACGGCTACATATGCCATTGCACCGTTTGCCAGCGCAGCACCGGCCAGCCGGCCGAGATCACGGTTCTGATTAAGGCGGGAACCTTGAGATACCTGAACGACGAGCCCAGATACTACGTTTCGTCAGCACACGGAAAACGCGGTTTCTGCGCACATTGCGGATCCCGCATCGTGTGGCAGGCCTTGCGCGCGGAGGACGATTGGCTGACGAATGTTACTGTCGGCTCATTGGACAAAGCCGCCGAAGCGCGGGTCACAAGGCATATCTACACGGACACGCAGCTGCCTTGGTACCATGTCTGTGAAGAGCTGCCGAAGTTGATGGAGCGGGACGCAGAGGCGCTGATTGAGCTGCTTAGACAAGAGCTGAAGCCGGAGATCAGCTCTTAGGGCTGTGCCTCGACGCCTCGTTCCGCGCCTGCCGCCGAGGGCCGCCGATTGCACATCGCCGCCCCGCACACTACATTCCCGGGCATTGGAGACCCACCGATGCCCATGCCCGCCGCCGAGATCGAGCGCCTGATCAAGACCAAGCTGCCCGACGCCCAGATCACCATCCAGGACCTGGCCGGTGACGGTGACCATTATCAGGCGACCGTCGTCTCCATGGCCTTCAAGGGCCGGAGCCGGGTGCAGCAGCACCAAATGGTTTACGAGGCGCTCGGCGGCCAGATGGGCGGCGCGTTGCATGCCCTCGCGCTCCAGACGTCAGCCCCGGCGGAGTAGCCCAGCCCGGTTCCTTACCGCCCCAAGCCGCGCTATATAGCCCAAACACCACGCAAACCCGAGCCTTGACCCCGGGACCTAGGAGCAAGCCATGAGCGACCAGGACACTCTCGACCGCATCCGCAAGGAGATTACCTCCAACGATGTCGTGCTGTTCATGAAGGGCACGAAGGCCTTCCCGCAATGCGGGTTCTCGGGCCGCATCACGCAGATCCTTACCCACATGGGCGTCGAGTTCCGCGACATCAACGTGCTCGAGGACCAGGCGATCCGCGAGGGCATCAAGCAGTTCACCAACTGGCCGACCATCCCTCAGCTCTACGTCAAGGGCGAGTTCGTCGGCGGCGCCGATATCATCGCCGAAATGTTTCAGTCGGGCGAGCTCGAGGAGCTGGTCCACGAGAAGGGCATCGGGCATACGCACCACGCATAAATCTCTGCGACCCCGAGCAGGCTCCGGCCGATGCGCTATCGCCGCTTCATCCTGAGCCTGCTGATCCTGGCCGCCGCCATTTGCTTAGGTCTCGGCCTGACGCTTCCCGTCATCAAGCTGACGAAGCTCTACGTGTGGACGGACGAGCACTCGATGGTCTCGATCATCTGGGCGCTCTACAAGGACGGCGAGCTGCTGCTGGCGGCCATCGTCGGCATCTTCTCCGTCGTCTTCCCGATCCTGAAGCTCGTCTATCTGCTGGCCGCCGCCTTCGTCGGCCCCGACGAGCTCGGCGAGAAGGGGCGCTGGCTCGCCGATCTGGAATGGCTCGGCAAATGGTCGATGCTCGACGTGCTGGCGCTGGCCCTGACCGTGTTCTACGTCAAGTCGAGCAGCCTGGCGGACGCCGTCTCCCTCCCCGGCCTCTACTTCTTCACTGGCGCCGTCGTCCTCACCATGATCGCGCATGGCTGGGTCAAGCACGCGGAGTGAGCTGATGGGCGGCAAACGTCCACGCGTAAGAACCGACCATTCAGTGTCCACCGATGCCCGAACTCAAAAGTGGGCATGATACGAGCCTCTACGAGGTAAGCACGGAGCTATCGCCGGAAGTTGGTGACGGCTCGAATCGGGAAGGCGGCATATCGTGGGGTTGTTCAACGACCTCACTTCTCCACTTAAGGAGCGATATGCCGTGCCCAACGATAGCGTCGTCCGACTGATTCAGCCAGGAACAATCGAGGATCAACTCACCTCAGTGCTGCGGCAGGGGGCTCGTGCCCTGCTTGCCAATGCGGTCGAGGCCGAGGTTGCCGGTTTTCTGAGCCTGCATGCCGACCTCAAGACCGGGGATGGCCACCAGCGCGTCGTGCGCCATGGCCATTTGCCCGAGCGCGAGGTGATGACCGGCATCATCGCGGAGCGATGCTCCGCATCGACGGCCCGGTCGCCGTGCGCCAGCCGCGCGTGCGCGATCGGGAGGCCGCCGCCACCGATCCCGGCCGCATCCGCTTCTCGCCTTCGATCCTGCCGCCCTACATGCGCCGCTCGAAGTCGATCGAGACGCTACTGCCGATCCTCTACCTCAAGGGCATCTCGACCGGTGATTTCTCCGAGGCGTTGGCGGCGTTGCTCGGCAAGGATGCCGCTGGGCTTTCGGCATCGGCCATCGGGCGGCTGAAGGATGGCTGGCAGGAGGAGCATGCAGCTTGGCAAAGGCGCGATCTCTCGGCCAGGCGCTACGTGTACGTCTGGGTCATGCCGGAGGCGTGCTTCCAGCACGACGGCATCCACCTGGAAGCGCGCCTCGAAGATGAGAAGCAGTGCATCCTCGTCATCATCGGCGCGACGCCCGAAGGCCGCAAGGAATTGGTCGGATTTACCGACGGCGCAAGGGAAAGTGCGCATGACTGGCGCGCGCTGCTGCTCGATCTGAAGCGCCGTGGCCTCGACGTATCACCCCAGCTGACGATCGCCGACGGTGGGCTCGGCTTCTGGAAAGCTGCCGGCGAGGTCTGGCCCAAGACGCGCGAACAACGCTGCTGGGTGCACAAGTCGGCGAACGTCCTCAACAAGCTGCCGAAGAGCCAGCAGCCGAAAGCCAAACGTGCGTTACAGGAGATCTGGATGGCCGACACGAAGGCTGCCGCCGAGACCGCGTTCGACGCCTTCGTCGAAAGCTACACGCTGAAATACGAGAAGGCCGCCGATTGCCTCGCCAAGGATCGCGACGCGCTCATCGCATTCTACGACTTCCCCGCCGAGCATTGGAAACATCTGCGCACCACAAACCCGATCGAGAGCACGTTCGCGACCGTGCGGCATCGCACGATCCGTTCGAAAGGCTGCCTCTCGAACAGGACGGCGCTCGCCATGGTGTTCAAGCTGGTTGAGACCGCGCAGAAACATTGGCGCCGCCTCGACGGTCACGCCTTGTTGCCAAAACTCATTCTGGGTGTGAAGTTCGCCGATGGGCTCGAGGTCGCCGCCAAGTCGATCCGTCAGCCCGAAACCGCCGCCGCCTGACCGATCACGCCGTCACCAAGATTTGGCGATAGCTCGTAAGCACTTGGTTATAAGCACTCAATCATTCACATTGACCGGCCTCCGCAACCTGAACTTAGACCTCCTACACGGGCGTCCCCGACCGGTAAGATGGTGGCGTCCCCGGACGTGGTGTAGCAGCGGAGACAGCGGGGTTTGTCGGCGTGAGGCCGTAGGCCGAGCGGAGAGGAACCCTGCGTGAGCCTTTTCCCCAAGGCGTCCACAGCGGCGCCGGGTGGGGAAGCTGTCATGGTCCGAATCGAGGTTGGCTCGGGTTGCGAAGTCCAAAACGCAACCAGGAGAGCGAACCATGACGATCGACAGAATGAACCTGAAGACCCTCATTGAGAAGGGCTCGGACGATGATCTCCTCAGGGAGATGATGGCCTACGTCGCCAACCGCATGATGGACATGGAGGTCGTGGGCCTGACGGGCGCCGCGCACGGTGAGCGCTCGGCGTCTCGCACCAACCATCGCAACGGCTATCGCGAGCGGAGCTGGGAGACGCGCGCCGGGACGGTCGAGCTGGAGATCCCCAAGCTTCGCAAAGGCAGCTACTTCCCAGCCTTCCTGGAGCCGCGCCGGGCTTCCGAAAAGGCGCTCACCGCCGTGATCCAGGAAGCCTACGTGCACGGCGTCTCGACGCGATCGGTCGATGATCTCGTCAAAGCCATGGGGATGACCGGCATCTCGAAGAGCCAGGTCTCCCGGCTGTGTGAGGAGATCGACGAGCGCGTGCACGCGTTCCTGTCACGGCCGATCGAAGGCGTCTGGCCGTATCTGTGGATCGATGCGACCTATGTGAAAGTCAGGCAGGCCGGGAGGATCATCTCGGTTGCCGTGATAATCGCTGTCGGCGTCAACATGGACGGGCGACGCGAGATGCTCGGCATGCAGATCGGCCCGTCGGAAGCCGAGCCGTTCTGGACGGACTTTCTGCGCTCGCTGACACAGCGCGGGCTTCGGGGCGTCAAGCTCGTGATCTCGGATGCGCATGAGGGCTTGAAGAAAGCGGCGGCGAAGGTACTTCAATCAACCTGGCAGCGCTGCCGCGTTCACTTCATGCGGAACGCGCTGGCGCATGCCGGCAAGAAGCAGCGCGCGATGGTGGCGGCCGCGATCCGCACCGCCTTCACGCAGGAGACACAGGAGGCGGCACGCAAAGAATGGCGCGCGGTGGCCGATCGGCTGCGCGAGCGCTTTCCGAAGCTTGGTGCGTTGATGGACGAGGCGGAGGACGACGTGCTCGCGCATCTCGCCTTCCCAAAAGAGCATTGGCCGCAGCTGCACTCGACCAATCCGCTCGAACGGCTCAACGGCGAGATCAAGCGGCGTACCGACGTCGTGGCGATCTTCCCCAACGAGGCGGCGATCGTCCGTCTCGTCGGCGCCATGCTGCTCGAGCAGAACGACGAATGGGCAGCCGCGCGCAGCCGCTACATGAGCCTGGAAAAGCTCGCTCAGATCGGCGATGATCCACAGGCGAAGCCGCACCGCATCGGGGCGGTCTGAGCAACGGCCCGAGCCAACCTCATGCTCAGGCCATGATAGCCGCTCTTACACCACGGGCGGGGACACGACCGGTAAGATCTGTGAGCGCCGGATCAATCCGACCTTGCTCGCCCTTGGGAACAGGGGTACGTTTGAGAGATGCTGCGGGGGAAGGCGATGAAGGCGAGGAGCATTCTTGCGATCATAGCAACATCTACCATTGTGGGCTGCGCCGGCCAATTCCTGTCGGCGGCCGAGCAGGAGTGCCAAAGGTTTGGCTTCGGAGTTAGCACGCCCGCCTACGCGAACTGCGTTCAGCAGCAATTCAACCAGCGCGTGGCGTATATGCAGAAAGTCGGCGCAACGCTTCAACAAACGAGCGCTACGATGGTAAGCGCTCCAGCGCCAAGCATAAGCAGCCCTTCGACCGCAACTTGCTTCCATCGGAGTGAGGTTCAGTCTGGTTTCAATAAGATCTGTATGTACGACTGCCTCGGCTCCCCTTATGCCATTACCGTAAGCGCGGTGTCGCTCTGTCCTCAGACGCTTCGTCAGTGATGTTGGCAGGCCGTTTCACCCGCCCCGCTTCTTCCGCAACCCCGCCCAATAGTCGAGGCGCTTCTTGATCTCCCGCTCGAAGCCGCGCTCGGGCGGATCGTAGAAGGTCATGCGGGATTTGAACTCGTCCGGAAAGTAGTTCTGGCCGGAAAAGGCGTCGGGCGCGTCGTGGTCGTAGGCGTAGCCGTCGCCGTAGCCTTCCGCCTCCATGAGCTTGGTCGGTGCGTTGAGGATGATCTTGGGCGGCGAGAGGCTGCCGTGCTCCTTGGCGGCGCGCATCGCCCCCTTGTATGCGACATAGGCCGCGTTCGATTTGGGCGCGGTCGCGATATAGATGCAGGCCTGCGCCAGCGCCAGCTCGCCTTCGGGGCTCCCAAGGAAATCGTAGGTGTCCTTGGCGGCAAGCGTCACCGCCAACGCCTGCGGATCGGCGAGACCGATGTCCTCGATGGCCATGCGGACAAGTCGCCTCGCGATGAAGAGCGGGGCCTCGCCGCCCACCAGCATGCGGGCCATCCAATAGAGCGCTGCATCGGGATCGGAGCCTCGCACGGATTTGTGCAGCGCCGAGATCAGGTTGTAGTGGCCGTCGCGGGACTTGTCGTAGAGCGGCGCGCGGCGCTGCACGAGTTTCACCAATCCATCGCGATCGAGTGGCTTTGCCTCTCGCGACACGGCGACGAACAACTCCTCGACGAGATTGAGAGCCGAGCGCCCGTCGCCGTCGGCCATGCCAATAAGCGCAACGCGCGCATCGGCATCAAGCGGGAGCTCGCGCTTTTCGGCCGCCTCCGCCCGCTCGATGAGAACTCCAGCGCCGCCTCGTCGAGCCTGTTGAACACCAGCACCTGCGCGCGCGACAGCACAGCGGCGTTGAGTTCGAAGGACGGATTTTCCGTGGTCGCCCCCACGAGGATGATCGTCCCATCCTCCATGTGGGGCAGGAAACTATCCTGCTGCGAGCGATTGAAGCGATGGATCTCATCGATAAAGAGCAGCGTGCCCTTGCCCATCTCGCGCTTCGCCTTGGCGCGATCGAAGGCTTTCCTGAGTTCCTGCACGCCCGAGAAGATCGCCGAGAGCTGCTCGAATTCGAGATCGACGGCGTCGGCCAAGAGCCGCGCCACCGTCGTCTTACCGGAGCCCGGCGGTCCCCAGAAGATGACACTCGACAGGCGCCCGGCATTGATCATGCGGCTAAGCGTTCCCTCGGGGCCGACGAGGTGGTCCTGCCCCGTCACCTCAGCGAGCGTCGTGGGCCGCAACCGGTCGGCGAGCGGGCGCGGCGCGCCTTCCGAGAGGCCAGCTGCTTCAAAGAGATTGGTCATGGCGGAAGATTGGCAGGTTTCGCGGAGGCGCTCAATTGCGGCTCAGTCCCAATCACGGCGGATGAGACCGAGCAGCAGCGCGCCATCCTTGTCGTAAATCTTGAGCACGCCATGCGTCGCTTCGATCCGGTCGCCGGCCCGGAGCGCCTTCAGGAACTCCGCTTCGAGCCGGGCGATCTCGGGGGCGCAGCCGATCAGCGTCGACATGAGCTGACTGATCTTGAGCCTATCGTCCTGCTGGTCGAACGTGCCGCCAAACCGGTTGCAGCCGCCCGAGCCGCTGACGCGGCCATCGCCGTCGAACTGCACGGAGCGCTGCGGATCGATCGTTTCCTCCGCAAAACCCCATTCGCTGCCGCGCAGATCCAATTGGAGGTTGGCGGCATGGCCAAGGGTCGTCGCACCCCAAACCACGGCCGCAAACACGCCGCATGCCAGTCCTCGCTCAAACCCACCCGCCATGCCCGCTCTGCCTCTTGCCGATCTAATCTTCCGGCTGGATGCCATGCCTCTTTGGCGAAGCTGCGGCGCCCACCCGGGAGCGGCAATTCGGCGGGAAGATGCTAAAAGGGCAGGGTCACACCGCACAGGAGCCGGTCATGCAATTCGAACGACTGACGCCCAACATCGGCGCCCATGTGCATGACATCGACCTTAACCGGCCGCTCGGGCAGGAGGCCGCTGATCAGCTCTACGACGGACTTATCCAGCATCTCGTTCTTTTCTTCCCCGGCCAGGACGTGACGCCGGAGGCACACGAAGCCCTGGCGTCGAGCTTCGGGCCGCTCGAGCCGCCGCACCCGCTCTATCCCCATCTCCCCGGCCACGCGCCGGTCATGATCCTCGAATACGATGCGAAGCGCCGTCCGGAGAACGATGTCTGGCACTCCGATGCAACCTTCAAGCGGAACCCGCCCTTCGCCTCCGTACTCCGCTCCAAGATCGTGCCGGCCCATGGCGGTGACACGCTCTGGGCCAGCATGTATGCCGCCTATGAGGCGCTCTCAGGCCCGATGCAGCGGTTCCTCGGAGGGCTGGAAGCCTCCCACGACATCTTCACCGGATTCAGTTATCTCGACCCCGGCAGTGATCAGCACGACAAGCTGCAGAAGCTCGATCGAAAATCGCACACCGTCATTCATCCGGTGGTGCTCACGCATCCAAGGTCCGGCCGCCAGGCGCTCTACGTGAATTCGAGCTTCACTTCGCACATTGTCGGCCTGAAACCTGCCGAGAGCCGAACGCTGCTCGACATGCTCTTTCGCCATATCGTGAACCCCGAATTCCAGGTGCGCTTACGCTGGCAGCCGGACACCCTCGCGATCTGGGACAACCGAGCGACGCAGCATTTCGCCGTTAGCGACTATTACCCCCAGCACCGGCTGATGCACCGGATCACGGTGATCGAGGATGCGCGCGTCGCGGCGAAGCGCGCGGCCGAGTAGAAGCGGCAAAGCAGGCGGCGGCCGGGTAGACCGACGAACCAACGAGGAGATCGCTCATGTTGCCGCACATCCTGACGTTTCTGGCCGTGCTCGCCGCGCTGGCGTTGGTCGGATGGCTTGCCGACAAACGCGCCGAAGGCGGCGACACGACGGTCACACCGGGCCTGCGCCTGCTCCCCGGCGACATCGACTACAAGAGCCCGAGCGGCAATGTCCGCGTCTACTTCCCGATCACGACCTCTATCGTGGTGTCGATCGTTCTGACGCTGGTGATGTGGCTGTTCAGGTAGGCGGACGATTTCCTAACTGCCCTCCTTCGCCCACGGAAACGACGGCGGAAACAGCGCTTCCGGCGGCGGCCGGCCGGGCGCGCGGGCGGTATGGCTCGCCATGAGCTTGGCCATCAGCCGGTCGGCGGCCTTGGCGAGCGCCGCCTCGTCAGCGCCGATGACCTTGCCCTCCGCCATGACCTGCCGCCCGGCGATGAAGCTCGCCACGAAGTCCCGGCCGGAGCCCGCGAGCAGCATGGTCTTGATCGGATCGACGACGGGTCCGAGATGAAACCCGGATAGATCGAACACGGTGATGTCGGCCTGGGCGCCCGGCGCGAGGCGGCCGAGATCTTCCCGGCCGACCGCCCTGGCGCCGCCGAGCGTCGCGGCATTGTAGAAGTCGGCGGCGCTCGCGGCGTCACGGCGGCCCTCGACGATGCGGCCGATGGAAAGGCCTTGCCGCATGTTGTCGATGAGATCGGGCGGGTGCGTGTCGGTGCCGAGTGCGAGGTTGATGCCAAGGTCGAGGTAACGCGCAAACGAGTTGAGCGCCTCCCCGTCGCGGGCGAAGACGACCGGGCAATGCACGACCGTCGCGCCGCTGGCGATGAGACGCTGAATGTCTTCATCACCTGAGATCGGCACTTGGCGGTGACCGCTCATGTAGATGCCATGCGGCAGCAGCGCCTTGTCCGACAAGAGCCCATGCCGCTCGAGGAATCCGAGCGAGGTCGTGCCGTGCAGGCCCAGCACCGTCTCGACCTCATAGGCCGACTGGCAGCAATGGATGCGGAGTGGCACACCAGCCTCGCGCTGGATCTGCGCAAGGCCATCGAGCAATTCCGGCGTGCAGGTTTCGATACGGTCCGGAAGCAAGGCCGCGCGCACGAGGCCGCCGTTCGCGCCATCGAAATCCGCGATGAAGCGGCGCGCATCGGCGAGGCCGGACTTGGCCTTTGCGGGATCGAAATGCCGGGCGAGCGTTCTGTCGCGTTTTTGATAGGTCAGCCCGCTCATGACGCAGGGCCCGAGATAGCATCTGAGGCCGAGTTCCCTGGCGATGTCCGCGACCCCCGCCATCTCCTCAGCGCTCTCGGCCCAGGCGCGATAGGTCATCGAAGTGATCGGCATCGCCGTGGTGATGCCGTAGCGAATGAGGTTAGCAAAGGCGTGGCGGTATTTGAGGACGTTCTCCTCGGCCGTGTAGGCCTCGCGGGGGCCAATCCGCAGATAGTCATCCGTCCAGATGCGCCCGAGCGCGCGCTCGTCACCGGCATCGAAAGTGAGGACGGTCGAGTTGATGTCGCCGAGCGCATCGAGATCGATGAAGCCCGGACCAATCAGGGCCTTGCCGAAATCGATCGTGCGATCGACCGTCCCCTCGAAGCGCCGGCCGGCATGGACGATCCGGTCGCCCTCGAAGACGACGCCCGCCTGCCGATGCAGCACATGCCCGCGGCCGTCGAAGGCCAGCGCATAGTCGGCGGTAAGGTGCGTGCGCATGATCGTGGCTCGAGCGGTTCGGACAGCCGCGCTGCCCACCCGTTACTCTCGCCGAGCCGCGTACGTGCGGCAAGCTCTTGACCAAACGAAATGGGGCGGGAGACTGGCCCCGCCCCGTTCACGTCAAGTCATGATCATCCGATCAATCTAGCGGCACGTTGAGCCACATCTGGCCACCCCAGGCCGCGAAGTCCTCATCGCCAATACCGTCGTAGGAGAAGGTCAGGCGGACCGCCGGACCATAGGCCGACTGCGCCAGGAATCCGCCTTCGACCTTACCGCGAAGCTCCTCGCGGCCCGCGGCAACGCCGCCGACCGTCGTATCGAGGTCGCCGCCCATATCCCACAGCCCCTTGAAGGAGATGTGGGGTTCGAGCGTGTCACCCTCGGCATTGACGTAGCGGTAGCCGAATTCAGGCCCGAACTCGAGCCGGTTCACCGTCAGAGTCTGGCCCTCGATCAGGACGGCATTCGAGTCGATGTAGGCGTGCTGCTTCTCGTTGAAGAAGGTGTAGCTGATGCCGGGCGTGATCCGGATCGAGTTGACCATCCAGTTGCCCTTGAGGTTCAAGTTCGCGAGCCACCGTTCCGTCTCGAAACCATCCTCATAGAAGCCACCAAACGGATCAACCGTATTGTCCGACTGCCCCCAGGCGACACGCCCGTCGAGGAAGACGTTGGGCGTCAGGCGCATACTCGCGTAGGGCCCGGCCATCCAGCCGTTACCGCTGACATTGCTGCCGGTGAGACGCGAGGTCTCCTCGGCCCAGTCGAACTGCACCAGCGCGCCGATGAGGATCGAGTCGGTGACGAGATAGTCGCCGCCGACATAGACGACACCGAAGTGGCCGAAGGTATCGGCGCCGCCGGCATTGTCCTCGAAGTGGCGATAGTGGCCTTCGACCCAGACGTCGGTGCCCTGGCGCGAAGGATGGCTCTCAAAGCCGGTGGCCGCCGGATTGTCGACCGCACCCAGCACCGGATTGGCGACGCCAAGGCCGCTGTCGGGCGATTGCGTCAAGCCCATCAGCTTCTTCTGGTTCTGCCCCTCGTTGTACTGGAGCATCTGGCTCATGCTCGTCGAGAACTCCATGGTGTAGTCGCTCTCTTCGCCCGTCGCCGTGAAGTTGAAGGGCGTCTGAGCAAAGCCAGCCGATGCAACGCCTCCCGCCTCGTCACCCCAGAGCGTGCCGGGGAGACGGCGGTTCAGGCGCGCCCGATCCGGGCCTTCGTCGATCAGACCTTCCGCGCGATGCTTCATGAAGTTCAAGATCACCTCATGCGTACGGTCCTTGATGATCTGCTCGTCGAAGAAGAAGTCGAACGTGCAGGTCACGAGCTCACCATCGGCCAGCGGCACGCGAGCCGAGAGGCCAGCGAGATCCGTCGTGCTGTTGCCGGACGGATCGGTGCAGGCGATACCCGTCAACCGCCAACCGGGTTTCAACGCCGGCACGCGGATGTTGTAGTTACCCTGAGCGATGTTCAGGAAGCCCTTCGTCTTCGAGCCTCCAGACGTGACGACATTGAAGCTAGAGCCACCGGGCAAACCGGTCACGAACGGGAAGTCGCCGTCGCGATCGGTGGCGTTCACCACGATGTTGATCCCGGAGTCGCCCGTCCGCTTCTGGTTGGTGAAGGTACAGACGACATCGTCGCCCGCCGCCAAGGTCACCGTCGCCTTGCGCGCCACCTTGTCGACGACCGTCGAGCCGCCAGCGCAGGCAAGCTTGGTCAGCGACCAGCCGGCGCGGGCTGCTTCCGTGATCGTGTAAGTGTCGGGAGCAAGATCGAACGCCGCTGTTTGAGCTGTTCCTTCAGCCGGCGGCTTCAGCGACACCGCGCCGAGCGTCGAGACATTGAAGCCGAAGGCCGTCGTGCCGTCGCCGTCAACCGACGCCTTGACGATTTGGAGAGAGCCGGTTGTCGGGCCCTGTTCGATGAAGGTGTT
>CAVUIW010000009.1:0-211542 GCA_963741525.1 uncultured Alphaproteobacteria bacterium
AGACTGCCGGCTACCATGGCCTTTTCGTCGTGCACTTCAGGATCGTGCTCAAGTCAGGCTGACCGAAGTCGCCGTTGTTGACGCTCCCGTCTGCGCGCCTCGTCTACCAGCTTGAACACCTTCTGGCGCACGTTACCCCAGCGCCATGCAACGCGACGCTCGCCGATTTTCACGCCAGCCGGGAATTCGCCACGCTCGATCATGCGATCAATCGTGCTCTCGCTAAGCGTCGTGAAGTTCACAATCTCGCGAATGTTGAGCATGGCATCATCGGGCCACTGTTGAAGGTGCTGGGTCGCGGCATAGGGCGGCTCGTACTGAATGCCCCGCTCGGCGGACTCCTGCCTCAGTTCGTTGTGCTGCTCGGCGCTCATGGTATCCAGCTGGTACCGTTGTGCGAGGTCCGCCCCGTACTCGTGCTGAGCCGTGAGCATCAGGCCCTCGGCAATCTCGCTGGCAAGCCGGGCAATAGCGTTCGCGTGCGCGGCGAGGGCAATCGCCGTTGACGGGCTTGCAGCCATGATAGTGCCCGCCAGCTGCATTGCATCGTCGGCCGACGCCCGCTCGGCATTGACCAATTGCCGGACACGCTTGGTCAGCTCCTCAGTGCAGCGCACGAGAGCTTGTCGAAGCTCGTCAGGTTCAAGGTCATCGGGCTCGTCATCATGCCTGGTTCCAAAGCGCATGCGCCCTCCCCACCGTGTCGGGGGAGACCATGCCGTGATTTGGGTCATGAGCGGAAGGGCGCTGTTTTAGCGGTACGGTAGCGGTACAGCCAAGTCGTGGATTGAGCTAAGTCATTGGTGCCGCAGGAGGGATTTGAACCCCCGGCCACCCGCTTACGAAGCGGATGCTCTACCACTGAGCTACTGCGGCGGCAGGGCGGGACCGGAAGGGGCGCGCCCGTAGCGGAAAGGCGCCGAAGCGAGGCCTCGACGCGCGCAAGGATGCTTAACCGCAGCTTGCCGCTAAGGCAAGGCGCATCGGTGCCTCATCCCGAGCCGTCTTGAACCCCCTACCGCCGTCCGCCGGCCGTTTCGCCGAACGGAAACTCATCGTCGGTGCCCGGGTCGTCGGGGGCCCAGTAGGGGGAGGTCGCCGGGGAGGCCTTGCGGGCATCGGTCGTGGGCGCTGGCCTCCCACAGCCTCGCCGGCGGCCTCGCGGCGGACGAGGACGGCGGCAGGCCTGACTTCGCCAGGGCGCGGCTCCGAGGCCGCGTGCCCCTCACCGCGCTTGTTGCTGACTGCGACATCGGCCATGCCGGCCCGGTCTTCGGCCGATGCCTGCTGGCGGCCGGGTCCGGAGTAGCCGGCCCTGAGCTCCAACGTGCGCGGGCCTGCCGGCTCGTCCTCAACGGTTTCGGCTGCAGCGGCGCGGACGGTTGAGACCGTCTCGGTGCGCGGCTCGGGCTCCTCCGGCGGAGCCGAGGCGATTGGCGCTGCCTCGAGCAGCGGTCCTGCCTCGACTTCGACGCTGGAGACGATCTCGGCGAGCCAGCCGGCGTCGGCGGCGCGCTGCGGCGGCTCGGGCGCCTCGCGCCATTCGTAGGTATCGAGCTCGCCCGTGACCGGCGACACCGGCGCCCAGCTGTTGGAGGCCTGGTTGTCGGCGACCCAAGTCGGATCGCGCGGCGCGGCGACGGCACGCGCGAGCCATTGGCGGACGCGGCCCGTATCCCCCTTCTCACCCTTCTCGACCCGGGCCATCAGCACGCAGACGCGCTCGGAAAGATCGTCATCGACCAGCGGTTCCAACGCCGAGCGCGCCTCGGACCATTCGTGAGCGTCGATGGCCGCGCGGGCGACGGCGATACGAGCCTCGCGATTACTGGGCGTCTTTGCGGCAAGCGCCCGCACGCGCTTCAGACGATCCTTCGGCGAGTTGCCGGGACGGGCATGGGCGTAGGCGAAAGCCAAATCCGGGTGCGGCGATTTCTTCCAGGTCTGCTCGAGGATCGTCGTCGCCTGGCCGACTTTGCCGGCGGAGGCCGACAGGCGCCCCGCGATCTCGGCGGCCGGGCACCAGATCGGGTGCGAGACTATGGGCTTCCTTCGCGAGCTCGAGCGCCTTGTCCATGTCGCTGTCCTCGAGCTTCTGGGCTTGCGCCGTCAGCAGCACGGCGCGGCGGCGCTCGGCCAAGCGTTTTTCGACATGACCCTGGCGGCGCGCGATCGTCAGCGTGTCGAGCGCGCCCACCCAATCGCCACTTCTACATTGCTGACGGAAGAGACCGTCCGCCGCCCAGCCGAGCTTGGCATTGAGTTTCAGCGCCTTCTCGGCGAACTGCCGGGCGGCCTCGGTCTCGCCGACCTGCGCGGCTTCGAGATAGAGGCCGCGAAGCCCGAGCTGGGCCGTCTCGGGCGCCACGAGCATGTTGTCGTAGATGCGCCGCGCCGTGCCGCGATCGCCGGCAAGCTGGGCGGCCTGGGCGCGCAGCAGCTCGGTCAACGGCTCGTCGGGGAGCGCACGCCGGGCGAGGTGAGCGTGCCGCATGGCCTGCTGGCTGTCGCCGGCGCCGATCGCGATGAGGCCGTTCGAGAGTGCATCGAGGCCCTGCCGGCGGCGGCGGACGCGCATGGTCCGGCCGATGGCGCCCGGGCCGTCGATGATGGTCCGGATCAAGGTCCAGGCGAGCACGGCAAAGGCCGACAACAGCGCCAGTGCGACGATGGCGACGAACACCGTCGTCTCCATCCGGTAGCCTTGCCAGTCGATGACGAGGCTCGAGGGTTGATCGGCGAGCCAGGCGAGGCCAGCCGTCACCGCGGCAACACCCAGGAGATACGCGACGAGACGGAACATAGGCGTATCCTCAGTTGGTGCTGGAAGCCGGCATACCGGCGATGAGCTTCTTCAACCCGTCCTCGATTCCCGCGAGCGACCGGTCGACGGTCAGGCGCGCATCGACCTCGCCGAGCCATGTGGCCATGGCGGCCTTCGGCGCCTCGGCGAGCCCGGCGGACTCCTTGGCAACCCCTTCCAGATCGCTCGCGGAGAGCCGCTGCTCCATCCGGGCAATGACCGCCTCGGTGGTCTCGCCCGCCACCTCGCCGGTCTTCCTCACGCGTACGATCGACTGCGCGCCGCTCCACAGCTGATCGAGGACGGAGGCCTCGGGATCGCCCGTGTGCTCGGCATCGAGCGCGGAATTGGCGGCGGCGGCGAAACCGGCCTCTAGGCTGGCGAGGGAGGGGAGGCCCTTGCCGGCATGCGCGGAGAGCGCCGCCAGGTCGAGATCCTTGGGCGCAATCTCAGCGACGGCCGTCATCTCCTTCGAGAAGTTGCCGCCGCGCTCGATGGCGCGTCTCAGGTTGGTCAGCTCGAGCGAGAGCAGAATGCGGTTGGCCGCCTCGCCGCGACTGGCTTCGCTCGATTTGAGTGCGCCGATGTCGCCTTCAATCACGGCAAGCTTCGTGGCCAGCGGCTCGAGCGATTTGCCGAGATCATCCGCCGTAACCCGCTGGCCGATGGCGCCGCCGAGGTCGGCCGACAGGCTTTCGATCGACTTGGCCGTGCGGCCATCGGCATCGGCGAGCTTCAGCACCTCGGTGCGGATTTCCTCGGCCGTGCCGCGCACGCCATCGATGCTCTGCTGCAGGCGCTCGGCCGTCAGCTTCAAGCTCTCGACGTCGCGGCCAAGCCGGAGATTGCCTTCCTTGAGCGTCGCGATCTGGACGGTCGCACCGCTCCCCGCCGTCAGCCCCTCGGCGAGGCGGCTGTCGAGACCAGCGACCTCCCCCACGAGGCGTTCCTCGAAGCCCTTCTTCACGCCCTCGACGCGGCTTTGCAGCTCCGTCTCGAAGTCGCTGATGCGGGCGGTGAGTGCGGTCAGCCCCGCAATGCCGCCGCCGTCGCCCGATTTGCTCACCTCGGCGATGGTGTCGAGCTGCTTTGCCATGGCCTCGAGCCGGGAAGCTGTCGCGGCATCGAGCGCCGCATCGCCCGTCGGCTGGGCCGCGATCTCGGTGAGCTTGGCCTCAGCCGCCGCAACCGCGGCGATGGCATCTCTCTGCTGCGGCTTCCAGCGCCGCGACCTTTTCCTTCCAGCCGCCAGCAGCAAGCAAATCAGATTCGACGCGGGCGATCTTGTCGCGCAGCGTGCTCTCGCTCGTGTCGGCGGCCTGCTCCTTGAGTTCGGCCTCGAGCGTCGCCAGACGGTTCGTCAGCGCGTCGACGTTTGCCGAGCCGAGCCCGATGCGATCGGACAGCGCATTGGCGCCGAAGAGCGTAAGCAACGCTCCGGCGACACCGGCCAGCAGATGGCTGACGAATCCTCCGGAGTGGCGCGATGGCGGAGCAACAGGCGCATCGGCGCGCGCAGCAGGTTCGGGTGCATCCGTCTCAGCGGGCTTGTCATCCGAGGCGCTTTGCGAACCGGCGGTAGCACCGGATTTCAGCTCCTCGGATTTCGCCTCGAAATTCTTGCTCGCGTATTTTTCCGCCGCCTCCGCGCCCGACTTCGGCATGTCGCGCGTCTCGACCACGGTCGCTTTGAGGTCGAGTGTCGCCTTGGGCTTTTTCGGATCGGGCATATCGCCGGCGGGCTTGCGCCCGAGTGGATCGGTCTTGTCGTCTGCCATCTGACTGTCCTCTCGCCGGGGGGTGGCGAATGCGGCCCGGTCTCTCGCCGGGTCTTCGTTTAGTTCATAGGCGTTCAGGCGCGGCCGGGCAATTGCGGCTTTTCCCGATCGATGAGCGCCAACAGCGAGGGGAGGTCCGGCTTCTCTGCAACGCGAATGGCCCTCGGCGCCAGATTGGCGAGGGCCGAAGCGGTGTTTCCGGAGATGCAGAAGCAAACGAGCCGCCGTGCTTTATCGGCAAGCCCGGCCTTCGTCACCAGGGCTACAAACGTCGCCGCCGTGCGCGGCGACATCAGGATGACTCCATCCACCTCGCTCTGTCGCAAAGCGGCCACGAGCGTCTCGCTCAATGCACTACGTGCCACGGATTCATAGACAATCGTGGTGTCGAGGGCGATGCCCGAACGTGACAGGAGTGTGGCCAAATCGACAGCCACGACATCGCCCGCGAGATGGAGCAGGCGGGTCCCGGGGCGAAAGGCGATCGTCAGCACCGGTAGCAGCGTATCAGCCGAGCCGTCGCCTTGGATGACTTTGGAGAAACCCAGATGCCGTCCGGCCTCGGCCGTCGCGGCGCCGACCGCATAGAGCGGCAGACGGCACATGGCGGCCAAATCAGGATAGCTCGAGATCGCGCGAATTGCATTGATGCTCGTCGCGACGAGGGCATCGACCCCTTCGAGCTGCGGCCGCACCTTCTCAGTAGGTCTGATGACGAGCATCGGCTCGACGATGACCTCGTGTCCGGATATGCGGAGTGTCTCAGCCAGCGTCTCGGCTTCCGGCCCCGGCCGCGTCACGAGGAGCCGCATCGGAGTCAGGCCTCGCGCAGGAAGTTAGGTCCGGCGCGCGCCAACAACTCGGCGGCCGCCTCGCTGCCGAGGGCCGCGGCATCCCGCACCGATCCCTCTCGCGCTATTTCATGCGCCTCCCGGCCATCTGGCGTCAGGATCATGCCGCGCAACGTCAGGCGATCATCCGCCACCACCGCAAGCCCGGCAATCGGCGTCTTGCACGAGCCGTCGAGGCCCCGCAGCATCGATCGCTCGGCCGTGACAGCCAATGCCGTCTCGCGATGGGCGAGCGACGCGATCAGCTCGGCTATCCGCGTGTCGCTGGCTCTGATCTCGATGCCGAGCGCGCCCTGCGCCACGGCCGGCAACATCTCCTCCGTTTCGATCACCGCCGTGGCGCGATCCGTCTGTCCGAGCCGCTTCAGACCGGCGAGGGCCAGGATTGTCGCATCCGCCTGGCCTTCCCCGAGCTTCCTCAGACGCGTACCGACATTGCCGCGAAAGGTCACGACCTCGAGGTCGGGCCGGAGCCGCTTTACCTGCGCCTGCCGCCGGAGCGAAGCCGTGCCGACGATGGCGCCTTCCGGCAGTTCGGCAAGGCGGCGTGCCTTCAAGGAAATGAATGCATCCCGCACATCCTCGCGCTCGAGGATAGCGCCGATGACGAGACCATCCGGCAGCACCGTCGCCACGTCCTTCATGGAATGGACGGCGAGGTCGATGCTTCTGTCGAACAGCGCTTCCTCGATCTCTTTCGTGAAGAGCCCCTTGCCGCCGACTTCGGAAAGCGGGCGGTCCTGGATCATGTCGCCGGAGGTCTTGATGACGACGATCTCGATGTCGCCGGGATCGAGTCCGTGGGCAGCTGCGATCCGCCCCCGCACATGCTCAGCCTGGATCAGCGCCAGCGGGCTGCCACGCGTGCCTATTCTGATCTGGCTCTGAGACACCCGTCGCTCCTTGACGCGGCGGCCCGATTGCGTGCTTGCTCGCGGCCACTTCCAAACCGGGCCATACATGCGGCAGCCAACTCACGAGATCAAGCCGGCCGGCGGACGCGCGCTCCTCGTGCTCGGCCTGGAGACAAGCTGCGACGAGACTGCCGCGGCGGTGGTTGCGCGCGAATCCGATGGAACTGGCCGCATCCTGTCGAATGTCGTGCGCGCGCAGATCGAGCAGCACCGGCCCTATCTCGGCGTCGTGCCGGAGATCGCCGCCCGCGCGCATCTGGAGTTGTTGCCGGCCATCATCGAGGCGGCGCTGAACGAGGGTGGTGTGACGATCGATCGTTTGGATGCCATCGCGGCAACGGCCGGCCCCGGTCTCATCGGCGGCCTGATGGTCGGCCTGACGATGGGGAAGTCGATGGCGCTCGGAGCTGGCAAACCGCTCGTCGCGGTCAATCATCTCGAGGCGCACGCCCTGACGCCCGGCCTGACCGAAGGCCTCAAGCCGCCTTATCTGCTGCTGCTCGTCTCGGGCGGTCATACGCAGCTCCTTGCCGTCGAGGACGTCGGCCGCTATCGCCGCATCGCCACCACCATCGACGATGCCCTGGGCGAAGCTTTCGACAAGACGGCGAAGCTGTTGGGCCTGGGCTTTCCCGGCGGGCCGGAGGTCGAGCGGATGGCGAGAGGCGGCGATCCGGCGCGCTTCCCCTTGCCCCGGCCGATGCTCGGACGCCCGGAGCCGCATTTCTCCTTCGCCGGTCTCAAGACTGCCGTGCGCCAGCGCGCGGAAGCGGCGGCACCGCTCTCGGACCGTGATGTCGCCGATCTGTGCGCGAGCTTCGAGGCGGCCGTCATGGAGAGCGTCGTCGACCGGGTCGGACTGAGCATGGCGATCTACGAGGACATGCTTGGCAACGACGCGCCGAAGACCCTGGTGGTTGCCGGCGGCGTCGCGGCGAACAAGCGATTGGCTGCGGCCTTGACAGCGCTCGCGACCGGTCGAGGCTATCGCCTCTCGGTGCCGCCGATCGCGCTCTGCACCGATAACGGCGTCATGATCGCGTGGGCGGGAGCCGAAAGGCTGGCATTGGGTTTGACCGATGGCTTCGATGCCCCGCCACGAGCCCGCTGGCCGCTCGATCCCAACGCGGCACCCGCGCTCGGCGGCGGCCGGCACGGAGCGAAGGCGTGAGTGCGTACCGGTCGATCGGTGTTGTCGGCGCTGGCGCCTGGGGCACGGCTCTGGCGATCGCCATGCAGCGGGCGGGGCTCGAGCCGACGTTGTGGGCGCGCGATGCCGGCTTGGCGAACGAGATCAATCGCACACATCGCAATGAGCGAAGGTTGCCGGGGCTACTTATCGACGCGGCGATCAGCGCGACATCGGATATCGCCGACGCCGCTCGCAAGGACATCGTGATCCTTGCCGCACCTGCTCAGACGTTGCGCTCTGTTGCAATGCAGTTGGCGCCTCATCTGATGCATGCAACACCCGTCATCATCGCCGCCAAGGGTCTCGAGCAGGCGACGGGCAAACGCATGAGCGAGGTGCTGGCGGAGGAAATGCCCAGCGCAGTCACCGCCGTGCTCTCGGGCCCGAGCTTCGCCGCCGATGTCGCCGCCGGCTTGCCGACAGCCATCACGCTCGCCGCGCCCGATGGCATCGGCGCGGCGTTGGCATCCGCCATCGGCTACAAGCTCTTCCGCCCCTACTGGACGAGCGACCTCACCGGCGTCGAGATCGGCGGCGCGGTCAAGAACGTACTCGCCATCGCCGCCGGCATCATCGCCGGGACGCGGACTCGGCGCGAGCGCGCATGCGGCGCTCGTCACGCGGGGATTTGCCGAGCTCGCGCGCTTCGGACGAGCGTTCGGCGCGCGGCCGGAGACGCTCACCGGATTGTCGGGCCTGGGCGATCTGATCCTGACAACGTCCAGCCAGCAGTCGCGCAACATGGCGTTGGGCTTGGCGCTCGGTCGCGGTTCGTCAATTGCCGAGGCCACCGCCACCGGCAAGGGCATCGCCGAGGGCGTGTGGACCGCCACTGCGGTGGCGCGCGTCGCCGGGCAGCGCGGCATCGACATGCCGATTTCATCCGCGGTTGCCGGGATCGTCGACGGCACGCTGTCGGTTGACGATGCGATCGACGGTTTGCTCTCGCGGCCGCTCAAGCCCGAGGCGTGACATTGGCCAGGCCGCGCGTTTGCGCTGCGACGCCGTGGACGGTTGATTTGGGAAGTAGTTGGGCGGGGACATCCAAGCGACTTGAATTATAACACTGAGTGCTATATATTGAAAAAGGCGGTTTGTGACCATCGATATCTACAAAACCAAGGGCTTTGCGAGATTCGCACGACGCGAACGAATTGGCGACGACTTGCTCTGCCAAGCCGTGGATCGTGCGGAACGAGGTCTGGTCGATGCGGATTTGGGTGGCGGCGTCGTTAAGCAGGGAGTTCCTCGGCCAGGGAAGGGCCGATCCGGCGGATACCGGACGCTGATCTTGTATCGAACAATGCATAGAGCGATCTTCGTGGATGGGTTTGCAAAGAAAGACGCAGACAACATCGACGATGCCGATTTGGATAGACTTCGCGAGCTGGCTGAGAACTTCTTGGACTACAACAAGGCGGATATCACGAACCTACTCGATGCCGGCGCCTGGATTGAGGTGAAATGCAATGGCTAAGAAGCCTGCAAGCCGATTGGCCCGCGTCGTCCATGAGGCGGCGCGCGACGCACACAAAGCTGGCGTCATGAATAAGTTGACCATGCGCAAGTTCGATGCGCTTTGCCTCGTCGAGGTGGATGAGTTGACGCCGAAGCAGATCCAGACGCTCCGGGGGCGCGAAAAGGTCAGTCAGGCCGTGCTTGCGCGGCATCTCAATGTGACGACCGGGCTTATCAGCCAATGGGAGCGCGGCGAGCGCCGTCCAAGCGGTCCGGCAATGACTTTGCTTGCGTTGATAAAGCGCAAGGGGCTCGAAGTCCTGACAAAATGAGCTTGCCGACATGACGAAATCCCCCGTCCCCCTCCCCGTCTCGACCGGCTTCTGGCTCCTCAAATCCGAGCCCGACGTCTTCTCCTATGACGACCTCGCGAAGCTCGGGAAGAAGGGCCACTACTGGGACGGCGTCCGCAACTATCAGGCGCGCAACAACATGCGGGCCATGAAGCTCGGCGACAAGGGCTTCTTCTATCATTCGAACGAGGGCAAGGACGTCGTCGGCATCGTCGAGGTAATCGCGCTCGCCCATCCCGATCCGACCGACGACACCGGCGCCTGGGAATGCGTCGACGTCCGGGCCGTTGAGCGCCTGCCGAAACCGGTCTCCATCGACGACGCGAAGGCGAACCCGAAGCTCGCGAAGATGGTGCTCGTCAACAACTCGCGCCTCTCGGTGCAACCGGTGCAGCCGGAGGAATGGGCGGAGGTCTGCCGCATGGGCGGGCTCGACCGGCGAAGCGCAAGTGACCTCAGACAAAGCGATCACAAGATCGCGCCGCCTTCATCCGCGCCAACACCAAGCTCCTCACGCCGCCCGCTCGTGCCGGAGGTGAGGCTCCACCTCGCCGAGGAGAGCGCTGCCGATCTGGCAGAAGACGGAGGAGCAGCTCGGCGAGGAAGGTCTGCCGCCGCCGTTCTGGGCCTTCGCCTGGGCGGGCGGGCAGGCGCTCGCGCGGTATGTGCTCGATCATCCGGAGGCGGTGCGAGGCAAGCGCGTGATCGACCTCGCGGCGGGCTCCGGCCTCGTCGCCATCGCTGCCATGAAAGCGGGCGCCCACTCAGTCACTCGCCGCCGAGATCGATGCCTTCGCCGTCGCAGCCATCACGCCTCAACGCCGAGAGCAACGGCGTCGCGGTCGAGGCCGTCGAGCGCGACCTGCTCGGCTGCGGCGTTCCCGCCGCCGATGTCATCCTCGTCGGCGACCTCTTCTACGAGAAGCCGCTCGCCGAACGGGCGCTCGCCTGGCTCCGCCGCTGCCAGCGATGCCGGCCTCGATGTCCTCATCGGCGATCCCGGCCGCAGCTACCTGCCGCGCGACGCGCTGAACGCCGATCGCCCACTACAAGGTGCCGGTGACGCGCGAGCTCGAGGACGCGGAGATCAAGCGAACGGCCGTCTGGCGGCTCAAAAGCTAAAGCCCACCAAGCCCTTGCGCCCGTCTTACGCGGCAATTCGCCTGGGGACGCGTGGCTCTCCTGCAACGCTCGACGCGCCCGCTGCGCCGTGTAGAAGGGCGGCGCAGTCGCGCGCGCCGGATCGCGAGCGCCAGGGGGTGGCCACATGGACTTCATCAAGAACCGCATCCTCGGCATCATCGAGCGGCTGCCCGATTTCGACAGCGACGCGGTGCTGTATGCCTTCATCGCCGGCCTCATCACCGGCTGGGTCTGGTATGCGATCGCCGGCCAGGTCTGGAAGGCATCGGTCGCCACCGCTACCGGCATCAACTCGCCGCGCCGCTACATCTTCTCGGCCATCGCCCAGATCATCATGACCATCATGCTGGCGATCACCATCCGCCGCCTGGGCGAGACGACGATCGGCGGCGCCCTCGAGACGGCCTTCGTCATCTGGCTCGGCTTCGTCATGACGACGATCCTCGTCAACTACTCCAATCTGGGCGCCAAGCTGACGCTCACCCTCATCGACGGCGTGCATTGGCTGCTCGTGCTGCTCGTCATGGCGGCCGTGATCGGCGCGGTGAGCGATGTGCCGGCGCCGCCTGCGCGCAACGACGGCGCCGCCGCGACCGAGGGCGGCACGGGAACGGGCACGAGCACAACGACCGGCACCGGCGGGTAGAAACGATCCACTTTCGGGGCTAAGTTCTGCAGCCTCGCCGAT
Source organism: uncultured Alphaproteobacteria bacterium (assembly GCA_963741525.1). Lineage (GTDB taxonomy): Bacteria > Pseudomonadota > Alphaproteobacteria > Rhizobiales > Hyphomicrobiaceae > JANNSX01. Next base: position 11,181 of record CAVUIW010000009.1, read on the forward strand.
CAAGAGGAGGCGCAGCATGGCATTCGCCGGCATCAGCTATCTCGCGATCATCGTCGCGGCCGTCGCGAGCTACATCTTCGGCGCCGTCTGGTACATGACGCTGTCGAAGCCGTGGATGGCCGCCCTCGGCAAGACCGAAGCCGACATCAAGGGCCCGGATGGCAAAGGCTCGGCCGCCCCCTTCATCATCGCCTTCGTCGCCCAACTCGTCATGGCCTATGTGCTCGCCGGCCTCATCGGGCATCTCGGCGCCGGGCAGGTGACGCCGTGGAACGGGCTCGTCTCGGCCTGCCTTCGTCTGGATCGGCTTCGTGCTGACGACGCTCGTCGACCAATCACGGCTTCCAGGGCTCGAAGCGCATCGCTCACCGTCATCGACGGGTTGCATTGGCTCGGCGTGCTGTTGATCCAGGGGCTGGTGATCGGGTTGTTCGGGGTGTGAATGTGCTTCGTGACGGGCGGCCTGTGATGTAGGGGCGACCGGCTGGTCGCCCGGCGATCCTTGAACGCAGTCGGTTGTGGCAGCGCGCGAAGAGCGGGCGACCGCCAAGTCGTCCCCTACGATGTAGATCGCCTTCCACGTCGAACGCGAGGAACTCCGACCGCGCTCTCAGACCTTCGCTTCCGCAACGCCAGCCGCTGCAACAGCCCGGCATCGCGCCGCGCCATCTTGGCATCGTAGGCGTCCGGCGACAGCGGGCCGGCCATCGCCTTGTCGAGCTTCTCGCCGAACGCGTTGTCGAACGGGAAATCCATATCGAGATCGTCGGCGATGTTCTTGAGCGTCTCGGCATAGGTCGTCAGCATCTGCGCATAGCCCTTGCGCGTCGTCATCTGGAAGGTCTCGAAGGGGCCGATGACCGACCAGCGATGCGCCAGCCCGTCGCGCACGGCGATATCGACGTCCTGCGGCGCGCACACGCCCTGGGCCACCAGATGCCAGGCCTCGCGCACCAGTGCGATCTGCAGCCGGTTCATGACGAAGCCCTTGCGCTCCTCCGTCATGACGAGCGGCGACTGCCCGCAGGCCGCCATGAAGACCTTCGCCCGCTCGATCGTCTCGGGCGCCGTCTCCGGGCTCGGGCAGAGCTCGACGGCCGGCACCAGATGCGGCGGATTGAGCGGATGCGCGACGAGCATGCGCGCCGAGCCCTTGTGCCCGGTCATGAACTCGGAGGGTGGGATCTCGGAGGTGGAGCTGGCGATGACCGCACCGGGCGGGCGTCGCCTTGTCGAGCTGGGCCAGCAGCTCCTGTTTCAAGCCTCGGTTCTCGGTGGCGCTCTCCTGCACGTAGTCCGCATCGGCGACCGCATCCTCGAGCGCTGGTCGCGAGGCGGATGCGCAAGCGCGCCGCCGCCGGATCGCGCGACGATGCCGGCCTTGCCGAGATCGGCCATGGCGCGATCGATGTAGGCGAGGCCCGCGTCGCGACCCTCGGCGAAGGATCGTAGACGCGCACGATGTCGGCGTGGCGGGCAAATGCCACGGCCCACGAGCTGCCGATGAGGCCCATGCCAATGCAGGCGGCGGTGGTCATGTCGGTCTCCCTGGTGCTCGATAAGCGCATGGCAGACGTAGCGCGGACTGAGACAGCACGGCGCCGCGTTTCCGCTCGCGCCTGGCCGGTCCCTCTCCTAGTATGCGCGAAATTCCATGGAGGTCCAACGTGCCCGGTGCAGACTACGCCCTCACTGACGGCATAGCCGTCATCACCATCGACAATCCACCCGTCAACGCCATGAGCCCCGGCGTGCCCGATGCCATCATTGCGGGCATCAAGCAGGCCAATGCAAACGCATCGGTGACCGCCATCGTGCTGCGTGGTGGCGGGGCGGGCGGCATCGCCGGCGCCGACATCCGCATGTTCGGCAAGCCCTGGCCGGCGGACAAGGCGACGCTCCGCGATGTCATCACGGCCATCGAGCGAAGTAGCAAACCGGTCATCGCCGCGCTCAGCGCGCAGACGCTCGGTGGCGGGCTCGAGATCGCGCTCGGCTGCCACTATCGCGTGGCGTCGCCCGATGCCGCCGTCGGCCAGCCGGAGGTCAAGCTCGGCTTCCCGCCGGGCGCCGGCGGCACGCAGCGTTTGCCGCGGCTTGCCGGCGTCGAGGCGGCGCTCGCCATGATCGTCGATGGCAATCCCGTGCCGGCCAAGAAGGCGAACGCGCTCGGTATCGTCGATGCCGTGATCGAGGGCGATTTGACTGCAGGTGCTGTAGCTTTCGCAAAGGCTCGCGTCACTGCGGGCGGCTCGCACGTCCTCGCTCGCGACAAGGCCGATCGAGGCCAAGGACAAGGCCTGGTTCGACGCCAAGCGTGCCGAGATCGCCAAGAAGGCACGCGGCCAGAGAGCGGCCGCTCGCCTGCGTCGATTGCGTCGAGGCGGCGGTCGATCTGCCGTTCGATCAGGGCATCAAGCGTGAGCGGGAAATCTTCGAAGCCTGCATGCTGTCGGCGGAAAGCCGGGCGCTGCGGCACGTCTTCTTCGCCGAGCGGGCGGCATCAAAGGTGCCGGGCATCGCCAAGGGCATCGACAACGATGCCGATCGCGAGTGCGGCAGTGATCGGCTCGGGCACCATGGGCTCCGGCATCACCATGTGCTTTGCCGATGCCGGCATTCCGGCTGCGATCCTGGACTCCAACGCCGCGCAGCTCGAGCGCGGCATCGGCAACATCCGCAAGAACTACGAGGCGACCGCATCAAAGGCCGCCTCACCGCCGCCGATGTCGAAACGCGCATGGGCCTCATCACGCCCGTCGACGAGCTACGACGCACTCCAGGACGCCGACATCGTCATCGAGGCGGTGTTCGAGGAGATGCCGGTCAAGAAGCAGGTCTTCGCCGCAGCTCGACAAGGTGGCAAAGCCCTCGGCGATCCTCGCCTCCAACACCTCCTATCTCGACGTCGACGAGATCGCGGCGACGCTGCCGGGCCGGATCGGCAAAGTGCTCGGCCTGCACTTCTTCTCGCCCGCCAATGTCATGCGGCTGCTCGAGGTGGTGCGCACCAAGTCCGCGTCGCCCGAAACGCTCGCCACCGTGCTCGCGCTCGGGCCGAAGCTCAGAAAGCTCCCGATCGTCGCCGGCGTCTGCCACGGCTTCATCGGCAATCGGATGCTGTCGGGCTATCTGCGCGAGGCCGAGTTCCTGCTCGAGGAGGGCGCCTCGCCCGCCGAGGTCGACAAGGCCATCACCGATTTCGGCATGCCCATGGGCCCGTTCGCCGTGAAGGATCTGGCCGGCCTCGATATCGGCTATCGCAACCGCAAGGCCTTCGCGCATCTGCGCGATCCCAACAAGCGGCGATCGAGCGTCGACGATCGATTGAACGAGTTGGGCCGGCTCGGGCAGAAGACGCGGCGCGGGCTACTACCGCTACGAGGCCGGGCAGCCGGGCGCCCATCCCCGATCCGATCGTCGATCAGGTGATCGCGGAGGCGGCCAAAGCCGCCGGCATCGCACGTCGCAAAATCGGCTCTGAGGAGATCGTCGCGCGCTGTCTCTATCCGCTCGTCAACGAGGGCGCGCGCGTGCTCGAGGAAGGCATGGCGCTCCGCGCCAGCGACATCGATCTCGTCTGGATCAACGGCTACGCCTTCCCGGCCTGGCGCGGCGGACCAATGCATTGGGCGGATGCGACGGGACTCGAGACCATCCTCGACGGCATCAAGACCTTCGCCAAGTCGCACGACTACTGGGAAGCCGCGCCACTATTGGAACGGCTCGTGGCTGAAGGCAGGACCTTCGCCGATCTCGACAGACAGGAGACTACAGATGCGTGAGGCCGTCATCGTTTCGACGGCGCGGACACCGATCGGCCGCGCCTTCAAGGGCGCCTTCAATCGAACGCACGGCGCAACCATGCTGGGGCACGTCATTCAGCACGCGGTGGCAAGCGCGCCAAGATCGATCCGGCCGAGATCGAGGACGTGGTGGCGGGCTGCGGCTATCCGGAGGCCGCGACCGGCTTCAACATCGCCCGGCAGGCGGCGCTCCGCGCCGGGTTACCGGTAACGACGGCAGGTACGACCATCAACCGCTTCTGCTCCTCGGGGCTGCAAGCGATCAGCGTCGCCGCCGAGCGCATCATTGCCGGGCAGTGCCGGTCATGGTGGCGGGCGGCCTCGAGCAGATCAGCCTCGTCGCACGCTCGGCCAACCAATCGAACCGCGACGAGCCCTGGCTCAAGGAGCACGTGCCGACGCTGCACATGCCGATGATCGACACGGCGGAGATCGTCGCGAAGCGCTATGGCGTCAGCCGCGAAAAACAGGACGAGTACTCGCTCATCAGCCAGCAGCGCACCGCCGCCGGGCAGGCCGCCGGCCGCTTCGATGCGGAGATCGTGCCGCTCACGCCGAGAAGGAGGTCGAGGACAAGGCGACCGGCGAGAAGCGGCTCGAAAGCTTCACGCTCACGAAGGACGAAGGCAACCGGCCCGACACCAGCGCGCTGGCCTCGCCAAGCTCGAGCCCGTGCGCGGCGCGGGCTTCACGATCACGGCCGGCAATGCCTCGCAACTTTCGGATGGCGCGTAGGCCTGCGTGTTGATGGAGCGCAAGCTCGCCGAGCAGCGGCGGCCTCGATATACTCGGTACCTATCGCGGCATGGCGGTGGCCGGCTGCGAGCCCGACGAGATGGGCATCGGCCCGGTCTTCGCCGTGCCGCGGCTGCTTGAGCGGCATGGCCTCAAGGTCTACGACATCGACCTCTGGGAGCTCAACGAGGCGTTCGCCGTGCAGGTGATCTATTGCCGGGATCGATTGGGAATTCCGATGGAGAAGCTCAACGTCGATGGCGGCTCGATCTCGATCGGGCATCCCTTCGGCATGAGCGGATCGCGCATGACCGGGCATGCCCTCATCGAGGGAAAACGCCGGGGCGCGCGCTATGCCGTCGTGACCATGTGTATTGGCGGGGGACAGGGAATGGCCGGTCTATTCGAGGTCGGTTGAGCAGTCATGATCGTCCGCAGAACAAGTTGCGTCTCACTTTGGGACGCCACCCCGTAACACCCGCGTAACGACCGACGCTGCACGGCAGACAGCATTCCACTCATTCGCGAGCCGCTTTATACAACAAAATCAACATTCTGAAGGCGTTTACTCCGCCGCCTCAGAGACCCTTTCAACGTTAAGGAGATATTTACTCTTGTATTGGGCACAAATTCTGCACAGGCTATTAACAGTTTGGAAACTGTTAGGTGCCGCTGCGGACGCGCTGGCCTAGTCCACCTGCGCGAGGCCCACGACAGACGAAGCAGGCAGTTCACGATCACTCCGGCGGCAGCGCCCGGACAGGTTCCTCGAAGCACCGGCGTACCGGTGTGTGTCCTGTACCTGTTGCGTGGAGTTGCGTCATGTCGCTCAAGAAGAAACTTACCGTTCTCACGTTCGAAGAGCTTTGCCGTCTCAACACCGCGCCGGTGCTCCGCACCGACAGCAACTGGGTCAAGGAGGATGGTCCGGCAAAAGCGACGGGCAACGTCCTCAAGGCGCTGACGCACGCGGGCGCACCCTTCGGCTCCTTCGCCGATCGCGCCGATTCCGACGCCGACGGCAACGTCCTCAAGGTCACGACGACCGGCACCTTCTTCGGCAAGTTCGGCATCCTAACGTTGAACGCGAACGGCACCTACAGCTACAAGCTCTACACCACCGCGCAGAAGCCCGCCGCCGCCAAGGCCGTGCAGGGCCTGAGCGAAGGCGAGACGCTCCGCGAAAGCTTCACCTACAAAGCAACCGACGGCTTCGTCACCAAGGGCTCGGTGCTGAAGATCACGATTTTCGGCACCGACGATCCGGTGAAGATCACCGACTTGACGCCGGCCGCCCTGGGTGGCGACGCGGTCGTCGACGAGGACGGGCTTCCGGGCGCGGTGCTCGATGCGGCCCGGCCCGGCGAGACGGATTCGACCGAATCCGCCACCGCCACCGGCAACTTCAAAATTTCAGCACCCGACGGCATCGACGACCTTCTCGTCGGCGGCACCGCCGTTATCACCAACGGCGTCTTCACAGCCAAGACGATCACCACACCGCTCGGCAACGAACTCAAGATCATCGCCTTCAACGCGGCGACCGGCGTCGTCACCTACACCTACAAGCTTTTGGCCGCCGAGACCCACCCGGGCGCTGGCGAGGATAGCATCTTCGAACAGTTCGTGGTGAAGCTCACCGACGTCGACGGCTCCTCGGCGACGGCCTCGCTCGACATCCGCATCGTCGACGACCAGCCGACGATCGAAGTGTGCGAGCATCAGAATGACGACGTAATTGCACGGGTTATCGTCGACGAATGCGTGCCGCCGAACCCGCTAGTGGTCGATGAAACGGACCTCGCAACGGATGTCACTGGCGACTTCTCGGGCCTGTTCATTTCGGACTTCGGTGCCGACGGCCCGGGCTCCATCGACTATACCCTCGCGACATCGGCTGGTCCGAGCGGGCTCATCGACACGCTTTCGGGCGATGCCGTCGTCGTCGCCAAAGAGGGGAATGACATCGTGGGCCGGATTGGCCCGAACCCGACTGACATCGTCTTTGTTATCTCGATCGATCCCAACACGGGCGTCGTCGAACTCGACCAGCAGCGCGCGGTCGTACACGCTCCGAATCTGAGCCCGAACGACTTCGTGGGCCTGCCCTTCGACCTGATCAAGGTGGTCGCCACGATCACCGATAACGACGGTGACAAGGCTTCGGCCACATTCGATGCCGGGAACTTCTTCGGCTTCATCGACGATGCGCCAGCCATTGACGCCAGCAATTCCCCGCTCCCCAAGCTCGTCACCGACGATTCCGACATTCCGGATATCGCTACAGCCGATTTCTCCAGCGCCTTTATCTCCGCCTTCGGCAATGACGGGCCCAAGGATGCCGACGACAACGACATCGAAGATGCCGATGCGCTCGTCTATGAGCTCGTCATCGGAAATGTGGCGAGCGGTGTGCAGGACGTTCTCACCGGAGAAAACGTCTTGCTGTCTCTCAATGGCTCTGTCGTCGAGGGCAGGACGGCGATCAGCAATCTCTTGGCATTCACGATCTCCGTCGACACGAGCGGCCTGGTGCAGCTGACCCAGGACCGTGCCCTCGTGCATCCGACCAATCCCGATCCGAACGAGCCGGTCTTCCTCGATCCTGGCGTCATCGGCCTCAAGGCCACCATCACGGACGGTGACCTCGATCAGGCGAGCGCGACCATCGATGTCACCAGCGCCTTCTGCTTCAACGATGACGGTCCGGCGGCGGTTGCCGGCTCGTCGAGCGGAGAGGTCGACGAGGACAAGCTGTTGCCCAACGGCATCGAGGGTGGACCGGGTGACATCGACGGCGGCGCGGGCACGACTACAACGGTCGCCACCGGTTCGGTCACGAGCCTGTTCGATCCGGGCAACGACCTGCCGCCGAGCTATATCATCAAGTCGGACCCAGCCAGCATCGCGACGCTCGAGGCCCTGCTACTGAAGTCAGGGCTAGTCGACCTCACCTATGCGGTCGCCGGCGACACGCTCACGGCCTCGGCCGGCGCGACGGAGGTCTTCACCTTCAAGCTCGATGCCGCGACTGGCGGTTGGACCTTCACCCTCAAGGCACCGCTCGATCATCCAGTGGCCGGCACCGAGGATGACCTGCTCATCGACTTTGGCGGGCTCATCCGTATCGTCGACGCGGATGGCGACTGGGCGGATGCGACCGGCTCGGTCGTCGTAACAGTCGATGACGACACGCCGACCTTGGCGCTCACCCAGCCGGGCACGGGAATCGCCGCGCTCGACGAAACCTCGGCCGGCAGCACGGCACCTGCAATCAATCTCGGTGCGGTCGTCCCGGGCGATGACCCCGATGTCGGAGGTACGGGCGCCATTGCCAGCGCCGTCAACATCGGCGGCATTGTCAATCCGGTCATTGCCTTCGGCGCGGACGGACCGGCCGCTGTCGGACCCGTTCAGTATGGGCTTCTGGTCGGGCCAGCTCCATCGGGCCTTTCGGTGACCGACGGATCGCCGATCACGCTCGTTGCCGTCAGTCCAACGGTCGTTGCCGGCATCGTTTCCGGCGGACCGTTCAATGGCACGGCTGCGTTCGCCATTGAGATCAATGCGATCACCGGCGCCATCACAGTCGAGCAGTATCTCTCGCTCGACCATCCCTTGAATCCCGACCCGAACGACCTGCTCCAGCTGGCGAACGATTCGCTGCTGGCCAGCGTCGCGATCACCGATCGGGATGGTGATCCGGCGAGCGCGAATATCAGCATTGCCGGCAATATCAGGTTCTTCGACGATGGGCCGAGCTTGACCGCCACTGTCGATCCCAAAGCCAAGGCCGCGCTCGACGAGACGGCCACGACGAGCACGCCTGCGGCTCTCGTGGTCACCGACATCGGTGACGATGCGCATGTCGCGGGCAGCGGCGCCATTGCGACGGCAATCGGCTTGGGCCCCGTTGTTTCCACCACCATCTTGTTCGGCGCCGATGGACCGGCAGCCGGCGGCGGCACCGTGTTCGCGCTCAACGTCCTAAGCGCCAACTCCGGGCTTTTCACGACCGACGGCTCAGCCATCACACTTGTCGAGGAAGGCAATCTCGTCGTCGGACGGGTTGCAAGCGGCGCGGACAGCGGCAAGGCGGCCTTCGCCATCTCCATCGATGCGACCGGCGTCCTGACCGTCGAGCAGTATCTCTCGCTCGATCATCCGGACACAACCAACCCCGACGACACGGTGTTCCTGGCGACGGGCACGCTCGGTGTCGACGTGACGGTGACCGACGGCGATGGAGACTCCCTCACGCAGAGCGCCGATATCTCGGCTCAGGTTTGCTTCGACGACGACGGCCCGAGCCTGACAGTCCTGGCGAACGGCCAAGTCACGGCAGCACTCGACGAGACCACCACGACGAGCACGCCCGCAACGCTCGGCGTCACCAACATCGGCGATGATACCGATGTCGGCGGCATCGGTGCGATCTCGACGACGACGACATCCGGCCCGCTGGTGACGGCGACCGCCCTTTTCGGCTCCGACGGCCCGGCGGCGAGCAGCCCGACGGTCTATGCGCTCAATGTGACGAACGCCACGTCCGGATTGTTCACAACGGATGGCTCGGCCATCGCGCTATCCGAGGAAGGCGGGCTGATCGTCGGCCGCGTCGCAAGCGGAACCCTCGCCGGCCAGGCCGCCTTTGCGATCTCGATCGATGCCACGACAGGCATCGTCAAGGTCGAGCAGTATCTGTCGCTCGAGCACCCGATCAATCCGAACCCGGACGACACGGTCTTCCTCGCACCCGGCACGGTCGAGGTCACGGTCACGGTCACCGATGGCGACGGCGATAGCCTGACGGCTGGCGCCGACGTCTCCGGCCAATTCTCGTTCGACGACGATGGTCCGACGGCCTACTCGGTCGTCAACCCAAACCAGACCGACGACGAGGGCAAGCTTCCGCTTTACCCATCCAATGAGGGCGAGGCGACGACGCTCGGCACGGATGCGGACGTCGCGGGCTCTCCGTCAACAGCCTCCGGTGGCCCGGGAACGCTCTTCGCCGCCGGTGCCGACGGCCTGCAATCGATCTCAATCACAGGCCCGGCCGTGCAGGCGATCTACAAGCTCGCCAGCGGCGCTCCGGCACAGGAAGGCGTCACCTATGCGTCGACGACCGACCTCGCCGGCAACGTCACCCTCACGGCTACGGGTGCCGTCAGCGGCAATCCCGCCTTCACGCTCACCATCAACGCCGACGGCTCCTACTTCTTCACGCAGAGCGCGGCGCTGGTGCATCCGCTGTTCGACCCCTCGAACGAGGATGACCTGCCACTCGCCTTCGACTTCACGGTCACCGACAAGGACGGCGATCCAGCAACGGGCTCGCTCACCGTCACCGTCGACGACGACACTCCGGTTGGCGGTGCCACGGTGGCCAATGTCGACGAGGTAGCGACGCTGACGAATCTCATGCTCATCGTCGATGTGTCGGGGAGCATGGGTGGAGCGTCGGGAATCGGCGGACTGACCCGTCTCCAGGCCGCTCAGCAGGCGATGATCGATCTGATCAATGCCTACGACGCCAACGGCGATGTCGTGGTCCGGATCGTGACCTTCAGCACCGGTGCCGCGGAGGTCGGCTCGCAGTGGATGAGCACCTCACAAGCAATCACGGCGATCGGGGCTCTGGTGGCGGGCGGTATCACAAACTACGATGCAGGCCTCGCCGCTGCACAGACCGCCTTCCCGGATGCCGGCGCCATCGCCGGCGGGCAGAACGTCTCATATTTCCTCTCTGACGGCGTGCCTAACCCCGCATCGGCTGGCATCGATGGGGCGGAGGAGACTGTCTGGGAGGGCTTCCTCACCACCAACGACATTGTCTCGTTCGCGCTCGGTATGGGCGGGGATGTAAACGCGGCGGCGCTGAACCCAGTAGCCTACGACGGCGTCACACCAGCCGAAGCCAATGCGACCATCGTCGACGATTTCGCAGATCTCTCCAACGTGCTCGTCAACACCGCCACGCCGATCCTCGTCTCCGGCACCGTGCCCGGCAGCTTCGGTGCCGATGGCGGTTTGTTCTCGCTGACCGGCACGGGTGCGCCTTCGGGCTTCACCTATGAGGTCTCCGGCAACACGCTGCTGGTGAAAGACGCGACGACGCTCGCAACCGTGCTGACGCTCACCATGGATCCGGTGACGGGCGCCTACACGTTGAAACAGAATGGTCCAATCGACCATCCCGGCGCGGGGGCCGATGTGCTGCCCTTCGTCTTCACCGTCGCTCTGACCGACGGCGATTTCGACGGCGCCACCTCGACCATTACCGTCAACATCAAGGATGGTGTGCCGACGGCCTCCAATGTCGTTGCCGGCACGCTCGACGACGACAGCCGGACGGCCGGCCTCCCCGGTGGCACCGGCGACTTCGAGCCGACGCTCTCGACGCTCTCGGGCTCGCTCGGCACGGCCTACGGCAGCGACGGGCCGGGCTCGATCAGCTTCGCGGCCCTCCACGGCACGAGCCAGCTGATCAACGGCATCACCGTTTCCTTCTCCTGGAACGCAGGCACGAGCACGCTCACCGCCAACGACGGCGAGGAGAATGTGTTCGAGGTCATCGTCAACCAGGCGACGGGCGGCTACACCGTCAACCTGCTCGCCTCGCTCGATCACCACACCAACGCGCTGGCCGACAATGTCGAAACCGACGCGACTTTCAACCTCGCCTACGTGATCACCGACGGCGACACCGACACGGCGAACGGCACCTTGTCGTTCACGATCGACGACGATACGCCGATCAGCCTCACACCGGATGCCGAGGTGCTGACCAACGTGGCGAATGCCTCGAGCAACAGCTCGTTGCCGCTGCCGCGCCTCGACAGCGACGGTAACATCGACAACAACGTCGGTGCGGATCAGCTCGGCTCGATCGCCTTTGCCAACATCGCCAACGGTCAACAGGCGACCGGCGTGATCGGCGGACTGACGGTGAACCTCACGTCCGGCACCAAGTTGATCAAGCTGTACCTCGCCGATCACGACGCCAATGCCGCCACGCCGCTGCAGCTCCAGGGCTGGACGGATTTCGGCACGGGCACCGCGGCGCAGATCTTCACCGTGACGCTGTTGCCGGACGGCAGCCTCGGCACGGCCGACGATCGCTACTCGGTGACACTGCTGAAGCCGATCGACAATGGGTCGGGGGTGGTGTTCAGCGACCTCACGGGCACCGGAGCGGCGGGCAATCCGACGTTCAAGATCATCGGCACGCCGTCGAGTTCGCTCGAGCTGCTGGTGACACCCGGCGACATCACGAACAGCGCCGACGAGGCGGGCAGCACGGTCAACAGCAACTCGTTCTCGCTAGGTCTTGGGGGGGGCCAGAGTATCGCGCCGGCCGATCCGGTTCTGCGGATCGACTATGGCGCCTTCTCGCTGTTCGACGATCCGGTCGAGGTGGACGTCGTTCTCGACAACTTCAACGTCGACAGCCACACGAACGTGAATGGTGCGCGGTTCCAGATGATCAATTTCGTGCCGGGCTCCGCCGCTGGCATGGACATTCTGCTCACCGTCTACGATGCGGACGGTGACAATACCCTGGCCGGGGACGCGGGAGACCCCAAGGACACGATCAATCTCGTTCGCGTCTATGACGCGGACGGCACGACCGTGCTCGCCGAACGGACCCTGGCGGAAGGCGACGGCGCGGAGGGCGGCTACACGTTCGACTTCCTGGCCGACGGCTCCGTGTCGATCGCCAACCTCCAGGAGAACGATTTCGTCGCGGTCTCCACGGCAACAGGCTTCAACCGCCTGGAGATCGACAACATCGATCCGCAGGGCGATCGCTTCAAGCTGACCGGTCTGGCTGTCGAGACGACCCTCACTGGCAGTCCGATCGACCTCACTTACGATCTCGCCCTGACCGATGGCGACGGCGACAAGATCACCATCGTCGGCGCGATCGACGTCACGCTGAACCCGGTGGCGATCATCTGATCTGGCCCGCGGTCGCAGACAAAAGTCGAGGAGCAGCCTTTGGGCTGCTCCTTTTTTTGTCCCTGGTGAGCGGAGCGTGCGCCGTCCGCCCGCAACCCTATGCTCCCTCGAACACTGTTCCGCTGGTGTCCGATGGACCCAAATGTTGCGAATCGGCCACAAATGAGTTGTGAATCCAACAATCGCTCGACTGTCCGGTGGCGCAGAATCACCCCAAGGTGTTTTGCTGAAGGTTAATGAACCCTAACGCTTCGGGGGCGTTTGATGATTTTCGCAGCCAATCGATTTAGCATTCCCATACTTGCTGTTGGCATTGTCATCGCCAGCCCCGCAACCGCCGACATGGGGCGCGCTCCGGCTGGGCCGGGCGAGAGCTATCTCTCCATCGAGGGCGGCTACCTCCACCAGGAAGGCGCCGACGTTATCGGCTACGGCGTGGCGCAATCGGTGACGGCACCGATATTTGACGTCACCGTTTCGCCCTCCGAAGGCTGGTTCGCGGGCGCCATGATCGGTTGGGATACCGGCCGGCAAATTCTGCCGCACCTCCCCTTCACGCGCATCGAAGGCTATGCGCTGTTCGGCGAAGTGGACGAGAGCGTTTCCGAGGATGCGCCGGCGGGTGGCTTTACGGCGCTCAAGAGCGCGGACGGTGATCCGCTGGTCGTCGGTGGTATCGATGGGGCGACCTCGATCGAGCGCCGCTTCGTCGAAGGCGGCTTGCGCTTCGAGGGCGATAGCGTGCGCACCGAGGGTGGCTCGCTTAAGGACGAGCAGCCAGTCGAACGGCATTCGGTGACGTGGGTGCTCAATCCCTTCATTCGCTGGACGGGCGAGGACCATGAGACGGTCGTGAGCTGCATCTGCCCGGCGACGCGCTCGGCCGAGGTCGATACCGTGGCTTACGGTGCGGTGCTTGCCATGGAGCCAGAATTCCTGCTTCGCCCCGGCGTGTCGCTGGTCGGCCGCGCCGGTATCGGCCTGTATGGCTATAGCGCTGATGGCGATTTCCACTCATCGTCGGGTGCCGCCGCTCCCGATCCGTTCGCCTCGGATTTCTCCGACAGCGAATTGGGAATTGGCTTCCGTGGCCAGCTCGGCGCAGGCTTGAAGTTCTGGCTGTCACAACGCTCGATCCTCGACGTGTTTGCCGAGGCCGATTACTTCTCCGACATCGGAACGGCGGCCATGGCCGACAATCAGCCCGGCAACGCCAACTCATCGCAAGTCGCGACCGAAGATCTGTGGGAGGTCCGGCTCGGAGCGCGGCTCACGATTGGCCTCGACGGGAACTGAGGTCAGCAGCCCGATCACTCATCCGACGGCGCCGGGGAAACCCGACGCCGTTTTTATTTACGGGGCTCGCGAATACTCGAGGACATCAAACCTTCGGCGCCACCGCATTGTCGCGGAAAGCGTCGTCAACAGCACTGATAATCACGTCGGCCTCCTGTCGCGATAGGATCAGGGGCGGGGACAGGATGATGATGTTGCCCGAGGTGCGGATCATCGCGCCGGCCTCGTAGGCGAGATCGCCGAGCGCCGCCACGTACTTCTTGCCGGCCGGTGCTTTCGTTTTGCCGTCAGCGACAACCTCGACCGACAGCATCAGGCCTTTGCCGCGCACGTCGCCGATGGTCGCGTGCTTCGCCATGAGGGCTTTGAAGCCCGCAAGCAGATACGCGCCCTGAACAGTGGCATTCTTCACGACATCGAGGCGGACCGTCTCCTCGATGCAGGCGAGCCCCGCCGCGCAGCCGACCGGATGCCCCGAATAGGTGTAGCCGTGATAAATGGCGCCGAGCGCGTCCTTGTTGGCCTTGAAACCCGCCTCGACCTTGTCGTTCACGACGCATGCGCCGAGCGGGAAATAGCCGGACGTGATCGCCTTGGCGAGGCACATAACATCGGGCTTCACGCCCCAGGCACGTGCGCCCGTCCACGCGCCTGTACGGCCGAAGCAGGTCACGACCTCGTCCGCGATCAACAGGATGTCGTGCTTGTCGAGCAGTGAGCGGAGTTTCGGCCAGTAGGAGGCGGGCGGCACGATGACGCCGCCGGCGCCCATCACAGGCTCTGCGATCATGGCGGCGATGGTATCGGCGCCCTGGAACTTAATCTCGTCCTCGAGCGCGGCAAGGCAAAGATCGGTCAGCCGCTCGGGATCGGTTTCGTTGAAGGGATTGCGATAAGCGAACGGCGCCGGCCCATGAAAGACGCCCGGCATCAGTGGCTCGTAGGCGCGACGGAAATTGGCATTGCCGTTGACGGAGGCGCCGCCGAAATGCGTGCCGTGATAGCCCTTCTTGAGCGCCAGGAACTTAACGCGATCAGACTGGCCCTTGACCTTCCAATACTGCCGCGCGATGCGCAGTGCGCTTTCGACGGAATCCGAGCCGCCCGACGTAAAAAATGCACGCCGCATGCCCTCGGGCGCCAGGAATTCGACGAGCCGATGGCCAAGCTCGATCAGTGGCGCGTTCGTCGTGCCGCGGAAGGCTGAGTAATACGGGAGCTCTGCGAGCTGGCGGGCAATGGCCTCCTTGATGGGTTCGCACGAGTAGCCGAGATTGACGTTCCACAGGCCGCCGACCGCATCGACGACGGTTTTCCCGTCGATGTCCGTCACCCGCACGCCCTCGCCCTTGACGATGATCTTGGGAGGCTGCGCCTCCATCTCGTTGGGATGCGCCATCGGATGCCAGATCTGCTTGGCGTTGTTCTCGCGGAGAAAATTCGATGAGACGGCTTCGCGCATGGTCGGATCTCCTTCGGCCTCAACTCAATCGGCGAGCCGGTTTCATGTCAATGCAATATCTGCATTGACAACGAATTGAAATCCGCCACGCTCGCGGCACTCACTGCGGAAACCGAGGCGGTCATTGCGCGATCCCCGCTACGATATTCTGTTCGAGCCCGTCGCGATCGGCCCGGTCAAGGCGAAGAACCGTTTCTACGCCGTGCCGCATGCGACCGGCCACGGCCATCTGCAGCCCAATAGCTCGACCGGCATCCGCGAGACCAAGGCCGAGGGCGGCTGGGGCGTTGTCGCCATGCAGATTTCCGAGATCGCACCCGATACGGATTTCGCCGCGCATCCCATGGAGCGCATCTGGGACGAAACCGATATCCCTGCGCACGCCCGTCTCGTCGAACGCATCAAGCGGCATGGCGCGCTGGCCGCCATCGAACTCGGTCATGGCGGCATGCGGGTGCGAAACTTCACCAGCGGCGCGGTCATCGCTGGCCCGAGTCACCTGCCGGTCTTGCGGGCGGAGATTCCGGCACAGGCGCGTGCTATGGATCTCGCGGACATCCGCGACTTCCGGGTAAGCCACAAGCGTGCTGCGCAACGTGCGCTCGCGGCTGGTTACGATATCGTCTACGTCTACGCCGCGCACGATCTGTCGCTGCTCTCGCACTTCCTTTCGCGGCGCACGAACACGCGCAGCGACGGATATGGCGGATCGCTCGCCAATCGCGCGCGTCTCCTTCGCGAGGTGCTGGAGGACATGCGCGAGGTATGCGCGGGCCGGGCTGCCGTTGCACTGCGCTTCTCCGTGCACGAGTTCGCCGCCGAGCCGGCGCTTACACATGACGGCGAAGGCCGCGAGGTGGTCGCCACGCTGGCCGAGCTGCCCGATCTCTGGGACGTCAACATCTCCGGCTGGAGCCGGGACTCGTCCACCTCGCGCTTCGCCGAGGAAGGATTCCAGGAGCCGTTCATCGCCTTCGTGAAGTCGGTCACGACGAAGCCCGTCGTCGGCGTCGGCCGCTATACGTCGCCCGACCGGATGGTGTCGCTGATCAGGAAAGGCACTCTCGATTTCATCGGCGCCGCGCGCGCCTCCATCGCCGATCCGTTCCTGCCACGGAAAATCGAGGAAGGCCGCATCGACGACATCCGCGAATGCATCGGCTGCAATGTCTGCGTCGCCTCCGACAGCTACGGCGTACCGATCCGCTGCACGCAGAACCCGACCATCGGAGAGGAATGGCGGCGCGGCTGGCGGCCAGACGCCGTACCGGCAGCGACACGCAAGCACAGCGTGCTCATCGTCGGCGCGGGCCCCGCCGGGCTCGAATGCGCGCTGACGCTCGGCCGCGCCGGCCTCGACGTAACACTGGCAGAGGCGAGCAGCACGCTCGGTGGGCGCGTGAGCCGGGAATCGCAACTGCCGGGGCTCTCCGCCTGGTCGCGTGTGCGGGACTACCGCGTCTACCAGATCGGCAAGCTCGCGAATGTGCGGGTTTATCGCGAGAGCCGTATGACCTCGGCCGACGTTGAGGGGTTCGGTGCCGATCACATCGTCATCGCCACCGGCAGCCAGTGGCGGCGTGACGGCATCGGCTCGACGCGGTTTCGGCCGCTCGGTGGTCTCGACAGTCTCCGTGTGCTGACGCCCGATGACATCATGGCTGGCGCGACCGCACCGAAGTCGGCCATCGTCTATGACGACGAGCACAACTACATGGGCGGCGTGATCGCCGAGCATCTCGCGCGTCAAGGCTGCCGGACGATCCTCGTCACCCCGCACGTGCTGGTTTCCGCCTGGACGGACTACACACTCGAGCAGGCGCGCATCGTCGGGCGCTTGCATGGACTCGGTGTCGAAATGCGTACGTCCGCAACACTCCATTCCATCGAGGCTGGCAAGCTCGTGCTGCAATCGGCGGCGACGAGCGCCGCTCTCGGTGCGATCGAAGCCGATGCGCTCGTGCTCGTGACAGCGCGCCTGCCGGACGATCAACTCTATCTCGATCTTGAGGCGAAGGGCTGGGGCCCTGCTCGGCCGTCCCTGATTGGCGATGCGCTGAGCCCCGGCATCATCCAGGCCGCCGTGCTGTCGGGCCACGCCGCCGCGCGGCGCATCGCCGGTGGTGATGACAATTTCAAGCGGGAGCGGCCGATGCTGCTCGACTAGACGGCGCCGAAGCCGATAAGAGATGCGCAATTCTGGAGGACTCCCATGAGCAAGCCCCTCAACATCCTGATCATCGGCACGGCGGACACGAAGGCCGACGAACTCCTTTTCATGCGGCAATGCATCGAAGGTCAGGGCGCCAGGGCGCCGATCATGGATGTGGGCGTTCTGGGCGCCCCGCCGTTTCCGCCGGAGTATCGCAACACGGATGTTGCAGCCGCTGCGAACACCACCATCGATGCGATCGCCCAGTTGGGCGACGAGAACGACGCCATGGCCAAGATGGCCGAGGGTGCCTCGGCGCTGACTTTGAAACTCTACATGGAGGGCAAGGTCGACGGCATGATCGCACTCGGCGGGACGATGGGCACGGATCTCGCGCTCGACGTCGCCTCGGCGCTGCCGATGGGCGTGCCGAAGTTCGTGGTCTCGACGGTTTCCTTCTCGCATCTCATTCCGCCCGAGCGGCTGGCGCCCGATCTCATGATGATCCTGTGGGCGGGCGGGCTTTATGGCCTGAATTCCATTTGCCAGTCGGTGCTGAGCCAGGCGGCCGGCGCGGTCGTCGGCGCGGCCAGGTCCGCGATGAAGCCACAGACCGAGCGGCCGCTCATCGGCATGGGCTCGCTCGGCAAAAGCTGCATCGACTACATGGTCAGATTGAAGCCGGCGCTGGAGAGCCGCGGCTACGAGGTCGCCGTGTTCCACTGCACCGGCATGGGCGGACGCGCCATCGAGAGCCTTAGCCTCCAGAAACGCTTCGCGGCCGTGCTCGATCTTTGCATCTGCGAGGCCGGCAACAGCTACAACGGCTCGCTCGTCAATGCGGGCGCGACGCGCCTCGAGGCGGCGGGTGAGGCCGGCATTCCGCAGATCATCGCGCCAGCGGCCTCCGACATGATCGACTTCCAGACCTGGGCCGGCACGCCGGACAAGTACAAGGACCGGCCCTATCACGCCCACAACCGCCTCATCGCCTCGACCATCATGAGCGCGGAAGAGAAGCGCGGCTTTGCCCATTACATCGGCGCCAAGCTCGCGAAGGCCAAGGGGCCGACCGCTTTCCTGATGCCAACGCAAGGCCTGCACGCCTGGGATCAGGAGGGCGGGCCGCTGTATGATCCAGCCGGACTGAAGGCGATGACGGAAGGCTTCCGTGAGGCGATCAAACCGCCGGCCCGCTACATCGAGCTCGACGCGAAGGCCAACGACCCGGCATTCAGCGATGCCGTGCTCGCCGTGTTCGACGAGTGGGTGCGGCAGGGCCAGATCGTGAAGGGGGCGGCGAAAGCGGCGTAGGGGCGTCCCGCGGACGCCCAAGACGCGTGGCACTGCGCCGGCCTTCCTCTCCCCGCAAGCGAAGCGCAGCGGGGAGAGGGGAGGGTGAGGGGCGGCCACAGGGGAAATCGTTGCCAAGCATTCCAAAGTCGAGCGACCGCAGGTCGCCCCTACACAATGCGCTCTGTGCGTCCCTGACGTTGCCGTGGCGATAACACTCGACCGCAAGCGCGATCTGCGGTCGCCGGCTTCTCCGCGTCGATCGGACTTGGCATGCGTTCCAATTCGACGCTGCCCCTCACCCTCCCCTCTCCCCATGGGCATGATGTACCCATGGGGAGAGGAAGGAGAGACCGTCTCATGCCTCCACGTTCGTGTGCGCATACTTCTTCAGCAGCCGATGCGGATACTTCAGCGCGTCGCGGCGGAAGGGGTCGCCGAGCTCCATGCGTGCACCATCACCTCGATGACGGTCGTCTTGCCCTGTCTCTGCGCGTCGCACGCCTTGTCGAGCGCTTCGCCGACCTCGCCGAGCTTGTCGACGACGACGCCCTCGCGCGCCCATCGAGCGCGCCACTTCCGCGAAGCTCGGATTCTTCAGGTTCACGCCGAGGAAGCGCGTGTCGTAGAAATCGACCTGGTTCTTCTTCTCCGCGCCCCACTGCTTGTTGTGGAAGACGACGGCGGTGACCGGAATGTCCTCGCGCACGCAGGTGAGGATCTCGCCGAAGCTCATGCCCCAGGCGCCGTCGCCGACATAGGCGACCGCCGGCCGCTTCGGATTGGCGACCTTGGTGCCGATGATGGTCGGAAGCGCATAGCCGCAATTGCCGAAGCTCATGGCGGCGAACATCGAGGGCGCCTGCTTGAAGCGCAGATAGGAGTTCGAGACCGAGCAGATGTTGCCGATGTCGGTCGAGACCATGGCGTTCGACGGCAGCGCCTTCTCGAGCTCGCGCAGCATCTGGCGGGGATGCATGTAGGGCGAGTCCTTGGAGATCTCGAGCGACCAGTCGTCCTTCTCTTGCGTCCAGGCCGTAGAGTTCCTTCTCCCAGGCGTCCTTCTCGGCTCTTGATCTCCTTCATGCGCTCGTCCGCATTCGCCGCCGCGGCGAGCTTGCGGTTGGCGAGCCGGTAGGTCAGCGACTTCGCCGCCGCCTTGGCATCGCCGACGATGCCGACGGAGATCTGCTTGACGAGGCCGAGCATGCGATGATCGCTGTCGACCTGGATGATCTTGGCGTTCTTCGGCCAGTAGTCGAGACCGTGCTGCGGCAGCGTGCCGAACGGTCCCAAGCGCGTGCCGAGCGCAAGCACGACGTCGGCCTGCGCGATGAGCTTCATCGCCGCCTTCGAGCCCTGGTAGCCGAGCGGGCCCGTCCAGAGCGGGTGGTCGGCGGGGAAACTGTCGTTGTGCAGA
Source organism: uncultured Alphaproteobacteria bacterium (assembly GCA_963741525.1). Taxonomy (GTDB): domain Bacteria; phylum Pseudomonadota; class Alphaproteobacteria; order Rhizobiales; family Hyphomicrobiaceae; genus JANNSX01. The sequence goes on from CAVUIW010000009.1 coordinate 31,310, forward strand.
TAGGAATTGACGACCGGCGCCTTCAGCGTCTCGGCGAGATCGACGCATTCCTTCATGCCGTCCGACATGATGACGCCGCCGCCCGAAACGATGACAGGGAATTTCGCCTTGGCGAGCAGGTCGGCCGCTTCGTCAAGGCTCTCGTCGTCACCGGGACCGCGACGGATGTTTTTGGGCTCCGGGATCTCGTAGTCGGCCTCGCCGTAGAAGTTGTCGCGGGGGATATTGAGCTGGGTGGGGCCGCGCTCGCTCATCGCCATGTCGAAGCAGCGCGCGGTCAACTCGGCCATACGCGGGTGCTTCGACACATGTGCCTGGTACTTGGTGATCTTGGAGAAGATCGGCAGCTGCTCGGTCTCCTGGAAGCCGCCGAGGCCCATGGTGCCTGTGCCGGTTTCCGGCGTGATGACGACGACGGGCGAATGCGCCCAATAAGCCGCCGCCGTCGAGGTGACGAAGTTGGTGATGCCCGGGCCGTTCTGGGCGATGCAGACGCCGTGCTTGCCGGAGACACGGGAGTAACCGTCCGCCATGTGGCCCGCGCCCTGCTCGTGCACGGTCGGGATGAAGCGGATGCCGGCGGTCGGGAAGAGGTCGAGCGCGTCCATATAGGCCGAGCCGACGATGCCGAAGACATCCTTGACGCCATGGGCAACCAGCGTTTCGACGAAGGCTTCGGAGGCGGACATTTTAGGCATGGGCGGCAAACCTCGGATCGGGTGGGGGATTTCTCCGCCATTGCTATGCCTAGGGCTGGCTCTATGGAAGGGCCAGATGGCGCGGATGGCGCGCGCCAGGGGGTTGAGGCGCTCCGCGCCAGCGAGTGGCGAAAAGGGCAGTGGGGCAATAGGCATTGGGCTTCAGGCACTGGTGATCCGAACTCTCCGCACGGCCGCGTCCTTAACTCCCTTTCCCCCCATGCCTAAAGCCTATTGCACAGTGCCGCGCTTCTGCTTGGCGCACATTCCACGGCGAACCGGTGCCCATCCCGGCCTTCGCCGGGACAGGCTTTCGCCTGAACGTGCGCTCGTTGGCTTGGCGCACGTTCCACGGCGAACCGGTGCCCATCCCGGCCTTCGCCGGGACAGGCTTTCGCCTGAACGTGCGCTCGTTGGCTTGGCGCACGTTCCACGGCGAACCGGTGCCCACTTCGCCTGAACGTGCGCTCGTTGGCTTCGCATCCACGGCGAACCGGTGCCCACTTCGCCTGAACGTGCTCCGGCCAACGCTCCGCCCGCACCGCGGCCCGTCACCGAACCCGAGAGCATGATCAATCCAGAGGGACGGAGTGGCCGGCCCGTGATCAAATTCAATCGGATGTGGCACGCGCACGATCGCCTCATGCCGGATCGCATTGGCGATCCGGCATGAGGCGTAAATCGTTCGCGAAAACCAATGTGGCGCGAGAGATTCACGTCATCCACCGGCGCGAACGCGCCCGTGGATGACGATCTCGCGCGCGACCACTCCGCCGTCGCCGAGGGTTTGCCGCCGCCGTGGGTTTCCGGGGCTTGTGGCCCCAAGTGGAAACCCCTCGCCTACATCCGGGGCGAGAGTAGCCTGGGTCAGGTGTTTCCCATCCCAAGCGGCAGGGAGGCGCCGGATAGCTTATGGCCGGCCTCCTCGACGCTCCCCGCTACCGGCTCACCAGCGCGCGTTCCAGTCCTCTGGGAACGGGGTTGGGCGGATTATGGGGCGTGCGCAATGGGCGGGGATAACTTCTTCGGTGGAATGGTGAATGGAACGGAAACGCTTGTGGGTATTGCTGACCGGGCAACCACAGGTCGCCCCTACGCAATGCGCTCAATGCATCCCTTACGGTCGTGCGGCGCGGTGTCTCGGCTGTAGGGTCGACCTGTGGTCGCCAGCCTTCCGTTCGTGGGAGCGACATGCTGTGTGGCAGCCCCTCACCCTCCCCTCTCCCCGTTCGCTTTGCTACGGGGAGAGGAAGGCTGGCGCCGTGCCCGCCTCACATGTCAGGGAAGCACCATGTCTCCTCCTCTACCCGCTTGCGGGGAGAGGGGAGGGTGAGGGGTGGCCACAGGTGATGTCGTTGCCAGAGGCTCCACAGAAGAGAAACCGGCAGGTCGCCCGCTCGTCAACCTCTCACCGCCAAAAGCTCGATCGTGATCGCCGTCGCAGGGTCCGCAAAACCATGGACCGCTAGCCCCGTCGAGGCGGGGCCGGGTTTCGCGTAGTAGCCGTTGCGGATGCGCATGTTGGCGTAGAGATCCTCGGCGTCGGATGAGCCGACATAGTGCGTCTGCTGTTTCACGACGTTTGTGAATTCGAGACCCTCGGCGTGCAAAACTTGCGCATGGGCATCCATGATCGCCTTGGTCTGCTCGGGAACCGGACGACCCGGTCGTGTCGAGCGGCCGAGCAGCGTCAGATACCGGCCGGCCTGGCGTTTCACGAGGCGGATACCCCCAGTATCGACGATCTCGGATCGGGCAGACGCGCCAGAGACTTCGACGATGTCGGCAAGCGCTTGCGTGCCTGAGGGAAGGTCCACCTGTATAGCGGCCCCGGTGTCGTGGCCCAGCGCCTCCGACCATTGGCGTGCCGTGGCTGCCGCGCCGCCATCGCGCCGAACGTAGAGCCGCGCGCTGAGGACACGCGAGGAAGCAGCGCGCTGCGGCGTCCCGGTCAGCATGCGATGGGCGAAGTCGCTCTCAACACCCTCCGCCGTCCCGTAAACATCGATCTCGACGCGCATGCCTGGATAGTAGAAATGCGGCACGCCCACAGTAACAACGAGTGGCGCGGCGCCCAGCGCCTCGCACAAAACCCGCGGCGTCATGGCCAGATCGGCCTCGTTACCCACGATGTAGGCGACGAGCTTCGACAGGCGCGACGGCGGCACGCCATGGGGCGTGAACTGATCGCGAATGTAGCCGGCGACGATCCGAAGCTGCGCCGCGAGGTCGCCGGGCGCGCGGACGTTGACCTCGAGATCGAGCGGGCATTGCCCGCAGCTCCAGAATTGCCCGCCATCGATGACGCCGAAAGAATAGGGCAGCTCGATGCCCATCGCCCAATGCGTGCCGAAGGGGACGAAGCGGCGGCCAATCATGCGGTGACACCCCGGGCCACCATCACGTCACTCCTCGCTGACGATCTCGAGATCGGCGATCCTGATCGTGAGCCCGGGCAGAAGTGCCGGCACAATCGCCTCGCTCGCCGAGACTTCGCGGATCGATCCGTAGCCTGTCTTGCCCGGCTCGCGGTGGACAATCGTCGTCAAGGATGCCGCCAGCAGAACCCAATACTCCCGCACGCCGAGACCGGCATAGATTTTCGACTTGGTGTCGAGATCATTGGTTTCGCTGGAATCGGACACCTCGATGGCGAGCAAGACCTCGGCGGGTTTCAAATGGCTTGGCGACTTTCCGGCTGGGAAGACAAGGGCGTCCGGCTCGCAATAAGTCACCTTGTCAGGACGCCAACCCAGCTCAACGCCAACCCTGAAATCGCGTGGCAAGTGCCGGATCAGCATATCCGCCAACGCCACCTTGATCGCCTCATGCAACGGCCGCTTCGGTGACATCGGCACCAGCTCCCCGCCGATCAGCTCGACGCGATCGTCCTCTCGTAGAACGCCAGCCGCGAGCATCTGGTCGAGATCTTCAATCGTCCAGCGCCAGCGGGGCAGCCCTTCGGCTGCCTGCGTCGTGCCCCTGTGATTGCGGACATGCTCATTCATGGGCCGCAGATTAGCACGAAATCGCGCCGAAATCCCTCACTTCTTCAGCTCGATCTCGATGAAGGCATACTCGCCTTCGCTGGCGTTGATCACATCGTGCTCGACGCCTTCGGGGCGGTAATAGGGGGCGCCCGCCTTCATCTCGGCGAAGCTTTCGCCTTGGGCGCTGACGATCTTCAGGCGGCCGTCCATGGTCGGCACGACGACATAGTCGTGGCCATGACGATGCCAGCCGGTGTTGTCGCCGGGCTTGGGGAAACGCCACTCCCAGACGGTGACGCGGTCGTTGTCGATGAGCTTGGTGCCTTTGGCCGTTCCAGCTGCGGCTGTCATTCATACCTCCTCAAGTTTCGTCCCGGTTCAGATTTTGAACGAATGTGCCGGGCCATCACGCCAACACGGCCTATCACCACGACACGCTCCGCAATCCTGGCTAGAGCACTTTCCGACCAAGTGGATACCGGTTGGTCGAAAGAAAGTGCTCAAAGCCAATAACTTAGACCGGCTTTCCGATTCCGTAGGATCGGAAAACGGTCTAGCCAGCGAGCGCGCCAAATTCGATTTCACGGCTTCAACTCGATCTCGATGAAGGCGTAAGCGCCGTCGCTGGCGTTGAGCACATCATGCTCGCCTCCCTTCTCGCAGAAATAGGGAGCACCGGACTTTCCCTCCTCGATGGTCGTCGCTTCGGAGGTAACGATTTTGAGGCGCCCGCTCGCCGTTGGCACGATGACATAGTCATGCGCATGCCGGTGCCAGCCGGTGTTGTCGCCTGGCTTGGGGAAACTCCACTCCCAGACGGTGACGCGGTCGTTGTCGATGAGCTTCGTGGCCTTGGCGGTTCCGGCGGCGGCGGTCATTTGCTTGCTCTCCTCGAGTGCGTCTCAACGGCAAATCTATATCAGCCCCGCCCTGCTGTCGCGATGGAGCATGTAGAGCCCGGCGCCGATGACGATGGCAGCGCCGGCCCAAGTGGTCCAGACCGGAACATCGGCAAAGAAGATGAAACCGAAAAGCGCGGCCCAGAGAATGCCGGTGTACTCGAATGACGTGACGAAGCTCGCCGGCGCCACTTTGTAGCCGTGCACGTAGACCGACATGGCGATGGCCGAGACGGGGGCTGCGGCAAGCATCACCAGGAAATCGCGCGTTTCCGGCCAGACCCAGCCACGCGTCAGGAAACCGAGGCTCCCATGCGCCTCGCTCGTCCAGGCACCGCCAGCGAAGACGGCCGTCAGCAATAGGGATCCAATGAGGAACACGAGGCCCTGATAGAAGGCGATCGCCGAGGTGCGGACGGCCGGAACCAAGCGGGCGATGAGCTGCGCAAAGCCCTCGACCAGGGCCGCGCCGAGCACCAGCAAAGCTGCTGGCTCGAACACGCCCGACCCCGGTTGCACGATGACGAGTACGCCGAGAAATCCCACCAGCATCACGCCCCAGCGATAGAACGGGACACGCTCGCCAAGCACGGGCCCGGCGGCTGCGGCAACGACGAGGGGCATGATGAAGTAGATGGCCACGACATCGGCGATGACCATGACGGCGAGGCTGAGCCCGAAGAGCAGGCTGCCGATGAACAGCAGCGTGCTTCTCAACACGATGAGGCCGAGCTCGCGCCGCTGCACACGGAGCACGGACAGTCCGCCCTCGCGCGCAACATAGAGCCAGAGCAACGGCAGTGTCGCCACGGCCCGGATCAGCGCGAACTCGTAGAGCGGGTAGCCGGCGCTGACCAGCTTGATGATGACGTCGACGATGTTGAACAGCGCCACGCCCCCGCAAATGCAAAGCGCACCGGTGAAGTAGGCTGGTGCGCTCACTGTCTGTGTTGCGGGAGCGGCCGTGACGCTCTCCTAAGCCGCCAGCGCCTTCGCCGGATCGACGAAGCTATAGCCGAGATCGTCGGCGACGGCCTTGTAGGTGACCATGCCCTTGTAGACGTTGAGGCCGGCGAGCAGATGCGGGTTGTCGAGCATCGCTTGCTTGTAGCCCTTGCCGGCGAGCTGAAGGCCAAGCGGCAGCGTCACGTTGTTGAGCGCATAGGTCGAGGTGCGCGCGACGCCGCCCGGCATGTTGGCGACGCAGTAGTGGATGACGCCGTCGACGACATAGGTCGGATCGGCATGCGTCGTCGCATGGGAGGTCTCGGCGCAACCGCCCTGGTCGATGGCGACATCGACAAGCACGGAACCTGGCTTCCAGTCCTTCAACATTTTTTTGGTGACGAGCTTGGGCGCGGCGGCACCCGGGATCAGCACGCCGCCAATGACGAGATCGGCCGAGGCGCATTCGTCCTCGACGGCGCCCTGTGTCGAATAGAGCGTCTTCAAGCCGGTGCCGAAACGCGCGACCAGCTCTTCCATCCGGTCCGGGCTCTTCTCGATTATGACGACATCGGCGCCGAGGCCGAGCGCCATCGCCGCCGCGTTCGTGCCGACGACACCGCCGCCGAGGATCACGACCTTGGCCGGCGCGACGCCCGGCACGCCGCCGAGCAACACGCCGCGGCCGCCCTGCGCCTTCTCCAGGCAATGGGCGCCCGACTGAATCGACATGCGGCCCGCCACCTGGCTCATCGGCGCCAGCAAGGGGAGCGATCCCGGACGCGGGCCCGTCACCGTCTCATAGGCGATGCAGACGGCGCCCGACTTCACGAGGTCTTTCGTCTGCTCCGGATCGGGAGCAAGATGCAGATAGGTGTAGAGGATCTGGCCCTCGCGCAGCATGGCGCGCTCGCCCGCCTGCGGCTCCTTCACCTTCACGATCATGTCGGCCTTGGCGAAGATCTCGGCCGGGTTATCGACGATCGCCGCGCCCGCCTTTTTGTAGTCGGCGTCGGACGCGCCGATGCCGCCGCCGGCATTCGTCTCGACCATGACCTTGTGGCCCTGGTGGACAGCCTCGCGCACCGAAACCGGCGTCATGCCGACGCGATACTCGTGGTTCTTGATCTCCTTCGGCACGCCGATCTGCATGTTGTCACTTTCTCCCTTGGGGCCGCGCCGCAGCGGCGCCAGCTCGCATTTCCTCGCCCGGCCATACCGGGCGCATCTCTGGATTGAATAGGTCCAGTTGCCGAGGTCTCTCGGGTCCACGCCGCACTGCATCGGAAGGCCGCTTTCCACCCATATAGCGGTCCATAAAGAGCATGAACAGCCCTGCCCCCATGATGAGCCCGATGCCGGTGAATGTGGTGGCATCCGGCACTTCGCCGAGGATCAGATAGCTCGCGAGGATGGCCCAGAACATCGTCGAGTATTCGAACGGGGCGACGAAACTCGAATCCGCAAGGCGATAAGCCAGTGTAAAGAGCACCATCAGTAGCCCGGTCGAGGCGCCAATGAACATGACGAACAGGAGATCCTCAAGCGGCAGCCAGACCCAGGGCCGGGTGACATAGACGAGGCTCGGATGGCCGCCCAACTCGAGCCCGCCCCAGCCGAAAACGAGCGCGATCGCCCCGGCGACCGCGACGTACATCGCGCATTGATGGACGGCCATGACGGTCGAGGAGATGCCGGCGACCAGCTTGCGCGTCATCAGATGGCCGGCGGCATAAAGCGTCGCACAGAGCAGCCCGACGCCGGCCGCGGGCTCGAGCACGCCGGAGCCGGGCCTAAGCAGCACGACGATGCCGGCAAAACCGGCGACAACGGCGATCCAGCGATGCAGCGCGACGCGCTCGCCGAGAACCGGGCCGGCGAGCGCCGCGATCAGCAGCGGCATGGTGAAGTAGAGCGCGACGGCTTCCGCAAACGGCATAGCCGTCGCCGTGACGTAGAAGCAGACGCTTGCCACGCCATAGATGAGGCCGCGCCCCATGATGCGCGGCCAGCCCGCCTGCCAAAGCGAATGCAGCGGCTCGCGCCAAAGCAGCGCGAAGATGACGATCGGCATGGCGGCGAGGCAGCGGATCGTCTGCATCTGGTGGAAGGGGTAGTCGCCACTGATCCATTTGATGAAGACGTCCTGGACCGCCGTGATCGCGCCGGCCGACATGATTGTCAGCACCGCGGCAAGCGGCCGGTTGGCGCCAGCGCTCACCTCGCGCGCCTCCGCTGGTCCATCGCCAGCATCAGGAGACCGGCGCCGACGACGATGGCCGAGCCGATCCAGGTGGCGAGACCAGGGACATCCGAAAACAACAGCACGCCGTACAGCACGGCCCAGAACATCGCCGAATACTCGAAGGGCGCGACGAAGCTCGCCTCGCCATATTTGTAGGCGGTCGAGAACAGCGGCATGGCGAGCGAGCCGAGCACGGCGATGCCCACAAGCAGGGGCAGATCGCCCGAGGACGGCATGAGCCAGGGGCGGGCCATGAAGGCGAAGCTCTTGTCGGCGCCACCCTGCGTGGGGACAAAATTGAAGTAGGCCGCCAGCGCAACCGAGACGCCGAGATAGATGAAGTTCTGATAGAAGGACGAGACCACCGGCGGCACATGGCGGCTGAGCGCGCGGCTCAACAACTGGCCGAGGCCGTAGCAGGTGGCCGAGAGCAGAGCCAGCAGCGCCGCCGGCCGCGCAAAGCCATCGAGAATGGTCGCCGGATTGCCGAGATCCGCATCCTTCTGCAGCATGATGACGACGCCGAGAAACCCGGCAGCGATCGTCATCCAGCGAAGCCATCCGACGCGCTCGCCCAGCACCGGGGCCGACAGCGCCGCGACGATGAAGGGCATGGTGAAATAGATTGTCACCACATCGGCGAGCGGCATCGCCGCGAACGCCAGCGCGAAGGACATGAAACCGACGAAGAGAATGCTGCCGCGCAAGAGCACGAGAGGCAGATGCCGCGTCGGGATCGAGGCGAAGCCGGAGGTCGAGGCGATGATGCTGAGAATGACGGGGATGGCGACCAGCGAACGTATGGTCAGCAGCTGGTGGATCGGATAGCCGCCACTCAGATACTTCATCATGCTGTCCTGCGTCGTTGCGCAGAAGCAGGCCGCGCACACGAGCAAGGCCGCGAGCACGCGGTTGTCGCGATGGCCAGCCGCTCCCAGAATCTCGGGGGCAGCACTCATGGGGACCGGCGCTGTGATCCCGGCTTGTCGCCGATCAGCTCGGCGATGAGCTTGATCCCCGGCTCGATGCGCTTCTCGTCGATCGAGGCAAAGCCGAGCCGGAAATAGGATTTGGGTGCGTTCGCCGCTCCGAAATGCACGCGCCCCGGCTCGATCAGCACGGATTTCTCCTTTGCCCGCACCACGAGCTCCTCGGCATCGAGCCCGTCCGGTCCTCTCACCCAATAGCAGCTGCCGCCGAAGCTCGGCGTCCGGGTGGAGCCCGGGAGATATTGCTTCAAGGCGTCGCCCATGATCTCCCAGCGCGTCCGGTAGGCGCGATGCAGCCGCCTGATCAGCGTATCGTGGTGGCCGAGCGACAGGAAGAGCGCGGCGGTCCGCTGGTTGTTGTTGGGCGCATGCCTGACCATGAGGCGGCGCAAGGCTCTGGCTTCATCGATGAAGGCCTTTGGGCCAACGAGGAAGCCGAGGCGCAGTCCAGGAAACAGCGTCTTCGAGAAGGAACCGACATAGATGACGCGCCCCTCGTCATCGAGCGATTTGAGCGCCGGGCAGGGCTCGTTCACATAGTTGGTCTCGAACTCGTAGTCGTCCTCGATGACAACGAAATCGCGTTGGGAGGCGAGCTTGAGGAGCGCGAGGCGCCGATCGAGCGGCATGGTTGCCGTGGTCGGCGACTGGTGGCTCGGCGTCACGAAAACGAGCTGCGCGGTGTTCAGTGCCGACGACAGTACGAGGCCTTCTTCATCGACCGGTTGCAGCGTGACGTGGTCGGAGCGCAGCTCGAAGATGTTGCGGATATCGACGAAGCCCGGCTCCTCCATGACGATGCGTGTGTCGCGGCCGGCGAGCAGCCGTGCGGCGATGTAGAGCCCGTTCTGCGCACCAAGCGTCACCAGGATCTCTTCGTCTGCCGCCATGATGCCCCGTCGCGGCAGGATGCGCCGGCGGATCTGCTCGACGAGGAGCGGATCGTCATGGGCCCAGGTATCGTTCGTCCAGGCGCCGAGCCAGCGCTTGCCCAGCGCCTCGCGCGAGCATTCGCGCCACTCGTTGATCGGAAACAGGTTGTGATCGACCTGGCCGTAGATGAAGGGATAAGTGTAGGTCTGCCAGTCGAGCGGCTTGGAGATGTTGGCTTGCCGGCTCGGGCGCGAGGTCAGCCTGCGCGACCAGTCGAGGCCGGCGCCTGTCGGCGACTTGGCGTCGGGCCGCTTGAAGTCGATGGCTTCCGGGTTGACGAAGTAGCCGCTGCGCTCCTTGCCGATGAGAAAGCCGTCATCGATGAGGCCCTGATAGGCGAGCGTGACCGTGTTCCGCGACACGCCCAAAGCTTTCGCCATGTGCCGGCTCGACGGCAAACGCTCGTCGGCGGAGAGCTGGCCGCCAAGGATGGCCGAGACCAGCTTCTCGCGGATCTGCGACTGCAGGCTGGTCTGGGCCGCCGGCTGCAAGTGGAGGAGGAGTTCCCGCATTTCTGGTCCCAATCGGCCGAAGAGCTTGGCGCTAGGTTAGGTCCAGATGGCAGGCTATCTTCAACAGCTCGTAGTGGCAAGCAGCAGCCGTCCCGCCTTGCATGGCGAACGCTGTTGGGGCATGCCCATGCTAACCCTAGTGGTGCGATGCTGACGGATGAGTGCTCATCCGTCAGTTGAATCGCTCCACCAAGCAAATGCCTAGTGGTCCGACACAGGGAACCAAGTGTCAGGTTCGGACCATTAGGCCCACAACCGGAGGTCACCCCCATGGAGCTCGGCGGATCGCAATTCACGGCCAACTCGCTCGAAGAACATTGGATGCCGTTCTCAGGCAACCGTGACTTCAAGGCGGAGCCGCGCCTCGTCGTCAAAAGCGAGGGCGTCTACCACTGGGACCACAAGGGAGGAAAAATCCTCGACGCCTCTTCGGCCTTGTTCAACGTCGCCGCCGGCCACGGCCGCAAGGAGATCGCCGACGCGGTCCACAAGCAGCTGCTGACGAACGACTATTCCGCCCCCTTCCAGATGAGCCATCCGGGCACCTTCGCGCTGGCCAAGGAAGTCGCGAAGCTCACGCCAGATCCGATCAACCACGTGTTCTTCACGAACTCGGGCTCGGAATCGATCGACACCGCCATCAAGATGGTGATGGCCTATCACGGTGCCCGCGGCGATCATAAGCGCCACCGCTTCGTCTCGAGGGAGCGCGCCTATCACGGCGTCAACATCGGCGGCGTCTCGCTTTCGGGCCTCGTCCGCAATCGCGAGAGCTTCCCCGGCGTCATGCCCTACGTGACGCTGATGCGGCATACGCATGTGCCGGAGAACAAGTTCCAGCGCGGCCAGGGCGAGCATCAGGGCGTAGCACTCGCCGATGATCTCGAGCGGATCGCGATGACCTACGGGCCGGGCACCATCGCCGCCGTCTTCGTCGAGCCGATCGCCGGCTCGACCGGCTGCCTCGTGCCGCCCAAGGGCTATCTCGAGCGCTTGCGCGAGATTTGCGACAAATACGGCATCCTGCTCGTCTTCGACGAGGTGATCTGCGGCTTCGGCCGATTGGGCCACCCCTTCGCCGCCCAGGCCTTCGGCGTGACGCCCGACATCATGACCTTGGCCAAGGCGCTGACCAACGGCGCCCAGCCGATGGGTGCCGTCGCCGTCAAGGACGAGATTTACGACACGGTGGTCGAGAAGGCCGCGCCCGGCATGATCGAGTTCTTCCACGGCTATACCTATTCGGGCCATCCGGCCGCCTGCGCCGCCGGCCTCGCCACCATGGAGATCTACCGGAAGGAAAAGCTGTTCGAGAAGGCGGCGAAACTGTCGCCCTACTTCCTCGACCAGCTCTGGAGCCTGCAGGACAACCCACTCGTCACCGACATCCGCGGCTATGGCCTGTTCGGCGCCTTCGACGTCAAGCCCGGCAAAGCGCCGGGCCTGCGGGGCAACGAGTTGCAGAAGAAGATGTTCTGGAACGGCTTGCACATCAAATGGACGGGCGACACAGCCTGCATCGCCCCCCCGCTGGTGGCCGAGAAGAGCCATATCGACGAGATGATGACCAAGATCAGGGACACCTTGAAGGACGAAGTGGCCTGATCCTAATCGGGCGACTTTTCGACAAGTCGTGACGGCGGCCGTCAAACCGCCGTCACGAAGTCAACATAAAGGGCATCGTGAGCGAGGGCCTGCCCGTTGACGGCGGCCAAGCCGCCGGGCGATAAACCCAGCTAGAGACAAGAGCGGCCACCCCAGGCCGCCGGCGCATCAGGGTATCGTGAAGCTAGGTCCTCCGAGGTTCCCGCCGGGACTCTCGGATCAATCAAAGTCACCGTTTGGGAGAACAGGAATGTCCAAGTTCAAGAAGCCGGGCGTTGATCGCCGCACGATCCTCAAGGGATCGGCCGCGTTCGCCGCCGGCGCCGTTTTCGCGCCTGCCATCATCTCGCGCTCCGCGCTCGCCTCGTCGGGCGAGCTCAACTATCTCGGCTGGGCCGGCTATCCGGACTACACCGCCAAGTGCTTCCCGGCATTCACGGCAGCCACGGGCATCAAGGTCAACTTCACCGAGGTGCCCGACCAGGATACGATGTTCGCCCAGGCGAAGCTCGCACTTCAGAGTGGCGGCGCCGACATGTGCGAGCCCACGCTCGACCGCGTCGCCGGCTGGAACTCGAACGGCATCGTGCAGGGCTGGGATACCGGCAAGCTCGCCATGGACAATTATATCCAGGGTCTCGCGGATGGCAGCGCCGGCGAGCGCGCGACCATCGACGGCAAGCGCATGATCGTGCCCTCCGTCTGGGGCACTGAGGCGCTGATCTATTCCAAGGCCGACTTCCCGACCGAATACGGCAAGGCGAGCCTTGGTGACCTGTGGGGCGACAACATGGCCGCCAAGATCACCATTCGCGGCCACTCCTCGATTGCCGCCATGGGCCGCTGGCTGGATAGCACCGGCAAGCTGCCGAAGCCGTGGCTCGACGGCTACAAGGACGAAGCGACGATGAAGGAGCTGTGGGACATCGCTCTCACGGAGTGCATCAAGCACAAGGGCAACATCGCCCAGTTCTGGAACGGCGAGAATGACGCCCAGGCCGCCTTCAAGACCAACGGCGCGGTGCTCGGCCTCTGCTGGGATTCGACCGGCTTCAACCTCCGCAACGACGGCTTTGGCTACATCGCGCCGAAGGAAGGCGCCATCGCCTGGAACCAGGGCGTCGTGCTCATGGCCAACGCCAAGAACGTCGACCAGGCGCACGAGTTCGCGAAGTGGCTCTCGACGGCCGAAGGCTCCGCCATGTGGGCGACCGCGACCGGTGCCAACGCCGTCGGCAAGGGCGGTGTCGAGCTTGCGTCCGAGGACGTGAAGAAGTTCTACGCCGCTGCCTTCCCGGGCGACGCGCTCGCGAAGCTTTGGTGGTGGCCGACGCAGGAAGCCTGGTTCATCAAGCTCCGCGGCGAGTACGCCGACAAGTGGAAGGCCGCCTGAGTAATCGGGCTGTTCACGAAGTTTCGCCGCCGCCCCTCGGGGCGGCGGTTTTTTGTTGTTCGAGACCCACGACAAGGGCTAGCTTGCGAGCGCATCGTCTGGGGGAAGGCTGCATTGCAATGAGCGCAGGCGTCGATCTCGATGGCGTATCCGCCGATTTCGGCCGGTTCCGAGCCGTCGATCGGGCAACGGTCTCGATCAAGCCGGGTGAGTTCTTCTCTTTCCTCGGCCCATCGGGCTGCGGCAAGACCACCATCCTCCGGATGATCTCGGGCTTCATCGATCCGAGCGAGGGCGAGGTCAGGATCGGCGGCCAGAACATGGTTGGCATCCGGCCGAACAAGCGGCCGACCGCGCTCATCTTCCAGAACCTCGCGCTGTTTCCGCTGATGCCGGTCTGGGAGAACATCTCCTTTGGCCTCGAGGTGCGCGGCGTCGACAAGGCCACGCGCCGGACGAAGGCCGAGGAGCTGCTCGAGCTCGTCGATCTGCACGACTCCGCCGACAAGATGATCGGGCAACTCTCCGGCGGCCAGAAACAGCGCGTCGCGATCGCGCGCGCCCTTGCGGTCGAGCCCAAGGTGATGCTGCTCGACGAACCGCTCTCCGCTCTGGACCTGAAACTGCGCCAGCACATGCGCGCCGAGCTTCGCGCCATCCAGAAGCGCACCAATGTCACCTTCATCTACATCACCCACGATCAGGGCGAGGCGCTCGCCATGTCCGACCGGGTCGGGGTGATGTCGCAGGGCAAACTGCAGCAGGTGGCGGTGCCGCAGGAAATCTACAACAACCCCGTCAATGGCTTCGTTGCCTCATTCGTCGGCGAGAACAATATCTTCGCTGGTCAGATCAAGTCGATGGACGGCAAAATCGCCGCGTACGATACGCCAAACGGCACCTTCCGCGCGACCGTCGGGCCCGGCATCGGCGCCAACACGCCGACGAAGCTCTATGTGCGGCCAGAGCATTCGCGGCTGATGGCATCCGTTCCTGCCGGCGCCAACTCCATTCCCGTCGAGGTGACCGACGTCGCCTTCGAAGGCAACTTCGTCAACGTGATGGTCAAGAACGCGCAAGGTCAGCACATGACGGTCGAGACCCGCAACGATGGCGCGATGGTTCTGCCGCCGGCCGGCTCCAAGCTCAATCTCGTGTTCGACGCCGAGCGCGCCATGATCCTCGCCGATGTCGGCGGAGCCGTCGAATGAGTGATCTATTCCGCCGCTATGGCGTCGTCCTCAGCACCACCTTCGTGCTGCTGACCGGGTTCTGGCTGCTCGTTCTCGTCATCCTGCCGCAGCTCTATCTGTTCGAGAACTCGTTCCGGCCTTACCTGCCCTTAGTGGAAGTCGGCGGGCCGAATGATGTCTACAGCTTCAACAATTACGCCAACGTCTTCTCGAACTCGACGGATTGGAAGCTCTGGCTACCCTTTGCCTTCTCCCCACTCATACTGCCCTTCCAGATGCCGATCCATATTCAGGTCTTCATCCATACGATCCTCTACTCGAGCTTCGTGACGATCGTCAGCCTCGCGATCGCCTATCCGCTCGCCTACTACTTGGCGAAGGTGGCGAAGGGGAGCATCGTGCCGACGCTCTTCATGCTGCTCGCCGTGCCACTGTGGGTGAGCGAGATCCTGCGCTCCTTCGCCTGGTTCGTCATCCTGGCGCTCAAGGGGCCAATCAATCACGTCCTGCTCGGCACTGGTGTCATCGACGAGCCGATCCGCTGGATGACCGGCTACAACAGCGTCGTCGTCGGCCTCGTCTACGCCTATATGCTTTTCATGTTGTTCCCGGTCTACAACTCGGTGCAATCGCTCGACACCAATCAGATCGAAGCGGCGCAGGATCTGGGCGCCCCCTGGTGGAAAACGCATCTTCGCGTGATCCTGCCGCACTGCAAGCCCGGCATCGCGTCGGGATGCGTCATGGTTTTCATGTCGGCCGCGGGCTCCATTCTCGTACCGACGCTGCTGGCTTCCACCACATCGCGCTGGTTCACCGAGATCATCCAGCAATGGATGTTCGAATCCCAGGATTGGAACACCGGCTCCGCCTATGCGTTCATCCTGCTGCTGACCTGCACGCTCTTCGTCTCGATCGTGATGCGCCTCTTCCGCGTCAGCCTGTCCGACATCGCGCGGTGAGACATCCATGAACGCCAACAAGCGCTCCAACTTCTTTTTCCACCTCTTCATGGTGGCCTTCCTGCTCTACATGCTGATCCCGCTGGCGGTGATGGGCGGCGCGGCGTTCAATGCGTCGCGCTTTCCATCGATCCTTCCGTGGCAGGGTTTCACCACCCAATGGTTCGTCGAGCTGTGGAACGACCAGCGGATCTGGGTCTCGATCCGCAACACCGTCATCGTCGCGCTCGCCGTCGTGGCACTTGCCGTGCCGATCGGAACCGCGGCCGCCATTCTCATCAACAGCCTCGCCGGCTCGACGCGTGCGGTGCTCTACGGGCTGATGGTGGCGCCCATCCTCACGCCCGGCGCCGTCATCGGCATTTCCACACTGCTGTTCTGGAACGGCATGTCCGTTCCGGCCGGCCTGCATCTCTCGGTGGTCGGCCAGGTCTCCTTCATCGCGGCCTTCGTCATGCTGCTGGTGCTGGCGCGACTGCAGAGCTTCGACCGCGGTCTCGAGGAGGCGGCGCTCGATCTGGGCGCGAGTCACGGCCAAGTATTGCGGCGCATCCTGCTGCCGCATCTCTATCCGGCGATTGGCGCCGGCGCGGTGATCTCTTTCTTCCAGTCGGTCGAGAACTTCAACACGACACTGTTCACCAAGGGCACGTCCGACACGCTGACGATCTACGTCTTCTCCAAGGTAAGAGCCGGCATTACGCCGACGATCAACGCCTTGGCGCTGATCTTGATCCTCATCACCATCGCCGGCGCCATCTGGTACGAGATCGCAAGGCGGCGGAACGAGCGGCGGCTGGCGGCCGAGACCGCCTGACGCGGGCCGACTGTCGGCTCAATCCCGCCACGCGTGCGGGCGATAGGGCTCCTCGAGGTGCTTCATCTCCTCGGCGCTGAGCTGGATCTCGAGCGCCGCAACGGCCTCCTCCAACTGCTCCATGCGGCTCGCCCCGACGATCGGCGCCGCGACACCTGGCTGTGCCAACACCCAGGCGAGTGCGATCTGCGCGGGCGAAACACCGCGCGCCTTCGCCACCCCGGCCACCCGCTCGACAACCGCGAAATCATTCTCCGCGAAGTAGTAGCTGTTCGCGAACTGGTCCGACTTGGCGCGCGCCGTATCGCCCTGATGGCCGAGTTTGCCGGGACGGCGGTTTCCCGCGAGGAAGCCGCGCGCCAAAGGGCTATAGGGAATGATACCGACACCCTCGTCGACGCAGAGCGGCATCATCTCCCGCTCCTCCTCGCGATAGACGAGATTGAGATGGTTCTGCATGGAGACGAATCGCGTCGCACCCATGCGATCGGCGGCGGCGAGATACTTGGCGAGCTCCCAGGCGCGCATGGTGGACGCGCCGATGTAGAGCGCCTTGCCGGCCCTGACGACATCGTCGAGCGCCTGGATCGTCTCCTCGATCGGCGTATTCGGATCGGTGCGGTGGATCTGGTAGAGGTCGACATAGTCCACGCCGAGCCGGCGAAGCAAATCGTCGATCGCCGCCATGATGTGCTTGCGCGACAGGCCGGTCTTGTTCGGGCCTTCGGTCACGCCGTAACGAACCTTGGTGGCGACGACCACATCCTCCCGGCGGGCGAAATCGCGGAGTGCTCGTCCCGTTACCTCCTCGCTGACACCCCGAGAATACATATCGGCCGTGTCGAAGAACGTAATACCGAGCTCGATCGCGCGACGGATCAAGACCCGGCTCTCGGCTTCGTCCAGCACCCAAGGCCGCCAGGTCGACGTGCCGTAGGTCATGCAGCCGAGACAGATGCGTGAGACCTCGAGGCCGGTGCGGCCGAGCTTGGCGAACTTCATGGGGGCTCCTTGTCATGATCGGCATCGAGGCTATCAGCACCCCCGACGCTTTCACACTCCTGCGGCCGCATGACCGTCCCCTCGCCAAGCACCGGGCCTTGCGCTTGAACGGCCTCGGCGGCATCGTCACCGCATGATCATCCGGGCGCCCGCGCCCTCCAGGGGAACCCTTCCGCAATGACCGCAAATCTTCCCTCCCATGCCCGCGCCGTCATCATCGGCGGCGGCGTCGCCGGCTGTTCGGTCGCCTATCACTTGGCGAAGCTCGGCTGGAAAGACGTGGTGCTGCTCGAGCGCAAGCAGTTGACCTCCGGCACGACCTGGCATGCGGCGGGATTGTTGGGCCAAGGCCGGCCAAGCCCTTCGGCCCAGAAAATCACCATGTACTCGACGAAGCTCTACGACGGCCTGGAGGCCGAGACGGGCGTTTCGACCGGCATCAAGCGCAACGGCTCGCTGTATGTGGCGATCTCCGAGGAGCGTGGCGAGGAATACCGGCGTCTCTCCTCATCGATCCGCATGAATGGCCTCGACTGCGAGCTGCTGTCGCCGCAAGGCGTCAAGAAAAAGTATCCGCTCCTCAATGTCTCCGACGTCACCATGGGCCTGTTCGTGCCGAGCGACGGACAAGCCGATCCCGCCAACGTCGCCTTGGCTCTGGCCAAGGGCGCCCGGCAGCGCGGAGCGAAGATCTTCGAGAATGTGAAAGTCACCGGCATCACCGTGACGAATGGCGTTGCGCGCGGCGTCACGACCGATCAGGGCACGATCACGGCCGACACTGTCGTCAACTGCGCAGGCCTCTGGGGTCGCGATGTCGGCCTGATGGCGGGCGTTCCAATCCCACTGCAGGCCTGCGAGCATTTCTACATCGTCACCGAGCCGATCCCGGACCTGCCGCGCGATCTTCCCGTCATGCGCTGCCAGGAGGAGAGCGCCTATTATAAGGAGGATGCCGGCAAGCTCCTGCTCGGCGCCTTCGAGCCCGGCGCCAAGCCCTGGGCGATCGATGGCGTGCCCGAAGACTTCTCCTTCGGCACGCTGCCGGAGGACATGGAGCATTTTGCGCCGGTGCTGGAGGCGGCCGTCAACCGCGTGCCGGTGCTCGAGACGGCCGGTATCAAGATCTTCTTCAACGGCCCCGAGAGCTTTACCCCCGACGACCGCTACTACATGGGCGAGGCCCCGAACGTGCGGAACTTCTACATGCTCTGCGGATTCAATTCCGTCGGCATCGTGACGTCGGGCGGCGCCGGCATGGCGCTCGCCGAATGGATGGACAAGGGTTACGCGCCCTTCGATCTCGGCGATGTCGACATCCGCCGGGCCTTCGGCTTCCAGAACACCAAGAGCTATCTGGTGCCGCGCGTCACCGAGACGCTCGGCCTCCTCTACGACCACCACTGGCCCTATCGCCAGTTCGCAACTTCTCGCAATGTGCGCCACTCGCCGCTGCATGAGCGGTTGGAGAAACTCGGCGCGTGCTTCGGCGAAACGGCCGGCTGGGAGCGCGCCAACTGGTTCCTGCCGGCGGAAGCGCGCGCGAAAGGCGAGACACCAGAGTACAAGTATTCCTGGGAGCGGCAGAATTGGTTCCCTCACGCTCGCGAGGAGCATCTGGCGATCCGCAACGGCGTCGGTTTCTTCGATATGACCTCATTCGGCAAGATTCGCGTCGAGGGGCGTGACGCGGAAGCCGTGCTTCAGCGCATCTCCGCCAACGATGTGGCGATCGCGCCCGGCAAGACCGTCTACACGCAATGGCTCAACGATCGCGGCGGGGTCGAGGCGGATGTGACCGTATCGCGCTTGTCGGAAACCGCCTTCATGGTGGTGACGCCGTCGACGGCGTGCCCGCGCGATCTCGCCTGGTTGAAGCGCCACACGCCCGACGATGCGCATTGCGTTGCAACCGACGTGACCGCCATGGAGACGGTCATTCCCGTGATGGGGCCGAAGTCGCGCGAGCTGCTGTCGAAAGTGATGAAGACGGACCTCTCGAACGCGGCTTTCCCGTTCGGGACGGTGAAGGAGGTCGAGCTCGGCATGGCGATGGTGCGCGCGCACCGCCTCACCTATGTTGGCGAGCTAGGCTGGGAGATCTACGTCACCGCCGATCTCGCCCGCCACGTCTTCGATACGATTTGGGAGGCGGGTGAACCGATGGGCCTGAAACCCTGCGGCCTGCATGTGCTCGAACTCGTGCCGTATCGAGAAGGCCTACCGGCACATGGGCCACGACATGTCGGATGAGGAGCATGTGCTGGAGGCCGGCCTCGGCTTCGCCGTCAAGACTGACAAGAGACAGTCGCGCTTCGGCGATTTCATTGGCCGTGACAGCGTGCTGCGTGTGAAGCAGCAGGGGCTCAAGAAGCGCATGCTGCAGTTCAAGCTCGAGGACCCGGAGCCGCTGCTCTATCACCACGAGCCGATCTTCCGCGACGGCAAGCTCGCTGGCTACGTGACAAGCGCCAATTACGGCCACTTCCTCGGCGGCGCCATCGGCATGGGCTACGTGAAGTGCGATCCGGCGATGTCGAACGCCGAGCTACTCGCGTCGAAATTCGACATCGAGGTCGGCGACAAGCGCTACACCGCGACGGCGAGTTTCAAGCCGATGCATGATCCGGAAGGCAAGCGCATCAAGGCCTGAAAAGTTATATCGGGATTGTGACGACATATCATTGAACTGTGATCATAAATCATTGATTTGACGTCATAATCTGATCGAGCACAACACAACTCGGCCCGATTGTCCCTCGACAACACCCCATCCGCGCATGGAACCGCCAGGCGTGAAATCGTGTTGTCATGGAGCGGCTGCGTTTGCCGCAGTTGGAGGGATTTCGAATGTCAGCTCGCGCTCTAGTAATTGCAGGCGCTGCAGTCTGCGGCTTCGTGAACGTGTTGCCCGCAAGTGCCGCAGATCTCTATTCGCCGCCGCCAGAGACGGATTACGAGCCGCCGGCCCAGCAGGCCTATTGGAGCCCGTGGTACGTCGCCCTTCGCGGCGGCGCCGTGTTCGCGGACGACACGAGCTTCGCGACGCTCGGCACGACCGTCGGCACCGCCTATGACACCGGAGGCTTCGTCGCCGGCGCGGTCGGCTATCAGTTCCGCAACTCGGGCCTCCGGGCCGAGGCGGAGCTCGGCTATCTGTCGAGTTCGGTCGAGAGCCATGACATCGCGGGCGTCGGCACTTTCGACGCGGACGACGCTCAAGGCGACACCTCGGCCTTCTTCGGCCTCGCAAGCGTCTATTACGACATCCCGCTCAATGCTCCGATCAAGCCCTTCGTCGGCGGCGGTGTCGGCGTTGCCGATGTGAGCTTTGAAGGTCACGGCACGACGCCAACGGGCACCGTGCTCGATGACAACTCCACCGCCTTTGCCTGGCATCTGACCGGCGGCGTCGGCTACGACATCAGCGAGAATGTGGCACTCGAAGTCGGCTATCGTTACCTCGAATTCGATGGCGTCGACGTGGTTGCCCTCGACGGCACCGAGTCGAGCATCGATGCGTCCAATCACATCGTGTTCGCCGGGTTGAAGTACAAATTCTAAGACGGTCTTGCACGTAAGGGCGGCCTCGCGAGGCCGCCCTTACGCACTTCCGATCAGGATTCCTGCCGCGAACACGATCAATCCGCCAAGCACCACCTCGAAAGCGGCTTGGAGGAACTTCGTGTCCATGTAGCGCGAGCGTATCCAGGCGATTACCCAGAGCTCGATGAGCACGATCGCGATGGCGACAGCAGTCGCCGTCGCGAAATCCGGAATGAGGTAAGGCAGCGTGTGGCCGATGCCGCCCACGGTCGTCATCAGGCCGGTGACGCCGCCGCGCATCCAAGGATGCCCGCGGCCGGTGAGCGAGCCGTCATCCGACATCGCCTCGGCAAAACCCATCGAAATGCCGGCGCCGACGGAGGCCGCCATGCCGACGAGAAACGTCTCCCAGGTGCTGTGGGTGGCGAAGGCGGCGGCGAACAGCGGCGCCAGCGTCGAGACCGAGCCATCCATCAGGCCCGCCAGGCCCGGCTGCACGATTTGCAGCACGAACATGCGGCGGCGGACGGTTTCCTCCTCGCCGAGCGCGCCTTCCGTCAGATGCTCTTCCGTTAGTCTCTCAGCGAGACTCTCATGCCCTCGTTCGGCGATGGCGAGGTCACCGAGCAGCTTGCGGATGGAAGCGTCCGAGGTTCGCTCCAGCGCCTTCTCGTAGAAGGTGCGCGTCTCGAACTCTATGGCTTCCGCCTGCTTCCTCACCTTGTCGAGGCCAAGCGGGCGCAGCGTCCAGATCGGCTCGTGATGAACGAAGCCTTTGACGTCCTGGCGCCGGATCAACGGAATATGCTCGCCGAACTTCTGCTGGAACAATTCGATCAGCCAGCGCCGGTGCTCGTTTTCCTCGTCCGCCATCTCCTGGAACACCTTGGCCGAGCCCGGGAAATGCTCCTGCAGGCCCTGGGCGTAGTCGGAGAAGATGCGCCCGTGCTCCTCCTCGAGACCGATCGCCAAGGCCAGAATCTCGCGCTCGCTGAGCTCCGAAAACTTCTTCACGGGGCGATCCTCTCGTAGCGGCAGGCCGAACCTTGCCAAGTCTGATTAGAATAATTCAAAACACGGGGAGTTCCAGCGTACTACGCGCCCAATGTCGCGTCGGATTGTCTTGGGTTGCAGATGCCGCCCGGCCGATCAACCGGAGATTCAGACCATTCCCGTCCGGTTGCTGCTCGATTGGCCAAACGCATGTAGACTTGGTGTCACCATGAGCTTCTTCGACAGTTTCCTCGACCGGATCAGCCATTCGATCGCCCGGCGCTTGACCGAGGAGAGCAGCGGCTATCAGCCCTTCACGCCCTCCGATCCCGAAACGCTCGCCCGCACGCTCGAGCCCTGCGATGTGTTGCTGGTGGAAGGCAATCAGCACATCTCCAACGCCATCAAGTATCTGACCCAATCGACCTGGTCGCACGCGGCGCTCTTCATCGGCAGCGTGCTCGGCGAGCCCGAGGCATTCGAGCCGCCGCGCTGTCTCATCGAGGCGAACATCGGCGAGGGCGTGATCGCCGCGCCGCTCTCGAAATACGCAACCTACAACACGCGCATCTGCCGGCCCGTCGGCATTTCCGACGAGGACAAGCAGAAGATCATCGCCTATGCGGTGGCGCGCCTCGGGCAGATGTACGACACGCGCAACATCCTCGATCTCGCGCGCTACATGCTGCCGACGCCACCGGTGCCGACGCGATGGCGGCGACGGCTGCTGGCGCTCGGCTCCGGCGAGCCGACACGGACAATCTGCTCGACGCTCATCGCCCAGGCCTTCCACGAGGTGCGCTATCCGATCCTGCCGCGCGTCGAGACGCTCGGCGTCAAGCGGAAGGGTTTGAGCCAGTACAGCCGCTGGGAAATTCATCATATCCGCCACCACAGCCTCTATGCCCCGCGCGACTTCGACCTCTCGCCCTATTTCCGCGTCGTGAAGCCGACCATCGAGGCAGGCTTCGACCACCGTCAGCTGACCTGGTCCTCCGCCCCGCCGACGGAAGGCCCGCGCGGCAAGGGCCGGGTGGTCGAGGAGAAGCCGGCGAAGATCGCTCAATCGCCCAATGCCAAGGGAAAGCCCCCATGACGAAAACGCACAGGTTTGCCAGCAATGTTCGAGGCAACTAAGCTCGCATTGCTGACCAAACAAACCTCATCAAGTTGAACGCATGACCTCCAAGCGAATCCTTCTCATCATCGGCGGCGGCATCGCGGCCTATAAGTGTCTGGAGCTGATCCGGCGCTTGAAGGACCGCGGGATTGGCGTGCGCGTGGTCATGACGCCGGCGGCGAAGGCCTTCGTGACGCCGCTGTCGGTCGCGGCCATCACAGGTGAGCGCATTTACTCCGATCTTTTCAGTCTGGATGAGGAAAGCGAGATCGGCCACATCCGGCTCGCCCGCGACAACGACCTCATCGTCATCGCGCCCGCGACTGCCGATCTTCTCGCCCGCATCGCTGGAGGGCATGCCGACGATCTGGCAACGGCGATCTTGATGGCGGCGAAGGGCAAGGTGCTCATCGCATCCGCCATGAACCCGGCCATGTGGGCGAACTCGGCGACGCAACGCAATGTCGAAACCTTGAAGCGCGACGGCCGCCACTTCATCGGACCCAACGCCGGCGAGATGGCGGAGAAGAACGAGGCCGGCGTCGGCCGCATGGCCGAGCCGATGGAGATCGTGGCGCGCATCGAGGAGATGCTCTCACCAGCCATCGGTCCGCTAACTGGCCGCCGCGTGCTCGTGACCACCGGACCGACCCACGAGCCCATCGATCCCGTCCGCTATATCGCCAACCGCTCGAGCGGCAAGCAGGGCTCCGAGATCGCGCGCGCCGCCGCGGCGCTTGGCGCCGAGGTGACGCTCGTCAGCGGGCCGACGCAATTGCCCGATCCGCCGGGCGTCAAGGTGGTGCGCGTCGAGACAGCGCAGCAGATGCTCGCCGCCGCCGAAGCAGCCCTCCCCGCCGACATCGGCATCTTCGCCGCCGCCGTCGCGGATTGGCGCGTCGCCTCCGAAGGCGGCCAAAAGATCAAGAAAGAGCCGGGCAAGGCGCCGCCGCCGATCGCCCTCGTCGAGAACCCGGATATCCTCAAAACGCTCGCCAAGCCCGGCCCGCGCCGGCCGAAGCTCGTCATCGGTTTCGCCGCCGAGACCGAGAAGATCGTCGAGCACGCCAAACGCAAACTTGAAAGCAAGAACGCCGACTGGATCGTCGCTAACGACGTCTCGCCCGGCACCGGCGTCATGGGCGGCGACACCAACAGCGTGCACATCGTCAGCAGGGAAGGGGTGGAGTCATGGCCAAAGCTCTCGAAGGAGGACGTCGCCCGCAGGCTCGTCCAGCGCGCCGCAGCGCATCTCTCCGGCAAACCGGTGACGAGCGGCTGATGTCGGCGACGGCTGTCGTCGTCAAGGTGAAGCAGCTTCCGCATGGCAAGGGACTGCCGATGCCGGCCTATCAATCGGCCGGTGCCGCCGGCCTCGATCTTCAAGCCGCGCTGCCGGAGACATCCGTCAATCTCAAGCCCGGCCGTATGAAGCTCATCCCGACCGCGCTTAGCCTCGCCCTGCCACGGGGTTACGAGGCGCAGGTGCGCCCGCGCTCGGGTCTCGCCGTGAAACACGGCCTGACCGTCCTCAACAGCCCCGGCACCATCGACAGCGACTATCGCGGCGAGATCCAGGTGGCGCTGATCAACCACGGCCAGGAGAAGGTGAAGATCCGCCATGGCGACCGCATCGCCCAGCTGGTCATCGCCCCCGTGGTCCAGGCCGCTCTCATCGCGGTCGCCGAGCTCGACACGACCGAGCGTGGGGCGGGCGGCTTCGGCTCCACCGGAACATCGAAACCACGCCGGGGCAAATCCAAGAAACGCTGATCCCCGTTCATTGCCGGCGCCGCAATCCCATGCCGCGACGGCGGGCTCACCTATCTGCTATACTGAGCCCCAATTCACGCCTTTGCCCCCGGGAGCACGACATGAACGAATCCATCTCCATCAAAACCATCGAAGGCCTCGACAAGTGGGGCCATGGCCGTGTCTTCGGCGACATCACGCAGACGATCGGCAACACGCCGGTGGTGCGCCTCAACCGCATCGCCGAGGAGGCGGGCGCCAAAGCCGAGGTGCTGTTGAAGCTCGAATTCTTCAACCCGCTGTCGAGCGTCAAGGACCGCATCGGCGTGTCACTCATCGACAGCCTGGAAGCCGAGGGCAAGATCGGCCCTGGCACGGTGCTCGTGGAACCCACCTCCGGCAACACCGGCATCGCGCTCGCCTTCGTCGCGGCGGCGCGCGGCTATCGCCTGATCCTCGTCATGCCCGAGTCGATGTCCATGGAGCGCCGCAAGGTGCTGGCCTTCCTCGGCGCCGAGCTCGATCTGACGCCCGCCGACAAGGGTATGAAGGGTGCGATCGCCCGGGCCGAGGAGATCATCGCGTCCGACAAGAAAGCCGTGCTCGTCGGCCAGTTCATCAACCAGGCCAATCCCGAGATTCACGTCCGCACGACGGCCGAGGAGATCTGGAGCGACACCGGCGGCAAGCTCGACGCACTGGTGGCGGGCGTTGGCACCGGCGGCACGATCACCGGCTGCGCCCGCGTGCTGAAGCCGCGCATTCCCGGGCTTGAAGATCATCGCCGTCGAGCCGATGGCGAGCCCGGTCATCTCCGGCGGCGCGCCCGGACCTCACAAGATCCAAGGCATCGGCGCGGGCTTCATCCCCAAAGTGCTCGAGGTCGACAAGATCGACGAGATCGTGAAGGTCGACAACGACAACGCCTTCGCCACGGCCCGCAAGCTTGCTCGCACCGACGGTATCCCGGGCGGCATCTCGACCGGCGCCAATGTCTGGGCTGCACTCGAAGTCGCCAAGCGCCCGGAGATGGCGGGAAAACGCATCCTCACCTTCGCGCCGTCGTTCGCCGAGCGCTATCTGTCGACGGCGCTGTTCGAGGGTATTTGAGCGCGACGTCAACGGCCACCGTTGTTGTCGCGCGACGACCCACCACTTTGTGTCCCCGGCCGTAGCGTGGCCGGTTTCACCGGCCGCGCGGAGTGCCGGGGTCTTCCCACGGGTGTGGAGGGCACCTCGTTCTCCGCAAAGTGTGAAGATCCCGGATAGCCGCGATAGGCGCGGCTTCCGGGAACACACGTGGAAGGGGTGGCGCAAGCCAGCATCGACGGCAGTCCGTTGCAGATCGGGACTTTGCTGCACGATACTCCCTTCGCACCCGCCGATCACCCGATGACGCTCGTTTAACCTTGGCTGCCATCATTTCGGCCGCCCGGCGCGGAAAAATCCGCTAGCGCCACTCCCCGCCGTTCCCCAGGTAACAGCGGCAACGCGCAGTCCACCTCATGTAATGCGCGAGAGCCCGTCGATCGGGACTGGCTCCATGGTCACCTCGTGCCGCGTGAGGTTCTTGCGATGATTGCGCGCCAAGACATCGCCGGTCATATCGAGCTCCGTCTGCAGCAGGCGGGGGTGCAGCTGTTCGAGCTGACGCGCGCCGGCACCACGGGCTACACGCCGCAAGTGGCGCGCCGCCTCATGATCCTCAACATGATGGCGTATCTCATCGCGCTGTTCTCTTTGGTATACGCAATCTTGTTCGCGGCCTACGATTACGCGACCTACGACCAGATGGTTCACGTGAATTTGCTGCTGGCCGGCATCGCGCTCGCCATTCCCTTCGTCCATCGCCTCGACGAGACCGCCGCCGGCTACATCATCGCGGCGGCCGAATATTTCGCGCTGTTCTTCTTCGTGAAGACACTCGGGCGCGACTCCGGCATCCAGCTCAACTTCGTCGTCGGCGCGGCGGCGCCTTTCGTCATTTTGGGGCTCAAGCGCATCCGCACCGTCGTGGCTATCATCGTCATCGGCCTCGTGCTGCATGTCGCCGCCTGGTTCCTCTATCCCCAGGGCGCCGCCGGCATTCCCGAAGACCCGGTGCTACTGGCGAACCTCTACGTGAATTCGGCCATCACCAGCTTCGCTGTCATCTCCATGATCGTCTTCTACGCGTTCCGCCTGGCCGATCGCGCGGAAGCCGAGACGGATGCGCTGCTCAAGAACGTGCTCCCGGCCAGTATCGCCGAGCGCCTCAAGGCGGCGCCGGGGCGGACCATCTCCGACAGCGTCTCGGAGGCGAGCGTTCTCTTCGTCGACCTCGTCGGCTTCACGCCGCTCGCCAAGCGCCTTGGCGCGGCGCGCATCGTCGATATGCTCAACCGTTGGGTGAGTGAGCTCGACCGGCTGGCGGCGGCGAACGGCGTCGAGAAGATCAAGACCATCGGCGACAGCTTCATGGCCGTATGTGGCGCACCCGAGCGGCGGCTCGATCATGCCGAGCGCATGGCCTGCCTGGCGCTTGAAATCCGCGATGCGGTGAAGCGCTTCAATGCCGAGCACGGCTTCGAACTTCAGGTGCGCATCGGCATCGCTTCAGGCCCGGTGATGGCCGGTGTCATCGGCACCGAGCGGTTCACGTACGATGTCTGGGGCGACACGGTTAATCTCGCCGCGCGCCTCGAACAGACGGGCACCGCCGGAGAAATTCACGTCTGCCGGAATTTCAGGGAGGCACTCGCCCCCCTCCTCGCCTTCGACAATTGCCGCACGATCGATATCAAGGGCCTCGGGCCGCAGGAGACGTGGTTCCTGGAGGGATTGGCCGGTGAGGCCAAGGCCAAGGCCGCATAAAGCAAACGAGCTTTACATGGGTTCTGCGTTAACAATGGAAATGGCGCATTCCTTTACTAACGGGGTCGTGCCGACTATCGCTTGCCTATGCCCTGGATCGCCACAGCGCTGACCATCCTGCCCGAGGCCTTTCCGGGGCCGCTGGGCTTGTCGCTCGCGGGGCAGGCGCTGGCGCGGGGCGATTGGCTTCTGAACATCGTCGACATCCGCGATGACGGCATCGGCAAGCATCGCAAGGTCGACGACTCGCCGGCCGGTGGCGGCGTCGGCCTCGTCATGCGTGCGGACGTTCTGGCGGCGGCCATCGATCGCGCCGAGGCGATGACGCCGGGATTGCCGCGCCTCCTCATGTCGCCGCGCGGCGCGCCCTTCACACAGGCGAGGACGAGAGCGCTGGCTGCGGGGCCAGGCGTGATGATTGTCTCCGGCCGTTTCGAAGGGGTCGACGAGCGCGTGATCGCGGCGCGGGGGCTCGAAGAGGTTTCCATCGGCGACTTTGTCCTGTCAGGCGGCGAAATCGCCGCCATGGCGATCATCGATGCCGCGGTGCGGCTGCTGCCGGGCGTGATGGGGAAGGCAGAATCGGGCGTCGAGGAAAGCTTCGAGAGCGGGCTCTTGGAGTATCCGCACTATACCCGCCCACGAGAATTCGAGGGCCGCGAGATCCCCGAGGTCCTTCTCTCCGGCGATCACGCGAAGATCGCAAAATGGCGGAGGGCGGAAGCGGAGCGGGTTACGCGGGAGAGACGGCCGGATTTGGTGGTGGGGCGGAAGCCGCTCAAGTAGCCGCGTGATTCCGGCTCACCACGACACCTCGCCGCCGTCCACCGTCAACGCGATGCCGCAAACGTAGCTCGCGAGCGGCGACAGAAGATAGGCGCAAGCCGCGCCGACGTCGTCGGGCTGGGCAAACCGGCCGAGTGGAATGTTGGCCATGAACTGTCGGCGAATGGTGTCTGGCGGGACACCGGCGCATCCGGCCTCGAGCGCAATCGCCTCCTCGATCATCGGGCTCGCGACGATTCCGGGGCAGACGCTGTTGACGCGGATGCCTTTCGGCCCGAGCTCCTTCGCCAACGCCTCCGATAGCCGCAGGACGCCGGCCTTGACCGCGCAATAGGGGCCCCAGAATGCTCCAGCATGATAGGCGGCCATCGAGGCGATGAGCACCAGCGCGCCGCCACGTGACAGCCCCCGTGCCGCCTCGCGGCCGACGACGAAGGCGCTCGTGAGATTGTTGTCGATGGTGCGGCGAAAATCGTCCAGCTCGGTATCGACCATCGCGCTGACGATGAGCGTGCCGGCGGCGTGCACGACGTCGGTCGGCGCGATCTCGGCGTAGACCCGCGCGAAGGCAACGGGATCGGTGACGTTGCACTCTCGAATGCCGTCGCGACCTTTGAGGTCGACGCCGTGGACCTCGGCACCGTGACTGGTCAGCGCCCGGGTGATGCCGCCGCCGATCGCACCGCCCGCACCGGTCAAGAGCACGCGCTTGCCCGTGAGGAGATTCGTGGAGGTTGCCTCGCTCATTGCCCCATCCTCTCCGCCTTGATCACAAACGCCACGATCTTCGCCCAGCGCTTCTGGCTCGCCGTCAGCCCCGACCCGCCCGCGTGACCGGCGTCGAGCTCGGTCTCGAACAGCAGCATGTTGGGCCCAGTGTTCGCGACGCGGAGCTTGGCCACCCATTTCGCCGGCTCCCAGTAGGTGACGCGGGTGTCCGACAGGCTGCCGAGGACCAGCATGTGCGGATAGCTGCCGAGGAAGACGTTGTCGTAGGGCGAGTAGGACTTGATGAGCTTGAAGTCCTCCGCGCTCGTCTCCGGATTACCCCACTCGGGATACTCCGTCGGGGTCAGCGGCAGCGTGCCGTCGAGCATGGTGTTGAGCACATCGACAAAGGGCACATCGGCGACGAGGGTGCGGAACGCGTCCGGCGCCATGTTGGCGACCGCCCCGATCAGCATGCCGCCGGCCGAGCCGCCATACGCCGCGATGCCATCGGGCCGGGCGATCTTCTCGGCGGTCAGCATGCGCGCGACGGCAATGAAATCCTTGAACGTGTTAGGCTTATGAGGCCCACGGCCGAGTCGATACCAGCGATCGCCCTTCTCGAGTCCGCCGCGCACATGCGCGATCGCATAGACGAAGCCGCGATCCACGAGCGAGAGCCTGCCGATATCGAAATAGGGCGTGTTGGATGAGCCATAGGCCCCATAGCCCTCGAGAAGCACCGGCGCCGAACCGTCGAAGGCGATGCCCTGCTTGTAGAGCAGCGACACCGGGATCGCCTCGCCGTCCTCCGAGATGGCGGTCATACGCTTCGTCGCATAAGACTTGGGATCGTGACCGCTCGGAATTTCCTGGCGGCGCTTCAACTCGCGCGTCTTCGTCGCCATGTCGTAGTCGTAGTCTTCGAGCGGCGTCGTCATCGAGGAGTAGCTGATGCGCAGCTTCGTCGTGTTGAACTCGTAGCCGACGGCATAGAAGGCCTCGTAGGCCTCCTCGGGAAACGCGACGGCATGCTCCTCGCCGGTCGCGAGGAACCGCACGACGATGCGATCGAGACCTTCGAGGGATTCCCGCCGCACCAGGAAAGCCCCGATCGTATCCAGATCCGAGATTGGCCGCCCCTCGACATGCGGCACGATCTCCTTCCAGTGCGCGGGATCGCTGTCGCCGGCATCCGCCTCATAGACGCGGAAGTCGGGCGCGCCGCCGGAGTTCGTCAGGATGTACATTCGGTCGCCGCTGTGCGTGATCGCGGTGCGGATGCCGCTCTCTCGCGCCCGGAACAGCTTGAGCTTCGGCTCAGTCTCCCAGCTGTCGAGCAGCCAGACCTCGTTGGTCTGATTGTCGCCGGGAACCACCTCGAAGTAGCGCCCGCTGGAGGAAAACCCCGCCGAGACGAGGAAGCCTGGATCCTTCTCCTCGTAAATCAGCTCGTCGGCCGTCTGCGGCGTGCCGAGCTTGTGCTTTAGGACCTTCTGCGCCCGGTTCGACTCGTTGACGGCGACGTAATAGAAGGACTGCGAGTCGTTGAGCCAGAATATGTTCCCGTCCGTCGATGTGATCTCGTCGGCGACGTCCTGCCCCGACACGATATCGCGCACCTTGATGGTGTAGCGCTCGGAGCCCTCCAGATCGACCGCGTAGGCGAAGTGCAGTTGATCGGGGCTGTGCGCCGTCGCGGAGATGCTGAAGAACGTCTTTCCTTCGGCAAGCTTGTTGCCATCTATCAACACCTGCTCGGTCCCGCCGCCGCGCGGCCGCCGGCAGTGAATGTCGTAATCTTTCCCCTTCTCGCCGCGGGAATAGTATTCGTAGGGCCCGGAGGCGAAGGGCGCCGATTGCTCATCCTCTTTCGTGCGCCCTTTCAGCTCCTGATAGATTTCCTCGGCGAGCGTCGCACTGTCTGCGAGCACGGCCTTCGAATAGGCATTCTCCTTTTCAAGGTAGTCACGAATCTCGGGCGGCAGCAGCTTCACGTCGTTGACGGCCTCCTGCCAGTTCTCGGCGCGGAGCCAGGCGAAGGGATCGTTGAGCGTCACGCCGTGCACGCTGCGGCTGACGGGTTTGCCCTGAGCCCTCGGCGGTAGCGGGATGGTGACCGCGCTTGTCGCGCTGACGGTTGTCTCCGCCATCCGCACGATTGCCGGAGGCGGATTGGCCAGCTCACGGGCGATCAGGTCTTGAAGGTCGGTGGCAAGCTCGGCCATGGGTGTTCGCTCCGGCCGGCGGTTCCCGGCATTGATCCCAACCGAGGCTATCGCCCGGTGGGCGATCAACGCAACAGGTTGAAAGCTTCAAGCTGTAACAACACCCAATCTCGACAACCCCTCGCCAACCCCTTAACCAACGCGCCATGATCCTCTACCCCGCCATCGATTTGAAGGACGGCCAGTGTGTTCGTCTCCGCCAGGGCGACATGGCGGCGGCGACTGTGTTCAACGCTGACCCGGCCGACCAGGCCAAGAGCTTCGCACGCCAGGGGTTCCAGTACCTGCACGTCGTCGACCTCAACGGCGCCTTCGCCGGCAAGCCGGTCAACGGCCCGGCGGTCGAGGCGATCCTCGCCGCGGTTTCCATGCCGGTTCAGCTCGGCGGCGGCATTCGCGACATGGGCCAGATCGAGGCCTGGCTCGACAAGGGCATTGCCCGCGTGATCCTCGGCACGGTCGCCGTTCGCAACCCTGCGCTCGTGAAGCAGGCGGCGGCGAGCTTTCCCGGCCGCGTCGCCGTCGGCATCGACGCCCGCGAAGGCAAGGTCGCGGTCGAGGGCTGGGCCGAGACGAGCACGCTTCAATCCGCCGACCTCGCCCGGCGCTTCGAGGATGCGGGTGTCACGGCGATCATCTTCACGGATATCGGGCGGGACGGGCTGCTGAAGGGCCTCAACCTGCCGGCGACGCGAGCGCTGGCGGATGCGACCGCGATCCCCGTCATCGCCTCGGGCGGCCTCGCCTCGCTCGCCGATATCGATGCGCTGCTATTGCCAGAGAACGTGAAGCTCGCTGGTGCCATTGCGGGCCGCGCCCTCTATGACGGATCGCTCGATGGGCCGGAGGCGTTGCGGCGGCTCAAGGCAGCCTCGCGCTGACGTCCTCAGCCACGGCTTCTCGGAGGTACGAAGCCCGATTGGCCGCTTGGGCTTCTCCTCGGGTAGGGCGACCAGCCTCTGGATGGCGTCGAAAACCACTTTGAACTGCCTGTCGTATTTCTGCTCAAGCTCAGCGATTTTTCGGGAAAGCCCGGTGTTGTTCGCAAGCATGTGGCGGAGCTGAACGAATGTTCGCATAATCTGTATGTTGACGTGACCCGCCCGATCACTGCGAAGTACGCTGGACAGCATTGCGATACCTTGCTCGGTGAAGGCATATGGCAGGTAGCGTCGTCCGCCCCAGTCACTTGAGATGCCAGTTTGGCTTCTCAAGTCTTTGAACTCTTCCTCGTTAAGTTGAAACATGAAGTCTTCAGGGAACCGCTCGAGGTTTCGCTTGACCGCACGGGTCAGCGCTCCTGTTTCGACCTGGTAGAGAATCGCGAGGTCGGAATCGATCATCACCTTTTGCGCACGAATGATCCGGATGCAGCGCGCGACTTGCTCCAAAGGCACCACCGCAGCGTCCTTGCCGGACTTCTTCGAGCTTGTATCGGATCTCTTTGCACCCATTTCACCCGACTAACCGATTTTTACAATGTTGGCTATAAGGCCAGCAGTCATCAAAAAGGCCAGCCCAATGCTCACCATCCGTGTCATTCCCTGTCTCGACGTCAAGGACGGCCGGGTGGTGAAGGGCGTCAACTTCGTCGACTTGAGGGATGCGGGCGATCCGGTCGAGATCGCCACCGCCTATGACGCCGCCGGGGCCGACGAGCTCTGCTTCCTCGACATCACCGCGAGCCACGAAAACCGCGGCACCATCATCGATGTCGTCCGGCGCACCGCTGAGCGCTGTTTCATGCCGCTGACGGTCGGCGGCGGGGTCAGGACGCTCGAGGATATCCGCGGGTTGCTGACGGCCGGCGCCGACAAGGTCTCCATAAACACGGCGGCCATCACCGATCGCTCGCTGGTCGCCCGGGCGGCCGAGAAGTTCGGCAGCCAGTGCGTGGTGGTGGCAGTCGATGCCAAGCGCGTTGGCAACGGCGGACCGCCCCACCGCTACGAGATCTTCACCCATGGCGGCCGGAAAGAAACCGGCCTCGAGGCCATCGCCTACGCGGAAGAGGTGACGCGCCTCGGCGCGGGCGAGATCCTGCTCACCTCCATGGATCGCGACGGCACGCGGCAGGGCTTCGACCTCGAGTTGACCCGCCGCATTGCCGATGCGGTTCCGATCCCGGTCATCGCCTCGGGCGGCGTCGGAACGCTCGACCATCTGGTGGCGGGTATCAAGGAGGGCCATGCGAGCGCGGTGCTCGCCGCGTCGATCTTCCATTTCGGGGAATTCACCGTCCGGCAGGCGAAAGATCGGCTGGCTGAGGCCGGCATTGCCGTCCGGCTCGATAACCCTGTCTAGTGGCCTGTCGCGCCTAAATCGCATCATGGCCGCGAGCGCTTTCGATTTAGTCGCGACATAAGGGCCACTAGCGATGTCATTGGCTTGGTGTGGCGTTCAACGCGCCTGAGTTGACACGAACCTCGCCGCAGTACTGGTCAACTAAGGCGCGACGCCACACTAGTGTCCCGATCGCGAAGTTCGTCACCACCTGCCGCTGTCACAACGCGAACTTCGCGATCGACAAGGACACTAGACGAGTCAATGGCTTAGTGTGGCGTTATGTTCGCAAGTCCGCGCTATGAGCCAGCCGCAAGATGGACGCGGACTTGCCAACCGCCACACTTGCAAAGCTGATCTGCCGCATGTCGTTTTGTGTTGCATTGCAACAAAATGCCGCCAAATGCTTGGCATCCGGCTGATTTGCCGGTCGGACAAGGCTCGACATGGCAGACGACGTCATCTCCCGGCTGGCCGCCCTGATCCACGAGCGTCGGCAGTCCGCGCCCGAGACCTCCTACACGCGCCAGCTGATCGATGCGGGGACCGCCAAGCCGGCCAAGAAACTCGGCGAGGAGGCGACCGAAATGGTCATCGCCGC
Organism: uncultured Alphaproteobacteria bacterium; assembly: GCA_963741525.1. Lineage (GTDB taxonomy): Bacteria > Pseudomonadota > Alphaproteobacteria > Rhizobiales > Hyphomicrobiaceae > JANNSX01. The sequence goes on from CAVUIW010000009.1 coordinate 65,363, forward strand.
CCTGATGGAGGACGACGAGCGGCTCCGCGACGAGGCGGCCGACCTGATCTACCATCTGCTGGTCGTTCTCGAATGCCGCAACGTGCCGGTGGCCGATGTGCTCGCCGAGCTCGAGCGGCGTTTCTCTATGTCGGGCGTCGCCGAGAAGGCGGCCCGCAAGCCACCGAAGCCTCCGGTTTAGCGATGCAAAAAAAGCAAGTGCGCCGCGTCGAGCGGTCGAAGATCGACTTCTCGCCCTACCGCACCTTCTCGCGGGCGGAGTGGTCGCGGCTGCGCGCCGATACGCCGATGACGCTCGCCGATGCCGATCTCGTGGCGCTGTCGGGCCTCATCGAGCGGGTGAATTCGGCCGAGGTGACCGAGATCTATCTGCCGCTCTCCCGCCTCATCAATCTGCACGTCCAGGCCTCGCAGAGTCTGCACGCCGTGACGACGAAATTCCTCGGCCGCAACGACAGCAAGATGCCCTTCATCATCGGCGTCGCCGGCTCCGTCGCCGTGGGTAAAAGCACCATGGCGCGCGTGCTGCAGGCGTTGCTCGCGCGCTGGCCGGCGCACCCGCAAGTCGATCTCGTCCCGACCGATGGCTTCCTGCTCCCCAATCGCGCGCTGGAAGAACGCGGCATCATGGATCGAAAGGGGTTTCCGGAAAGCTTCGACAGCGGCCGGCTCTTGAACTTCCTCGCCAACGTGAAGGCGGGACGGCGGAACGTGACGGCACCGGTCTACTCGCACTTCTCCTACGACATCGTCGCGAACGAGGAAATCACCGTCGACCAGCCCGACATCCTGATCGTCGAGGGCCTCAACGTGCTGCAGCCGGCACGGTTGCCGAAAGATGGCGAGGGTATTCCATTCGTCTCGGATTTCTTCGATTTCTCGATCTATATCGATGCGCCGCTACCGGTCATCGAGACTTGGTATGTCGAGCGGTTTCTAAGATTGCGGGAGACCGCGTTCCGCGATCCGGCCGCCTACTTCCATCGCTATGCGAGCCTCGACGACACGCAATCGAGGGCGCGCGCGCTGTCGATCTGGACGTCGATCAACGAGAAAAACCTGCTCGAGAACATCCTCCCCACCCGCCGCCGCGCCGATCTCATCCTGGCCAAGGGCGCCGATCACGCGGTGGAACGCGTGGAGCTGAGAAAGCTATGATGGCAGCGCTACCTCTGCCGCGATAACGCGTCTGAGACCTAGTGTGCTTCCGGAAAAAGCCTGTCCCGGCGAAGGCCGGGATGCGAAGCGGTTTTCCGATAAGAAGCACGACAAACCACGGACCCAAGGTGTCGACCTGATTCAACGAAGAACGGAAGCACTCTAGCCGTTTTTGTCCAACCTACAATCCACGCAACCCCTGCACTCCGATGAGGCCGCCGATCACGGCGATGAGGATGAGCACGCGCTTCCGGAAAACCTCCGGATCGCTGCCGCGGAAGCTCTTGGCGCCGATCGAGATACCGATCAGCAGCGCCGGCAAAAACAGCGCCGCCTTCCAGAAATGGTCGAGTGTGATGAGGCCGTTCCAGCTCTGAGCACCGAGGCCAATCAAGTCCGAGCCGAGGAAATAGGCGATAATGGACGCCCGCCCCGCCACCGCTCCCGCAGGGGACGAGAAGTAGAACAGGATGATCGGTGGCCCGCCGATCCCGAAGGCGCCGTTAAACAGGCCGCCGAGACCACCGGTCGCGAGCGTCGCCGGGGCAGACGGCGCGCGCTTCAGCGCGAAGCCGCGCAGCATGAGGAACGCCGTCACGAGCACGAAGGCGGCGAGCGCCACACGCATCGGCGCCTCGGGAATCCGGGCGAGGAAATAGGCCCCGAACGGCGTGCCGATCAAAGTGCCGAGGAGCAGCAGGCCGACGGACCGCCACTGCACCTCTTTCCAGATGCCGGGAAGCAGATGCAGGCTCGCCGCCACTTCGAGCAGGAAGATCGACGCGATCACCTCGACCGGCGGAAAGACCAGCGACAGCGCGCTGATGGTCAGCAGCGAGAAGCCGAAACCCGAGTATCCGCGCACGATCGCCGCGCCGAGAACGACGGTGACCGCATAGGCGATAGGGAACCAATCCATGGCCGATAGTCATAGTTGTGCTCCCAACGGATGTCTCGATCCAGCTCTGGCTTTTCCGCCATCCAGCGGCCGGCCAGGCGGTTTCCCAGCCGCGCGATCTGCTCTAAGAGCTAGGCGGACAACGATACGAAGGAGCGAGCGATGGCGAAAGTGGCGTGGATCGGCTTGGGGGTGATGGGCTATCCGATGGCGGGGCATATCCGCGCCAAGGGCGGACACGAGCTCACCGTCTATAATCGCTCGGCCGAGAAGGCGGCGAAGTGGGCGGCCCAGCATGGCGGCAAGACAGCCAGGACGCCCGCCGAGGCCGCCAAGGGCGCCGATTTCGTCTTCGCCTGCGTCGGCAATGACGACGATCTGCGCGCGGTGACGACGGCCAAGGACGGCGCGTTCGAGACGATCTCCAGAGGCACCGTCTTCATCGACAACACGACCGCCTCCGCCGATGTCGCCCGCGAGCTCGATGCCATTGCCCGCGCGAAAGGATTCGGCTTCCTCGATGCGCCGGTTTCGGGCGGACAAGCGGGCGCCGAAAATGGCCTACTCACTGTCATGGTGGGCGGCGATCCCGCAACCTTCGTCAAGGCCGAGCCGGTGATCACGCACTACGCCCGCATGGTGAAGCTCATCGGCCCGGTAGGCTCCGGCCAGCTCGCTAAGATGGTCAACCAGATCTGCATCGCCGGGCTCGTGCAGGGGCTCTCCGAGGGCGTCGCCTTCGCCGAAAAGGCCGGCCTCGACATCCCGGCCGTCATGGAGACGATCTCGAAGGGCGCCGCCGGCTCCTGGCAGATGGAGAACCGCTGGAAGACGATGGCGGAGGGCAAGTTCACCTTCGGCTTCGCCGTCGACTGGATGCGTAAGGACTTGGGAATTTGCCTCGAGGAGGCGCGCCGCAATCATGCGCATCTGCCGGTGACGGCGCTCGTCGACCAGTTCTACTCCGAGGTGCAGCGCATGGGCGGCGGCCGTTGGGACACGTCGAGCCTGCTGGCGCGGTTGCGGCATGCTGAGAAGGGGAGAGTATGATGAGCATCGGAAACACCGCACTCTATGCGGCTCTCCTCGCGCTCGTGCTCGTCGTGCTTTCAATTCGCGTCGTCGGCGTGCGCCGATCACGGCGGATCTCGCTCGGCGACGGAGATGACGCCGATTTGAGAGGCCGCATCCGGGCTCACGGCAACTTCATCGAGTACACGCCGATGGCGCTGCTGCTGATGGCCTTTGCCGAGACACAGGGCGGCTCGCTTTGGATCATCCATGCGATGGGGCTCGCGCTGCTCGGCGGGCGCATTGCCCACGCCGTCGCGGTGTCGCCGGTGCAGCAGATCATGGTCTTGCGCGCCACCGGAATGACGCTGACGTTCACCGTGCTCATTGTCGGAGCCCTCGCCAACCTCTGGCTGAGCCTCGGCGGATGAACGCCAAGGCTGCCAGCATTCCACCGCTCGAAGTCGGTCGGCGGCTGCTCGCCAAGAACCGCGTGCTGCAATGGCTCGGCGCCGAGATCGTCTCGCTCGAGCCCGGCCACGCCGTGCTCGCCATGACCGTCGGCGAGAGCCACGCGAACGTCATCGGCGTCGGCCATGGCGGCGTCGTCTTCACGCTGGCCGATGCTGCCTTCGGCTTTGCCGCCGGCTGCCGCAATGAGCGAGTGATGTCGGCGGACGCCGAGATCCGGTTCCTCACCCCCGCCAAGGTAGGCGAGCGCCTCGAAGCCGAGGCCCGCGAGGTCTGGCGGCGCGAACCCAACAGCGTCTATGACGTGGAGCTGCGCCAGGGCGGCCGTGTCGTGGCACTGGTCAGGGGCCGCATCCGGTCGTTGGGCGAGCCGCACTTTACGGAATGAGTTGGCGCATCGATCCCTGCACGCCGGCGGTCCTGCCCTTGCGGCAAACCGCGAAGGCGCATATGCGGATGCTGAGAAGCGAGCCCAAGCTTGGCGACGTATCTTTGCTCGTCGCGCCGCCGCATAAGGGCTCGAGGACGCGATCGAGGCGGTTCGGCGGAGGTTTGGGCGAGCGAAAAGCTCGGCGATTCGAATGCCCATGCCCACCCGCCTCATCCCCTTCCTCTTCGTCATCCTCTGGTCGACGGGATTCATCTTTGCGCGGATCGTGGCGGCGCATGCCGAGCCGTTGACGTTTCTCACTGTTCGCTTCGGAACGGCGCTCCTCGTCATTTCGGCGATCGCCCTGGCGACACGGGCGTCTTGGCCGGATCGTACCGCCGCCGGGCATGCCGTCATCGCCGGCGCACTCCTGCACGCGGGCTATCTCGGGCCGGTGTTCTGGGCCATCGCCAACGGCATGTCGGCCGGCATCTCGGCGCTGATCGTCTCGATGCAGCCGATCCTGACCGCGTTCCTCGCCGCGTGGTGGCTCGGTGAGCGGATCAGGCCGAGGCACTGGGCGGGACTCACTCTGGGGCTGGCGGGCGTCGCCCTCGTGCTGTGGCCGAAGATCGTCGAGGGCACGGCCGATGCCCAGGCCGATACCATTCTGGCCTCGATCCTCGGCCTCCTCGGCATCACGCTCGGCAGCATTTACCAGAAGCGCTTCGGCGGCGGCCTCGACCTGCGCTCGGCCGGCACGTTTCAGTTCCTTGGTGGCACACTGGTGGTCGCCACGGGGGCCATCCTCATGGAGCAGGGCCGGATCGCCTGGACGGGCGAGCTATTCTTCGCGCTCGCCTGGTCCGTGCTCGTGCTGTCCCTGGGCGCTATCTCGCTGTTAATGATCATGATCCGCCGGGGCGCCATCTCGCGGGTGGCGGCCTATTTTTACCTTGTCCCGCCGGTCACGGCCTTGATGGCTTATGCCGTGTTCGGCGAAACCATGGTTCCCGTGCAATTCGTCGGCATGCTGCTTGCTTGTCTGGCCGTGTTTCTCGTCACGGGACTCCCCACCAAGGGCCAAGACGCCACAGCCGGGCGCCCGCGCGGCGCTTGAACGACCGTCGCCGTGGACGGCGGCGGCAGTGGGCCTTAGGATGAAAAGTCGTTAACCGGAGTATCGCGTCCCGATGGCCGCCCCGATCGACAGGCTGATCGAGACCCTGACCGAGACCCGCGCCAAGCTCGAGGATGAACTCGGCCGCGTCGAGGCGTATCGCGCCTTGCGCCAGCTCGAGCAGCGCGAGGCGACGGGCGAGTGGCTCAACATCGTGCCCGCCGACCAGCTTCGTCAGAAGCTCGAGGCGGAGCTTGCCGGCAATCACTATCTCAATGCCCGCCGCAAGCTCGACGAGGCGCTGGAGCTGCTCGGATCTTGGGGCAAGGCCGAAGCCCCCACGGCAGATGCGCTTCCCGAGGTGGTCTCAAACGATACCGTGGCCGGGATGGCACCAGCTCCCAAGACAGCACCGGCTGTCGCCGAGCCGGCCATTCCCGCAAACATGTTTCCCACGGCGACCGCCACCCCGGCCTTGCCGCCCGACGATCTGTCGCTCATTCGCGATCTGCCGAGCGCCTGCGTCAGTGTCGTTACCGCCGCGGGCTATGGCCGCTACAAGGCGCTGGGGGAGATTGATGCCAGAGGCGTCGCCATGCTCGAGCGTCTGCTCGGCCAGCCCGGCATCGTCTCGCGCGGCAACTGGGTCGAGCAGGCGGCGATCCTGGCCGCCGGCCGCGAGACACGTCACGCCGCCCGCCTCATCGCCAAGCGGACCGGCGCCGAATGGCCGCCAACGCCCATCGAGCCGGAGTTGCTGGCACCGGTGGAAGTCCCTATCGTGCCGGAGATCGACGCTGCGGAATTGCCGGTGGCGGCAGCGCCTCCGGTCGAGACCGTCGTCGAAGCTTCGGCGCTTGCGGTACCGGATGAGCCCGCCCTCCCCTTCGATCTGACGAGCATTCACGGCATCGACTTCGAGCTCGCGACGCAGTTGTCCGCGGCCGGCGTAACCGCCTTCTCGGACGTGGCGCGCTGGACCGCCGCAGATTTGGCCCGCCTCTCGCAGCACGTCGGCATTGCTCCAAGCCGCGTATCCGATGAAGGCTGGATCGAGCAGGCGGCCATGCTCGCGACGGGCCGCGCGACGCGTTTCCTCGAGCAACGGACATCACGACCACCGCTGGCCGTGATGCCGTTCGAGATCGTCATCGCCGCCGAAAGCGATCCGCCTGCCGCGCCCATCGTGGAGATCGCAACGGCTGCGCACGAGGTGACGACAGTGGTCGTGGACGAACCCATCTTCATCGATGTGCCCGCCAACGACACGACACCGCCTTTGGAGACCCCGGAGGCCACGCCCTTCTGGACGGCGGCCACCGGCAAGGCCGCCGTGCTCCGGCCCGTGCGCAAGCCTGCCGATCGCACCGACAAGGCCTTTGATGATGTCGCCGCACTGGTCGCGCGTACAGTCGCCACGGCCCACAATGTCGGCGGCATGCGGGATCGGCCGAAGCGTCCGCAGCAGGCTGCTCCCAGTCCAACCGTTGAACCCGCCAATACCGAGGTGCTATGCCGGACAGCGGCGACCCCTGCGAGACAATCCACATCATCAGCCGAGGTGACGATCCGCGCCGCCGCGCCGCAAGGCGCAACTCCGATTCCGCCGCCGGCTCCAACTCCGGCACCCCCTCCCGCGCGCGCTTCCGCGCCACCGCCCGCCGTTCCCGTGGAGACGCCACGCCGGCGGATGTCGGTGGATCGAGTTGCTGCTTCCGGCAGCTTCGATCCGGAAGCTTCCATCGAAATCCGGCCAAACGCCGCCGCCACCCCGGAGGCGGTTGCCGGCAAGCCGCGGGAGGTCGTGGCCCGGCGTCCGAGCTCGACCACGGCTTCCATAGCCGGCGTACGGACTGCAAACGGTGACACTGCTCTCGGGCCGCTTGCCAAGACATTGATCACACCTCGCGCACCGGGAACGCCACGTGCGCCGCTGTCGGCACAGCGGAACTCGTCCAATGGACGCGCGAACGGCAATGGCCGCCAGACCATCGTCATCGACGAGCTCTCCGGCCGGCGGCCGAACGGCCATGGCATGTCCACGCCCCAGTCCTTGGAGGCCGATCTGCCGGCGGCCAGCATCGGCGGCCTCGTCGGCCGCTTCGTCAAGGCGTTGCGCGGCGACAAGGCGGGTTGAGCCTATACTCTTCCGGCTCATCGCCGCATGGGCCGCCGCACATCGCCCCTGTATGGTTCCCGCAACTGAGAATCACCTCGACGGGAGATTGCTGAATGGCCGCGCAGGCTGCGCATTCCACGGACACGAAGCGTCTTCTTGGCGAGGCTGCCGAGGCCTTGGCGGCGGCCGGGCAGCTCTTGCTGGAAGCGCGCCAGTCGGTTGCGAAAAAGGTCGAGGCGGCCGGTGGCATCGATCCCGTCCAGCACGCGGCGCACGGCCTCTCCTGGCTTGCGACCACCGTCGAAGCGCTCCGGCAGATGCGGGCCTGGGGCGAGCGGCTCGATGGAGCTGGCACGCTCGGCGAATTGGAGCGGCTGTTGATCGCGGGCGCTTTCTCCGAGTACCTCGCGCAAATCGCCGGCGGCATTCCGATGAGCCAAGGCGAGATCGTAAGGCCAAGTCAGCTCGGGATTTCTCAAGCGAGCGTCGCACGATTTCTGGGAAGCGCGGCGGGGCGGATGATCGACAGCGGTTTCGGCGACGCCGAGCGCGCGCGGCTGGCCGAGCTGATCGGCGCGCTTGCTCCAGGCGAGCTTGCGGGCGAGCCGGGACTCGACGCTACGTTCGAGACCTTCCGCGCCGAAATGCGCCGCTTTGCCGATAACCGAGGTCGCGCCGCACGCCCATCGCTGGCATCTCGACAACGCAGTACATCCCGCTTCTCCGTCATCGAGACCATGAGCGGGCTCGGCGTGTTCGGGCTGACGATCCCGGAGAGCTACGGCGGGCTCGGCCTCGGCAAGGAGAGCATGTGCGTCGTCTCGGAGGAGCTGAGCCGCGCCTATATCGGCGTCGGCTCGCTCGGCACGCGCTCCGAAATCGCCGCCGAGCTGATCCTCGCCGGCGGTACGGACGCGCAGAAGGCGCAGTGGCTGCCGAAGCTCGCGTCCGGCGAAATTCTCCCCACCGCCGTATTCACGGAGCCCAACACGGGTTCGGACCTGGCCTCGCTGAAAACGCGCGCCGTGCGCGATGGTGATGTCTACCGCGTCACCGGCCAGAAAACTTGGATCACGCATCCGGTGCGCGCCGATCTGATGACGCTGCTTGTCCGCACCAATCCGGACGAGAAAGGCTACAAGGGCCTCTCGATGCTGCTTGCGCCCAAGCCGCGCGGCAGCGATGCCGATCCATTTCCAGCCCAAGGCATGACCGGCTCCGAAATCGAGGTGCTCGGCTATCGCGGCATGAAGGAGTTCGACATCTCCTTCGACGGCTTCGAGGTGCCGGCGGATAATTTGCTCGGCGGCGTCGAGGGGCAGGGCTTCAAGCAGCTCATGCAGACCTTCGAGGCGGCGCGCATTCAGACCGCGGCACGCGCCGTCGGCGTCGCCCAATCGGCGCTCGATCTCGCCCTGAAGTACGCGCGCGACCGCCAGCAGTTCGGCCGCGCGATCTTCGGCTTCCCGCGCGTCGCCAACAAGATTTCGGCGATGGCGATCGAGGTGGCGGTGGCACGCCAGCTCACCTACTTCGCCGCCCGCCAGAAGGATTTGGGCCGCCGCTGCGATCTGGAAGCCGGCATGGCGAAACTCTCGCCGCCCGCGTCGCCTGGGCCGCCGCCGACAACGCGCTGCAGATCCACGGCGGCAACGGTTTCGCGATCGAGTTCCCGATTTCGCGCGTCCTCTGCGATGCCCGCATCCTCAATATTTTCGAGGGTGCGGCGGAAATCCAGGCGCAGGTGATCGCGCGGAGGTTGCTGGAGGGTGGGAATTGAGGGAAGGTGAAGCTTGGCAACGATTTCCCTTGTGGCTGACCCTCACTCTCCCCTTTCCCCGCAAGCGGGGAGAGGCATAAGCACAGTGCGTCCCTGACGTGAGGCGAGCACGACGCTTGCCTGCCTCTCCCCGTAGCGCGTGTACGGGGAGAGGAGGTGAGGGGCTGCGGCGAGTCCGGGTGCATGCCAAATCCTCCTCCCGCACGCCAGCATAGGCGACTGAAAATCGCCCACTACGACGCCGCCGATGTCTTCCGCCTCCACCACCGCCCCCGCCAGATGCAATGACCCCGCGATGAGCACGCGGATCGGCGCGCGCTCCTTCGCGAGCTTCGCCAGCGCCGCCTCGAAACCCTCCGCCACGCCCGCCTTCGCCCCGAGCGACCGCGCGGCTTGCGCAATCGCCTCCGGCGCGTGCGCCTTCGCATAGGCGCGCGAGGTATCCGGGATCGGCACGGCGATGAGCGTGCTCCGCGAGCGGCACGAGCGGCTCCAGATAGGGCCTCGGATCGCGCGAGGCGAGCATGCCGACGATCAGATGCAGCGGCAGCGGACGCTCGCGATTGCGGCGACGCAGCGTCTCGGCGATGGCGATGGCCGCCGCGCGATTATGACCGCCGTCGACCCAGAGTTCGCTACCCTCGGGTAATCCCGATCGCGAGAGCAATCCTGGAAGCGGCTGGAAACGGCCGGGCCAACGACACTGAGCGCAAGCCCTCCGCGATCCGGTCCGGATCGGGCGCGAGCTCGCCCAACCGCAACGCCGCGGCAATCGCCGTCCCCGCATTGTCGACCTGATGTCCGCCGGCGAGCGCGGGCAACGGCAAATCGAGCAGCCCGTCCTCGTCCTGATAGACGAGCCGGCCGTTCTGCGCATAGGCGTCGAAATCGCGGCCATGGACGACGAGCGGCGCGCCGACGCGTTCAGCCTCGGCCTCGATCACGTCGAGCGCCTCGCGCTCCTGCCGCGCGACGACGCACGTCGCGCCGCGCTTGAGGATGCCGGCCTTGGCGTTCGCGATCTCGGCCAGCGTCTCGCCCAGAAACGCCTGATGATCGAGGCCGATGGGCGTGATGATCGTGAGCAGCGGCTTGTCGATGACATTCGTCGCATCGCGCCGCCCGCCCATGCCGACTTCGAGCAGCAGCACAGTCGGCCGGCGTTTCCGCGAAGGCGAGGAAGGCTGCCGCCGTCTCGGCCTCGAAGGAGGTCACGGGCGCGGTCTCGGACGCGGCCAGAACACGCTCGAGCAGCGCGGCAAAGGCGGCATCCGTGATGTCGGCGCTCTTGCCTGGCGGGCGCGCCAGCCGAATGGCCTCGTAAGCCGCGCGAACGGGCGGCGAGGTGTAGGCGTGCACGCGCCGGCCGCCGGCTTCCAGCATCGCGCGAATGAAGGTCAGCACCGAGCCCTTGCCGTTCGTGCCGGCAATGTGGACGACGGGCGGCACGCGCTTCTCGGGATGGCCCAGCGTCGCGAGCAGCGCCCGCATCCGATCGAGCGTCAGGTCGATCGTCGCCGGCGCGCGGCGGCGCAGCTCGGCGAGGAGGGGCGGGGAGCGGAGGGATTTCGGCATCGCGCCGGACCACTTCGGGCGACCTGCCGGTCGCCCTTACGACTGACCAATCACGTCCGCTTCGTCACCTCGACCTTGGCGGTTGTCTTCACCGTCGCGTCGAGATTGACGCGCGGCGCCCGGCTCTGATCCGTCAGCGCCGGCACGCCATTGCCATTGCCGAGCGCATGCTTGCCATTCCCGTTGCCGGAGTCGTTGGCCGGCGCCGGCAGGCGCATCAGCACGCGGCAGAGCCGGCTCGACAGCGTCTCGCGCAGCTTGTGGCGATGCACGACGACATCGACCATGCCGTGGTCGAGCAGGAACTCCGAGCGCTGGAAGCCTTCCGGCAATTGCTCGCGGATCGTCTGCTCGATGACGCGGGGGCCGGCAAAACCGATGAGCGCGCCGGGTTCCGCGATATGCACGTCGCCGAGCATGGCATAGGAGGCGGTGACGCCGCCGGTCGTCGGGTTGGTCAGCACGACGATGTAGGGCAGTCGCGCCTCGCGCAATCGCTGCACGGCAACTGTCGTGCGCGGCATCTGCATGAGCGAGAGCACGCCCTCCTGCATGCGCGCGCCGCCAGAGGCCGCGAACATCACGAAAGGCGATTTCTTGTCGACCGCGCGCAGCATGCCGGTGACGACGGCTTCACCCGCCGCCATGCCGAGCGAGCCGCCCATGAAGCGGAAGTCCTGCACGGCGGCGACCACGGGCAAATCGTCGAGCTTGCCCTCGGCCACCACCACCGCATCGTTGAGCTCGGTCTTCTGCCGGGCATCCTTGAGGCGATCCGAGTAGCGCTTCTCGTCGCGGAATTTCAGCGGGATCGTGCGGCACGTCCGGCACCGCCACCTTGATGTATTCGGCGTTGTCGAAGAAGAAGGCGAGCCGCTGCCCCGCCTCCATGGGCATATGGAAGTTCGAGCCCGGCATCACGAACTGGTTGGCCTCGAGATCCTTGTAGTAGACCATCTGGCCGCTCTCCGGGCACTTGACCCAGAGGTTCTCCGGCATATCGCGACGCTGCCAGATGCCCCTGATCTTCGGTCGGACGACGTTGTTGATCCAGTTCAAGGTGGGTCTCGCTTCGCTTTTCGGGCTGGGCCGGGCACCATACCCTCTATATAGGTAGAGCTGCGACGACATTCGGGAAGAGCGGCTGCGACTCAACGATCCCGATGGGTCAAGGTTAACAGTCTCTTAAGGCTCCGGATAGCTTCTGCACCAGCGAGACCACAGCTTCCTTGGTTTTGGGCGTGGCCTTGCCATTGGCGTCGAGACTATCTTTCACCGCCTGAACCAAGGCTGAACCGACGACGACCCCGTCCGCCACCTTGCCGATGGCCTGGGCCTGCTCGGGGGTTTTGACGCCGAAACCGACGACGACGGGGAGCTTGGTCGATTTCTTGATCCGCGCCACCTGGGCGGCCACCGAGCCGATATCGGGAGCCTTGGTGCCGGTGATGCCGGCCACCGAGACGTAGTAGACGAAGCCGGAGGTGTTCTTGAGCACGGCCGGAAGGCGCTTGTCGTCGGTCGTGGGGGTGGCGAGGCGGATGAAGTTCAGCCCCTTGGCGACGGCCGGGCAGGCACAGCTCCTCGTCGGCCTCCGGCGGCACGTCGACGACAATGAGGCCGTCGACGCCGGCGGCGACAGCATCATCGAGGAATTTGGCGACCGGATACTGGTAGATCGGATTGAAGTAGCCCATGAGGACGATGGGCGTGGTGTTGTCTCCCTTGCGGAAATCGCGGACGAGGTCGAGCGTCTTGCGCATCGTCTGCCCGCCCTTCAGCGCCCGCTCGGACGACATCTGGATGGCGGGACCGTCGGCCATCGGGTCGGAGAAGGGCATGCCCAGCTCGACGACATCGGCGCCGGCGGCGGGAAGGGCCGCGAGGATCACCTTCGAGGTCTCGTAGTCGGGATCGCCCGCCGTGACGAAGGTCACGAAGGCCGGACGCTTCTCGGCCGCAAGCTCGGCGAAGCGGGTATCGATGCGGGTGGGCATGGGCGAGGGGTCCGGGTGGGTTTCGAGCGTCGTAGGATGGGGGGCGGTGGGGGTCAAGGGTGGGAAGTGAGGCTTTAGGCTGGGTTAGGCTTGTGATCGGCAGTTCTCGCATCGCGCGCGGGCATCGCCGTGACTCAGTCTACTGCCTTTCCTTGCGCCAACGCTCCGCCTGCACCGCGGCCCGTCACCGAACCCGAGAGCATGAAAGTCCAGAGGGACGGAGTGGCCGGCCCGTGGTTGAATCATTCGGATGTGGCACGCGCCACTCCGCCGTCGCCGAGGGTTTGCCGCCGCCGTTGGTTTCCGGGGCTTTTGACCCCAGGTGGAAACCCCTCGCCTACATCCGGGGCGAGAGTAGCTTGGGTCAGGTCACCCCATCCCAAGCGGCAGGTAGGCGCCGGATAGCTTATGTCCGGCCCATTCGACGCTCCCCGTCACCGGCTCACCAGCGCGCGTTCCAGTCCTCTGGGGACGGGGTTGGACGGAGTATGGGGGTGTGCGCAATGGGCGGGGATAACTTATTGTTGGGTGTGGTGAATGGAACGGAAACGCTTGTGGGGATGTGGAAAGCCGACATGTCAGCAGTTGCTGGCAGATCGACCCGGCACACCCTCCCCACCGTCACGGCCGCGAAGGCGGCCGCCCAGACAAGCCAGCGAGGTCCCACGACCCAACCACTCCGGAAGTCGAACGTCGCACTGCGATCCGCGAGATCACGCCCAGCCCGACATGGCTAGGCGGCCGCCTTCGCGGCCGTGACGGTGGGACGCTTGGCACCTGTTCACGAGCGAGCACGTCGGATCCCTCCTCGCGCAACAAAGCGCCCTCTTTGACGGCTTGCGCCCCATCGCCGAGGTGGACGCATCCAGCGCCAAGCGATGCTGGGTGACGGCCTTTCTCGATCGCGTCGGAGCGGACAGCGAGACGCTTCGAGGGCCTACGTGGTCCGCTGGCGAGCTCGAACGAATCGTCTAAGCTGCGTGTCGACGGAGCAAACGGCCAATCGAGCATGGTCTGTTGCGCTTTTGCCACCTCGCCATCCGACGTGTCTTGACGGGCTCGTGGTTTGGTATCCGTGGGCCGTAGTGCGCTGCCGGGCCGCAGTGCGGTCGCAGCTGCACGCCGTCGACGCCTTGTCGGAGCACGCAAGTACGATCGTAGCTGGGCAGGCGTGACCAATGCGTGCCGACAACTCACTCGGTCGCAAGCTCTGTCTCTTCGCCGCGTCGAAGGACGCAACCATTCACCGTCTTCGAGCGAGAGTCCGAGTGTCGGATCGCTACAAGCTCACGGAGTGCACGCTCTCGATCGACTGATCATGCTGCTCATCGGCGACGATCCGTCTTCACGTCTGCGCGATGTATCTCAGTTCACGAGTCACCGACGAGGCACCCATTTCTCGAAGCGCTGCGGGTCGCACGCGCAGGTCGATGAGTCCGCTCGGCATTGAGGCCGAATCAGGCTCCGATCTCGAGAAAGATCGTTTTGTCGATCCTGAGGAATTACCTGATCCCGTGCCGACTTGCCAGCCCCGCCTAAATCTTCATCCCCAGATGCTTCGCCACCGAGAACACGTCCTTGTCGCCGCGGCCGCACATGTTCATGACGAGTAGGTTGTCCTTTGGCGAGCGTCGGCGCGAGCTTCCGCACATAGGCGAGCGCATGCGCGGGCTCGAGCGCGGGGATGATGCCTTCCAACCGCGCGCAGAGCTGGAAGGCGTCGAGCGCCTCCTTGTCGGTCGCCGACACATAGGTGACGCGGCCGGAATCCCTCAGCCAGGAATGCTCCGGCCCGACGCCGGGATAGTCCAAGCCCGCCGAGATCGAATGGCCCTCGAGGATCTGGCCGTCGTCGTCCTGCAGCAGATACGTCCGATTGCCGTGCAGTACGCCCGGCCGGCCACCGTTCATGGAGGCGGCATGCCCATTGGGCACATCGAGCCCGTGGCCGCCGGCCTCGACGCCGTAGATGGCGACGGACTTGTCGTCCAGGAACGGATGGAACAGCCCCATGGCGTTCGAGCCGCCGCCGATGCAGGCGACGAGTGTATCCGGCAGCCGGCCCTCCGCCGCCATCATCTGCTCGCGCAGCTCCGTGCCGATGACCGACTGGAAGTCGCGCACCATCGCGGGATAGGGATGCGGGCCCGCCACCGTGCCGATGATGTAGTAGGTGTCCTCGACATTGGCGACCCAGTCGCGGAGCGCCTCGTTCATGGCGTCCTTGAGGGTGGCGCTGCCGGACGTCGCGGGCCTGCACCTCCGCGCCCGAGCAGATGCATGCGCACGACGTTGGGCGACTGCCGCTCGATGTCGGTTGCGCCCATGTAGACGACGCAGGGGAGATTGAACTTGGCCGCCACCGTCGCCACCGCGACGCCATGCTGGCCGGCGCCGGTTTCCGCGATGATGCGCTTCTTGCCCATGCGGCGGGCGAGCAGGATTTGCCCGAGGCAGTTGTTGATCTTGTGGCTGCCGGTGTGATTGAGCTCGTCGCGCTTGAAGTAGATTTTCGCGCCGCCACCGCCGGAGGCGGCAGAAGCCTCACGAAGGTGTTCGGTCAGGCGCTCGGCGAAATAGAGCGGGCTCGGCCGGCCGGTGTAGTGGGTGTGCAGATGCGCCAACTCCTTCGCGAAAGCCGGATCGCGCTTGGCGTCCTCGTAGGCCTTCTCGAGCGTCCAGGATCAGCGGCATCAGCGTCTCGGCGACGAAGCGGCCGCCGAATAGGCCGAAGAAGCCCTTGTCGTCGGGGCCGGAGCGCATCGTGTTGGCCGGGGTTGGTGCTCGCTGCGTGGCCATGGTGCTGAGCTCGCCTCGTGATGCTAACGGTGACAGTCGGTGAGTGGTCAAGTCGATAGAGTCGTTCCTCAGAACGACTTCACCACTCACGCTTTCTTCGCGGCCTCGATGAACCGCCGGATCTTCTCGGCGATCCTTCTCGCCCGGTGCCCGCTCGACACCGGAGGAGACATCGACGATCGCTGCCCCCGTCAGCCGGATCGCCTCGGCGACGTTTTCAGGGGTGAGACCGCCCGACAGCATGTAGCGGACCTTGTCGCGGACGCCAAGCAGGGCTCGCCAGTCGAAGGCAGACGCCATTGCCGCCCGGGAGTGCGCCATCGCGCGGCCCTCCGGGGGCTTGGCATCGAACAGGATGAGGTCGGCGACGCTCCTCGTAGGCGAGCGCGCGCGCGGCGTCCTCGGCGGTCCGGACGGCGATCGCTTTCATGACCGGGGATGCCGGTCGCGGGCCTTGATGGCTGCCACGCGCTCCGGCGTCTCCTGTGCCGTGGAGTTGGAACAGGTCGGGGCGACCGCCGACGCGATCTCGTCGATCAGCGCGTCGTCCGCATCGACGACGAGCGCGACGATCTTGGCGCGGCCGCGGATGATCGCGGCGAGCTTGGCCGCGGTCGCGACATCCACATAGCGCGGACGTTTTCGGGAAGAAGACGAGACCGACATAGTCCGCGCCCGCGTCCAGCGCCGCGCGCATCATGCGCCTCGGTCTTCAAGCCGCAGATTTTGACGTCAGTGGGCATAGGCTCAGCCGATGGAGCAATCGCCGAGCTCTGGACCGTATCCTGTCAGATCGGCCACGGTCTGTCAGTGCGAGGTCGGAAGCGTCAAGCCGCCTTGCGGCCCGAGCCGATGGCCTTTTCCGTGCCGGTATCGCGCTCTCGGGTGAGGCGCGTCGCCTCGCTGCGCCATCGGAAGGCCTCGCGGGTTCTGACGCGGGCGGTGCGGCGCCATTTGCTTTGGCTGAGCCACATGGCGAGGCCGCCGATGATGAGCCCCGCCATGAACACGGCGAAGAGCACGAGCGACAGCGGCGCCTCGAAGACGAGGCCCGAGGCCGACCGGCCGAAGGGATCGACGGACACGGCGACAGGCGTGCGGTTCGCCAGCCCGAAGGGGACGATGACGATCGCGGTGGCTATGGCCAACAGGAGCCAGAGAAACTTGCGCACGATCTGCCTACTCTTTCGACGTCCTCATCTGGACCGCTGTGCCGCGGCCTCGGTTGCACGGCGCCGTCCGGCGGCCCGCTTGGGCGCTGGCAGCTGGCTGCGCCTCGACGCCCGGCACGGGCGCCGGCCGGTTCAGCCGCTCGCGCAAATCCTTGCCGGTCTTGAAGAACGGCACGAATTTTTCCTTGACGGAGACCGGCCTGCCCGGTCCGGGGATTGCGGGCGGTCCGCGAGGCCCGGTGCTTCACCGAGAAGGCGCCGAAGCCCCTGAGTTCCACCCGGTCGCCGCGCGCCATCGCGGCGATGATCTCGTCGAAAACGACATTGACGATCCGCTCGACGTCCTTGTGAAACAGGTGCGGATGCTCGTAGGCGAGCTTCTGGATCAGCTCCGACTTTATCATCCCCGCCGCTCCCTCTAGCGATGTGCTTGTAATGCCATGCTAATTCCCGGAACCGTGCCAGAGGGACAATAAACCGTCAAGTTGCAGGGCCTGGATCAACCGGTTTTTCTCGAGCCTCGTGGCCAGGTCGAAGCCCGGCAAGTGCCGCGAGCCGGTCGGCGAGGCTCGCATTGCCGGTCAAATAGCTCCAATCGCTTGTCGGATTTGGGTTTCCAGTCGATCACCTCGAGGCCGGTCTCGACGCCTTTCGAGGCCGTCAGCCAGGCGATCGCCTCGCGCTCGCCGCCGATCTCGTCGACGAGTTTCAGCGAGAGCGCCTGCCGGCCCGAGTAGATGCGGCCGTCCTCGAGCCCCGGTACCGTCGCGGTCGCGATCCCGCGCCGGTCGGCAACGAGCTTCAGGAACCACTGCTGCGATTCCTTGACCATCTCCTGAGCCAAAGCCAGGCCCGGCGCATCGAGCGGCTGGAAGGGCGAGGGGTTGGCCTTCGAGCGGCCCGCTCTTGATCTCGTGCATCTTGACGCCGAGCTTGTCGAGCAGCCCCGACACCTCCGGAAACTGGAAGATGACGCCGACCGAGCCGGTGATGGTGTTGCCGCGGGTGAAGATGCGGTCGGTGGCGAGCGAGATCATGTAGGCGGCCGACGTCGCCATGGTGCCGCAGACGGCGACCACCGGCTTCTTGGCCCGCAAATCCCCGATCGCCTCGTAGAGCGCCTCGCCGCCGGTGGTCGTGCCGCCGGGACTGTTGACCGACAAGGATCACGGCTTTCACGCGGTCGTCATCGGCGACCTTTTTCAAGAGTTCGATCTGCGCCCGGTCGTCGGTGATGAGGCCTTCGATGGCGACGCGCGCGATCTGGGGCGAGCGGCCATATCCGTCGCCGGCCGAGCGGGCGACGAGGCCCGAACACGGCCAGAAGCCCGAGCCCGATCGCCGCGATCCGCCAGAACGAAACGCGGCGCCTCAGCCGGCGCTGCTCGAGGGCCTTGTCGAGATCGATGCTCATATCTTACCTCGCGAAAAACACAGCGACAGCCGCCAGTCCCTGCGCCCCGCTCCCCGTGTGCTCTATCGGGCTTCGGCCCTGCCCCTTGGGGGGAGGGTGCCGACAGGTGGGAGAGGGGTTGAGTTTGGCGCAGCCTCTTAGCAATCTCTCAAATGCGAACGAACTTACCTGACCCGAGGAGGGGCTGAGTATACCTCAACCCCTCTTCCGGCCTTCGGCCACCTTCTCCCCGAAGGAGAAGGCCGGCTACGGATGGTTTTCCCGTGAAGTCGCATATCGAAAGCTTGCAGGAGACCAACTCGCCCTGACCTTGCCCAACGAAAAAGGCCCGCGCAAGTCGCGCGGGCCTTTGATTTATCCTGATGACCGCGAGGATCAGTCGGTCTTGGCCTCTTCGTCTCCCGCGTTGCGGCGCTTCAAGGCAGCGCCGAGAATGTCGCCGAGGGACGCGCCGGAGTCGGACGAGCCGAACTGCGCCACGGCCTCCTTCTCCTCGGCGATCTCGAGCGACTTGATCGAGAGATTGACGCGCCGCGACGTCTTGTCGATCTGCGTCACCGCGGCGTCCACCTTGGTGCCGACGACGAAGCGCTCCGGCCGCTGCTCTGATCGCTCACGCGAAAGGTCGCCGCGCTTGATGAAGGCCGTCATGTCGCTCTCGGCGATCTTCACCTCGATGCCGTGCTCCTGCACCGCTACCACCTCGCAGGTGACCGTCTGGCCCTTCTTCAGGCCGACGACGTTCTCGAAGGGATCGCCGTCGAGCTGCTTGATGCCGAGGCTGATGCGCTCCTTCTCGGCGTCGACGTCGAGCACCACCGCGCGGACATCGTCGCCCTTCTTGAAGGCCTTGATGGCCTCCTCGCCCGGCTGGTTCCAGGACAGATCGGAGAGATGGACCATGCCGTCGATGCCGGTGTCGAGGCCGATGAACAGGCCGAACTCGGTGATGTTGCGGATCTGGCCTTCGATATTGGAGCCCTTGGGATGCGACGAGAGGAAGGCATCCCACGGATTGGCCTGGGTCTGCTTGAGGCCAAGCGAGATACGCCGCTTCTGCGGATCGACCTCGAGCACCTGGACCTCGACCTCCTGGCTGGTCGAGACGATCTTGCCGGGATGGATGTTCTTCTTGGTCCAGCTCATCTCGGAGACGTGGATCAGGCCTTCGACGCCGGGCTCCAGCTCGACGAACGCGCCATAGTCGGCGATGTTCGTGACCTTGCCAGTGTAGCGGGCGCCGACCGGATACTTGGCGGCGATGCCGGCCCAGGGATCGGCCTCGAGCTGCTTCATGCCGAGGCTGATGCGCTGCGTCTCCGGATTGATGCGGATGATCTGCACCTTCACCGTGTCGCCGACATTGACGATCTCGCTCGGATGGCTGACGCGGCGCCATGCCATGTCGGTGACATGGAGCAGGCCGTCGATGCCGCCCAGATCGATGAACGCGCCGTAATCGGTGATGTTCTTGACGACGCCGTCGATAACCTGGCTCTCTTCGAGCTTGGCCACGATCTCCGAGCGCTGCTCGGCGCGGGTCTCTTCGAGCACGGAGCGGCGGGAGACGACGATGTTGCCGCGCCGGCGATCCATCTTGAGGATCTGGAAGGGCTGCTGCTGATGCATCAGCGGGCCAATGTCGCGGATCGGGCGAATGTCGACCTGGCTGCCGGGGAGGAAGGCGACAGCGCCGTCGAAATCGACCGTGAAGCCGCCCTTGACCTTGTTGAAGATGACGCCTGTCACCTTCTCGTTGGCATTGAACTTCTCCTCGAGGCGGACCCAGCTTTCCTCGCGGCGCGCCTTGTCGCGCGAGAGCACGGCCTCGCCGAGCGCATTCTCGACGCGCTCCAGGTAGACCTCGACCGTGTCGCCGACCTTGACGTCGCCATCGCGGCCGGGGCCTTGGAATTCTTTGACGGGAACGCGGCCTTCCATCTTGAGGCCGACATCGATCAGCGCCAGGTCCTTCTCGATGGCAACGATGATCCCTTTGACCACCATGCCTTCCTGGAGACTGTCGGAGGCGAGAGCCTCGTCCAGAAGGGCGGCGAAATCCTCTCGTGAGGGGTTCATGTCTCTGGCAGTTGAAGCCTGGTTCACGCTCATCAAGTCTCCTCTTCGCGGGTCAGCGACGTCGCGTTGCGTTTCGGACGCTTTGGCTCTCGCGAAATACGCCGAGAGCGGGCTTTCGGCGGGATTTGAGCCCGCCGCCCTCTCTACGCCGCACCCCGTCTGCCTTGGCGTGGGTTAGCGATGCCGCCCTGCCCGGACCTTCCGGGTTGCGAACCCCGAAGTGCCGCCGGAAAGCAAAATGGGGCCCACCCTCAAGGGGTGCGCCCGGACTTTCCGGTCTTGTCCTCGATCAGATGCACGGCGGCTCTGAACGCGGCTTCTATATCCAATTCGGTGGTGTCGAGCAAGATCGCATCGGCGGCAGGCGCCAGAGGTGCGACGCTCCGGTCGCGGTCGCGCCGGTCGCGGACGCGGATGTCCTCGTGAATCTGGCTGAATTTGACGTCGGCGCCGGCCTTGGTGAGCTCCTTCCAGCGGCGACGGGCTCGCTCCTCGCTGGAGGCGGTTACGAAGATCTTAACGTCGGCATCGGGAAGTACGACAGTGCCGATATCTCGTCCGTCGAGCACGGCGCCGGGGGGATAGGCCGCGAACGCGCGCTGATAGTCCAGCAGCGCCGCACGAACCTCCGGGATCCGGGCGATGATGGAGGCGGACTCACCGGCGGTTCGGCCGCGCAGCTCGGGATCGCCAAGCGTCGTGCGATCGAGCGACTGGGCGGCGGCGACGGCCGCATCGACATCGGCGAGCGGTTTGCCTGTGGCCAGCACATCGCGCGCAACAGCGCGATAGAGCAGGCCGGTGTCCAGATGATTAAGTCCGAAATGCGCGGCAATGCGCTTGGCGAGCGTCCCCTTGCCGGACGCCGCAGGACCATCGACCGCGATCCGCATCGGCTCTCCCTTCCTCAGAGCGCGAGCCCAAGTTTCTGCGCCAAGCCAATGCGCTGCAGCTTGCCCGTCGCGCCCTTGGGGATCTCGGGGAGTATGACGATCTTGCGGGGCACCTTGAAATCGGCAAGGCGCTTCAGCGCGAAGTCGCGGATCTCGCGCTCGGTGGCGGTTTGGCCTTCCTTCAGCACGATGGCCGCCGCCACCTCCTCGCCGAGCTTGTCGTGGGGTATCGCGAAAGTGACGACCTGAGCGACGGCCGGGTGATCCAACAACACCTCGTCCACCTCGAGCGGGGAAACCTTTTCGCCGCCGCGGTTGATGAGCTCCTTCAGGCGACCGGTGATACGCAGATACCCTTCCTCGTCCATCACGCCCTGATCGCCCGTGCGGAACCAGCCATTCGTGAAGCCTTTGGCATTGGCTTCCGGATTGGCCTCGTAACCCCGCGTGACGTTGGGGCCGCGGATCACGACCTCGCCGGGATCGCCATTGCTCAGAAGTTGTCCCGCCTCATCCATGATGGCCACCTCGGGTCCGGCCGCGATGCCGACGGAGCCGGGCTTGCGCGCGCGCGGCGGCAGCGGGTTCGACGCCATCTGATGTGCCGCCTCCGTCATGCCGTAGCTCTCGATGACGGGGCAGCCGAAGGTCTTTTCCAGCTCGAGCATCACCTGCGGGGGGAGCGAGGCCGAGGAGGAGCGGATGAATTTGAGTTTCTGGCGCGCGAGGACTTCCGTGTTGCGTTCGGCGCGCGTCAAGATCGCCTGATGCATTGTCGGCACGGCCGTGAACCAGGTCGGCGCCGCCTCATCGAGCCAGCTGAAAAACTTCAGCGCATTGAAGCCTGGCGTGCAGACCGTCTCGCCGCCGGCCGCAAGTGAGGAGAGCACAGCCGCAATAAGTCCGTGAATATGGAACAGCGGCATGATGTTGAGGCAGCGATCTTCTGGCGTCAGCGCCAGCGTCGTGCCGATGTGACGGGCGGACGCCGCGACATTCGACTGTGCCAGCGGCACGATCTTCGGCCGCGAGGTGGTGCCAGAGGTATGCAGCACGAGCGCGATGTCGTCGGGGCCGGGCGCCTCGGCGGAACGCACTTTTTCGCTCACCGGCGCCGCGAGCTTGAAGGCGCCCGCACCTCGTTCCGGCTCGGGCACGATGTCGATCACCGCCGTGCCGAGCTTTTCCGCGACCGCACGTGCCGGCGTATCGAATCCAGCGAGCGTCACGAGCGCCTTCGCCTTCAAGTCGCTCATGTAGAATTCGAACTCGTCCGCCCGATAGGCGGGATTGAGCGGGGCGGTCGTCGCGGATTGGGCGATGGTGATGAAGGCGGCTGCCATCTCCGGGCCGCTTGGGAGCACGATGGCGACCCGGTCGCCGCAGCCGATTCCGGCGGCGTTGAGGGCTGCTCCGACATCGCGGCTCAGAGCGGCCAGGCCACCAAAACTCAGCGACTGCGAACCCGGCGTTCCGAGCGCCGGCCGGCCCGCATCGTTGCGCGACAAAAGCTTGGCGATCGTATCTGCGGTCATGATGCGATCCTATTCCTTCACCGCCTCGCCCTCGACCTCGAACAGCAGATCGGGATGGGCGAGCCCCGCGACCTGGACGAAGGTCGTCGCGCAGGCGTGCCCCGCCATCAGCCGATCACGCGTCAACCGGTAGAGCGCCACATCGGCCGGTGCCGTCATGTAGATGACGATGCGAATGAGGTCGGTTTTCTTGTAGCCCGCGGCGGCGAGGATGGCGAAGAGGTTCTGCCAGGCTTGCTCCATCTGGGCCGGCAATTCCTTGACGATGGAGCCGTCCTTGCGGACGCCAATCTGGCCGGAGACGACGATGCGTTCCGCGGCCGCCTTGTGGGTGACGGCCTGCGCATAGTTCGAGGCCGGCTTGGTGACCGTGTCGGGATTGAGCTGCTTGGGCATGGGCGCTCCGCAAGAGTTCTGGATTTGCGGCGGACCATAGGAAGGCCGTCAGTCTTTGTCGATGGCGCCGCCGGAAAGGCTGCGCTGCGCGGCCTTGCCTACGTCAGCGTCCGCCAGCCCGCGACAATGCGGGCCGCTGTCGAAACGAAGCAGACCGCGGCGAAGACATAGGCGAGCCAGCGGAAGGCGTCGGGGAAGAGGCAGCACAAGAGAAAGAAGATGATGGTCTCGGTCCCCTCGGCAAGGCCCGTCAGATAAAACAGCGACTTCTTTCCCTGGACGATCGTCGACAGACCCCGCTTCTCCGCCATGATGGCGAAGGCGAGGAAGGCCGAGCCGCTGGCATAGAAGCTGGCGAGCAGGACTGCAGCGGGAAGCGCATTGCGGAACGGATCGGCGATGGCGAAGGCCAACGGGATGGCGCCGTAGAAAATGAAGTCGAGTACGATGTCGAGATAGCCGCCGAGGTCGGTCTGGTGGGTCGCCCGCGCGATGGCGCCATCGAGCCCGTCGGCAAGTCGGTTGAGCAGGATTAGCGCAATCGCCCAGCCGGGCTGGCCGATGGCAATGGCGATCGCCGCGCACAGCCCGGCGACGAAGCCCGCCAGCGTCATCTCGATGGCGCCGATGCCGATGCGCGCGAGCATCCGGCCCGCATGGTTCAGCGGGGGATCGATGTAAGGGCGCACATGGGCGTCGAGCATTGCGATTCCGTTTCAGAATGATGGCCGTGCTGGCCCATTGCCAGTCGAGTGCCTGGACCTCGACGGCCATAGGAACCCATGGCCTAGTCCGGTTCTGCGTTCCGCAGGGATCGGAGAACCGGACTAGGCCATTGGCTTTGAGCACTTTGTTTCGGCCACCCGGTATCCACTTGGGAGGACAAGTGCTCTAACTTGCCAATGTAGTGCAAGCAGGGCAGGTTCCGGCCGATGTATCGCTCCGTCACCCACAACATTCGCGTGACCGTCACGCCGCAATACCTGCCGGAGCGCTCCGAGCCGGACGCCAAACGCTATTTCTGGGCCTACACCGTGGAAATCGCCAATCAGGGCGACCGGCCGATGCAGCTGCGCTCCCGGCATTGGCGGATCACAGACGCCATGGGGCGCACCGAGGAGGTGCGCGGTCCGGGAGTCGTCGGCGAGGAGCCCGTCATCATGCCGGGCAATGCCTTTACCTACACGAGTGGCTGCCCATTGAAGACCTCGTCCGGCATCATGGTCGGCAGCTATCAGATGCAGGACGAGGACGGGCGGATGCTCGATGTGGCGATTCCCGCTTTCTCGCTCGACAGCCCCGATCGGCCGAAGCGGCTGAATTAGTCTGGCGCGCGGCTCGTGTGGCGTCGCGCCATAGTTGACCAGTCGCGCCGCACGGTCGGAGTCAACTATGGCGCGATGAACGCCACACGAAGCTCATGATATTGCTAGTGGCCCTCATGTCGCGCCAAAATCGGACGGACGCCCGGCGAACATGCGATTTTGGCGCGACGGGCCACTAGTCTTGACCGGACCGCCGAAACCGGTTGCTTAGGGCGTGTTGCTTCCGCTTGCAGGAGACCTGTCGTGCCGGACCGACGTTCTGAGACAATCGCCATTCTGGAGCGCCTCGTCGCCTTCGACACGACTAGCGCCAAGACGAACATCCCCTGCATCACCTACATCAAGGACTACCTCGCCGGTCACGGCATCGAGTCGGAGCTGGTGCCGACGGCGGACGGACAGAAGGCTTCCCTCTACGCCACCATCGGCGATGGCGCGAGGCCGGGCATCGGGCTCTCGGGGCATACCGACGTCGTTCCCGTCACTGGGCAAGAATGGTCGAGCGATCCCTTCAAGCTGATCGAGCGCAACGGCAAGCTCTACGGTCGCGGCAGCTGCGACATGAAGGGCTTTCTCGCTTGCGTCATGGCGATGGTGCCGGAGTTCAAGCAGCGCAAGCTTGGCCTGCCCATCCACATTCTCTTCTCCTACGACGAGGAGGTCGGCTGCACCGGCGTGCGCCCGATGATCGCCGAGCTGGGCAAGCGGCTGGTGAAGCCGCGGCTCGTTATCGTCGGCGAGCCGACGACCATGACGGTGGTCGATGCCCACAAGGGCGCGACGCGCTTCAAGACGACAGTGACCGGACGCGAGGCGCATTCGAGCATGGCGCATATCGGCGTCAACGCTATCCACATCGCCGGGCTGCTGATCGCCGAACTCGGCCGGCTCGAGGCGGACCTACGCAACGGCCAGCAGGACGAGCGTTTCACGCCGCCCTATTCGACCTTGCAGGTGGGGCTCATCGAAGGCGGCCGGGCGCAGAACATCGTGCCACGGCATTGCAGCTTCTCCTGGGAAATGCGCGTGCTGCCGGGCTCGTCGGTGGACGCGACGCTGAAGCGCTTCCGGACCTCGGTCGAGGAGGTGCATTTGCCGGCCATGCGCCGGGTCGCGGTCGATGCGGCCATCGACACAGTGCACATGAACACCGTGCCGGCCTTTTTCTCGGGTGACGGCTCGGAGGCGGTATCTCTCGCCTTGCGGCTGGCCGGGCAGAACGAAACTTATGCGGTCTCCTACGGCACGGAAGCCGGCCTCTTCCAGGCGGCGGGCCCGCCCTCCGTCATCATCGGCCCCGGCGACATCGAGCAAGCGCACCGGCCGGACGAGTTCGTGGCCCTGACCGAGCTCGACAAGTGCCTCGCGTTCCTGGAGCGATTGGCCGATCAAGCGGCGGTTGGGTGAAATCGGGACGCGAGGACTTTGAAACTCCCTGCTAGACCGTTTTCCGATCCTACGGAATCGGAAAGCCGGTCTAAGTTATTGGCTTTGAGCACTTTCTTTCGACCAACCGGTATCCACTTGGTCGGAAAGTGCTCTAAGTCCCCTACAACCCCGCCACCGCCGCCCTCTGGCGGACCAGGGCGAGCACCGTACCGCAGGTCGGCGTCGGCAAGCCCGTCAACCGCCCCATCTCGACGACGGCCCCCAAAAGCGCATCGATCTCCATCGGCCGGCCGCGCTCGAGATCCTGCAGCATCGAGGTTTTGTGCACGCCGACCTCGGCCGCGCCCTCGATACGCTTGTCGACATCGATGGCGAAGCGCACGCCGAGCTTTTCCGCGATCGCCTGCGCCTCGACCATCATGGCGCGGGCCACGCTCCGCGAGCCTGCGTCGGTCGCGAGCCGATCGAGCGTCGCCGTCGTCAGCGCCGAGAGCGGATTGAAGGCGAGATTGCCCCAGAGTTTCATCCACAGCTCGTCGCGGATGCGGGGCTTCACCGGGCATTTGAGGTGGCCCTTGATCATCATGTCGGCAAAGCGCGTCGCGCGATCCGAGCGGGAACCGTCGGGCTCGCCGAGCGTGAAGCGGTTGGAATAGGTGTGCTCGATGACGCCGGGACGGATGACGTCGGCCGCCGGATAGACGATACAGCCGAGACAGGCTGACGGTGTCAGCATATCGGTGAGCTTGCCTCCCGGATCGACGGACTCGAGCCGTGTTCCCTCGAAGGGCCCGCCGTGCTTGTAGAAATACCACCAGGGCACGCCGTTGACGGCGGTGACGAGTGTGGTTGATGGGCCGAGCAGCTTGGCGATTTCCGATGCAGCCCCCGGAATGGAGTGCGCCTTCAGCGTGAGGACGACGTAGTCCTGTGGCCCGGCTTCCTCGGGGGTCGCGGCGAGGCGCGGGCGAACCACTATCTCCTTGCCCTCGGAGATGAGCGTCACGCCATTGTCGCGCATCGCCGCAAGATGGGGTCCACGCGCGAGAAACGTGACGTCGGCCCCGGCCTCGAGCAACCGCACGCCCATGTACCCGCCGATCGCACCCGCGCCGAAAATACAGATGCGCATGGGGCTCACGACCCGTTCTCGAACGTCGCCCCAAGTCCGCGCATCAGCCCGAGAAATTCCGGGAAGCTGGTCTGGATCATGGTCGTGTCGTCGACGGCAACAGGCTTCGACGAACCCAGGCCGAGCGTCAGAAAGGCCATGGCGATGCGGTGGTCGAGATGGGTTGCGACGGTGCCGCCGCCGGTCGCGGCGCCGATGCCCTTGACGGTCAGCGTATCGCCATCGACGTGCGCGGCAACGCCGTTGGCGTGAAGCCCCGCCGCGGTTGCCGCGAGCCGGTCGCTCTCTTTGACTTTCAGCTCTGCCAAGCCCTCCATGCGGGTCTCGCCCTTGGCATAAGCCGCGAGCGCCGCCAGCATCGGATACTCGTCGATCATGCTCGGCGCGCGCTCCGGCGGGACGCGCACGCCCACGAGCGGCGAATGCCGGACACGAATGTCGGCAACCGGCTCTCCACCCTGATCGCGGCGGTTCGCCAGTTCGAGATCGGCGCCCATCTCTTGGAGCGTCACGTAAAGCCCGATGCGGCTCGGATTGATCAGCACGTTCTCGACCGTCACCTCGGAGCCGGGAACGATGAGCGCGGCGGCGACGAGGAAGGCCGCCGAGCTCGGGTCGCCCGGCACCTCGACCTGCTGTCCGCGAAGCTCCGCATCGCCCCTAACCGTGATCCGCCGGCCATGTCCGTGCGCCTCGATCCGCGGCGCCCAGCCGAAATGCGCGAGCATGCGCTCGGTGTGATCGCGCGTCGCCTCGGTCTCGATGACCGTTGTCTCACCCGGCGCACCAAGTCCTGCGAGCAGGATCGCCGACTTCACTTGCGCCGAGGGCACGTCGAGCGCGTAGCTGATGGGGATAGCGCGGCGCGGACCTTGGATGGTCAATGGCAGCCGGTCGCCTTCGCCCTCGACGATCGAAAGCCCCATCTGCTTGAGAGGCTTCAAGACGCGGCCCATGGGGCGCCGGCTGAGCGAGGCGTCGCCCGTCAGCGTCGCCCGGAAGCTGTGCCCGGTGAGCACGCCCATCATCAGGCGCGTGCCGGTGCCGGAATTACCGAAATCGAGCGGCCCGACCGGGGCTTCGAGACCGCCGGTGCCGCGCCCCTTCACATGCCAGGTGCCGCCCCGCTTCTCGATCGGGGTTCCCATGCGCCGGAGCACGTCCGCGGTGCCGAGCACATCGCCCGCCTCGAGCAATCCGGAAATCGTCGTCTCGCCGGTCGCCAGCGCGCCGAAGATCAGCGAGCGGTGCGAGATGGACTTGTCACCGGGCACCTTGATCCGGCCGCGCAAGGGGCCGGAGCGGAGCGCCGTCAGGGGTATTGCTGTGCCGTGAGCCATGTTCGGGTCATTGAGCAGACGAGTCCGGGGCTGTCAACGCGAGGGGGCACGTCCACGGCCTTGCCTTTGACATCGCCCTCGGCCTCATGGCAGACGAGGCGCGAATTTTGTCCCAGAACGGCGAGGAAGAGCGCCATGACCACAAAAACATCGCGCGGTTCCAAGCGCACCTGCCAGTCCTGCGAGGGCCGGTTCTACGATCTGAGCAAGAACCCGGCCACCTGCCCGATGTGCGGGACCGTCCAGGCCAAGGAGACGCGCGAAAGCCGCCGGGCACCGGAGCGCGACGAGGAAGAGGACGCGCTCCCCGTCGCCGCCATGGCCCGGGCAACCACAGGGGCGGGAGCCGCGGCCGGCGCCACCGCGAGCGTCGAGGAGCTACCCGAGATCGTCTCGATCGAGGACGTGCCGGAGATCGAGGGCGAGGACGAGGAGATCGAGGGCGGCGCCGAGGAAACCTTCCTCGAGGAAGAGGAGGAGGAAGACGGCGACGTCGGCACCTTCATCGACAATCCGATCGAGGGCGACGAAGAGGAAGGCTGAGGCGCCCCATCCGAGGTGCCGAGACTTCACCGAGCTGTTCTGGGGGATGCGCGCGGACACTTGATCCGGTAAGCAGGCGACCGATCCTGCGTGAACCGGACAGAGTGTGATGGAAGCGGGCTCCAACAACGCAGGCGACGGCGGTCCAGGCAGCCAGACCCCGGCTCGCCTCGCGCTCGATCCGACCGGCATCGCGCTCGCGCTTGCGGGCGCCTTCCTCTACTCGTGGAAGCCGGTCTTCATCAAATTGAGCTACGCCTACGGTATCGATGCGCCGACGCAACTCGTCTGGCGCATGGGGCTCGCGCTGCCGTTCTACGCGGCATTCGGCCTGTGGTCCTGGCGGCAGCGGCGCCTGAAGGGCCTCGCCACGGACCTCTCCGGCCGGACGGTTCTACAAACCTGCGCCATCGGCGTCGTCGGCTACTACCTGGCCAGCATTCTCGATGTCGAAGGCTTGGCGCGCATCACCGCGCAATTCGAGCGATTGCTGCTCTTCACCTACCCGACCTTCGTCGCGGTCATCGGCTATTGGTTTTTCCAGGAGCGCCTGAGTTTTGCTCACTTCATTTCGCTCGCCCTGACCTATGCCGGGCTCGCTGTCATCTTCACCCACGACTTGAATTCGCTGGGCGACCAAGTCATTTCGGGCACGATCCTGGTGCTCGTCTGCTCGCTCGCCTACGCGCTCTACATGCTCTGGAGCAAAGCCAAGATCGCGCGCATGGGGAGTGCGCTCTTCACGGCCATCTCCATGATCGCGGCTATCCCGGCGCTCGTCCTCCATTTCGCGATCACGAACGATATCGGCGATCTTGTGGTTCCCCTCCCTGTCGTCTGGTACTCGCTGGGCCTGGCGTTGATCTCGACGGTGATCCCGTCCTTCCTGATCGCCGAGGCGATTGCGCGGATCGGCCCCTCCTCCGTCAGCGTCGCGGGCGGCACCGGACCGCTGTTCACGACGGTGCTATCGGTGTGGATCCTGGGTGAGCTGTTCACGCCCTGGCATGCCGTGGGCATGGCGCTGGTGGTCGCCGGCATCCTGGTGCTGTCGCGCGAGAAAAAATGATCGGCCGTTCGTCGTTGGCCGTTGGCCGCCGTGCTACTGTCACACGCATCCGGCAGCAGGAGATGATCAATGATCGAACGCGCACTCATCGTTGGAGCCGGCGAAGGGATCAGCGCCGCCTTTGCGCGCATCCTGAAGCGGGAGGGCGCAAAGGTCGTGCTCGCCTCGCGCACGCCGACGAAGGTCGCAGCACTTGCCGAGGAAATCGGTGCCAAGGCGCTCGCCTGCGATGTCTCAAAGGCCGATGACGTCAGCCGGTTGTTCGCGGACACGGACGCTCACTTGGGCACGCCGGATGTCGTCCTCTTCAATCCGAGCTTTCGAACGCGCGGACCCGTCGCCGAACTCGTGCCCGAGGACGTCGCCCAAGCGCTGATGGTCGGTGCCTATGGCGGGTTTCTCGTCGGCCAGGAGGCGGCGAAACGCATGCTCGCCCGGGGCCAGGGCGCCATTTTCTTCACCGGCGCTTCCGCGAGCGTCAAGGGTTATGCCCTGTCGGCCCCCTTCGCGATGGCGAAATTCGCGCTGCGTGGCCTCGCGCAATCCATGGCGCGCGAGCTGCAGCCCAAAAACATCCATATCGCCCATTTCGTCATCGACGGCGGCGTGGCGAGCGCCACCCGTCCGGCTCCGGCCAATGCCCCCGACAGCCTGCTCGACGCCAACACCATCGCCGAGACCTACCTTGCCGTGCTGAAACAGCACCGCTCTGCATGGACTAGCGAGGTGGAGCTCAGACCCTGGGTAGAGCGTTTTTGAACCATGTCCGCAAATTTGCGGGCAAATGAGGCCCTTACCGGCCTTCCCGAAGGCCGGGCATATGCCTATATTGCCGTTAACTATGCGAATCCAACCGCCGAGAGGATGACATGGCATTGAGCACCGCGTTTGGCCGTTTGGTGGCTGCCCTGCCGGGGCTTGCCGCCGCCGCGATCCTGTACGCGACGCCGGCGCTCGCCGACGGTCCCTTCGCCGGTTATGCCGGCCGCTGGGTCGGCAACGGGTCGGTCACCTATGACGACGGCAAGACCGAAGCCATCAAGTGCCGGGTCACCTACTTCGTGGTCGATGGCGGCTCGGGCCTGCAGCAGAACATCCGCTGCGCCTCCGCCAGCTACAAGTTCGAGGTCCGGAGCGACATCGACTATGCCGGCGGCAAGGTGTCGGGTAGCTGGGTCGAGATGGTCAACAATGCGAGCGGCAACGTCTCGGGCACGGCCTCGAGCAACCTGATCCGCGCCAGCGTCAAGAGCGACAAGCTCGATGCCACCATGTCGGTCAAGCTCAGCGGCTCCTCGCAGTCGGTCAACATTTCGCCAAAAGGACTCGGCGTGAAGATGGTGTCGATCAATTTGCGGAAGGGATGAGGGACGCACTCAGCTTAGCCGATTGAATCGCCCCGCTGACCGAAAGGTCGGTGGGGCTTTTCGTTGCTCCGCGCTTGGCGAAGTCTGTCCGTATCAAGTTGCCGCCTGCGCGATCGCCTGATGCAACGCCAGCGTCCGCCGCGCCATGTCGCGATGCAGCAGCTCGACCATGCGGCCGTCGAGGGTGATGGCGCCCTTGCCCTGGTTCTCTGGTTTCTCGAAGGCAGCAACGATCTTTTCGGCCGCCGTAACTTCTTCTGTGCCCGGCGCGAATACCTCGTTGGCGATCGCGATCTGGCCTGGATGGATGACGGTCTTGCCGTCCATGCCGAGACGCAGGCCTTGCGCGCATTCCTCGCGAAAGCCGTCAAGATCCTGGAAGGCATTGTAGACGCCGTCGATCACATCGAGGCCGTGGGCTCGCCCGGCGATGACGGCCGTCGACAGCCAGGCGAGCATCGGCTCACGTCCCTTGACGAGCGCGGCACGCGTCTCCTTCGCCAGATCGTTGGTGCCGAGGACGAGAACGCGCAGCGGATAGTCGCTGTGGCGCGAGGCACCGGTGATCTCGCGGGCGTTGAGGATGGCGAGCGGCGTCTCGATCATCGCCCACATCGCCAGCCCCTCGGGTGCGCCCTTCTGTGACAGACGCTCGCGCACGGTCTCGAGATTGGCCGCCATCGAGACCTTGGGGATCAGCGCCGCCGCCGCGCCGCTGTCGGCGATCATGGCGAGATCGGCTTCCGCCCATTCGGTCGATAAGCCATTGCAGCGGATGGCGATCTCGCGGCCGCCGAAACCGCCCTGAGCCACCACCTCCGCCACCTGCCGCCGGGCCTCGGCCTTGAGATCGGGTGCGACCGAATCTTCCAAATCCAGGATCAGCGCGTCGGCCGCCAGCGACTTGGCTTTCCCCAGCGCCCGCGCGTTCGATCCCGGCACGTAGAGCACGCTGCGGCGCGGTCGGATGGTTTCGGGCATGGGTCGATCCTCATATCTTCTATGCGCGGACGAGGTTAGTTGCCGTCGGCCCATCCTGCCAATATGACCATCAGCAGCATGGCAGGTTAAGGGAGAGGCTTGTGGCAGCAGCGGCTTACGACGTCGTCATCATCGGCGGCGGGGCAATGGGCTCCTCGACCGCCTTCTTCCTCAAGCACGAGCTGGGCTTTCCCGGCAGCGTCGCCGTCATCGAGCGCGATCCGAGCTTCAAGACAGCCTCGACCTCGCTCTCGACCTCCGGCATCCGCCTGCAATTCTCGCTCCCCGAAAACATCCGCCTCTCGGCCTTCGGCGTCGCGTTCTTGAAGAGCCTCCAGGGCCGCTTCGGGTTGGACGCCTCGCTGAAAGAGCATGGCTATCTGGTGCTCGGCAGCCCTGAAGCCCGAGGCATCGTGGAAAGCAACGTCGCCGTCCAGCACCGCGAGGGCGCCAAGACCGTGTTGCTCGAGCAAGCAGGGCTCGCCGAGCGCTTTCCCTGGCTCAATCTCGATGGCGTCGACACCGGCACCTATGGCCCAGAGCGCGAAGGCTGGTTCGATGTCGCCGCCGTGCATGGGCTCTACCGGCAGAAGGCGAAGGAGAAGGGCGCCACGCTGTTGACCGGCGATGTCGTCGCCATCGGCCGTGAGGGGGACCGGCTCACCAGCGTGACGCTCGCGAGCGGGGAGACCATCAAGGCCGGCCGCGTCGTACTGGCGGCCGGTCCGCGCGCCGGGCGCGTCGCCAAGCTCATGGACGTTGAGTTGCCGGTCGAGGGACGCAAGCGAACCGCCTTCGTCATCCATTGCCGGAATGCGCCCACGGGCATGCCGCTTCTCACCGACACGACTGGAGTCTGGCTCCGGCCGGAGGGGCAATACCACCTTTGCGGCTGGTCGCCGCCCGAGGAGGATGACCCCGCCGCCGATCCGGACGACTTCGAGCCCGTCTACAGCCAGTTCGACGAGGTCTGCTGGCCGGCCATCGCCAATCGCATTCGGGCCTTCGAGGAGACGAAGCTCGTGCGAGCCTATGCCGGTCACTACGACCACCATGTGCTCGACAGGAACTGCGTCATCGGCCGGCATCCCGAGATCGGCAACCTCTACTTCATCAACGGCTTCTCTGGGCATGGCGTTCAGCAATCGGCGGGCGCCGGACGCGCGCTGGCCGAGTTGATCCATTTCGGAGAGTACCGGTCGATCGACCTTTCGATCTTCGGCTACGAGCGCATTCGCGCGAACAAGCCGGTGCCTGAGACGAACATCTATTGATGGTCCAGGGCCTGTCGCGGGAGTGATCGCTTGCAAACGACGGACGCGATCCTCTCGCTCGGGCCGGCAGCCCTCGTCTATCTCGCGGCGGTGGTCGCCATTGCGTCCTTCGCCCGCGGCTATTCTGGATTCGGCGCGGCAGCGCTCGTGATCACCGGCGGCTCGCTCGTGGTGGCGCCGCAGACCCTCGTGCCACTGATCATTCTGATCGATACGCTGGTTGGAACCCTGCAGCTCCGAGGCGTCGTCGCAGCTATCGACTGGCGGCGGCTATGGATGCTGCTCCTCGGCTCGGTGGTGGGCACGCCCATCGGCGTGCAGGCCTTGGGTCTTGTCGCGCCCGACACGGCACGATTGCTGGTGGCACTCTATGTGATCGCCATATCGGTCGCGCTGCTCCGCGGTTGGCGGCTCGCGCGACCGATCGGCCATGCTGGCATGCTGGTGCTCGGCTTTCTATGCGGTCTCATCACCGGCCTCATCGGCATGGGCGGCTTGATCGTCGCGGCCTTCCTGACGGCGGACGACACCAAACCGGCGGCCATGCGCGCGACGCTCATTGCCTATTTTGTGCCACTCGGCCTGTTTGCGATCGCACTGTTTCTGGGCCGGGGTCTCTATACCGGAGATGGCGTCAGGGTTGTTGCGCTCGCCCTACCGATTTTCGCCGCCGGCGTCTGGCTCGGCGGCCGGCATTTTCTCTCCGCGACGCCCGAGCAGTTCCGCAAATACACGCTCGGCCTGCTCATCGTCCTGGGGGTCGCGGCTCTTGTCAGGGCGCTGCTCGGATGAGACAGCAACGAGCCGTGTCACAACCACGAGAAACAACCGGAGTCCCCCATGCCATTTCGACTGCACGATGAGACCACCGCACCCGAAGCCTCGCGAGCGGCCTTGCGCGAGGCCCGGGAAACCTCCGGGTGGCGCATCCAATGTCGA
Source organism: uncultured Alphaproteobacteria bacterium (assembly GCA_963741525.1). Lineage (GTDB taxonomy): Bacteria > Pseudomonadota > Alphaproteobacteria > Rhizobiales > Hyphomicrobiaceae > JANNSX01. Next base: position 99,509 of record CAVUIW010000009.1, read on the forward strand.
GCGCGTGATGGCCGAAAGCCCTGAGCTGCTCGAAGGGTTTGGAGTCCTGTACGGCCTCTTCGACAAGGTGTCGCTGACACCCATCGAGCGCAATGTCGTCACCCAGACCGCCAATTTCGAGAACACCTGCGAATACTGCGTGCCCTGGCACACCAAGGCCTGCCGCGCCTCCGGTATGATCGAGGCGGATGTTCAGGCGCTCCGGAACGACACACCGCTCTCGACGCCGCGGCTGGAGTCGCTTCGACGTTTCACCCGGTCGATGATCGCCAATCGCGGTAAGGTCTCCGTCGGCGAGCGGGAGGCCTTCTTCGCGTCCGGCTACACGGAGCGCAACGCGCTCGAGGTCGTGCTCGGATTGGCGATGAAGACCATGACCAACTACACAAACTCGATTGCCGGCACTCCGCTCGACAAGACGGTGCAGGCGCTCTCATGGAAGAAGCCGGGCATCGGCCTGGGCAGTCTCGGCGGCGAATGATGCCGAGAGGTCGATCGGCACCGGGCAGGACGTCATACGTGTAACTTGGTGTTACATATATCGAAGCATCTTGCCGTTTGTCCGAAGCCCTCCTGAAGCGCATCCTTGCCTCCATCGAACGGCCGGAAGGCCAGCCAAAGGAGGCCACCATGTTCGCCATCATAAAGCTGCTCGGCGAGGTATTCACGCTCGCCGTTTTCTTCGCTGCTTCGCCCGAGCCTCGCCGCCCGGGCGACCATCGGCCGGGTTCCGCCGGCAGTCCCGGCTGGTAGGCGGTTTTCGTCATGACCGCCTGGAACCTCCGCCAACGCTTCGACTTCCGCGGCCAGGCGGTTGCCTACGACACAATGGGAGAGGGCGAGCCACTCGTGCTCGTACACGGCACGCCCTTCTCCTCCCATGTTTGGCGGCGGATCGCAGCTGAGCTTGCCCGCTCTTACCAAGTCCATCTCTACGATCTGTTGGGCTATGGCCAATCGGAGAAGCGCGCCGGTCAGACGGTTTCGCTCGACGTTCAGACCGACCTCTTCGCAGCCCTCGTCGACCACTGGCGGCTCGACGGCCCTAGGGTGATCGCGCACGATTTCGGCGCGACGACCGTACTTCGCGCCCATCTGCTCCAAGGCCGCGACTATGATCGCCTGCTGCTGTTCGATGCGGTGGCGCTGGCGCCCTGGGGCTCACCCTTCGTCCAGCACGTGCGGCACCACGAGGCGGCCTTCGCAGGCGTCCCCGAATATCCGCAGCGCGCGATGCTGAAGGCCTACATTGGCGGCGCCATTCATCGCACGATGACCGACGCCGAGCTCGAGCCCTATCTCGCACCCTGGCTCGGGCCCGAGGGGCAACCCGCCTTCTATCGCCAGATCGCCCAGATGGATCAGCGCTTCACCGATGAGGTCGAGCCGCTTTATGGGAAGGTGCGATGCCCGGTATCGCTACTGTGGGGCGCCGAGGACGCTTGGCTGCCGGTCGCGCAGGGGCGCAAACTTGCATCGCTCATACCCGGCTGCGCTTTCCGCGAGGTGCCAGACGCGGGCCATCTCATGCAGGAGGACACCCCAGAGGTGATCGTCGCCGAGGCATTGGCATTCTTTCGATAGCTCCAGGTTCGCGCCTGCTTGACCCGCTTGGCGTCAGACCCTGCGGGTCTGACCCCGGTCCGAGGTCTGCGTTTAGGGTCAGACCCGCAGGGTCTGACCCAAACTGAAGGCTCACGGTCCGCCGCGGCATAGCCGCCCTGTGCGGCAGGGCTTTGTAGTTCCCGGTGAGCGCGGTAGAGCCGGTCCAATGACCGGGGCCCAGCCGACCATGAGCCAAGCCGATGCCCGATCGGGGTCGCCCGACCATAACATGACGGGCATCTTCTTGCTGCTCGTCGGCGTGCTGGCCTTCACCATCCAGGACGTGATCGTCAAGTTCGTGAGCGGCGGGTACTCGATCCACCAGATCGTGCTGCTCCGCTGCCTTGGCGCGCTGCCGCTGATCCTGGCGGTGTTGGTCTATGAAGATGGTGTCAAAGCCTTCCTCCGAGCCCCGCACGCCCTTATCTCCATCCGCAGCATCATCCAGTACATCTCCTACACGCTGTGGTTCCTGGCGATCGCCACGATCTCGATCGCGGACGCGCTGGCCATCGGCTTCATCTCGCCCCTCATCATCACGGCGCTTGCCGGTCTCGTGCTCCGCGAGCATGTGGGGCTCGACCGCTGGCTTGCGATTCTGGCGGGTTTCGCCGGTACGATTTTGATGCTCCGCCCGGGCTTCGGCGTGTTCGAGCCCGCGGCGCTGCTCGTGTTCCTCTCCGCGACCTGCTACGCCGCCGGCGCCATCCTGACGCGGCGGATTGGCGTCGTCGCGTCCAGCGCCACCATGGGGCTCAACTCACTGATGCTTGGAATCCTGATGAGCGGGCTCGCGGGTCTCGTCTCGAGTGGCGGGTACGAGGTCGGTGCGCATCCGAGCCTGCAGCTCATGTTCCGCGCCTGGCAGTGGCCCACTCTCCCCGACTTGCTCTTGATGCTCTCGGCAGGCGTTGCAGCCGGCATCGGCATGATCACCGTGGCGCAGGCCTATCGGATCAGCCAGCCGGCCGTCATCGCGCCGTTCGAATACTCCGGCATGTTCTGGGCGCTGATCGCGGGCTATGCGTTCTGGAGCCAGTCCCCCGACATGATCTCGATCGCCGGCATCACCATCGTCATCGGCGCCGGGCTCTACATCGCGAGCCTCGAGGGGAGACGCCGGACTGCCGGCCACGGACTCCAAGGCTTTCCCTCGCCCCGCATCGCCAGCGCAACGGCGCCTGCCATCAGCAGGCTCGCCAACAGGAACGGCGCGCCCGGAATATGCAGCCCGCCCGTGCCGCTGATCGCCCAGGAAAAGAACAAGGGGAACAATCCCGGTCCGATGAGGTTGGCGACGCCGGTCAGCGACGAGGTCGCGCCCTGGAGCTTGCCTTGCTCGGTCGCGCCAACCTGGCGCGTCATCAGTGCCTGCAAAGCTGGGTTCGAAATACCCCAGAAGGCCATGATGGGAACCCCCAACAACGCCCAGGCGCCGGTTGGTGCCAGCCCGTAGATGGCAAAGCCCACGAGCCCGCAGACCGTGCCCAGGATCAGCGCCCTGGTCTCGCCGAGCGCCTTCACAATAGGTCCGATGAGCCCGCCCTGCACGATCATCGAGCCGACGCCGACGGCGGCGAGCGTCAGGCCGACCTCTTTCGTCGCCCCAACCGAATCGATAGGCGGCATAAAGCACGAAGGTCGAGGGCAGCACGACGTGCGCGAGATCGCCGAGGAACTTGATGGTCGCATAGCGCATCAGGCCCGCGCCGCGCAGGAGCCCCATGGCGCCGATGGGATTGGCGGCCTTGAGCTTGAAGGGGCTGCGTTTCTCAGGCGGCAGAGACTCCGGCAGTACGAACAGACCGTAGAGAAAATTCGCAAGGCTCAAGCCTGCCGCGACCCAGAAGGGAAGCCGGGGATCCTGATCGCCAAGCAGCCCGCCGAGTGCCGGCCCGAGCACGAAGCCGACGCCAAAGGCCGCGCCGATCATGCCGAAGGCCTTGGCGCGTTTGTCGGGCTCCGTTACATCGGCGATGTAGGCGAAGGCGCACGAAAAGCTTGCCGCGGTGATGCCTGAAAGGAGCCGGCCGATGAAGAGCCAGATAAGATTGGGGGCGAGTGCCATCAGCACATAGTCGAGCCCCATGCCGAGATTGGAGAGGAGGATCACGGGGCGGCGGCCATAGCGGTCGGAGAGCGAGCCCAGGACCGGCGCGAACAGGAACTGCATCAGCGCCCACGCGAAGCCGAACAGCGCATAGACTTCCGCGCCCTTCGCGGCGTCGCCGCCCATGAATTGCACGACCAGCGGTGGCAGCACCGGAATGATGAGCCCGAGCGCCATCATGTCGAGCAGCACGGTGATCCAGACGAAGATCAGCGCGGCCGTGCGTGGAGGCGGAGCGGGCGGTATCGGCGGGCATGCGGGGCTCTGGTTTTGCGCGGTCGCTCCTCCTACGCTAGCCAGGGTCGATTGGCGAGAGTGCGGCCGTACAGGTTTCTGAGCTCGATTCGTTCTGGTGACACCGGGGCCGCAAGCCTATGACTTCCGGCGCAGGCGGTAACATTTATGACAGGAGGCAACAGGTGCGGCTCTTCGATTACGAAGCTCGCCACGACGCGATGATCCCGCGGCACCACTTCGTCGGACGCCTGACGAAGAGCGCGCTAACGGCACTGCTCATCGTCGCGGCCTCGCTCGGCATCGGCGTGCTCGGCTACCGGCAGCTCGGCGGCATGCCGTGGATGGACGCCCTTCTCAATGCATCGATGATCCTGTCGGGCATGGGCCCGGTTAGCGAGCTCACCAATGACGGCGCCAAGCTCTTCGCGAGCTGCTATGCGCTCTTCTCGGGTATCGTCATCGTGTTTTCGACGACAGTCGTGCTGGCGCCGGTCGTCCATCGGTTCCTGCACCAGTTCCACGTCGACGATTCGGAATAGAGCGGCATCGAGTGCAGACAACGGCCTCGTATTGCAGCGGCTTTTGCGAGGAAGGTTTCGCGCGTGGGGCGTTCGTGACAAGCTCGGCCCCATGATCGACAAGCTCGAGATGCTGCTGGCGCTGGCCAAGGAACGCCATTTCGGCAAGGCGGCCGAAGCCGCCGGCGTCTCGCAGCCGACGCTCTCCTCGGCGCTCAAAAGCCTCGAGGAGAGCCTCGGCGTCGTGCTGGTCGAGCGCGGCTCGCGGTTTCGCGGCTTCACGCCGGAAGGCGAAAAGGTGCTCGAATGGGCGCGCCGGCTGGTATCCGATTCGCGCGCCATGCGGGAGGAGGTCGACGCACTCAAACGCGGCGTCACCGGGCACCTGAAGATCGGCGCCGTGCCGACCGCGCTCCCCTTCGTCGCCGATCTGACCGTGCCCTTTCACACCCGCTATCCCGAGACACGGCTCACCGTCACCTCGATGACTTCGATGGCGATCCTATCGGGCATGGAAAACCTCGAGCTCGACCTCGGCCTCTCATACATCGACAACGAGCCGGTCGGCCGCTTCGAGACGCTACCGCTCTATATCGAGCGCTATGCGCTGCTGGTGGCCCCGGGAAACCCGCTCGCCCGCCGGCGCTCGGTCAGCTGGGCGGAAGCGACGAAACTGCCGCTCTGCCTGCTCACCCCCGACATGCAGAACCGCCGCCTCATCGACCGGCATCTGAGCGAAGCCGGCGGCGCCCCGCCGCCGACACTCGAAAGCAATTCCATGCTGACGCTTTACACGCATGTCCGGAGCGGTCCGTGGGTCTCGATCATTCCCTCGCGGTTGGCGGATTCGCTCGAAAGCCCCGGCGCGCTCGCCGCCATTCCGCTCGTCGAGCCGGATGTCACCCATCACATCGGCCTGATCTTGCCGGGGCGGGAGCCCATGACGCCGCTCATCCGGGCGTTCGTGGCCGAGGCGAAGGCGGTGGGCAAAGCCGCGTCCGGCCGCCGCAAGTAGAGGGCATTGCCTTGCCCGTCCCCATGAAATCGATTACACCTGCATTCCGATCCTGACAGCCCGCCCGGCGCACTCTATGCTCAGGCCATTCCGCCAATCCGCATATCCGCGTTCCTCAAACACCAAGGAGCCCTCAATGAAAATCCCAGCCTTCAAAGGCGTCATCAGCGTCACCTGCACCCCCTTCGACAAGCAGGGCAGGGTCGACGAGAAGGCCTGGTCGAAGCATCTCGACTTCCTGATGAAGAACGGCGTGCACGCAATCATGCCGCACGGCACGACCGGCGAGTATTACGCGCAGACCATGGAGGAGCGGAAGCGCGGCCTCGAATTCTGCATGAGCCACGTGGCTAAGAAACTGCCGATGTATGCCGGCACCAACAGCCAGCGCCCCACCGACATCGTCGAGCTTTCCAATTACGCGCAGGACCTCGGTTATCAGGCGATCATGCTGGCGGCGCCCTATTACTCGCTGCCCTCCACCAAGGAGCTGGTCGAGCACTTCCGCTTCATCGCCAAGAACACGGATCTGCCGATCATCCTCTACAATTTCCCGGCTCGCACCGGCGTCGACATGAACAAGGAGTTCCTCGAGGGCGTCGCGGACATCAAGGCGATCTGCGCCATCAAGGAGAGCTCGGGCTCGTTCGCCCGCATGCTCGAGCACATCACCTTCTTCGACGGCCGCTATCAGCGCATCGCCGGCGCCGACGATCAGGCGGCGGATGCGTTCCTGTGGGGCTCGAAGTGCTGGATCGCGGGCGCCTCCAACTGCCTGCCGGCCGAGCATGTCGCGGTCTACAAGGCTTGCGTCGAGAAGGGCGACATCGTCCAGGGCAAGAACCTGATGCACGCCATGATGCCGTTGCTCTATCTGCTCGAGAACGGCGGCAAGTATCTCCAGTACGTGAAATACGCCTGCGAGCTCGCGGGTTCGCCGGTCGGTTTGCCACGCCAGCCGTTGCAGGGGCTGTCCGCCGAGGAGAAGGCCGGCTTCAAGAAGCTCTGGGACGCCATGAAGAAGTCGCCCGTGATGAAGATGGCGGCATAAAGTATGTGAGATTGTGAGTTGTGAGATTGTGAGTTGCGGACTGTGACCCGCAACATACCCCCCTCACAACTCACAACTCACAATTCACAATTCACTACTCACAACTCACGACTCACGGTTTTTCAATGCGCTTCTCCCGCATGATCAACGTCGTCGGCGTGCATGCCGAGGGCGAGCTCAACGAGGTCATCACCGGCGGCGTGCTGGATGTGCCGGGCAAGTCCGTTTTCGAGAAGATGGAGTATCTGCAGACGAAGGCCGATTGGCTCCGGCAGTTCCTGCTCAACGAGCCGAGGGGCAAAGTCGCGCAGTGCGTGAACCTCGTGGTGCCGGCCTGCGATCCACGGGCCGACGCCGGCTTCGTCATCATCGAGAGCGACTATTACGTGCCGATGTCGGGCACGAATACGATCTGCACGACGACCGCCTTGCTCGAAACCGGCATGCTTCCCATGACAGAGCCGGTGACGAAACTGACGCTCGAGGCACCTGGCGGTCTCGTCTCCGTCGTCGCGACCTGCCGCAACGGCAAATGCGAGAGCGTCTCCTTCGACAACGTGCCGGCCTTCGTCTTCTATCTGCAAAAGCCGGTCGAGGTTCCGGGCGTCGGCACCGTGGTGGTCGATGTCGCCTATGGCGGCATGATCTACTGCATGGTCGATGCGGCGTCTCTCGGCATTCAGCTCGTCAACTCCGAGGCGCGCGACCTTGTTGACCTTGGTGAAAAGATCAAGCGCGCGGCGGCCGTGCAGCTCCCTTGCGTGCATCCCGAAAACCCCGCCATCCACACGATCAATCAGACGCTGTTCGCCGGTCCACTGCGTACCGAGAACGGCGTCAAGACCGCGAAGAACACTGTCATCGTCTCGCCGGGCCGCCACGACCGCAGCCCCTGCGGCACCGGCACCACAGCGCGGCTCGCCATCATGCATGCCAAGGGTCAGATCGGTGTGGCTGAGGACTTCGTGCACGAGAGCCTGATCGGCACGAAGTTCACCGGCCGGATCACCGGCGAGGGCCGGATGGGCGCGACCAAGACGGTCGACATCAACATCACCGGCCGCGGCTGGATCACCGCCTTCCACAACTACGTCCTCGATCCGACCGACCCGTTCCCGTTGGGCTTCCGTGTCGGCGACCAGTGGCCGGAGAGTGCGTGAGACGCTTCGCCGAATCGCGCACGACGTTGTCTGGTGCTTCAGAACTGCGGGTCTGACCCCATTCTCATATTGCCTGTTGGTCCGGGGTCAGACCCGCAGGGTCTGACCCCCAGCAAGCGCTCGCCTCTAGGCCGAACTCATCCAACAGCTACAAGATGCGGCCGTCTTGAGATATCTGGCAGCCCAAGGGCAAGCGAAGGCGAGGCAAGAACCGAAAAGGGCTTAGCAAGACTGCGGCTATTGCGGGACTTCGCGCCGCCCGGTATGAGCCGTGGGGAATGAGTCCTTTCGATCCGGAACCCGCCATCGCCCATGAACGCCATCGTCTCGACCATCGCCCCGGTCTTCGGCCTGATCTTCATCGGCTATCTGACGATGCGCTTGCATGTCGTCTCGGATGCGGCCGCCAAGGGATTGGCCGAATTCGCCTTCATGATCGCCATGCCGGCGCTGCTGTTCCGCACCATGGTGACGGCCCAATCGACCTCGAGCTCGCCTGGCTCGATCCTCGCCGCCTTCTTCATCGCCGACGCTGTCGTTTGGATTGTCGCGACGCTCGCCGCCATACACTTCATCAAGCGCACGGGCCTCGAGGCGACGGCGCTCGCCATGGCGTCGACCTTCGGCAACACGGTGATGCTGGGCCTCCCGCTCGGCATCGCCTACTACGGCGATGCCGCGACGCCGGCACTGGCGTTGATCATCGCTGTGTTTTCGCCAATCCGCTGGCTCATTGCCTCGGTGCAGGCCGAGTGGATGACAGCCAAGGGGCCTGTCGATCTCGGCGGGCGAGCGCGCGATCTCCTCAAGGATCTGGCGACCAATCCGATCGTGTTCGGCGTCCTGCTCGGCAGTCTGTGGCGGGCGACCGATCTCGGGCTCAACGAGGTTCCCGACAAGCTCCTGGCGATGCTCGGCACGGCGGGCGTTCCGGCCTCGCTGTTCGCGCTCGGCGCGAGTCTCAGCCGCTACAGCATCCACGGCGACCTCGATGCCATGGTGCTCGTGCTGATGCTGAAGTTGCTGCTGTTTCCGGTCACGGCCTATATCCTTGCCGTGCATGTTTTCGCGCTGCCGCCGATGGCCGCAAACGCCGTCGTGCTGCTCGCCGCCTGCCCAACCGGAGCCAACGCGTTCCTGTTCGCCCAGCGCTACGACAGCGCCGTCGGCCCGGTTTCGGCGTCGGTTGCCGCCGGCACGGTTATTGCCGCGCTGACGATCTCGGTGCTGTTCGCGGTGATGAATTAGAGCACGTTCAGGCGAAGTGGCTTCCCGGTTCGCCGTGGAACGTGCTCCAAGCCAAGACTCGCACGTTCAGGCGAAGTGGCTTCCCGGTTCGCCGTGGAACGTGAACGGTCGCCGTTTAGGCTTAAGCTGCGACTTGCCGGCGTGTTCCGGTTGTGCGCGGCGCCAGACGTGCTGGCACTTCTGGCGCTCGGCAGTTGCGCTCGGCGGTGAAGGCGCTGACCGAGGCGACTTCCGCCAAGAGGCTGGCGACCTCGAAATCCAAGGCATCGAGCAGGGTCTCGGCACGAGCATGCGAATGCTTCGCAACACCCGCAAGCTTGATGTTATCCGTGGAGAAACTTTCGACGCGCCGCCAGTGCCGGGAAAGCTGCGAGACCTTATCGACCGCAACGGGCGGCGCCGTCTCGAAGGCCATCGAGGGGGTCTTTTTCCTCTCGACGCTCTCGAGCTTCAGCCGGATCGCCCGGTTGGCGCGATGGATGGCGCGGCCGATCTTCCACAGACCATAGCTCAAGAACAAAGCGACGCCGCCCGCGATGACGGTGCTCGTCACATCGGCATTGTCGAGCAACTCGCGCCCGAAGGCGACAATGCCCTGATTTTTGATCTCGATCTGCACTGACGCTCGCTCCGGCACCATTCCGGGGGGCCGCTCTCCGACCGGCCGGAGAGTGGGAGGTTGTAGGGTCGCCGCAAAACCTTAAGCAGAAATTACCTCCGGAACCGCAGTGGGTGCGGACTAATTCTCGCTTGGTGGTTAACGGCGATCCACTCACACGGCGTCACTCCTGCTACCGTCCTGCTGACGAAAGGCAGCAGCCACGGACGGCGGTGAGGGAACACACAGATTGCGCACGGCAGGTCGATGTTGCGCATTTGCCGGGGGGTTAAGCCCGCAGGGTCTGACCCCGATCGAGCTACGGCTCCAACTCGGTATCCCAATACAAATAATCGAGCCAGCTGTCGTGCAGGTAGTTCGGCGGAAAGAGGCGCCCGTTGCGATGCAGCTCGAACACCGTCGGCCGGTAGGGAGCCTGATAGGGGCGCATCTTCGCCTGCTCCATCGTCAGGCTGCCCTTGGCGAGATTGCATGGCGCGCAGGCCGTCAGCACGTTGTCCCAGCGGGTCATGCCGCCCCGCGAGCGCGGCGTCACATGGTCGAAGGTCAAATCATCCTTGTCGCCGCAGTACTGGCACGAGAAGCGGTCGCGCAGGAACACGTTGAATCGCGTGAAGGCCGGATAGAGCGCCGGCTTCACATAGCTCTTGAGCGAGACGACGCTCGGCAGCTGCATCTCGAAACTGGGGCTGCGGACGACCCGCTCGTATTCAGAGACGATGTTCACCCGGTCGAGGAACACGGCCTTCACCGTCTCCTGCCAGCCCCACAGCGACAACGGGTAATAGCTCAACGGCCGGTAATCGGCGTTGAGGACCAATGCCGGGAAGTTGTCGGGCGGAGAGGCGGTGTGCGCGGCCGTCAATGATCCTGTCCTTTGTGGCAGCCCCTGATTCGCACACATCGGAAGCTGGTATTGCCGGGGATACTATCGCCCGATGGCGGCCGTGTGAAGGTCCGGCGGGCCACATCCAAGGCCGGACGGCATGGGAGCGCGGCCGGTGTGCCTTAATATCATATAGGAACTGAAACGGGGCTATTGAAGGGCCTGAGGCGAAGGCGTTCTGCTCTTGGCCGCACTTATCAGCGCCGGCACGGCGTCCTCGACCTCCAGGCACACGACGGCGCCTGCCGCCGCCAGCTCCTTGGTCACGTCGACCGGCAGGCTGGTGTTCGACCCCTGCGGCACCTGGTTCAGGCGGCCGCCGATCAGCACCGGTATCGAAATGTCCGTGCTCGGCGAGCGTCTGCTTCAGCGCCTGATAGTAGGAGAGCGCCACGCCGTTGTAGGTGGTGAGCGCGATCGCATCGACCTCCGCCGTCTTCGACTGGCGAACAATGTCGATCGGATCGACCGAGACGCCACCGTCGACGACGGTGACGCCCAGGTCCTTGAACATGTTGTCGAGGAGCAGCTTGGCGTGCTCGTGCACGTCGGTGGTGGCGGTGAGCACGCGCACGCCCGCCTCGGCGAGCTTCGCTTTCGCCGTTCGGCGTCACGCTTGGCCATGTGCTTCTCGCTCATGTGCCGGATTTCCTCGATCAACGAGCCCGCCACGACCGGCCGGCGGCCGCGCGGCAGCGCCGCATCGACCGCCCCGGCGCCGAACCGCTCCTCGATTTTCTTGGCGCCCATCCGTTTGATGGCGAGAAACATGCGGAACGGATCGGCGATGTCGATGCCGTCATCCTGAAAGCCCTTGATGAGATTTTCCTTGAACCGCTTGCCGCCCTCGATCATCAGATCGGCGACGCGATCGGATTCTTCCGGATCGATCATCGTTTCCAGGCCGAGGCTGCGCTCGGCGAGGCGGCCGGCGAATAGCTGGGCATCGACGATCTCGTCGATGTCGGGAATGCGGGAGTTCTCCGTCACCGGCACGGGATTGATGGCGTGGCCGGTCGGGCAGATGCGCTGGCCGAAGATGTCGACGGCAAGATAGGCGGCGAGCGCGGCATAGTTCTGCGCGTCGTTGCCGCGGTAGCTCACCGTGTTGCCGTAGACCATGGTGCCGGGCGATTTCGACACGCGGGCGAGCGCCTTGTGGAAGGCATGCCGCCGCAGCGGATCGGAGAAATGGTGGCCATAGCAGAAGCTGAGGCTCGCTCCGATCAGCTCCTCGACGATATACTTCTCGACCAGCACGATGCCGAGCGTCGAGGTCAGATCCGTGAAGAGCCCGGCGAAACCGTCGTCCAGATTGGAGTGGACGAGCACCTCGACCGGCTGGGCGGCGACGAGGCCCAAGGCGACGACGCTCGCCTCGACGGCGGCGATGCCGTCCGGGTCGCCGGGGAGACGGAAGGTGTAGAGCTGGCCGAGATTGCCGAGCGAGGTCGAGCCTGCGGCAAGTGCCGCCTGCGTGTTCTCGACAGCAGATGGAAAACCCATGATGAAGTCGCCGAAATGGGGCGCGACGGGTGCCGAATGCGCGAGCTTCACGAAATCTTCCGGGCCCGCCAGCATCAAACCGGTGCCCTGGAGGTCGGTGGTGCGCGTGGCCTTGGTGTAGCCCATCGACCAGTCGAGTGTGATGCCGTAGCGGTCGACGGTCACGTCCTTGGTGAGGCAGCGCTCGTAGATGTCGCGCGTAGGCTTCGCAAGAGCGCGCATGATCGCGGAAGCCGATCTGGGCGTGCTGGGTGATGCGCCGCTCGGCCGCCGCCTGGCGCTTGAACTCGGCCTCCGAGGCGACTCCTCGGTGTTTGAGAAACGGTCCGGGCTCGACCTTCCAGGTCTTGGCGAGGGCGCGTCCCTTCTCGAGCAGCTCCGCCCCCGTCGGCAGGGGCCTGGTCGAATCCGCGCTCATCGAGATGTCTCCGCTAACGGTCCGGCGCCTACTTCCGCCCGCCGAAGGCCAGGCGGAGAAAACCTCCGCCCATGGCGAGCCCGAGCGGGTCTATACCATGACCGAGGCCGGGACGCAGATGCCATTCGACGACGACCTGGGCTGCGGCGAGCGAGTCCCTCGTCAGCGCCAGCGCCTTGGGCGGAATGACCTCGTCCTGGTCGCCGTGGATCAACAGGACCGGCGGCTGGGACTGGATGCCCTCGCCCAAATGCTCGGGCCCCGCGATGATGCCCGAATAGCCGACGATCCCTGCCGGCGCGATCCGCCGGCGCAAGCCCACATGCAGCGCCATCATCGTGCCTTGGCTGAAGCCGACGAGGGCGAGGCTTCCCGAGCCCAGGCCGAGGCGGGCCAGCTCCTGATCGATGAACGCATCGAGCAGCGGGCCGGATTTGCTGACGCCGCGCCAAAGCTCCTCCGGCGTGAAGGACTGGAGGGTGAACCATTGCCGTCCCGCGAGATCGGCGAAGGGCATGCCTTCCGGCGCATGCGGGGCGACGAAGGCCGCGTCGGGGAGCATGTCGCGCCACTCCTCGGCGAGGCCGATGAGATCGTCGCCGCTGGCGCCGAAGCCATGCAGCAGCACGACGAGCTGGCGGGGCTCCCGGTCGCCCTCCGGCCTCAGCCGTGGACCATCGAGCGCAATGACGGGTGGTTTAACGGTCTCGTTCACGGACGGGAATCCCTCATGCTGCCGGCCCCGCAGCATTTCGCCCCCAAGTGCTGCTTGTCGCAGTCAATCGTGCCCAAACCAAGAAGGTATCCGCCCCTCTTAGGCGCAATCAGTGCCGATCCGCCGTAAGAACGCAGCCAAGGTAAACAAGCCAGATGCCGTTTTCTAACGCGTGTGCTGCCGGCTGGAGATGACGAGTGCAATGCCGCCCAGCACTGCGATCGAGGACAACGCCAGGCGGAGTGTTATCACCTCGCCGAGCATCACGGTTCCGGCGATGGCGGTAATGACGGGAACGCTCAATTGGACCGACGCCGCTTGCGCCGACGACAACCCAGGGATTGCAGCATACCAGATAGCATAGCCGAGCCCTGATGCGACGGCTCCGGACAGGACCGCAAAGATCAGGCCGGATGGGCTGTACGTCAACGAGGTCGCGAGTGCCGCGATCGCCAGCGCAATCGCCGCCATCGGCAGCGCGCGCAGGAAGTTTCCAGCAGTCGCCGCGAGCGGATCGGCCTTGGACCGGCCGAGAATCGAATAGGCTCCCCAGGAAACGCCGGCGGTGAACATGAGAAGCGCACCAACCAGGTTTGGCGCCGACATGCCAGGCGCCAGCAGTATGGCGAGTCCTGCGAGGGCGACCGCGAGACCAAACGTTTGAAGAGCCGATATGCGCTCGCCACGGACGAGCCCTATCGTCACCATGCTCGCCTGAACGGCGCCAAAAAGGATCAAGGCGCCGGTTCCGGCGGAGAGCGTGACGTAGGCCGCGGCAAAGGCGATGGCATAGGCGAATAGAGCGGCAGCCGCCGGCCAGGAGCCACCGGCGGTGCGGGCCTTGCCCTGGCAGGCCAGGATTGCCCATAGCATCAGCACGCCGGACGCGACCCGGATCGCCGTAAAGCTCGCCGGATCGATCGCGGCGCTCGCAAGGGCGAGGCGACAAAGCACCGAATTGGCCGCGAATGCCAGCATCGCGACGGTGGTCAGCCCGAGAGTGCGCGGTGTGACGAGATGCGGCGGCATTCTCACCTTATGGAGCAGGATCGCACGGGCCGGAAGTCCATGACACCGGAACGGGCTCTACAACGGCTGGCCGGAGCGGCCCTTGATGATCCGGTAGTAGGCCCAGAGCTGGCGGGCGGCGACACCACGCCAGGGCCGCCAACGTTCGGCAATGGCGTCGAGTTCCTTGGGTGACGGGCGGCCATCGAGCGCGAGGAGATGCTCGGCGCTGACTTGCAGTGCGAGATCGCCCGAGGCGAAGGCATCGGTGCGGCCGAGGCAGAAGAGCAGATAGATGTCGGCCGTCCAGGGGCCGATGCCGGAGATGGCCGTCAGGGTTTCGCGGACGGCGGCGTCGTCCACGGCAGTGAGCTTGTCGAAGTCGAGCTTACCGGTCTCGATGGCCGTGGCTACAGCCCGAAGCGTCCTGATCTTCGGTCCCGATAGTCCGGCGCCTCTAAGGTCGGCCTCGCTGAGCGCCAGCATCGTCGCCGCATCGAACGGATCGAGCCGCGGGACGAGCCGGCCCCAGATCGCATCCGCCGAAGCGAGCGACACCATCTGGCCGACAACGATGTGGCAGAGCCCCTTGAACCCACCCGGATCGCGCCGCAGTGGCGGTTCGCCGGCGGCCTCGTGCGCGCGGCGCATGTCCTTGCAGAGGCGATTCAACGCGGCGACACCGGATAGGATGTCCTCGCGGCTCTCGATCAGCCGCGGTTCCGGCGCCTCCGCCCTTGCTCTCTTCGCCCTGGTGCCCATAGCGTCTTGATAGCCGAGTTCCTTTGCGAGACGCCATGGCCCCGCCCGTTTTCCGCTTCGCGCCGAGCCCCAATGGCGAGCTGCATCTGGGCCATGCCTACTCGGCGCTGCTCAACCAGCAGGTCGCCGAACGGATGGACGGGCGTGTGCTGCTGCGCATCGAGGACATCGATGCGACGCGGACGCGTGAGGATTTCGTCGCGCAGATTTTCGAGGACCTCGACTGGATCGGATTTCGCTACGAGAAGCCGGTGCGGCGGCAGTCTCGGCATATGGAAGATTATCGGGCGGCCGCAGACCGGCTGCGCGCCTTGGGCCTGCTCTATCCCTGTTTTGCGAGCCGCACTGAGATTGCCGCGGCTGTCGCCACCAAGGGACCGGACTGGCCGCGCGATCCGGATGGCGGGCTGGTCTATCCCGGGCTCTATCGCGGCCGGCCGGAGAGCGAGATCGCGGATCGGCTAAAGGCGGGCGAGCCGGTGGCCTGGCGGATCGATGTGGTGGCGGCTTTGAGACGTGCGAAGGCGATGGGCGCGCTGCCGCTCTCCGCTACGTTATTCCATCCCGATGGCCGCGAGGAGCAAGTTCCCGTCGATCCCGCGCCGTGGGGCGATGCGATCATCCTCCGCAAGGAAACGCCGACGAGCTATCACCTCTCCGTCGTCGAAGACGATGCGCTACAGGGCGTGACGCACGTGGTGCGCGGCAAGGACCTCGAGGCCGCAACCAGCCTGCATCGCCTGCTCCAAGTCCTGCTCGACCTGCCGTCGCCAAGGTACCTCCACCATCGGCTCCTCACCGTCGATGGCCGCAAGCTGTCGAAAAGCCTCCGCGACAGGAGCCTCAAGACGCTGCGGGAGGAAGGCTTGTCACACGCCGATGTCAGGGCACTGATCGGTTCACTCGACTGAGACCATCTCTGGCCCTCGCGCCCTCGCTCAACCCACCCCCACACGGCGTTTTCGGGCGAGCCGCTCTCTACTGACTACCGCGTACCGCCTACCGCCGCCCGCCCGACGCCACCCGCAGCGTCCGGACACCATCCATGCACGAGACATTCGCCGCGCGCTCGGGCTGGCGGGCCGGCTGGCGCGAGGCCAGCGTCACCACCGCGCCGCAGACGCGTTCCGCCATCATCTCGATAGCGCGGTCCCAGGAGAGACCATCCGGCTTCGTTATCTTAACGCCGAAACTCTCGGCGGCCTCGCGGGCGGAGCCGCCTTCGCGATAGACCCTGGCGGCCGCCTGGCGCGCGAGGCCGACAGCCTGGGACCACTGGACGGGATTGATGTTCGCCGGGCACTGCATGGTTCGATATCCTTCCTGTTGACGCTGCTACTGTTTTTGTGACGCTACGCGACTTCGATACTCAGTGAGTGGTGGCAAGCGCGCCCAGAGGAGGAACGACTCCACGACGCAATACCGGTCACGTAGAGCCCAGTTAAGGGTTGTGCTCGACCGCACGCGCTTGCCATTTCGCTTAAGCCTTCGGTTTTTTGCTTGGCGCACGTTCCACGGCGAACCGGTATCCACTTCGCCTGAACGTGCGCCTGTCTCCGAGGCTAGGAATCTCGCCGCTCCCTGGGCAGTTTCCTCCACAAGACCTTGTCTTTCACCGTGCTTGACGCCGGGTATGACGTTCTTTCGGGGGCTACGAGAGACGCTTGACGCAACGGCACGCAACGAACGCTACGGGGACACAACTTGGTTTGTCGTGCTTCTCATCGGAAAACCGCTTCGCGCTTTTCCGGAAGCACGACGGGACGCAACGCGTGACACGGACACGAACGCTACCAACGCAACAGAACCAATCGGGACTGAGCCGGGACGGACAAACGAGGCCCGGAACGCGTACAACGCGACAAACGCAACGAGACGCAACAAACTAAAGACGCAACACTCACAAACGCAACGAACGCAACTACTGCAGGCGACGCGACTGAAACTCGACCTCGGGCCCAAACACGGCGCGCACCGGAGACTGAGCACGCCCTGCGACACTGGCCTTGATCCGGGCCAAACGGGCCTGGACCACACCGCCCCGTCCCAAACGCCAGCCCGCCGCGATACGCTTCAACACCGATGCCAGGACTTTACGCGGCGCCGGATGAACGGGGGCTGAGGACGGCGACACAACCGAACGCAACAGATACTCGGACGCAGATACGCCACTCGACTTCGATTTTGAGAGGCGGGCCCTGGTCACTGGCGCCGAGCGATACGCAGCTCTGTCCAGATTTACGCGACCGACTGACACCCGCTTTTTCTCCCAACCCACCGCGGCACTAACTTTCCATCCGCGGACAAGGGAGGATTATCCGTTGCAAAGAGGCGACAATGTGGACCGCTTTTGTTCCGTCGGTGTTATCTTCCTTGCGTTTCATTCATAAGTCTGAAACGCGACGCAACGTTCCGACCAAGGAGATAAATGGCGGTTGGAAATATTGCAGTTTTAGCCGGCGGCGCGGTCGCGGATTTTGCCGAGCTTCTTCAATATCTTGGCGCCGAGCACTGCGGGCTCGACTATGCTCTTTGCTAGACGAATGGTGCGTTCGCGATCCTCCACGAGGCGGCGCGCTTCGTAACCGGCCATGCCGAGCGCGGCTGTGAGTTGCCTGTGGAACACCGGGCGCAAAAGCCTGTCACGCGCGAGCTCGGCCCAGGCCCTTTGCGGCGGAGAGAAGATTATTCCCGGCATCGGGACACCGAACCGGGCCCCTGCCGCCAAAAGCGCCGCCGCACGATCCCGCGAGCGCTCGGGAACGTGGCCGAGCACCGCGCTCCAATCGAGATTTTCCTCCGCTGGCGCCAGCATGGCGATGTCCAGGAGATCACGCAGCAGGAGCCGGCCTTGCGCAAAGTAGGCGTGATGCTCCTGGCTATGCAGAAGCATGTAAGCGACCCGCACCTCCGGCGAGGGAACGCTGACGTCGATGCCGCCCGCTCTCACCACCCGGCGATCCCACCACAGTGCCGCTTCGAGCTCCGGCCATTGGCCATCCGCGAATGGCCGGCTGTGCAGCTCGACGATGGTCATGCCGTCGGCGCCGAGCATGGCGGGCACGTGCGCATCGCGGCGGGGATCATAATCGCCCACGTCGCTCGCAAAGCCGAGCTCGGCCAACACCTCGACAGCGCGCGGCAGCAGCTCGGGCGAGACGAGCAAATCGAGATCGCCGAGGAAGCGCCAGGAGGGAACCTTGTCCTCGGTGACGAGGAACGACGCACCCTTGACTGCCAGGGGATCGATGCCGGCGCTTTGGAGGCTTGCGACGATGGCCCCGAGAGCCGCCTTGAGTTTGCGGTTGCGGATCGCGTTCGCGTCGCGCATGGCGTCGAGATAGGCGCGCGCGTCGTCGGGGATCGGCCAGCCCGATCCAAAACAGTCGAGCCCCTGCGCCAACGCTGGCAGCACGAGATGCGCGCTCGCCAGCCGGATGGTCTCGAGCCAGGTCTGCTCGTCGATCGCAACGGGCGCGGATGCGTCCACCTCAAGGCCGGCGGCGGCCTTCAGCAGCGCTTCCGTCACCAGCAAGGGCGCGTCGGACCTCATCGGCACTGCGTCGCCCGCGCCAGGATCCAGTCGGCCGCCTCGCCGGCATCGCCATAAGCCACATGCCATGCCGGGACCTCGTTGCACAGACGGGCGAGCGGCTCGATCGAGCGCGGCAAGCCATCCGGCTCAGAGCCGGTGGATACCGCCAGCTGCAGGGCCGCCTCGGGTGCGAGGCGCAAGGCTTCGAGCGGCTGGGACGGCACAAACACCGGAAAAATCAGGGCCGCGAGCGGCACGATGCGCGCCTGCGGCACGGCCCGGGAGGACAGATCGAGATAGCGCACCGATAAGCGCCGCGTCACCAACGGCACAATGCCGGAAAGCTCGGGAAAGTGCCTGCCAACCGCGTCCCAGCTACCGGACTTGACCGACAACCCCAGTGGAAACGGATGGACGGCATTGACGTCGCGGTCGAGCGCAGAGAGGTCGTCAGCCACATAGCGGTACCGGCGCGCGATCAGCTCGGCCGCCAGCGTCGACTTGCCGGAACCGCTTGCGCCGATGAGGGCGACACCGCCGCCATCCCCCAGAACCGTCGTCGCATGCAGCAGAGCGCCGACGCGATCCCAACCGGCGAGCGCCAGCAGCACATGGCGCAGGGCCTCGCTCCGCGCCCGGGCGAGATCGCCCGCGAAACGTTCGGTGCCGTCGACGGCGATATGGAAGAGTCCATCATCGCCATGGAGCACATCGATCCAGGCGGCCGGCTCGGTCCCGTCCGACACGAGTGGCTCGAGCACGGCCTCCAAAAGCGACGCGAGCACCGGCTCGCTGACCGTCAAGCGGCAGGCCCGGTCCGGCCCCAATGCAAAGCATCGGTCGAGCAAGTACCCATCGGCCAGCACGGGGCGGAGCGCCGCCAACTCGTCCGCATCGTCGATCTGAGATCGCGGTCCGAGGAACCCCTGGTTCCGCCAAGCGGTCGCGAGCGCACGCTCCTCCGCACCCTCGGCCGGGATCATTGCCTCGCTGCCGTGGCGCAACCGCTCCCACAGATCCCGACCCGCCGGATTGAGGAGCGAAAGGGCGCCCGTATCGCTACGATAGAAACACGAGACCGCACCGACGGCAGCGATCTCGACCGGGTTTTCGGCGGTAGCCGTCATCGTCGCTCCTGCATCAACACGTTTCAGGGTCAGACGGCCGATTTCTTTCCGTTCTTTTCCCAGCCGGTCTTGTTGCCTGCGTCTGGGCAAGCGCCAGCGGCGCTCGCCTCGAGCAGCACCAGCATGGCGGGCGCGGTCACGGAGACGAATTTGCCGATGTCCTTGAGCGACTGGCGGCGCGATTTCAGCTCCGCGGCGGCATCGCCGGCGGAAACCGCTTCAAGATTATCCTGGCTCATGGCACGACCTTGGCAAAGGGGCTCTGCAAACTGCCGTTGAAGGTCGGTGAAATTCGTGAAGAAACGCTAAATTTCATCCCCGGCAGTGGGCCGCCGAAACGCCGCCGCAAAGCCGATGAAGGCCAAGGCCAATGAAATCAGGACGCTCCACCCGGCAAACGACAGGCCAAGGAAGCGCCAGGAGGCCTCGTCGCAGCGGATGCGTTTCTCTGCCTCGATGCTTTCGATGAGGCTGCCCCCGGTCGTAAGCTCGCCCGCGACGCCGCATTCGGCGGGGCCGAGCCACCACTTCCACTCGACGCCCGAGTGATAGACGCCGAGCCCTGCGTTCCAGAGCAGGCCTGCCGCCGCCAGTACGAGCAGCGCCCGGCCGACGCCGAGGCGGCCGGTCGACAGCATCAGGGCCGCGATGATCCCGGTCGGGATGGCCGCGTAGTAGGCAATGCGCTGCTGGAGGCAGAGCGCACAGGGCCGATAGCCGCCCCAATGCTCGAAGGCGAGGGCTGCCGCGATCGTGGCGGCGGCACCGGCGGCGAGCAGAAGCGAAAGCTGGCGCGAGGACAAGCCACAAATTCGGTGAGCAAGGCTGGTCATCAGCTCAAACCACGTATTTGACCGCGACGAATCCCGCGATGATGAAGAACAGCATGACGCCCGCGACAAGGCCGAGATTGCGCTCGAGGCGGACCCTGAGACCGTCACCAAAATGATTGAGGATGCCCGCGACGATGAAGAAGCGCGCGCCCCGCGTGATGATCGACAACACGATGAACCACAATAGGTCGTAGCCAGCGAGGCCGCTCGCTATGGTCACGATCTTGTAGGGGATCGGCGTCAAGCCCTTGATGAGAATGATCCAGGCTCCGTACTCCTGGTACATCTGCCGGAAATGCTCGATCTTGTCGCCGTAGCCGTAGAGCGAGATCAGCCATTGGCCGAGACTCTCGTAGAGCGCGGCGCCGATCCAGTAACCGAACAGACCGCCGAGCACCGATGTCACCGTGCAGATCAGCGCGTAGAGCCAGGCCTTCTTCGGCTTCGCCAGCGCCATCGGAATGAGCATGACGTCCGGCGGCACCGGAAAAAACGAGCTTTCCGCGAACGAGACGGCGCCCAGCACATAGGGCGCGTTCGGGCTCTCGGCGTAGACAATGGTCTTGTCGTAGAGGCGGCGGAGCATGGCCGCCGTGCATATAGACCGGTTGCCGGTTTGTCCACGCGACCCAAGCAACCGCGCCCGAATTGTAACAGCGGGCCGGTTTGTCGCGCCGGATCGCGGTGCCTTTGGTTGACGGCCAATCTGCGGGCGATATCATCCGGCCCGAGCTTAGAGCACTTGTCCTTCCAAGTGGACTCCGGTTGGTCGAGAAAAAGTGCTCGAAACGCAAAATCTAAATCGTTTTCCGCGTCCGAAGGAACGGAAGGCGCTTTAGCCCCTGTGGCGGAATTGGTAGACGCGGCAGACTCAAAATCTGTTGTCCGTGAGGATGTGCCCGTTCGAGTCGGGCTAGGGGCACCAAAGATCTGGCGCGAGCCGCCAAGACGAGCGAGTTGATCGAGAGCACCGGCCGGGTGCGGCAGCCCCGGGCGGTGCACTATTCGACCAAGTGGCTGCCGGTTGGTCGAAAGACAGTGCTCAAAACCAACAACCTAGATCGCCGATCTGACTTTCATCAGATCGTATGGCGCTCTAGCCAAGAGGGTTCGAAGTATGCGGCTGAAACTGCTGCCGGCTCTTTTGCTTTTGCTGTTGAACATGGCTCCGGCATCCGCCGGGCCCGCGCTTTTGTTCGACGCCAAGAGCGGCACCGTCATTTACGCCGAGGAGCAGGACCAGAGCTGGCACCCGGCCTCACTGACCAAACTCATGACGGCCTATCTCGCCTTCGAGGCGCTGAAAGACGGCTCGCTGAAGCTCGACGATAAGCTCGTCTGCTCGGACAAGGCGCACAAGATCTCGCCGAGCAAGGTCGGCCTCAAGATCGGCGGAGAGATCGCGGTTGATCTGGCGATCCGCGCGCTCGTCATCAAATCCGCGAACGACATGGCGATCATGCTGGGGGAAAGGATTTCCGGCAGCGAGGCCCTTTTCGTCAAACGCATGAACGCCACCGCCAAGTCGCTCGGCATGACCGATACGTACTTCACCAATCCGCACGGCCTGCCCGATCCGATGCAGAAAACGACGGCACGCGACCTCGCCAAGCTGACGCTCGCCATCATCCGGGATTTTCCCGAGCAGGCGGCGCTGTTCGCTACACCGGACATGACCCTCGGCAAGAAGAAGCTCAAATCGCACAACAAGCTCTTGGGTCATCTCCTCGGTGCGGATGGCATGAAGACCGGCTTCATCTGCGATTCGGGCTACAACATCGTCGCCTCAGCCACCCGGGGCGACAAGCGGCTGATCGCCGTCGTGCTCGGCTCGCCAACGGCGGAGGCCCGCAATGTTCGTGCGGCCATGCTCATCGAGCACGGTTTCGAGACGGGTGGCTGGCAGAGCTTTTTCGGCGCCGATACGCTGGAATCCCTGCCGCGGTCAGCGGGCGCGACCGTTGTGCCTCAGAATGTCCGCAAGACGGTCGAGGCCTGGGCCTGCGGATGGCGTGCGCCGAAGAAGGACAAGGATCAGATCGCCAAGGCCGGCGCGACAGGCACGTCCGACGAGGGCGATTCGACCGCGACGTCGGCGGCATTGGCCGATGATGGCCCGGCAATCCCGGCGCCAGAGCAGAAGCCAGCCAAGCGGTAGCCGCTAGAGTGTTTCCGGAAAAAGCCTGTCCCGGCGAAGGGCGGGATGCGAAGCGGTTTTCCGAAAAGAAGCACGACAAACCAAGGAATTAGGGTGTTGGAGTGATTCAACGAAAAACGGAAACACCCTAAAGCATGCTGCGATTAAGTGGACGCCGGTCAATCGCGAAAGCATGCGAGAAATACAATAAAAGGGCCCCGACCGCGCCAAGGCGACCGGGGCCAAAATTTTTCAGGTCGCAACCGTCTTAAACGGCCGGCTCCTCGACCTTTTGACCGCGGCAACCGCCGCCTGGACCTTCGCTCGGCATGGCCGAGAATGGCGGCTCCTCGGCCGTGCCGGTGCCTGAGCTTGGCGCAACCTCGGTCGTGGTCTCGTCTGTCGATGCCTCGGGCGCCACGGCAGCGGCCTCGCCTACCGCATCCGCGGTCTCTGGCGCGGGAATAACTGCCGGAGCTTCAGTCGTAGCCTCGGGCTGAACGACGGCCTCCTCGGCCGACACGGCAAACACCCCGGCCGCCATCGAAAGCGCGCCGGCCGCCGCGATCCTCAATAAATTCTTATGAAGCGTGGTCATCGAGGCCTCCTTGCCAATGCTGCATCGGAACCGGCCAAACGGCGCCGGACCTCTACAACGCAGTGTCTCACATTCGGACGGTGCGGCAAAATGAAATCCTCCCCCGCCTGGCGGATACGGCTGGCGTCAATCTTGCTTGACGGACGGCCAAAGCAGATTGGGCAGTATGTGATGAGACAGATCGATACCACGTCAACGGCTCCACAGACCAAGGCCTCGACCCGCGAGGTCGGGGTGATGGCGAGTGTGCTGGAGGGCCGCCACGGCGTCCTCGCTGTCGAAATCGCGGAGTTCCTCGGCGCCGTCCACGAGCAGGGCGGTGACCTGCCGCGGGCCGGCTCCTGGTACGAGGTGGCACTCGAGATTCGCCGTCGCGAAAGCGACCGCATCACGGGACGCAGGCATTAATCGGCTGTGAACGGCGGTTTGCTAACATCCTGCCTCACCTGAGATTTCTCTCCCTATGTCGATCGACCAGGACGTCGACACACTCGCGATGCCACCACGCCGGCAGGTTTTGCCCGGCGACGTCATCGCGCGTATCCGCTCGGCGCTGATGCCGGATGGCGAGCGGGGACGCGCCCAGCGCGCGGCCCTGACGGCTTTTGCCATTCGCATCCTGAGCGCTGGCATCGCCTATCTGACGCAAGTGGTGCTCGCCCGTTGGATGGGCAGCTACGAATACGGCATCTTCGTTTTCGTCTGGGTCTGGGTGTTGATCCTCGGCGGCCTGTCCTCGCTCGGCATCAACATCGCCATGATCCGCTTCGTGCCCGAATACCGGGAGAAGAACGAGCCAGCCTTGCTCCGCGGCGTGCTGCTTGGCAGCCGGGTGCTGACGGTCGCCGTCTCGACCATGGTCGCGCTCGCCGGCCTGCTCGGCCTCAAGCTCTACGGACACCTCGTCGACAGCCATTACCTGCTGCCGCTCTACCTCGCGCTGTTCTGCCTGCCGCTCTACACGCTGACCGATATGCAGGACGGCATCGGCCGCGGGCATTCCTGGTTCAACCTGGCGCTCGTGCCGCCCTACATCATGCGGCCGCTGCTGATCCTCGTGACAATGGTGATTGCACATGAGCTCGAGTGGCCGATGGTGGCGTCGACGGCGGCCGGCTGTGCCATCATCGGCACCTGGGTTTCGGGCCTCGTGCAACTGGCCATGATTCAGCGCCACCTCAGCAAGGACCCAGGTCCGGGCCCATATGCCTTCGAGACCCGGACGTGGCTTGTCACCGCGTTTCCGATCTTCATGATCTCGGGTTTCGAGCTACTGATCCAGAACACCGACGTGCTCGTGCTCACCTACTTCGAGCCGGCGGATTCCGTCGGCATCTACTACGCCGCGCTCAAGACCATCGGCCTCATATCCTTCGTGCACTATGCCGTCGGCAGCGCGGTCGCGAGCCGGCTCTCGACACTCAACGCGCGCGGCGACCGCGAGGGCCTCAAGGCCTTCGTGCGCGACGCCGCAAATTGGACGTTCTGGCCCTCGCTCGGCGCGGCCGCCATGCTGCTGCTCGCCGGCCCGTTGCTGCTCGGCCTGTTCGGGCCGGGCTTCGAGAGCGGCTATCCCGTCATGTTCGTGATGGTCGCCGGCTATCTCGTCCGCGCTTCCGTCGGACCGGCCGAGTTCGTGCTGCGCATGCTCGGCGAGCAGACGAGCTGCGCCATCGTCTTCGGTGTCAGCGCGCTGTTCAATCTGATGGCCAACCTGCTGCTGGTGCCGCACTACGGCCTGATGGGCGCGGCGATCTCTTCCTCGCTGACCCTCATGGGTGCTGCCATCGCCTTCCACGCCATCGCGCGAAAACGGCTCGGCCTCGATATCGCCGTGTGGAGCGGGATTTTCAAGAAACGCAACGCGATGTAGTTCCGCTCAGAGCGGCGCGCCGACCACCAGCGTCCAGAAGGTCTTGAACTCGGTGCCGGTATCCTGCACGAGCGCGATACCCATGTGCTCGGCGTCGGCAAGCAGCAGGTTCTTGTTGTGACCCTCGCTCGCCTTCCAGCCCTTGATGACCTCGGACAGCGAAGCCTGGCCGGTGCCGACATTCTCGGCGGCGACGCGCGCCTTGTAGCCCGCGGCCGTCACCCGGTCCCAGGGGCTCGAGCCGTTGGAGCCGTAGTGGGAGATCCGGTCATGCTTGGCGAGGTCGCGGGAATGGGCCTTGGCGGCGGCCGTCAGTAGCGGGTCGAGCTTCAAAGGCTTCAATCCCTGCTCGCTTCGGTAGGCGTTGATGAGTTGCTGGGCCTCGGACATGTCGAGCCTGGCCGTCGAATAGTCGCGGTCGTCGAGGGCGCCCCTGGGCGCGGTCGCCGTGCTGTCGATGGCGACCGCCGTCTCGGCCGCGGCATTGCGCTCAGCCCGCTCCTTGGCGCGACGCTTCAGCGTGTCCTGGGAGACGATATCATCGCCGTTGCCGGCCTCGGCGAGCGACATGCCGCCCGTGGAGTCGAGGCCGTACTCGGTCTCGTCGGAGGCAAAGCCGGTCGGTATCGGCAAACTGCCGATGCTACAGCCCGACAACGCCAGGGCGGCGACGACTGATAAAACAATGCAACGCATCACACTCTCCGGATGCAACGCACGCGTGCCAGCCAGCCACGCGAGTGTCCCGATCCCGAAGTTCGTCAGATCAGGCGGCGAGCTCGGCGCGAACTTCGGGATCGATAAGGACACTTGCCGAGTCAGTAGCTTGGCGTGGCGTTATGTTCAGAAGTTCGCCTGCGGTGTTCGCCGAAATGATGGGGCGAACTTCTGAACCGCCACACTAAGCCCGAAGCCTATTACTATCCCCGCCATGGTAAATTTGGAGTTACGCCCCAAACTTTCCCAGGACGGCCGGCCCGTCTTCCCCTCAAACTTGAAGCTATTTCCAATCCGCGTCGGAAACGGGGAGCGATTGCGGCGATTGCGCGGCTGACGCCGGTCGGTCGCGTTGCAGCAGCCACATACCGGTGATTGGGAGTCACATTCGCCCGCCGACTGAGCACATAGGTCCGCTGCCCCCTTGGCCCGGCGCGGCGGTTCCGGCAAGCTCTCGTTGTCCACACCTGATTCTGTCGGTAACCCAGTACCCGGCCGGTCGCTCGACCGTGCCCCGGATAAGGGACCGATTCCGCATGGCGTGGCTGGGGGAGAGGGCATGACAGTGGGCGCCGAGCTTCGGCCGTCGATCGCCGAGGTGGTGCTGTTGCGGCTGCTCGCTGCCGGCGATGCCGGGGTGACGCGGTCGGCTGTGTCACGTGACCTTTATGCTCTGGTTGCCCACAAGATGTCCCAGGGGGAATGGCGCAGCGAGCTCGGCGCCATCGTTGCCGAGGCAACCACCGCCGGCGACATCGACGACGATGGCCGGCGCTTGAGGCTTACGGAGGACGGCGGCATTGCCTGCGAGCGCTTCTACGGCGGTCGGCTGCCCAAGGTCTCCGGCTGGCAGGACCTCAAGAACACGGTGCTCGTCGCCAAGGCGCTCGGCGTCGAGAAGAAGCCCAAGCGGCACCTGAAGCAGCTTTCCAGCGCACCGGGTCTGCGCCTGTCGATCCTCGAGCGCTCCTTCATGCTGCGGTTCAAGGGCGCGCCGAGCCTCGCCAAGGCCAGGACCGAGCTCGCCCGCGAAGCGACCCGTCGCCGCCCCGCGCTCGCCGCCGATGCCAATGCGGCGACTCCGCAAAGATCAAAGCGAGCGGCAGCTCGCCGCCGGTCTCCTCACCCGCACGCGCCCGGCCGCAACCGATGGCGAGCTCGTCAGCCTGCTCGCTGCCGAGCAGGTCGGCGCTGCCCAGACCGACGTCTCGGCGCTTCGCCTCGCGCTCCTCCGCCGCTACGTCGCCGGACAGACCCGCAGCCGCGCCATCAAGGCGCCCTCCGTCGACGATGTGCTGGCCTATGACGTCCCGCGCTTCACCGTCGAGATCCTGAAGATCGCGCGCTCGGAAGCCCGCGGCGTGCCGGGCGCCCGCAAGGCCTACATTGCCGATGTCTGGAAGCGCCTGGCGCCGCTCGGCGCGCCCTCGCCTGACAGCGAGGCGCGCTTCAAGACCCTTCTCATCGAGGCTCATCGCCTGGGCCTCCTGTCGCTCACCAATGCCGATTTGCGTGACAAGGCCAACATGAGCCACGTGCAAGCCTCCGCCGTCGCCTACCAGAACACGATCTGGCACCTGATCAGAGTTGAGGACGCATGATGTTGCCAGAGCCGTTGCAAGCGATCGCCCACGAGCGCCTTCTCGGTGTGTTCGAGCATTCGATCACCTGGGAGGACGATGTTTGGAAGGCCGACCCGCTCGACGTGCCGGAGGTGCACGCCCTGGCGCGCCGGAAATTCGAGGAGCTGCTCACCACCGTCACGCAGGGTCGCTCGACCGCGCAGAATCGTATCCTGCTGTTCCATGGCCATTCGGGCGCCGGCAAGACGCACTTGATCCGCGCACTCCGCAGCGGCGCCCATGCCGCGCATCGCGGCTATTTCGGCTATGCGCAGATGACGCCGGACGTTGGCAACTATGCCGAATACTTCCTGCGCCGTCTCATCAACTCGCTCGAGAAACCCTATGACCCGCGCAATCCGGTCGAGACCGGGCTGATGCGTCTGTCGAACCATCTCGTCAGCCGCGCCGGCGTTCTGGCGCCAGGCGCGCGCGAACTTTTGAAAGAGTTCGCCGTCGAGGGCGAAAAGCTCTCCCACCTCGTCGCCCGTCTCGCCGATGAGATCGTTTCGGCGCCGAAATTCTCCGGGCAAGATCTCGACATCAATATCGTCCGCGCGCTGCTCTATCTCCAGCGCAATGATCCCAGAATCGATCAGCGGGTGCGCCAGTATCTCTATGGCCGTCCCGTCAACGAGGTCGGGCAGTCGCTCGTCGGTGCGCTCGAGCATCTGGAGGGTCAGGACCGCCCCTTCGAGATCATCGAATGCCTCGGCCGGCTGATGAAGGCGGTCGATGGCGCGGCGCTCGTCTTCTGCATCGATCAGGTGGAGGACCTGCGCTTCTTCGACAATCCGGAGGAGCGATTCCAGAAGGCGATCCGCGATCTCATCCAGATCGCCAACCGTGTCACCACCGCCATCATCATCATCTCCTGCCTCGACGATTTCTATGCGGCGACACGCGAATACCTCGCCCAATCCTTCCTAGACCGCATCGAGAAAGCGGGCCCGATCCTCTTGAGCGAGGTGCGCAACGAGGACGAGGCGCGCGAGATCGTGCTCAAACGCATGCAAGCGGCGTTCGACGAGGAGGGCTTGAGCGACCAGCTGCCGGCTTTCGTCGAGATGGTCGAGACCGGTTTCATGCGCGAGCTGGCGGGCTTGTCGACCCGGCGCCTCCTCGAGCATGCGCAGAAGCGCTGGCACCAGTTGCTCGGCGAGGAGGCCGAGGAGGAGATCGTCGCTCCGGCCGCAGCGATCGCGGCCGCGCCGATCGCCGTCAAACCGGCCGAGCAGGAAGCAGCCGATCCAGCTTTCGCCATCAAGACGCAGTGGGATCGGCACATCCATGATTTCGACGATCGAGATTCCGTCCGAGGAATTCGAGCTCATCGACATCCTGACGGCAGCGCTGCGTATTGCCGCCGAGGAGCTCCGCGAGCAGCTCGCCATCGACATCACCGCCGTCAACGGCATCGAGGAGGTCGCCGCCGCGGACCTGACGGTGCGTCTGACCGGCACCGAGCCTCATGTCACGCGCATGTTCCTCTGCAACCGCTCGAACCAGGGTGGCGGCTTGAAGCGCCAGCTCGAACGCGTGCTGTCGGCCTCGACGGGCCGCGCGCCGGTGCTGATCCGCGCTTCCGACTTTCCGCCGAACGCCACCAAGAGCGCGACGGCCCAGCTCGTGCGCCGCTTCACCAACAGCGGTGGCAGGCGCTCGGTCATTCCAACCTACGAGTGGGAGCGGATGCTCAATGTCATCGGCTTCTATGGCCACCACCGCAACGAGCCGGGCTTCGAGAGCTGGCTGACGCAGGCGCAACCCTTGTCGAGCCTGCCGTCGCTGCGCGAGCTGCTGAGACTCCAATCGGCGATCGCCTCCGCCCACGAGGCGGTCGAGGACGAGGCCGAAGGCGAGTGGTCGTCGAACGACAATACGCCGTTGGCTCCGGCGGAGGCCGAGCCCGAGCCCGCCTTCGCCACCGTCGATCCGGGCGATGACGGCGACGAGATCGTCATTCCACTAGGCCCGCCCATCGAGGACTATTCGATCCTGACGGCGATGCCGCCCGATTTCGACGCGCCGCACGACCCGGCTTCCTCGCTGGCTGCCCTGGCCGACATCGAACCGGCGCCGGGCTCCGACATCGACGCCGAGGCGGATTGGAACAAGTTCTCGATCGGTGCCAGCATCGGCCAGGATCCGTCGGCCATCGTGCTGTCGAAGCAGATCCTACGGCGTCACGCGGCCATGCTCGGCGGTTCGGGTTCGGGCAAGACGACGCTCGCCCTCTCCGTCATCGAGCAGCTTCTGCTGCGCGGCACGCCGGTCGTCCTCATCGATCGCAAGGGCGATCTGTGCTCCTACGCCAATCCGGATAACTGGGCGCCGCAGCCTGGCGAGACGCCGGAGCGCCGCGCCATGCGCGAGCAGCTCAGTCAGAACACCGACGTCGCCGTCTACACGCCGGGCCGTACCTCCGGCCGGCCGATCAACATCACGTTGCTGCCGAACGGCATCTCCGAGCTGCCGAGCCACGAGCAGCAGCTGCTCGCCAACGTGTCGGCGGCGGCGATCGGCGAGATGCTGCATCTGAAACATTCAGCGACGCATCAGCGCCAGAGCGGCATTCTTTCGGTTGCCCTCAAGGTGCTGGGCTCCAAGAGCCGGAGCGAGGTGCGCCTTTCCGATCTCATCCGCCTGCTCGAGGACGACGACGAGGAGCTGGTCGAATTGACCAGCCGCATGGACCCCTCCGGCAAATCGCGCCGCGATCTGATGGCTCAGCTGGACAGTCTTCTGCATCGCAACGCCGCGCTGTTCGACGGCCACGGCGAAAGCTTGCGCATGGAAAGCCTGCTCGGTCTCGGCCAATTCGCCAAACCGGGGCGCACGCGGCTCTCGATCGTCTACACGGGGTTCCTGGGCGACAACGAGAACGTTCTCTTTTGGGTCTCGCAGTTCCTGTCGGAAGCCTTGCGTTTCTGCCAGCGCAATCCGAGCGAGAAGCTGCAGGCCCTCATCATGTTCGACGAGGCCGATCTCTATATTCCCGCCCAGTCGAAGCCGGCAACCAAAGAACCGCTCGAGAGTCTCTTGAAACGCGCGCGCTCGGCCGGCGTCGGCGTGATGCTGGCAACCCAAAGCCCCGGCGACCTCGATTATCGTTCGCGTGATCAAATCACTTCGTGGTTCATCGGCCGCGTGCGCGAGGATACGGCCTTGAAGAAACTTCGCGCGGCCTTCGCCAGCGAAAGCGGCCTCGATCCGGCACGCGTGCTGCCCAACCAGACCGTCGGCGAGTTCCACCTGATCCAGGAAGGCCAGGTCCGCCCCATGCGCGCCCGCCGCTCCATGATCTCGGCCGTGCAGGTGCCCTTCGATAGGATCGAGCGGCTCGCACGCGAGACCAAGAAGATCGAGGCGCAGCAGCTGAAGCTGGATTTCGGGGAGCGGGGGTAGGGCCTTCAGCCGCGTCTCGTCAGTCGGTCACGCCCAGGATGGTCACCGTGACGGTTTTCGTCGACGTGCCGCCGTGACCGTCATCGACGGTATAGGTGAAAGTATCCGTCGCCGTCTGGCCCGTCGCAAGAGCCTCGAACTGTCCGTTGGGATTGTAGTTGAAGGTACCGTTGTTGTTGTTGACGACCTGGCCCAGCGTTCCCGTGGTGTTGATCGTGAAGGTGTGCGTGTCGAGCGTATCGACATCCGTGAAGTTGGCGTTCAACACGACGGCCGGACCGTCCTCGCTCACATTGCCCGAAATGTTCTGAGCGACAGGAGCGTCGTTCGCGCCCGTGATCGTCACCGTGACGGTCTTGCTCGCCGTGCCGCCATGACCATCCGAAATCGTGTACTTGAAGGTGTCGGTCGCCTTCTGGCCCACCGCGAGAGACTTGAACTTGCCGTTCGGCGAATAGCTGAAGGTCCCATCGAGATTGTTGACGACCGAGCCCTTCGTTCCCGTGGTGTTGATCAGGAAGCTGTGAGTGTCGGATGTGTCCACATCCTCGAAATCGGCAGTGATTGTGATCGCCGATCCGTTCTCGCCGACCGCGCCCTTGACGTTCTTGGCCACAGGCGCATCGTTCGTGCCCCTGATGACGATGTCGACCGTCGCCGTCGCGGTTCCGCCATTGCCATCGGTCACCGTGTACTTGAATGAATCGTTCGCCGACTTGTCCTTGGGCAGATCGTCGAACTTGCCGTTGGGATTGTAGACGAAGCGGCCATCCGGCCACATGGTGAGGATCGCGCCGGACGGTAGACGGACCGCCGTCGACCCATCGCCTATGGCCGTGCTGCCGACCTGAGTGACCTGGAACTGCTCCAGACCGACCACAACATCGAAATCGACATCGTTCTCGACGACCGACAGAAGCTTACTCTTGTCGTCCTCGGTCAGGATGAAGCGATCGTCCTTGGCCTCGGGAAGGTGGGTCTCTCGCAGGTCGATGGTGACATCGTCGAACTCGAGCAGCTCGATGTCCCGGCCGACCCGGTCGACGCCATCGACATTGCTTTCGCGCTCGTCGACGACCTTGAACTGAAACTCGCCGGTCGATGCCACGAAACGGAATTTTTCGAGCGTGCCGCCAAAGACGGCCGTATCGACACCGTCGCCACCGTGGAGATCGTCGGCGCCCCGCCCACCGACCAGCCGGTCGTCACCGTCGGCTCCCTCGAGCTTGTCGTGACCGCGGCGGCCTTCGAGAATGTCCGACCCGGAGCGTCCGGTAATCCAATCCTCGAGCTCGCTGCCGATAGCATGATAACCTTCACCGTCCGACACCGTGACGGTGAGCGTATTGCCCCAATCGATGACCTCCGAGCCGGCCCACGCCAGTACCGGCCGCACGGTTTCGCCCTCCGAACCGCCTGAGCCCGTGGAGCTGCCGTAATAGAGGGCGATATGATTCCGCCAGCGATCGCTGTCGTGAGCATGTCTAAGGGGCGTCAGCTGGTCCAGCTGAGCGTGCTCAGAATAACCGACTAAATACGTTGCCATTGATCACCTCGCCGGGAAGTCCGCCGATGCTAGCTGCTTCTGGTTAACTCGAGATATGCTCCGCATCCGAGCCCGGCAATCCGGGAAACCGCCCCGGTATGTTGATGCAGGTTCCTGAAATTGCCGGAAGAATACAAGCCTTCGTTCCGAAAATCGCGCGCAGCGCCCGTTCATTCGCGCTTCCCCGATGCTCCCCGGCAACTCAAGCGGCCATCACCGGCACGGTGCACATGCAGGGGGTTCGGCCTCGCTCCGGCATTACCACCTGGTGGCGGCGAGTCTCTCCCACCAGCGCCCTTCTTCACGAGCGCGATGGGCGTTTTCGTCCCCTTGATGCCGTCGGGCATGGGTACGTTCGCCTGATCGTAGTCGGTATGCAGAACGACGCGCGGGCCTTCGATCAACGTCAGCTGCCGGCCCACCCGCCGGAACAGCACTTGTCCGAGCCGGTCGTCGAGCAGTCGCATCTGATGGCTGACCGCCGCCGGACTGAGGCCGAGCTCGTGAGCCGCCAAGCTGAAGTTGCCGAGGCGGGCGGCGGCCTCGATGCCTTGCAGAAACGGGAACGGCAGCACGTTGCGATACCGGCGCATATAAATCCCATTCCACATGGAAAGGAAACAAACTCGTTTGACCAAACCGGGCCTGCTTGGTCAATATATGCCTGTAGTAACGAAATTTCTTAGCCCAGCGAGGACGCCATGCAGCCCGAGAATACGACGCCCGAAGGGCCTAGGTTGAATGGAGTTCCAAGTGAACTCGGTTTCCGCCGCGCTTGCGAGACCGGACGACGCCAGCAGACCTTCATGGCCTGGCCCCATCGCACGGACCTCTATGGCGACCGGCTCAACGACATGCAGAGGGGATATGTGGCGGTTGCCCGTGCCATCGCCGAGTTCGAACCCGTCACCATGGTCGCCCACCCCGCACATGCCAACGACGCGCGACATCAGCTTGGCAATCACGCCGAGGTGATCGAGCTCCCGATCGACGATGCCTGGATCCGCGATTCCGGCCCGACCTTCGTGCGGCGTCCCGATGGTGGGCTCGCCGGCATCTCCTGGCGCTTCAACGCCTGGGGCGCCAAGCACACGCCGTGGAACGAGGATCAGGCGCTCGCTGGGCGGCTGCTCTCCCATTTGGACATCCCGCTATGCCACTCCTGGCTGACCTGCGAGGGCGGCTCTTTGTGCTCGGACGGCGCGGGCACGCTGATCGTGACGGAGACGAGCATCCTCAATCCGAACCGCAATCCGGGTGTCAACAAGGCCTTGGCGACGGCGGAGCTGAAAGCCATGCTGGGCGTCGAAAAGGTCATCTGGCTGCCCGGCGACCCGCTCGACCACGAAACCGACGGCCACATCGACGGCATGTGCACCTATGTATCCCCCGGCGTTGTGCTGTTCGAGACCAACCCCGATCCGACCGATCCGCACGCCCGCATCCTGGCCGAGAACCTGAAAGCGCTCCGCAGCGAAACGGATGCGAGCGGCCGAAGCCTCGAGATCATCCCGCTCGAAGAGGCGATCGAGGCCGAGCGGACGAGTGACGTCTTCTGCCGGTCCTACATCAACTTCGCCCTCGCCAATGGTGGCGTCATCATGCCGGCCTACGGCACGGCCGGCGATGCCAAGGCGCGGGCGGTGCTCAGCCAAGCCTACCCCGACCGCCGCATCGTCGAGGTCGATGTCAGCGCCATCGCGCCCGGCGGCGGCGCCATTCACTGCATCACCCAGGAGCTGCCGGCCGCGATCGGCTGAGCAAATCCCACAAGCCATCGAGGACCGACATCGTGCGCACACGCCGCCAAATTCTATCCGCTGCCGCAGCCGGTGGCCTATCCATGCTCGGAGGTCTCGCCATGACGTCTCGCGCCAACGCCGCCGAAGCGGGAGACGCGCGCGCCGCCGGCTTGCACATGCCGCTGGAATCCGACCCGCACGAGCGCACGTTCATGCAATGGCCGGCGCGCGCCGCGATCTACGGCGGACAGGGGCCACTCGAGGAAGCGCAAGCGAGCATTGCCGATATCGCGCGCGCCATCGCTCGCTTCGAGCCCGTCGTGGTTCTCGCCGGCGAGGCACAGCACAAAGCAGCAAAGGCCAGGCTCGGCGAAGGCATCGAATTGTGGCCGATCGAGACGGAAGACCTCTGGTGCCGGGATTCGGGGCCGACCTTCGTCGTCGATGGTAAGGGCGGTCTTGCCGCCTCGGAGCTCAACTTCAACGGTTGGGGGGCTAAGCAAATCCACGACAATGACGGCCGGATCGCTGAGCGCGTCGCCGAGCGACTTGGGCTGCCGGTGTTCGAGAGCGGCATCGTCGGGGAGGGCGGCGGCGTCGAGACCGATGGCGCGGGCACACTCATCGCCCATGCCAGCTGCTGGGTTAACCCCAACCGGAACGTCATGGACCAGGGCGAGGTCGAGCGGCGGCTACTGGCCGCGCTCGGCGCCGAGCGCGTGATCTGGGCGCCCGGCATCAAGGGCGCCGACATCACGGATTACCACATCGATGCGCTGGCCCGCTTCGTCAAACCGGGGCAGGTGCTCATTCAGTTGCCCGACTCCGTCGACCGCTCCGATCCCTGGTCGGTCTCCGCCTTCGAGACGTATGGCATCCTGAAGCAGGCGCGCGACGCTCAAGGCCGCAAGTTGGACCTTGTCGTCCTGCCGAGCCCCGGCTACGACCGCATCCGGTCCCGCTCGATCGAGTTCGTCTCGAGCTACGTCAACTACTATGTGTGCAATGGCGCCGTGATCGGCGCCGAGTTCGGAGATGATCGCGCCGATGCGGAAGCCGCCCGCATCCTGGGCCAGCTCTATCCCGGTCGCGAGATCATCAGCCTCGACGTCGATCCGATCGGCGAGGCCGGCGGCGGCATTCACTGCGCGACCCAGCAGCAGCCTAAGGTCTGAAACGGCGTCGCATGGAACCCGGCAATCGGCACATAGGCCGCCGGCGCCGTTCGACTCGCCTTGGGCGGTGAGTCGATGCCACTCTCGGCATGCTCGAGCGGCATGAATGCGAGGCGGCACAGCAGCGAGCGCTGCACGGCCCGATCTGCTACTTCACGAGCGCGATGGGCGTTTTCGTCCCCTTGATGCCGTCGGGCACGGGTACGCTCGTCTGGTCGTAGTCGGTATGCAGGACGACGCGCGGGCCTTCGGTCAAGGTCAGCTGCCGGGCGACGATGGCGGTATAGGCTGAGGCTGTGCCGAGCTCGCTCGAGCCGCCGATTCTGAGCTCACCGCGGGGAAGATAAATCGTGCCGATCATGGTTTGCGCGTTGTCGGCCAGCAGCACATGCCGGCCTTGCGTCGACTGCGACCGGCTCTCGAACATCAGCAGGCCCGCCATCGGCCCGTCGATGGCGGCTTCCAGCGCGATAGTGCTATTGGCGCCGATGGCTAGTACCGCACCTGCGCCGGTGAAGTGGAATCCGACACCCTCGCCCTTCAGCACCGCGCCGCCGTCGATGGCGAGAGGTCCGTCCTTGATCACGTAGATGCCGGGTTCGAGCGCAACCTCCGACGCGTCGATGACATTGAGTCCACCACAATATGTTCCAGGTGAGAGCGTCCGGGGGCCGCCCGAGACGACGAGATCCGTTTCCACGCAATCGGGATCGACATCGGGCTCGGGCCGGTTTGCGAGGGGGTCCTCGAACTGCGGACAGCCGGTCAGCACCTCCGGCAGGAAATTGCCAGGGCCACCATCTTTGCCGCCGGCCGAGCAGATGAGGTTCGCCGCGAGCATCGAGCTGTTCTTGGATTTGATGCCATTGGGGTGATCGGAATTCGAGAACACCGCGCAGCCGTCGCCGAGGACGTCGGCATTGCGCTCGAGCGAGATGGTGCCGACCGCGGAAGGATCGAGCCCGAGCACGCAGATATTGGGCTGGCCGAGCACCTGCGCTTCGCTCGCCGCCTCGACCACCCACTCCGTTTGCCCGGCGAGCATGCCGAGCACCACCGGTACCCTGCTCTTGAGGCTGACGCGGACGATCAGCTTGTCCTCGTCCACTTTCGTGTCCGTCACGAGATCGCCAGCCCAGACCTTCCCTTTGGCGGCCGTGTCGATGAAATTGGCAACCACCGCCGCGACGACGCTTGTCATGCCGTTCATCTTGGCGTTGGACAGGCTCAGCTCGCGCGCCGCGGCAAGAGAGGAGGCATCGGCGGCCGACTGCATCTGCTCGCGCGCCTGCAGCGAGCGATTGTAGTCGACGGCAAGACTGACCGCCGCGACCAGCAGCGGCAGGGTCACGGCAAAGATCATCAGCACGCCGCCCCGCTCGTCGCGCCAGGCGCGAGCAAGCCGATGCAGCGGGCGATCCCTTCCCAGGACAATGTTGGAACGATCAGGCGGCATGAACGGTTTTGTCACGCTCGACCGCGTCGAATGCGATCATGCTCCCGGCCAATCCCTCGAAAGCCCGAGCAATTTCGGCGCACGCCACCTTGGGATCCAGGTTTCCCGATCGCAGCACGGCCGCCAGCACCCGCTCCCGGCACTCGGCGGCGAGCTCGGAGGAAACCTGCTTGTATCGGGCGAGCTCTGCCTCGGCGTTCCGGCTTTTGCGCGACATCTCGAGCAAATGGCCGATGTATCCGCCGAACATGGCCCACTGCAGCGGCTTCGTCAGATAGGCCGTGCAGCCCGCGCCCAGCGCCTGCCGGACGGTCTCGCTCCGGCTGATCGAGGTGATGACGACGGCGGGCAGGTGCTTGGTCTTGGGGTAGCCGCGGATGCATTGGATGAGCTCGACACCCGTCATCCCCGGCATATCGATGTCGATGAGCGCCAAGTCAACCGGCCGGCTCGACAGAATCTGCCATGCCTCGGAGCCGTTCGCGGCCTCGATCGGCCGCGCGCCGAGCATCTCGATGCGCTTGGCGACAAGCGAGCGAAACACCGGATCGTCGTCGGCGACCAGGACGTCGCTTTCTACCAGGGGAGCTGACATATGTTCCCAGGATCCAATCTGCCTATTCGTTCTGTTTCCACCGCAATCTACAGGGCAGATTTGAAGACATCCTGTCCAAAGAAGATAAAATTTGAACGATTAGCCCGCATCTCTCACACCCTTACCGTCGCGACCGGTTGTTAACGGGCCGCTGCTAGGCTGCCTCTGACTTCAGGTAGAGGAACCGGCTCGGCCGGATGGCAGCTCGAATTATGCTCCGCGTCGTCCGGCGCTCGGTGCGCAACAAGATCGCGGCAATCGTCGTGGCGGCGACCTCGGTGTCGCTGCTGACGGTCTCGCTCGTCTTCGGCTGGCGCGATCTCGACCGCCGTTTCGAGGCCAAAACGGCGGAGTTGCGCGCCATCGGGGCAATGCTTGCCGCGACCATCGAGCCGGCGATGGCGACCGGCAAGGATCGGGAAATCTTTTCCACGTTACGTGCCATCCGCCGTATGCCGGCCGTGACCTATGTCGAGGTCGCGGACGCGAGCGGACGCAAAGTCGCCTCCTTCGGCAACGGGGTGCTCGTCAGCCGGATCGGCGAAACCGCCGGAGCCGAAAGGCAGCTCGGCCTCGCATCGGCGCTCAGCCTCTCGACCTTTCCTGTCGAGACGCCCGTCGTGAGCGAAGGGAGAACAATCGGCAAGCTCCTCATGATCGCTGATTTGACGGCGCTGCGGTTCGCCTTCTGGAACGGCATCGCATCCGCGCTGATCGCCGGATTGCTCGCCGCCCTCATCGGCATGATCCTGGCGATGCGGATGCAACGCATCGTCTCACGGCCGATCTCGGACCTTGCGACGGCCATGAGCGATGTCCGCGAGACCGGCGATTTCTCGCGCCGCGTCTCCCGCGCGACCGAGGACGAAACCGGCGCGCTCGTCAACTCCTTCAATGCCATGCTCGGCGAAATTTCGAGCCGCGACCGGTCACTGCGCGAACATCGTGACCACCTCGAAGAGACGGTCAGCGAGCGCACGCTCGAGCTCAGCGCCGCCAAGGATCAGGCGGTCGCCGCCAACCAGGCGAAATCCGAGTTCCTCGCCACCATGAGCCACGAGATCCGGACGCCGATGAACGGCATGCTGGTGATGGCGGAACTCTTGTCGGCTTCGGGCCTCGAGCCGCGGATGCAGCGCTATGCCGATGTCATCGTCCGCTCGGGCCAGGGCCTCGTCGCCATCATCAACGATATCCTCGACCTGTCGAAGATCGAGGCGGGGAAGCTCGAGCTCGAATGCATCGCGGCCGATCCGGTGGCGATCGCCGAGGACGTCGTGCGCCTGTTCGGCGAGCGCGCGGCGTCGAAGGGGCTCGACCTCGCCGTCGTCGCCGGGCCGGGACTGCCGCGGCGGATCGGCACTGATCCCGTTCGCCTCACCCAGGTGCTGTCGAACCTCGTGAACAATGCACTGAAGTTCACCGAAGAGGGCGGCGTGACGCTGTCGGTCGGGCTGGTGGACAGTGCGAGCGATGAAATCACGCTTTCATTCGCCATCGCCGACACGGGCATCGGTATGACGCGGGATCAGGCAGCCACGATATTCGAGGCTTTCTCGCAGGCAGATCAGTCGATCACGCGGCGCTTCGGCGGCACCGGCATCGGTCTCACCATCTCGCAGAAGATCGTCAAGGCCATGGCTGGCCGGATCACCGTCGAAAGTGCGGAGGGCCGGGGCTCGACTTTCACGGTGACGGTGACGTGTCCCTTGATCGAGCCCGCGGCGGCAGTGCCCCAAGCGCACCCGGATGATCTGCTCCTGCTGATGCCCGAGGGTCCCTCCCGGCAGGCTATGATGGCGGCGGCGGCCCAACTCGGCGCCATGGTCCGGCCGATCGACTTCGGCGAGGCACTCGCACACGATGCTGGACGGCCGGGCGTGCTCGTCGGCCATGCGAGCGATCTGGCGCCGCTGGCCGAACATGCGCCCGCTTCGCTCGCATTCGTCGCCATTGCGCGCCTCGGCGATCCCGCGGTGACCCGCATCGAGCGGCTGGGCCGCGTGCTTCATCAGATCGCCTGGCCCGTCACGGCGTCGGACGCCGTCTCCGTCCTCGCTCCGGCGCTCGCTGGCGAGACGCCATCGAACGACAGCCCTGCGCGGGGCCACGTTGCGCGCACGGCGAAGCGAAAATTCGCCGGCCTCCGCGTGCTCGCCGCCGACGACAATGCCATCAACCGCGAGGTGCTCGCCGAGGCACTGTCGCGCCTGGGCGCTCGCATCACCGCTGTCGAGAACGGCGCCGAGGCCGTGGCGGCGGCGGCAAGCGGCCGCTTCGATATCGTCTTCATGGACGTCAGCATGCCAGCGATGGACGGCTACGAGGCGACTCGCCTCATTCGCGACGCCGAGCGTATGAGCGGCCGCGAGCCCATGCCGGTCGTCGCGCTGACGGCCCATGTGGTCGGTCGCCGCGCTGAGGCCTGGCGGAGCGCCGGGATGTCCGATTGCCTGGCCAAACCGTTCACGCTGCAGTCGATCGCCAGCTGCCTCGATCGGTGGGTGGGCGATCGGGCAGAACCCCACGAGATCATG
The DNA here is from genome assembly GCA_963741525.1 of uncultured Alphaproteobacteria bacterium. Taxonomy (GTDB): domain Bacteria; phylum Pseudomonadota; class Alphaproteobacteria; order Rhizobiales; family Hyphomicrobiaceae; genus JANNSX01. The sequence continues at coordinate 139,268 of CAVUIW010000009.1, forward strand.
GTTGAGCCTGGCCGCACGGCGCGCGCGGAGGGTGAAAGTAACGAAGGTTCCGCGGTGCTCGATCACGAGGTGCTCCAATCGATCGCCGAGATGAGCAGCCCCGGCGACGATCTGGTGGTCCGGACGATCGGCCTCTTCCTCGATCACACACCGGCCGCGCTCGACCGCCTCGATACGGCGAGCCGCGGCGAGAGCGCAGGCGAGGCCGCCTCGGCGGCTCATGCCTTGAACTCGATGTGCCGCAACATCGGGGCCATGGCTCTAGGTGATGTCCTGGCGGCCATCGAGGAGCGGGCGCTCGATGCGGCGGCACTTCCTGGGACGAGCGAGATCGTGGAGGTCAAAGCTCTGCTCGATGCGACCAGAATTGCACTGGATGGCGTACTGGAAGAACGCACCGCAAACTCAATACACGCCGGCAACTCGCTCTCGAGCCCAGCCCGGCATGCTCGACCCAGTTTGGCCTGATCGCCGCCCGCGCTAACCCTGCTTTGGTACGGGCCGCAGCGAGGGGGCGCCGGCCTCGCCAAGCTCGATCGGCCGGTCGGTTTCGACGTGGCGAAGGGGCGCGGGACGCGCGGCTGGAAGAGGCTGTGGGGTCGAGGGCGCTGTGCCGGGCGGGACAGGTGCGGGCCGGCGTGGAACCGCTGCCGCTATGGGAGAAGCCTGGACAGGAGCAGCCTGCGGCTGCGGCACCGGCCGGAGCGGCGGACGCGATGCTGCCTGCTGAGGGGGTGCCGATTGCGGCCGCAGCAACGGCGCGCCGACCAACCGGTCGAGCACCTCTTGCGCGATTCCACGCATCGCCTGGCCGGCGTCGCCTGGATACTTCGCCAGATAGCTACGGGTCTCGTGGTCGAAATCGGCGGCGCGCTGGATGTAGGCCCGGCGCGGGATGCTGGTTTGGAACACCCGGTTATCGGGGTCCTCGGCAAGCCGGCGATGCCACTGCTCCTCGCTGGCGATACGGCCGTCCTTCAGATTGATCACCACGCCGATGATGTCGGCGAACCCCTGATCGGCCTGGCTCTGGCGGAAGCGCTTCAGCACCGAGAATCCGCGCACGGCGAGATAGTCCGGCTTGATCGGCGGCATCAGATAGTCGACCTCGCGCAGCCAGCATTCGGTCAGCACCGAGAGCCCGGGCGGACAGTCGACGATAACCACATCGTAGAGCCGCTTGGCCTCGGAGAGCAGCGCGCGGACGGCGGCGCGGAGCTCGCGCTCCTTGCGTTCGGCGGAGATCTTCCGCTCGAACAGCGTCAGCTCCATATGGCAGGGGATGAGATTGACGGTGCGGGCATCCTCGACGTCCGAAACGCCGGTGACCACATATTCGTGCCAGCTTGCCTTGGCCGGCCCATGCTCGGGCAGCACCTGACCGACCAGGTAATCGACGAGGGTGCGGCCTTGCCGCTCCATCTCTTCCCAGCGCTCGGTCGCCATCAGCATGGTCGAGATCGAGGTTTGGGAATCGGAATCGATGACCAGCACGTTCTTCTTGTGGAATGCGGAGAGCGTCTCCGCCAGCGCCATGACGACCGTCGACTTGCCGACGCCGCCCTTGGTGTTCATCACCGCGATCGAATGACCCATACGCTACCCCCGCGACTGACCGGTCCCGGCCGGCGCTCCTCACCGGCCGGGATGGCCTTGGTGATCCAGTCTCTAGCACGCTCGTGGTGGTTGTGTGGCTACCAAGTAAGGCTGGCCACCCCATGAATTCGAACCATCTCGCATTCGCCGCGCCGCCAATCGAAGGACTGGGCTTTCCTTTTCGAAACACACGCGCTGACTGTAACCCAGAAGATCATAGTTAACCAATTGTGAGTTTATCACTGCATTTTGAATTTGCTGTGCGCAATGATCGGATGTATCCTGAAAGTAAGTGGTCAGGCTTGGGTTCGAGATGTACCAGGTGACGCGTAGTTTGTTTGTGGCAGTAGCCGCCTCGCTCATTGCCCCGTGCGTCGGCATCGGCGTCTATTTGCTCTACAGTTTCTATTGAGCCCGGATCGGGCCCGGCGCGGTCGCCGTATGCAGCGGTCGCCGAGACGGACGCCGATCGCACAAGGCTTCTGACGGGTTGCTGGCGTGTATCAGCCCCAGTCCCGTGATCAATTCGCCATAAACCTCTCCTAGCCCTGCGCTACCGGAAACGGCGCGCCGCAACGCGCCAACTGCCCGGATGCGTGGCGGGGCGACGACGAGATGCGCCCGGGGTTTGGTCTCGTACCAGTCGAGTGGCGGCATGTTGTTGGTGTTCCGGCTCTGGTCGCTCGTCGCCGAGCTTCTGCTCGGCTTGCCGGTGAAAGTTCTTCGATTCCTCGCCGGGCTGCTCTTCTTCAATCCGAGCCTCGGCCGCTTCCGCTGGGTCGTGGCGGCGGCGGGCGCTTATGTCGTCTTCGCGGTGTTCCTCGTCTACGTCTTCGCGCCGCTCAGAGGCATGACCGGCCAGTACTGGCTCGCCGACAAGCTCACCTATGACAGCGAGCGCTGGCTCGCCACCGCCCTCTACGACCAGGACGGCAGCTTTGTCGGCACCTTCGATCCGCTGCTCGACTCCAAGCGCGACCTCAACACGACGGATCGCCCGATCGAGCTCGCCGATTCGGGCTACATCGCCAATCCCGACCACAAGTCGATCCCCGTCGAGGAGGCGCCCGAGTTCTATTGGCGCTGCCTCGTCTATCACGAGGATCGCAACATCGGCACCTGGCTCAATCCCTTCGGCATCGACCTGATCGGCGTGCTCAAGATCCCCTATTCGACGATCTCGCGCTCGATCGCGGGCGGCGGCATCCACATCGGCGTCGGCGGCTCGACGCTGCCGATGCAGCTCGCCCGCGTCATCTACAAGACGCCGCCCTCCCGCAACGAGAGCATCGCGACCAAACTCGGCCGCAAGTTCTCCGAGTGGTGGGATGCGCCCGTCATCTACTGGGCGTTGACGAAGGACGGCGACATCGAGCCCCTGAAACAATGGGCCTCCAACCATCTTTGGCTGGCGCAGCGCACCGGCGGCTCGCCGCTGCACGGCGTCGAGACGACGAGCCGTATCGTTTTCGGCAAGCCGGCGAAGGACTTGACCATTGCCGAACAACTCGTGCTGGCATCCGCCGTCAACAAGCCGATCATCCTGATGCCCGGCAGCGAGAAGCTCAACGAGGTGCGCCTCGACCGCTGGCGCTACATCGTCGACGTGCGCGCCCGCAAATGCGCCACCGAGCTGCTCCCCGACGACGAGCAGAAGGCCGTCTGGTTCGAGCTGACGCAGATCGCCAACGGCCCGCCCGACCCGCAGGTGAAGCCGAAGCTGCAGGAGGCGCTCGACGAACTGGCGCCGGAGAAATCGAAAGCCGCCCAGGCCAATCCGGTGCTGCGCGCGAACCTGCTGCTGCCCGCCGGTCTCATCGGCGCGCGCGAGGAGATGAAGAACGAGTTCGGCTTCGGCTGGCGCGAGTATGTGCGCGGCGTCACCCTCACCTTCGACGTGCTGGAGAATCGCCGCTTCCGCGAGACGGTCAAGGCGCGGCTCGCCGCCTTGCAGACCGAGTACCAAGCGCAAATCGATCCGGGCTACACGCTCGACCTCTCGACCCCCGGCGCGACCGACGGCAAGACCGTTCCGAGCATCGTCATCGCCGCCGCCAACGCCAAGGGCGAGATCGTCCGCTATTTCGAGGGCCAGGATATCGCCGCCTACTTCGGGTCGGCCGGCGCCATGAATGCGGAGACAGGACTCTACGAGCCGGCGCGCGAGACGCGTGCGATAGCCTCCGTCGGGAAGATGATCGCGGCGATTGCCATTGCGAACCAGGGCAAAGATTTGCCCGAGAGCCTCTACCAGGATCCCGAAGCGCCTTCCGCGGGCCTGGAAACCTGCCGCCACGACGGCACGGTGTCGCGAGGCCGGAAAGCCCTCGTCGCCTTCGCCTGCTCGCTCAACAAGCCCATCGAATGGCGCGCCGCGCGCGTCGGTCAGCATCCTTTCCAGGTGCTCGTCGACGGCTTCGGCTTTGCCATGCCGCCGCCGGATGGCAACGGCGAGGGTACACCGCCCTCGACGGCGAGCGTCCGCGGGCTCATCGCCGGCAGCCCGCGTCGCGTGCATCACATGGCATCCGTCGTGCTCGCCGCTTTGACCGGCCGCGGCGGCCTGCCGGTCAAGCAGCCGACGCTCGTCAAGAAGTTCGCCTTCGACCGTGCGCTGCTGTCTTCTCCCATCGTCAACGACCAGGGCTCGACGAACGACATCATCCCGAACAATCTGATCGAGCCTTCCGCCCACGGGCTCATCAAGACGTTTCTCTCGGCGCCGCTTTGCTACCAGGCGGGCAAGCAGCGCATCGGCACGCTGAAAAGCATCTCGGACTGGTGCGCGGCGCGGCGCGATGACGTGAAGCTCCACTTCGCCAAGACCGGCACGCAAGTGACGCTCGATCCGGATGCGACGGTCGACACCTGGGTCGCCGGCGGGCTGCAGTTCAACAACGGCGCGTCGTACAGCTATGTGATCGTCGTCGGCACCGGCAACGCCAACAAGCCTTGGGCGAGGAAGCTGCACGCCGCGCAGATCGCGGCACCGCTCGCGGAGATCCTGCTGCAGGATCTGGCGAAGGAAGCGAAGAAGGGGCCGGTGGTGGCGGCGGAGGAGTAGTAAGGCCACGAAGACGTCGAATGTTGCTAAGCACCCCGAAGAGCCGATCATCACGGCCTTCAACTGACTACCTTCAACATCGGCTGCCGTCGCATGGTCATGTCCTGGCAAGAGGTCGGTAGATACTATCGAGAGCTTGTTGACCTCGGTCATCCGCTCGAGGGAATGCTCCGGTTTGTGCAGCAAATAGAATTGTCGCCCTATGCGTCCGGACTCTTTGGCACCACTTCGATGGTCGACTTGCTGATCACGCAGACACCTCATACGCCAGTTGGCTCGAATCTCGGCAACACTTATCTCAGGGTGTCCCCCCTATCTGATTGTACGATTGAGCTTCGCTATGTGGATACGCCTGTCAAGGAGAACCAGTGGCATCGCGTTGTGAAGGACGATGACGCGTATGCCAGGCTCGTCAAATTCTTCGAAGAGCTCCACTGGTTCGGATTGAGCGGTGTCGAGCCAAAGTCATGAAGTGCAATTGCTGAGGTCAGCCCATGCGCATCACCGTCGAAACCACCGTCAAAGCCCCGATCGACAAGGTCTGGCGGACCTACACGACGCCGGCCGACATCATGCAATGGAACGCCGCCTCCGACGATTGGCACACGTCGCCGCGAGCGTCGATCTCCGGCCCGGCGGCGCTTTCTCCTCGCGCATGGAGGCGAAGGACAAGAGCATGGGGTTCGACTTCGCGGGCACCTACACGAAGGTGATCGAGCACAAGCTCATCGGCTATGATTTCGGCGATCGCAAAGCCGAGGTGGAGTTTCTTCCCGGCGCCGATGGTGTGCGCGTCCGCGTCACCTTCGATCCCGAGACGACGTTTCCGGTCGAGCAGCAGCAACAGGGCTGGCAGGCGATCCTCGACAGTTTCGGGCGGCACACTGAGGCCCAAGCGTAAGGGCCGCGGGCGGGTCAGATGGTCTTGGCAACGACCCCCTCAGTGGCTGGCTCTCACCCTTCCCTCTCCCCGTACGCTGCGCTACGGGGAGAGGCAGGCCAGCACCGCGCTCACCTCACATGTGAGGGACGCACCACGTTTCTGCCTCTCCCCGCTTGCGGGGAGAGGGAAGGGTGAGGGGGCAGCGGCACACCGGCGTTTCCCCACAAACGTTTCCGTTCCATTCACCATAGCCGACAAAGAACTTATCCCCGCTCCTTGCGCGCACCCGCATACTCCGTCCCAACCCCGTCCCCAGAGGACTGGAACGCGCGCTGGTGAGCCGGTGACGGGGAGCGTCGAAGGGGCCGGGCATAAGCTAGCCGGTACCTCACTGCCGCTTGGGATGGGCCATGCCTGACCCAAGCTACTCTCGCCCCGGATGTAGGCGAGGGGTTTCCACATTGGGCTCAGACCCCGGAAATCCACGGCGGCGGCAAACCCTCGGCGACGGCGGAGTGGCTGCGCGCGAGATCGTCATCCAAGGGCGCGTTCGCGCCGGTGGATGACGTGAATCTCTCGCGCCACATTCGCTTTCGCGAACGATTCACGCCTCATATGGGATCGCCAATGCGATCCCATATGAGGCGATCGTGCGCGACCCACATCCGATGAAATTACCAACGGGCCGGCCACTCCGTCCCTCTAGATTATTTATGCACTCGGGCTCGGTGACGGGTCGCGGTGGGAGCGGAGCGTTGGCTGTGAAGAGGGCGAATGGTGAGTGGCGAATGGCGAGTGGGGAAACGAAAGCGGGTCGTCGATCGCCCCATTCGCCATTCGCTACGCGCCATTCGCCGACGCGAAGCGCCTCCCCTGTGCACCATCCCACTTGCGCCATCATCGAACCAAAGATCGGCCAAGTTGGGAGAAGAAAAGCAGAACCGGATCAAACCGGGGGACGTTTTTAAAAACCGTCAAGCAAGTAGCTGTCGCGTTTGGGTGTTGTGGGGCAGGGATCGAGCGAGCGGGGCAATTGCGCGCCGCCCGGCCAGCCGCAAATCCGTTCGTGGCGTAGGGAGTCCCGGCTGCCGTCATGAGCACATCCAAGACAACCGCGCCCGATCCCGGCGCGTCGTTCCTCATCGCCGACGCCTTCGACGAGCGGGAACCCGAGAAGCGCCCGCGCAAGCCACGGGGCGACTGGAAGAAAATCCTCCTCGTGACTGGTCTCGGCATCCTCTCCTGGATCGCCACCTATGTCGGCATGCTCGAGCTGATCGAGGCCAACATGGGCTCCGTCGACCTGATGCTGAAGGTGGCCACCGCCTTCTCGGTCGCCATGCTGATGCTGATGATCATCTGGCTGCTCGACCAGATTTTCGCGCCGATCAACGGCATGGTGAAGCTCATCTACGTCGCCGGCTACATCTTCCTCACCACGATCTCCGTCGGCTTCGGTTTCGGCTTCTACTGGAAGGTTCTGGAAAGCCGCACGGAAGCCTCCCGGTCGGCGGAAAGCGCCGTGACGCAGGTGCAATCGGCGCTGCACGGCGCGGAAGCCCGACTTTCCCAGCTCGTCACCACGCTCGCCGCCCTGTCGACGGTATCGACGAGAAAGGCGCAGGAAGAAATCGCGACCGGCAAGTCCTGCCCCAACAGCCGGCCGGGCGATGGCCCGCGGCGGCGGCTGCGCGAGGCGGACGCGACGCGCTTTTCCTTTGCCGAATCTTTTGTCAGCGAGCGCATCAGCGTCTTGAAGGCCGACGTGAAGGCGCTCGACGCCGACCTCGCCAAGGTCGTGATGCAGGACGCCTCGACCTTCGATGCGACCGGAACCCGCAACGAGTTCATGCGTGAGCTCGGCCGCAAGCTCGACCGGACGGTGACCAGCTACAACGCCTTCCGCACCGATCCGCAGCTGAAGCAATTCAAGGCCGATTTCGCCGACCGGGCCGAGCGCACGACCTTCTCGGATGAAAAGGGCGGCACCTTCGCCTGCCCTGATTCACAGCTCCAGACCACATTGCGCGCCGCCGTCGCCGCTCTCGACCAGCTGCCCGATGTGACGAAGCCCGGCATCGCCGCCGTCGAAGGGTCGGAAGCCACCATCGAGGCCTTCAGCCGGCTGCTCGCCACCATGACCGGCGCGCTGAAATTCAAGCTGCCGCCCTCCGCGGATGAGATCCGCGACGAGCAGAAGCGCGCCATTCAGTCGCTCGAGCCCGGCGCGCAATCCGCGAGCGGCACGGACAAGGTTGCCGTCGGCCTCGGCAATCGCGACTGGGTGCCGCTGATGGCGGCGATCTTCGTCGATATCTGCCTGCTGCTCGTTTCCATCAGCCGGCCGATGAACCGCTTCGTGCGCCTCGAGACGAAGATGAAAGAGGCCCAGGAGTGGCCGGTCATCGAGGTGCTGTCGAAATTCCACGCCATCCATGTGGACGAGACGATCCGGCGGACCTTCGAGGTGCTGCGCCATGTCGTGTTCAACTGGCGCGGCGTCTATTACGCGGCCATTCCGCTCAACGGCGGCGAGGACCGGGCCGCCTCCAAGGAGGACAACGAGCGCGCCCAGCTCGAGGCCTATCTGCTCAATAACCTCTTCACGAGCTTCGAGCGCGAGCAAATCTTCAAGCCGGTGCCGGTGTCGATGTTCACGTCGAATTACATCCAGAAGAAGCTGAAGCAGCAGCGGAGCAAATATTCCGACGTCGAAGCGTTCCGCATTTTCAAGTTCAACAACGGCGCCTGGCCGGAGATGATCCTCTCGGCCATCATGGGCGCGGCCAAGCGGGTCGAAGCCGAGCAGCGGCGCATGCGGACCGTGCAAATGGCGGCCGAGGAACGGGCGGCGCGCGAGCAGGCCGAGGCCGAGCGGCTCGCCAAGCGCGCCCGGCGCTGGCGGACCTTCGTCGATCCGCTCCGCCGCGAGCCGCCGATGCTCGACGAGGGCATGCCCGACTTGGGTGATGTCGCCAACGACATGACCGGAAAGGCGCCGATCGAGCCGACGCTCGATATGGAGCCGATGACCGCGCCAGTTGCCGAGCCCAAGGTTGCAGCCGCAGCGCAAGCCAAACCTGCCGCCGATCCGCTCGCCGACGTCAAACGGATGCTGAGCGAGCTCTCCGAGACGGTACGCCAGCAGAAAACCGTCATCGACGCCCAGGTCTCGACCATTGCCGAGCTGAAGCAGACGAGTAAGCCCCAGGAGCAGCTCAGGGCCGAGCCCTTCCGGCAGGCCGCCAACGGCGATGGCGGCGGCTGGATGCCGGGGTCACGCAATGGTCACACGGCTGCCAACGGTCACGCCGGCCCGCGCAATCTGGACGAGGTCCGCTTCGCGGGCGGCCCGGCGGTCTCCATGGCGCAGGCCAATGCTGGCCCGACAGCATCACAGTCTCGCCCTCGCGCCTACCACGACCTGGGCTCCACCGAGGCCATGGCCGCGCGCCAAGCCCCGGCCCAAGTCATCCACATGCCATACATCCCGCATATGGAGACGCCGGTGATGGCCCACGGCGCGCTCGCCGCCAAAATGGAGGTTGTGGAACCCATGCGCCGGCCCCTCAACGAGGCACTTATGGCCGCGGTCGCACATAGTGAGACCGAAGCGATTTCGCCGATTGTCGAGGAACTGACCTCCGTCGAGCCGATCGAGGAGTGGGCGCCGGCGCCCGGCCTCGGCGGCAAGCCCGTCGAGGCGGACCCGATGTCGAGCCTGCAAGATATCCAGAGCTTCATCGACCGCTCGCGGCAGCTCGCCCGAAATGTCGAGGCCGAGCCTATCGTCGAGGCTGTCGCTGTTGAACGCGAGCCTAATGCTTTCGACAGGATCGAGCCCGAACTCGACGGCGAAGAGGTGCTGCCGACCGAGCAGGCCGAGTTCAATGTGCCGATGATCACCCAGTGGTGGACGCGCAAGAGCTAGAGCACTTTCAGGCGAAGTGGGAACCGGTTCGCCGTAGAACGTGCTCGAAACAAAAGGCTAAAGGGAACGAACCTTAGAAGAACAAAGGCGAGACGGGGGATGGGGCCGGACCGGGGCGGGCAAAAAATGTCCCGTCCCGGTCCACAGTGCAATCGTTCCTTAACGTGCCCGCCGCTAAATGGGGTTCAAGAGGAAACGGACGTCGACCCGGCCAACGGGCAAGAGCGTCACGAGGGCGAGTGAACATGAATTTCTTTGAGAATGCGCGTCAGGCCAAGCTTGTCCGTCACCTCGAGAAACAGGAGAACCTGACCCGTTTCGTCGGTTATTATCTCGACCGGACCAGCGTCACCGAAGGCACCGACGGCCGCGTCCGGCACGGCAGCCTGATCGCCCGCTCGCCCTCCTCGCCGGTCGCCCGTGCGCTCCTCGCCTCGGCCAACGAGCTCAAATCGCTGCACATTTCCTTCGAAGTCGCCTTCGCGAAGCTCGAGCCCGCCGAGCTTATGGCAGACTGGATCGCGCTTGGCCGGGCCGCGCCCGGACATCATCCGACGGTCAAGTTCCGCTGGGCGTCGCGCTCGGCGCTGCTCGAGGCCCACGAGCAACTCGTGCTCGGCCTCAACATGAGCTGGACTGGCGATTGCATGCGCCGCGAGCCCGAGACGCGGGACGCTTATGAGATGTTCGATACCTTCCATGTCGAATCCGCGGCGCGCGCCACTCAGTCGTTTCGCTCCATCTGGAATGTGTGCCAGCCGCTGCCGGCGTCGATGCTGAGCCTCGAAGTGGCGAGCGAGCAGATGCCCGCCGGATCCTCGGCCGGCCTCGCCGAGATGCCCTCGCAGCCGCTCAAGCCGACCATCCTGACGCGGCATTGATTTCCACGCCGGGCGGCGAGATCTTTCCACTCGGCTCATCCGCACACCCGCACAGCGTCGCACAAATGCGGACGTTACACTTGTAACGGTGTCAACTTTTCCAGAAGTCATCGTTTGAACAACTGCTTGTGGCGGCGTATCTTCAATCGCGGGTATCTGCCGCACTGCCGCCCCCCAGAACCAAGTCTCCGCACAGGATGTGACGGAGCCGGCAAGCGGATCACCCCGAAGACAAGGTGTGGTCATGGCCTCGGCGCTGCGCATTCTTCTTCTGCTTATCGTCTCCTCGCTTCTCCCCCTCGCCGCCTCTGCCCAAACCAAACCCTTCGTCAACGACGAGGTGGCAGGCGATGCCGCACGGTATGAGGAGTTCTTGAAGCAGGCTTTCAAGCCGGACGGGAAGCCACAGGCGACGCACCGGAAGCTCGGCGACAAGTTGCTCGCCGCCAATGATCAACGCGGCGCGGCCAACGCCTACATCAACGCCATCATGGCCGGCCGCACCGATGCGCGGAGCTGGCTCGGCCTCGCCAAGGCGCTGCTCGCAACACCGCCCGCGACCGATGACGAGCGCTATAACATGCCCGTCAACGCGGGCGGCGCCGCCTATTCGGCTTATCTCAACGCCTCCAAGCCCGACACGAAGGCCGAGGCGCTCGCCGTCCTCGCCGAGGCCCTGAAGCTGCGCTCCTACTGGCGCCCCGCTATCAACGCCTACAAGGCGAGCCTGGAGGCCCAGGAGGTCGCCACTGTGCGCCTGGCCTACGAGACGCTGGTTGCCGAGCAGGGCTTCCGTATCCTCGATTACACTGTCGACTCGGATGCCGTGTCGCCGCGCCTGTGCATCCAGTTCTCCGAGCTGCTGGCTCGCACGCAGAATGATTTCTCGAGCTTCATCTCGATCGACGGCAAGGATCCGGCCAACGTCACCGTCGACAGCGCGCAACTCTGCGCGGAAGGTCTGGCGCACGGCCAGCGCTATCAGGTGCAGGTGCGCGCCGGCTTGCCGTCCGACCTCGCCGGCGAAGCGATGCTCAAGACCGCCGACCTTTCAGTTTACGTTCGCGACCGCAGCCCCGCTGTCCGCTTCACCGGGCGCAACTACGTGCTGCCGAGCACCGGCCAGCAGGGCATCCCACTCGTCACCGTCAACACCGACGCGATTGCCGTTTCGATCTACAAGATCGGCGACCGCGGGCTCTTCCGCGCCATCGTCGATGGCGAACTCCAGGGCCAGATGTCGGGCGATCAGGTCGAGACGATCAAGACCCAGCGCGGCACCGAGATCTGGAAGGGCGAGCTACCCGTGTCCTTGAAGATCAACGAGGAGGTGACCACCGCCTTCCCGATCGCCGAAACCGTGAAGACGCTGGCGCCTGGCGTCTATGTGATGATCGCGGAGCCCAAGGGCACCAAGCCCGACTATTGGACCCAACGCGCAACGCAGTGGTTCGTTGTCTCGGACCTCGGCCTCACCGCCTTCAGCGGCGATGACGGCGTCAACGGCTTCGTACGCTCGCTGCAGTCGGCGGCGCCCGTTGCCGGCACCACCGTCAAGCTCATCGCCCGCAACAACGACGTGCTGGCCACCGCCACGACGGATGCGAGCGGCCACGTGCATTTCGAGGCGGGGCTGGCGCGCGGCGAGGGCGGCCTCGCACCGGCCATCCTCGTTGCCGAGGCAGCGAGCGGCGACTACGCGTTCCTCGACCTCACGACCGGCGCCTTCGACCTGACCGATCGCGGCGTCGCCGGCCGGACCGCCCCCGGACCGCTCGATGGCTACGTCTTCACAGAGCGCGGCGTTTATCGCCCGGGCGAGCCCGTGTACGTGACGGCGCTTCTGCGCGATCGCGCGGGCGCCGCCGCAACAAGCATTCCGCTCACCATGAAGATCGTGCGTCCGGACGGCGTCGAGCACATCGCCGTCAGCGTGCCGGATCAGGCGGCGGGCGGTCGCACCAGCGTCGTCAATCTCTCCGCCAATGCCATGACCGGCACCTGGCGCGCGCGCATCTACTCCGATCCCGAGGCCGAGCCCGTCGGCGAGACGACGTTCCTCGTCGAGGACTATGTGCCCGAGCGTCTCGACCTGACGCTCGAGCCTGTCGAGGCCGTGCTGACCCCCGGCCAGCCCGGCTCGCTCAAGGCCGCCGGCCGTTATCTCTATGGGCCGCCCGCCGCCAACCTCGCCGTCGAGGGCGACATCACCGTGCGGCAGAGCGAGACGGGTCTCAAAGGCTTCGAGGGCTATCAGTTCGGCCTCGCCGACGAGACCGTCGCGCCTGTGCGCTCCGAGCTCGCCGGCCTGCCTGCGACCGATGCCGAGGGTAAGGCCATCGTGCCGATCGCGCTGCCGCAATTGCCGCGCACCTCGCGCCTGCTGGAGGCGCGCGTGCTGCTGCGGCTCCGCGAGCCGAGCGGCCGCACCATCGAGCGCAACGTCACGCTGCCGATCGGGCTTGCGGGCGCCGCCATTGGCGTCAAGCCGCTGTTCTCCGGCGGCCTCGGCCAGGGCGAGCTTGCGACTTTCGACGTCGTCGCGATCGACGCTTCGGGCAAGCCGCAGGCCGTCAAGGGCCTCAAGTGGCAGCTGCTCCGCATCGATACGCAGTATCAGTGGTACGGCCGCAACGGCTCCTGGAACTACGAGCCCGTCACCTATACGAGCCGCCTCGCCGACGGCGCGATCGATGCCGAGGGCACCGCTCCCGCAAGATTGTCGATGCCGGCCGAATGGGGTACCTATCGCCTGGAGGTCACCTCTGCCGATGCCAATGGCCCGGCGACCAGCGTCACCTTCCATGCCGGCTGGTATGGCGGGCAGTCCGCCGACAGCCCCGAGGTGCTCGAGGTCTCGCTCGACAAGGCGAGCTATAAGGCCGGCGAGACGGCCAAGCTCCGCATCGTGCCCAATGGCGCCGGCAAGGCGATGGTCGCCGTCATGCGCGAAGGACTGCTTTCGACGAGCGAAGTCGACGTGCCGGAAGGCGGGGCGACGGTCGACGTGCCCGTCGATGCCGCCATGATGCCCGGCGCCTATGTCACGGCCACGCTCTACCGGCCGATGGACGTGGCGGCCAAGCGCATGCCCAGCCGCTCGATCGGCGTGGTCTGGATGAAGACGGAGACGGCGGAAAAATCGCTCGCCGTTTCACTCGATCTGCCTGAGAAAGTGCCCTCCGGCGCGACGCTGGAGGTACCTGTCACGCTCGCTGGCCTCTCGGCCGGCGAGGAGGCCTATGTGACGGTCGCCGCCGTCGATGTCGGCATTCTGAACCTCACGGCCTACAAGGCGCCCGCACCGGAGAACTGGTACTACGGCCAGCGCCGCCTCGGCACCGAGATCCGCGACCTCTACGGCCGCCTCATCGACGGCATGCGCGCGGAAGCCGGTTCGCCCCGCACCGGCGGCGATGCCATGGCGCTCGAAGCGGTCGGCAGCCCGCCGAACGCGACGGTCGTCGCGTTGTTCTCCGGCATCCTGAAGGCCGGCGCCGACGGCAAGATCACCGCGAGCATGGCGCTGCCCGAGTTCAACGGCTCGGTGAAAGTGATGGCGGTCGCCTGGAGCGCGGCTAAGCTCGGCCATGCCGAGAAGGAGGTCATCGTCCGCGATCCCGTGGCGCTCCTCGTCTCCGGCCCGCGCTTCATGACCATGGGCGATACGGCTCGCCTCACCTTCGACATGCACAATGTCGAGGGCCAGGCCGGCGATTATCTGCTCTCGGTCACGGCAATCGACGAGCACGGCAACACCCGCACAATCCTCGACAAGCAGGTGACGCTCGGCGTCAACGAGCGCAAGCTCGAAGGCCTCGCCGTCAAGGCGGAAACCGCCGGTGAGACGGCGTACAAGGTCGCTCTAAAGGGGCCGGGCGATATCGACATCGCCCGCGCCTTCGCCTTCGACGCGCACGCGCCGGCCAACGACATCAAGCGCACGACCGTGCAGAAGCTCGCCAAGGGCGGCAAGATCACGATCTCCAAGGACGTGCTCGGCGATCTGATCCCCGGCCGCAGCTCGGTCACCGTCAGTGTCGGCACGACGAGAGGCCTCGACGTTCCTGGCCTGCTCGCGGCCCTCGACCGCTACCCCTACGGCTGCGCCGAGCAGATCACCAGCCGCGCGCTGCCGCTGCTTTATCTCAACACGGTCGCCGCCGCCGTCGGCGTCACGGGCGAGGAGAAGGCAAAGGAGCGCGTGGCGGACGCCATCACGCGCCTGTTCGAGATGCAGGACACGACCGGCGGCTTCGGACTCTGGGCGCCCGGCAATGCCGACATGTGGCTCTCGGCCTACGTCACCGACTTCCTGACGCGGGCCAAGGAGCAGGGCAACGCCGTGCCGCAGCTCCCCTTCGCACAGGCGCTCGACCGGCTGCAGAATTCGGTCGCCTACGCCTCCGACTTCGAGTCGGGCGGCGAGGAGATCGCCTATGCGCTCTACGTGCTGGCGCGAAACAGCCGGGCTCCGATCGGCGATCTGCGCTACTACGCCGACACGCGGCTCGACCGCTTCGCGACACCACTCGCCAAGGCGCATATCGGCGCGGCGCTCGCTTTGTACGGCGACAAGGAGCGGGCCGAGCGGGCTTTCGCGGCAGCGGTCAGCGACTTCAAAGCCGAAAACGAGCTCACCGGCCGCTACGACTATGGCTCCGAGCTGCGCGACGGCGCGGCGGTGCTGACGCTGATCGCCGAGACCGGCGCGGCGAAGACCGCCTCCTCGCAGGTGGCGGACATCATCGCCACCTCCCGGCTTGGCCGGAGTTACACCTCGACCCAGGAGCAGGCCTGGATGCTGCTCGCGGCCAAGGCGCTGATGGACGAGGGCAAGACGGTAACGCTCTCCGTCAACGGCACTTCGCAGCAAGGTTCGGTGATGAGGAAGCTCTCCGAGGCCGAGCTATCGGCGGGCAACATCATTATCGAGAACACCAGCGATATCGAGATGGAGGCGGTGGTGACGGTCAGCGGCGAGTCGACCACGCCCGAGCCCGCGACCGCCAACGGCTTCACCATCGAGCGTCAGTTCTACACGCTCGACGGCACACTCGTAGACCCGCTGGCGAAGGGCGCCAAGCCGCTGGCTCAGAACGACCGGCTCGTGGTCGTGCTACAGGCGAGCGAGACGGAGGCCTTGGGCGGCCGCTATCTCCTCGTCGACCGGCTACCCGCCGGCCTCGAGATCGAGAATCCGCGCCTCGTCGAGAGCGGCTCGACGGCGGGCCTCGGCTGGCTGCCGCAGACGGTCGCGCCCGAGCACACCGAGTTCCGCGACGACCGGTTCGTCGCGGCCTTCGCCGCGCAGACCGGCGAAGGGGGGCCTGCGACAATGACGGTCGCCTACGTCGTCCGCGCGGTCAGCCCCGGCACCTACATCGCGCCGGCCGCGACCATCGAGGACATGTACCAGCCCGACCGCTACGCGCGGACGGCCGCCGGCACGCTGACGGTGGCGGGGAAGTGAGTTGATGCGCTGGCGGCAATCAGGATCTGTGGGCAAGGCAGAAACTCTGCTTTGCCGCATATGCCGTCGCATCACGAGTTCTGAAAACCGTCCTCCCCACCGTCATGCCCGCGAAGGCGGGCACCCAGACAAGCATGTGGCCAGCAATGAGTGCGAAACTCGGGCAGAGTTTCCTGGCCGCAAAGTTGCGCCTAGTCGAACATGGCTAGGCGGCCGCCGTCCATGCGAAGCATGGCTCCGCCACGACCGCGGCCGTGACGGTGGGGTGGGGTTAAGGGGCAACAACTGGCGAAAGATTGCGTGGCGAACTTCGCTCCTCGCTGGAGCAAGCTTCATTTCCACTGCGATCGGCATCACCCTCGCGCTCCAACAGATCGGCCCGCCGCTCCTCGCGCCCACCGACCGCAACTCGGTCATCGTGGTCGACCAGAAGAACCGCCTGCTCCGCGCCTTCACGACGCCGGAAGGGCGCTGGCGCTTGCCGGCCTCGGCCGATGACGTGCATCCGCGCTACCTCGCGATGCTGAAAGCTTACGAGGACCGGCGTTTCGAGGACCATTGGGGCGTCGACCCCTTCGCGGTGGCGCGCGCGGCGACCCAGCTCGTCCGAAACGGCCGGCCGATTTCAGGCGGCTCGACGCTGACGATGCAGGTCGCGCGCCTCATCGAGGAGCGACACGACCGGACGGCCACTGGCAAGCTCCGGCAGATGCTGCGCGCCTTGCAGATGGAGCGGCATCTCACCAAGCGCCAGATCCTCGACCTCTATCTCGAGCTCGCGCCCTTCGGCGGCAATCTCGAAGGCGTGCGCGCGGCATCGCTGGCCTATTTCGGCAAGGAGCCGCTGCGCCTGTCGGTCGGCGAGGCGGCATTGCTCGTGGCGCTGCCGCAATCGCCGGAAGCGCGCCGGCCGGATCTGCGTCCGCAAACCGCCAAGAAGGCTCGCGACCGCGTGCTCGACAGAATGCGCGAAGCGGGCGTCATCACGGAAGCCGAAGCCCTGCATGCCAAGAGCGAGCCGGTTCCAACTGCCCGCAAGGCCTTCCCGCAAATCGCGCCGCATCTGGCCGAGGAGTTGGTTGCGATCGCGCCGGCGGCGGACATCATCCGCACGAGCATCGATCGTGACCTTCAATCGGCGCTGGAATTGCTCGCCCGCGACAGCGCGGTTGCCGCGGGCCCGCGCCTCTCCGTCGCCGTCCTCGCCATCGAGCACGAGAGCGGGCGGATCATCGCGCATGTCGGCTCGGCGGGCTATCTCGACAATGCCCGCTTCGGCGCCATCGACATGGTCAAGGCCGTGCGCTCGCCGGGCTCGACGCTGAAACCCATCATCTATGGCTTGGGCTTCGAGGCCGGCCTCGCGCATCCCGAGATGCTGATCGAGGATACGCTGACCCGCTTTGGCGCTTATGTGCCTGAAAATTTCGACGACGAATTCCACGGTACGGTGTCGATCCGGCAGGCGCTCCAGCTCTCGCTCAACGTGCCGGCGGTGAAAGTGTTGGAGGCCGTTGGCCCGGCGCGACTCACGGGCCGCCTCACCGATGCCGGTGCAAAGTTCAAGTTGCCGGCCGCGACCGCGCCCTCGCTCGCCGTGGCGCTCGGCGGCTTCGGCATGTCGCTTAAGGATCTGGGCCAGCTCTACACCGCGATCGCGCGCGGGGGCGAAAGCGTTCCGCTCTGCGTGCTCGCCTATGATGCGGATCGGCCGACAAAACCTCGCGGCAAGACGCTGCTCTCGCCCGTCGCCGCCTGGTACATCGCCGACATCCTCGCCGGCACGCCGCCGCCCGTGAACGCCAAGCGCGGCGCCATCGCCTACAAGACCGGCACCTCCTACGGCTATCGCGACGCCTGGGCGGCGGGCTTCGACGGCAAGCATACCGTGCTCATTTGGATCGGCCGGCCGGATGGCGTGCCGACGGCGGGCCTCACCGGGCTCAGTTCGGCCGCGCCCATTTTGTTCGATGCCTTCCTGCGCATCGGCGAGCGCCGTGTCGCTTTGAAAAGTGCGCCCGACGGCGCGCTCATTGCCTCGGGCAGCGCGCTGCCGCCGCCGCTCCGCCGCTTTGCCGCCGACCGGCCTGAAGTTTCGACCAGCACCTACGCCGACGCGCCTGTCGCCATCGCCTTCCCGCCCGACAAGGCCGCGCTCGAGCTGATGACCGACATGGAGGGCAAGCCCCGCCCGCTCGTGCTCAAGGCCGAGGGTGGCGTGTTGCCGCTCGTGTGGATGGCGAACGGCGCACCGATCGCAACATCGACGCACCGGCGCGAGATCACCTACGCGCCGGACGGCCGAGGCTTTCTCAGACTCTCCGTCGTCGACGCCACGGGCAAGGTCGACCGTGTATTGGTTGAGCTGAAGTAGGCCGGGCTTCGCGAAGGGCTCGGCCCAGCCTACAAGGGATCATGGAAACGATCAGGCCATTCCCGCTTGTCGCTGCACTCATGACCGCGCTCCTCGCCGCGTGCAGCGAGGCCCCCAAGCTTCCGCCGCTGCCTCCGCTCGCCGCCGACCTCAGCCAGACCTCGACCTCCGGGATTTCCTCCGGCGCCTACATGGCCGGGCAGTTTCAGATGGCGCATGGCGAGATCGTCGTCGGCGCGGCGATCATCGCGGGCGGACCCTACGGCTGCGCCGAGAGTGCGTTTGCCGGGCTCGTGCCGGGCCCGGGCGCTGCGATGTTCAATCTCAACAAGGCGGTCAGCGGCTGCATGCTGGACGGCATGCGTTTCTGGGGCGTGCCGGATGCGGAGTGGCTGGCGGAGAAGGCCGCGCGACGCGCCGAGAAGGACGAAATCGATCCGATATCGGCCGTCAAGGCCGACCGCATCTACCTCTACACCGGCACGCGCGATCGGATCGTTGCGAGCCGCATCGTCCGCCGCACGGCCGATTTCTACCGGGCCCTCGGCGTGCCGGAGGAGAACATCCAGCTGATCGACGACGGCCCGGCGGGCCATGCCTTCGTGACAGAGAGCGAGGGCGGGACCTGCGGCACGAACAGCGCGCCTTATGTCAGCGACTGCGACTACGATCAGGCGGGCGCGCTCTTGAAACAGATCTACGGCACGCTCGCGCCGCCTTCTGTCACCAGCCAAGGCGCGTTCCTCCACTTCGACCAGCGTCCATTTTTTTCCGGCGCGACCTCGATCGGCCTGGCGGATGCCGGCGTCGCCTATGTGCCCGCATCCTGCCGCGCGACAGCAGGCTGCCGCATCCACATCGCCTTCCACGGCTGCGCACAGAACGCCGGCCAGGTCGGCGACGCCTTCACGGCCAAGACCGGCTTTGCCCGCTGGGCCGATGCGAACCGGCTGATCGTCCTGTTCCCTCAGACCACGGCGTCGGCCACCAATCCGCAGGGCTGCTGGGATTGGTGGGGCTATACGGGCCGCGATTTCCTCACCCGCTCGGCGCCGCAAATCCGCGCCGTGAGAGCCATGCTCGACCGCCTCGCATCGCCCGCCCAATCGGGCTGACGTAACGCCGCATGCGACCCTCCGGTCGAGCATCGCGAGGGGTCGCGCACTATGCTTCGTGGCAGCAATCTTTACGCTGGGGGCAGGAATGGCGGGTGCGGCGCACGCGAAGTCACGGCACGAGAAAATGGCCTCGGCGTTGACGCTGGTCCTCTTCGTCGCCGTGGCAGCACCAGGGCTCTCGAATTCGCCATCGCTTTCCTTCGCCATCCGCAGTGCGCCGGCCGAGCAGGCCCCTGCCGCGGTTGAGCCTCGCCCTGCCTTCGACATTCCGCGCACCGCCGAGCTGCAGATCGGCGCCTATTCGGGACTGCCCTACACGCATCCGAGTGACGCGACAATCACGCGGCCGGACGGCTCGTCCTTCACCATCCGTGACGTCCCATGGCTGACAGACCCATGGAATGATCCAATCTACTATGGCGTCCGCATCTCGGGCTGGTCGGGCCGCCTGCCCATCGGCGGCATGCTCGACTTCACTCATTCGAAGGCCATCGCCGATGTCGAGGCCGAAGCGACCTTCGAGGGCACGAAGGACGGTTTGGCCCTTCCCGCCCAAGGCCAAGCTGAACCAGGTGCTCAAGCGGCTCGAGTTCAGTCACGGTCACAACATCCTGACCCTCAACGGCCTCTACCGGCTGCCCTTCGGCACCGAGCGCGTGAAACCCTACGTCGGCCTCGGCCTCGGCGTGAACCTGCCGCACACCGAGGTCTGGCTCGAGGGCGACGAGAAACGCACATACGAGTACCAGCTCGCCGGAACGGCGACGCAGGCGCTGGCGGGGCTCGAAATCCGGCTGCCGCGTTCGACCTCGCTGTTCCTCGAGTACAAATTCAGCTTCTCCTGGTATCGCGCGCCGCTCACCGGCCGCGACGGCGGCTGGCTGTTCCAGGACATCTGGCGGCAGCTCACGGAGCGGCAGGCAGGCACGAAGCCCGTCGACGGCGAGGTCGAAACGACCCTCGCGACACATCAGGCCATCGGCGGGCTGGCGAGTCAGGATCGGCGGGACGCCAGTTGCGCCCTGATGCGCTGTTCGGACCGGATAGGCCCAGATTGACGCCTTCGCACCCGGCGCTCGAGGTCTATGCTGCAACACGAACTGCCGCGCCCCCGGAGACCCGATCATGATCGACACGATCCCGCACGAAGACGATCTCCGTGACGCCGAGCGGACGCTTCGCGGCATCATCAGACGAACGCCGCTGCTGAGTTCGGCCGCGCTCGATCGCGAGATTGGCGCCCGCGTCGCCGTCAAGGCCGAGAGCCTGCAGATCACCGGCTCGTTCAAGATGCGCGGCGCCTACTACCGGTTGACGCGGCTCGACCAAGGCAAGCAGAAGGCCGGCGTCGTCGCCTTTTCATCCGGCAACTTCGCTCAGGGCCTAGCGGCGGCCGGCGCCCGGCTCGGCATTCCCGTCACCATCGTCATGCCGGAGGATGCGCCTCAAGCCAAGATCGCGGCGACCGAAGGCTGGGGCGCGGAGGTCGTGCTCTCGCGCCACGGCACGGAGAACCGCGAGGCCGTTGCCAGCGCACGGGCGCGTGCGATCTCCGCCGACACCGGCGCGACATTGCTGCATCCCTTCGACGATCCTCTGATCGTCGCCGGACAATCGACGGCTGCCGTGGAGATGCTGCAGCAGGCGCACGAGGAGGGGATGACACCCGATGCCGTGCTGGTTCCGGTCGGCGGCGGCGGATTGATCGCGGGTGCGGCGCTTGCCTGCGAGCGCTTCGATCCCTCGCCCGCGATCTATGCCGTGGAGCCTGCGGGATACGACGATTTCGGGCGCTCGCTTTCGGCCGGCGAGCGCCTCTCCAACGAGCGCAATCTGCCGACCTTGTGCGATGCGCTGCAGGCCCACATGCCGGGCGTCGTGACCTTCGGCGTCGCAATGGGCCGCGTGGTCGAAGGCCTTGCCGTCAGCGACTACGGCCGTCCGTAAAGCGATGGCGCTGGCCTTCCGGCACTTGAAGATCGTGCTCGAGCCGTCGGGTGCCGTCGCGCTCGCAGCGCTTCTCGACGGCGCGCTGCCACAGCTTGCGGGAAAAACGGTTGCCGTACTTGCTTCGGGCGGCAATGTCGCGCTCGACGACTTTGCACGCTTGACCGGCCCGGACAGCTTGAATTGACCAGATAGACTACTCGTCCTGGCCGGGCTCCTGCCCGCCGCCGCCCCGGTCGTCCGATTGATCGCGGCGGCGATCATTGTCTTGGAAGCCCGAGCCGTTGGCCGCAGCCATCGCTGCGATATCGGCCGGGTTGGCCGGCATTCCGCCGCCCTGATTCGGACGGAACCGGTTGTTTTCGTGACGTTGACGATTACGCCGGCCGCGGAACTCGCCCTGCTGCTGATTACGGCCTTCGCCCTCGCCGCCACCTTGACGGCCCTGGCCGCCACCTTGACGGCCCTCGCCGCCGGAGCGACCACCGCCACCCTGGCCTTCACCGCCGCCTTGGCGGCCCTCGTAGGGCCGGCCTTCGCCGCGATGCTGCTGCTCGTTGTTATGCGGGCGGGGCATTGGCGGCTGCGGCTCGTAGCCTCGCGGCTGGTCGTTCTGCCGGAGCTCGGCTGGCCGCTGTTGTCCTTCAACAGAGAACGGCTGCTCGTCATAGCCGTCGTCGTCGCCCTCGAAGCCGCCCTCGCCCTGGCCCTGATCGCTACCTTGCTCGCCGAACTCGGATCGGCGCTGGCCCGCCTGTTCCTGAAATTGAGCCTGGGCCGCCATGATGATGCGGTTGTAGTGCTCGGCGTGCTGGAGATAGTTTTCCGCCATCACCTGGTCGCCGGATGACATCGCATCGCGTGCCAATGCCATGTATTTTTCGGCGATGTGGGAGGCATTGCCGCGAATTTTGACGTCGGGGCCGTTGCTCTCGAAGCTCCGCGCCAGCGGGTTCTGTCCACCTTTGCGGCCGTTGTTATTACTGCGGCCGCGCCCTCTGCGATTTTGCTGTCCTGGCCTCATTCGGCTTCTGTCGTCCTCTAAAATCCGGCCCCAAAAACGCATACGCGCAGCCGCAAGTACAGGGATCGCGACTGCGATCCCGGCCTTGCCATGCGAGCACTTCGCTCAGGGCTCGGCGTTGGCGCCACACGAGAGTTGAGTTCGAAGCCCTGCAGCCGCCCTCGCTCGCTGAAGCGCATCCGGCGTACCCATAGCCCGCGCGCGATGGCCCTCGTATCCCTCAGGCTATCGGCAACATCACAGGCGTTGGCTGAGTTTCAGGGCGTTCGATCCGCTCTCTCAAGAGTGACGAAGATCATGGGAACTCAAGGAGCCCAACTGGCTCACTTGCACGGCGAGCGTCACTGCGCCTCGCCTGCGTCCCAACGTTTCCGCTTGACCATGACCCTAGCGTGCCGGCGGAACGAATCCAACATATTTTTTCATCAGAGGAAACGAAGTTGTGGCAAAGCGGCTACAACTCGTTCCTTTCCGGCCAGATCCGGGACGATCGTGATCTCCGATGGCGCAGATCCAAGGGATATTTTCCCTAATAGATCAGAGACTTCCCCTGCCTGAGTGGCGCCGACCTCCAACAACAGCGGTGGGCTGCCCAGCCGTTGCCAGCCGGCCACGATGACCCGGTAGGCGGCGAGGCCGTCCCTCCCGCCATCGAGACTGAGGCGCGGATCATGGCCGCGGACCTCGGGCTGAGCCTCGCCGATCTCCGCTGTCGTGAGGTAAGGCGGGTTGGAGACGATGAGATCGAATGGGCCCGCGAGTGCCTCGCACCAATCTCCAAGAACCCAAGCCGAACGCAGGCCGGCAGCATTTCGAGACGCGTTCCGGCGCGCCAACTCGAGAGCCCCGGAAGACCGGTCAACTCCAATGCCGAATGCCCTCGGAAGCTCGTGGAGCAACGACACGAGAATAGCCCCGCTGCCGGTACCCAGATCGAGGATGCGAATGGGTTTCCGGTCGAGCCCGGCGCGCTTCAGATAGGACAGTGCCGCCTCGACGAGCGTCTCGGTTTCCGGCCGGGGATCGAGAACATCGGGCGTCACCTCGAAGTCGAGGCTCCAGAACTGACGGCGGCCGAGGATTCGCGAGACCGGCTCCCGGGCGAGGCGGCGCAGGCGATAGGCTGCGAGCCGCACCTCGGCGGAAGGATCGAGTCTCACATCCGGATCGCGCAACATCGCGAGCCGGTTGAGCCCAGCCGCCGCGAGCACGAGCATGCGCGCGTCGACGGCGGCGCTTTCGATCCCGACGGCGGCGAGCTCGTCCGCAAGCCCGGCGATGGCGTTGCCAACCGCGCTGCCCATCAGGCATTCTCCCACTCCAGCAGGCGATTGGCTTGATCCTCGGCGGTCAGCCCCTCGACGATCTCATCCAGCGCGCCGCCATCGATAACGGCCTGGAGATTGTAGAGCGTCAGGTTGATCCGATGGTCGGTGACGCGGCCCTGAGGGAAATTATAGGTGCGGATGCGCTGCGAGCGATCGCCGGAGCCAACCTGGCTCTTGCGGGCCTGCGCGCGCTCCTGATCGGCCTTCTGCCGCTCCATGTCGAACAGCCGCGACTTCAGCACCTGCATCGCCTTGGCGCGATTCTGGTGCTGCGATTTCTCGTTCGAGGTGACGACGATGCCGGTCGGCAGATGCGTGATGCGGACCGCTGAGTCCGTCGTATTCACGTGCTGGCCGCCGGCGCCTGACGATCGCATGGTATCGACGCGGATGTCCTCGATCCTGACCTCGATATCGATGTCCTCGGCCTCCGGCAGCACGGCGACAGTTGCGGCGGACGTATGGATGCGCCCGCTCGCCTCCGTCGCGGGCACGCGCTGAACACGATGCACGCCCGACTCGAATTTGAGCTTCGCGAACACGCCCCGGCCCTTGATCGAGGCGATCACCTCCTTGTAGCCGCCGAGATCGCTCTCGGACAATGAAACAAGCTCAGTTTTCCAACCGTGTTTATCGGCATATCGCTGGTACATGCGGAACAGATCGGCCGCGAACAAGGCCGCCTCGTCGCCGCCGGTTCCGGCGCGAACCTCCAGGATCGCGCCGCCTTCGTCGGCCGCGTCCTTCGGGAGCAGCATCAGGCGAAGGTCGTTCGTCAGCGCCGCGATGCGCGCGGCGAGCGGCGGCATTTCGGCTTCGGCGAGCTGTCGCATGTCCCGGTCGGTACCGGGATCGGCGAGCATGGCTTCCAGGTCCTCGCGCTCCTTCTCGGCCTCCGTGAGCTTGCGGATCGCGCCGACGACAGGCGTCAACTCCGCGTATTCCTTGGAGGAGGCGACGAATTTCGCCTGGTCGAGGCCGCCGGTCGAGAGGGCCGCCTCGAGCGACATATGGCGCTCGATCACCTTCTCGAGCTTGTCGCGCGGAATGTTGGTCATGGGCGTATCCAAAATGAAGTAAACGTTTCGGCTGCGAGGGGTTGTGGGGCCGAGATTCGCTAAGACGGGCCGCCCGCACCGTCGATCTCGACTCCGGCCGATCTCGCCACCTCGATCAAACGCTGCCGCAATCGCGGCTCATCCCGCTCGACGAGCTTCAACACCTCGCTCCGCACGCGGGCGGCATCGAGCGACAGCACCATGGCCTTGACCGGTCCGATATTGGCCGGGGCCATGGAGATCGACCGGAAACCGAGCGCCACCAACACCATGGCCTCGAGCGGCCGGCCTGCGATCTCGCCGCAGAGCGTCAGCGGCTTCTTGTTCCTTGCCGCCGCCTCGACGATCGAGCGCAGCGCCCGCAGCATGATCGGGCTCAGCACGTCGTAGCGGTGCGAAACCCGCTCGTTGTTGCGATCCGCGGCGAACAGATACTGCATCAAATCATTCGAGCCGACGGACGCGAAATCCACCATGGGAAGAAGCCTGTCGAGCTCGAAGAGGATCGACGGCACCTCGATCATGGCGCCGATCCTGACGCTCCGGGGTGGCTTCCAGCCGCGAGCCACCTGCGCCTTCTGCTCGTCCTGGATGAGCTGGCGCGCGGCCTCGTATTCAGCGGCGCTCGAGATCATCGGCAGCATCACTTGCAGATCGCGGCCCGATGCGGCCCGGATCAGCGCCTGCACCTGCGTCCGCATCAGGCCCTTGCGATCGAGCGTCATGCGGATGGCCCGCCAGCCGAGCGCCGGGTTCTCCTCCTTCACGTGCTTGAAGTATGGAAGGAGCTTGTCGCCGCCGATATCGAGTGTGCGGAACACGACGGGCTTACCATCGGCGCCGTCGAGGATGCGCTGATAAATCGCCGTTTGCTTGTCCTTCAGCGGAAAGCGATTGGCGATCATGAACTCGAGCTCGGTGCGGAACAGCCCGATGCCGTCGGCTCCCGACTGGCCGATATGCGGGAGATCGACCAGAAGACCGGCATTGATATTGAGACTTACCGGTACGCCGTCCTTCGTCACTGCCGGCCTGTCGCGAAAGCCCGCGAAGCGCTGCTGGCGCCGCGCCCTGAACCGCGCCTTGTCGGAGTAGGCGGCAATGACCTCAGGGCCGGGGCGGATGTGCAGCTCGCCGGTCTCGGCATCGACGATTGCTGCATCGCCCGGCTCGACGCTTTCGATCGCCCCCTTGGCCTGGCCGATAGCCGCGATGCCGAGCGCCTTGGCGACGATCGCCACATGGCTCTGCAGGCTCCCCTCCTCGACGACGAGCCCACGCAGCCGGCTGCGGTCATAGTCGAGCAGCTCCGCCGGCCCCATGGTGCGGGCGACGAGGATGGTGTCCTCCGGCAGGCTGTCGGAGGCGGCCGTGTCGGCGCGGCCGGAGAGCGTGCGGAGCAGGCGGTCGGACAAATCGTCCAGGTCCTTGAAGCGCTCGCGCCAGAAGGAATCTGGCTGGCGGAGCATGCGCGCCCGCGTCTCGTTGCGAACGCGCTCGACGGCGGCCTCGGCCGTCAGGCCCTGTCCGATTGCCTCACGCAACCGCCGGATCCAGCCAGAATCGTGGGCGAAAAGTCGGTAGGATTCGAGCACCTCGCGATGCTCGCCGGGCGCAGCCAGGTCGCGCCGATCGAGCATTGCGTCGATGACGGTGCGGAGCCGCTTGATGGCGTGCGCAAGGCGCTTTCGCTCTTCGCCGAGATCGTCGGCCACGAGCTGGGTGACGACGACACGCGGCTCGTGCAGCACCACGTGGCCGAGCGCCAGCCCATCCGAAAGCACGTGGCCTTTGACCTGCTGGTTGCGCCGCCGAGCCGTCCCCGGCGCGGATACTGATACGCCAGCCACCGACCCGGAGGCCAAATGCTCGGCAAGCACCATGGCCGTTGTCTGCAACGCCTCCTGCTCGTCGGAATCGTAGAGCCGCGTCGTGCGGTTCTGGACGACGAGCACGCCGAGCACATTGCCCGCGCGCTGCACCGGCACGCCGAGGAACGAGTGATAAATCTCCTCGCCAGTTTCCGGCCGGTAGGAGAAGGCCGGATGCGCTTGCGCCTCCGACAAATTGACCGGCTCGGCGCCCTCGGCGATGAGCCCGACGAGGCCTTCGCCGCGTGCCATATGCGTGTTGTGGACGGCCGCCTTGTTGAGGCCTTCGGTGGCAAACAGCTCGAGCGACCCGTCCTGACGGCGGATATAGATCGAGCAGACATCCGCCACCATGATGTTGGCGATCTGCCTGACGATCTTGTCGAGACGCTCCTGCCCGCTGCCGGCCTCCGCCATGATCTGACGGAGACGGCGGATCAGGATGAGCGGCCCGGCATCCGCGGAGCTGACCATCGTTCGGGTCCTCGGGCTTCTTGGGGAATGCTAAGCCGAGGGCGCGCCCGCGTTCCCTATCCCTCGGCCATGGTGTTCGCGATCTCCCGCCGCTACGCGGCGTCGAGACCGTAGAGCGAATGCAGCGTTCGAACGGCGAGCTCCGTGTAGTCGGCGTTCAGGAGCACGCTGATCTTGATCTCCGACGTCGAAATCGCCTCGATATTGATGCCCTTCGACGACAATGCCTTGAACATCGAGGCGGCAACGCCCGCATGGCTTCGCATGCCGATGCCGATGACGGAAACCTTGACCACGTCGGTCGCCGAGCGCAGCTCGCGATAGCCGATGCTGTCTTTCGCCTTCTTCAGCACTTCGAGCGAGCGTGCGAGATCGACGGACGGAACCGTAAAGGTCATCGCGGTCGTCGCGCCGTCCTCGGTGACGTTCTGCACGATCATGTCGACATTGATGTTGGCTTCGGCGAGCGGCCCGAAGATGGCGGCGGCGACGCCCGGTTTGTCCCCGATCTGGAACAGCGTGACCTTGGCCTCGTCCTTGGCGTAGGCGATACCGCTGACGACCTGTTTTTCCACGATCTCATCCTCATCGCATACTATCGTTCCAACATCGTCGTAGGCGCTGGCCCTGACCGGCGGTACCGCATCCGGCGCATCGAAGCTCGAGCGGACGCGGACGCGAACGCCCTTGACCATGGCAAGCTCGACCGAGCGGATCTGCAGCACCTTGGCACCGAGGGAAGCCATCTCCAGCATCTCCTCGTAGGAGATGCGCGACATCCGGCGGGCTTTCGGTACCATGCGCGGGTCGGTGGTGTAGACGCCATCGACGTCCGTGTAGATGTCGCAGAGGTCGGCCTCGAGGGCGGCCGCCACGGCGACGGCGCTCGTATCCGAGCCGCCGCGGCCCAAGGTCGCGATGCGGTTGTCCGGGCCGATGCCCTGGAAGCCGGTGATGACAGCGACCTCGCCGTTCTTCCAGCGGCCCTTCAACTCGCCGGCCGGAACTTCGATCATGCGGGCGGCGCCATGGGCGCCATCGGTCTTGATCGGGATTTGCCAGCCCTGCCAGGAGCGGGCCTGGATGCCCATCGACTGGAGCACGATGGCGAGGAGCCCTGCCGTCACTTGCTCGCCGGTGGCAACAACCGCGTCGTACTCGCGTGCATCGTGGAGCACGGACGCCTCGCGCACCCAGGTCACGAGCTGGTTCGTCGCACCCGACATGGCGGACACCACGACGGCCACCTGATTGCCGGCGTCGACCTCGCGTTTGACATGCGCCGCCACGTTGCGAATGCGCTCGACATTCGCGACCGACGTGCCGCCGAATTTCATCACCACCGAGGCCATGGCTCTCCGTACGCCTCCCGAGCCGAAAGCCCGGGCGCAATACGCTCCAAATCCAGGAAAAACGCCGTTACCGGCCGCGCGACCGGTCGCTCAAGGCCATAGACCGCCCGAAACGGGCGCGCAAGGGCTTTGGGCGGGCTCCAGGGCGGTTGCCTTGACATCGGGCAGAGCTGCCCAGTCTATGGGCAAAATGACCGCTCCCCACACAGCTTCGGCGACCCTCGATCCGGCCGAGG
The DNA here is from genome assembly GCA_963741525.1 of uncultured Alphaproteobacteria bacterium. GTDB lineage: Bacteria > Pseudomonadota > Alphaproteobacteria > Rhizobiales > Hyphomicrobiaceae > JANNSX01. The sequence goes on from CAVUIW010000009.1 coordinate 167,878, forward strand.
TCGAGCGCTTCCGGCGCATGGCCGAGGAGTGGTGGGATGCCAAGGGCAAGTTCAAGCCCCTGCACCAGATCGGTCCGGCCCGGATCGGATTTACGCGAGACGAGGCGGTGCGGCATTTCGGGCGGGATTCCCAAAGCCTGAAGCCCCTCGCCGGACTGACCCTTGTCGATATCGGCTGCGGCGGTGGGCTCGTATCGGAGCCCATGGCCCGGCTCGGCGCCAAGGTAACGGGCATCGACCCGACCGTCCGCAATATCGAGATCGCCAGGCTGCATGCCGAACAGGGCAGGCTCGAGATCGACTACCGGAGCGTGCTGGCCGAGGACCTGGTCGCGGCTGGCGTGCGCTTCGACATCGTGCTCTGCCTGGAGGTCGTCGAGCACGTGCCGGATGTGGGCCAATTCGCGAAGGTGATCCGGCAGCTCCTGGCGCCGGGCGGCCTGATGATCGTCTCGACGTTGAACCGGACGCTCAAATCCTTCGCCCTCGCCATCGTCGGCGCCGAGTATGTGCTCCGCTGGTTGCCGCGCGGCACGCACCGCTGGGACCGGTTCGTCACGCCGGAGGAGCTACGGCGGTATTTGGAGGCGGCGGGGCTCGCCCAGCGCGAGATGCGGGGCATGGTCTACAATCCCCTCACCGACATCTGGTCACTCGGGCAGGATACGGATGTGAACTATTTGGTTTCAGCGGTGGAGGGGGAGGGTGCGGCCCGTAGGTGACGCGGACTTTAACTCCTGCGGAGGGCCAGGAAGAGAAGTGAGGCGACTGCGCTAGAGTGCTTCCGGAAAAAGCCTGTCCCGGCGAAGGCCGGGATGCGAAGCGGTTTTCCAAAAAGAAGCACGACAAACCAAGGAATTAGGGTGTTGAAGTAATTCAACGAAAAACGGCAACACCCTAGACGGCCAATGATTACGGCAGCACTCCGCCGAAAGCAGAAGAACTGAAGTCCACGCGATTGGGCCTAGGCCATCATACGCGTTCCCAGCAGCTCCATCAGGCAACGCCCGGTTCCAATTTCTCAACGCAGATAGCTTGCGCCATTGAGGTCCAAGGTGGCGCCGGTCAGATGCCGGCAGGCGCCACTGGCAAGGAACACGACCAGCGCGCCGATGTCGGAGGGTGGTATCCACTCGCCCATGGCGAGGCCCGCCGTCACGGCCGCCTCGCCCCCGACGGCATTGGCGGCATCGACGGAGAGCTGGGTTCGCACGACGCCCGGCGCAATGCTGTAGGCGAGCACGTTCTGCTTGGCATGATGCCGCGCGATGGTTTTGGTCGCGGCGAGGATCGCCGCTTTCGACGAGGCATAGGTCAGCAGCGCCGGATTGCCGGGACCGCGTTGCGCAGCCCAGCTCGAAAGGGTCACAAGGATGCCGCCGCCGGAGGGAACAAAGTGTTTGACGGCATGGCGCATGAGCCGCGCCGGGGCGAGGACATTGACCGCGAGCGTTTCCTCCCACACCGCATCCCAAGCTTCATCCGTGTCATCGATGCCGCCCGCGAGCCGCATGACGGCGGCGTTGTTGACGAGCACATCGACGCGGCCACGCCAGGCAAGCGCATCATGCCATAGCCGGTCGACCTCGGTTTTCTGGCCGAGGTCGGCGGCTACTAATCGCTTGCGGCCGGCAGGGATCGCAGCGGTAGCTGCTTCGGCGCCGGCCCGGTCCCGGCCATAGTGCGCGATGATGTGCGCGCCGGCCTCGCCCAGCGATGTCACGATGGCAGCACCGATTCCTTTCGACGCGCCCGTTACCAGAACAGTCTTGCCCTTGAGATCGTGCATGTAGGTCGCGCTCCTGTCGTGCGACCGCCAGCTTGACAGGGTTAGGGCCCGGTTGTGAAGGTCGTCTGACGATGGTCAATCCTGCCGCATCCGCGCACGTCGAAACCGTTGCCGTCATCGGCGCCGGCTCGATCGGCAGCGCCTGGGCCATCGTGTTCGCGACGGCAGGCATCGGTGTTCGGCTGCATGACCCGGATCCGGCGCGCATCGATGCGGCCTTGGCTGTGATCGCTGAGCGTCTGGAGCGGCTTGGCGCGCACGATCTCATCGTCGAGCCGCCCGAGGCCATTGCCGGGCGTGTCAATGCTTGCCATGGCCTGGCCGATGCACTGGCCGGCTGCAGCTATGTGCAGGAATGCGCGCCGGAATCGCTGGAACTGAAGCGCGCATTGTTCGAGGAGATGGATCGGCTTGCGGCACCTGGAGCAGTGCTCGCCAGCTCATCCTCCTTCCTGCCGGCCTCGAGCTTTGCCGGCGAACTGACCAGTCGGCAGCGGATGCTGGTCGTGCATCCCGGCAATCCGCCCTATCTGCTGCGCGTGGTCGAGGTCGTACCAGCGCCGTTCACCGCCTCGGAAGCGATCGAGCGCGCTTCCGGCCTGATGTCACGCTGCGGACTGGTGCCGGTCTGCCTGATGAAAGAGATCGACGGGTTTGTCTTCAATCGGCTGCAAGGCGCCGTCCTGCGCGAAGCCTATTGCCTTGTCAGGGACGGCGTCGTTAGTGCGGGCGACATCGATCTTTTGATGCGCGATGGGTTAGGGCTGCGCTGGTCGCTGATGGGGCCTTTCGAGACGAGCGATCTCAACACGCGGGGAGGAATTTCAGCGCATGCCGAGCGCATGGGGCCGGCCTATCTCCGCATGGGCCAGCAGCGTGGCCAGAACGATCCTTGGACGCCGGAGATAATCGCGACTGTAGCCGCCGAGCGTCGCGCTGTCTTGCCTATCGAGAAGTGGGAGAAGCGCGTCGCCTGGCGCGACGAGACGCTCATGGCGCTGCTCGCCTGGCGTCGGAAAACCGGCATTGGCCATCCAGCCGCTCTGGAGTGATACCGTGATGCGCGCCATCGGCACTGAGCGGATCCGCGAGGATCAGCGCATCGTCATCTCCTTCGAGGGCCGGAGCATAGAGGCGCGGCGCGGAGAAACGGTCGCCGCCGCGCTTTCGGCATCCGGTGAGCTCGCACTGCGAGAGACGAAGCGTGGCGAACGACGCGGAGTCTTCTGCGGGATGGGGGTGTGCCAGGAGTGTCGCGTCATCGTCGATGGCAGGCACGGCGTCCGGGCGTGCATGACGCCAATCACAGGGCCAGTGGCGGTCTCGCGTCATCCGCCGCTGGCGCCATCGCGTGAGGCAAGTTCCGCCAGTGAGACTGTCAATGCCCTGCCACCGTTGGCGCCCGAGCTTCTCGTGATCGGGGGCGGTGCGGCGGGTTTGGCAGCGGCCGCAGCGGCCGCGTGCGCGGGTGTCGAGGTTGTGCTGGCGGACGAGCGGCCCACGGCCGGCGGCCAGTTCTACAAGCAGCTCGCCGCGAGCCCGGATCTTCCCTCCGACCGCTTCGCCGATCGCCAGATGCAGCGTGGCCGTGATCGCGTGCTGCGGGCTGCCGAGGCCGGCGTGACCATGCTGCAAGGTGCCGAAGTGGTCGCCGCGTTCCAGCCCCTGCATCTGCTCGTCAAAAACCTAGATGGGGTGCGATCCGTCACACCAAAGCGCCTCATCGTCGCGACGGGCGCCTATGAGCGTGGCTTCCCCGTGCCTGGATGGACACTTCCAGGTGTCATGACAACCGGTGCTCTGCAGACGCTCTTGCGCAGCTATCGCGTGCTCCCGGGCAAGCGTATCGTGATCGCGGGAAACGGGCCGCTCAACCTGCAAGTCGCGATCGAGGCGGCGCGGGCGGGGGCCGAGGTGGTGGCTGTCGTCGAAGCGGCGGCACCCCGGATGGGTTCATCCTCAATGGCCTTTGCAGGAATGCTGGCGTCCTCGCCGGCGCTGACCCTCATAGGTGCCGCGCTACGCTCGGAGCTTGCACTGCGCCGTATCCCGCTGATCTCGGGCGCGCGATTGCGATCAATCGCGAAGACGCCCCCAGACCTTGCCGTCGAGCTTGAGCGGACCTCTCGGGAAACGGCCGATACCCTTGCCGCCGACATCGTCACGATGGGCTACGGTTTTCTTCCGTCCAACGATGTGCTGCGGTCACTCGGCTGCCGGTTCGAAACCGAAACGCATCACGATTGGCTTTTCCCCCGCCGCGACGCCGACGGCATGACGACGGTCAACGGGGTGTATGCTGCTGGTGATTGCGCGCGCTTCGGCGGCGCGCATGTCGCGGAGATCGAGGGAACGCTTGCGGGCATGGCGGTGGCCCGAAGCCTTGGCCGCAAGGCCGACGGGTCCGGCGAGCAGCGCCTGCGTCGCCGGCTGGCGCGCCACCGCCGGTTCCAGCGCGTCTTGTGGCGCCTCTATGCCGACAATGGGTCCGGTGGAAACGAGGTCGACACTAATGCCATCGCCTGCCGATGCGAGGAGCTGACTTTTGGGGATCTGGCCAAGGCCGTCGAAGACGGAGCCGCGGGCGTGGGCACGATCAAACGTGCCACACGTGCCGGCATGGGGCCGTGCCAGGGGCGCTACTGCGGCTCGGTTGGCCGGGCCATTCTGAGAGATCGCAACGAAGGCGCAACGGCCGAGGATGGCTACTGGGCGCCGCGGCCGCCGGTGAAGCCGGTAGCCATTGCCGATCTGATCGCGGGACTACGAAGGGACGTATCTTGAGGAAGGCCGTTCAGGGGGAAACCTCGGCCTCTGCCTCGATCTCGACGTCGTAGTCACCGATCAGGCCAGAGCACTCGATCAGCGTGTTGGCAGGCCGGATCGCGCCGAGAACGCGGCCGTGCACGCGGGCTACATCTTCCCACATTTGTTTCTCGCGCACATAGATCCGTGTGCGCACGACATCCTCGATGGAGCCGCCGAGCGCCATGATACTCGCAGCGATTTTATCGAGGATGTAAACGGTCTGCCCGGCCGGATCGCCAGGGCAGACGACCATGCCAGCGCCATGCGTCGCCGTGGTGCCGCTGACGAGGATGCGGTTGCCAGCGCGCACGGCCCGGCTGTAGCCCGCCATCGGCTCCCACACGCTTCCCGTGTCGATGCGCTGGCGGCCGGGCCGGCCGGGCATTCCAGTCACCCGATAGACCGGCGGCAGTTGCGCCAGATGATGACTGAGATCGCCCGAGGCGGTGAGGAACGGCGGTTTCCGGTACTCGTCGCCGCAATCGCCCGGGATGGGCTCCATCGCCTCTAGCGCGTCGTCAATGGCCGCATGGTCGGCGGCATCCAGAGCGAAATCAAAGAGACGGAGATTGTCGGCGCGATGCTCGCTTTCTCCGAGCCGGGCCCCGATGATGACGCCGCCGACGGCAGGGTGATCGACGACCCAGCGCGTCGCGACATTGGCGATCGACATGCCGTGCTTGCAGGCGATCCGGCCGAGAGCCTCGAGCAAAGCTTGAAAGGCCGTCCAGCCGCCGGCCGCATCGATGAAGCGCTTGTACTTCATCTTGCTCCAGTCGGTGATCGCGCCCTCTGCCGGCTCGGAGGCGCCCAGCCAGCGCTCCGAGAGAAATCCACCCCCGAGAGTGCCGAAGGCCAGCAGCTTCACGTCGTTCGCGAGGCAGAACGCGCTCATCTCGCCGGCGGCCCGCCGGTCGAGCAGCGAGAAGCAGACTTGATTGGTCGCGACGGGCAAACCGGTCTTGACCAGGACGCGCAGGTGCGCCGTGTCGAAATTCGTGAGGCCCAGATGGCCGATCAATCCCTCGCGCCGGAGCTCGTGGAGCTCGGCCATGGCGTCGAGATAGCCGGGATTCTCGTATTGCCACCAGTGCAGTTGCAAGACGTCGATCTTCGGCGCGCCAAGCCGGTCGAGCCGCTCCTGCACGGCGGCACGCACGACATCCGGCGTCATGGGGCCTGGCTCCGGCACCCACTTGCTGAGAACCACGGGCCGGCTCCGGTCGTTCGCGAGCAGCTTCAAGCAACGGCCGGTGATGAGCTCCGCACTGCCATAGTGATCCGCCATGTCGAAGGTCGTGAAGCCAGCGCGGGCATAGTCGGCGAGGGCGGCAGCGGCCTGGTCGAGATCGAGCGCCCGCCCGTCGCGCTCCATGTCGGCCAGTTGCCACAGACCCACGAGGATGCGGCTGATCTCGAGGTCAGCCGCGAGGCGGATCGTCTCGGGCCGGGTGGCGGAAGCGGGCATGATCGGGCATCCTGATCGCGGCAGGGCAACTCCGGCATTTCGCCCAAGTATGGTCAAGAGCGCAACAGCATGCGGATCGGCCTGATCGTCAATCCTATTGCGGGCATGGGCGGCCGGGTGGCCCTCAAGGGCACCGATGGCCCAAATGCGGCGGCGCGCGCGGCGGCGCTTGGCGCAGTCCCGGTCGCCCAAGAGCAGGCTCGGCGATTCCTGATGCGGCTGGCAACGGCCAGCGGCGGTTTCGAGCTTCTGACAGCCGCTGGCGCAATGGGAGCCGCCGCGACCCAGGCTGCGGGTGTCGCCGCTGTTGTGTTGCCTGTCAAAACAGGGATTCCAACGCGTGCCGACGACACACGCCGTGCGGCTCAGGCCATGGAAGCCGCGGGCGTCGACCTCATCGTGTTCACCGGCGGCGATGGAACGGCCCGCGATCTCCTAGATGCGGTCGGTACGCGCGTTCCCGCGGTCGGCATTCCAAGCGGCGTCAAGATGCACTCGGCGGTGTTTGCAACGAGCCCGGAAGCCGGTGCCGTCCTCGTGGCGAATTTGGCGTCGCCTGCAAGTAGCGTCGCGTTTCATGAAGCGGAAGTGATGGACATCGACGAGCGATTGCTCGCCGAAGGTGCAATCGTCGCCAAACTCCATGGATATCTCCGCGTGCCCTTCGAGCGGCGGCTGGTCCAGGCCGGCAAGGCGCGAGGTGTACCGGCGGGCGCGCAGCTTGCCAGCGCGGCGCGCGAGATTGCAGCGACCATGGAGCCCGGCACGCTCTATCTGATCGGGCCCGGCACCAGCATGCGACTGGTAAAGGGTGTGATCGGCTTCGAGGGCACGTTGCTCGGGGTTGATGCGGTGCTGGATGGCCAAGTGGCTGGGTCGGACCTCACCGAGCAACAAATCCTCGATCTCGCTGCCGGTCGACGCGTGCACATCATTGTCGGGCTCGTCGGTGGCCAGGGTTTCGTTCTGGGACGAGGCAACCAACAGCTGTCGCCGGAAGTCGTTCGCCGCGCCGGCGGCCGGGACGGGATCACCATCCTTGCGAGCACCGAGAAGCTTCTGGCGCTCGACGGTGCGCCGCTCCTCGTCGACACGGGCGATGCCGCGCTCGACGCCGAGCTCGCTGGCTACATCCGCATCACGACCGGGCCAGGCGAGACCGCCGTCATGCGCATTGCCGCTCCGTCGGACACGCTGAGGGATTGAGCACGGTCTGCTCCGGTGCAACAATCACCTGCATACGCTCTGCATACGCGAGCGACGGAGGTCCTGATGAGCGCCCGTAGCCGACGAGCCAACGAGCCCGAAGCCCATCCCTGGATGGCCAATTCGGTTCCGGCCATCAAACAAGCGATGCTTGCGGAGATCGGTGCCCGCTCGATCGAGGAGCTGTTCGAGCAGATCCCGGCCGCCCACCGCCTGAAGCGGCCGTTGAACCTGCCGAAACAGCTCGCCAGCGAGAACGAGCTGCGCCGGCATCTGACCTCGACCCTCAACAGGAACGTCACCTGCGAGCAATACCTCTCCTTCCTCGGCGCCGGCTGCTGGCCGCATCACGTGCCCGCGGTGGTCGATGAGATCATCGGGCGCGCGGAGTTCCTGACGCCAGTCTGGGGCTCGCCGCAGTCCGATCACGGCCGCAACCAGGCCTGGTTCGAGTTCAACTCGCAGCTGGGTGAGTTGCTCGACATGGAGGTGGTACAGCTGCCGGTTTACTCCTGGGGTTGCGCTGCGGGCCACGCCATTCGCATGGCGTCGCGCATCACCGGGCGGAACGAGGTGGTGGTCGCAGAGCTTTCCGACCCTGAGCGGTTAGCGGTCATCAAGACCTATTGCGAGCCGCGCGAGATGACCCGCCACATCGAGGTGGTGACCGTTGGATTCGACAAGGAAACCGGCCGGATCGACCTCGCCGATTTGAAGAAGAAGGTCTCTAAGCGCACAGCCGCGGTCTACTTCGAGAACCCCTCCTACATCGGGCAAATCGAAAGCGAAGCGGCGGAGATCGCGGCGATCGCCAAGGCGGCGGGTGCCGAGGTCATCGTCGGCGTCGACCCGCTTTCGCTCGGCATCATGACGCCACCCGCGCACTACGGTGCCGACATCGTCGTTGGGCCGACGCAGCCGCTCGGCGTGCACATGAATGCGGGCGGTGGCGTCGGCGGCTTCGTCGCATCGCGGGACGAGGAGACGTACATCCGGCAGATGAACGGTTTCCTCGTCTCGATCACGCCGACGAAGACGCCAGGCCAGCACGGCTTTGCGTTGGCCTCCTCCCACCAGACCTCCTACGGCATGCGCGAGGAGGGCAAGGACTGGACCGGCAACTCCGTCTATCTCTGGGCGATCGCGGCGGCGGTGTACATGTCGCTGCTGGGACCCAAGGGCTTTCGGGAGTTGGGCGAGTTGATCATTGCGCGCAGCCACTACGCGGCCAAGACGCTCGGCGCGATCAAGGGCGTCAGCATTCCCTTCGGAAGCGGGCATTTCAAGGAACTCGTCGTCGACTTCGGTGGCAGCGGCAAAACGGTTGCGAAAATCAATAATCTCCTCCGCAAGGAACACGGCATATTCGGCGGCAAGGATCTCACTGGCGAAATAGCGGGCCTGAACGCTCCGGCTCTCTATTGCGTCACCGAGGTGCACACGAAGGACGACATCGACCGGCTGGCCGACGCGCTGAAGGAGGTGCTGTCATGAGCGGCCGCTTGCTCTCGAACTACCACGCGCCGGTCTGGGACGAGCCGGTCATCATGGAGATGAGCACGCCCGGCCGGCGCGGCCAGATCTATGGAGCGCCGGAGCCCGAGGTGACCGCCGCCGTCGGCGAGGCGGCGGCGCTCGTGCCCGCATCGATGCGTCGCGCGGCCCCGCCGGCCCTACCCGAGCTGTCGGAACCGGAGGTGCAGCGGCATTATCTCAAGCTCAGCCAGGAGACGCTGGGCATGATGAACATTTCGCTCTTCGGCACCTGCACCATGAAGTACAATCCGCGCGTCAGCGAGGAGGCGGCGCGCAAGCTCAATGACGTGCATCCGCTCCAGCACGAGGACACGCTGCAAGGCATCCTCGAGATCATCCACGGCTTCGACGTAATTCTCCGCGAGCTCTCGGGCATGGACCAGTTCGTGTTCCAGGCGGGCGGCGGCGCGGATGCGGCCTACACGCATAATGTCGTGACGCGCGCCTATCACCAGTCGCGCGGCGAATTGGAGCAGCGCAACGAGGTCATCACCTCGATCCAGGCGCATCCCTGCAACGCGGCGACGGCGGCGGCGGCCGGCTTCAAAGTCGTGACGCTGATGCTGGAGGAGAACGGCTATCCCTCGACCGAGGCGCTGAAAGCGGCGGTCGGACCGCGCACGGCAGCCCTCCTCATCAACAACCCGGACGATATGGGAATCTACAATCCCAACATCGCGGAGTGGGTCAGGATCGTGCACGAGGTGGGCGGACTGGCTTTCTACGATCACGCCAACTTCAACAGCATGATGGGCAAGATTCGCGCCCGCGACCTGGGCTTTGATGCCTGCATGTACATGCTGCACAAGACGTTTGGTGCGCCCAAGGGCGGCGGCGGACCGGCGGTCGGCGCCTATGGCTGCTCGGCGGCGCTCGCGCCGTTCGTGCCGGTGCCCGTCGTCGTCGAGGACGGCCGCCGCTATCGCCTCGACTACGACCGGCCGCGGAGCGCCGGCCGGGTGCGCGAGTTCTGGGGCAATGTCCCGCAGGTGATGAAGGCCTATGCCTGGGTGCGGGCCATGGGGGCGGAGGGTATCGAGGAAGCCTCCGACATTTCCGTGCTCGCCAACAACTACATGGACAAGAAGCTGGCGCGCATTCGCGGGCTGACGCGCTCCAACCCGCGTAACTCCCAATGGCGCATGGAGATGACGCGCTGGGGCCTGGGCAAGCTCAAGGAGGAGACCGGCGTCGGGACCGTCGATGTTGCCAACCGCATGGCCGACTACGGCATCGATCCCTATTGGATGAGCCACGAGCCCTGGGTGGTGCCGGAGCCGTTTACGCCAGAGGCGGGCGAGATGTACTCGAAAGAGGATCTCGACAGCTGGATCGCGGTCATCGAGCAGATTTCCACGGAAGCTTACGCGAACGCGGAACTGGTGAAATCGGCCCCCCACAAGCAGGCCATTGCACAGATCGACGGCAGCGTGCTCGACGATCCCAAGCGCTGGGCCATGACATGGCGGGCGTATCAGAGGAAACACGGCAGTGCTGCGGCTTAGGCCGAGCCAAAATCGCCAGGAAAAAAGCAGGCGAAGGCCTGACGGCCAGCCTGTTCAACCTAGCCACACACCGCCGTCGACGCCGAAGGTCTGGCCGACGATGTAGTCGGATTCAGGCGAGGCCAGGAACACCGCCATGCCGGTGAGATCGGCGGGCTGAGCCATCCGCCCGATCGGGACGGCCGCTTCCGCGGCGCGTCGCGACTCGCCATGGGGCTCGTTTTTGAGCCGCGCGAACTCTCGATCAACGACACCCCACATCGGCGTGTCGACCTCGCCGGGCGCAATGGCATTCACGTTGATGCGATGCGCGATGAGCCGCAGCGCCGCCGACTGGGTGATGCTGATAACGGCCGCCTTCGAGGCGGAGTAGGCGACTGTGAGCGGCCCGCCCCGCCGGCCGGCCATGCTCGCCAGATTAATGATCTTGCCGCCCGTGCCGCGCGAAATCATGCGGCGGCTGGCCGCCTGGATCGTGAATAGCGTGCCCTCGACATTGACCGCGGCAATGCGGCGCCACTCCTCGCGCGTGACTTCATCGACGGGGTTCGCGGTGAAGATCGCGGCGGCGTTGACGAGGATGTCGATGCCGCCGGCATGATCAATCGTCGATGTCATGAGCGCATCGATGGAGGCCTGGCCCGTGCAGTCGAATTCCTGAGCAAGGGCACTTGCGCCGATAGAAGCCGCAACCGCTTCGGCCGCAGCCCTATCGGCATCCGCAACAACCACACGCGCGCCTTCACGCACATAGGCGGCAACGATCGCGCGGCCGATGCCACCACCGCCGCCTGTCACAATCGCAACCTTGTCGCTAAGCCTCATGTCCGCGCTCCCGCCAACCCATGTCCGGCAATGTAGCCGAACGTCATCGCCGCTCCGATGGTGATGCCGGCGGCGCAGTAATCGCCGCCGAATGGCGTCGTCATGTCGTTGCCCGCGGTATAGAGCCCCGGAATGGGTCGACCCGCCGCATCGAGCACGCGCGCGCCGGCATCGGCGGCTAGCCCTAAAAACGTCGCGATATCGCCGGGCATGACGCGGACGGCGTAGAAGGGCGGCTCGGCGAGCGGACCGACACAAGGGTTGGGTTTCCACTCCGCATCGCCGTAAGCGCGATCGAAGGCGCTGCTACCCTTGCCGAACTCGGGATCGTTTCCGGTGGCCGCATCGGCATTGAATCGCTCTATGGTTGCGGCGAGCGTCGCGCCGTCGATGCCCAGCCGCTGGCCGAGGCTCGCAAGGTTCGCCGCCTCGATGAGATAGCCCGAGCGGAGGAACGGCGCGATCCGGGCCGGCGCGGGTGGAACGGCACCCAATCCATAGCGGCGCAGTGCCCGGCGATCGGCGATGAGATGGATCGCGACCTCTGGATCGGCCTCGCAGGCGCGGACCATCGCGGGCACGAAGCGATGATAGGGCTCGGCCTCGTTCGTGAAGCGGCGTCCGCGCGGATCGACGGCGATGACGCCCGGCTTGCCGCGATCGATGTAGTGGGGAAACGGCACGCGCGAGCCGTCGCGCATGGGTACGAGTGAGACCGGCGTCCAGGCTGCCGGCTGCTCGACATTCTCGTCGAGCGCCGCGCCGGCCTCGAGAGCGAGCCGCAGGCCGTCGCCGGTGTTGGTCGCGGGCGCTAGGCTCTGATGTGGCTTGCCGGCGGCGACATGGCCATAGTGCTGACACCGCAGAGCTGCATCCCCCGGAAAGCCCCCGCAAGCGAGCACCACGCCCTCGCGAGCGGTGATTTGCTTTGAGGTTCCGTTCCACATCACCTCGGCACCCACAATGCGTGCGCCATCCTTCAACAACCGGACGGCTCGGGCCTCGGTTGCAATTTCGACGCGACGCTCCTTGAGCGCCAGCATCAGCGAACCGATGATTCCATTGCCATTGGCGATGCGGGTACCACGGCGATGGCCCAACAGCAGGTCAAACGCATAGCGACCGGTCACGCGGGCGACATGCCATGCAGCGCGGGGCGAGCGGCGGAGCCCCATGAAATGCGGCAGGTCGGCGCTCGCGACCGTCATGCCGCCGAGGATCATGGTGGTGGCGAGCGGCGATCTCAGCCGCGCGAAGTCCGCGCCAAGCCGCCGACCGTCGAAGAGGCCTGGATTGAACGCGCGCTTGCCGACCGTCGCGCCAGGCATTTCCTGGTGATAGTCGGGCGAGTAGCGCGCCAGCGTGAAGCGTGTGGAGGTACGATGCTCGATGAAGTCGAGCATCGGCGCGGCATGCCGCACATAGGCCTCCGCCTTGCCGCGATTGAAATACCGGCCTGCTGCCGCCTCGATATAGGCGAGCGCGGCCTCTGCACTGTCCTCGATCCCGGCTTCCCGCGCATGACGACTGAGCGGCACCCAGATCATGCCCTCCGACAGCGCCGTCGTGCCGCCAACCACCGGTTCTTTCTCGAGGACCATGACGCGTTGGCCGCGATGGGAGGCGGCCAGTGCCGCGGTGAGCCCGGCGGCGCCCGAGCCAACCACCAGGACATCGCACTCTGCTGACAGCGCGCGGCGCGTCACGATCAAACTCCCTCGAAGCCTTGACCCTACCCAACTCTTGTACACTATGTGTCGGCAAGAGTTGAGCCGGGTTCACGAGGTGACGCGCCATGATCAAGGTCATGTGGTTCCTGAAAAAGGCCGACCATTTGAGCCTGGAGGAGTTCCGCCGCTGGTGGCTCGACGTGCATGCGCCGCAAATCCGCGATACCCAGAAGCCGCATCTGGCGCGCTATGTCGTCAATGTGCGCGTCGAGAACGATGAGTTGCCCGGTAAGCCGAAAACCCAATCCGAGTGGGACGGCATCGCCGAGCAGTGGTTCGAGACGGACGCCGATTTTCGAGCCATCTACGGCCGCGCGGTCAGCCCGACACGGGGCGACACGCTCGCCCACACCCAGAAGCTCGAGCGCATCGTCGTCACCGAGCACGGTATCGAGATGCTCGATTGAGGGAGCCCGGACATGACGTCGAGGAAGATCGTCATCACCGGCGGCTCGGGCGGTATCGGCTCGGCGATCTGCCAGCGATTCCTGTCGGCCGGTGACTGCATCGTCAATCTCGACCGCGAGCCGTTTCCTGGCGGCGACCCGGAAAACCTCGTCACCATCGCCTGCGACATGGGGGACGCCGGATCGATCGCCGAAGCCTTCGAGAAGGCCGGTGCGGCCCATGGCACCGCCCCCATCGATGCGCTTGTCTGCTGCGCGGCCATGAGCCGGGCGGCGCACTTCCTCGATGTCCCGCTCGCCGATCTGGAGCAGATGCTCGCCGTCAATGTACGTGGCACGTTCCTGTGCGGCCAGGAGGCCGGCCGGTGTATGCGAGAGCAGGCGAAGGGCCATATCGTCGTCATCACGTCGATCGCGGGTGAACAGGCCTGGGCGCAGGAAAGCGTCTATTGCCTGACGAAAGCTGCACAATCCTCCCTCGTACAATGCATGGCCATCGAGCTTGCCCCTTTCGGCATCCTGGTCAACGCGGTCGCCCCCGGCATCATCGATGTGAAGAGCAAGGGCATGGCGGGAACGCGCGAGGGCGAGGTTTATCGCCACGAGATGGAGCGGTTTCCCTTGGGCCGGTTCGGCGCGCCCGAGGAGATCGCGGAAGCCGTGCACCATCTGACCTCCGTCACCTGGATGACCGGGCAGACCATCTACGTCGATGGCGGATTTCTCGCGACCGGCCTTGCCTATTTCGGCGCCGCCAAACAACGCTTGCTCGGGCCGGAGAGTGCCAAGTCCTAGAACCCGTTCAGGCGATCATGAAAAAGCAAACCAAGCCTGCACGACGCTCGAGCATCAGCCGAAGCCGCCAACGGCCGCGCGGTACGGGAGCGAGCTATGTGTATGAGAGCCTAAAGTCCCAGATCCTCGATCTCGAGCTGCAACCGGGCACCTTTCTCGACGAAACCGAGCTCAGCCGCCAATTCGGCGTCTCGCGCTCGCCCGTCCGCGAGGCGCTGATCCGCCTCTCTGCCGAGCGGCTGGTGCAGAACCTGCGCAACCGCACCTCGATCGTCGCGCCCTTCGACGTCGCCGACCTTCCCGCTTTCTTCGATGCCATGATGCTGCTCTACCGCCTGAGCGCGCGTCTCGCCGCCGGACGGCCCGAGCCAGCGCGCATCGAGCGGCTCCGCGCCGTCCACAAGGAGCACGAGGCGGCGCTCCGGCGCGGCGACATGAAATCGATGGTGCGCCTTAACCGTGCCTTCCACACCGGCATCGCCGAGATGACCGGCAACAGCTTCATCGTCGATTGGATGGAAGGCCTCCTCGATCAGGGTCAGCGGGTGCTCCGCCTCTATGCCCATCACCTGGGCGACGTGCTTTCGAGCGCGGTGCTCAAACCGCATCGGGACATGCTGGCGGCCATCGAGGCCGGCGATGCCCGGCGCGCCGAGGAGGCGGGACGGCTGGATGCCGGTACGCTTGTCGAGGAGTTCCAACGCAGTCTGTCCAACCTTCCGACCTCCCAGATTGCCCTCCAGGTGAAGCAGGGTGGCAAATAGCAGCCTGCGCTCGCAGCCGATCTTGCATGCACACTGTCTACTATTGACGGCCCCCGCCCGCTGTACCAACATCGCCCCTGGCACTGCCGGCTCCACGCAAGCGCTAGGTTGCCCTTGCGTTCCGTCCCTCAACCGCCAAACCGGCAGGCATTCAGGGAGGAACCCCATGACGTTCAAACTTACGCGCCGCAATCTCGGTTTCGGCGCCGTCTCGACCGGCGTTGCCGCCGCGAGCTTCATCACGCCAGCCAGCGCCAAGAGCATGGACGATGTCATCAAGGAAGGTGTGCTAAGGGTCGGCATCCATCCGAACTCACCGCCCTTCTCGGGCCGCGACGCCGCTGGCGCCTGGACCGGCTTCGATGTCACGATCGCCAACAAGCTCGCCGAGGAGCTGAAGATCGCCAAGGTCGAGTTCGTGCCGACCGAGACGGCGCAGCGCGTGCCGTTCCTGGTGGCCGATACGATCGACATCTCGCTCGGCGGCCTCACCCGCAACTCCGAGCGCGCCAAGCAGATCGAGTACACTTTCCCGCTCCACACCGAGGTCATGGGTGTCATGACCACCGACAAGCACGCCATCACCTCCTACAAGGAGCTGAACGACGCGAAGTACACTCTCGTCGATGTGCGCAGCGCCTGGACGATCGATTGGGCCAAGGAAAATCTCCCGAACGCGAAGATGGAGATCGTCGACAGTAGCGCCGATGCCGTGCGCGCTATCGCGCAAGGCCGCGCCGACGCGATCGTCGAGATGCTCGACTTCTTCACCGCCTTCCAGAAGAACCATGCGGATGTGAAGTGGAAGATCCTAGACGAGAAAATCGACGTGGGTTGGGATGCGATCGGCGTGCAGAAGGGCAACTATGCCCTGCGCGATGTGCTCAACATCACGCTCTACAAGCTTCACTCCGGCGGCTTCGTCGACCAGGCCTGGAACCAGGCCTTCGGCGTCCGACATGCTGATGAAGATCCCGGCGCAGCCGTATTTCTGAGGGTTTTTTCGTTCTCACCCAAGACCATGACCCTCGCCGCACCCTTTCCTCCCCCTCGATGGGGGGAGGCAAGGGCACGCCGCCGCTGTGGCGTAGGCTAGGCAGCGTATGAACTACACCTTCCAATTCGGCGTGGCGCTCGACCGGTTGCCGGACCTCGTCCAGGGCGCGATCCTGACGCTCGAACTGGGGTTGCTCGGCTTCTGGGGGGGCGCGCTGCTCGGGCTGTTGCTCGCTTCCCTCAAGACCTATGGCGGCGCGCTGCTCAGGCCCCTCGCCGAACGCCTACGTCACCTTCTTCACCAACACGCCGGCTACTGATCCAGATCTATTTCATCTACTGGGGCCTGCGGCGATGTCGGCATCCGCTTCGACGCCTTCACGGCGGCACTCATCGGTTTGACGCTCAACACCGGCGCTTATCTCTGCGAGATCATGCGGGCCGGGTTCATCTCCGTGCGCCGCAGCGAGCTCGAGGCCGCCGAGACGCTCGGCTTCTCGCGCCTGCAGCAGATCTGGCACGTGATCGTGCCGCATATCGCCAAGACGATCTATCCGGCGCTCGCCAACTATGCTTCATGATCCTGATGCTCGGCACCTCGATCGCCATGATCTTCGGCGTCGAGGAGCTGACCGGCCGCGCCTACAACATCGCTTCCGACAACTACCGCGCATCGGAGATGTTCACCGTCGTCGCCGGCATCTACATGGTGATGACGCTTCATCGCGAGCCTGGCGCTCGCGCTCGTCGGCCGCTGGGCGTTCCGCGTCAAGGCCAAGGTCTTCTGATCGATGCAGTGGTGGATCGACCAACTCGCGAAGTTCTTCGCACCCGAGAACATGGGGCTGTTCTGGCAGGCCATCGGCATGACGATCTGCTTTGACCGCTTTCGGCTTTGGCGTCGGCTTCCTGCTCGCCTTCGCGATTGCCGCCATCCGCCAGTCGACGGGTCTTGCGTCGCTGCCCGCTTCGGTTCATTGTCATCGTCTTTGTCGAGCTTTTCCGCCGCATCCCCTTCCTCGTCATCATCTACCTGGTGCTGTTCTTCAGTGCCGCCTTCATCAAGGGCGCCTCCCTGTACCTTCATCGGGCTGATCGGCGATCTGCATCTATTCGACCGCCTACCTCTCGGAGATCATGCGCGGCGGCTTCGAATCCGTGCCGCGCCAGCAGATCGAAGCGGCGGCCGCCATGAACTTCACCCGCTGGCAGACGCTCCGCTCGGTCATCATCCCGCAGTCATGGCCGGTGATCCTGCCGCCGGCCGTCGCCTTCATGGTTGCCTTCATCAAGGACACCTCGCTCGTCAGCCAGATCGGCGTATTCGAGCTGGCTTTCCGCGGCAAGGAGTTGGTCAATCAGGGCTACTCGGCCTTTTTCAGCTACGCGCTCATTGCGCTCTCTATTTCGCCTTGTCCTATCCCCTCACCCGGCTCGGCCAGTGGCTGGAGACCCGTCTTGCATCACCTCGAAGTCAAAGACCTGCACGCGAGCTACGGCCGGCTAAGGTGCTGGCCGGCGTCGGCTTCACGCTCGCAAAGGGCGAGGTGGTGGCGCTGATCGGGCCTTCGGGCTCCGGCAAGTCGACGGTGCTGCGCGTGCTCGATGGGCCTGACGCCGCCGACTGCGGGCGAGGTGAGCATCGCCGGCACGCGCATCGATTATCGTCAGCGCCGCGCAGCGTGCGCGCGGCGCGCGACCGCATGGCGATCGTGTTCCAGCAATACAACCTCTTCCAGAACATGGACGTGATGCGCAACGTCACCATCGCGCCGGTGAAGATCAAGGGACGCCCGCAGAGCAGAGGTCGAGGCGGATGCGGTGCGGCTCCTCGCCAAGGTCGGACTGGCCGACAAGCACCACGCCTATCCCGATGAGCTCTCGGGCGGCCAGCAGCAGCGCGTCGCGATCGCCCGCGCGCTGGCGCTGAAGCCCGAGATCCTGCTGCTCGACGAGGTGACCTCCGCGCTCGACCCCGAGCTGGTCACCGAGGTGCTCGACACCATCCGTGGCCTCGCCGCGCGACGGCATGACCATGCTCATCGTCAGCCACGAGATGGGCTTCGTGCGCGAGGTCGCCAACCAAGGTCGTGATGATGGACAAGGGCCAGGTCGTCGAGGAAGGCCCGCCGGCGGAGATCTTCGATCGCCCGAGAACCGACCGCGCGAAAGAGTTCGTGGGCAAGATTCTGAGGCATTGAAGTTTCAATACCGCGCCGCCGAGAAGGCCGTGAGATCGACCTCGGGTGCGCGGCCCAGAATGAGATCGGCGACGATGCGGGCAGCCAGCGGGCCCGCCGAGAAGCCGAGCCAGGGAAACATGCCGATGAAGAAGCCCTTGTGGCCGGGCACCTCGCCGAGGATCGGCTTCCAGTCGGCCGTGCCGTTCACGATTGCCGGCCAGACGCGGACGATGTTGAGGGACATCAGTCCCGGTACGACGCGCACCGCCGCGGCGAGGTTGGCGGCGAGCGAGTTGGGATCGACCACGAGCCGCCCGGTGCGATCGGAGATGCGGGACGGCCAGCCACCACCGATGAGGCATGTGCCATTGTCGAGTTGCTTCAGTGTCAGCCGGTCACCGGCGAAGTAGACCAAGATGGCGGATCAGCGGCTCGGCGGGCTCTGTCACCGCGACCTGGATTGGATGGCCTTCGATGGGCAGGTCGATTCCCAGCATGGCGGCGACCCGTCCAGCATCGGCGCCGGCACAGTCGAGGACGCGTCTTGCATGGATCGGCCCGCGGCTGGTTCTGGCGACATATCCCTCGGTTTCGGCCTGCAGCCCCTGCAGCTCGGTGAGGATCAGGATTTGCGCCCCTAGCCGCCGGGCCGCGCGCGCAAAGGCGGGCGTTGCGGCGAGCGGATTGGCCTTGCCTTCGCCCGGCGAGAAGCTGCCGCCGATCATGCGATCGCTCACATAGGGGGCGAGCCGCCTGAGGTCCACGCGGTCGATCACCTCGACATCTAGTCCGAACTCCTTCTCGATGGCCGTCTTGCGCTCGATGTCGCGCATGTGCTGATCGGTCTCGGCCACCAGCAGGCCGCCTGGCGTCTTAACGCTGAGATCGGCATCGAGCTCGGCGCCTAGCCCCTTCCACAGCTCGATCGAGCGGACCAGCAGCCCGATCGTCGGGCCGAAGGTGCGCGCCCAGGCCTCCCCCTCCTCGACGAAGGGCAGATGCGGGATTTGGGCATGGATGGAGCCCGCATTGCAGCCCGATGCCATGCGTGTTGAGGTCGTACCGCTCGATGAGCGTGACGTCGGCGCCCGCCTTGGCCAGGTAGTATGCCGCGGCCGTCCCGGCGAGCCCGCCACCGACGATCAAAACATCGGTCTGGGTTGGCATGACGGCCTCTGTCAGCAGGTGTTGATTTGTGCTAGAGAGTCTACACGCTGTCGACAAGATTGCTTCCGGCGAGAAAGACGCTTTCCCATGACCAAGCACAACTTCCGCGGCTCCTTCGCTGTCACCATCACGCCCTTCGGCGAGGATGGCAAGAAGCTCGATCTGGTGGCCTGGAAGAAGTTCCTCGACTGGCAGCTGCGCGAGGGCGTCCCCGGCATCATCATCCTCGGCACCACCGGTGAGTTCCTGACGATCACGCGACGACGAGCGCAACCGATTCGTCGAGGCTACCGTCAAGCACATCAAGAAGCGCATTCCCGTGCTCGTCGGCTCCATGAACGCCTATACGCCCAACGCGGTGCGCTACAGCCGCGAGGCCGAGGAGCTCGGCGCCGACGGCCTCATGATCATCCCGCCCTACTACTACACGCCCACCGACGACGAGATCTTCGCCTACTACAAGGCGATCTGCGAGAAGGTCTCGATCCCGATCATGCTCTACAACAACCCATACACCTCCAACGTCGACATGTCGGCGAAGCTGGTCGGGCGGTTGACAGCGGCCTTCGAGCAGGTCCGCTACATCAAGGAAGCCTCACAGGACATGGCGCGCGTCTACGACATCGTCGAGGAGACGAAAGGCGTGATGAACGTATTCGCCGGCCAGCGGATCGTCGAATCCTACATGTACGGTGCCGTCGGCTATGTGAACCCCTATGGCAACTACATGCCGCGCGCCTCGACGCTCATCTGCGATTATTGTGCGGAAGGCCGCTGGGAAGACGCCAAGAGGATCGAGCGGCACATCAACCGCATCAATGCCGTCATCCAGGAAGGCCATCCGACCTACGGGCATCAGTGCTATTCGAAGGCGCTCTCGGCCGCCTGCGGCTATCCCGTCGGCGACGTCCGCCCGCCGCTCACCACCTTCAAGGAGCTCGGCCGCGAGGGCCAGGAACGTGTCAAAAAGGTGCGCGCGATCCTAAAGGAAATCGACGATCTGGTTGCGAAGCCGGAGAAAGGCTTCAAGCAGCAGGCTGCAGAGTAGGCCCACGTTGTTCTGTGCCGTCCGCGGGAGCCGGCGTCCGTTCGGCGGATCGATGCAACCATGATCCCGGGCGACCGCAGCAGAGGCCGGCGCCGGGCGGCCTGATGATCGTCTCGACGTTGAACCGGACGCTCAAATCCCTCGCCATCGTCGGGGCCGAGTATGTGCTGCGCTGGCTACCGCGCGGCACGCACCGCTGAGACCGCTTCGTGACGCCAGACGAGCTGTGGCGGCATTTGGAGGCGACGGGGCTCGCCCAGCGCGAGATGAGGGGCATGGTCTACAACCCGCTGACCGACATCTGGTCACTCGGGCAGGATACGGATGTGAATTATCTGGTGACGGCGGTGGAGCGGTAGTGTGCGACCCGCAGGTGATGCAGACTCACACTTCTGCAGAGGGCCAGGAGCGCCGAAAGCAGTGGGCTGCCTTCAAGCCCGACGAACGGTCATTAAGATCGGTAAAGCAGTCGTCAGCCGAAATAGTCAGGAGGTGAACTGAAAGTCCAGACGTGTTCGATCACGTCAAAGTCAATCAGGAACAGCATGTTGCTCCAAGCACGATGGCATCCTGCACTCGACGTTCTGAAGTGTTGCGCCGCGTGCAAAACAGGCCCGACTAGGACGTGGACTCAATTGATCGGAGCCAAATTCGCACGGAGGCGAGCTGGACGAAAGCAAAGAACGTCGCGCCGAGCTTGTCATAGCGGGTGGCGATGCGGCGAAAGTTCTTTAGTTTGTTGAAGAAGCGCTCGACTTGGTTGCGCTCGCGGTAGATGGATTTCTTCCAGCGGTAGCTGCTTCTTGCGGTTGGATTTGTTGGGAATATTGGGGATCGCGTCTTGAGCGCGGATGTGCTTGCGAACGCGATCGGCATCGTAACCCTTGTCGGCAATGACGATGGCGTGCGGCTCCAGTCCGTCGAGCAGGGCTTCCGCGCAGGTCACGTCATGATCGTTGCCCGGCGACAGGATCAGCCGGACCGGGCGGCCTTTCGCATCGACGCGCGCGTGAATTTTCGTGGTGAGGCCGCCTCGGCTTCGGCCCACACAACGAACTCCACTCTTTTTTTAACCCCCGAGGCGTGCTGATGAACGCGCACAATCGAGCTGTCGATCATCTGCACCTGGCCGTCGTGGGCCTTGATGACGGCATCCATCAGCCGATCCCAGACGCCGGCCTTGCGCCAGCGGTTGAAACGATTGTAGGCCGTCGTGTAAGGCCCATATCGTTCCGGCAGATCGCGCCACGGGGCGCCGCAGCGCAGCACCCAGAAAATGCCGTTGAGCACACGCCGGTCGGCCTTTCGGCGCGGTCCAGGCTGCCCTTTGGGCAGTACAGGCTCGATGACGCTCCACTCGAAGTCCGTCAGATCGTAGCGCATGATCCAAGCTCCGATGTTTCGAATCTTGAATCACTGTTCGCTCCGAGATGCTAGAATTATTTGAGTACGCAACCTAGATGTGAGCGCTATTCGATCTGATGGAATCAGATCGGCGGTCTAGGTTGTTTGTATTGAGCACTTTCTTTCGACCAACCGGTTTCCACTTGGAAGGACAAGTGGCCTAGGTCACTGGCCAACCACAACCGATGTGGGGCGCCTTGCGATCTTCAGCGACGTTACCAGACGTACCAGCTCCGCTTGCCGGCCCGTGCCCGTCTTCTCGAATATGCGAAGCAAGTGAGATTTCGCCGTGCTCGGTGCGACACCGATCCGGCCTGCGATCTCGGCCGGAGTGAATCCATCGACGAGAAGCTCGCAAACGCGGACCTCCGCAGGCGTCAGATCGTAGAGTAGCCGCAGTGCGTCTTGTGGCAGGGAGGCCTGTGTCAGCTCCGACACGACAAAGATGGCGGCGACCGCCCTCGCATCCAGTGCGTGGCGCATGCTGCCATGGTTGAGAGGGAGCACATGGAGCATCCGGCTCGTGCCGTTCGCCCCCCGGAGCGGGATGCCGCTACCGCGCTCGCTCAGCACCGATCCATTGGCGAGATCGGCCAGCACAGACGCCAGGGCGCCGCTAGCGGCAGGATCTGTGAGGGTCAGGCGGCCATCGGACACGCGCAGGCTGTCATTGCCCCGGACCATGGCATCAGCTGCTGCGTTCGCGAAGACGACTTTGGCGGCGGTATCCAGCAGCACCAGCCCGTTCGGCAGCGCCTCCAAGGCCGACGTCAAGTTGCGGAGTTCGATGGACTTGAGGTCGAGAAGGCGGCTGATGCCAAGGGCCCGCCGGATGTGGGGCGAAAGCAACCGCAACAGCTCGAGCTCCGACTGGCCGTCACGTTCGAGCAGCCTCGAGCTTCCGAAGACCAGGGAGCTGAGAGTGTCGCTGTCGTTCGCCAGCGTCATCGCCGCGAAGTCACAGATGCCCTGCGGCTCGCACCACTCGCGTGCGAAACGATTGCCGGCGGGATCGTAGTCTGGCTGCACCAC
Source organism: uncultured Alphaproteobacteria bacterium (assembly GCA_963741525.1). Lineage (GTDB taxonomy): Bacteria > Pseudomonadota > Alphaproteobacteria > Rhizobiales > Hyphomicrobiaceae > JANNSX01. The sequence goes on from CAVUIW010000009.1 coordinate 190,541, forward strand.
GGAATGGAGCGTCAACTCACCAATCGGAAACGAGTGGATGCGCTCGAAGCCGCCCCAGAAGCTGCCCATCTCCGCCCCGTACTCGGGCATTCTGTCGAAGAAAGCAGGCGAGACTCCATGCTGGATGCGCAGAAGCGGCGTCCCTTCCGACCGGACGTAGCAACCAAGCACCCCTGAAATCAGATCGAGTTCGTCGCAGACCTTCCGGAGGACCATGTTCCAATGCGGCGGGTTCGCCACACAGTCGTAGACCTCATCGAGCAGCTCCGAGAGCTTCCTGGCCTGGATATGCTGCATCGCCGAAAGGCTTACCTGTTCACTTCACGAGCCCACGAGCGTCTTCAGACAAGCACGATGCCTCAACTCGTCCTTGCGTCGCGCGAAGCCCCAGCCCGGCAAACCTGAAAAGGAACGGCGGCGCCGGGAACCCAGTATCCACGCATTCTCGTAACGCAATCATTCACCGAGATGATCGGCCGCGCAAGCGTTATCCTCGTGCTTGGGAAATCGGACGCCGAACTCGATTGCCCGGGTAGGACGCTCCGTACTCCTGTCTCCCGCCCGAGCCGGAGCAGGGTCACGCTTTTGTCGCGGCCTCCGGTTGTCGCGCGCCGCGTCCCACGCTGACCGGCTGCCGGACATCGACAGCATTCACTAACTCAACGAATTTATGTTGCTAGTCCACCAAATGGTGGATGCGCTGGCCTGGGCAATTCGATTATGACTCTTTGTTGGCTTTCGGGTCGGCCGGGCGGAGCTGAGAGAGGTATCGTAATGTCGGCTTTGCGGTTGCAGAGTTCGCGCGATGGATTTCTGAATGGCGCAACGGCGCCGGTTCGGCATGAAGCACTACGGAGGCAGTGCATGAAGAGGCTGCAATTCCGCCGGCCGCTGATCGTGGCCGCGGTCTGCTTCCTTGCCCTCGTCCTCGCGCCCGCGGCAGATGCGCGCAATGCCGGTGAGCTGGGCGGTTTCGGCGGTGTCCCGTTCACGTCGGAGTGCCGCCCTGGTCACGCGCTGATCGGCGTCAATCTCCGGAGCGGAACCGCCCTCGACGCGATCGTCGCCATCTGCATTCCGCTCAACGGCCAGCGGACGGAATGGGAAGGCCAAGCCTATGAGCCGACACAGTACTGGGGTGGCAAAGGCGGTCGCTACAAGAAGGCCGCCTGCCAGCCGGGCGATGTCGTCAAAACGCTGAAGGTCCGCGCCGGGCCCTGGGACGACCTGTTCATCGTCAAGTCGATCGCCATCCGCTGCAAGGATCTCGGCTCCGACTACGAATACGACGTCGTACCGGATAGCGCGGGCACGGTCACCAAGAAGAAATCCTACCAGTGCGATGGCGGTGAAATCGCCAGTGGTATCCACGGCCAATCCGGCACGCTCGTCGACAAGGTCGGTCTGACATGCGCGCCGTAGAGTCGAAGGGCCAGAGGTCATTGATCGCAACCCCAGCTTGCCCGGCAACCCGTGCAATCCCAACCCTCTTCGAGGAGTAATCGCATGCGCGTGCGCCGCATTCTGCAACTGGTCGTCGTCGGGTTCGCAGCGCTGGTCATTCCCATAACCGCCGCCATGGCCCAGGCTGAGTTCCTGCCGAACACCGATCGCCCCGGCAACGACCTGGGACCGCCGATCGCGCTCGAATTCAAGCAGAACTCGTTCCTGACGTTCGAGATGGAGTGCGCGGGCTTGTGCGCCAAGGATCCAGGCTGCAAGGCCTGGACCATGGTCAAGCCGGGCGTCCAAGGACCGAAGGCGCAGTGCTACCTGAAGGGCACGCCCACGGCCTCGGTCAACAACAACTGCTGCTCGTCGAGCCCGCGATACGACGTCGATGCGGATCAGAAACTCAACCGGAGCATGAATCCCGAGGACTTCGAGGGGCTCTGGGACACAGTGACGAGAGATACGAAGTTCACGCTCTCGTTGTTTGTTAGCGGCACCCACGTGACCGGTACGTACACCTCCCCCGGTCAGCCTGATTGGGATGGCACGATCGAAGGCGAGATCAAGATCATCGGCGATACCATGAGGCTCCGGTACCAATGGAACTCACCCAAGCTCGGCCAGAGTGGCGAAGGCACCTTCTATGTGCATACCGACGACCGGCTGACGGGCGGCATTACAGTCAAGGAGGCCGGTAAAGCGAAGGACACCTACTACAGATGGAAGGGCAAGCGCATCTCGCGATTTCCTGTGATCGACTACGGCGGCTGCGCTGGCTGCACCTCGGGCGGAGGCACGACGGGAGGAGGCGCGACAGGCGGCGGTGGCGGCGGCGTGCCGGCCGAATGGGCGGACACTTTGAACGCACACAATGCCAAGCGCGCGATGCATCGCACTCCGGCGCTCTCCTGGTCCGCCAACCTCGCCGCCGGTGCGCAGGCCTGGGCCAACAACTGCGACTTCGCGCATTCGGAATCAAACGATTCGGCGAGAACCTGGCTCAGGGCAGCAACCTCACGGGCAAGGATTCGGTCGAGTTGTGGTATGCCGAGGTCAGGTTCTACATGTGGAATAATCCGATCGCCTCCTTCAATGCCGGCATGACGACAGGACCAAGAAGACTCGACATTTCACCCAAGTCGTGTGGAAGGACACCACGACGCTCGGTTGCGGCATGAAGCCGCTGCGCCGGCCAAAACCTCGTCGTCTGCCGCTACCACGCCGCCCGGCAACTTCCAATGCCCACAATGCCGGCGTGCTCGAGGCGAACGTCCCAGCCAGGACATCGTCGGCGGGCCGAAATCGCAGGACGCGACTGGCAACGATGGAGCGGCCACGAGTGGCGATGGTCGCAAATCGCCAGGGTCGTCCAGGGCATCGACGTCTACGATGCGCCCGGCGGCAACGGCAATCAGACAGGGACCTTGAATGCCGGCGTCCAGGTCAAGCTGCTCGGCTGCGAGGACAACTGGTGCCACGTGCAGGGCAAGAAGGTCCCCGGCGGCGACGGCTACGTCTACAACGGCGAAGATTATAGGTCGCTGGAGTTCTGAGCGAGCTGCGGGTGGGCCTGCATGGGGCCCGCCCTCACGAACCCATCCCACAACCAATGCGGATATCCTGATGCCTCGCCAAGTCCCCCTTGCAGCCGCTGCCTGCGGCCTCGCGATCGCAGCCCTAGCCCTCTCGCTGCCGGCGAGCGCCGCAAGCCTCGCCTTCACTTGCGAGGAAAAAGACGCCGGCAAGCCCGCCACGATGACCCTAACATACGAGGGTGAGGCGACCGGTACGCTCAAGGTTGTCGCCTCCTTCGGCGAGATGCTGCTGCCCGCGACGAAGGAGGAGACCGAGGTCGAGGTGGACGGTCAGAAGGTCAAGCAGACCGGCATCCGCGCTTTCGGCGAAGCAAAGATCATGATGCCGGAGAAGGCCGCATTCGAAGCCTGCATCGTCAAGAGCCGCATGCCGGACATGGACGACGACATCCTCGGCGTCATGGGGTGCCGCAGCCAAGTCGCGCCCGCCCCGACCGACGCGACGGTCAACGTCGAGGTGGTGATGGGTGGAGCCGTAGGTGGCCCGCTCGTCTTCCTCAATCGCACTTATGTCGAGCAGAGCATCGACTACCTTGCGGGCAACGGCAAGAAAGGCGGGCGCATCGCGATCGAATCGGTGCCGCCGCCCGCTTGCACCACGGCGAAGGCACCGTGACTTCGCACCACTCGTTCATCCGCCGACCCAGGCCGAGCCACACTGAAAAGGGACATTCCGCCATGAACAGTTTCGGACTGCTCGCCCTGTCGGCGATGCTTCTGATCGGCATCCCGGTTTCGGGACACGCATGAAAGGCAGGACGACGATGCTTCGACGATCGATACTCATCGCGACGGTAGTTTCCCTTGTTGCAGCCGGAACAGCTCTGGCCGCTAAAGATTTCGAACCCTATCCCTACGGCGCGCGCGGCGACCGCCACGATGTCGATGGTTGCGAAGCGCCCGGTTACATCGTTGGATTCGCCGTTAAATGGGGGGCCTGGTTCGACAAGATCGGAATCATCTGCTCCTTTGCCAATGAGACGGGAACCGCGCTCATCGGCGGCACAAAGATTATAGCCCTCCGCGGCGGAGATGGTGGTGGTCCACTCACCCAATATACTTGCCCGGCAAATTCGATTGTGAAGCAGGCCTCAATATGGGCGAATGAAGCCGCCAAGCAGGTCGAAAGCATCGAATTAGACTGCACTTCGTTGGCGGGCGGTGGCGACATCCATATCAGAGTCGGCGGCGTCGCCGACGTTGATGGTAATCACGTCGATTGGCAAGATTGCCCAACTGGTGAGGCGGCCTGGGCGATGGACGTTAACTACGGCAACCATGTGAACGCCGTGGGAATACGGTGCAGACCCTACCAGAAACTCGCTCCTATCCCCAACGCACCCCCGCAAGGCTGCCTCATTGGTGGAGTTTTCCGCAACGATATCGAAGACGCGGACTGCAAAGAGGCGCAAAATACCGGCTGCATCCGCCATCTGCTCACGAAGAAGCAATATGAGAAGTGTCTGCGCGCGCAACCGCCACCGCCGCCGAGCACTGCACAAATCAATTCGTGTCAGGACTACGGAGACCGCATGTCGGCGAAAGTCACCGAGGCCGCGCAGCTCAATTGCGGCTTCCTGAATGGGCCGGGAGGGTGGAACAAGGATCGGCCTTACTTTGAGCAGCAGTGCCTGGAAGTTGTAACCGTGAGTACAAAGGGGATCATAAGTAATGAGCGAGCACTGGCTGGACTGTTAGACGAATGCAAGACGAGTGGCGGCGGCACGACAACGGGCGGCGGCGAGACTGCGACCATGGTCAATGCTACGACGGTCTACAACCAGCCCGGTGGCAATGACGTCTGCTACACGCAGCCCGGCGATACCGGCAAGGTCCTTCAGAAACAAGATGGCGAACCCCGTTGGGTGCTGTTGTCGGGCATCACTGGCGACTGCGGCGGCAAGAATGGCTGGGTTTGGCGGGGTGACGAGAACGAAGACGTCACGCTGAACTAGAGCGGGCTCAGCTTGAGCGGACACAAGAACCCGCTCTAGTTTCTTGGTTTTGAGCACGTTCTTCCGGCGAACCGGTGTCCACTTCGCCTGAACGTGCTCTAGCGGCTGGGTGCGAATACTTGCCGGAGCATGCATGAATTGTATCAACCGACTGTTGGATCTCGCTGAAGTGGCGGCCGGGCTCATCGCGATCGAACAAGTGCCGCCCGCCCGCTTGCACCACGGCGAAGGCACTGTGACTTCGCACCACTCGTTCCTCCGCCGACCCAGGCCGAGCCACACTGAAAAGGGACATTCCGCCATGAACAGTTTCAGACTGCTCGCCCTGTCGGCGATGCTTCTGATCGGCATCCCGGTTTCGGGACACGCGAAAACCGTGTTTCCGCCGTTTGGCGGTCAAGGCAACACCGAGACCCCTGCCATATGCGGGCAGGGCCAGTATGTTGTCGGGTTCGAGGGGCGCGTTGGTTCTTGGATCGACCAGCTGAAGCCGATCTGCGCCACGGTTTTGGCGGGTGGCAAGCGCGGCAACAACAACTACGACCGCGATGCGCTTGGCGGTAATGGCGGGTCGCCGTCGGAAGTGAATTGTCCGGATCAAGGGTTCGTGCATCAAATCCACGTCGGTGTGACTAAAAATGGTCAGATCGGCAGACTAGTCTTCAATTGCACTGGCATTCATGAAGGCCAAATATTCGGCGGCACGGGTTATAGTGTCAGCGGTAATCCAGATCGAGATTATCAAAGTCAAGCCTGCCCCTCGGGAGAGATTGCAACGGGCGTGAATGTGCGTTGGGGCAAGCACGTCAATGCCGTAGGCCTCATTTGCGACACGCTCGTAGTCCCGGCGGCGAGCCAACCTGCGCCGGAAATCAATCGCAGCGCCAACCCCACGGACTTCCAGGGCACTTGGAACACGACGGTCCGGCAGTCGCAATTCAAGCTCGTCTTGCGGGTCTCCGGCATGAGCGTGACCGGCGAGTACACCAACCCTGATCACCCAGACTGGAGTGGAACCATCACCGGGCAGCTCAAGAAGTACGACGACAATTCCGACGGCTTTGTGAGACTGAACTACACCTGGGACTCATCGCAACTCGGTCAGAGCGGGGAAGGGTCGTGGGATGTCACGAATGATGGCAAGTTGATCGGCGGGTTTACGGTCAAGGAGCCGGGCAAGAAGGGTAAGTATTACAGATGGGCCGGCACGCGGGTGTCCCGCGAGGCGCCGGCTGGGACCCTTACCGGCGGCGGCACGACAACGGGCGGCGGCGAGACTGCGACCATGGTCAATGCTACGACGGTCTACAACCAGCCCGGTGGCAATGACGTCTGCTACACGCAGCCCGGCGATACCGGCAAGGTCCTTCAGAAACAAGATGGCGAACCCCGTTGGGTGCTGTTGTCGGGCATCACTGGCGACTGCGGCGGCAAGAATGGCTGGGTTTGGCGGGGTGACGAGAACGAAGACGTCACGCTGAACTAGAGCGGGTTCAGCTTGAGCGGACACAAGAACCCGCTCTAGTTTTTTGGTTTTGAGCACGTTCTTCCGGCGAACCGGTGTCCACTTCGCCTGAACGTGCTCTAGCCGCTGGGTGCGAACTTGCCGGAACATGCATGAAGTGTATCAACCGACTGTTGGGTCTCGCTGGAGTGGCGGCCGGGGTCATCTCGATCGAACAAGTGCCGCCCGCCCGCTTGCACCAGGGTACCGTAGGTCTCTATTCGAAAGTGATGTTGGCACGACGGTCGTGCCATTGAAGGGGATGCACGTTCATGCCGATGGGACGCGGCTTCAATCTATGGGAGCTGTTCGAGCTCTGGAAACAGCTCAAGAAAATAGCCCCGATGTTTCGCCGGGTGCCTCCGCAAGGTCCGGCGGCTGGTGATGGATCGGAGCGTGGACCGCCGGGTCATGACGATCCACCCCGCGAATACCGATCGGACCAGCAGAACCGCGCGCGGCGCACGCCGGACAAGTTGAAAAGCTGACAAGCGCATTGGAGTACGACGGCCATGCCGACCCGAGCAATATCCGCCCTAACCACGACCTTGCGCCTGCTGACCCTGGGCTTCCTTCTGATCGCCCCCTCGACGCTCGCCCACGCCGAGCGCATCGGCAAGGTCAGCCAGCCGCTGGTCGCCGGCACCGAAGTCCCGGCCCAGGAGCAGCAGGACAACGCGCTGGTCGGCATCAGCACCGGCTGCAGCGGATCGATGCTCAACAATGAATGGGTGATCAGCGCCGCCCACTGCTTCCAGGACGACAACCGGATGCAGAACGTCGTCGCTTCGGACGTGACAGTGCGCACCGTCTGGAGCAAGCCGAAATCGAGGAAGGCCAAGGAGCTGTACATCCTCGGCAACGACATCGCCATCCTGCGGCTCGAGACGCCGATCCGCGAGCTCGCATTCGACTACAACATGCCCGTTTACACGGGCAATCTGACGGCGGGCCGCGCGATCCGGGTGTATGGCCGCGGCATCTACCAATTGGCGACGGGCTCGGGTGACGCGGCCGTCGAGAGCCAGAGCGATGGTCAGTACCGGGCCGCCGACTTTCAGCTGAGCGGCGTTGACGGCAACGTCATGTCTTTCGGACCCTCGCCCGGCGGCGCCATACCGGCCGGCGGTGACAGCGGCGGCCCTGCCTTCATCAACGCGGGCGGCCGCTCGTTCCTGGCCGGTATCGCGTCCGAATGCCAGTATCGGAATGTCGACGATAGGCCGGATGACGAGGACGACCCGTGGAAATGGGTCAGCACCATCCCGTCTTGCAGCTACGGCAGGATCGCCAGCGTCTGGCCGGAAATACTGGCGCGCATCGGCTCGCCGGGCTGCCGCAAATACGCGTGGCGCGCGGTCGGCTCGCTCGAGTATGCCAAATCCGTCAACTGCGATCCGACGACGATCAGTGGTCCGCGATGGAGCCCCGACTTCGATGCGCACCTCGAGTACTGCAAGAGCGTGCCAGCCGCCGATGCGAACGCCGAGGACAAGGAGCGCTTCCGGATCAGCCAGGAGTGCCGCATCGCCGCCGGCAAAAATTCGAAGGACAATGCCGCGCTGCAGGTCGCCCAGAACAACGATTCCTTCCTCCTGAGCGGCAACGGCTATGCCGAGAACACCCGCATCATCATCCGCGCGACCGACGCGGCCGGTGTCCAGAACAACGTCACGAAGAACAGATCGGATGCGGGCGGCAGCTTCGTGGCGAGCGTGAGCGCCGCCGAAGTCTGCACCGTGGCCGGGACGATCACCTTCACCGCCGAGGACCAGGACAATAAGCCCTCCGCGCCGGTGACCGCCAACTGTCCGCCGCCTGGCGCGGCCGGAGCAGGCGACGGCGGCTCGCCCATCGCGGCAAGCGCCGAGGCCTTCGCCGGCACCTGGAACATGCGGATGTCGAACGGCGTCGGCTATGTGCTGACCCTCGAGGTCAACGGCGACAAGGTCAACGGCACGTTCGTGTCACCGGGCAAGCCGAACCTCGACGGCACCGTTGCAGGCTCGCTGCCCCGCAGCAAGAAAGGCCGCTTCGAGTACACCTTCAGTCAGCCGGGCACGGGCCTGGGCTCTTTCGGCGTCATGACCGTGCATGAGGACGGCACCCTCAAGGGCACGCTCGACGAGGCGAGCGACGGCCAGAGCTACACCTGGACCGGCCAGCGCTCCGGCACCGCCTCCGCCGGGCAGGAAGATGCCGGGGCAGGCGATCAAGCCGGTGAGCCTCCGCCGCAAGACGATATCGTGGGTGGTGGCGAGGCAGAGCCGCCGCCTCCGCAGGACGAGGGCGGCGCGACCGGTGAGGCTGAGCAACCGCAGGCGGCCGCCGGTTTTGCCGGCACCTGGGAGATGCGCAACCAGAGCGGCACGCAGTTCATCCTGACGCTGCGCGTTCGCGGCGACAGAGTGACCGGCACATTCCTCACGCCCGGCCGGCCGAAGAATTCCGGCAGGCTGTCAGGCCAAATCACCGGCGACGGCGAGATGGACTACACCTTCGAGCAGCCGAGACTGCGTTTCCGTGGCCAAGGGCGGATGAGAGTTTCCGGCGACGAGATCGAAGGCCAATTCAACGTCGAGGGCCGTGGGGACGACTTTTCCTGGAGCGGCGTTCGCACAGCCGGCGGGGAGCAGTGAGGTGCCAGTCGAATGGGCGAGCTTGGGTCGTGCTCGTCTTCATTGCGGCTGTCTCCGCCGTGCTGCCGGCAGCCGCGGATGGGCCAATGCCCGTCGCGATCGCCCGCGCCACCGCCATGCCGGACTGCAGCGTCTTCGTCGATGCCGCAAGCGCTGACGAAGGCGGCGGCACAGTCGATCGCCCCTTCCGGTCGATCGCTGCAGCCCTCGCGGTAGCAACGCCGGGCGCCGTTATCTGTGTCGCCGAGGGCACCTACGCCGAGGAGCTTCGCCCCGGCGACAAGCCCTTCGTGCTGGCGGGTGGCTTCAAGAGCGGCAGCGGGTTCACAATCCGCGACTCCTCCATGTATGTGAGCCGGGCTCAGGGGCTAGGCGGCTCCTTCATTCGCATCGCGGACCCAGCGCCCAAGGGCGACGCGCTCGTCGCCATCGACGGTTTCGAGATCACCGGTTACTCGCAAGCGATCGTGCGCGACTATTGGGAGCCGCAGCGCTTCGAGATCACCAACAACCTCATCCATGACAACACGTGCCTGGACCCATCGCTGGCCGGCGCGGGCTTCGCCCTCGTCAACGTGTCGGGGGCGATCCGGGGCAATGTCATCCGCAACAATTCGTGCGGGCGTGGCGGCGCTGGCTTCCTCAACGATCCCCTCAATCAGAATCGGGTCGTGATCGAGGCCAACCGCATCGAGGGCAACTCCGGCACGGAGCCACAAAGCGCCCACGGTGGCGGACTCTACCTGTTCGGTAACACGCTGGAGATCAGAGGCAACCTCTTCCTCGGCAACAGCGTGACCGGCTGGGGCGGCGGGCTATATGTCGGCGCCTATACCCCGGGCAATCAGCCGACCACGGCCTCCCTTTCCTCGAACATCTATCGCAGCAATCGCGCAGGTGACGCGGGCGGCGGCTTCTTCTGCGATGATGGCGCGACCTGCATCGCCTCGCACGAAATCTACGACCGGAATTGCGGCGGCAACATCCTCCTTGATGGCGGTTCGGAGGGATCGGGGCCGACCGTCACGCGCTTCGATCACATCACCAATGTCGGCGCGCTCGATCTCGATTGCGGCGCGCCGGGGGCCGGCGTGATCATCGACAATTACGAGGTGCTGGCGCAGGATTCACATGCCTTCTCCAACTCGATCTTCTGGGGCAACGCTGCGAACGGCGACTTCGCCACGGCCTGCACCGCGCGCTGCGATGGGATGACGGTGACGGTCGACCGGTCACTGGTCGAGACGCAATACCAAGACGGCAGCGTCGCGATCCTGTTCGGCCCGGACAACATCGCCCCCACCGACCCGCTCTTCTCCGCGCCCGCGAGTGGCGACTTCCGCCTCAAGCCGGGCAGTTCCGCGATCGGCCTCGGCGCCATGGCGGCCTCGGCGTCGAGCGGCACGCCTGACGTCGCGGATCAAGCAACCGAGGTCGCGCCGGTGATCACCACACAGGCTGGGTTAGAGCGGCTCGCGCCCGCCCTCGTGCGCGGCGAAGACTTCATGGGCTTTCCCGAAGCCTTCAATCGCTACTACACCGATACAGGGTGGACGCCCACGCGCACCGTTTATGTGAGCCCCGACGGCGGGGGCGACGGCACGGCGCGCGAGACACCCGCCTCCGCAGTAGATACGCTGGGTGCGGTTCAGCCTGGGACGATCGTGTACTTCACGAGCGGCAACTATCCGGGCGGGCTCGAACTCACCAAAGAAACGGGCGGCACCTACGATCAGCCCGTCGTCCTCTACGGCGAGCGCAACCCCGACGGCTCTCCCGCCGTCGTAATCGATTGCGCGGTGGGCAAGCGCCAGGCTTGCATCAATCTCGAGGGCGCGGACTACGTGGCGGTCGACGGCTTCGAGCTCGTCGGTGGAAAGCACGGCGTGCGATCGGTCGGCCTCGGCTACAAGGCGAGCGAGCATGCGAGGGGTGTTGGGGTGCTCAACTCGATCGGCCACGACCAGGACTTCGATCCCTTCTTCTCGGGCCAATCGGATTGGGCTGTCTGGGAGGGCAACACCGCCTATGGCGCGGGCAAGGGCGACGGCCACGGCCTCTACATCAGCAACGGCAGCGACTGGAACATCGTCAGGCAGAACGAAACCTACTCGAACCACTCGAGCGATTTTCAGATCAATGCCAGTCCCAACGAGATGTGCCGCGATGAAGGCATCGCCCTCGATGACCCCCTGTGCGACGCCTATGCCGGCGAAGGCGAGGGTGGCCAGGGCGCGAGCGACTACTTCCTCGTCGAGGCCAACCATTTCCACGATGGCCTCGGCCCCGGCGCCAACTTCACGAGCGTTCGCCGCAGTCTCATCCGCAACAATATCTTCGGACCGCAGGCCCGGCACAATGTGAGCTTCTGGCAGGAAACGGATAACCCGAAGCTCGGCTCGAGCGACAACCGCATCCTGCACAATCTGTTCATCACCACCGGCCGGCACGGCGTGCAGTTCACGGCGTACTCGACGCGAAATCACTTCATCAACAATGTGATCCTCGGCATCGCGATCGACGGCACGACAGTTTCCGCCAACCCGGAGGCACTCCTCTTGGAGGTCGACGACACGATCGGGGACAACGTCTACCGGGGAAACCTCTACGTTTCCGGCAGGCTCGAGGGGCGTGAGCCTAGCGCCGAGGAGATGGTGCGGGCGGACTTCTCGCCGGGTTGGTTTCAGCGCTTTCCGACCGCAATAAGCCACAACCCGGCCGACTTTGCGCCGACCGCCGAAGCGCCTTTCCTGGGGATCGGGATCCTGTTGCCTGATGCACCAGCCGACAGGACCGGTGTCGCGCGCCGGGGACGCGCCGACCTCGGCCCGATCGGGGCGCCATAACGGGCGCAGCAGCCAAGTCTATGTTCCTGGTGGGCTGAACTCAGCAAACGACGATAACTCGAGTGTAACGGTGCATCAGAAAGCACGAGGCTGTTTGCTGGTCTTTCTATCCGCAAAGCTGACATCGCCCGTATCGCAATGAATGGCAACTTCGTGTGCAATGCGGACATTTATGGCTCCCCGGCTGACGGCGTCAGCGAGGTCGGCTGAGGGGCAGATTCGCCTGTCGCCCCAGATCGGTGATTGTCTGGAACCGGCATCAGAAAGCGGTCGTGACGCAATGCGATCACGCATGCGCAGGTCTGTCGCAATCAGAACACCGCTCAATGCAAGCGCGACTTCGGCTTTCTCTGCGTAAACGCTGCCTCGCTCACACGTTGACGGGGTTCGGCGCGGCTTTGGTGTGGGCCCAGTGCATGAGCTCGTCGATGCGGGAAGATGGCCAGCGGTTGACGAGCTTGGTCAGCGTATCGGTGAGGCAGGCGTGTGAGTTGATGCCGTTGAGCTTCGCAGCCTCGATCAGCGAGGTGATGGCGACCCAGTTTTGCGTGCCTTCGTCGCTACCGGCGAAGAGGGCGCTTTTTTCCGGCTCAATGCAATTGGTCTCATCGAACACTCGACCGTGTTCGAGTCCAGCTCGACGCGGCCATCGTCGAGGAACCGGCAGAGCCCTGCCCAGTGATTGAGGCCGTAGCGGATTTCCTTGGCGAGCGTCGATCCTTTCGAGAGGCGAGCGAGCTGCTGCCTGAGCCAGGCTTCGAGCGCTTCGACGAGTGGTTTCGTCCGCGCTTGCCGGATGATCCGGCGCTATTTGTCCCGAAAAACTAAGCGTATCAAACCCGACCGAAAAACCCCTGACCACATCCAAGCTCGTTTCGTCGACAGCGGTGAGGCCGGCCAAGCCCCGGAGGGGCTGTCGACTTTAGCCGCGGTTGAGCGCAGAGGCTGGGCAAGTATTCGTTTCCCTGCGGCGCGAACAGTGCGATTCCGCCGGGATGGCGCAACAGCACTATAAGACCGGCACCAGCCGGGAACAGGCTCAACTTTTGCCGGCGCGGATCGACGACTATGTCGGTCCCGATAATCCGGTGCGGGCGATCGACGCCTTCGTTCAAGCGCTCGACCTGGTGAAACTCGGATTTCGCAATGCGGGTGTCAGGGGTGGCCCCGGCCAGCCGGCCTATGACCCCGCTGACCTCGTGGCGCTCTATGTTTACGGCTACATCAATCAGGTGCGCTCGTCGCGGCGGCTGGCCCGCGAGGCCGAGCGCAACCTGGAGGTGATCTGGTTGTTGCGCGGTTTGCGGCCCGGCTATCGCACCATCGCCGAGTTCCGCAAGGTGAATGCGCAAGCGCTGATCGCGGCGAACCGCGCGTTCTCCCGAATGATCGGCGACCTCGATCTTCTGGGCGGGACCGTGGTGGCCATCGACGGGGCATTTTTTCATGGCGATGCCAGCAAGGCCAGCATCACCACGAAGAACAAACTGGTGCGCGATCTGGCCACCGTCGATGCCGAAATCGAGGCCTACGCCAAGGCGCTTGAGGCCAGCGATGCCGCCGAGGACGGCAAGGCGCTTGAGGCCAGCGATGCCGCCGAGGACGGCAAGGCTCAAGCCAGCGATGCCAGCGCGCCAGCCGAAACTCCGGCCGAGCGGCTTGCCGCGCTGAAGGCCAAGCGTGACCGTCTTGACGCCGACATCAAGCACTTGGAAGAGAGCGGCGAAACCCAGATTTCGCGCACGGACAAGGATGCGCGCCTGCTGTCCAAGTCGGGCCAGACCCTGGCTGGCTACAACGTGCAATGTGCCATCGACAGCAAGCACAAGCTGATCGCTGCCAGCGCGGTGGTGAACGACGGCAACGATACGGCACAGCTGCACGTCATGGCCTTGGGCGCCAAGGCGCAGCTTGGGGTCGAAACACTGACGGTGCTGGCCGACGGCGGCTATTTCAATGGCAATGCGCTAAAGGCCTGCGAGGCCGACGGCATCACGGCCTATGTCCCAGCGCCTGACCGCGAAAGCCGGATGACCGCGGAGGGCCGCTTCAGCCACCAGGCCTTTGTTTATGAGCCTGAAAACGACGCCTATCGCTGTCCGAACGGGGTGCTGCTTGAACCCGCCGGCACCAAGGAGCAGTCGGGCAAGACCTACCACTGCTACAACAGCAAGAAAGCCGATTGCCTGGGGTGCCCGCTGCGCAGCCAATGCCTCAGCGCCAAGGGCGAGCGGCGGACCATCTATCGGTGGACAGACGAGGACGTCCTCGAACGGCACCGCGACCGCATGCGGAGCCCGGACGCCGCGGGGCAGATGCGCCGCCGCTCAGGCTTGGCAGAACATCCGTTCGGCACCCTCAAATGTCGCGCCGGCTACCGCCACTTCCTGCTGCGCGGCTTTGCCAAAGTGCGCGGCGAGTGGAGCCTAATGGCCCTCTGCTACAACTTCACCCGCGTGCTGAACATCATCGGCATCGACGGCTTGCGGGACTATCTCGCCGCCGCGCACGCCCGCGAGCGGCTCCTGGACGACCCGCAGGCGGCGATAGCCGCCATCGGACGAGCCCTCAACCGCAATTGCCGTACTTTCGCTCATTGCGCGGTCAGTTCGTGCGGTTTTGTTCATGCCGTCGCCTGACGATAGTTCTTGCCCAGCCTCGCAGTGGAACCCTTGGAAACGTCACTTCCGAAGCTCCGCCCCAAAAGGGCAGAGGATGAGCGAGCGATCCTCCTCTGCCCCTACCGAGGCAGTATCGCATATCCCTATCTCCACGGGTTTCGCTGCGAGGCTGGGCATTGGCCCAGGCTCGCGCTTCACCCGTGGCTACAGCCCATGGCCCCTGCGGGGCCATCGGACAGGTCGACCATTCTGCGATTTGGTATCAGATAGTTTAGCTTGGTTGCGGGGGCTGGATTTGAACCTACGACCTTCAGGTTATGAGCCTGACGAGCTACCGGGCTGCTCCACCCCGCGTCACCAGCGAACATCCCCTTCCAGCGGCCAGGGCCCGCAATCGACGTATCGATCTTCCGGAGGAGGACAGCCGGGGCCTACGCACCCCGGACGGCGGTCCTTCTAACAGCTTCCGCTCCGTTGTGAACCCCCCCCGCGGTTTGGCAACGCGGCATGGCTGGTACGACGGCCAGCAGGCATTGCAACCGTATGCGATGCCGCCGAAAATCGGTCAGAAACACGCTCGCCGTCCCAACTAGGGAGACCCAAATGGCCGGCCCGATCGTCTATCGAAGCGTTTCCGGCATTGTCACCGGCGAGGCCTACAACCACATCACGCTCGCCAACGGTTTTGCTTTCCTCGCCGGACAGGTCGCGACCGACGACATGGCCAAACGCACGCCCTCCGGTGAGATCGAGGACGAGACGAAAACGGCCATGGACAATCTTTCGCGCGTGCTGGCATCGGCGGGTCTCGGCTTCGAGGACGTGGTGCGCACGAATGTCTATATGGCAGACCTCGCCGAGTTCGAGCGCATGAACGCCGTGTACGTTTCCTACTTCGCGAAGGGCAAACTGCCGGCGCGCACGACGATCGGTGTCGCGCAGTTGATCGACGGCTGCCGCATCGAGATCGATTGCATCGCGAGATTGCGCTGAGCCGGCGCTTGGCATGCTGACGCTGCTCGCGGTACTGAAGTCTCGTCCACCAACCACGAAGGCATAATGGGCCGGAGACAGCTTCCCGCACACTCGACGATGCCGGCCGGGTGCGGGTCATCATCGGCGTGCTCATCGCCATGCTGCTCGCCGCCCTCGATCAGACGATCGTGACGCCGGCGGTCGCCACCATGGGCCGGAGCCTCGGCGGCGAGAGACTATGTGTTCTGGATCGTCTCGGCCTACTTCCTGACGGCCACCGCCGTGACACCGCTCTATGGCAAGCTCGCCGACATCCACGGGCGACGGCCCGTGCTGCTCGCCGGCATCGGCATTTTCGTGCTGGGCTCGATCCTTGCCGCGCTCGCGCCCACGATGTTCTGGCTGATCGTGGCGCGCGCCATCCAGGGGATCGGCGGTGGCGGGCTCATCGCCATGGCGCAGACCGTTATCGGCGATCTGGTGCCGGCCAAGGAGAGGGGCAAGTTCGCCGTCTACATCTCAGGCACCTGGGCGATCGCGAGCATTGCCGGGCCGATCCTCGGCGGGCTCATCGCCGAACATCTGCACTGGTCGGTGATCTTCTGGTTGAACCTGCCGCTCGCCGCACTCGCCGTGGCGATGACGAATGAGAGCTTGAAGCAAGCGCCCTGGCAGCGGCGCGAGCACCGGCTCGATATCCTCGGCGCCATGCTCGTCGTCGTCGCGACCGTCGCCTTGATGCTCGGGCTGACGCTTGGCGGCGCTGGGCACGGCTGGATGTCGCTGGCCGTCCTTGGGCCGCTCGTCTCGGCGGTTGTTCTGGGGTTGATCTTCGCGTGGCACCTGCAGCGAACGCCCGTGCCGCTTATTCCGCTCGAGGTGCTGAGCAACCCGGTAGTGCGGTACGCGACCACTAGCGTCTTCTTCGCCATGGCGTCCTTTATTGGGCTCGTCGTCTACATTCCGCTCTACCTCGAGCTGGTGCACGGCTTTTCTGCTTCGGAGGCGGGGCTGGCCCTCGTCGGTTACATGATCGGTACGGTCGCTGGCGCCAACTTCGCGGCTCGGACGATGCCGAAGGTCACCCACTATCGCCGCCTGCCGGTGCTGGGGCTTTGCCTTTCGATCGCGGCGCTTGTTGTACTCGCGGCATTTGCGGGCACGCTGCCCGTTCTGGGCAATCGAGGGTCTCCTCATCGTCATCGGTCTCGGCAGCGGCGCGCAGTTCCCAGTCACGACGGTCGCAACGCAGAACGCCGTCGATCCGCGCGACATGGGGGCTGCGACCGGCGTGCTCGGGTTCCTGAGGGCGCTCGGCAGTGCGGTTGGCGTCGCTGTCATTGGCGCGGTCGGCAGTGCGGCCGGTATCGGCAATGCTTTGGTGATGCATGCGGTGGGTGGGGCGGCCAAGGCCGGGTCGGCGCTGCCCGATGGTATGGGTGCGGCCTTCGCGCCGGTATTCTGGGCCTGTGCGCTGTCGCTCTTGGCCTCCGTCGCACTGCTGTCGCGCATGCCGGAGCTGGCGTTGCGCGGGAGGAGGAGCAGCGTCCGGAGGCTGCGATGGTAGAGGCACGTTAGCCCCGCCACTCCCAACTCCTCACCTTGCCGGCCTTCTTTGCAGCGAGACACGCCAACGCCTCGGCAGCGAGTGGTGCCGCGAGCATCGATGTCGTGCCGCTTTTCAGTCGGAATCGGGCGAGACTTCGACGACATCGAAGCCGGAGAAACCCTGCTCGCAGGCGAGCCTGACGCCGGTGATGATCTCGCGGGAGGTGAAGCCGCCGCCCTCGATGCTGTTGGTCGCCGGTGCATAGGCCGGGTTGATCGCGTCGATGTCGACGCTGACATAGGGTGGCCGGCCGTCGGGCGCGGCGATCGACAATGCTTCCTCGGTCGCCGCCTCGATGCCACGCTTCTCGACCTCGCGAATACCCATGACGCGGATGCCGGCTCTTTGGCGAGCGGCGTCCACTCAGGCGAATTCCGCGGCCCCTTGGCGCCGATGATAGCGATGCGCTTCGGATCGATTTCCGGGATTTCGGTGATGCGCAAATCGGCGAAGCGCGCGTCAAGCGGTCCTCGCGGAAGCTTTCGGACAGATCCATGTGCGTATCGAAGACGATGAGCCCCATGGGCCCGCCGCGATGCGCCGCCACGGCTCTGACCGCCGGATAAGTGACGCCATGGTCACCGCCGAACATGATGGGGACCGCGCCGGCCTTCTGCACCTCGGCGATGCGGCGTTCGAGGCGCGCATAGCTCTCGGGCGTGTTGCCGGGCACGACATCGATATCGCCAGCGTCCGCCGCCTTGATGTGGGCGAAGACGTCGAGATCCCAGTCGAAATTGTAGTCGCCGAAGAGCAGCGAGAACTTGCGAATCTCCTGCGGCGCTCGGCGTGTCGCGCCGCCCCGATAGGTTGCGATGCCATCGTAAGGCATGCCGAGCACGATGGCGTCGGCCTTCACCTGCGAGAGGTCGGGCAGATAGGGCACCGCCATGAACGGCGGCACGTCGCCGAACATCTTTGGAATGTCGTGCGGGGAGAGGGCCATGCTTGCCTCCGGGCTGATCCGAGGGCTTCAGCGTTCCAGAAGCGCGCCGCGCTGACAATGAGGAGTGGCAGCCGCCCGTGTGCGATCTGCTATGCTAACCGCGGCTGTCCGTGACCGGCGGCGTAGTCTTCGCTGCGCATCTCCTCGAGGCGCGAAGCCGTGCGCTCGAACCATTGGGCGCCATCACCTGACACATAGAGCGCCTCCGGTTCCGCATCGGCCGAGACGATCAAGCGCGTATGGGCATCATACAACGTATCGATCAGGGTGATGAAGCGGCGGGCGGCGTTGCGTTGATCCGGCCCCATCTGAGGGATGCCTTCGATGATCAGCGTATGATAGGCGCGGGCGAGCGCCAGATAGTCGGCGGCGCCGAGTGGCTGCTCGCAGAGTTCCTTGAACTGCAGCCAGGCAACACCGGCCCAGGCCTCAGGGATAGCGAGTGTGCGGCCATTGACCTCGAGCGTGGCCGGCGGGCCCTGGTGCAAGCCCGTCAAGCGGCGGAACACGGAGCGCAGTCCGGCCCGAGCCTTGGCATTGTCGGGTGTGAAATAGACGCTCTGGCCCGCGAGCCGATCCTGCCGGTAGTCCCGCTCGGCCTCGAGCACCAGCAGATCCATCCGCTCCCCGATCACATTCACGAAGGGCAGGAAGAGGCTGCGGTTGAGGCCGTCTTTGTAAAGCTCGGCGGGAACGGCATTGGACGTCGCGACGACGACGATGCCGGCATCGAAGAGACCCGAGAACAACCGCCCGAGGATCATCGCGTCGGCGATGTCGGTGACGAACAGCTCGTCGAAGCATAGCAGCCGCGCTTCGGCGGCGATCTGTTCGACGACAGGCGCGATTGGATCGGGAGCGTTGGTCTTGCGGGCCGCATTCAGCCGCGCATGCGTCTCCTGCATGAAGGCATGGAAATGCACGCGCCGCTTGGGCTCGAATTCGGTTGTCTCGTAGAAGAGGTCCATGAGCATGGTCTTGCCGCGCCCGACCTCGCCGGCGATGTAGAGGCCCCTAGGCGGCGCGCCGCGCTTCTTGATAAAATACCCGAGGAGTCCGCCGTTCGCGCTGCCGGCCTCGGCGAGCCGGTTGGCGAGGATCTGCAGCTGCTCGACGGCCAGCGCCTGCGCCGCATCGGGCTCGATCTCGCCGGAAGCAAGCATGGCGCGGTAGTGGGCGAGGAGGGTGGTGTGAGCTGCGGGCTCGGGCATCGGGTTCGGAAGGGCCGTTGGCGGGTCGGTTGAGGCTTAGAGCGGGTTCAGCCTGAGAGGAATCGAGAACCCGCTCCAGTTTTTTGTTTTGAGCACGTTCTACGGCGAACCGGTATCCACTTCGCCTGAACGTGCTCTAGCCGCTTCGCGGCTGAGCGGCAATGCAACCCTTCACGTCGGATCGCCTTCGACCTCTTTCTCCAGGCTCTCGATGTTCTGGATGGCGCCCTGGCTCAGAGGATAGACCTCGATGACCTTCCGGTACGCGTCGAGCGCCTTTTGCTTGTTGCCCTTGGCTACCTCGATGAGGCCGATGCCGGAGAAGGCTCCGAAGTGCCGCGGCTCGAGCGCCAGCACCTTGCCGATATCGGCGAGCGAGCGGTCGAGATCGCCGACGATGTAAAGGACCGTCGCCCGCTTGTTCCACCCTTCCGGCGTAGTCCGGCTGCTGGTCGACCACGACATCGAGCACGGCGAGCGCGTCTTGATACTTCTGCGCCTGCATGGCGAGGATCGCGAGGTTCATCAGCTTGTCGGTTTCGTCGCTGCCCGACTTGATCCAGGCATCCCAGATCTTCAGCTCGGTGACGCGCGCTTCCGTGCCGGTCTTAGCCGCCTTGAGGCCGGAAAACAGGCTTTCGAGTTCTGCCGGCGTCGGCTTCGGAATCGTTTGG
This sequence comes from uncultured Alphaproteobacteria bacterium, assembly GCA_963741525.1. Taxonomy (GTDB): domain Bacteria; phylum Pseudomonadota; class Alphaproteobacteria; order Rhizobiales; family Hyphomicrobiaceae; genus JANNSX01. The sequence continues at coordinate 210,568 of CAVUIW010000009.1, forward strand.
GCCGTGGCGGCCACGAGCAGCCCCACGAGGCCGACGATGCCAGCGAGCATGGACAACGAGCGGGCGAGCGCGAGCTTCATGAGGCGGAGGCTAGGACGGCGGCGCGGGTCCGTCAAAGCCGAACGCGGGCCGTGACCACAATTTTCAGTGAGTGGTGCCGGTGAAGGGCACCCAGCCGCGGTCCCTGTGGCCGAAATCGACCTCGCCCGGATGTAGGATCTCGGCAATGATCTCGGTGGTTTCGGCCAAGCCCGGGCCCGGCCGGTTGAAGTAGAGGTTACCGTCGCCAACGGCCACGCGGCCATTGCGGACGGCCGCGAGCTTGCTCCAGCCGGGCTGACGGGTCGAGCAGCGGCATCTCTTCCGGTGGTCCGCGCGATGTCGAAGCCGCAGGGGCCGACGATGATGACGTCCGGGTCGGCGGCGGCTAGCTTCCTTCAATCTGCATGTAGCCCGAATGCTTGCCGGCCGCGCCGAACAGGTTCTCGCCACCGGCCGCCGCGATCAGCTCCGGCATCCAGTTGCCGCCCGACATCATCGGCTCGATCCATTCGACGAAGGCGATGCACGGCAGTGCCGGAGCTTGGCTGTGGCGTGGGGTGACGGCCGTGATGGTCCCCGCGCGTGCGCTCGACGAGCCGCTCACCGGCCGCCGGGTCGCCGAGGGCCGCGGCCACGCGGCGGGATGTCGGCCTCGACATCGGCGAGGCAGTCGGGTTCGAGCGACACGATCTTCGCTTGCGCCCCCGCCCACTCGCAGACCGCCCGCTCGACATCGGCGAGCGAGACGGCGCAGACCTCGCACTGGTCCTGCGTGACGATGACGTCGGGCTTCAACCGTTCGAGCGCTTCCGGGTCGACGTGATAGACCGCGAGGCCGTCGGCGACAACTTGCTTCACCTGGGCGTCGATATCGCGGCTGTCGCCCATCAGCTTGAACTTCGGCGAAGTGATCGCTGGCAGGGCCAGCACGTC
>CAVUIW010000010.1:0-118332 GCA_963741525.1 uncultured Alphaproteobacteria bacterium
ACTGGACAAGGAGTTGGGCGATGGACACCTGCCTTTCAGGCCGGCGAGGGCTGTCTGCGCGTCAGACCTTGGTCGCCAGGCGCGTTGGACTTTCGTCTTTGATCGTCATCGCGCTGGCGAGCACAGGAACAGAGGCCAAAGACGCCGGGCTCGACCTACTGCTTTTTCGGTGTATCCGCCACAGGGTCAAGACGATCGCGGAGACGGAACGCGATATCGGCCGCCATCAGGTGCTCAGGGCCTCGTTCTTCGCGATGCTGCCGCGACCGGTTCAATCCCTCCAACGTCACCTCGTCGGGGGAGTGGTTCCGCGCCTGGACGGCGGACAACGCGGCAAGTCCGAACTACCCGGACGGCACCAGGATGCTGGTGTGGAACCCCTCAACCAAGCAGGCAGCCGTGGTGCGCGTCAACAACGCCGGCCCCTACCATTCCACCCGCACGCTCGACCTGTCGCGGGCGGCCGCCGAGAAGCTCGGCTTCGCGCGCGCCGGCGTCGCCACCGTGCACGCCCGGGTGATTGCGGCGCCGACCACCGCCGAGGCCAGATACCAGCGCGGGCGCAGCTATGCGCCGGTACCCGGCCACATCGGCTTCTTCCAGAGCATCGACACCGCCCTGCTCAGCGTTGGCCGCGCGATCGGCTCTGTCTTCAATCCCAATGCTCCAGCCAACACGCCGCCCGCTGGTGCCGGCCCGGTGATCGCCATGGCGGACAAGGCCGACAAGGTCATGGCAGCGAAGGCGGAGAAGGCTGAGAAGGCTCCTGGCGGCAAGCAGCCTGCCGCCGTCCAGGCCGCAGCCAGGGCGCAGCCGCTGAAATCCGGTCCGCCGCCACGCGAGCGGCGCGAGGCGCCCGTTCCGGCTGATACGGCGGTCGCGGTTGCAGCCGTGACCGGATCCGAGCTCGATCGCGCCCAGAAGATCAAGGAATCCCCGCAAAACATGGCGTCGGCCCCGGTTGACGCGGCGTGGCTGCGGCCGCTGTCGATGGCCTCGACCGGGCCGGGAGGTATGCTCTCAGCCGCGCCGCCGCGTGAGCAGCGCGAGGCACTGGAGCCGTTCGCAATCGCTGAGGCTGGCCCCGAGGCCATGCCCCCAGCCCGTGCCCCGCAACCAATGCCGCCGCCGTCACCGCCCAACGCCAAGCTCGTCCGCGTCGAGCCGGTACCCGCGCCGAGGTCCGAGCCGGCCCGCGTGACGGCCGCCGCCAAGGCTGCGCCGGCGCCCGCGAAGCCCACCGTGGTCAAGTCTGCGCCACCGCCGGCCAAGGCGGAGCCGGTGCGCAGCGCAGCGCCAAAATCTCAGCCGCAGCAAGCGCAGTCCGCGAGCGCGCCGCCGCCTGCCGCCGCGCGCCTGACCCGGATCGCGCTGGCCGGCGCCGCGCCGACGCCCAGGCCGCAGCCGCCGCGCATCACCATCGCGCCGCCGCCGTCCGCGCCCGCGGTGCGCGCGCCGCAGGCCATTCCAGCGCAGACCGCGGAGCCTGTGCCGCCGCGCGTGATCGCTCCCCAGCGCCTCGAGGCCAGCGCCAACACCAGCAACCGGGCTCTCGCGCAGACGGCCAAGGGCGAGCGCGTGCGGCCCGTGCCCGTGGAGCCGACTCCCGAGCGGTTCAGCTCACAGGTCGGCTGGCGGCCGTGGGTGCGCGTGCCGCACTTCTCCGCGACGCCGGACTGAGGGCTCTATCCGGCGCGCGGATCGACCGCGCCGGATGGCATTCGTGCTTGCGTGAATGAAGCGCGTATTGAGTTCATCTGGTGGGCGCAATAGAGCCGCTGCGCCAGATGACGACAGGTCAGCGTCCGCGGTGATTGTTCAACCCTACCCGACGCAGATCAGGCGGCACCTGTCCGGCGCCGCCTCAGATCCTTGCGCAGGCCCGCTTCCACGGGCCGGAATTACTTCGCCGTCACGCCGCGCAGCCACGCTTCGGCCTGAGCCTGGCAGCGCTGGCTGTACAGGAGACGCAGCGTCTGGTCCGTGTCGGGCAGCGGATCGATGAGACGCAGGCGCACCTGGCGCATCGGCCGGTCCGGGATCAGGAATGCGAACGCGCCGATCTTCGGCGGCACCTGCGATGGCCAGGCCGCGATCGCCTTGCCGTCGTCGAAGCGCACCTCGGCGCGCTGGCTCGACTGGACGTCGACCACGGTCACCCGCGCGACACGCGAGTTGCCCGCGCGCGCCAACTGGAGTGCTGCACCCTTCTCGACGCAGAAATCGCCTTCGGCCTCGACCGGCACCTGACGCCAGGAGAAGGCCATGTTCTCAACGGGGGGCCTGCCCACGCTGCGTGTCGCACCGGTTCCGCCCAGCGAGCCACCACCGCCGCCGACGACCTCGCCGACCATGTTCCACAAGCTCTGATCAATCGCCTCGCCCTTGGAAAGCTCCCGCACCGAGACCTTGAGCGGCCCAGTGAGCGTGCGTGTGCCGCCGGCGGGCAGCACGATGACCACGCTCGCGCCGAGCGGCAGGTCGATCTGATCACTGTCTTTCAGGATCGCGCCCCGCTTCAGGGCTGGCACCTTGCTGTCGAGCACCAGCACATCGGCGCGGGCCGGCGTGCCCGCGACATGCAGCAAGCCGAACACGGCGGAAGCTGCCAGAACCGTTCGCAACGAACCCCGTTTGATGTGTTTCGTTCCAATCATTTGGCCAATCATTTGGTGGCTCCACGTGTTGCACCAGTTGCTGCGGTCCCCCCCGTCCCCTTCTCGTTGGAGAGCTGTTGGAGCATCTCGCGCCACAGCGGCTCGTTCATTCTGTCGCCGCGCACGATGTCGACGACCTTGCGCTTCTGCGGGCCGACAATCTCCTGCGTGCCGCCGGACGGACGGAAAATGCGTACGACCTTGCCGGCCGGCACATCGAGCGTGGCGTCGTCCTTGACCACGTCGCCGCGACCCAAGCCGGTGACGTTGGACGACATGATGATGATGTCCGCCCGCGCTGCTGGAGCCAGGGCTGCCGACATGGCGCCCGCAGCGAGGGCAGCGGCGAGCGTCACCGTGCGTGAACTGAACATTGAGGAAGCCTCCATTCCCGCTAAGACTTCACAAGACCTATGTATTTGCCAAGTGTATAGCCGATGAAGCCTGATACGAACCATGCAATTGTGGCAGGCGTATAGGGGAGGATGTGCCGCCACTTCCAGAACAGGAACAAATCGAGAGCAATCAGCACGCCAGTGGCCCAGCTGGCGAGCTGGAAGCTAAACCCGTGCTTGCGGAAGCTCAAGCCCAGGAAGAAGCCGGCCAGCGAGATCATGAAAATCGTCGGTATGTTGGGCAGCTCCTTGACCGGGCGGACATCGAGGATCTGGGCCACCGCGTGGGCATGCAAGAAGACGCCGTGGATTAGCTTGGAGCCGCGGGCGCCGTCGCTGGTGAACAATGGGGTCAGATGACGATCGCGGTCGGCGAAACCGCCGCCGACGATCACCAGGCGGTCCTTGATCTTCGGCCGGATCAGCGCGGCGACAGGGCCGTCCTCCAGGATATCCAGGGCGTTGAGGGTCAGAAACGAATCCTCGCCGTTGACCGCGCGCTTGAGCCAGGCGATGCGACCGGACGGGTCCGGGTCCCGGAACCCGTCCTCGGCGGCTATGAGTGCGGCGAAGCTTTGTGGATATTTGGCATCGTCGGCCGGGGGAGCCTTGCGGCGGACGACGTCGTCGCTGTCCTTGTACAGGTTGGCGTAGCCGGCCGCACGCCCGACGCGGGCGATGAAATCGGTCTGGTAGGCACGCTGCTTCTCGTCGATGTCGGCCCGCGAGTCGCCGGCCGCAAGGATAATGCTGGCCCTGGCCGAGCGGATCGTCGCTTCGAGCTCGGCGTCCTTGGCCGGCTCGGTGGCACGGTAGTACACGAAATCGAGAGCGATGGCCTTGGCGCCTATATCGTCGAGCTTGCGGACGAGGCGGGCAGTGATCCCGCGGTCGGCGACGTAATAGGGCTCGTTCTCCAGCGTCTGCTCATCGATGAGGACAACGGCGATGCGCGGATGCTGGGCCGGCAGGCGGTCCGACAGCACCGCCGTGCGCAGGTCGGCGAGGCTGTGGTCGAAGCGCAGCACCGCTGGCGCGATGTTCTGCACGGCGACGAGGGCCATGGTGAGAAACGCGGCCACGTTCAGGCCGTACATCAGGTGCCAGAAGTCCCGACGTTCGTTCGGCGTGCGCTCTCGCCCCCGCCCTACCTGCTGCCCCAATACCATGCGGCGGTCCCTCGGCCTCAGTCCCGTGACTTCGCCAGCAAGCCTAGTACCCGGAATCACAAATGGCTAGCACGTCTGATCGCAGATCCGCGAGGCGATCCGGCAGGAGCGGGCCGAAGGCCGTAGCCCTAGCTGCGGACAAGGCGCGCGACACACCGGGCGCCCGTGGGCTGCGACCCTGCGGGCGATCGAGGATGACCGCCGGGGGCGTCGCGACGCTCGACCGTAGTTCTGCTATGCTCTTCGCGCCGCTCCTGCCCGGCGGGCATCCTCGATCGTCAGCCGTACTAGCTATTTGTGATTCCGGGTACTAGCCGGGGGGCGGAGGGGAGACAAGGCGGGGAAGCTTCAGTGGACGGGCGCGGTGGTGCCCACGCGGCCTGGTGTTGCCGCAGCAAGACGCTTCATCTCGAGCCGAAGGAAGGCGGAGACGGTGCGGGCGGGGCGCGATAGAGTGCCGGTCCATCTGCCGTGCACGATCCGCCGACCGCCGCGACCAGAGCCATGGATACAGCCGTTTACGATCCGCTCGAGATCCGCGATCCCGCCGACCGCGAGCGCTCGCAGCTGAGCCTGCTCGCGAGCTTCATCGCACGCGCCCGACAGGTGGCGCCCGGCTGGGCCGGGCACCTCGCGGGGATCGACCCGGCGACCGTGGTGTCGCGGGAAACGCTCGCCAAGCTCCCTATCCTGCGCAAAGGCGCACTGAAGGACCTGCAGGCGCACACGCCGCCGTTCGGCGGGTTCGCCAGCACGGAGCCCGGGGCCGCGGCCCGCATCTTCATGTCGCCGGGTCCGATTTTCGAGCCGCAAGGGCCTGGCAACGACTGGTGGCGCTCGGCGCGCGCGCTCAATGCCGCCGGGTTCGGCAGGGGCGATGTGGTGCACAACACGTTCTCCTACCACTTCACGCCAGGCGGCTGGATTCTCGACGCGGGGGCGCGCGCGCTCGGCTGCATCGTGTTCCCGGCGGGGCCCGGCAATACCGCACAGCAGCTCCAGGCGATCGCGCAGCTTCAGCCGTCGGGCTACATTGGCGTGCCGGACTATCTCAAGATCCTGCTCGATGCGGCTCGCGAGGGGGAAGCGAGATCACCTGCTTCAAGCGCGCGCTGGTGTCGGGTGGTGCGCTGTTCCCATCGCTGCGCGAGGAATACCGTGAGCGCGACATCGCGGTCTGCCAGGCCTACGCGACGGCCGAGTCGGGTGTGATCGCCTACGAGAGCCCGGCGCCGGATGGCAGGGTCGAGGGCATGATCGTGGACGAGGGCGTGCTGCTCGAGATCGTCAGGCCCGGGACAGGCGATCCGGTGCCCGAGGGCGAGACCGGCGAGGTGGTGGTCACCGTATTCAACCGGGACTATCCGATGATCCGGCTGGCGACCGGCGATCTCTCGGCGGTGCTGCCCGGGCGCTCGCCGTGCGGGCGCACCAACATGCGGATCAAGGGCTGGATGGGACGCGCCGACCAGACCACCAAGGTAAAGGGCATGTTCGTGCATCCCGAGCAGGTCGCCGCGGTTGCCAGGCGCCACCCGGAGCTCGGGCGCGTTCGTCTGGTCGTGACGCGGGCCGGCGAGCAGGACGAGATGACGCTCAAGGCGGAGGCGGCGAGTTGCGAAGCGGCGTTGGCGGCGCGGATCGCCACCACACTCAGCGATATCACCAAGCTCAAGGGGGAGGTGCAGCTCGTTGCCGCCGGAAGCCTGCCCAACGACGGCAAGGTGATCGCGGACGAGCGGAGCTACGAGTGAGCGAAGACGCCTGCAAGGGAGTCTCGCACTGGATCGCTGTGCGACCACGCGGCTCAAACGCCGCGCTCGCACGAAGATGACGTGCGCCGGAGCTTATTGCGGTGTGGGTATCGGACAGCTTATCGTGAGTGTTCGTGAGGCGCATTGCTGGAGGCGGACATGACCGCGGCTGTTCATTCGCAACTTTTTGCAGCGCGTGCGGTGCTGATCGCGGCGACGATGGTGCTGGCGGCCGGGGCATTGGCGCAAGGCATGGGCGTTGCCGAGCTCGCCAACTACGCGGGCGCGGATCGCACGCAGCGGCTCCTCGACGGCGCCAAGAAGGAGGGTGGGTTGACGCTCTACACCTCCATGCAGCTCGACATGCTGAAACCTCTCGCGGAATCCTTCGAGGCCAAATACGGCATCAAGGTCAAGGTGTGGCGCGGCAGTGGCGAGGCCGTTCTGCAGCGCATGGCGACGGAGACGAAGGCCGGGCGCTTCGATGTCGATGCGACCGAGACCGACAGCACCATTCTCGAAGCAATGTATCGCGAGAAGCTGCTGCAGGCGATGACGACCCCGGTCGCCGGCATGCTGATGGACAAGGCGGTGATGGCGCACAAGAGCTGGATCGGCACGCGGATGAACATCATCACCGCGGCCTACAATACCAAGCTCGTGAAAAGGGAAGACCTGCCGGCACGCTACGAGGACCTGCTCGACGCCAAGTGGAAGGGCAAGCTCGGCATCGAGGCGGACGACCACGACTGGTTCGCCACCGTGGTCGGGGCGATGGCCAACGAGCGGGGCAGCGCGGAGAAGGGGATCGAGCTGTTCCGCAATATCGTCGCGGCCAACGGAGTGTCGGTGCGGAAGGGGCACACGCTGATCGCCAACCTCGTCGCGGCCGGTGAGATCCCGTTCGCCATCACGGTCTACGTGTCACGGCTCGAGATCTTCAAGAGGGACGGCGCGCCGGTCGACTTCCTCGTCCTCAAGCCGGCGGTGGCGCGCGTCAACGGCATCGCGCTGGCGGCCAAGGCGAAGAACCCGCATGCCGCACTCCTGTACATCGATTTCGTGCTGACGGAGGGCCAGGAGATCATGGCCAAGCGCGAGTACTTCCCGACCAACCCGGCGGTGCGCAAAGTGCCCGACGCGTGGGGCATCACGCTGACCGATGCGGCCAAGATGCTGGATGAGGGCGAGAAGTGGGAGAAGATCTACAAGGAGACGATCCGCGCCAAGTGAGGGCGGCGTGGACCAGGTCAGATCGGATCAGATCGCGGGGCCGATGGAGCGGGGCTGGCGGATCACGCCGGTCAGCGCGCTCTGCGGCAACGCCATGATCGTCGGCTCGTCGAAGATGTCGCCCATCTTGGAGGGACGCCATTCTGCGCGATGGCCTCGAGCCACTTGCGGTGGATGCGCGGATCCTGATCCTCGTACTCGATCTGGCGGCCGCCCTTCTGGATGGAGGCCGAGCCCTCGCCCTCACTGCTCGCCCGGCGCAGCGAGATGAAGGGATAGCGGCGGCTGCCGAGGCTGCAGGCGAGATAACGGGCAGGCTTGTCGCAGGTATTGAAGTGCTGGTGGAACATCCAGAACGGCGGCGTGTACATGACGCCGTGCCGCCAAGGGAACTCCGGAATTGGCTGTCGCCTTCGAACCAGAGCAGCGAGTAGCCCTCGCCGTCGACGGCGTGGACGTGGGTGCCCGCGGCATGGCGGTGCGCCTTCTTGTAGCGCCCGGTCGGGATCTCCGAGGAGTGGGCGTGCATGGTGCCGTCGGCGAGCTGAAGGAGACGTTGAGGGAGCCCTTGCCGCGATGCTGAGGTCGTAGAGCTTGAAGCTGGTCAGGTCGTGGACGAAGTTGGTCTCCCACACGTTGAGCATCGCGGCTTCGGGGCCGCGGTTGAACGGATGGTGCTCGCCCTCGCCCTCGAAGTGGTTCTGGCGCGCCATGCGCTCTGGGAACGTGGCCGGGTTGTCGAACACGAAGCGCGGTGTTGTGATAGAGGTTGATCGTCAGCGGCGCATTGTGGGTGCACGAGAGCCGCGCGCGGTCGCGGCCGGAGCCGTTGAAGATCTGGTAGCGGCAATTGAGCGGGATGGCGAACAGCGCCTTGGGGCCCCACTCGAAAGTGTTACCTTGCGCCGCCCGGCAGCCAGACCGGGTCGAGCCGAAACCGGACAACGCGTAGAAGAAGGTCCTGGCGGTCGTGCTCACGATGCTCGCGGGCCTCGTCCTGTTCACGATACTCGGCAAGGACCCGGTCGAGGCAATGCGGATCATCTTCCTGAAACCGCTCTCGACGCTCTCCGGCCTCTCGGAGCTGACCGTCAAGGCGGCGCCGCTGATCATCATCGCCATCGGCCTTGCAGTCGGCTTCCGCGCCGGCGTCTGGAATATCGGCGCCGAGGGGCAGTACACGATCGGGGCGATCACGGGCGGGGCGGTGGCTCTGGCGTTCTATCCGGCAGGTGGCATCTGGCTATTGCCGCTCATGTGTCTTGCCGGCGCGCTCGGCGGCGTCGCCTGGGCAGCGATTCCAGCGTTCCTGCGGGCGCGCTTCGGGACGAGCGAGATTCTGGTGAGCCTCATGCTCGTCTATGTCGCCTTCCACCTGTTGAGCCTGCTGGTTCACGGCCCCCTGCGCGATCCAGACGGGCTGAACTTTCCAGAAAGCCGGCTGTTCCAGGACTCCGGAAAGCTGCCGCGCTTCTTTACAGGCAAGCGAGCGCATGTCGGCGCCCTCGTTGCGCTCTTGGCGGTTGCAGGCGGCTGGTTGCTGCTCGGCCGGCATATCGTCGGCTTCCAGGTGAAGGTGCTGGGTCTGGCACCGCAGGCCGCGCGCTTCGCCGGCTATTCCGAGAAGCGCCTCATCTGGATCTGCTTCACCATTTCGGGCGCGCTTGCGGGTCTGGCCGGCCTCTTCGAGGCGGCGGGGCCCGTCGGCCAGCTCGTACCGGCGCTGCCCGCGGGCTATGGCTTCACCGCCATCATCGTCGCGTTCCTGGGACGCCTCAATCCGATCGGCATTCTGCTCGCAGGCCTGCTGATGGCGCTCACCTATCTCGGCGGCGAGGCGGCACAGATCGCCATGAGTCTCCCCAGCGCCACGACCTCGGTGTTCCAGGGCATGCTGCTGTTCTTCCTGCTGGCGAGCGACGTGCTCGTGAACTACCGCGTGCGGTTCGGCGCCAGGCGAACTGCGAAGGCTTGAGAGAAACGCGATGGACCTCCTCACCGGCATCCTCGTCAGCCTCGTGGTGGCGGCGACCCCACTCGTCTTCGCCGCGATCGGCGAGCTCGTGGTGGAAAAGTCGGGCGTGCTCAATCTCGGCGTCGAGGGAATGATGATCATCGGCGCCATCGCCGGATTTGCCGTGACGATCGATACGGGCAGCTATGTCGCGGGCATGGCTGCCGCCGTTGCGGCTGGGGCGCTGATGGCGCTGCTGTTCGGTCTCATCACGCTCTCGCTGCTCGCCAATCAGGTCGCTTCCGGATTGGCGCTGACGCTGTTCGGATTGGGTTTTCGGCGCTCATCGGGCAAGCTTATTCGGGACTATCCGCCGGGGCATTCCCGCGTCTCCACATTCCGGGCCTGTCGGACGTTCCCGTCATCGGCCCTGTCGTGTTCGGGCAGGACTGGTTCGTCTATCTTTCGCTCGGGCTCGTCGCCGGCGTCGCCTGGTTCCTCAAGCGGACGCGCACGGGCCTGATCCTGCGCGCCATCGGCGAGAACCACGATGCGGCGCACGCGATCGGCTATCCCGTGCTCCTCTATCGCTATGCCGCGCTCGCTTTCGGTGGCGCTTGCGCCGGCCTCGGCGGCGCGTATCTGTCGCTCGTGCAGGCTCCCTTATGGGTTGAGCGCATGACGGCCGGACGTGGCTGGATCGCGCTGGCGCTGGTCGTGTTCGCGGCCTGGCGGCCCTGGCGGACGGTGGCGGGTGCCTATCTCTTCGGCGGCGTCACCATCCTGCAGCTGCACGGGCAGGGCATCGGCCTCAAGATCGAGGCGCAGTATCTCTCGATGCTGCCGTATCTAGCAACCATCGTCGTGCTGGTCTTGATCTCGCGAAGCCGCACCTCGGCGCCGGCGTCGCTGGGCAAGCCGTTCCTGGCGACGTCGTGATCGGCCCACCGTCGACCCCTCGGGTTGCAGCAGCGCCACCTACGAGTACCGATCCATCAAATGCGCGCAATCAATTCAATCGGGACTTAACGGCCTTATGGCACACTACGTCATAGATTTTGGCTCCGAGGGTTCTGGCCCCCGGAGCGTGCTCGCCCGAACACGGGAATGGGTGCCATGGCACATGCGGAACCGACGAGCGTTCAGTTCTGGACCTGGTTTTCGAGCAACGCCGAGCGGCTCCGGCACGACTTCGCCGATGCCAGGGCGGCGAACGAAATCTTTCCCGTCATCGAGCGCATCCGCGCCGAGCTCCACCGCTACGATGAACGGCTGTTCCCCCTGATCGGCGTCGATGAGGACAACCGGGCGGAGCTCATCATCACCGCCGAGGGCGATGCCCATGCCTTCCTCAGCGTCTTCGAACTCATGAAGGCCGCGCCCGAATTCGACGAATGGCGCATTGTTCCGCTAAAGCCGCGCATCGGCACCTGCGAAGGCTTCCGCTCGATCGAGGTCGACGGCGAGGAGCTGACCCTCGACGACACGCGCTTCGTCATGGCCTCGAATGGCACCGAAGTGGAGCTTGCCATTCTCGTCGACGACTATGCCGACGAGGCCGAGGACCGGTTCCGCTACATGGCGCTCACGCTTGTCGAGTGCTTGATCGGCGAGCGTGATCTCGCAACCCGGGTCAATGCGCTCGACGTGATCCGCCTCTCTGACTTCAAGAAGGCCGCCGGACACGAAGGCTGGCCCATTCGCGATCTCGCCACCGCCATTCCACCGGTAACCCTCCACTGAGCCGAGTCCAAGTCTTCCGGTTTTGCGCACGTCCTTGACGCGCGAACCTGTTCCAACTTCGCCTGAACGTGCACTAGCACTGTGTCAGCACGTGCCTTGCTTTCGGCATCGCCGCCTGGGAAACTCGCCTAAATTCCCTCCGATTTCCCTGCGGCCTCCTGCCGAGGAGCACGTGCCATGGACATGAAGACGCCGAAAAAAGGCAGCCGGACAGCCTCGATCGAGCCTGTCGTGCCGCCGACGGAGCCGAGCGGCCAGTTCCCGTCCGTCCGGATGCGCCGGAACCGCCGGGCCGATTGGTCGCGGCGGCTGGTGCGGGAGAACACGCTAACCACCGCCGATCTCATCTGGCCGCTGTTCCTGATCGACGGAGAGAAGACGCGCGCGCCGATCTCCTCGATGCCCGGCGTCGAGCGCCTCTCGGTCGATCTCGCCGTCGGCGCGGCCGAAGAGGCAGCCAAGCTCGGCATACCCGTCATCGCCCTCTTCCCGGCGACCGACGTCAAACGGAAAACCGAGGACGGCCGCGAGGCGCTCAATCCCGACAATCTCGTCTGCCGAGCTTGCCGGGCCATCAAGAAGGCCGTTCCCGAAATCGGCATTCTCGTCGATGTGGCGCTGGACCCCTACACGAGCCACGGCCACGACGGCCTCATCGAAGGCGAGCGCATCGTCAACGATGAGACGCTCGCCGTGCTCGAGCGCCAGGCGCTCGTGCAGGTCGAAGCCGGCGCCGATATCATCGCTCCTTCGGATATGATGGACGGCCGCATCGGCGTCATCCGTCGCGCGCTGGAACGCGAAGGGCACACCGACATCCAGATCATGGCCTATGCGGCGAAGTACGCCTCCGCCTTCTACGGCCCCTTCCGCGAGGCGCTCGGCTCGAAGGCGGCGCTGAAGGGTGACAAGCGGACCTACCAGATGGACCCTGCCAACTCGGATGAAGCCATCCGCGAAGTCGCCCTCGATCTTGCCGAGGGCGCCGATATGGTGATGGTGAAGCCTGGCATGCCCTATCTCGACATCGTCCGCCGCGTGAAGGACAGTTCGGCGTGCCGACCTTCGCCTATCAGGTGTCGGGCGAGTACGCGATGCTGGTGGCCGCCGCCGGCAATGGCTGGCTCGACCGCGAAAAGGTGATGATGGAGAGCCTGATGTCCTTCAAACGCGCCGGCGCCGACGGGGTGCTGACCTATTTCGCACGGGATGCGGCGCGGGTGCTGGGCAAGACGTAAACTCGTGGTACTGAAGCAGGGAAGCCCGCGCCGACCACCCGTAGGTTATTCATTGCCTCACCAACCACCCACTACCGGCCAGACATCGACGGATTGCGCGCGATCGCAGTCGTAAGCGTGGTTGGCTACCATGCTTTACCGGCTCTGGTTCCTGGTGGGTTCGTCGGGGTTGACATCTTTTTCGTCATCTCCGGCTACCTGATCTCGACGATCCTGATTGGCGAGATCACGACGCATCGCTTCTCGCTCTGGGGCTTCTACTCCAGACGTATCCGGCGATTGTTTCCGGCGCTCATCGCCGTGATCTGCACAACGTTGCTGCTCGGCTGGTTCTACTTGCTGCCGCACGAATTCGTCAGCCTCGGAAAACATACTGCCGCCGGCGCGAGCTATGTCATCAACTACGTGCTCAGCAACGAGGCCGGCTATTTCGATGCCGCTGCAGAGACAAAGCCTCTCCTTCATCTGTGGTCCCTCGCTGTCGAGGAACAGTACTATGTCATCTGGCCAATTGCTCATCTGGCCATACGAGCGAAATCCGCCCTCGCCGGCATTGCAGGCGTTACGCTCGCATCGTTCATCGCGAATTTGGTAGCCGCGGAAGGCAGCGATCCGGCGGCCTTCTTCCTCCCTCAGAATCGCGTGTGGGAACTGTCGATCGGTGCCAACTTGAGCGCTCGCAACGCTTGGCCGGGCCAGCGTTGTCCGTCTGGTTGCGAACGCGACCTGGGTCCGGCAATGGCCCAACATAGCTTCGGTCGCCGGGATATGACGGCGTGATCGCAATCCTAGGTTTTGAAGATACAATGACCTTCCCGGGAGTCGCGGCATATGTTCCAGCCTGCGGGCGGCATTAATCATCGCGGCTGGTTCCGAAGGCCTCTTGAACCGCAACCTGATGGCTTTGCGACCCCTCGTTTTCGTGGGGCTGATCAGTTACCCTCTATACCTCTGGCACTGGCCGCTGCTCGCAATCCCCGCCATTCTCGGCGTGGCGGGTCGGCCGAGCGTAACCGTCGCCGCAGTTGTCCTTGCGATTGCTCTTGCGGTTTGCACCTACGTCTTTCTCGAGAAGCCAGTGCGACGGCGCTCTTCGTCGTCATTGGCCTTGTTGCTGCTTGGCGGGACTGTCGTGCTCGGCGCTACCGGCGCGGCCATCATGACGGCACAACTGCCGCCGCGCCTCAATGCTTCAAACTTTCACCAGGTCGGTCTTGCGATCGACGACTGGAGCTATCCGAACGGCCTGACCGAGACAGACTCTGATGGGCTCATCGTTGGTACGGCCAGCGCCGGTGAAAAGGGAATTCTATTCATCGGCGACAGCCACATGCAGCAATACTGGCCTCGCGTGGCGAAGGTGCTGGAGAAGCATAGGTCAATGGTCTGGGTCCGATTTGCCACTCGTGGCGGCTGTCTTCCAATAGTGAACGCAGCCATCAAGCTCCGCGCCCAACATGATCCAGAATGTGCAAAGGTGGCCGAGGCAGCCATGGGTGAAGCTAGTCGACCCGATATCGCGACAGTCGTCATAGCGGCATCCTGGCGAGGATACCTCGGCAAAGCGACACCTGCTCAGCAAGAGAAGTTGTACGACGCACTGACGACGATGTTGCGAAGACTTCGCTCACAAGGCAAATCGGTCTGGCTGATACTGCAGCTGCCCGGTGGCTCCTCGCTGGCACCCAAGTCGAGCGTACATCGCATGCTCGACGGTACCGTCACCTTGCGATCGCCAAGCTTGCCGCGTGGCAAAGCCGATGCGGGGTGGCGGCCGATCTCGCAGCAGCTCGTAGCTATCGCCAAGGCAGAATCTGTTGGCGTCATTGATCCGATGGGAACGCTCTGCGACGATGCCATATGCCGGGGTGCGCTTAGTGATGGTACATTGATGTACAAGGACACTGGCCACCTCCGGTCGAGCATCGCAGCCTCGCACGCAACTTTCATCGATCGCATCTTCGATGCGCCACCGTGAGATTTGGCACATGTCCGAAGTCATCGAGCTTCTGAGTAATCTCATCCGCATCAACTCCGTCAATCCGGATCTCGTGCCGGGCGCGGCCGGGGAGACGGAAGCCGCCGCCTTTTGCGCGGCATGGCTTTCGGCCCGCGGCTTCGAGGTGCATCGGCACGAGGCGACACCCGGGCGGCCGAGCATCGTCGGCATCGCGCGGGGAACAGGCGGCGGCCGCTCTCTGATGTTCAACGGCCATACCGACACGGTAACGATCGCCGGCTATGACGGCGACGCGCTTGATGCCCGGATCGCCGATGGCAAGATTTACGGCCGGGGCAGCATCGACATGAAGGCCGGCGTCGCCGCCATGATGGTCGCCGCCCATCGCGCCGCACGGAAGGGGCTTCGCGGCGACATCCTCGTCGCCTGCGTGGCGGATGAGGAGAACGGCAGCCTCGGCTCCGAGGAAGTGGCGCGCCACTATCGGCCCGACGCGGTCATCATCACCGAGCCGTCCGATCTCGAGATCATCGTCACCCACAAGGGATTCGTCTGGACCGACGTCACCGTCGAGGGGCGCGCCGCGCACGGCTCGCGCCCCATGGAGGGTATCGATGCCATCGCAAAGACTGGCCGGTTTCTGCTGGCACTCGACGAGCACGCGCAGGAGCTGCTGACACGCAAACCCTATCCGCTGCTCGGCACCGGCTCGATCCACGCCTCGATCATCCGGGGCGGCGAGGAGATGTCGAGCTATCCGGCCCGCTGTGTGATCCGCATCGAGCGGCGCACGGTGCCGGGCGAGACGCCGGAGACGGTGAAGGCAGAGCTAGAGGAGCTGCTCGCGCACTGCCGCGCCGCCGATCCCGCCTTCAAGGCCACGCTCGCACTCGGCTTCACGCGCGCGCCGCTCATCGATGCGGGAGAGTCCGACATCGTCCGTCTCGTCGAGCAGACCGCCAAGCAGCGCCTCGGCCGGACACCCAAACGCGCCGGCATGACGGGGTGGACCGACTGCGCCATCTTCAATGCGCTCGGCATCCCCTCGCTGCTGTTCGGCCCCAGCGGCGCCGGCCTCCACGCCGCGACCGAATGGGCGGAGGTCGCCAGCGTCGAAGCGGTGGCCGACATCCTGACGGAGACGGCCGCGGCGTTCTGCGGTTGATTTCGCGCACGCCGGTTGCCCGCCCGAGCATTTGACAGCTATTGATATGAGCGCGAACGGAGCGGGGGGCGCCGCCATGACACCACAGCAATTCGTCGACAGATGGCGCGGCACGCGAGCTTCGCGAGCGCGCGGCGGCGCAATCGCATTTCAACGACCTCTGCCGGCTGCTCGGCGAGAAATCGCCGACCGAGGCGGACCCGCAGGCGAGTGGTACGCCTTCGAGCGGGGCGCCGCCAAGACCGGTGGCGGCGACGGGTGGGCGGATGTGTGGAAGCGCGGGTGCTTTGCCTGGGAGTACAAGAGCCCCGGCAAGAACCTCGACACGGCGCTCAAGCAGCTGAAGCTCTATGCGAGCGATCTCGAGAACCCGCCGCTGCTCATCGTCTCCGACATGCAGGAGTTCCGCATTCACACCAACTGGACCAACATGGTCCAGGAAACGCACGAGCTCAACGCTCGATCAGCTGCTGGATGCGCGCCTGAGACAGAAGCTCAAATGGGCCTTCTCCGAGGAGAGCGTCCACGAGCTGAAGCCGAAACGCTCGGCCAATGCCACCACCGAGGAGGTGGCCGAGCGCTTCGTGCGCATCGCGCAGAACCTGCGCGACCGGGGCGAGGACCCGGACAAGGTCGCCCACTTCGTCAACCGCATGGTGTTCTGCCTGTTCGCGGAGGACGTCGATCTGCTGCCGAAGAAGATGTTCGAGCGCATGTTGAAGGCGAGCCTGGCCGATCCCGGCAATTTCGTTCGCAACGCCCAGTCGCTGTTCGCTGCCATGGCCAGGCGCGGCGGCCTCATCGATTTCGAGCCGGTGGCCTGGTTCAACGGTGGACTGTTCGAGGACGATACAGCGCTGGCCCTGTCGCGCGAGGATATTCGCACGGCGCTCGAAGCCGCCGACCGCAACTGGTCGGAGATCAATCCGTCGATCTTCGGCACGCTGTTCGAGCGCGGCCTCGATCCCGGCAAGCGCGCGCAGCTCGGCGCCCATTATACGGATGCGGAAAAGATCATGATGATCATCCGGCCCGTGATCATCGAGCCGCTGCTCCGGGAATGGCAGGGGGTGCGCGATACGATCGCGGCGCTGATGGCGACGGCGAAAACGCATAAATCGAAAGCGCGAGCGGACGAAGGCGGAGAAGGCGGCGGTCGTGGCCAAGTCGCAATTCATCGAGCGCCTGACGAAATTTCGCGTGCTCGATCCGGCCTGCGGCTCCGGCAACTTTCTCTATCTCGCCTTGAAGGCGCTGAAGGACATCGAGCACCGCGTCAACTTCGAGGCGGAGACGCTGGGATTGCCGCGCGGCTTTCCCGCAGGTCGGGCCGGAATGCGTCAAGGGCATCGAGATCAATCCGTTCGCCGCCGAGCTGGCGCGCGTGTCGGTCTGGATCGGCGAAATCCAGTGGATGCGCGAGCACAATTACGGCGTCTCGAAAGACCCGATCCTGAAGCCGCTGGAGACGATCGAGTGCAGGGATGCGCTGTTGAATCGCGGATGGGACGGAGGCGGAGTGGCCGGCGGCCGATGTGATTGTGGGGAATCCGCCGTTTTTGGGCAGAACCCTCCTTCGAGACGGACTCGGAGATGAGCAAGTAGATAAGCTCTATGCAGCGTTCTCTAATAAAGTCAGCCCCGAAGTTGATCTGGTCTGCTATTGGGTCAAGAAGGCGTGGGACATGATCGTGGATGGCGACCTAGATCGTGCAGGATTTGTTACTACAAACTCAATACGGAGTGGTGCGAGTCGCTCAGTTCTTGAAGAGCCGTCGGCTTCGGGTGCAATCATTGAGGCGTGGTCTGACGAAGCGTGGGTTGTCGATGGAGCTGACGTTCGCGTTTCCATCGTTTGTTTCGGCGACACGTCATCAGATAAAAACTTGGACGGGCAATCGTGCGAGCGCATCAATGCCGACCTCACCGCTCGCTCGGTTGATTTGACAGTCGCAATGACGCTGAAGCAAAACGCTGGCGTCAGTTTTCAAGGTGTTACGAAAGGCGGCGCTTTTGAAGTCACTCGCACTACGGCCGAGCCTTGGCTTAGACTACCAAGCAACGTCAATGGGCGGCCGAACTCAGACGTGCTCCGTCCAATGACAAGCGGTGGGGACATTGTCCGCCGAAGCGACTTGGGCTGGGTAATAGACTTCAATTCGCTTGACAATCTCGACGCAGCCACTCACTTCGAAGCACCATTCAAACACATTGATGAGTTTGTAAGACCAATTCGCACTGACGCTACAAAGACAAAACGAGAGGCATACAGACGTAATTGGTGGAGATTTGCTGAGGCGCGGCCAAGCATCCAACGTTGGCTAAGGACTGGTCGACGTTACATCGCAACGCCGAAAGTATCCAGGCACCGGGTTTTTGTGTGGTTGCCAGCGGCGATCGTTCCCGACAACCTCGTAATTGCAATTCTTCGTGATGACGACATTTCGGTGGCGTCCCCGGACGTGGTGTAGCAGCGGAGACAGCGGGGTTTGTCGGCGTGAGGCCGTAGGCCGAGCGGAGAGGAACCCTGCGTGAGCCTTTTCCCCAAGGCGTCCACAGCGGCGCCGGGTGGGGAAGCTGTCATGGTCCAAATCGAGGTTGGCTCGGGTTGCGAAGTCCAAAACGCAACCAGGAGAGCGAACCATGACGATCGACAGAATGAACCTGAAGACCCTCATTGAGAAGGGCTCGGACGATGATCTCCTCAGGGAGATGATGGCCTACGTCGCCAACCGCATGATGGACATGGAGGTCGTGGGCCTGACGGGCGCCGCGCACGGTGAGCGCTCGGCGTCTCGCACCAACCATCGCAACGGCTATCGCGAGCGGAGCTGGGAGACGCGCGCCGGGACGGTCGAGCTGGAGATCCCCAAGCTTCGCAAAGGCAGCTACTTCCCAGCCTTCCTGGAGCCGCGCCGGGCTTCCGAAAAGGCGCTCACCGCCGTGATCCAGGAAGCCTACGTGCACGGCGTCTCGACGCGATCGGTCGATGATCTCGTCAAAGCCATGGGGATGACCGGCATCTCGAAGAGCCAGGTCTCCCGGCTGTGTGAGGAGATCGACGAGCGCGTGCACGCGTTCCTGTCACGGCCGATCGAAGGCGTCTGGCCGTATCTGTGGATGATGCGACCTATGTGAAAGTCAGGCAGGCCGGGAGGATCATCTCGGTTGCCGTGATAATCGCTGTCGGCGTCAACATGGACGGGCGACGCGAGATGCTCGGCATGCAGATCGGCCCGTCGGAAGCCGAGCCGTTCTGGACGGACTTTCTGCGCTCGCTGACACAGCGCGGGCTTCGGGGCGTCAAGCTCGTGATCTCGGATGCGCATGAGGGCTTGAAGAAAGCGGCGGCGAAGGTACTTCAATCAACCTGGCAGCGCTGCCGCGTTCACTTCATGCGGAACGCGCTGGCGCATCCGGCAAGAAGCAGCGCGCGATGGTGGCGGCCGCGATCCGCACCGCCTTCACGCAGGAGACACAGGAGGCGGCACGCAAAGAATGGCGCGCGGTGGCCGATCGGCTGCGCGAGCGCTTTCCGAAGCTTGGTGCGTTGATGGACGAGGCGGAGGACGACGTGCTCGCGCATCTCGCCTTCCCAAAAGAGCATTGGCCGCAGCTGCACTCGACCAATCCGCTCGAACGGCTCAACGGCGAGATCAAGCGGCGTACCGACGTCGTGGCGATCTTCCCCAACGAGGCGGCGATCGTCCGTCTCGTCGGCGCCATGCTGCTCGAGCAGAACGACGAATGGGCAGCCGCGCGCAGCCGCTACATGAGCCTGGAAAAGCTCGCTCAGATCGGCGATGATCCACAGGCGAAGCCGCACCGCATCGGGGCGGCCTGAGCAACGGCCCGAGCCAACCTCATGCTCAGGCCATGATAGCCGCTCTTACACCACGGGCGGGGACACGACCCGACATTTCGTTCGGAATTATGTGCAGTCGCCATCACGAACTTTGGTCAGTCGCGAAAGGAGCATGGATTGGCGTTGGTAACGATCCTACCTATACGCCAACCTCATCCTTCGAAACCTTCCCCTTCCCCGAAGGCCTCACCCCCAACATCCCCGCCGCCGCCTACGCCGCCGATCCGCGCGCGATAGCCATCGCCGCCGCCGCCAAACGCCTCGACGATCTGCGCGAGGCCTGGCTCAATCCGCCCGAACTCGTCACCCGCGTGCCCGAGGTGGTGCCGGGCTATCCCGACCGCATCCTGCCCGTCGACGACAAGGCCGAGAAGATCCTCAAGACCCGTACCCTCACCAAGCTCTACAACGAGCGGCCGGCCTGGCTCGATCATGCCCACAAGGACCTCGATGCCGCCGTCGCCGCCGCCTATGGCTGGCCGGCGAACTTGTCCGACGATCAGATTCTTGAGCACCTGTTCCACTCAACCAGGAGCGGGCCGCGCAGGGGCGGTAACTAATGCGACCTCATGGAACCCAAGAAATCACCGCTGCCTTTCCTCCCCCTCTTTATGGGGGAGGACGGATCGCCTTGGGTTTAGCGTCAAGCTAAACCCTTAGGCGATCATAGGTGGGGGTGCTCGTGCGGCGGTCTCGCTGCTATGATGCTACACACGATGCCCAACGATCGCGCCCGCACGCTTCGCCGCAACATGACCGAGGCAGAAACCATGCTCTGGTCGAAGCTGCGGGATCGTCAGGTCGAAGGCCTGAAATTCCGGCGCCAGCACGCGATCGGACCCTTCATTGCCGATTTCGTCTGCCTCGAACGCCGGCTCGTCGTGGAGGTCGACGGCGGGCAGCACGCGGAAGTTGCGGAGAGAGACGAAGCACGAAGTGCCATCATCGCCGAGCATGGATTTCGCGTTGTTCGCTTCTGGAATTCGGAGGTCATGGCCAACACGCGCGGCGTAATCGACGAGATTGCTGATGCGTTGCGTGAGCGTCCCCTGGCTCCACACGTCTCGCGACGGCGCACGAGCACCCCCACCTAGGCGCGCCTAAGCACTTAGCCGCTGTGCGTCTAGAGCGCTATTCGATCTGATGGAATCAGATCGGCGCTCTAGGTTGTTGGTTTTGAGCACTTTCTTTCGACCAACCGGTATCCACTTGGTCGGAAAGTGCTCTAAGTGCAAGGCGCGCGGTCCTCCCCCATAGAAAGGGGGAGGAAAAGAAGCCCTCCCTACTCCTTCAACGCCACCGGCTTCAGCGCCTCGTACAAATCCCCCGGCCCCGGATTGGACTTGTCGCAGTGGCCGCCCAGGTGGTTCACCATTCCCCACACGGCGTTGAGCGCCGTCTGCACGGCGCCCTCGACCCAGCCGGGGGTCCAGGAGACACCATCGCCGGCCATGAAGATGCCGCGCTCGGAAGGCGACATCGCGCCTTGCATGAAGTGGCAGTACATGCGGTGGTTGTAGCGGTAGTGGCCGGGCAGCGCGCCCTTGAAAGCGCCGAGGAAGTTGGGGTCGCTCTCCCAGGACACCGTGATCGGATCGCCGATGATGTGACTGCGGATGTTGAGATTGGGATAGATCTTTTCCAGCGCGTTCAAGGCGAGCGACACGCGCTTATCGATCGGCAGCGGCAGCATTTTGAGCGCGTCGCTCATCCAGGAGTAGGTGAGGCAGATGACGCCCGGCTTGTCGTCACCATTGTCGAAGAGATAAGTGCCGCGCGTGATGCGGTCGGTGAGCGTCATGCTCATCAGGTCGCGCCCAGTCGCCGAATCCTTCTCCTTCCAGAACGGCCGGTCGACCATCACGAAGGTTTTGGACGACTGCATGTAGCGCGTGCGGTCGAGCGCCATCCAGACCTTGTGCGAGAAGAGGCTCTCGTCGACGTCCATCTGCGTCGACAGCGGCCAGCTCTGGCAGGTGACGAGCACGGCTGGGAACGCCTTCACCATCCCCCAGCGGTCGGTGATGGCGATCTCGCCGTCGAGCTCTCGGTGGATGCGGCGGACACCGGGTCGCGTCGCGCCTTGGTGCAGGACTTCGAGCGACGTGCCCTTCGGCCAATGCACCATTTTTTCCGGCGCATGCTTCCACATCCAGCGCGGCAGCTGCTCGACACCACCAACGATGTAACGCTGGTTGTCGTCGCTGGCGGTGACGACGACGCGGAGGATTTCCAGCATCGAGTTCGGATAGTCGCTGTCCCAGCCGCCGGTACCGAAGCCGACCTGGCCGAAAACCTCCAGATGCCGGAAGCCGCGCTTGGCGAATGCCTTCGATGTCGCGAGGTAGCCGTAAAAAGTCCGGTCGTCCCACTTGGGCACCAACTCGTCCCAGATCGCCTTCAAGCGTTTAACGTCACGCGCGCGAAGTGCCGCCTGCAGCGCCGCGAAGTCGGAGCCCTCCTCCAGCGCCTCCTCCCAGGCCGCCGCCACCTCTTTGTAGAGCGGCGGCAGGTCGGCCATGGTTTGCGCGTAAGTCGTCCAGCCTTCCAGATCGATGACGGTCGAGGGCGTCGCGGGCGATAGCGGATTGGGGAAGGGCTTTGAGCCGAGCCCGGACATGCCGAGATAGTGATAGAAGGCGGTGGAGGAGAGCGGGAAGCGCATGCCGCCAAGCTCGGCGATGATCCCTTCGGCGCCCTGGAAGGCTTCCGAGCGAAGCCGCCCGCCGATCCGCGCGCTCTCGTAAATGACGGGCTTGAGGCCGAGCTTCATCAGCTCGTAGGCGGCGGTCATGCCGGCCATCCCAGCGCCGACGATGGCGACCTCTTGCCCGTGCCGCTCGGCGGGCAACCGCCCGAGCCCGGCCGGATGCGTGATCCAATCGTCGAAGGCGAACGGAAAGTCGGGACCGAAGGCGGTAATCGGCTTGTCGCCGGTCGAGGGCTTCAGAGGCTCTTGGGGTGCGGACACGGCTGGGCTCCGTCGTCGTGCGGATTTCGGGCATAGTGACATGGACCTGAGCGCGAGAGGAGGCCCCATGCGCTACGAGTTGATGCTGCCGCACCAGATAAGGCAGGCGATCAGCGATCGAGTGCCCGTCGTGCTGCCGCTGGGTGTGCTCGAGTATCACGGCGAGCATCTGGCGGTCGGACTCGACACGCTGGTGGTGGTGAAGTGTCTGGAGCGGATCGAGACCGAGCGGCCGCTTGTCATTCTGCCACCGTTTTACTACGGCGCGGCGAGCTATGCGGTGGCAGGACCAGAAGGTACGGGCTCTGTGCAGGTTGGCGCGGAGGCACTACTGCCCTTCGCCCATCAGATGTTAACGAGTCTGCTCCGCATCGGTTTTCGCAACATCCACGTCATCATCCATCATCAGACCGAGAACTTCGCTGCGGGCATGCCGACTGACTTGGCGTTCAAGCTCGCGGCACGGCAGGCGATCTTCGCCTATCTGGAGAAGGAGCGCGGCGAGGGCTGGTGGGGCAATCCGGCGATGGCGAATTACTATGCGGAGCACGCGGCGGGTGATGATCCCTTCAACTGGATCAAGGCGCATCCGCTGATGACGCCGGAGATAACCAAGACCTTTCCCTTCGACCACGCCGGCATTGGCGAGACCTCCCTGTTGATGGCGCTCGCACCGGACGGCGTCGACATGAGCCGCGTCGCCGAGGGCGGGCATTGGTATGTGAAGGGCGCGGAGAAGGCGTCCGCGGAGCTCGGGCGAATGGGGGTCGAGATGGTTCTGGGACGGTTGAAAGAGGTGTTGTTTGCGTAGGGTCAAACAGCCGGTCGCCTCTACGCGGCGCCGACAATCTCAGCGGGCTCGCACCCGCGTCACATGCCCCATCTTCCGCCCGGGACGCGCGTCCTTCTTGCCGTAGAGATGCACGGCCGTTCCGGGCTCCGCCGCCAACGATTCCCAAGCCTCGACATCATGGCCGATGAGGTTTTCCATGACGCAGTCGCTGTGCCGCTCTGTCGGGCCGAGTGGCCAGCCGGCCACCGCGCGCATGTGGTTCTCGAATTGCGAGCAGAGGCAGGCATCGATCGTCCAGTGGCCGGAATTGTGCACGCGCGGCGCCACCTCGTTGGCGATGAGCGTGCCGCCGCCGGGGCCGTCGATGTGGAAAAATTCGATGGCGAGGAGGCCCACATAGTCGAGCGCCTCGGCGAGTTTGCGCGCGTGGGCCTGGGCGAGCGCGGTTATGCCCGGAGCGATCTGCGCTGGCACCGCCGAGGTGCGCAAAATGCCCTCGGCATGCCGGTTCTCAGGGCAATCGTAGAACCGCATTTCACCGTTCTGCCCGCGAACGGCAAGCACAGAGATCTCGCGGTTGAATTGGACCAAACCTTCCGCGACCGAGGCGACGCCACCCAGCGCGGTCAACGCCGCGACCGGATCGTCACCGGCCTCGACCTTCACCTGTCCCTTGCCGTCATAACCGAAGCGCCGCGTCTTCACCAGCAGCGGCGTGCCGAGCTCGCGCATCGCCACAGCAAGGTCGTCAGCGGTATCGACGGCCTTGTGGGGCGCAACGGGAATTTCAAAACCCGCAAGCGTCTGTTTCTCGATCAGCCGATCCTGCGTCGCCGCCAGGGCCGCGCGCGGCGGAAACACGGGCGCGACGGGGGAGCAGGCGTCGGCCGCCGCGACCGGCACATTCTCGAATTCATAAGTGACGGCGTCGACCTCGGCCGCGAACTTCGCCAAGGCGTCCGCATCCGCATAAGAACCGACCGTCAGCCCCGCCGCCACATCGGCGGCCGGCGCATCGGCGACATCGGAATAGATTTTCGATTTGAGCCCGAGCCTAGACCCGGCCATGGCCAACATCCGCCCAAGCTGGCCGCCGCCCAGAATGCCGATGGTCGCGCCGGGCGAAAGCCGCTTAAGCGTCGTCACGCGGCGCCTCCGCGACGGCCGCCGTCTGACGGGCCCGCCAGGCCTCGACGCGTTGCATCAGCGCCGGATCGGAGAGCCCGAGGATGCTGGCGGCGAGGAGGCCCGCATTCGTTGCTCCCGCCTCGCCGATGGCCAGCGTGCCCACCGGCACGCCGGCGGGCATTTGAACAATGGAATAGAGGCTGTCCTGACCACCCAGCGTCTTCGTCGGCACGGGCACGCCAAGCACCGGCAATGGCGTCATCGAAGCCGTCATGCCCGGCAGATGGGCCGCTCCGCCCGCCCCCGCGATCAGCACCTTGAGGCCGCGCTCCTTGGCGCTTTTGGCGTAGCTGTAAAGCCGCTCCGGCGTCCGGTGCGCCGAGACGATCCGCGTCTCGTGGGCCACGCCGAGCGCCTTCAACACCTCGGCCGCCGCCTTCATGACCGCCCAGTCGGACTGGCTGCCCATGATGATGCCGACGAGCGCGTTGCTCATGATTGCCGTCCGGGATTGGTGTTGCACTGCCGCCACTTAGCCGAAGCACTCGGCGTCTGCAACGGCGGGTTGCTCACGCGATGATGTCGGGAAAGAGCCGATCGGTCAGAGCTGAGATCTCGTCTTTGAGACGAAGTTTCTCTTTCTTGAGGCGCGTGATCTGCAGCTGGTCCCGGCTGTCGGCGGATTCAAGTGCCGCGATGGCATCGTCGAGATCACGATGCCTCTGCTGCAACTCGGCCAGTCTCGACCGTGTCTGCCAATCGTCGCCGCTGCTCATTGCTGCCGAAATCGCCCGCTTCGCGAAGGTGTTGAGCCGAATCCCGGCAAGTATCCGCTTCTTCCCGCTCTGACGCAAGAAAACGGCATGTCTTCTCACGCCCGATACAGTCATCCACCACTCGTTCACAGCCCGAGCATAAGGCTCATCAGAGGCATGGACAGGCGTTCATTCGTCTGTCACACTTTCGAAGTTGTCCACATCCTACAAGGAGAACGATATGGCAGTTTCGGCTCATATCGAGGAGCTTTCCGAGAAGCACCGGACCATTGAGCGCAAGATCGAGGAAGAGTTGAAGCACCCCTCGAGCGACGAGCTTACAATCGCAGCCCTGAAGAAAGAGAAACTTCGTCTTAAAGACGAGATTGAAAAGCTAAGAGCCGAGACGCGGCACTAGCTTCCCCATTTCAGCAGATGCTTCGAAGGCGCCGGGCCGGTCGGTCCAGGCGCCTTTTGTTTTGTGCTGCGGTGTTTCTGCATTTGGCTGAATCGCTCTGCCACCCAAGTTTCTTGGTTTGTCGTGCTGCTTTTCGGAAGCACTCTCGTGGTCAATCAAAGCAGTGGCGCAAGCCCATCGAGGATGAGCTTCACGGAGACCACTGCGAGCAGCGCATAGGCCAGCCGGTAGAACGGCTCCGCGGGAATGTGCTTCACCATCCACAGGCCGGCGTAGATCCCGACCGGGGCCAGCGGTACGAGGGCGAGGCTCGCCGCAAGATTGGTCCGATCGAACTGGCCGAGTGCCAGATACGGCCCGACCTTCAGAAGATTGACGGCCGCGAACAGCATGGCGGATGTCCCTGCATAGATCACGGGGGCGAGCCGCTGCGGCATGACGTAGATCTGGAACGGCGGCGAGCCGGCATGGCTGACGAAGCTGACGAAGCCGGTGATTATGCCCCAGAAGAGGCCACTGAGCGTTCCGCCACCGCCGCCGTGCGGCCGGAGCTTCAGAAAATAGTCGATCGTGAAGATCAAGCCGATCGTACCGACGATGAGACGCACGGCGGCGTCCGTCACATAGGCCGCCGTCGCCCAGCCGATGGCGATGCCGAGCGCCGCCGAGGGGATGAGGACGAGCAGGTTCCGCTTGTCCCAATCCTGCCGGTAGGCCCAGACACCAACCACATCCATGGCGATCAGAATGGGCAGCAGCACCGCTGCCGCCTGTATCGGCGGCATCACGAACGTAAGGATCGGCACGCCGAGCACGCCGAGGCCCGTCAGGAAGCCGCTCTTGGAGAGCCCGACGAGGAGCACGGCAAAGCCGCCGATGAGGTAAAACCATGGATCGGTGAGCACGGTGGCGCAAAGGGTCTCGCTGGGATGTTGGTGCCAACCTACGGGCCGGGCAGCACAACGTCCATGCCGAGCTGACATAGGTCACAGCGGTAGCCGGCTGCTAAGCTCCGCGCGCAACAGCTTGGGAGGTCACATTGCGCATTCTTTCTGCTGCGGAAGTACACCAAGCACTTCCATTTGCGCGCCTCGTCGACGCATTGGCCGCCGCACACCGCCAGCCGATCGACGACAAGCGCGAACTCTTGATGATGGAGCCCGGCGGCGCATCCGAGAACGCCTTCATCCTGCTGCCGGCCTGGCAGAAGGGGCGCGCCATCGGCGTCAAGCTGGTGACGTCCTTTCCGGGAAACCTCTCGGGGCCTGAGGGTTTGCCGACGGTGCAGGGAGTCTATGTGCTCCTCGACGGCCACAATGGCACGGTGAGAGCGATTGCCGATGGCGAGGCGATCACCTTTCGCAAGACGGCAGGGGATTCGGCGCTCGGCTCGAAGCTGCTTTCGCTTCCGGACAGCACGGTGCTGGCCATGCTCGGCGCCGGCGCCTTGGCGCCCTATGTCATCGAAGCGCATCTCGCCGTCCGCCCGTCGATCCGCCGCGTGCTCGTCTGGAACCGCACAGAGTCGCGCGGCAAGGCGCTTGTCGAAGCACTTCGCGCCAATGGCGTTCCCGTGGAATGGACGGGCGATCTCGAAACGGCCGTCCGTCAGGCCGACATCGTCTCGGCCGCTACCGGCTCCGGCAAGCCGCTCATTCGCGGCGATTGGCTAAGGCCGGGAACACATGTCGATCTCATCGGCGGCTGGCGGCTCGACATGCGCGAGGCCGACGATGACGCGGTCGCGGGCGCATCGGTGTTCGCCGGCCACCGCGAGGCCTGCTTCAAGTCCGGCGACATCGCCGGGCCGATCGCGGCCGGACGCATGACGAAGGCCGATGTGCTGGCCGATCTCTTCGATCTCTGCCAGGGCAGGCACCCGGGCCGCACGAGCGAAGACGATATCACCCTCTACAAAAACATCGGTGGCGGCCATCTCGACCTGTTCACCGCCGAGGCGATGATGGCAGCTCTTGAGCGGTAGCTCGTGAGGAAGCGTTCAGCTTGGACCATCTTTGGCGCGCGCCCGGCACTCCGACGGTGCCGCCCCGAACGCCGCGCGGAACAGACGCGAGAACTGTGCCTGATCGGTGAAGCCCCAGCGATAGGCGATCTCGGCGATGGTTTGATTGTTGTGTCGATCCTCGATCGCCCGGCGGGCGGCGGCAAGGCGCTGCTCGCGGACCCACTGGCCGAGCGTCTGATTGGTGTCTCGGAATAGCTCATGCAGGTAGCGCACAGAGATGCCGCAAGTGGCGGCGACCCGCTCCGGCCCAAGATCGGTATCCGTCAGGTTCGCACGGACGAATTGCTCAATTCGTGAAAGATGCGCTTCGCGCACGGCCGAGGCCTTCGAGAACAACGCTCGCTCGTCGCTCTTCAAAGCGAGCACGAGCAGATCGACGAGTTGAAGGCCAAGATAGCCGTGCGCCTCGCGAGTCATGTTCTCGAAGTGGCTCGGGATCAGATGCAACATGTCGACGAATAGTGCGCCGACGCCTTGAGTGGCATCGAACTGCAAGGTCGAGAAGCGATCCGGCGCGCGGATTCGGCCGCGCAAAGCCTCCCCCGGTACCTTCAGCACCCAGAGGTCGTTCGCCTCCTCGTGACCGAACACGTAGGGCTCGTGGCCCCGCTCTAGGATGAAGCCGCCGGGTTTGCAGCGTATGTCGACCTTGCATTGGCTGAATGTCACATCGGCGGTGGCGGGGATCGTGACGAGATACTGCTCCTCGCGCTCGTTCCTGAGGTGGTGCGGCAGGCGCTCATAGGCGAGCGCGTCGGACTTGAGCCGCGAAAGCGAGAGGTTGCCGAGGGTCCAGATTGCCAACTCGCCGTTGAAGGCTTGCGGCTCGCGAAACCTGAGGTTGAGCGGGAAGTAGGTCGAGCCGATGACCTCGTGCCAGTTCCGGCTCCGCTCACCGGGCGCAACGTCGATGGTACTATAACGCGTCGGCATGCAACCTCCACACGGGGATGGACTTTAGGGAACACCGCGTGGTGCCGCAATGGCCGAGCGCCAGTTGCATCGGCAGCCGGCAGGCGTTTGTGCACAGACGATCAAACCAAGCCGCGCTGACGATCAAGACGGCGCACAGCGATGGACTTAGTGTGCACCGCAGCAAAGCGTCCAGAAGAGACGGCGGCTTGGGGAAGAGACGGCTGGGCGGGGTCACCTTGCCGTAGCTCGATGTCCCGTGCCGCCCAGAGGCGAGGGACCCATGTCAAGCTCAACCAAAGTCGATCCGATTACGCTTTCCGTCGTCCGCGGCGTGCTCGAGACGACGCAACGCGAGATGACGCTGGCACTCGAAAAGACAGCACGCTCCTCCGTCTTCAACCTCGCGCACGACTACTCGACCGCCCTCTTCAATGCGACGCCGGAGATGATCCTGCAGGGCCAGGACATCCCGATCCATCTGGGCTCCCTCATCCCGGCGATGAAAGCGGTCGCCGAGTACTTCGGCGACGACATCCACGAGGGCGACCTCATCCTCCATAACGACCCGGCCTATGGCGGCAGCCATGCCATCGACGTGTGCATGTACAAACCCGTCTTCTACCATGGCAAGCTCATGTACTGGACGGTGTGCAAGGGGCATCTGACCGACATCGGCGGCCCGGTGCCGGCGGGCTACAATCCGAATGCGAAGGAGATATTTGCCGAGTGCCTGCGCATTCCCCCGGTCAAGATCTGGGACAAGGGCAAGCCGCGCCACGACGTCCTCAACATGATCCTGACGAACATGCGCGCTCGCCGCGACCAGGAAGGCGACTTCAACGCGCTGATCGGCGCCTGCCAGGTCGGCGAACGCAATCTCCTCGCCACCCTCGACAAGTATGGCGAGGCAATGGTCACGGCCTGCATCGACGAATTGCTCGACATGGCGGATCGGCAGATGCGCTCGCTCATCAGGACGGTGCCGAACGGGGTTTATGAGGGCGTCGCGATCCTGGAGGACGCCGGCCACGGTTTCGGCGATTTCGAGATCAAGGCGATGGTGACGATCGACGGCGATAGCTGCCACATCAAGATCGATAGCCCCCCGCAGATCCCCTATTTCATCAACTCCTACGAAGGCAATTCGCATTCGGGCGTCTATCTCGGCCTGATGATGTTCGCGCAACTGCCGCCACCCTACAACGAGGGCCTCTACCGCTGCGTCAGCGTCGATTTCGGACCGAAGGGCACACTGTGCAATGCGGTGGAACCCGCGCCGCACATGAACTGCACGACGACGCCGATGGAGACGCTGACGGATGCCGTCCGCCTCGCCTTCGAGAAGGCGGCGCCGTCGAAGGTCGCGGCCTCCTGGGGCCATGCCAACGGCCTCAACATGGCCGGCTGGGATACGCGCCACAACGAGGAGTACGTGACGATGGTGCTCGCCACCATCATCTCGGGCGCGGGTGCGACGCCCCAACAGGACGGCTGGCACGCCTGCGGGCCGGAGTGCTGCTTCGGCGCGCTGACCTCCGGCGATATCGAGCTGCTCGAATACTCCTATCCGATCATCATCCACCGCTATTCGCTGATGACGGATAGTGGTGGCGCTGGAAAATTCCGCGGCGGCTCGGGCACGGCCTGGGAGGTCGAGCCGTTGGACAAGGATATGACCATCATCACCTTCGGCGAGGGCCGGCGTATTCCAGCAGTTGGCGCCGCCGGTGCGAAATCCTCGATGGTCGACAACAAGGTCGGCCGGCTCGAGATCA
Source organism: uncultured Alphaproteobacteria bacterium (assembly GCA_963741525.1). Classification (GTDB taxonomy): domain Bacteria; phylum Pseudomonadota; class Alphaproteobacteria; order Rhizobiales; family Hyphomicrobiaceae; genus JANNSX01. The sequence continues at coordinate 29,915 of CAVUIW010000010.1, forward strand.
AGCGCGGCGGCAAAACCGAAATCGTGCGCAAAAACGTCATCGAAACCATCAAGCCCGGCGAGAGCGTCACCAACATGAACCCGGGCGGCGGCGGCTACGGCAATGCCTTCGACCGGCCGACGAGGCTCGTGGCGGATGACTTCCGCAATGGCCTCGTCTCGGTCAACGGCGCCCGCGATGACTACGGCGTCGTCATCGCCGGGGGCGAGGTCGACGAGGCGGCGACCAAAGCGCTCCGCGCCGGCCGGGCGGCGTAATGATTTTGACCCCGGATCCGCGGAGAAACCTCGTGCTCGCTCGGCCCCTCGGATCAGTTAGAAAAAAGATCGGTAGAGACTAGACCATGCGCACCAAATATCGTCTGGGCATCGATGCCGGCGGCACGTTTACGGATTTCGTGGTCGCCGACGAGCACGGCCAGGTCCGCCTCTACAAAGCGCTCTCGACGCCGAGCGATCCGACGAGGGCCATCGAGAATGGCCTCAAGCTCATGGCCGACGATCTGAAGACCACGCCCTCCGAGATCGTCTCCAACTGCGATCTGTGCATCAACGGCACCACCGTCGGCCTCAATGCGCTGATCCAGCACAAGGGTGCCAAGGTCGGGCTCATCGCCACCGCAGGTCACGAGGACTCGATCGAAATCCGCCTCGGCCACAAAGAGGACGGCTATCGTTACGATCCCGAGTATCCGCCGGCCAAGATGCTGGTGCCACGCTACCTCCGTAAGGGCGTGCGCGAGCGCGTCATCTCGGATGGCTCCATCCGCACGCCGATGGTCGAGGATGACGTGCGGGCCGCTTGCGAAGCCTTCCGTCGCGAGGGTGTCGAGGCCGTCGCCATCTCCTTCGTCTGGTCGGTGCTCAATCCCGGCCACGAGCGGCGCGCCGCCGAGATCGTCCGCGAGATGCTGCCGAACGTGAACCTGACGGTTGGCAGTGAACTCTACCCGCAAATACGCGAATACACCCGCACCTCGACGGCTGTGACCAACGCCTATCTTTCACCGGTGCTGCGCCGCTACGTCGATGCGGTCGACGCGTATTTTCGCGTCCTCGGCGCCAAGCATCCCGTCCGCTATTTCCAGTCGAACGGCGGCCTCGCCATCGGCCAGGCCATGACCGATCGCTCGGTCTATGCCATCAACTCCGGCCCCGCATCGGGGCCGGCCGCCGGCCTCTACGTCACGAGCCCGTTCGGCGCAAAGAACGTCATCACCGTCGATATGGGCGGTACCTCCTTTGACATTACACTCGTCAAGGACGGCACGACAAACCTCAACAAGAACATCGACTTCCTGCGCTACCGCATCGGGGTGCCGATGATCCAGGTCGAGACCTTGGGCGCCGGCGGCGGATCGATCGGCTGGATCGACACCATGGGCCTGTTGCAGGTCGGCCCGCAGAGCGCTGGCGCCTCGCCAGGGCCAGCCTGCTACGGGCAAGGCGGCATCGAGCCGACGGTGTCGGACGCCAATCTGCTGCTCGGCTATCTCAATCCGGACGGGTTGCTCGGCGGCAAGCTGCCGCTCGACAAAACCGCGGCAACGGCTGCCGTCAGACGTATCGCCGATCCGCTCAACCTCAGCATCGAGCGTGCCGCCTACGGCATGTACACGATCGTCAACAGCAACATGGTGAATGGCATCCGCCGGGTGTCGGTCGAGCGCGGCTACGATCCGCGCGATTTCGTGCTGGTCTGCGCGGGCGGCGCGACGGCCGCTCACATCACGGCGATCGCCCGCGAAATGGGCATCGACACCGTCGTCGTGCCGAAGCTCGCCTCGGGCCTGTGCGCCTTCGGCCAGATCATCTCGGACGTCAAATACAATTTCATGGCGACCGCCCCCGTTCGCCTCGACAATGAACCGGCCTATGCCCGGGTCGACCAGCTCTTCGGCGAGATCGAAACGGAGGGTCGCAAACATTTGGAGTCGGACGGCTTCACCCAGGACAAGATCGACGTCCAGCGCTCACTCGAGATGCGCTACATCGGCCAGGTGCACGAGTGTACGGTCGAGATTGGCAATTTCCCGGTCAACGCCGAGACCATCGACCAGGTGAAGGAGGCCTTCCACAAGCGCCACGAGCAGCTTTATACCTATTCCGAGCGCCACAACGCGGTGGAAGTCGTGAACATCGAATCGACGCTGTACGGCCGTATCGAGCACCCCAAGCCGCCGCGTATCGCGGCCGGCGGCAATGTGCGTGCGGCGGTGAAGAGCGAGCGGCCGGTGATTTTCTCGGTGGATGGCTCGACGACGAGCACACCTATCTACGACGGCGCCAAGCTCGGCGCGGGCGACGCGCTGTCTGGTCCGGCCGTCATCGAAGAAGACACGACCACCATCGTCGTCGAGCCAGGCTGGCAGGTAGCGGTGCACGAGAGCGGCAGCTACGTCATGACCCGTGCGGGCGGCGCGGCGCTGAAAACGGCGGGCGGTGACACGACCGCAGGTGCTTCGGCGGCGAGCCGACGCGAACCGGCACCTACCTCGGCCGAAGGCACGCGCGCTGCCGCCACTGAAATGTCGCTTACGGCAATGGCTGCGGTGGCCGAGCCGGTGGCTGCTGTCAAACCCGAGATCGCTGCCGCAGCCGTCGCGGCACCCGTTGCCACGACCGTCACCTCGATCGCCAATGCAGCAGCGGCCGCAGCGGCGACAGGCGCATCCGGCGGCACCAAGGGCAGCGGTGCGTCAGGTGGCTCGTCCAGCGCCGCCTTTTCACCCACGAGTGCTCTCATCTCGGAAGGCGTGTCGGTCCAATTCGACGGCCTCCAGGCGCTCAAGGACGTCAGCCTGGAAATCCCTTCAGGCCGCATCACTGGCCTCATCGGCCCCAACGGCGCGGGCAAGACGACGCTCGTCAACGTGCTGACCGGCTTCCAGGCACCCGATCGAGGCCAAGTGAGGGTCGACGGCGAGGCGGTCGGCGGCAATGCCGCCCACCAGCTCCGCCGTATCGGCATCGCCCGCACCTTTCAGTCGGGCCGGCTGTTCCGTGAGCTTCCTGTCATCGACAATCTGGAAGTCACCGGTGTCGGCCTCGGACTTTCACGGCGCGAGGCCATCAAGGAAGCTGAGCGCATCCTCGAATGGCTCGGCATTTCGCGGCTTGGCGACACCATCGCTGGCGCGCTCCCCTACACAGACGAGCGCCGCGTCGCCATCGGCCGCGCCATCATGATGAAGCCGCGCTACGTGCTGCTCGACGAGCCGGCTGCCGGCATGTCGGCCGAGGAGAGCCGCGAGCTTGCCGGGATCATCCGCAGAATCGCCGGCGAGATGGGCATCGGCGTGCTCTTGATCGAGCACAATATCGGCCTCGTTCTAGAAGTGTGCGAGCGTATTTTTGTGCTCGAACTCGGGCGAGATCATCGAAGTCGGCCGGCCCGATCAGATCCGCAAGAGCGATGCCGTTCGCCACGCCTATATGGGCACGCAGAGCGACGACATCACCGCGCCCCAGCGTAACTTTCGCGTCGTCGGCGGGGGCGCGCACTGATGAGTCTCATCGCCGTCGACAACATCACGGTACGCTACGGACGCCTGACGGCGCTGCGCGGCGTCTCGCTGTCGATGGCACCCGGCGAAATCCTGTTCGTCACCGGACCGAATGGCGCCGGCAAGTCGACGTTGCTCAAGGCGATCGCCGGCGTCGTGCCTCCCGTGGATGGCTCGATCACTTTTGCCGGGAAGACCAACGGGGCAGACGGCCCAGAGATTATTGCCCGGCGTGGCTTCTCGCTCGTGCCCGAGGGCCGCAACGTCTTCGCCTCGCTCTCGATCGAGGAGAATCTGCGCGTCGGCACTGGAATGCGCGCCGACAAGGCCGAGGCCGAGCGCGATCTGGAAAGCGTCTATCAGGAGTTCCCGATGCTGGCCGAGCGGCGCCACATGGCGGCCGGCATGCTCTCGGGTGGACAGCAGCAGATGCTCGTCATCGGACGCGCGCTGATGGCCTCGCCCCAGCTCATGGCCATCGACGAGCCATCGCTCGGCCTCGCGCCCAAGATCATCGACCAAGTCTACGAGATCCTCCTGAAGCTCCGCGAGAAGCGGAACCTGACGCTGTTGATCGTCGAGCAGAGTTCGACGCGCGCGCAGATGACCGGCGGGCGGATGATCCTGTTGCGGGGCGGGGAGACCGTAATGGAGGGCGACGCACGCGTGCTCGCCAAGGACGAGAAGCTGAGACAAGCCTATTTCGGCTTCGGGGATCATTGAGTAATGCAAGAAGTCCTTCAGCTCATCTTCGACACACTCGCGCTCGGCAGCCTCTATGCGCTCGGCGCACTCGGCATCGCGCTTATCTTCGGCGTCATGCGGCTCGTCAACTTCGCGCATGGCGACTACATGGCGGCCTGCGTCTTCCTGCTGCTCTGGCCGAGCATCAACGCCGAGACCATCGTCTTCCTCGGCAATCTCCCCTTCTACATCCTAATCCCTCTGGTGCTTGCATTCGGCGCGATCATCTCGATGCTTTCGGAGATTCTCGTCTTCCGCCGTTTCCGCAACGCCAATCCGGCGACGATGATGATCGCCTCCTTCGCGCTCGGCTTCGTCATCCGTCATTTCCTGCTCATGCTGTTCTCGAGCCGGCCGAAGTCGGTCGACCTCTGGTCGCATCTGTCGCTGCCGGTCGAGGTGCTCGGTGCGCGCATCCCGCTGCTACAGGTCATCACCATCATCGTCACAATCGTCATCCTGCTGGCATTGACCGCCTTTCTCAAGCGCACGCGCTTTGGCCTCGAGATGCGGGCGGCAGCCGAGAACTTCACCATGGCACGTATGCTCGGCGTCCAAGCCAATCGTGTGATCCTGCTCGCTTTCGCGATCTCCGGCATGCTGGCGGCGTCGATCGGGCTGATCCTTGCGACTTTCTCCGGCACCGCAGACATCCAGATGGGCGCCAACATCATGCTGGTCGCCTTCATCGCCACCGTCATCGGCGGGCTCGGCAGCCTGACGGGCGCGGTGGCCGCCGGATTCCTCATCGGCGCGGTCAGCACCGTGTTTCAGGCCTATCTGCCGCATGACGCCCGCGTGTTCCGCGACGCCTTCGTCTACGGCTCGGTGATCCTCGTGCTGCTGATCCGTCCGCAGGGGCTGTTCGCGCCGAAGTCGGCGAAGCAGAGGGTGTAGAGAGCCATGCAAGCCCGCTCCTCCATTCTCTCGCGCACGATCTCGACGCCGATCCTGCTGATCCTCGGCCTGCTCATCATTTGCGTACTCGCCTGGTACTTCGGCTCGCGGCCCTTCAACCGCACCGTCACCGAGATGTTCATCCAGGTGATGCTGGTGGTCGGTTTCTACGTCTTCGTCGGCAATGCCGGCGTCATCTCCTTCGGCCATGTCTCCTTCATGTATCTGGGCGCCTATATGACGGCCTGGTTCACGATCCCGCCCGTCATGAAGGGCGTGACGCTGAAGGGGCTGCCGGAGTGGGTGCTGCAGAGCCAGTACAGCATGTGGGTGATGGCGCCGATCTCGGCGCTATTCGCGGCCCTCTTCGCGTTGATCGTCGGCCGCATCATCATGCGATTGAACGGCATCGCCGCCTCGATCGCGACCTTTGGCCTGTTGGGCCTCGTCAACAATGTCTACTCGAACTGGGATTCGGTGACCGGCGGACAGGGCTCGATCGTCGGTATCCCGCCGGTCATCACGATCTGGATCGGCTGGCTCGGAGCGGCGATCGCCATCGCCATCGCCTATCTCTACCAGATCTCGCGCTCTGGGTTGGCGCTCCGGGCCACCCGCGACGAGGAGATCGCCGCGCAGGCTTCCGGTATTGACGTGGTACGCGAGCGCTGGATCGCCTTCATCGTCTCGGCCTTCATCATCGGGCTCGCCGGCGCGCTCTATGCGCACTTCTTGAGTGTCGTCAGCCCCAGCGCCTTCTTCCTGAAAATGACCTTCATCGCGCTCGCCATGCTGGTCGTAGGCGGCATGTACAGCCTGACTGGCGCGGTCGTGGGCGTCGTCGTCATCTCCGGGCTGATCGACCTTCTGAAGCGCTTTGAGAAGGGCTTTGACATCGGCGGCACGGCAATCGGCATCCCCAACGGGGTGCAGGAGATCGCCATCGGCCTCATCATGATCGGAATTCTGATGTTCTTGCCGACCGGCCTAACGCGGAACCGGGAGTGGACCTGGGGCGGCTGGCCGTTCGGAGGAGGATCCAAGGGCTCGTGAGCCTTGACCGGCAGAGCCCGTGGTTGTTTGTTGCTGCGACTAACGAAAGGGAGGACCCCAAGAATGCGTTTCTCTAAGACGTTCGCGACCATGACGGCTGTTGCCGCCCTCTGGTCGGCGCCGGCCACGGCCGACGAGATCGTCGTCGGTTTCGCGACCGCCGAATCGGGCTTCATGACCGCCTACGACAAGCCGGCCCAGGATGCGGCGCTCATCCGCATTAAGGAAATCAACGACGCCGGCGGCCTGCTCGGCAAGCAGATCAAGGTCGTCACCGCCGACACCAAGACCGACCAGGCGGAAGGCGCCAAGGCCGGACTTGCGGTGCTCGACGAGGGTGCCGAGCTCGTCATCGTCTCCTGCGACTATGACTTCGGCTCCGGCGCGGCACTGCAGGCCCAGGCGGCCGGCAAAGTCTCGTTCTTCCTCTGCGCCGAAAGCGTCAAGGCCGGCATCCCCGGCGTTGGCCCGTTCTCCTTCTCGGCCTCCGTGCTCGCGGCCGTGCAAGGCGCGACCATGGCCGAGTGGGCCTACAACAAGAAGAATGCCCGCAACTTCTACCGTCTGCTCGATAGCTGGACGGTCTACAACAAGGGCATCTGTGACGGTTTCGACTGGATGATGCCGCGTCTGAAGGACGCCAAGCTCGTCGGCGAGGACACGTTCAAGAACGACGACGCCTCGATCGCCGCACAGATCAGCCGCATCAAGGCCCTGCCGCAGGAGCCGGATGCGATCATGCTGTGCACGATGATGCCGGGGGCCGTCTCGGCCATCAAGCAGATCCGCGCCGCCGGCATCAACTCGATGCTTCTCAACGGTTCGGGCGTCGATGGCAGCTACTGGCTGGAGGGTGTTCCTGGCCTCTCGAACTTCTTCGTTCCTGTCCAGGGTTCGATCTATGGCGATGACCCCAATCCGGACGTCAACGCCTTCAACAAGAAGTACACCGAGGTAACGGGCGCCGCGCCGTCGAGCCAGTACGTGTATCCTGGCTACGTCCTCATCGATGTCTGGGCGAAGGCCGTCGAGCGGGCCAAGACGACGGACGCCGCGGCGGTCGTCGCAGAGCTCGAGAAGATGACCGACGAGCCGACACTGTTTGGACCCCGCACCTTCTCGGCTGAGATTCACCATCAGAATCGTGGCCGGTATCTGATCGTCGAGACGAAGGACGGCAAGCCCGGCGTCGTCGACGAGTGGACGATCTCGGAGAAGATTCCGGTCGACTACCTCGTCTCGAAGTGAGCTGACAAGTTACGAATGGACCGCAGCCGGACATTACCGGCTGCGGTCTCAAAGTCTCTCTGACCTCGGATAGCCTGGCTGGTTTCTGCCTTCTCCTTTGGGGAGAAGGTGGCCCGAAGGGCCGGAAGAGGGGTTGAGCTCACCTCTGGTCTCTCCTCCTCGCGCGGTGAGACCCCGTCGAGGATCAACCCCTCTCCCGCGTTTTTTGCTTGCGCGCCTTCGGCACGACCCGGCACCCTCTCCCCGAGGAGAGGGCCAATCCAGCTGGCTCCGTCACCAGACGAGGGAACGGCAAGGCATCACTTGCCTAGCCAGCACAGTGGGAAAGGACAACCTGATGGCCGTCGTCGTGAACTGCGATATGGGCGAGGCGTTCGGCCTCTATAAGATGGGTGACGACGAGGGGCTGATGCCGCATATCGATGTGGCGAATGTCGCCTGCGGCTTCCATGCCTCCGACTTCAATCACATGCGCAAGACCGTCAAGCTCGCCAAGCAGCACGGCGTGAAGGTCGGCGCGCATCCTTCCCTTCCCGATCTCCAGGGCTTCGGCCGCCGCGAGATGAAGATCGGCCGCGAGGAGATGGTGAACTGCATTCTCTACCAAGTGGGTGCGCTCAAGGCATTCCTCGACGCAGAGGGCATGACCCTCAATCACATCAAGCCACACGGCTCGCTCTACGGCATGGCCGCGCGCATGGAGGACATCGCGCACGCCGTTGCGGATGCAGCCGACGTCTACAAGGTTCCGCTCTACGGCATGAAGGGCACGCTGCACGAGAAAATCTATCCGGCACGCGGCCACAAATTCGTCGCCGAGTACTACGCCGATCTCGACTATGACGGCGACGGCAAGCTCATCATCACGCGCGAGCACGATGCGAAGGACCCGGTCGAGGCCGCGGCGCGCTGCCTGCGCGCCGTCGTCGAGGGCAAGACCAAGACGCTGGACGGAAATGATGTACCGGTTGGTGCCGATGCGATCTGCGTCCACTCGGACACTCCCAACGCCGTCGACATAGCGGTGGCCGTGCGCAATGCGTTGCGCCCGCATCTCGCGCCGCGCTGACCATCACAAGATACGAAAAGACCAGGAGAAAACCCCATGGCCACCAAGCAGATCGTCTCGCCGCTTCCCGGCACCTTCTATAGGAAGCCTGCGCCCGACAAACCCAACTACAAGAACGACGGCGACACGATCGCTGCCGGCGACGTCATCGGCCTCATCGAGGTGATGAAGTCGTTCAACGAGGTGAGGGCGGATATGGGCGGTAAGATCGTCCGCTTCATCGCCGAGAACGAAGAGCCGGTGATGGCCGGCCAGCCGCTCGCCGAGGTCGAAGGTTAGCACTTTCCGACGAAGTGGATGCCGGTTCGTCGAGAGGAAGTCCGCCAAGCAAAAGTCCTGTCCAGTCCCATGCCCATCAAGAAGCTACTCATAGCCAATCGCGGCGAGATCGCCGTGCGGATCATCCGCGCGGCCAAAGAACTCGGCATCGCAACCGTCCAAGTCTACAGCAAGGCGGATGCCGACTCGCTCGCCGTCAAACTCGCCGATGAATCGGTTGACATCGGCCCGCCGCACGCGGCGAAATCCTACCTCAACAAGGAGGCGATCATCGCCGCCGCCAAGGCGACCGGTGCCGACGCGATCCATCCGGGCTACGGCTTCCTTGCCGAGAACTCGGATTTCGCCGCGGCCGTCGAGGCGGCGGGCCTGATCTTCGTCGGGCCGACGGCCGAGTCGATCCGGCTGATGGGCGACAAGGTCGCCGCCCGCGATGCGGCCGGCCGTGCCGGTGTTCCAACGGTGCCCGGCAGCGAGGGACGGCTCGAGACGCCCGAGGAAGCCTTCGCCATCGTCGAGAAGACCGGTTTTCCCGTCATGATCAAGGCGGCGGCCGGCGGCGGCGGACGCGGCATCCGCATTGCGCGCTCGAAGGACGAGTTCGCCCAACTCATGCCGCAGGCCCAGGCCGAGGCGAAGGCCGCCTTCGGTGACGGCGGGCTCTATGTCGAGAAACTCGTCGAGGGCGCACGCCACATCGAGGTGCAGATCCTCGGTGATGGCCGCGATGTCATCCACTGCTTCGAGCGCGAGTGCTCGCTACAGCGCCGCCGGCAGAAGGTCTGGGAGGAGGCGCCGTCGATTTCGCTGAAGGAGGACAAGCGCCAGGAACTCTGCAAGTCGGCCGTTGCGCTCGCAAAGGCTGTCAACTATCGCGGCGCCGGCACGCTCGAATTCCTGTTCGACGATTTCACGCAGGATTTCTACTTCCTCGAAATGAACACCCGCATCCAGGTCGAGCACCCGGTGACCGAGATGATCACCGGCATCGATCTCGTGCGCGAGATGATCCTGATCGCAGGCGGCCAACCCCTGCGCATCCGTCAGCACGAGGTCAAGCGCACGGGCCACGCCATCGAGGTCCGCATCAACGCCGAGGATCCGTCGAAGAATTTCATGCCGGCGCCGGGCACGGTCACGTCTCTCGGTGTTCCCGGAGGCAACGGCGTGCGGTTCGACAGCATGCTGTATCCGGGCTACACGGTGCCGCCCTTCTACGACTCACTGCTCGGCAAGCTTATCGTCTGGGACGAGGATCGCCCCTCCGCCATCCGCCGGATGGAGCGCGCGCTCTCGGAGCTCCATATCGAGGGTGTCGCCACCACGAAGCCACTGCATCAGGCACTCGCGCGCGATCCCGATGTGCTTGCGGGCCGGTTCCATACCGCCTGGCTCGAGCCCTGGCTCGAGGGCCGCGCCGCATCGCTCTCTCCGGCCGCGGCTGCCGTCGCCGCACCCGCCGTCGTCACCCACCCCGCTTCCCCGCCCGCCGCATCCGAAACAGGAGGCCAGCGCCCCATGAACACCCGTTACTCCTTCGGAGGCGATGAGCACATCTTCGTCGAGGTCGATGAATCGATGTCGCTCGAAGCCTTCTTCAAGTCGCTCTTCATCACCAATGCGGTGAGGGACTCCAAGATCAAGGGCGTCACCGAGATCTGCCCGGCCAACGCATCGTTCCAGATCAAATATGATCCGGATCAGATCAAGCCGGCCGACATGATGGCCGAGATCAAGAAGCTCGAGAGCGCGGCGGAGAAAGCGGAACCGGTCATCAAGACGCGCATTATCGAGGTGCCGGTCTACTACCAGGACCCCTGGACGCACGAAACGCTGATGCGCTTCCGCGAGCGCCATCAAGACCCGAAGGGCACCGACATCGAATATGCTGCGCGCGTCAACGATCTCGCCGACCCGGCGGCTTTCATCAAGGCGCATTCGGGCGCGCCCTGGTTCGTCTCGATGGTGGGCTTCGTCGCGGGCCTGCCGTTCCTCTATCAGATGGTCGAGCGCAAGCGGCAGCTGCAGGTGCCGAAGTATCTGCGCCCTCGCACCGACACGCCCAAACTCACTGTCGGGCATGGCGGCTGCTTCGGCTGCATCTATTCGGTGCGCGGCGCCGGCGGTTATCAGATGTTCGGCGTCACGCCGATGCCGATCTACGATCCCAATCAGCAGATCAGCTATCTCAGGGACTTCATGTGCCTGTTCAAGCCGGGCGATATCGTGCAGTGGAAGCCGATCTCGCGCGATGCCTACGACCAGGCGCTGGCCGATGTCGATGCCGGCCGTTTTGCGCCCAGGATTTCCAATGTCACCTTCTCGCTCGCCGATTTCAATCGCGACATCGACGGCTACAACCGCAAGCTGGAGGGTGCCCTCAATGGCCATTAAAGTCATCACTCCCGGGCTTTCGACCACCGTCCAGGATCTCGGCCGCCCCGGCTACTATCACATCGGCATCCCGCTCTCGGGCGGCATGGATCGCTTTGCCACCCGCGCCGCCAATATGCTCGTCGGCAACGACGAGGGTGCTGCCGTACTCGAGGCCGTCTTCTTGGGGCCAGAGCTCGAGTTCACATCCGATGCGCTCGTTGCCGTCACCGGTGCCGATATGCCGGCCAAGGTCAACGGGGCTCCTCGCGAGAGCTGGACGACATTCATCGTGAAGTCCGGCGACCGGCTCGCCTTCGACTTCCTGAAGTCCGGCGCCCGCGTCTACATCGCGGTTGCCGGCGGCATCGACGTGCCGGTAGTGCTCGGATCGCGCTCGACCTACACACTTGGCGCGCTCGGAGGCCACAAGGGGCGCAAGCTCGAGGCGGGCGATGAGCTGGCCGTCGGCCAGGGCCGCAGCGTCGCCGAGGGCCGCACGGTTCCCGCCAACCTGCGCCGCGGGCCCGGCGCTACGCCTGAAGTGCGCGCCGTTCCCGGACTCTATTGGCACCGCATCACTGAGGAAGCTCAGAAAGGCTTCTTCGCCGACACCTGGAAGGTCGCCCCCGAGGCCGACCGCATCGGCTACCGCTTCAAGGGCGGCAAGCCCCTGCAATTCGTTCCGAGAGAACAGCCCTTCGGCGCCGGCTCAGATCCTTCCAACATCGTCGACGCCTGCTACCCCTACGGCTCGATCCAGGTGCCGGGCGGCACCGAGCCGATCGTGCTGCATCGGGATGCGGTGTCGGGCGGTGGCTATTTCATGGTCGGCACTGTCATCTCCGCCGACATGGATTTGATCGGCCAGATGCAGCCGCATCAGCCCATGAAGTTCGCGAAGGTGGACATCGATCAGGCCCTCGCCGCCCGTCACGAGCGCGCGTCGCTGTTGCAGAAGATGCGGGACAGTCTGGCGGCGTAGGCGAATGCAAGCCAATCCACCCGACGCGTTTTTCCCATATCCGCCCATCCCCCTTGGGGGGAGGTGGCGCGATAGTGCCGGAAGAGGGGTTGAGCTGTGCTGTGACCTCTCCTCGTCGCGCGGCGAGATCTGTCGCAGATCAACCCCTCTCCCGCCTGCCGGCACCCTCTCCCCAATGGAGAGGGCAACTCACAACGACCGCCGAATGAGAAGGATAGACTTGCAACGATCAATTTTTATGCCTGCGGCCAGCGGGGACAGCAATCAACCGATCCGCCGCGCTAACTCCTCCGCGATTGCCAGCGAGGAGGTCAGCCCCGGGCTCTCGATGCCGAAGAGGAGCACGGCACCCGCGTGGCCATGCACCTCCGGACCATCGATACGAAAGTCGGCGGCGGGTGCGCCTTCGGGTACGATTTTCGGGCGGATGCCGGCATAGGCTGGAAAGAGCGCACCATTGGGAAGATCGGGCCAGTAGTTGCGGATCGAGGTGTAGAATGAGGGCATGCGCCGCGCGTCCACTTGATAGTCGAGCGCCTCGATCCATTCGACGTCCGGCCCGAAGCGCACCTGTCCACCCAAGTCGAGCGTCGCGTGGATGCCGAGGCCGCCCGGCACAGGCATCGGATAGATGAGCCGCGAGAACGGGCTTTTCCCCGCCAGCGCGAAATAGTTACCTTTCGCGAAGTAGCTGCGCGGCGGCGGCGTGTAGTTGGCATGCGCGAGACCTTGGGCGAGCCGCGGCCCGTCGTGACCGGCCGCAAGAACGAGGTTTGCGACGGTCAATTCCTCGCCTGCCTGCTCGCCGCCGAGGAACAGTCGAAATCCGCCCCCCGCAATTGGCACGATCGAGGTGACCTCGGCGCTCAGCACGACCTGCCCGCTGGCATTGGCCATCGCGCCTTCGAGCGCGAGCATGAGCGCCTGGGCATCGACGATCCCTGTCGAGGGAGAATGCAGCGCCGCGACCGCCTGCACGGCCGGCTCCATCGCACGAGCCTCGGCACCGCTGATCTCGAACAGATCATCGACGCCGTTCGCATGCGCGGTCGCCGCCAGCGCCCGCATGGCCGGGATCTCGGCCTCGCTCGTCGCCACAATGAGCTTGCCGAGCGACTTCAAGGGAACGCCTGCCTCGGCGGCGAAGGACTTCAAGAGATGCCGGCCACGCACGCACAGCCGCGCCTTGAGACTGCCCGTCGGATAGTAGATGCCGGCGTGCACGACCTCGCTGTTGCGCGCGCTGATCTCCTGGCCGATGCCGGCATTGCGCTCGAGAACCATCACCTCGCGGCCGGCCTCGGCAAGCGCTCGCGAGATCGCCAGGCCTACGACGCCCGCGCCAACGACAGCGCATTCGAGATCCGTCACTCCGGCAGCCATTTCACCGATTGGACGAGCGCCATTTTCGCCGGATCGATGGCCGGGAAGATGGTCTTGTAGAAGGCATCGCGGATCTGCGCGTATTCCTTTTTGCAGCCCTCGGCGCGCTCGGGCGGCAGCACGCTCGGATCTGCGAAGCTCGCGAAGGCGCCGGGATCGCTGCCATAGGCGATGCAAAGCACGTTGTAGAATCGCTGGTCGGCCGTGCCGTGCTCATCGGCGAAGGAGCGCCGGTCGACCGGCACGCCCATGCCGACATTCTTGAGCGCGAGCTGCGCGTAGGCCATGCCTGTGACGACGGTGGTGGCGACCTCTTTGTCGAACTGCAGTGCCAGGAAGGCCGCGAGTTGATCCGCCGCATCCTCCTCGCGGCCGAGCACGGGAACCTGGAGATTGTCGAACAGCGCGTGACCGACCTCGTGCAGCACGATGGCTGTCAGCGCGCCCATGATAACGCGCTTCGGCGGCACGCCATTGACGGGCTCGGTTGGTGTGATCTTGTCGAGATAATCGACGATCTCGTAGCAGATGTTGAGTTGCCAATCGAGCGGGTAGTAGAAGGCGTTCGGCGTACCGTCGAGCGTGCACTGCCTCGTCGTCAGACGCAGCCGCGTCGGCAGCTTCACCGGCGAGAGAAACTGCTGCAACCGCTCGAGGAACTGCTGATCCTTGAGGCGCTGCATCAGTGGCACATAGGCCGGATTACGCGGATCGACGTAGTCGATGACCAGGTGCTCGTTGGTGAGCTGCGCGGAGGCGGTTGTCTGTGCGTGCGTCGGCGATGCGCCGAGCCAAGCAAACCCCAGCAACGCGATCATACCCATCAAGCGAATCATGATCGGCAACCCTTCTCGCTACGGCAACGTGATCTCGGGAATGTTCACATAGACTTGCCCGAGCTTGGCCGTGTTCACATGCGGCATCACCGTCGCCGAGAAGGCCGTCATGGCCTGCTGGTACTCGTTCGGGCAGCGCCAGGACCGCTGCTCGGGCAGATAGCCTTGCGCAACGGCGCCGCGGAACGTGTCCGGGCTCCAGCCATAGGCCATGCAGAGGTAGTTGTAGTAACGCTGCGCTTCCGGCGAGGTCGCGCTGGCGAAGTCACTGCCGGTCCAGGTGCGCTCGGAAGCCTCGAAGAAGCCGACGGCGCCATAGACGACCTTGAGCGCGATCTGCGGTCCGAACTGCAGCATGATGAGCGCCGCCAGCCTGTCGGCCGCATCATTTGCCCGTCCCCAGACCGGAATCTTGTAGATGTCGATAATGGCGAACGCGGTCTCGTGCAGGAGCACCTGGATGAAAGCCGCGACCGCCATCTGCGGAGCCGTCGCGACGTTGTTTGGCGGCGCCTTGAGTGCCGTCTCCTCGATCTTGGCGATCTGCTCGTAACAGACGGTGATGCCGGCAACGGAGGAGTAAGGTCTGCTCGGCGCATCGCATTGGACGACTTGCACCTTGAGCGGCGCCGGCAGATCGAGTGGCCCGAGCAAGCTCGACAGCTGCTCGAGCGCCTGGTTCGCCTTGAGCCGATCGAGAATCGGCTTGAAGGCGGCATTGGCCGGCTCCCCATAAGTGATCTCGACCTTCGGATTGAGGACGAGCTGGGGCGGTGGATCGGTCTGCGCGGAGGCCGGCCCGGCCAGCGCACAGACGAACGAAAGTGCGAGGGCCAACGACTTTGCCATCGTTCTACTCCCAGCGCGCCGAGAATTCGATGCGACGGTTCTTACCCTTGTTCTTCGTCGAGGTATTGGGGACGAGCGGCCGGTCCTCGCCAAAACCGATGGTGGCGAGCCGGGACCGCCTGACGTCCTTCTTCATCAGGAAATCGCGAACGGCGTTGGCGCGCTTTTCCGAGAGCTTCTGGTTGTAGCTGGGCGTGCCGTCGGAGTCGGTGTGCCCCGAGATCTCGATGGTGGCATCCGGGCAGCGATTGGCGACCCAGGCGAGCTGTGTCAACAGGTCGGTCGAACTCGGAGCGGATCTTGGCGCTCGCCACGTCGAAACGGACGCTGTTGTCGTAGAGCAGGAAGTCGAAATACTCCTGGCAGAGATCGGGGTCGAGCCGGCTCTTCTGCATGATCTCGGCACGCGTGTAACGTTTGGGCGGCGGATTGCCGGTGACGTCCTCGTCGTCCGCGCCCTGGCAGCCGCCGATGACAGCGCGATCCGTGATCTCGGCATAGCGGTTGACGGTGAGCTTGAACTTGTTGCCGCCGCGGCAGGCTTCCACCACGAAGCGCGGTAAGGTCTTGTCGGTAAATCGAATGTCAGAAAAACCCTGGCTCGCCAGGATGTCCTCGACCTCCTCGAGCTTCAAAACCCCGGGCAGGCTCGGATTGACCGGCGTCTTATCCTCGTCGAACGCGTAGCAATCGCCGAGCTCCTCGGTGTTCTTCGTGGTGCCGAAACGGTCGAGCTCGAGGCGGAGCCGCGCGCCCTCGCGGCAGGCCTCGACAATGATCTTCGGCGGATCGGGATTGACGAAGCGGATGCGGCTGAAGCCCTTGCTGCGCAGGATGTAGCGGATTTCCTGGTTGGCATCGGTCGTTACGGTCGAGCCGCCGCCGGCGCAGTTGCCGATCTTCGTACGGTTGACGACATCGCCCCACCAGTTGAGCTTCAGCTCGAACTTCTCCGAGCCGAAACAAGCCTCCGCCTTGTAGCGGGGCAGGATGCGGTCGGTGAAGACGATTCCGCGATAGCCGCGCGTTTCGAGCAACTCGGTGATCTTGGCGATCGAGTAGGCGACAGTCGCCACACCGGACCGGGGCTCAGCGACATTGTCCGGCACGGACCCGAACGGACCGGCGGAAACAGGAGTTACGACGAGAATCATGACAGCGGCGGCAAGCATCCGCCGGAGAACGCGATGAGGCATGGGGGCTTCCCCTCCCGAGGAACGAACGGCTCTGCCTTCCCTTAGCCGGAAAGTGCAGCGAAATCCAAGGCCTTGAAGCTCACCTGAGCATTTGTCCAGAATGAGGCAATGGCAGATAGTTGTGGCGGCGCATTCGTTAACGAATTTGGCGACGCGGCTTGACGCGGACGATATCGATCCCCTTATTGAGCCTGCCAGCTGGCCGGACGGTCGCGGCTGCCGCCGTCAGGCGGCGGTGGAGGAAAGTCCGGGCTCCAGCGAGACACGGTGCCGGATAACGTCCGGCGGGGGCGACCCCAGGGACAGTGCCACAGAGAACGAACCGCCCCGGCATGCCGGGGTAAGGGTGAAAAGGTGCGGTAAGAGCGCACCGCGCAGCCAGCAATGGATGCGGCAGGGCAAACCCCACCGGGAGCAAGACCGAATAGGGGTGGCGCGCCGTGGCCGGGTAACCGGCTATGGCAGGTGGGTCTCCCACCGAGCCGCCCGGGTTGGTTGCTCGAGGCGCCGGGTAACCGGCGTCCCAGATGAATGGCCGTCACGTGGGGCGTGAGCCCCGCCATACAGAACCCGGCTTACAGGCCAGCTGGCAATTATCTTTGGGTGTGTGGAGTAGCGAGTGCGGTGCTCGTGAACTGTGAAGTGGTGAACCGTGAACGGTAAGGTCGCCCACTCGCCCTCACGCCGTCTGGAGTGATGAGACCAGGCTCTCGAACATGAGGCGTCCGTCAGTGCCGCCCAGCAGCGGATCGGCGAGGCGCTCGGGGTGGGGCATGAGGCCGAGCACGCGGCCCTTGGCATCGACAATGCCGGCGATATTGCGTTGCGCGCCGTTCGGATTCGCCTCGGGCGTGATCTCGCCATCCGCATTGCAATAGCGAAACGCGACCTGACCTTCGCCCTCGAGCCGGTCGAGTGTCTTCCTGTCAGCGAAGTAGTTGCCCTCGCCGTGGGCGATCGGCATGACGGCGACACCTTTGTTGTGGAACCGGCGCGTGAACATCGTGTCATTGCGCTCGACGCGGAGAATCACGTCCTTGCAGACGTATTTGAGCGAGGCGTTGCGAAGTAGAACGCCCGGCAGCAGGCCCGACTCGCAGAGGATCTGGAAGCCGTTGCAAATGCCGAGCACCGGAGTGCCGGCTTTGGCCTTGGCGATGACGTCCTTCATGATGGCCGAGTGCGCCGCCATGGCGCCGCAGCGCAGATAGTCGCCATAGGAGAAGCCGCCCGGGAGCACGATGAGGTCGGTCTTGGGCACGGAGGAGTTGCCGTGCCAGACCATGGCGGACTTTTTGCCGGTGGCTTGTTCCAGGGCAATGGCCACGTCCCGGTCGCAGTTGGAGCCGGGGAAGACGATGACGGCGGATTTCATGGGGCGCGGCCTCCCGGATGGGGGTGTCAGAGTCACTGACTAGCTGACTCCGGAGGTCGACGTCCAAGCCGCCGATTGCCGCGTGGCGCGTTCCGTAGGTTCAATCGGTCGAGAAACCGTCTTTGCCGGGCGACGATCCCACCCCATCGTCATGGCCGCGTAGGCGGCCACCCAGGCAAGCCGCCGCAAACTCTGGCTTGCGTTCGGTACCTTGTGCTAGCCTGCTACGGTTGACGATCATCGTCGGAGAGGCGTCACGGAACTGACATCGAGCCTCCGCCCAGTCGTGCATGGCTGGGTGGCCGCCTACGCGGCCATGACGGGGAGGGGGTGTTCGAGTTCGCGACTGCTGTTGTCGAGCTACCGCACGCGAACCGCATTGCCGTTACTTTTTCCAGCGAGAGAACCACTCTCGCCAATTAGCCAATCTTGATCTGCTTTTGATAGTGACCGGCTCGTCGAATGTGATGACGTCTTCACCAATGACATCGCCTGCCCAGAAAAAGTATCCGGACCACGCCGTGCGGCGCTCACCGGTCAGCATATTTTCGACCTCGTACTCGGGCGCTGGATATCGCATGTTGAACGGCGCGGGCAGCTCGCCGGGAACGGCCTTCCGCTTCTGAGCTGGCCCGCGCCAGCCCCAATTTATGAAAGCAGGCCGCTCTACAATCCGCCATCGCTTATGCGGACCTACGGGATACTCATTCACCCCAGCTCGTAGCTGTAATTCTCGATCACCGTGTTGGCGAGCAGCTCCTTGCACATCTTCTCAACCGCCGCCTTCGCTTTCTTAACGTCCTTCTCGGCGATCTCGACCTCGATGTACTTGCCTTGCCTGACCTCGCCGATGCCCTTGAAACCGAGTGAGCCGAGAGCGCCCTCGATCGCCTTGCCCTGGGGATCGAGGACGCCGTCTTTCAGAGTGACCTTGATGCGTGCCTTCATGGGCCGAGCCTACTGCTTGGAGGCCACGAGCCGCGGTCCCTTGCCCCGGCTCGGATTGTTCTCGACCAGCACGCCCAAGCGCCGCGCGACTTCCTGATAGGCTTCGACCAGGCCGCCGAGATCCTTCCGGAACCGGTCCTTGTCCAGCTTGTCGTCGGTCTTCACGTCCCAGAGACGGCAGCAATCCGGGCTGATCTCGTCCGCCAAGACAATCCGAACCTGATCGTTTTCGTAAAGCCGGCCGAACTCGACCTTGAAGTCGACGAGACGGATGCCGACGCCCAGGAACAGGCCCGTCAGGAAATCGTTAATGCGCAGCGCCAGCGCCATGATCTCGTCGAGCTCGGAGGGCGCCGCCCAGCCGAAAGCCGTAATGTGCTCTTCGGATACCATCGGATCGCCAAGCTCATCGTTCTTGTAGCAGAACTCGATGATCGAGCGTGGCAACGCCGCGCCTTCCGTCAACCCAAGCCGCGACACGAGGGAGCCCGCCGCCACGTTGCGGACGATCACCTCGAGCGGAACGATCTCCACCTCGCGGATCAACTGCTCGCGCATGTTGAGCCGGCGGATGAAATGATTGGGCACGCCGACATCGGTGAGTTTCGTGAAGATGTATTCCGAGATGCGGTTGTTGAGGACGCCCTTGCCCTCGATGATCTGGTGCTTCTTTTTGTTGAAGGCCGTCGCGTCGTCCTTGAAGTGCTGGATGAGCGTGCCGGGCTCCGGACCCTCATAGAGAGTCTTGGCCTTGCCCTCGTAAACGAGACGCCGACGGTTCATTGGGACATCCTCACGGTCGGGGCGGGGTGACGGCCGGAAAGCCGTTTAGAACTGCCCGTTGGAAGGGCAAGCTAGCCCATCGAGGGGGGCGAAACAATGATGGGTCCGGGCTGCTGCAACCCTAACCTTATTGCAACGCAACATGGTTGATTTGGCGGCCCTCTCCGTTTATTCAACAGCTTGAAATCAGCTGGTTTGACGGGGTGGCCATGTGAATGTTGGCCAGCCTGCAACAGGTGGTGCCCCATTCCCACAGCGGAGGTCCGAGCATGTCCTCGTTCGACGATCGTCAAAAAGGCTTCGAGAACCGGTACGCACACGACCAGGAGCTGCAGTTCAAGGCGCAGGCGCGCCGGAACAAGCTTTTGGGGCTCTGGGCTGCCGAGAAGATGGGCATCACTGGCGACGCCGCCGCCGATTACGCCAAGACGGTGGTGAAGGCCGATTTCGCACGAGCCGGGCGATGAGGACGTCTTCCGCAAGATCCGCCAGGACCTCGACGCCAAGGGCGTTGCCCAGTCCGACCACCAGATCCGCCGCACCATGGACGAGCTGATGGCAACGGCGAAGGATCAGGTCATGAACGAGACGAAGGCCTGAGGGCCTTCAACTAGGGGCAGGGCCCTACTCCGCCGCCACCAGCTGGCCTGACGGCGCACCGGCGTGCCCGATCTGGGGATGCGCCGGGGCAGGAAGCGCCTCGCCCGGCTCGTCCCGCGGCCCGATGAAGCGGCCGAGCAGCCAGCCGAAGAAGCGGCCGATGTCATCCATCATCAGATAGATCGCCGGCACGAAGACGAGACACAGGATCGTCGAGGCGATGAGGCCGCCGATGACGGCGACACCCATCGGCGCGCGGAACTCGCCGCCGATGCCGTGGCCCATGGCCGTCGGCACCATGCCGGCGACCATCGCGACTGTCGTCATGATGATCGGCCGGGCCCGCTTGCGGCCGGCATCGACCACGGCATCGCGCCGCTTCACCCCGTGGCGTACCTCCTCGACCGCGAAGTCGACCATCAAGATGGCATTCTTCGTCGAGATGCCCATCAGCATCAGCATGCCGATCAGCACCGGCATCGAGAAGGCTGTCTGCGAGGCGACCATCGCAAGCACGACGCCGCTGCCAGATAAGAGGAGCGAGAAGACAATCGTGAAAGTCTGGAACAGGTTGCGCAGCAACAAGACGAGCAATCCAACGACCATCAGCAGGCCCGCCCCCATGGCCATGAAGAAGCCCTGGAAGATCTCGGCCATGATCTCGGCATCGCCGCTCTCCTGGAAGCGGACGCCTGGCGGTAGCGACTTCGCCTCCGGCAGTGCCTTGATGGCCTCCAGGGCGACGCCGAGCTCGAGGCCGGGGGCTAGATCGGCGCCGATTTTGACCTGCCGTACCCGATCGTAGCGCTCGATCGTGCTCGGGCCGTTGCTGAAGCGGACGGCGGCGATACTCGCGAGCGGAACGGCGCTGCCATCGGCGGCGCGAACCCGCATCGATTTGAGCTGCTGCAGGTCGTCGCGCGCCGCCTCGTCGAGCTGGACGCGGATCGGGATCAGCCGGTCGCCGGATTTGAACTTGGCGAGGTTGGCGCCGACATCACCGATGGTGGCGACGCGCACGACCTCGGCGATCAGCTCGGGCGCGATACCGAGCCGGGCGATCTCGTCGAGCTTCGGCTCAACCCGGATTTCCGGCCGGTCGAGGCCAGCATCGGCCGAGACGTTCGAGAACCCCTGAGTACGCCGGATCGCCGCCTCGAGGCTTGGCAACGCCTTGTTGCAAGGCCTTCGTCTCGTCGCCGAGCACCGAGACGGTGATGCCACGCTCGCCTCGATCGTTCACATAGGCGATGCGCACATCCGTCGTACCGGCCAAAAGCTGCTCGACCTTGGCCTCGATCTGTTTCTGTGTGATGGCCCGGTCGGCCTTTGGTTTCAGGCGCACGATGGTCGTTGCGTTGCGCACTTCGGCCAGGCCCGTCGGTTTGGCACCGCCCAGCACGAACACGGACTCGACTTCCGCGATCTCTCTGATCCGGCGCGCCATCTCGTCGGTCTTGTTGGCCGTGTCGTCGAGCCGCGAGCCAGGCGGCAGCTCGACCTGCATGACGATGCGCGAACTCGTCGGGAATCGGGAACAGACCGGACGGAATGAATTGGGTGGCCCACACCCATCCCCAAACAATGGCAATGAACGGAAACACCATCAGCCAATGCGACCAGCGCCAGTACATCGTCAGGCGCAGGAACCACGTGTAGACGCGCATCATCCAACCGTCTTCGTGGACGACATGCTCCGGCGACGAGCGCATCAGATAGGCCGTCATCATCGGCGTGAGGAGGCGAGCGACGAGCAGCGATATGATCACCGCGACCGCGACGGTCAGACCGAACTGCTTGAAATACTGCCCGGCGATTCCGCCCATGAAACTCACCGGCGCGAACACCGCGACGATCGTGAACGAGATGGCAATGACCGCCATGCCGATCTCATCGGCCGCTTCCAGCGAGGCACGATAGGCGGATTTGCCCATGCGCATGTGCCGGACGATGTTCTCGATTTCGACAATGGCGTCGTCGACGAGAATGCCAGTCGCCAGCGTCATGGCGAGCAAGCTCACGAGATTCAGCGAGAAGCCCATCAGGTCCATGATCCAGAAGGTCGGGATCACGGAGAGAGGCAGCGCCACGGCGGCAATGAGCGTTGCCCGCCAGTCGCCGAGGAAGATGAGCACCACGAGCACGGCAAGCGCCGAGCCTTCGAGCAGCGTCACCATCGCCGCCTCGTAGTTGCCGACCGTGTAGGCGACCGAATCGTCGATCAGCTTGGTCTCGACCTCGGGCCGTTTGGAAGTGAGCTCGGCGATCTTCTTCTGCACGACCTCGGCGACCGTCACATCGCTCGCGCCCTTGGCCCGGAACACGGCAAACGAGACCACAGGCTCGCTGTCGACGCGCGAGAAGGAGCGCGGCTCCTCGGCCGTGTCTTGGATCAGGCCGAGATCGGCAAGCCGCACGCGCCGGCCGCCGGGTAGCGCGATCTCGGTGTTACCTAGCGCTTCCAAACTTTGAGCGCTGGAGAGCGTTCTGATCGCTTGCTCCTGGCCACCGATCTCGCTGCGACCGCCGGCAAGATCGGCGTTGGTGGCGCGAAGCTGGCGGCTGACATCGGCGGCGGTGACGCCCAAAGCCATCAGCCGGTCAGGGTTCAGTGCCAGCCTGATCTCCCGGCTGACGCCGCCGTAGCGCTCGACCCGGCCAACGCCCTTGAGCCCCTGCAGCTCGCGCTTCACCGTGTCGTCGACGTACCAGGACAACTCCTCCAGCGTCAGGTTGGGCGCGGCGACCGAGAAGGTCATGATCGCCTGCCCCTCGACATCGATGCGCTGGGTCACCGGCTCGTCGATGGAGCGCGGCAGCTCGCCCCTGATTTTCGCAATGGCGTCCTTGACATCGTTCAGCGCCCGGTCGGTATCCAGGCCGATCTGGAATTCGATTACGGTCTGCGACGAGCCGTCCTTCACGGATGAGGCGATGTGCTTGACGCCGGTGATGGAGGAGACCGCATCCTCGACGCGCTTTGTCACCTGGCTCTCGAGCTCGGAGGGAGCGGCGCCCGACTGCGTGACGGAAATCGCAATGACCGGCACGTCGATGTTGGGAAACCGCGTCACGGTCATGTTCAAAAAGGTGAACACCCCGAGCGCGCAGAGCACGACGAAGAGGACGAGCGCAGGGATCGGCTGGCGGATGGACCAGGCTGAAATGTTCATGGGCTATTGCCCCGCGGTCTTGGCGAGTTGCTCTGTAGGTTTCACCTTGTCGCCATCGCGCAGAAAGGTGCCGGCGCGCAGCACCACCACTTCGTCCTTGGCGAGGCCGCCCAGCACCTCGGCCCGATCGCCGTCGACGTGGCCTATGGTGACCGGCCGTGCGGACACGACGCCATTGGCGACGATCTGCACGTAGGCCGCGTCCTCGCGATAGGAGACGGCTGAGAGCGGTACCGTCAGATTCTCCCGCCGCGAGACCTCCACGATGCCTTTGGCGAAGCCGCCGATGATGAGGCCTTTTTCATCGTCGAGCGCGATCCGGACCTTGCCGAGCCGGGTCATCCGATCGATCTCGGGCAACACGAGACGCACCGAGCCGGTGACAGCATCTTTCCGTCCGGCGGACATGACACGTGCCGTTTGTGCCTGCGCAATCCTCGGCAGATCGATATCGGCAACTTCCGCCTCGAGTTCGATTTCGCCGGCGGCGATGAGACGAAACATGGGCTCGCCGGCTAATCCGGCAATCTGGCCAACGCGCGCCGACCGCCGGCTGATGACGCCGGAAGCCGGCGCAACAACATCCGCGCGCGCCAGCCGCCATTCGAGCTCGCGGCGCTGAGCCTCGGCGACGGCCTTATCGGCGCGCGCGGCCTCCACGAGCTTCTCGCCGGTCGCAACCCGCGCCTCGGCGACGTCGTTGGCTGAAACCGCCTGGTCGAGAGTGGCTTCCGAGCCGTAACCCGACTTCGCGAGCTTCTTGGCGCGCGTGCGCGCTTTCTCGGAAGCCAGAACGGTTGCCCGGGACTCGGCAATCTGGGTCTCGGCTTGGGCGATGGCCGCCTCGGCGCGCGCGATCTGCGCGACGTTCTGCGCAACTTGAGCCTCGAGCGTCGCCTTGTTGAGGCGGGCCAATAGCTGGCCCTTCTCGACCCAATCGCCCTCCTCGGCCTTGAGCTCGAAGATCGACAGGCCATCGACTTCGGCTGCGACGAGGATCTCCTCGCGCGGCACGAGCGTGCCAGAGACAATGACGGTCTCGACGATGGGGTTCGTCGCCGCCTTGACCACGGTCACGGCCGGAATGATCGGTTCGGTGGGCTTTACAGCGGCCTCGCCGGCCGTCACAGGCTGAACCGGGCCCTTGCCTTTGTGCAGGAGATCGGGTGCCAGCACATAAACGCCCAGCGCGCCCGCGAGCAGCACTCCGATGAGCTTCGTGATCAATGACTTCATGATGTTTGCTCTGCGTGACCTGACCTGGGGGGCATGGAGGGCCGCAGCATGCGGCTGATGAGCTCACGTAGCCCGGGCTCGATACGGGCCACGGACATCTCTGGATCGAACGCTGGCCGGACGATCAATCCGTCGCCCAGCGCAATGAGCACCGTCACGACCACATCCGGATCGAGAACCGGCTCGATTTCGCCGGCGGCCTGGGCAGCCGTAATCGCCGTGCGCAGCTTCTCGCGAACTTGCCGGTGATTGACCTCGAAGATGTCGCGAATGCGCGGATTGCGCTGTGCTTCGGCGCAGACCTCGGCGCAGAGCGCGGCATCCCGTGAGCCGGCCATATCCTTGAGGAACGCGAAACCGCCGTTGAAAAGAGCTGCCAGGTGGTCGTTCTCAACCGAAACGACGCTCAAATAGCGCGCATTGCGCTCCCGTTCCTCGGCGGCAATGGCCTCGATGATGGCGTCCTTGGACGTGAAATAGCGATAGAGACCGCCCGGGCTCATGCGCGCCTCTTGGCAGATCTCCTGCATCGAGGTGCCGTGGAAGCCAGCCCTCGCGAAACAAGTCACGGCCGCATCGAGGATGCGGCGGCGATTGTCGGTGGCCGGGAGTGGGGCAGCCATGGCGTCGGCGGTCACGGTCATGAGCAGGTGCTCTTGTTGCAAGGCAGCACACACGACGTTCGCGAGGCCAAAATTTATGGCATTCGCTGCGAGCGAACGTTCATTCTCATCACATTTAGTCTACAGTAGGGCGGTTGTCTAGATCCTAAAGTTGCGCTTGCACCACGATCCGGGCCTGCGGCCTGGATTGCCGTTCCATCTCAGCGCACGTCCAGAACCAGCTCGCTGGGCCCGCCCTCGGCATTGATGGACCAACCATCGATGGGCAGGTCGAAGGGGCAGGACGAGACGACGGCAACAAGGTCCATGGCGGCCTCGATCTCGACATAAGCGCCGGGCGGAACCGGATTGGGTGGCGAGGTGAGCATGCCCTCCGGGGTGATAATCGTGTTCGTGAAGAAGTTCACCGGCTGAGGAATGACCGGGACGGTGTGCCCGAAGCGACGCATGGCAGTCTCGAGATTGTCCGCGCAGCTCGCATGCGGGCCACTCGAGCGATGGTTCGCAAATGCCGGCCAATCTATCGGCCGGCTTTGACGGCAATTGCGAACTTAAATCGCTCGAGCAAGCTTAAAGCTGCTCGTGTCCCTTATGTCCCGCAAATGCCGAAAGCGCTTGCTGCGACCTCGTCGGCATTTGCGGGACGGGACACGAGTGGCCGAAGAACTCGTAGCGGAACTGATCGCAGGCCGCGATCATCATGTCGTGGCAGCCGGCGGCCCCGTCCTCAACGATGGTCAACATCGGCCGGCGGAAGCGCGAGATGAGCGTGTCGCCCTGACGGGGTTTCACCGAGAAGGTCGTCACCCAGGAATGCATGGGTGACAGCCATTCGCCTACGTTCCGAGCATTGAAGGCGAAGAAGTCTGCTGCCTGCCGGCCCTTCGGCGTTGTGATCCTGAGGCGCTCGCCCCGCCGTAGCTCGACGGCGCGACCCTCCGAAGCGGGCACGATGATCTGGCTCATGGATTTACCTTGGTTAACGGTTTGTCTTGGGCGGCCTTGCCAAGCCTGCCCGCCGCGATAGAGATGCGCAACGTTGGAGGCCGCAACACCGCCATGCCGCATTCGAGCGACGATAAAGTCCGCCACCACTTCCTCTATTGGCAGTGCCGGCTGCGCCAGATCGCGACCCGCGAAGGCCAGGGCAGGCCCTCGCCCGGCATGCGACCCCGCGTGCTAGAGCGATCCGGCAAGGTCGTCAGCGACGCCCTCACCGTCCTCATCGTGCCGCTCGAACCCAAGGAGAGCACCGCCTTCTTCCGCTACAATGTGCAGCGTACGCATGATCCCAAGACCGTTTACCAAAAGGGCCTGGAGTACCTGCAAAGCACCTACTTCCAGAAGCCCGATCTTTTCAGCGACGAGCTGACGGCGGTGTTCCGGCCCGACTCAGAACTTGCAACTCGCCTACTTGCCTTGAAGACCTGCCTCATCGAGTTCGACGAGCTGTCGCAGAACTTCAAGATGCTGGCGAAATTGCGAAAGCTCGGGGCCCGCGAGGCCGCCTTTCAGGCGACGCTCTGGCACAACCGGACGTTCAATCCGGAGATTCCAAACAATTCGATCATCCTCGGTCTCAAGCCGGATTGGCGCTCGGCGCAGGCCCACCCGGAAGCGGCCTGACGTCGGCGCTACACAGTGGATACAAGCTCCATACTTTCGCCGCAGCCCGCGGGCAGGTTCCCCGCCGCTTCGGCACGCCGGCCCGGGATGGCCCATGCTGCCGGATGGATTGCGGGTTGGCGGCGATAGCGCACGACTATCGAACACCCAACGAAAGACAAGTTGAGATCGCGGCCGGGCGGCAACACCTGTCCGGAGGCGCTTTGGCGCGCGACCGTGATTGTAAGAGAAAGAGGAGTTGATCTTGAGCTTTGAGTCTCACGCCCTTGGCGATGTTCCTTCCATGCCCGACCTTCTCGATCGCGAGCTCGAGGAGCAGCGCGCGCTCTACCGGGCGCTCTCCCGCTCGATCGACCACATGACGCATCGCGGCGAGGAGCCGCCATCGCATTGGCAGTCGGTGCACGAGGCATTGGGCGATCATTTCATTGCTTTGTCGCAGGGTCGCTAGTCAAACCGAAGGCTCCCGGATCGAGGGACGATCCACCTCGCGCCGCATCAGCAGGCGATTGAGGGCCAGAGCAACAACAATCGCGGCCGCATAGGCCGCGAGCATGCCGTAAGGCACGATGATCGCCGCGACGGTTGCGAAGAAGGCACCGAGCGATAGCGTGCCCAAGAGATGCCCGCGCACGGCGACCAAGGCCTCGGTCGGTCCGTGCGCCCGATGGGCCGTCACGACGATGACGGAGGCGATGATCGGAAGCGTCGTCAGCAAGCCAGCGACGCGCGCGCCTATGGCCTCCGCGGCAAAAGTGATCACCAGCACCAACGCCGTGGCCACCACCATGCGCAACGGCAGCTCCCACCCGTGCGAGGATTGAGAGGAGGCACTCGGCTGTCCGCGCCCCCCCACGAAAGCGAGCACCGCGAGGACGATAGCGCCGGCGAACATCGCGGCACCCGGCAACCCGATCGGCAATCGCGACAACAGAGCCGTCACGGCGAGATGCATTGAGAAGCCGAGCACAATCCCACCGACCCAGCCGTAACGCGGCCCCGCGATCCGGTAGCCGGAGGCGAAACTCGCGATCGAAACGAGACTCAAGATCATGGCGATGGCCGCATCGGCCGCGAAAGTGGTGCCGTGCTCGATCGCGAGGAACATCGAGACCGGCCCGGCCGTCAGCGGCAGGCCGGTGATGACGCCGCCCGCCCGCGTGCCGAAGCGGCGTGCAACCAGCGTCGCGATGATGACGACGAGCGGAGTGAGGGTTAGTTTCAGGAGGAGCAGCACGTCCAGATCCGTAGCGATTGGCGGCACGTATGACCATGCAGTATTGGCACGGGAGCGGCCAACCCGCCAACGAGTGTCTCGCAGAGGAGACTTGCGCATCGAACGCCGCATTACTTTCGCCATGCCCGCCGATTATGCGCGACACACCGGCGGTTGGGTCTACGATCAGCGGATCGTCACGGAGCTCGAAGCGCTCGGCTGGACAATCGACCGGCTGCCTTTGCCGGCAGGATTTCCGAGGCCGGATGAGCGGGCAAGTGCCAAGAGCGCTCGCCTCATCGCCGAGCTGCCGGACGATACCATACTGCTCGCCGACCAACTGGCGCTCGGCGTCTTACCCGAGATCGCGGAGCGAGAAGGCTCGAGGCTCCGTCTCGTCATGATCGTGCATCATCCGCTCGCGCTGGAGGAAGGTCTGTCGCACGCCGAGAGAGAGCGGTTCCTGACGAGCGAGCGGAGCGCGCTGCACCACGTCGCGCTCGCCGTCGTGCCGTCGGCCGCGACGGCCGAAGCGCTGATGTCGGATTACGCTGTTCCCGCCGAGCGGATCGAGTTGGCGCCTCCCGGCACCGATCCGCAGCCCCTCTCGCCCGGATCGCGCGACGGCACGCTCCGGCTGCTGTCAATCGGCTCGCTGGTGCCGCGGAAGAACCATGGCGTGCTGATCGAGGCTTTGGCCGCCCTCGAATATCTACCCTGGCAGCTCACGATTGCGGGAAGCACCACGCTCGCGTCCGAGCACGCAGGGCGCATTAAAACGATGCTTTCCGCTCGCGGGCACAAGGGTCGTATTACACTGACCGGCGCGCTCGACGCAGCCGAGCTGGAGCCGCTGTGGCAATCGGCCGATCTCTATGTCGCCGCATCCCGCCACGAGGGCTATGGCATGGCCATCGCCGAAGCGATCTCGCGCGGCATCCCGGTTGTCTCGACGGATGCGGGGGCCGTCGGCCAGTGGATCGACCGGCGGGCGGCGCTGATCGTGCCGGTCGGCAATGCGGATGCCCTGCATGCCGCGCTGCGTGATGTGATTGGCGATCGCAGGATGCGAGAGCAATTGCGGGCCGGAGCGATCGAGGCTCGAACATCGCTCCCGACTTGGCGTGCAAGTGCCGCCACGATCAATCGTCGGCTCTGCGCTTTGATCCGGGCTCAGAAACAAAATGCCTAGCAAGCCTCGATCATCTCGCGGATCGCACCGACGTCCCGGGTGCGGTTCAGCGCCAGCGACAGGAAGATGCGCGCCTTCTGCGGATTGAGATTATCGGCGCCGATCATGCCATTCTCGGCAAGTCGGTCCATCGTCGGCACGCGTCCGCTTCCCGCGCGCGAGGATTGAACCACGACGAGGCCAGCCGCCACCGCCTCTTTCAAGGCTTCCAGTTCCTCGGGGCTGACCATGCCCGGAGCAAACCCGGCGCTGACGATCCCCTTCGCACCGGCAGCCATGAACGCACGTACCGCCGTGCCGTCGACGCCGGCATAGCAATAAGAGATGTCGACCCGCGCCGGTGATCTCAAGTCGACCAGGGAGAAAGGACCGTTTGGGGCGTGGCAGCGAGCGGGCCGGCGGTAGAGGGCGATACGATCGGCATCCACATAGCCGAGGATCCCGACATCGGGCGCCCGGAAAGCCTGCAGCCGCCAGGTCGACGTCTTCGTCACCTCGCGCGCGGCATGAATCTCGTCGTTGAGGACAACAAGCACGCCCAGCCCTCGCGTCTCCTCACTCGCGGCGACACGCACCGCATTGGCGAGGTTCATCGCAGCATCCGTCGAGAGGCCGTTTGCCGGCCGCTGAGCGCCGGTCAGCACCACGGGCAAGCCGGATTTGAGCGTCAGGTCGAGCGCGTAGGCGGTCTCCTCCAGGCTAGCCGTGCCATGGAGGATGACGACTCCGGCGAGATCTGCGTGGGTCGATCGCAGGTCTTCGATCATTTCGCTGAGCCGGACCCAGGACGAGAAGTTCATCTGGGTGCTCGGGATCGGCGGAAACGGCACTGGGACGAGGTCCGCAAACTCGGCCGCCTGCGGAAAAGTTTGGATCAGCTCGCCCGTATCGAGCATCTTGCCGAGCGTAAGGTAGTTCTGCAGATCGAAGGGGCCGCGGCCAATGGAGGAGATCGTGCCGCCCGTGCCGATCACCGCGACCTTGGCGCGCCCGCCCATCTAGCGTCCGAGCCCCGCAGCGACCTCGTCGAGCACCGTTTCGATGGTGTCGAACATCCACTCCTGCTCGGCTTCCGTCATGATGAAGGGGGGCGAGAGGACGACGGTCGGACCGGTCGGGCGGATGATGAGGCCCCTGGCCATCGCCGCCTCGACGATGCGCTCGCCGGCCGAGACTTTTCCTTCGAAATGCACCTTTGTCGACTTGTCGGCGACGATCTCGAGGCCGCCCATCAGGCCGACGCCGCGCGCTTCTCCGACCAGTGGATGAGTGCCGAGCTTGCAGAGTCTCTCACCAAACCGCGGCGAGAGCGCCCTGATGTTCTCCATCACCCCGCCGGGCTCGGTGATACGCTCGATCGCCGCGAGTGCCACCGCCGCGCCGACCGGATGGCCGGCGGTCGTGAAGCCGTGCACGAACTCGCCGAACGAGCGCGCCGCCCTGTCGAGACGCGCCGCGATCGCGGGCGACAGCAGCACGGCGCCGAGCGGGAAGTAGCCCGCCGTCAGCACCTTCGAGGCGACGATGATGTCGGGCTCGACGCCGAGAGTATCAGAGCCCCAGAGACTACCGGTGCGGCCGAAGCCCGTGATGATCTCGTCGGCGATGAGCGGAATGCCGTACTTTTTCAGTACCTTCTGGATCGCCGGGAAGTAGCCCTTCGGCGGCACGATGACGCCGCCCGCGCCCATCACCGGCTCGGCCAGGAAGCCCGCGATGGTATCCGGGCCTTCGCGCTGGATTTGATTGTCGAGACTCGTCGCCAGCCGCGCTGTAAAATCCTCCTCGCTCTCGCCAGGATTGCCGAAGCGCCAATAGTGCGGGCAATCGGCATAACGGACGTCAGGATGCGGAGGGCCGAACACCGACGTCCAATCCTTGGCGGTCAGGCTCGTCGCCATGACGGTCGCGCCATGATATGCGCCATGGCGGACCATGATTTTCCGCCGCTCGGGTTTGCCCTCGCCGTGTGCGATCATCCAGAGCAGCTTGACGACGGACTCGTTGGCTTCTGACCCGGAATTCGTGAAGAACACTTTATCGATCAGCACGGGGGCGATCTGTTTCAGCCTCTCGGCGAGCTCAACGGAAGGCGTCGTATTGCGCCCGAAGATCGCGTGATAGGCGGGAAACTCGCGGAACTGGCGGACAGCGGCCTCGACAATGCGCGTGTCGTTGTAGCCAAGTGCGATGTTCCAGGTGCCGGAGTTCGCCTCGAAGTATTTCCGCCCGTGCACATCGAAGACATATGCGCCCTCGCCCCGCGAGATGATCGTCGGCCCGTGCTTGTCGAGCGCGCCGTAGTCCGTGAAGTGGTGGAAAAAGCTCTGAAGCTCGCGCGCTTCCCAGGAGTTGGGGGCGATGTCCATTGGGGGTCTCCGGTGGGGGGCGGGCGGTGCCGCCGGCTGCGAGGACTATCGGACAAGGGTGTAGTGGGAGCAAGTGGGTCGAGTGGCGGATGCGGTTTGCCATTTCGCCGTCAGCTCGCAGAGATCATGGCCGCAACAGCATGCTATGATCCTTATTTCAACTGGCAAGCGGGTTTGGATATGCAGCCATCGTCACAATCAACTTATGAACGTGCACGTCGACTTGCAAACATTGCCTGCTGGGCAGTTGCATTGCAACGCCGTAGGATCATGACCGACGAACCGGAAGATAGTGACTTCCTCTTTCGGCGATGGACCGACTTTCAGTTCTTGATCGTTGCTCTGTCTCGGTTGCGTCGTGCTGCAGCTCTCGCCGCTAGAAGTCCCGGAAATGAAGAAGGTGATGAAGTCCGCGATCAAGAAATTTGCTGCCTCTTTGCCCAATCTCAAGACCATGCGCGACGTTGCTGAGCACATCGATGAGTATTCGGTGGACAAGGGGCGCGACACAGCAGTTCGCAGGCAGGCCTTGGAGGTAGCAATGTTCAATGACAGTCAAATTCAATGGCTAGGCTTCTCCCTTGACACCGATCTTGCCTTACGCGCCTCCGAGAACCTGTTTGAAGCAATCAAGTCGTATCCCCCGTCGAAGGTCCCGTAGTTCAGAACCCACGCCACCGTTTCCCCTCGCACCCATCACCCTCTATGATGGGCTCAAGCTGGACTTTCTTGATCGGCGCCACACAGGTCAAACCCCGAGCCCCATGATCGACATCGCCACCCGCGTCCACGACCATACCTGGAAGATCGATCCGATCGTCCGCTCGGTACTCGATACGGATTTCTACAAGCTGCTGATGGCGCAGACGATCTTCAAGCATCACAGGCAAGTCGACGTCACCTTCGCATTGAAGAACCGCACCACCTCGGTCGAGCTTGCCGACATCGTCGACATTGGCGAGCTCAGGGAGCAGCTCGACAATGTGCGCTCGCTCTCGCTCTCGCGCGGTGAATCCACCTGGCTTCGCGGCAACAGTTTCTACGGCAAGCGGCAGATGTTCGGCGCCGACTTCATCACCTGGCTCGAGGGGTTCCGGTTTCCGCCCTATCACCTCGAGCGGCGCGACGGGCAGTATCGCCTGATCTTCGAGGGCCAGTGGCTCGAGACGACGATGTGGGAAATCCCCGCGCTCGCCATTCTTTCGGAGCTCCGCTCGCGTGCCATCCTCAAGGGCATGGGCAAGTTCGAACTGCAAGTGCTCTATGCCCGCGCAATGACGCGCATTTGGGACAAGGTGCTGCGCTTGAAACAGCTCCCGGCCGTGCGCATCGCCGATTTCGGCACGCGGCGGCGGCACGGCTTCCTCTGGCAGGACTGGTGCGTGCAAGCGCTGGTCGAAGGCTTGGGCGATTGCTTCTCCGGCACGTCGAACTGCCTCATCGCCATGCGTCGCGAGGTGGAAGCCGTCGGCACGAATGCGCACGAATTGCCGATGGTCTACGCGGCACTCGCCAAGGACGACAAGGCGCTGGCCAAGACGCCCTACCAGGTGCTGGCCGATTGGCAGGAGGACTACGACGGCAATTTGCGGATCATCCTGCCCGACACCTTCGGCACCACCGAGTTCCTCAAGCACGCGCCCGACTGGGTCGCCAAATGGACCGGCATGCGCATCGACTCCGGCGACCCCTTCAAGAAGGGCGAGGAGGCGATCGACTGGTGGAAGGCACAAGGCCAAGACCCGAAAGAGAAGCTCCTCATTTTCTCGGACGGTCTCGACACCGAGGACATCGAGGCGCTCTACCAGCGCTTCAACGGCCGTGTCCGCCTCGCCTTCGGCTGGGGCACGTTGCTGACGAATGATTTCCGGGGCCTGGCGCCCGGCCGCGGCACCGATCCGATCTCGCTCGTCTGCAAGGTGGTGTCCGCCAATGGCCAGCCGGCCGTGAAACTCTCCGACAATCCCAACAAGGCCATGGGACCTGACGACGAGATCGCGCGCTACCGCCGCGTGTTCCACGCCGAGGACATGCCGGCGATCCCGGTGACGGTGTGATGCAGAAGCCGCCCTTGACGCCGATCGTCGCCGAGTTGCCATCGACGGTTCCCTTCGTTGGACCCGAGGCGCTCGAGCGGCAAAGCGGCAAACAATTCAGGGCGCGGATCGGTGCCAATGAGAGCGTGTTCGGCCCGTCACCCAAAGCAATCGCCGCCATGCGGGATGCGGCCGCCGAGGCCTGGATGTACGGCGACCCGGAGCTGCATGATCTAAAGACGGCACTCGCCCGGCATCATCATGTGAGACCTGAGAACATCGCCGTCGGCGAAGGCATCGACAGCCTGTTCGGCTATACGATGCGGATGTTCGTCGAACCGGGCGTGACGGTCGCGACCTCGCAGGGCGCCTATCCGACCTTCAACTTCCATGTCGTGGGCTATGGCGGGCAGCTCGTCACGGTGCCCTTTTGGGACGACCGGGAGGACCCGCAAGCGCTGCTCGATCTCGCCAAACGCGAAAACGCGCGATTGCTCTATCTCTCTAATCCCGACAACCCGATGGGCTCTTGGTGGGGCGAGGCCGACGTCAAGACCCTCATCGACCGGCTGCCGGATGGCATGCTGCTGTGCCTCGACGAGGCCTATATCGACTTCGCGCCGCCCGGGACGTCGCCGCCGATCGACATCAACAATCCGCAGGTGATCCGTTTCCGCACCTTCTCGAAGGCGCATGGGCTTGCTGGCATGCGCGTCGGCTACGTCATCGGCGAGGCGGGGCTCGTGCGCGGCTACGAGAAAATCCGCAACCACTTTTCGGTCGGCCGGCTGGCGCAGGCTGCGGCGATGGCCTCGCTCGGCGATACCGGGCATCTGGCGTCCGTCGTCGCGCGCGTGGCGCATGCCCGCGAGCGGATCGGGAAGATCGCCAAGGCGTCGGGCCTCAAACCCCTACCCTCGGCGGCGAACTTCGTCGCCATCGATTGCGGTCGCGATGGCGATTTTTCGCGGCGTGTTCTGACGGAGCTCGGCAGCCGCGGCGTCTTTGTGCGCATGCCGGGTGTCGCGCCACTCAATCGCTGCATCCGCATCAGCGCCGGCACCGACGGTGATCTCGACATCTTGCAGAAAGTTCTGCCGGAGGCGCTGAAGGCGGCGCGGGCCTGACGAGTTATCTGAGGCGCGCCCGCAACACGCCGAAGATTTGGCTCGCCTCCATCGTCACGCCATCGGGTGTGAAGCCCGCCTCCTCGAGCCAGCCGAGCGTCGTCTCGAGCGGCCGGAGGCGCATCACCCAGCGCCCGCCTGTGTGGGAGTTGAGGCAGCGCGCGATAAGCTCGTGCTGGGGATGATGTGGCTGGACTGTGAGCAAGAGTGTCGCCGGCCGGGCCATGCGCCGCGCGATGTCGCGCAAGTGCTGCTGCAAGCGCGTATCATCCGGAATGATCTCGTGCAGGCCAGAGACGATGACGAGCGACGGCGCGAAACCGATGTGGTCGAGATCGGTGGTTGAGAAGGCATCGGCCTGCTCGATCGTCGCATGCACGCCGAGGTCGCGGGCGAGTGCCGAGGCGGCCCGGACATTGGCCGCATCGTAGTCCGAAAGCCGCGCCTCGACCGGCTTGCCGCGAAAGCCCGCGAGCGACGTCAGCGCGTAGCGTCCGCCGCCACAGGCGAGATCGGCGACCGTCGGCATCCGGCCGGCCTCGAGTTGATCGTCGATTTCCTCGGCGATGGCACGTGTAACAAGCTGCCCTCGCGCACGAATGCCTTTCCAGCCGGGGCTGTCGAGATAAACCCGGTCGATGGCGCGGCCGATCGGGCCGGCGCCTCGCGCTTCGTTCCGGTAGACATAGTCGAGCATCAGGCCGGAATCGAAGCCGCGCGCGAGGCCGAACCGGATGCCCTCGGAGAGGGGGCCGAGGGTGGTGAGTGCGGCGCGAATGGCGCCGTAGTAGGCGGCCTTGGGGTGCCAAAAGGGGAGCGGCTGCTTGAGGAGCTCATACCGAGCGATGGCGCGGATGTCGGCAAGCGAAAGGGCGGGCATGCAGGGCCTCTCACGCAATTGAACGATGTTTTTTATTTGGGATTGCCGAGGCCATAATCAAAGCGGTAAGTGCCTGAAAGGTTAAGGGATAGTCAGCCGCTAGCTGTTCGACCCGCCTTCAATCGTCAGCCACGGCCACCGCGCCCGATAGCTCTCGGCCTTCTCGCTGAACCAACTCTGGGGATGATTGAGTGGGTTGGGCCGGAGGATACCGGCGTAAAAGTCGTCGAGGCCGTAGCTCGCGTAGACGATCGCTGGCTGCCCAGCGGTGCAGCGGATGCCGACGCAAGTGCAGGCGACGAGGAAGCGGTGGATGCCGTCCATGCTCGACGTCAGCGCCGGGTAGTCGTGACCGAAGCGCCGTCGATACCAGATATGGACGCGCGCCTGGTTCTTCAGCTCGATCTTTGCGTCGAGATCGGCGAATGTCGCCGACAGTCGCTTGATCTCGCGATCCTCGGCTGCGTAGGAGAGATCGCCCAGGTCGAAGTAGAACACGTCGTAGTCACGAATGTGCTCGGTGGGAGGATTCCCGCTCCTGAGATTCCAGATCGTCTCGAAGAGGCATCCGGCAACAAGCCAGCAGTCCGGCAGGTCGAGCGTTGGCATGCGATCGATCAGAGCGGCGTTGATGGGATTGCATCTGACCGCAGCGATAAAACGAGCAGCGTCTGCTTCATTGACCATCATAGGAACAGCTTAGCTGCGGTTGACGCACTCGCCGAGTGGAGGCTCTCACCTTCCATGAGAGGCACACGGGTCCCGGCCCGGAGGCCGGGATGATGTGTGGACGGCCGGGAACTCGTGTGCGTATCTGCACAGGCGATGTCCCAGGTCCTTGGAAAGGACGTGTTCTATGGCTTAACCCGCTGGCAGCGCCGCCGTCGACACCGTGCCCTCGCCCCCGAACAACCCGAACCACTTGCCGTCCGGCAACAGCCGGTCGCCCAGATACGCCCAGGTGTCGCCCGAGCCAACCAACGACACGATCGGCTCGGCGGGCGGCGTCACGAGGAAGAGACCCACCACCAGCGCCGCCATCGAGGCCGACGCCACCGGCGCCTTGCCATCGAACAGTTTCAGCGCCGAGCCGAAGGACGACTTGATGCGCTCATTGTAGACGTCGACCGAATACATCTCGTCGAGAACGAGGTGGACGATGTAGCCGAACAGCATGAAGAGACCGCCGAGCCAGGCGACGATGTCGGAGGTGCCGAACATCTTCGAGAAGACGATGGCCGTAATCAACCCGAAGGCGACGCCGGCGAGGATCGAGTGGAAGATGCCGCGATGCTCGGCAATCGAATGGAAGAGGTTGTGCCCGCCGTAGCGGATGAGGAGATAGGCGCCAGCCCACAGCAGCCACATCTCGGCGAGCGAATAGGCCATGCCGATCTTCAACAGGATAGCGAAGGCGAGGAAGACGCCGAGGCCGGAGAAGATCGCCTGCGAGGCGCGCGACTTCTGGAGATCAACATCGGGGAGCACGGCGCCGACCGCGCCGGCACTGACCAGCGTCAGAACCTCGGCATTGGTGACGAGCCCACCGGCCAGCACAAGCGTCGACATGACGCCCGAGGCAACGATGCCGACAGCGATGTGGGTGGTGAAATTGGCCATGACGGTCTCCTGTCCACCGGCAACGCGGAACAAGAGGGCCGGAGCTGAACTCATGAATCTGATTCGGCCGCCAACGCACAGTCGGAGGCTGTCGATAATCTGTGGATAAGTAGGACGGGAATGCGGCTGCACAAGACCGGCCGCCGGCTATGGCAGCGGCGCAACTTCCGGGTGGACGCAGCGGCAGGGGCCTGCCAAGACCGCCACCCGATGTCCCAGGCCAACCCCACGACCGCCACCCTGCCAGCGCCACGCCTCGACGCCACGGCATGGGGCCTGCTCTTCGTCCTCTCCATTCTCTGGGGCGGCTCGTTCCTGTTCGGGCGGATCGCCGTTGCCGAGCTGCCGCCCATGACGGTCGCCTGGGTGCGCGTGGCGCTCGCGGCAGCCACGCTGCTCGCCGGGCTGCTCGTTGCCGGTCAGGCGATCGCTTCCGCTTTCCCTCGCTGGCGCGACTTCCTCGTCATGGGCCTCATCAACAATGTCATTCCCTTCAGTCTCATCTTCTGGGGTCAGACCGAAATCGGTGCCGGCCTTGCCGCCGTACTCAACGCCACGACACCCCTGTTTGCCGCGGTCATTGCCCATTTCGGAACTTCGGACGAGAGGCTCACGGGTAACCGCATCGCCGGCCTGCTGATCGGCATCGCGGGTGTCGTCGTGCTGGTCGGTCCGGAAGCCTGGTCGGGATTGGGCCAAAATGTCTGGGGGCAGCTCGCTGTCCTCGGCGGAGCCGTGAGCTACGGGTTTGCCGGCCTTTGGGGACGCCGCTTCAGGAGCTTTCCGCCGGCCCTCAGCGCTCTTTCGCAGCTGTCGGCATCGACACTTCTGCTGCTGCCACTCGTCCTCGTCTTTGATCGGCCATTTGACTTGGCGATGCCCAGCATGAAGGTCACCTTAGCGATCGTCGCCCTCGCCGTGCTCTCGACCGCGCTCGCCTACATCGTATTCTTCCGCATCCTCGCCCGGGCCGGCGGCAGCAATGTCATGCTGGTGACGCTGATGATCCCACCCTCCGCGATCCTGCTCGGCTGGCTGGTACTGGGCGAGACGCTGTCGGCCAGACAGCTCCTGGGCGCCGCCATCCTCGCGCTCGCCCTGATCGTCATCGACGGGCGGCTGGCGAAGCGGCTCGGGATCGGTGCGCGTCTTTTAACCACCTGATCCATATACGAAAAACTGGTTCAGCCTGCATTCATGGCGGCCTCCCTATATCTACCGGCATAGCAACCGGATGCGTTCGCTCACCGGCTCGTGCTAGACTTAGCTGAGCGAACGCCCATTGGGGAGACTGGACCAAAATGATCCGCTTTCTTGCCGCCAGCCTCGTTCTGTTGAGTTTGACCGGCGCCGCCCTCGCCGAAACCCCGGCCGATCAGCAGGCCTGCAACTACCTGGCTGATCAGCTCGCCGAGGCGGCCGAGAACAAAGCCATGGACGACAACAAGATCGCCGAGATCGGCGGACTGCTCGCCCAGCTGATGACCCAGTGCGAGGAGAACCAGCTTGCCGAGGCCGGCCAGACGGCCGACAGGATCCGTGCCGCCGTCGGCGGTTGAGCATGTCAAGCAACGCCAGTTTGGATCGCGCCGAAGTTCACTTCGGCGCGATTTCTCGTTCGTATCCAATCAAGCAATAGTGAGTGCTGGGCTGCTCTCTCTCGGCTATGCTGCACGTCTCGCCGCATCCGAACGGAGTCCTCCGTGCCAGCCCACTCGATATGCGCACTGATCGCCGCAACGCTCCTCATTGGCTTGCTCGGCACCACGGCGACCTTCGCCGCCGATCCCGATCCGGCGAAATGGAAGAGTGTGCTTGCGGCGGCCAAGGGGCAGACCGTCTCCTTCAACGCCTGGGGCGGCGAGCCACGCATCAACGCATACGTCGCCTGGGCGGGTGCCGAGGTCCAGAAGCGCTTCGGCGTCAAGCTGGCCCATGTGAAGCTCGCCGATACGGCGGAAGCCGTGCAGCGCGTGCTCGCCGACAAGACAGCCGGTGCGAACGAAGGCGGCGCCGTCGATCTCATCTGGATCAACGGCGAGAACTTCGCCGCAATGAAGAAGAATGGGCTGCTGTTCGGCCCCTGGGCGAACAAGACTCCAAACTTCGCGCTGACCGATCCCGAGCGCAACAAGGACATCACTGCTGATTTCACAGTGCCAGTCGATGGCTTCGAAAGTCCGTGGGGACGGGCGCAAGTGGTGTTCTACCACGACATGGACACGCTCGCCGTACCGCCCAAATCCATGAACGGGCTGCTGGCCTGGTCGAAAGCCAATCCGGGCCGGTTCGCCTATCCGCAGCCGCCGGATTTTCTGGGACTCACTTTTCTGAAGCAGGCCCTACTCGAACTCGCCACCGACAAGGCTCCGCTCTATGCGCCTATTGAGAACGCCGACTTCGATGCGGTCACGAAGCCGCTCTGGGACTACCTCGATCAGCTCCATCCCGTGCTGTGGCGGAAGGGCCGCGCGTTTCCGGCGAATTCGACCGAGTTGCGGCGCGCCTTCGCCGACAAGGAAACCAGGATCGGCTTCACCTTCAATCCTGGGGACGCGAGCGCGGCTATCGCCAACAACGAGTTCGCACCGTCGGTCGAAAGCTATGTCCTCGACGCGGGCACCATCGGTAACGTACATTTCCTCGCCATTCCCTACAACGCCGCCAACAAGGCCGGTGCCATGGTGCTGGCGAACTTCCTGCTGTCCCCGGAAGCGCAAGCCAAGAAGCTCGATCCCGCGGTGTGGGGCGATCAGACGGTGCTGAGCGTCGCCCTGTTACCCGAAAAGGAGCAGGCGCTCTTCGAGAAGATCGATCTAGGCAGCGCGACGCTCCGGCCCCAAGAGCTCGGGACTCCGCTTCCGGAGCCGCATCCGAGCTGGATGACAGCGATCGAAGCGGCCTGGAAAACGCGCTACGGCGCTCAATAGCAGATCCCGTGGCATGCTGAGGCTGACCGCCAATGCGGTGATTGTGCTGCTGGCGGGGCCAGTCGTAGCGGGGC
This sequence comes from uncultured Alphaproteobacteria bacterium, assembly GCA_963741525.1. Classification (GTDB taxonomy): domain Bacteria; phylum Pseudomonadota; class Alphaproteobacteria; order Rhizobiales; family Hyphomicrobiaceae; genus JANNSX01. The sequence goes on from CAVUIW010000010.1 coordinate 70,140, forward strand.
TTCTCTTCGTCTTTTTACCCGCTTTTGGCTACGCACCCGCGCTCGGCCAGCACGGTTTTGATCTTTCGGCCTTTGCCAATCTCCTCGAGACTCCGGGATTGACGCGCTCGTTGGTGTTGAGCCTTACATCGGGCTTGATCACGCCCCTGGTCGCTTTGGCGATCGTGCTGCTCTTTCTCGCCGGGGCTCAGGAGTCGGACTTCGGACGTATCCTTAGTCGTGCGGTTTCGCCCTTGCTGGCCGTGCCGCACGCCGCCATGGCATTCGGCCTCGCCTTCCTCATCGCGCCGTCCGGCATGATCGTTAGGGCCCTGTCGCCCTGGCTCACCGGCTTCGACGAGCCGCCGGACCTCTTGATCGTCAACGATCGCTGGGGGGTCTCGATGATCGCCGGGCTCGTCATCAAGGAGGTGCCGTTCCTGCTCCTGATGAGCCTCGCCGCGTTACCTCAAGTCCAGGCGAGGGAGCGTCTCGCCGTAGCCCGCACCCTCGGCTATCGGCCCGTGACGGCATGGCTCAAGGCGGTCGCGCCGGCGCTTTATCCGCTGGTCCGTCTGCCCGTCTATGCCGTCATCGCCTATGCCTCTTCCGTGGTCGATGTCGCGCTGATCCTCGGGCCGACCAATCCGCCGCCGCTTGGGGTCGCCATTCTGCGCTGGGCCAATGATCCCGATCTCGAGCGGATTCTGGTGGCCAGTGCCGGTGCCTTGGCACAACTCGGCGTGACGGCACTGGCGCTGGTTATCTGGTGGATCGGGGAAAGGCTCATCGCCCAATTGGTAACAAGCTGGATTGGCCGCGGCGCCCGGAGCGCAGGCGATGGTGTGCTCCGCTGGCTCGGCCTCGCGGGTATGACCGCCGTGGTGGCGCTGTCGGCGGTGGGGTTCTTGTCGCTTGGGCTGTGGTCGATCGCTGGCTATTGGCGCTTTCCCGACGTGCTGCCCGGCGCGCTGACGCTGAAGACGTGGCATACCTCCATCGAAAGTATGGGGGAACCTCTTTTCAATGCGGTCTTGATTGCAGTGTTGGCAACGGGCGCGGCGATCGCCGCAACGCTGGCTGCGCTCGAGCACGAGGTCCGGCGCGGCTATCGTGCGACGCCACTTGCGCTGACCATCCTCTACTTGCCCATGCTGGTGCCGGCGGTTTCGTTCCTGCTCGGACTTGCCGTTGCCGCCGCTTTTGTTGGTATCCGGCCGGGCTTCTGGCCGGTGGTCGCCGGGCATGTGATCTTCGTGCTGCCGTACACTTACCTCTCGCTTTCGGAGGCCTATCGGCAGCTGGACCCTCGCTGGTCCGCCGTCGGCCGGACGCTTGGCGCGCGACCTTCGGCGGTGTTCTGGCGCATTCGTCTGCCGATGCTCCTGACGCCGCTACTGGCAACCGCGGCGGTCGGCCTGGCCGTCAGCGCCGGACAGTATCTGCCGACGCAAGTGCTGGGCGCCGGGCGCGTGCCGACGATTACAACGGAAGCCGTGGCGCTCGCTTCCGGTGGCGATCGGCGGTTCATTGGCGTGTGGGCGCTCGTGCAGGCTTTGCTACCGGCGGCCGGCTTCATCCTTGCGATCGCGGTACCGCGGCTCGTGTGGGCCAACCGCCGCCAAATGCGCGAGGCCTATTGATGTCTCTCGGCCTCGCGCTATCGCATATCCTGATCCGCCGGGAGGACAGCGTTCTGCTGTCCATTGACGCGGTGATCCGGGGAGGCGAGGTGTTGACCGTGATGGGGCCGTCCGGCTCGGGCAAGTCGACGCTGCTCGCCTTCGTCGCCGGACTGCTCGATTCAGCCTTCAGCGCTGAAGGACTAGTCTTGCTCGATGGCCGGGACGTGACGCATCTGCCGCCAGAGTCGCGGCGCATCGGGCTGCTCTTTCAGGACCCGCTGCTCTTTCCGCATCTGTCGGTCGCCTCCAACCTCCTGTTCGGTGTGGCTCGCAACGCTCCAGATCGCCAGAAAAAGGTCAGCGACGCTCTCGCCGCCGCCGGGCTCGAGGGCTACGGCTCGCGCGATCCCGCGACACTGTCGGGTGGCGAGCGAGCTCGCGTTGCACTCCTGCGGGTTCTCTTGTCGGAGCCGCACGCACTGCTGCTCGACGAACCCTTTTCCAAGCTCGACATGACATTGCGGAATGAAATCCGCGCCTTCGTCTTCGAGCGCGTCCGTGCCGCCGCTTTACCCACGCTCCTCGTCACGCACGATGCGGCGGATGCCGAGGCCGCGGGCGGTCAAGTCATTCACCTTGCCGGATAACTTCCGAGCGTTACCCGTTTGTTAAGACCCGCCTTTCATCCTCTCGATGGGAGTGGCCGGAGCGCGATTCGGGTTGTCGCCGCATGCGGCCTGGGATTGGCAAGAAACGCCGGGATCGAGCGGACATGTCACGCAAGAGCGCCTTGCGCCAGCCGGCTAAACCGCTGCGGGTTGCGGCGGCAACACCTTCGCGGAACCTTGATCCCAAGGACTGGACCAGCTATCGCCGCGAGGCCCACAAGGCTCTAGATGCCGCGCTCGACCATGTCGAGGGTATCCGCAAACGGGCGGTGTGGCAGCCCGTGCCAGACAGCGTCAAGGCCAGGATTGCCGCACCCGCGCCGTGGTCCGGGCAGGGTCTGGATAGAACAATCGGCGAAGCCCGCGAGCTTATTCTTCCCTACACCGTCGGCAATACACATCCTCGGTTCTTCGGCTGGGTCCACGGCTCCGGTACGGCCGGCGGCATTGTTGCAGAGATGCTCGCCGCCGCCATGAACGTCAACGCCGGTGGCCGCGAGCATGCGGCGGTCTATGTCGAGCGTCAGGTTATCGAGTGGGCGAAGGAAATCTTCGCGTTTCCCAAGACCGCGAATGGCCTCCTCGTCTCCGGTACTTCGATGGCGACGCTCATCGCGCTGACGGCGGCCCGTGACAGCGCCGGCCGCGCCGACAGCCGTAAGCGCGGCGTTTCGAACCGCCGCCTCGTCGGCTATGCCTCGGCGGAGGCGCATTCATCGATCGCAAAGGCTTTTGAGATTCTGGGGCTTGGGCGAGACGCACTCCGACTGGTGCCTGTGGATTCCCAATTCCGCATGGACACAGCGGCGTTGAAACGGCTAATCGCCGCCGACCGCGCGGCAGATTTCGAGCCCTTCGCCGTCGTCGCGACGGCGGGCACCGTCAACACGGGCGCGAGCGATCCTCTCGGCGCCATCGCCAAGATCGCCAGGATCGAAAAGCTCTGGCTCCATGTCGATGGCGCGTTCGGAGCCCTGGCGCGCCTCTCGCCGGAAACCAATGGTCTGGTCACCGGCATCGAGAAGGCGCATTCCATCGCTTTCGATTTTCACAAGTGGCTGCACGTTCCTTACGATGCCGGAGCGGTACTGATCCGTGACGGCGCCAAGCTCCGCCAAAGCTTCTCCTCGCGACCCGACTACCTCAAGGGGGCGGAGCGCGGATTAGCGGCCGGAGAGCCGTGGTATTGCGAACTCGGACCCGAACTCAGCCGCGGCTTCCGAGCCTTCAAGGTTTGGTTCACGCTGAAGGAGCACGGCCTCGAACGGTTGGGCGAAAAGATCGCCGACAATTGCCGGCAAGCACGTTATCTCGCCAGCCTGATTGACGCTCATCCTGATCTGGAAATGATGGCCCCGGTCGCCCTCAACATTGCTTGCTTCAGGTTCCGCGCGGCAGAGGAAGGCACGCTCGACAAGCTCAACGGCGATGTCGTCGTCACGCTCCAGGAAAAGGGCATCGCAGCGCCTTCGACCACCCGCATCGGCGGCAAGCTCGCGATCCGCGTCAATCTCACCAATCACCGGACGACCGACGCCGATCTCGATCTCCTCGTCGATGCCGTCATCGCCGAAGCCCGTGGGCTGACGAATATCCGGACGATCCGGCCACGTGCGAAACCAAGCACCCTGCATCGGCAATCGGCCTTGAAAACCACCGCAGCTCGCCCGCATGCGAGACGTCAAAACCAACTCCACATCTCGCCTGCGGATCGGGCGGTATTCGACGCCGCAATGGCCGAGCCGGACACCAAGCCGCTTCTCGCCGGACTGACCCACAGGCTTGGCGACACGGGCGATGTGCCGTTCGTCGCGGACGCCAACGCCATCTCTTTGGCGCCACACGCTCTCCATGACCCGGCGGCGTTGCGCATTCTCATGCGGCACGCCGGTGAGATCGCGCTCTGGCAGCGCTTGACGGCCGATCAACTCGGCCTCGCCTGGCAGGTCGCGCTGGCGATCTCGGCGGCGCGTGTCGTATCGAGCTACGTCGCGACACTCTCCGAACGGGTTGTGCTGGCAGCCATGGCTGGCCTGCCAAGCTGGTTGGCCGAGGCCTATCGCGCGTTGGGCACCACCGATCGGCTGCGCGCAGTCGACCTTCTGCTTGGCCGTGGAGCACTCGCACTCGATCGCCTGCTCATGCTGCAGGGCCTCGAGCAAATTGACATTGGCGCCATCATGGCGAGCCCGGCCATTCGAGCCGAAGCCATCAATTTGCTTGCGAAGCTGGAAGAGGTCGCACTCTCCACGGAGGCCATGATCCTGACCGGCGGCGATCCCCGCATCGCTCTCGACGGGCCATTGGCAACCAACGGCTATGGCTCCTCGCCGAGGCCCGTGCCCGGCGAGATCAGCTTTGCCTCCTCGACGGCAAGCTCCATGACAGCGACGGGGTTCTCAGCAGTCGAAGCGCTCCGGCAGCGCCTCATCGCCGACACCATCGGCGAGAAACTCGAAGCCTGTTACCGCCGTGAAGCGACCGCTATCCGCCACGCGATCGGTCGTTACATCGGCTTCGAGGCGGTTGACGACGCAGCGATCGTCCTTTCGGCATCAGGCACCGACACGACCTTCGCGGCGCTGGCGCTCGCCAGAGGCAGCGACCAGGCCCCGATCGCGAGCCTGGTCCTCTCGCCAGACGAAACCGGTTCTGGCATTCCCAAAGCCGCCGCCGGCTGCCACTTCCTCGGACGCACTTCGCTCGGACACAACGTATCGGCTGGTACACCCATCGAGGGCCTCGGCGGTCCGGACGTCACGGCTCAATCGATCGCACTCCGTCAGCCGTCGGGGAAGCTTCGCGCGCTTCCTGCCATCGATGCGGACGTCGCTTCTCACGCCGCCGCCATCATCGCGAGCGGCCGGCGTTGCTTGCTACATGTGCTCGATACGGCCAAGACCGGCGCGGGCGCGCCAAGTCCAGGTCTCGTCGCAAGGCTCAAGGCTCAGCACGGCGGGCGATTGAGCGTCGTCGTCGACGCCTGCCAGACGCGGCTTTCGCCAGCAGCGATCCGCGCGCATCTTGCACAAGGAAGCATGGTGCAGATCACGGGCTCCAAATTCTTCGCCGGCCCCCCCTTCTCGGGAGCGCTTCTCGTGCCACCCGCCACCGCCCGATCTGCCTCCGCGCTGCCGAAGGGTCTCGGCCTCTACAGCGGACGGAGCGAATGGCCGCCGGCGCTGTCGCATTGCAGTGGCCAGCTACCAGCGGCCCGCAATCTCGGCATTCTCGCCCGTTGGCAGGCCGCGATCGATGAGATCGACCAATTCCAGTCCGTGCCCTCGAGCGATGCCAATCGATTGCTCGCGCGGTTCGCCTCCGAGATGAGCGATGCGATCCAGAGCCGCAAGGAGCTTTCTCTCGTCGAAGCTCCCGTGCTCGACCGCACAGAGCTCGACCCATCGCACCACTGGAGCACCGAGCCGACTATCTTGAGCTTCTCGCTCTCCACGACCCGCCGCGGAAACATGTGCGCATTGGGAATGGATGAGATGAAGCGTGTCCATCGCTGGATGCTGCTGGATCTCTCGGCAAGTCTTCCCGTCACGCCATCGGCCAGCGAACAGCGTGCCGCCAGCACGCGTTGCCATCTCGGGCAACCCGTGAAGATTACCCAGGATAGCGAGCGTCCGATCGCAGCTTTGCGGCTGTGCGCCAGCGCGCGCGTTGTGACCGACGCCATGCTCGGCGGCGGATCCGGCTCGACGGCCGCCGAGCGCATCGAGACCATTCTCGACAACGCCCGGCTCGCCCTCGACAAAGCCTCGCTTATCGCGCGGCACTTTGACGTTCTGGCCCGGAGTCTTGTGCCCTAGTGTGGCGTCGCGCCATAGTTGACCAGTCGCGCTGCACGGTCGAAGTCAACTATGGCGCGATGAACGCCACACGAAGCACATGATATTGCTAGACCGTTTTCCATCCTACGGAATCGAAAAGCCGGTCTAAGTTATTGGCTTTAACCTTCTTTCGACCAACCGGTTCCATTTCGCTAGTGGCCCTCATGTCGCGCCAAAATCGGACGGACGCCCGGCGAGCATGCGATTTTGGCGCGACGGGCCACTAGGCGGCGACGAAATCGGGCGTGATGATCGTCGCCGGCTCCTGATATGCGACGAGCCGCTCACCAAAGAACTCTAGAAACGCCTCGACCTTGGCCGGGGTGAACTCCCGGAGCGCGAGCACGGCATAAAGTCCACTCGCTTCGCCACTGTGCCATTCGGGCATGACATGGACGAGCGCACCGCTGGCGAGCTCGTCGGCAATGCTGGCCGCAGGGCAGAGCGCAATGCCGAGGCCGGAAAACGCTGCTTCACGGATGAGGTCGGAGCAGTTCGTCCGGAGACGGCTGTTGACGCGGACAAGCTGGCTGTCTTTCGGCCCGACCAGCCGCCAGTGCTCCTCTTCAGCCTGGCCAAGACAGGTATGATCCCTCAGGTGCTGCGGCTGGGCCGGTGTTCCCTCTTCATCCAGGTAGCTGGGTGACGCGCAGAGGATGCGCGGCAGATCGCCCAAGTGACGGACATCGAGATCGTCCGCGGGCCGGACACCGGTATGCAAGGCGATGTCGATGCCGTCGCGGATGATATCGGCGGGTTCGTCGGAGACGTGGAAATCGAGTTCCACCTCCGGAAAGCGCCTGGCGAACTCGCGCAAGTGCGGGACGACGAGACGGCGAATGATGGCCGCCGAGGCGTTGAGCTTGAGGCGGCCCGAGGGACGCGCATTGTAGCGGGCGATGAAGTCTTCCAATTCTTCGACCAAACTCAGAATGTCGACAACTCGGCGGAAGTAGCCTTCACCGACATCGGTCAGCGACAGCTGCCGGGTCGAGCGCTGGAAGAGACGGGCACCCAATCGCTCCTCGAGTAGGCTGATGCGCTTGCTCACCACTGCGGGTGAAAAACTCATTTCCCGTCCCGCCGCCGACATGTTGCCGGTCCGCGCGACCCGCGCGAAGATTTCGAGATCTGTCGTATCCGTCATGATGGGCCCCGCTCCCAGCTAAGCAATTGGAAACCGCCTCTAATCTCCCGGTTAGCGTGAAAGCTCCGTTCGCCGATTGGCCGGGATCGTTCATTCTGCCTTGCACAAAACGGCAACTTTCAGTTGTAGTCAAGAGGTAATTAACCGCAGGTTGTCATTCCGCATCGCCTGAGGCCACTAGTGGCCCGTCGCGCCAAAATCGCATGCTCGCCGGGCGTCCGTCCGATTTTGGCGCGACATGAGGGCCACTAGCAATATCATGTGCTTCGTGTGGCGTTCATCGCGCCATAGTTGACTCCGACCGTGCAGCGCGACTGGTCAACTATGGCGCGACGCCACACTAGGCCTTTGCCATGGAAACGTCCGTGGTGGCGCGCTATGGACTGAGCGTGAGGCAAGCGAGGGCAGCGTGGGCACAGCACTAAGACCGGCGCCGGATTGGGCGATATTGAACGAGCGGCCGCGCATCGTCCGCGACCTCGAGCGGATTGCCGGCAAAGCAAATGTCATCAGCGACGACGACGGCTGCCGCAGTTTCGAATCGGATGCCCTGACGGCTTACTCGACAAAGCCACTCGCCGTGGTCTTGCCGGCCACCACCGAGGAAGTCGCCAGCGTGCTCGCCTATTGCAACAGCAAGGGCGTCAAGGTGGTGCCGAGGGGCGCGGGTACGTCGCTGGCCGGCGGCGCCTTGCCGATCGAGGATGGCATCGTGCTGGGGCTCGGGCGCATGAGTCGCGTGCTCGAGATCGACTATTCGAACCGGATCGCGCGCGTCCAGGCGGGTATCACCAATCTCGCCATCTCTGAGGCGGTCGGGGCCCAGGGATTCTTCTATGCGCCCGACCCTTCGAGCCAGCTCGCCTGTACCATCGCCGGCAATATCGCCATGAACTCGGGTGGCGCGCACTGCCTCAAATACGGCGTGACGACGAACAACGTGCACGGCGTGAAGATCGTCCTCATCGACGGCACGGTCGTCGACGTGGGCGGCGCCCATCTCAATTCGCCCGGCTACGATCTGCTCGGCCTCATCGTCGGCTCGGAAGGCCAACTCGGAGTCGTCACCGAGGCGACGGTGCGCATCCTCAAGAAACCCGAAGGCGCCCGGCCGATGCTCATGGGCTTCCGTTCGAGCGAGGATGCCGGAGCCGCGGTCTCCCGCATCATCGGCGCCGGTATCGTGCCGGTCGCCATCGAGTTCATGGACAAGCCCGCGATTCAGGTCTGCGAGAGCTTCGCCAAGGCCGGCTATCCGCTCGACGTCGAGGCGATGCTCATCATCGAGGTCGAAGGCTCCGAGGCGGAAATCGACGAGGCGCTCGGCAGGATCCGTCAGCTTGCCAGTGCCTTCAATCCGACGACCGTCAAGATCAGCCAAAGCGCCGCAGAATCCGCCGCCATCTGGCGCGGGCGCAAGTCGGCCTTCGGCGCCATCGGCCGCGTGGCCGACTACCTCTGCATGGACGGTACGATCCCGCTTTCCAAACTGCCGGAGACCTTGACCGCCATCGCCACGATTGCCGGGCGCTACGGCTTCCGTGCCGCCAACATCTTTCACGCTGGCGATGGCAACCTGCATCCGCTCATTCTGTACGATGCGAACGAACCGGGCGCCGTCGAGCAGGTCGAAGCCTGTGGCGCCGAGATCCTCAAGCATTGCGTGGCCGTTGGTGGGTGCCTCACCGGCGAGCATGGGGTCGGCATAGAAAAGCGGGACCTGATGAGCCTGCAGTTCACGTCCGTCGATCTCGCCCAGCAGACCCGCATCAAGTCCGTGTTCGACGCCGGCTGGCTGCTCAATCCGGGCAAGGTATTCCCGCTCGATCAACTCGAAGCGGCATGAGGGTATCGCGTGTCTCAAGCCCTCAGACCAGCCGACGAGCGCGATCTGGCGCATATCCTGGGTGAAGCGGCGCGCGGTCCCCATCCGATCGAGATCGTCGCCGGCGGCACGAAGCGGGCCGTCGGCCGGCCGATGGAGGTCGAGGCCGAGGTATCGCTTCGCAACATCCGCGGGCTCGGTGTTCTACGAACCGGCTGAAATGGTGATCTCGGTGCGAGCGGCAACGCCTGTCGCCGGGGTCGAGGCCGAGCTCGCCAAGCACAATCAGATGCTGGCCTTCGAGCCGATCGATCTCGGACCCATGCTCGGCGACAAGCCGCAGATGGGTACGGTCGGTGGCATGGTGGCGACCAACCTGTCCGGCTCCCGCCGGATCGCGGGAACGGCGGTGCGCGATCACGTGCTCGGCCTCAGGGCCGTGAATGGCCGCGGCGAAGCCTTCAAGGCCGGCGGCCGGGTGATGAAAAACGTGACCGGATACGATCTCTGCCGCGGTCTTGCAGGCTCCTGGGGCACGCTCGCCGCCTTTACCGAAGTCACGCTCCGCGCCGTGCCCAAACCCGAGGAGACGCGGACGCTTCTCCTGTTCAACCAACCCGACGAGATCGCCATCGAGGTGCTGTCGGGTGCGCTCGGCACGCCCTACGAGGTGACCGGCGCCATCCATCTCCATGCCTCGCTCGTCGCGCGCCTAGGCCACCGGCTGCTGAAGGGAGCGGGCAGCGCCATCACGGCCCTGAGGGTCGAGGGGTTCTCCGCGCCTGTCGCCTATCGGACCGGCAAACTCAAGGAGATGTTCGCCGCCTATGGCGACATGCTGGAACTCGAACATGCCGCTTCGCTCGGACTCTGGGAGGAGATCCGGCGGCTCTCATGTTTCGAAGGATCGGCAAACCCGGTTTGGCGGCTGTCGACGCCGCCCGGCACCGGCCCACGCGTCGTCGGAGCGATCTCGACCTATATGCCGGCGCAAGTCGCCTACGACTGGTCGGGTGGACTGATCTGGCTCGAGGTGCCCCAATCGGCCGACGCCGGCTCCGCCGATATCCGGCGCGTCATCGCGACCAGAGGCGGCCATGCGACGCTGATCCGGGCCGAGCCCGAGGTCCGCCGGGCGGTCGAGGTCTTCCAGCTGCTCGATGCGCCGGTCCACCGGCTGACCCGGGGTCTCAAGCAGAGTTTCGACCCAGCGGGCATCTTGAACCCACGCCGCATGTACCAGGACTTCTGAGAGATCCCACCTTAGATGCAAACCAATTTCACACCCGAGCAACTCCAGGACCCGGACCTCCGCGAGGCCAACAGCATCTTGCGGCGCTGCGTCCATTGCGGGCTCTGCACCGCCACCTGCCCGACCTATCTGACGCTGGGCGATGAGCGGGATTCGCCGCGCGGCCGCATCTACATGATCAAGGACATGCTGGAGAGCGGACGGCGCGCGACGCCGGAAATCCAGACGCATGTCGACCGCTGCCTCTCCTGCCTCTCCTGCATGACGACGTGCCCGAGCGGCGTCGACTACATGCACCTTGTTGACCTGGCCAGAAGCCGAATCGAAACCACCGGACGGCGCGGCTTGCGCGAGCGGCTGTCGCGCTGGCTCGTCGCCTGGACGGTTCCCAATCCCGGCCGGATGCGGCTGGCGCTGACGGCGGCGCTCTTCGCCCGGCCGTTCAAGGGACTATTGCGGCGCATCGGCTTGAAGCCCATTGCGGCGATGCTCGAACTGGCGCCCCGGGGCGCGCTGCGCATGGGCAGCTATCGCGGGCCGCGCACCGTGCCGGCCGCGGGCGAGCGGCGGGGGCGGGTAATCCTGCTCGCCGGCTGCGCGCAACAGGTGCTCCGGCCCGAGATCAATGATGCGACGGTCAGGATGCTGACGCGGCTCGGTGTCGAGGTGGTGATGGCGCCGGGCGCTGGCTGTTGCGGCGCGCTCGTCCATCACATGGGGCGCACTGAGGAGGCGAAGCGGCAGGCTTCGCGCACTGTCGAGGCTTGGGGCCGGGTGATCGCCCAAGAGCCTGTCGATGCCATCATCATCAATGCGTCGGGGTGCGGTACGACGGTGAAGGATTACGCGCATCTGCTGGGGAGCGAGAGCGCGCTCACCAACGATGCCGTGATGGTCGCGGGCCTCGCCAAGGACATCACCGAGTATCTCGTCAAACGCGATCCGGGACCGCCCAAGCAGTGGTCGTCGATCCGCGTCGCCTATCACTCGGCCTGCTCGATGCAGCACGGCCAGCGCATCATCGACGAGCCGCGGCGGCTGCTCGAGCGCGCTGGGTTTTCCGTCGTCGATATCCCGGAAGGTCACATCTGCTGCGGCTCTGCCGGAACCTACAACATCCTGCAGCCGGAGCTGTCGGCCGAGCTGCTGAAGCGCAAGGCCGGTCATATCGCCGAGGTCGCTCCCGACGTGGTCGCGACCGGAAACATTGGCTGCATCACCCAGTTGCAGCGTGCGCTCGAGGTGCCGGTTGTGCACACGATCGAGTTGCTGGACTGGGCCTATGGCGGCCCGGTCCCGCGCGGCATGGAACATTTCGGAAGCCGCGTCCGCGAGGTGCCGGAGGCAAGGATCGCGACACTGAAGGCGGCGCGGTAGGGCACTTTCCGACCAAGTGGAAACCGGTTGGTCGAAAGAAAGTGCTCAAAACCAATAGCCTAGAACGCCGATCTGATTCAATCAGATCGAATAGCGCTCTAGTTTTGAGCGCAAGTGATTCTTTGCCGGGCTGGCCGAACAAGGAGAACCGCATGCCATCGATGCATGTTTGGGACGGGCCGACAGAGCTCTTCGCGCATTCAGTCATCGGCTATGCGATCGAGCGTCTGCGATTGCCGAAAGACCCGCACTGGGGCGCGGCGCCGGCCGCCCAGCTCAGTGCCGCGCTCGCTGATGCCGTTCGCCCCGAGGGCGCCGGCGCGCATCAGGCGTTGCGGCTATTCCGCGATGTGCTGATGCCTGCCTGCCGGCCAATGGACGATCCGATGAACCTCGCCTATGTGCCGACGGCACCCTCGCTCGCCGCCGCCATGTTCGATCTCGTCGTCAGCTCCGCCTCGATCTTCGGCGGCACCTGGGAGTCGGGGGCCGGTGCGATCGTGGCCGAGAACCAGGTGATCCGCTGGCTCGCCGATCTCGCGGGCTTCCCGGCCACGGCCGGCGGCGTGTTTCTCTCCGGCGGCTCGGCGGCCAACTTGAGCGCGCTCGTTACGGCGCGGGATGTTTTCGCCAAGCGCCACGGGCGCAACGGTCGCCTCGAGATCGCGGCGACGCGGGAGGTGCACGCCTCGATCCGCGCGACGGCCCGCGTCATGGATATCGATGTGCTCGAGGTTGCCGCCGACGATCGCGGCCGGATGACGGGCCCGGCGCTCAGCCAAGCCCTCGCCCAGGACGGTGCCGAGAACGTCTTCGCCGTCGTCGCCACCGCCGGTACGACGAATGCAGGCGCCATCGACGAACTCGGGGCAATCACGGATGTCTGCGCCGAGCTAGGCCTCTGGATGCACGTCGACGGCGCCTATGGCCTCGCAGCCCTCGCTTCACCCGAGGGCCGCCGCCGTCTCGCCGGCATCGAGCGCGCCGACAGCTTCGGCGTCGACCCGCACAAATGGTTGTTCGCGCCCTACGACTGCGCCGCCCTCGTCTATCGCGACCCGGCGCCGGCCGCCGCCGCTCACGCCCAGCACGGCGACTATCTCGACGCCGTCGATCGCGGCGAGTTCAACCCGGCGGACTATGCCTATCACCTCTCGCGGCGCGCCCGCGGCCTGCCGCTCTGGTTCTCGCTCGTGACCTACGGCACGAAGGCCTATGCGGACGCGATCGAGGCCTCGCTGAGTGCTGCCCGCGCATTGGCGGACGAGATCAAGCGGCGGCCGGGATTCCGGCTCCTCGTCGAGCCCGAGCTGTCAGTCGTTCTGTTCACGCGCGAGGGCTGGACGAAGGAGATGTATCTCGCCTGGAGCCGGCAGCGGGCGCGTGAGGGCCGCTGGCTCGTGGTCCCGACGTCATGGCAGGGTGTGCCGTGCCTCAGGATTTGCCTGGTCAATCCGCGGACGACCGCAAACAGCCTCATTGCCATCCTCGACGATTTGGCGGAGGGCAGCCCTTGACTGTTCCGTAATGTCGTAACATAACATCCTAATCCCCCGTGTGGCCGGACGACGCAACGATGCCCCGCCCCAACGTCATCACCAGCAACGACGAGCAGGTCCTGCAGGTGCTTGCCCGCGCCAGCCGACCGCTGTCGGCGTACGACATCCTGGCCGAGCTCAAGTCCTCGGGCATGAAGGCGCCGAACCAGGTCTATCGGGCGCTGGACAAGCTCGCCCGCCACGGGCAGGTGCACCGGATCGAGGCGCTCAATGCCTTCGTCGCCTGCAGCCATGACCATGCCGGGCGGCCGGGTTTCGTCGTCTGCCGCGACTGCGGCAAGGTCGACGAGTTGGAGGACGAGCGGCTCGGGGCCATCGCCGACAGCGTCAAGCGCACGGGCTTTGCCATCGACAGCGTGTCACTCGAAATCCTCGGCCAATGCGAGCGCTGCACGGCAAGCGGAGTAAAGCCGTCATGAGCCAGGTGCGCCCCATCACGCTGCTGACCGGCTTCCTCGGCGCGGGCAAGACGACGCTCGTCAATCGCCTGCTCGCCGATCCCGGACACGCCCAGACCGCCGTCATTGTCAACGAGTTGTCGGATACCGGCATCGATCGCTCTCTCATTGCTGCGGTCAAGGGGCAGGTCATCGAGATGACGACCGGGTGCCTGTGCTGCTCGGCCGGCGGCGATGTCACCCACGCCCTGCTCGATCTGGCAAAGCGCGCCGAGCACTACGAGATCACGCCCTTCGCCCGTGTCGTCATCGAGACGACGGGTCTCGCCGATCCCGCGCCGCTGCTCCCGCAGCTGATGCTCGATGCGCGGCTCGTCGCGCACTACCGGCTGACGTCCATCATCACCGTCGTCGACGCCGTGCAGGGCGACACGCATCTCGACCGCTACGGCGAGGCGGAGGCACAGGTGAAAGTCGCCGACACCGTGCTGCTGACGAAATCAGACCTCGCGACCGATCCCGTCTCCAAGCGCGATGTCGAGAAACTGGTCAAGCGGCTCGCCGCGCTCAATCCGTCGGCAACCATCGCCGATGTCCACGACCCGGCGACTGATCTCCCCGGCGTTTTCGCCCGCCAACCGCTGTCGCCACGCGCCGCCGGTGCGCAAGGCTGGCTCGGGGCTCGGGCACTGCCTCTTGGAACTGGGTGGCGCGGGTACCCGCCGCGTTCCTTCAAAGCACACGGCGGGCGTGCGCGCCTTTGCCTTCGCATTGCCGGATCGCCTGCCCGAGCGCGAGATCGTATCGGCCATCGACTCGCTGCTCCGCACGGCCTCGCCCCGCATCCTGCGCATCAAGGGCCTCATCGAGACGCGCGAGACGCCCGACGAGCCGCTCGTCGTCCATGCTGTCGGCCGCTACTTGAGCGCGCCGCTGCGCTTGAAGGCGTGGCCGGAAGGTGAGCGCCGTTCGGCCCTCGTCGTCATCGGCCAGGACCTCGGTGAGGCCGAGATCCGCGAGAAGCTTGGTCTCCCGTCGCTCGTGGCGGAGGTGGCCGCATGAACACCCATACGCACAACCATGATCACCATCATCACGACCACACCCATGCAGCCCCTGCACGGGCCAGCACGCCACCGGTTCTGGCACCGAGCCTCCTCCGTCTCGGCCTCACCCACCGCCTGACGCTCGCGGGCGGGCTCGTACTCATCATCTGGGCGATGATCCTCGGAGTCCTGTCATGACGACCGCCGCGCTGCGCTTCGAGAATGTCACGCTCGGCTACGAAGGCCATCCGGCCGTCCACCACCTGACTGGCACGGTGAAGCCCGGCGCGCTCGTCGCCGTCTGCGGACCAAACGGTTCCGGCAAGTCGACGCTCCTTAAGGGAATTATCGGGCTCCTGAAACCCTTCGACGGTGCGATCCACCTCGAAGGCTGCCGGCGCCGCGACATCGCTTATCTGCCACAGCAGGCCGATATCGATCGCGGCTTTCCGGCGACCGTCGTCGATCTGCTGACACTCGGTCTCCTCGAGAAGCGCGGCCTGTTTGGCGCCATCGGCAGGAGCGACCAGGCGGCGATGCGTCTTGCGTTGCAGACGGTCGGGCTTTCCGGTTTCGAAATGCGCCCCGTCGAGACTCTCTCCGGCGGCCAGCTGCAGCGCGTTCTGTTTGCACGGGTTCTGCTGCAGGACGCGCGCGTCATCCTGCTCGACGAGCCGTTCAACGCCATCGACACGAAGACGGTCGCCGATCTGGTGGCACTCATTCATCGCTGGCACGGCGAGAGCCGCACCGTCATCGCCGTTCTGCACGACATGGCGCTGATCCGCGAACAGTTTCCGGAAACACTGCTGCTCGCCCGCGAGGCCATCGCTTGGGGCGACACCAAGTCGGCGCTGGCGCCCGAGAACATTCTGAAGGCCCGCCGCATGACGGAAGCCTGGGTCGACGACGCGCCCTGGTGCGCGGACATACAGGTGGCGTGATGGGTCTCTACGAGCTGATGCTCGCGCCATTCCTGGATTTTCCCTTCATGCAGCGGGCGCTCGCCGGCGCGATTGCGCTCTCGCTCAGCGCCTGCCCGGTCGGCGTCTTCCTGATGCTCCGCCGCATGAGTCTCACCGGCGATGCGATGGCACATGCGATCCTGCCGGGCGCGGCGGCGGGCTTTCTGTTGTTCGGGCTCGAGCTGGTGCCGATGACCTTGGGCGGCCTCATCGCCGGCCTCGTCGTGGCGCTGCTGGCGGGCGCCGTCTCGCGCATGACGGTTCAGCGCGAAGATGCGAGCCTTGCCGCGCTCTATCTCATCTCGCTTGCCGCCGGTGTTCTGCTCGTCAGCATGCGCGGATCGAGCGTCGATCTCATGCATGTGCTGTTCGGCACCGTGCTCGCGCTCAACAACGATGCGCTGATCCTGATCGGCGGCATCGCGACGGTGACGCTCGTGCTACTGGCGTTGGTCTGGCGGCCACTCGTTGCAGAGTGTTTCGATCCCGTGTTTCTGCGCTCCGTCAATGGCGCCGGGCCGATCGTGCATCTCCTGTTCCTGATGCTCGTCGTGCTCAATCTGGTCGGCGGATTCCAGGCGCTCGGCACGCTGCTGTCGGTCGGCCTGATGATGCTGCCGGCGGCGGCAGCGCGGTTCTGGACACGCCGGCTCGAGCTCATGTGCCTCGTCGCCATTCTGTCAGGCATCGTCTCGAGCATCGTGGGGCTGCTTTTGTCATATCACCTCAGCCTGCCGTCTGGACCCTCGATCATCCTGACGGCGGGCGCGATCTACATCGGCTCCATGATCTTCGCGCCGCATGGCCTCATCGTTGGCCAGAGGCATCCGCGCACGCATCGGACGGCGTGAGGAAGTTTGCGATGTCACGTCTTCACACGGCTTTCGCCAGCACGGTTGGACTACTTGCGCTGCTCTGTGTCACGGCCGCCAGTCAGGCCGGGGAGAAACTCAAGGTCGTCGCGAGTTTCTCGATCTTGGGCGACATGACAGCGCGCGTCGGCGGCGACAGGATCGAGCTTACAACGCTCGTCGGCCCGGGGAGCGACGCGCATGTGTTCGAGCCGAGACCAGCAGATGCCGAAACCGTCTCGAAGGCACAGGTGATGGTCGTCAACGGCTTGGGCTTCGAGGGTTGGATCGGCAGGTTGGTTGAGGCGAGTGGCTCGACGGCCCGGATCATCGTCGCGACCGAAGGCGTCGACGCCATCGCGCCCGCTGAAGGCGACGGTGGCGACCATGGCCATCGCGATCCGCACGCCTGGCAAAGTGTCAGGAACGCTCTTCACTACGTGAGCAATATTGCCAAGGCACTCTGTGACGCCGACAAAACCAACTGCGAAACCTACAAGGCGAACGGCGCGGCCTACACCCTCGAACTCGAAGCGCTCGATGCGGAGATCCGGCAGATGATCGACGCGTTGCCGAAAGATCGCCGAACCGTCATCACCGGTCACGATGCTTTCGGCTACTTCGCGCATGCCTATGGCGTGACATTCCTCGCGCCCGAAGGCGTGTCGACCGAATTGGAAGCCTCCGCCGCGGACGTCGCCAAGCTCATTACGCAAATCCAGGAATTGAAAGCCAGTGCCCTGTTCGTCGAGAGCATCTCCGACCCGCGCCTCATCGAGCAGATCGCCGAGGACACCGGCGTCAAGGTTGGTGGCACGCTGTATTCGGATGCGTTGTCGGAGGCCGATGGCCCAGCGGCAACCTATGTCGGCATGATGCGCTACAATGCGAAAACTTTGACGCAAGCGTTGGCCGCGCGGAGTTGAAGGGCGCATGAACCCGCCTCCGACCAAAAACCACGTCCGGGCGGCCGAACCAGGCGACCTCCCCGCCCTTCTCGCACTCTATCGGCATCTCAATCCCGATATGCCGGAGCTTGCGCCCGAAACCGCCGCTCGCATCTGGCGCGAGACCTTGACGCAGCCCGGCCTGACGGTCTTCGTCGCGCCCGCCGGCGACACGCTCGCCGCCGCCTGCACGCTCATCAACGCGCCCAACCTGATGCGAGGCGGTGCGCCCCACGCCTTTCTCGAGAACGTCGTCGCCCACAGCGACTACCGCCGGCAGGGTTTTGGCCGGGCCGTCATCGATGCGGCGCTCGAGGCGGCCTGGGCGAAGGGCTGCTACCAGGTGATGTTGCTGACCCGCCCTCAAAACGCGCCGGCCCATGCCTTTTACCGGGCCTGCGGTTTCACCGCCGATCACAAGGTGGGCTTCGTCATCCGCCGGCCGGGCGCTGTGTGAGGCCGACGCGAATTTGCGCGCGACGCGAAGCGTGCTAGTTGAGATTTACGACCGCATTCGAGGAGACGCACGGCTCTTCTCAACCCCTCTCCCGCCTGCCGGCACCCTCTCCCCAAGGGAGAGGGCCGATAGAAGCGGGACATCAACGTGCCGCCCTTTAGCGTCGCCAAGATCGAGGCAGTCGCTTTTGGCCGGCCCTCTCCCTTGGCGAGAGGGTGGCGCGAATGCGCCGGGAGAGGGGTTGAGCAGTAATCCGCGTCTCCACTGCGGCGAACACTGCGAGGCCAATCATGTCTGAGCTGTTGCTGGAGCTGTTTTCGGAGGAAATCCCGGCGCGCATGCAGGCACGCGCCGCCGAGGATCTGAGGCTTATGGTGACCGAGGGGCTCGCCTCGCAGGGACTGGCGCAAGGGGAGGCGCGGAGCTTTGCCACGCCACGCCGATTGACGCTCGTCGTCGAGGGGCTCGCCGCCAAATCCGCCGATGTGAGCGAAGAGAAGAAAGGACCGCGGGTGGGCGCACCCGACGCGGCGATCCAGGGATTTTTGAAAGGCGCGGGATTCTCGTCGATCAGCGAGGCCGAGATCGTCAGCGATCCGAAGAAGGGCGACTACTACGTCGCGCGCATCTCCAAGCCCGGCCGCAAGGCCGCCGACATCGTGCCCGAGGTCGTCACCGACACCATCGCCAAGTTCAACTGGCCGAAGTCGATGCGCTGGGGCGCCAATCGCATGCGCTGGGTCAGGCCGCTCAAAGCCGTCATGTGCCTGATCGACGGCAAGCCACTGACGCTCGCCATCGAGGGGGTCGAATCCCAGGCCGTGACTCACGGCCACCGCTTCCTCGCCCCCGGGGTCATCGAGCCCGGCGGCTTCGCGGACTACGCGCGCAAGCTCAAGGCCGCCAAGGTGATGCTCGACGCCGACGAGCGGAAAGTGCTGATCCTCGCCAAGGCGCGCAAGGTCGCGCACGAGCACAATCTCGAGCTTGTCGAGGACGAGGCGCTGGCGCGGGAGAATGCCGGGCTCGTCGAATGGCCCGCCGTTCTGATGGGCCGGTTCGACGAGAGCTTCCTCTCGGTGCCGGAGGCGGTGCTCTCGACTTCGATGAAGGCTCATCAGAAGTGCTTCTCGCTGCGCGATCCGGAGACGGACAAGCTCGCGGCGCGCTTCCTGCTCGTCTCAAATCTGGAAGCGGGCGATGGCGGCAAGCAGATCATCGCCGGCAACGAGAAGGTAATCCGCGCGCGGCTGTCGGATGCCAAGTTCTTCTACGAGCAGGACCTGAAGCGGCCGATGGACGACATGTGGTCGGCGCTGCACGACATCACCTTTCACGAGAAGCTCGGTAGCCAATGGGATCGCGTGGAGCGCATCGCGGCGCTGGCGGAGGCGATTGCGCCGAAGGTTGACGCCGATCCGGTGGAATGCCGCCGCGCGGCGCAGCTGGCCAAGGCCGACCTGGTCTCGGGCGTGGTCGGAGAGTTCCCGGAGTTGCAGGGCCATATGGGGCGCAACTATGCGCTGGCTGCCGGCACGAAGGCGGAAATCGCCGACGCCATTGAAGAGCACTACTGGCCGAGGGGCCAGGGCGATAAAGTGCCGATGGCGCCGGTGTCTGTCGCGGTTGCGCTCGCCGACAAGCTCGATCAGCTGGCCGGCTTCTGGGCCATCGGCGAGAAGCCGACGGGCTCGAAAGACCCGTACGGATTGCGGCGCGCGGCGCTCGGCGTGATCCGGATCGTGCTGGAGAACGAGGTGCGGTTGCCATTTGCCGGGTTGTTCAATTCGGCTGTCTCGCGCGCAGGTGGCCAGGCTCCGGCCGAGACGACCGCCGACCTCCTCGCCTTCTTCGCCGACCGCCTGAAAGTCCAGCTCCGCGAGCAGGGCGCGCGCCACGATCTCGTCGATGCGGTGTTCGCGCTCGGCGGCCAGGACGATCTGCTGATGATCGTCCGCCGCGTGGAGGCCTTGGGCAGCTTTCTCGAAACGGACGACGGCAGGAGCCTGCTCGCGGGAACCAAACGCGCCGCCAACATCCTGCGCATCGAGGAGAAGAAGGAGAAGCGCGCTTACGATAAACCGGCCGATGCGAAGCTCCTGACCGAACCCGGCGAGGTCGCGCTGCACACGGCGATCCGTGCCGCCACGGCCGCCACATCCAAGGCGATCGCTACCGAAGACTTCGAGGCCGCCATGGCCGCGATGGCAAAACTCCGCAAGCCCGTCGATCAGTTCTTCGAGGCGGTGACCGTCAACGCCGACGACGCCAAGCTGCGCGAGAACCGGCTCAATCTGCTCGCCGAAATCCGCGAGGCGACCCGCAGCGTGGCGGATTTCTCGCGCATAGAAGGGTGAGGGTGGGCCCGCCGGGTGCCCCTCCAACCGCCCGTCGCTCGTCGGCGGCAGCGCCGGTGGCCTACTCCACCACGAACTCGACTCGCCGGTCGAAAGCGTGGAGCTCGTCCTCGGCGTAGGCGGAGGGGTCGTCGGCCTCGAAGCGCTCGGCCTCGCCCTTGCCCTCGATGACGACCTCGCCCGTATAGCCATTCGCAGTGAGGTAGGTCTTCAGGGCCCCGGCGCGGGCGAGCGATAGCTTCTTGTTGTAGCCCTCGCCGCCCTTCGGGTCGGTATGGCCGATGAGTGTGACGCGCGCCGCGCTCTGCTCGTTCAGGTAGCTCAGCATGTCGGCCGCTGCCTTCTCGCCATCCTCGGTCAGCGTCGCCTCGTTGTAGCCGAAGCGGATCGGCACCGGCACGGCCGAAACGGTGAAATTGCGGTACTTGCCGCTGGCGATGCCGCCGCGCTTGCCTCGCGTCACCGGCACCTCGACATATCCTTCGGCCAAAGCCCGGGCCTGATAGGAGCGCTTGAACAGCGCCACCTCGACCTCCTTGGGCGGCGCCTTGGGATTGAGCCGCTCGTCGCGCACATCCTCGATCGCCGCCTCATAGGCACGCACGGCATCGGCAAAGCTCTTCCTTTCGTAATGCGCGTTGCCCAGCGCATAGAGTGCCTGCCAGGGCCGGCCGAGCTTCACGGCCTCGCCCAGCGCCTCGATCGGCATGGCGTTGCCGTGCTTGGTCTCGAGCCCCTTCACCATGGCGAGTGCCATGACGCGGCCGGTCCGCTCACGATAGTCGCCCGGGCAGGTCGGATCCTCGAGCATACGCTCGTTGAGGAGTGGCAGCTTCTCGGCGAGCCCGGCCTCAATCGCCTCGCGGATCTCGCCGTCGAGCGCGGTGCAGTCGGCTTGGGCGAAGCCCGCGCCGCAAACGGCGAGGCCGGCGACGAGCGCCGGCCTCCAGATGATCGTCCAGGCCCGAGACATTACTTGACCTCGAACTTGATGGCGGTGCGGGCGAGCACGTCACCCTTCGCCGTCACCTTGCCGGTCTCGGCAGCCTCCTCGCTCGCCTTCTTCTCGCCGGCCTTCTTCTTGGTCTTCTCGACCTTGATGGCGCGGACGGCGAAGGAGCGGTAGTTGCCGAGCTCGGTGAACTGCTTCTCGTCGAAGTTGTGCTGGATGCCGTCGACCTCTTCCTTCGAGGCGTTGCAGACGGCGATCACGGTCTCCGTGCCCTTGTCCTGGAGGCGGAGCTGATAGGATGCCTCCGCGCTCGGCACCTGGATCTCCGAGCCGGCCTTCAGGAAGTGCTCCTTCTCGAAGTCGTTGGGCAACAGCACGGTGCCGGTGCCCTTGCTGTCGACGTTGATGAGCGTCAGGTTGCAGTCTTGCTTCGAGGCGACAGTGAAGGTCGCGAGCTCGCCCTTCTTGTACTTCGACTTATCGGAGATCAGCGAAATCTCGAAGTCGCGGCTGACATCGGCCTTCTCCTTGACGTCGGCGACGGTAGCGGCAGGGGTCGCCTCGGTGGCGGCCGCGCCCTTGGCCTCGGCGACCTTGTCGTCGGTCACCTTGCCCAAGAGATCCTTGAAGGCGAGCTCGAATGTATCGCGCGGGATGACACCCTGCTCGAGCCGCCGCTTGACGCGGAAGGCCTCGCCGCCAGCGCCTTCCAGTCGCGTGACGAACTCCTCGTCGGACAGGCCATACTCGGCCGCCGCGAGCTTCAGCGTCACGTCCTTCTCGTACTGCTTGGAGAGGGCATTGATCATCTCGATGCCGCCGTACTTCATATCCGGGTCGAGGCCGGCCCGCTCCATCGCCGCGCGGAAGCCCTTGACGTCGCCGTCGATGACGACATCCATCTCGTCGTGCGTCGGGTAGAGTGCGGTGACCGAATCCCGAACTTCCTTCGAGAACGTGCGATCGTCCTCGACATGGGCGCGGATTTCGTCCTTGGCCTTGCGGAAACCCTGGTCATGGCAGCCCATGCAGGAGATGCCATTGGTGACCAGGAGATCCTTTTGGGTCGTGTCCTGGACGATGTTGGTCGGCCCGGTCGCGATTTGGTCGCCCTTGGCCGTATTAAGGTAGTAGGCATTGAAGCCGTTGGGAAGCGAGAAGATGGTCTCGCCACCATCATGCGTGAAAGCGCCTTCGCCTTCGGGTCCGAGCGGATGCTCAAGCAGGTTCTGGGTGCCCTTGTTGCCGCCGAAGTCGTAGGAGGTCCAGAATGCGCCCGTCTCGATGCCGTGACGTTCGATCAGACGGTTGTTGCGCGACACGCCGGAGACCTGGAAGCCCGCGCGCTTGGCGAGGAACTTCGTGAGGTTCGTTTTGATGTCGAGCTTCAGTTCCTTCTGCAGGCCGTCGAAGGTCGTCGGCAGCTTCAGAATGGTGTGGTAGAGCGGCGGCCGGGAAGCGGCGAACGCCATCCAGTCGGCGCGGATGTAGGCGAGATTGGTTTCCGTCGCCTGCTTGACGAAGTCGTTGAGCTTGACGTCCGGATCAACCGCATAGGGGTAGGCCGAGACGAGCTTCTCCCAGTCCTCCGTCGTCCAGTTGAGCTCTTCGAGGTTCACCTTGACGATGGTCTTGCCCTCGTCGATCGCATTGAGGCGAACGACATCGGGATTCTTCGACAGCGAGTTCAACAGTTTGACGAAGCCCTGACGATAGACCTCGAGCTCCTCGTCGCTCGCGCAGGCATTGGCGAGATTGACCAGCGTGAAGTAGCGCATGCCCTTGACGCGATGGTCGGCCTCCGACTGGAGGTCGGCCGCGATGGCGCCGACGACGTCCTCGTTGGTCATGAACTTGCGCTTCTCGCAAGACGCGGACTGCGATTGTCCCAGACCCTCGATCCAGTCGCGCAGCGCCGTGATCTCCTCGGCCGTCGGCTCGGCGCCCGAGAACTCGTAGTAGGTGTCGTAGGGCATTTCCTTCTTCACGATCTGCTTGTACAGGCGCGAAGCGTCCGGATTGCCGGGCTGAATGAGATTGGGATCGCGGGCGAGGCGCGCGAGATCGAGCACATCGCCGAAATTCTTCGCCGGACGCAGCCGGTTGCCGAGCTTGCCGTCCTGGTGGCAGCGCGCGCAGTGTTTGTCGAGCATCTCGAAGACGGCGAGTGCTTTCGGGTCGGTTGGCGGAGTGACGGCGACAGCCGGAGCGGTGTCGGCGACGATTTCGACGGTCACCGGTGGCGTCGCAGCTTCCGCAGCCGCGGGCTCCTCGGCGGCGGACGGTGTTGCCGGCTCGGCTTCGGCTGCGGCAGGCTCTTCGGCGGGCGCGGGGGTCGCCTCGGCGGCGGCCGGTTCGTCGGCCGGAACTGCGGGCGCGGTTTCGGCTGCCTCGGGCTCGTCCGCCTCGGGCTGCGCGGGAGCCACGGTTTCAGCAGCGGCGGGTGCTGCCTCGGCGGGTGCGGTCTCGGCGGCGGCCGGCTGCTCCGGTGCATCGCCGGTTCCCTCGGCCTCAGGGGCTTCGGGCTCCCCGGCGGTCTCCGTGGCCGGCGGCGGAGCTGTCGTCGTCGTGCCGGTCTCAGCCAGCAACACGACGCCGGCCGTCGAGGCCTTCGTTTCCTTGCCGATGCCGGCATAGGATGCAGGTGCGGTGGCGATCGCCGCCGCGCTAAGGAGAAGGGCCAGTGCCGTCGTGCCGGCCAGCTGCCGGCGATCCCTGATCGTGCTCATGTAAGCCTCCCTTGTTCTTTTCTGGCCGTGCCCGGACGCAGGTCGAGCGTCCTTTGCCCGGGGGGCCTTGAGGTCCGCGCTGCATGTGCGCTTGCGAACCGCCGCTTCCAACCTCTTGACATCCTATCACCCTAGCCTACCGGCCGCCGCAACGACCTCGAATCACGGCAAAATTTCGTAACGCAGCGTAACCACCGCGCTCGCCGGGGCGGTGGTGTTGGCTTCGCCCCCGGCATTAACCTGCTCATTGGCAGCCGCCGCCGCCTCCAGCAATACCGCTTTCGCCTCGTCCTTGGGAATGACCGCGATGGCCCGGGTTGCAACGCCACCGCCGATCTTGGAGCTAGGCGGCACCACAATGGCGACGATGGTGCCATCACCCGGCTCGGTCGCATCGAAGGAAATACCGTAGTAGGCATCCGGTATAGTAACCGTGACACCCGCCTTGACCAACCCAGAGTCCTTGCCCTCTCGCTTCTTCGTGAACTGGTTCGGGAAGAGCTGGATCAGCTCGCCGTCGTCCGACAGGTCGAGCAGCAGCAGCCGGCCGTCGACCGGGCTCGTCAGGCGATAACGAATGTTCTTCGTGCCTTTCGGGAGCGGTCCAGCGGGAATTTGCTCCAGCGCCACACCCTGGGCATTGCCTTTGGCGAGGAGGTCGGTGACGGCCTCGGCCGTGAGGCTGTCACCCGCCTCGCTGGATGCCCCAGCCGGAACCCCCGCCAGCGCCTCTTTCGGCTCGAGCACGGGCGTCAGGCCCATCTCGCAGCTCTGGGCGTTGGCCTCGCAGAACTTGGCCGAGCCTTCCGACACATAGGCGATGAGCTCGGCGTTGGAGACGGTGCCATTGCCGTTGCGATCGGCGCCGCCGCCGGCGCCCTCCGCGTAGAGCTTGGTGAAGACGCCGTGGCCGCTCGCTGTATCAACGAGCGCTGTCTGGCTCGGGGAAACGGCCGACCAGACGGAAAGGTCGGCCTGCTTCGGCGCTTTCTCGATCAGCGTCTCGCCGGTAACCGCTTCGGCTTTCTGTTGCTTGACCGCCGGCTCGACGGCGATCGACCGGGTGAGCTCCTCGAGGTCGGGCGTGCGCGCGAGCACGGCGCCGTTGCTTTCGATCGCGATCGCCCGCGTCTTGAGCCTGTCGCGTGTGACGCGGCCAGAATGCCCCGTGTCGAGAATCACCGTCACCTTGCGGTCTTCGAGCTTGGCGATCGCGGCCGTCAGCTCGTCGTCGGTGACGAGGCCCAGCACATGAATGCCGGAGATCTCGGCATCCGCCGGCACGATCGCCTCGTCGAGCCCGTCGGCCTCGTCGCCGTTCTCGTCAGCTGAGAAGTAGCCATGCCCAGCGAAGTAGAGGAGCGCCGTGTCGCCGGGTGACGTGCCTTCAACGAGCCAGCTCTGGATGCCGTCGAGTATGGCGCGCCGCGTGGCTGCGCCATCGACGAGCGTCATGATGCCGTCGGCCTCGACGCCGAACCGCGCCGTTGCGAGCCCGGTCATCGCCTCGACGTCGCGCGCACCTGCTCCCGGCAGATCGAGCGCATCGCTCACATAGTCGTCGATGCCGATGAGGAGCGCGCGGCTTTCGGCATGGGCCGCATAGGGGGTGGCCAACGCCAATCCAAGAGTCACCGTAGCCAAAAAAATACGCACGCTACCCACCCGTATAAACATCGATCACGCCGGCCTGGAAGGGGCGCTTGGCCAGCACCTGCTCAAGCACCAGTTGCAGCCCCGAGGCATCCGTCGCGGTCTTCATGGCGGAGAGCACCGCATGCAGCTCCGGCAGCGGCCGGTCGGTGAAGATCAGCACGAGATGCTCGGCGCCGTAGGGCGGCCGGTCGACCTTGAAGCGCTCCTTCAACGTGTTCTTGCGCCAGTCCTTCTCGGCTTCCTCCGGGTTGCTCGGCGAGGGATAGAAATACTCGACGCGGCCGTCGGGCGGCATGTTGAACATGGTGAGGAAAGGCTGCCGCGCGCCTTCGGCGGAAATCTCCACCGTCTCGCCAGGCGCGTAGCGCTTGTCGCCGCTCGTCAGTCCCGCCGCGACGGGATCGATCGCACCGTTGGCCTTGAGCCATTTCAAGGCCGCGAACTTGGCAATGACCGGTTTGATGGTGGACTCATCGATCCCGCTCGCCACCTCGCCGCCGATCCGGTGCTCGACCTTGCCTTCGGCCTTGTACCAGATGAGATCGGCCTCGCCCTTGTCGGCGACGATCTCGGTGAAGGCGATGCCATCGGGCGCCGCGCCGTCTCCGCCCTCGACCGCGACTTTCAGCGGATCCTTCTCGCCCTCGCGGACGAGGGTCCCCGTCTCGGCCGCCGCCAGCACGAACTTGGAGGCCGCCTCCGGATCAACCGGGAATAGTGCTAGGCGCTCGGGCCGGAGCGGCACCACTTGCGGCGTCTGCTGGCTCTCGACGATGCGCGCGACGGAAGGAACGATGTAGCCGACGAGCTCGAACTGATCGACCTCGCCATTGGCGTCGCGATCGGCATGGCCCTCGATGGCGCGCGCCATCGACCAGCTGAGCGCGCCGCGCCACTTGCCGCCGATCTTGACCTCCGGCGTCAGCTTCTCGTCGGTGGTGGCGCTGATGAAGGTGACGTGCTTCAGGTCGCCCTCGGTGAGCTTGGCCGTCTCGGGCGGCGGGAACGCGAGCTCATCGTCCGTGATGGCGCCGAAATCGGCATTGCGATAGCGCACCACATCGTTGCGCACGCTGCGGTTCATCGAGCCCGAATGGCAAGAATCGGCGATGAAGACGACGTTGACGCCCTTGTCGTCGGCCTTCTTCAGCCAGGAAAAGATCTCGTCGTCGACGATGCGCTCCTTGGAGGCCGGGCCTTTGGTGGCGTAGCCCGAGAGCAGGAACACCTCGTTCTTGCCATCCACCTCGGCCTTGCGATCGGCGGGCTCGGGCTCCTGGGTGCCGTGACCTGAGAAAGAGAAGAG
Organism: uncultured Alphaproteobacteria bacterium; assembly: GCA_963741525.1. Taxonomy (GTDB): domain Bacteria; phylum Pseudomonadota; class Alphaproteobacteria; order Rhizobiales; family Hyphomicrobiaceae; genus JANNSX01. Next base: position 97,075 of record CAVUIW010000010.1, read on the forward strand.
GATCGTATCGCCGGCCTTCGCGTCGGCGACGAGCTTCAGGAACGAGCGCTCGATGTTGAACTTGGTGCCGGCCTGATCGACGAACTTGACGACTTTCTTCGCCTTGGCGGCGCGCAGTGCGCCGGCCAAGTCCTCGGCATCGTTGACGGAGCCCGCGAGATCGTTGGCGGTGCCCAGATAATCGTTGATACCGACGACGAAGCCGTAGAGGTCCCCCTTGGCGTGGGCGGGGGTGGGTAAAGCAAAACTGAGCACCAACACTGACACCAGGGCCGGCACCGCGCGCCATTTTCCTCGCAGAGACAAGGCACTGTCTCCACCGCTGGGGACCCACGGCGCCTGATCCCACGCCTCCCTCGAGGCGATGTTTTGAGGCCTGAGTGGTCGCCGCACGGATTCCTCCCCCTTTCTATGGGAGAGGAACGCGCGCCTTGGACTTAGCGGCGTCGCCGGTAAGTCCTTAGGCGCGCCAAGGCGGGGGTGTTGGTGCGGCAGTGCCGGAGGCGGAAAACCGGAATTTCTGACATTGGGAATCGGATCGTCGATAGCTCGTGCTTCGCCGAACGAGCACCCCCACCCATGTTCGCCTAAGGGTTTAGCTGCCGCTAAACCCAAGGCGAACAGTCCTCCCCCGTCGTGCCGGAGGCGCGCCTTCGGCGCGACGAAAGGGGGAGGAAAGGACGCGGCGATGTTCTTCGATTCAGTCATTCAATTCGCTCCGACCAAGGGCGCGGCCGGCTTCGGGTTCTCGATCGGCTCGAGCGATTTCAAATAGGCCGCGATCGCCTTGCGATCCTCGGGCTTCAGCTGCGCCATGTTGCGCGCCACCGCCGCCATCGGGCCGCCGACGAAATCGAAATCGGGCAGCATGCCGCTCGTCAGCATGGCTTCGACATCGCCTTCAGACCAGCTGGCGAGCCCATCTTTGGCCGGCGTGATGTTGGGGATCCACCCATCGCCCTCCGGCGCCGGCCCGCCCGCCATGCGCTTCTTCATGTCGAAGCCGCCGATGAAGTTGCGCGGCGTATGGCACTCCCCGCAATGCCCTGGCCCTTCGACGAGGTAGCCGCCGCGATTGACCTCCTCGCTCTTGGAGGGATCGGGCACGAAGCTCTTGCCGTCCATGAACATCGCCTTCCACAGGCCGAGGCCGCGGCGGAAGCGGAAGGGCAGCGCCAGATCGTGATCGGGCACCGTCGTCTTCACCGCCGGCAGCGTATCCATGTAGGCCTTGAGATCGATGAGATCGGCGAACTTCATGCGCTGGTAGGAGGTGTAGGGGAAGGCCGGATAGTAGTGCCGGCCGTCCGGCGATACGCCCTTCTTCATGGCATTGATGAACTGGATGGTGGTCCAGGCGCCGATGCCGGTCGCCTTGTCGGAGGAGATGTTGGGCGCATAGAAGGTGCCGAAGGGGGTGAGCAGGCAGCGGCCGCCGCCAAGCGTATGCTTGTCCTTGTAGACGGGATCGTCGCACCGGTCGCTCGCCGGTGTCGCATGGCAGGAGGCGCAACCGCCGGCGAAGAACATCTGCTCGCCATTGGCGAGGCTTGGCGTATGCGTCGGCAGAGCCGCCTCGCGAATGGTGCTCGGCTGGGTGATGACCACGAAGCCAATCAGGCCCACGATTGCGGCGATGACGAGTAGCATGACGAAGCGGCGCATGGTTCCCCCGGAATCCTTATGTGACTTTGACTCAGTTCCGGGGGTGATTGAAGCTCGCGCCGCGCCGCCAATCAAGCCTGGCGGCCGCCGCCCCTACTTCAGCAGCAGCTGATACAGCAGCCAGAGCGCTCCCGTCAGCCCGAACATGATGAGATGGGCCTGCACAAACGCCTCGACGTGGATCCACAGCAACTGCAGGCGATAGCGCCGGTCGACGCGCTTCACCTCCCGTTGGTAGATCTCCACCATCAGCTCTTCGTCTGCTGCCTGGTCGTCGCGCATTGGTCTCGTCCTCCGCCTTGTGCCGGATCAGTGCACGCACAGTCTGCCTGATCGTCCGAGTCGCGCCAATCGCTCTCTCAGAGGCCGGGGCAGCCATGAACGCGCCAGTCCAGCCCGGTGTCATTTCTGCTTCCCGTAGACCCTGAGCGCCGCCTGCACGTCCGGGCCGAATTTGCCGTTGACGCGGCCCTTGTAGACGCCGGCCTTGCGGAGCGCCTGTTGGATCTCCTTGCGGGTCGCCTCGCTCCAGGTCTCGGGCTTCTGCAGAAGCTCGTCGCGCGAGGGTTTGTGGCCCTTCTTGAAGGCCTGGAGGATCAGCTCGGCCGCCCTGATGGAATTGCGCGGCACACCCTTGCCCTCGTCGTAGAGCACGGCGAGCCCGCGCATCGCCGCTGTATACCCCTTGTCGACGGCGACCTGATAGAGCTTGGCCGCACGGGCGTGATCCGCCTTCACACCACGCCCCTCATGCAGCATCGAGGCGAGGTTGTGCATCGCACGCGCGTCGCCAGCCTCCGCCGCCTTCCCGTAGAGGTTCGCCGCCTCGGCGAGATCCTGCTCGACGCCTTTCCCCTGTTCGAGGATGTAGGCGAGGCTCGTCATGGCTTGCGGGTCGCCCTCGTCAGCTGACTGCCGGTAGAGCTTCACGGCCTCGGCCAGATCCTTGGGCACCCCCTCGCCGAACTCCAACAGCTGGGCGAGCGCGGCGCGGGCCGGCGCATAGCCCTTGCCGGCCGCCCGCTGATACCAGCGAACCGCCTCGCCCATATCGCGCTGCGTGCCGCGGCCCTTGGCATAGGCCTCGGCGACGTTGTGCATGGCGTTGGGAAAATCGAGCCCGGCCGCCTTCTCGAACAGCTGGAAGGCCTCGTTCTCATCCTTTGGCACGCCGCGGCCCTCGCGGAGCATCAGTCCGAGATTGTTCAGCGCCTTGGCGGAGCCCTGGCTTGCCGCGCGGCGGTAGAGGCTCGCGGCTTCCACCTCGTTCTTGACGGTGCCCTTACCGGTCTCGAAAAGGGCGGCGAGCTGCGTCATGCCGCGCACATCGCCCTTGTCGGCAGCGGTGCGATACCAGCTGACGGCCTCTTTGGGGTCTTTCCCAACGCCGGAGCCCCGCTCGTAGAGCCCACCCAGCGCCGTCATGGCCCCGGTGTGTCCCAGATCGGCGGCCTGCCGGTAGAGGTCGGCGGCACGCGAAGCATCGGCCTCGACGCCCTGGCCGAGTTCGAGCTTCTGTCCGGCGCGGAAGATGCCTTCCGGGCTATTCGGATCGACGTTGTCCGCGACTTCGGTGTTCGAGCCATCGCCATCGGCCGCGCCTGGCTCGAGCTTGGCGAGCTTCAGCTTCACAAGATCGGCGAACATGCTCTCCGGGAACCGGCCGAGGAATTCCTTCAGCGCGGCGGCGTCCTCGCTGTCGCGGATGGCCTCGTAGGCCTTCACCTCGACGAGGCGCTCGTCCTCGGGCTGGGGCGCGGTCTCGGCCGTCGTGGATGCCGAGCCGCCCTGATCGTTACCGACCGGCGCGGTCCCCGGCTTGAAATAGAAATCGCCCGTCAGCGACGAGCTCTCCCAGGGCGTCTGCTTGTTCTTCGTGCTCTCCAGCACCTCGCGCCGCGCCCGCTTGAACACCTCCTCGACGGTGAGCCCGTCGGAGGCCATGTGCTTCGACAGCGCCTTCGCGTAGGGGCTGTTGCCGCCCGTGCCGTCGAGCGCCACATCGCCCGGCGCCGTCGCATAGGCGATAATGGTGCCGGCCGGCGCATCGATGCGGGCAAGGCCCCGTGTGCCGGAGCGCGTCGTCGAGGCGAACGGGTTGTTCCGGCAAGCATCGAAGATGGCGATGTTGATGCGGCTGGCCGCGCGCTGCATGGTCCTGAGAAGTTCGCTCGCGGCGACCGCCTCGACGGCGACATCGGCCTCGTCGCGGATGTTGGCGCCGACGGGGACGAGATAGTTCTCGCCGTCCACCTGGACGCCGTGGCCGGCATAGTAAAACAGGCCGACCGAATCGGAATCGCGAAGGCTGCGACCAAACTCGAGCATGGCCTTTTTCATGGCCTTCTGGTCGGCGTCGATCAGGGTGATCACCTCGAAGCCGACAGCCTTAAGCGTCTTCGACATCAAGGTCGCGTCGTTCTTCGGGTTCTCGAGTGCGCCGAAACTGTAGGCCGAATTGCCGATGACGAGCGCGAGGCGCCGCTCGGCGGCTTCGGCCGGGCGGGCGAGCGCAAGCGCCATCAGGCCCCCGACGAGGCCCAACGCCACCCATCCCCGCACTATCGACCAACGGTTAACCATGGCCATGCGCTCTCCGGCTCCTAACCGCCTTGACGTGGGTGCATCATACCCCAATTCCAAGACCCGGGGATAAGTATCGGCCGATACGTGGGTAACAGGGCTGGTGGGGAACGTGCGGGCGGGATCAGAGGATCGCGAAACTCGAATTCGAACGAAATCCGCGACCGGTAAGCCGATGGGAACCGAGTTGCCCCCGACGGCCGTCGCATCACTGTCGAAAACCCAGGCCGGCATCTCGAAGATCAAGGGATCGACGGATGCGAGCGTTGCGCCGGCATCAATGCCTGACCAATACGTTCGCACCGATGGGTTCGTGCCCGGCATGGTCACATCCAGGCGGATGGCAGACCAATCGAAGAAATCCGGATCGGTGCCGTTCGCCTCGGCAATGGCCAACGCGGCGAAGACGGCGCCATCACCCGAGCCGTGCAGGCTCCCATCCGCGTTTTCAAAGCCGGACGGCGTCTCGATGCTCTGTGATGCGGCGGCCAGACTATCGCCCGCACCCGCCTTATCGTCCGTCACGGCCTTGGCTCGGAAACCCCATGCGTCCTCGCCAATCAGAAAGCCAATGGCAATAGCAAGCCACCCGAGGTCGAAGCCCTGCCGAACGGCGAAACGCGGGATCCGCTTGCGGGCCATCTGTGCTCCCGATGCAGAAATCGGAACAAACCAATGTCACGCTAGGCGGGGAGGGTTAATGAAAGCTTCCCTGAACAGACCGCCACCGGGGCGTCTGCGGAAATTATTCCTGATTCGCGGGCGGCCGACTACGCGGCGGTGAGCCTGCCTGGCGAAATCGCTTCCCAGGTGAGGCCGAGAGCCGCCAGCGGCGCGGGCATCGGCCGCCCGAGCGCCGCTGCCGCCGCAATCTCCCCGCCCGCCGCAGAGGCCATGACACCGTTGCCACCCTGGCCGGCGTACCAGATGAAGCTTCTCTCGTCCGGGTCAGCGCCGATGACCGCCTCGTGGTCGGGGGCGAAGGTTCTGAGGCCCGCCCAGCGGCTGGCGATCCGTCCGACCTTCAAAGTCGTCGCCGTCTCGATTCGATCGACAGCGATGGCGAGGTCGAGTTCCTCGGGCTGCGCGTCGCCGGGCTCGGCCGGGATGAGATCGGCGGGCGAAGCCATGATGTGGTGACCTTCCGGCTTGAAGTACCAGGTCTCGTCCATGTCGAAGGTCATGGGCCAGCGCTTGGCATCGGAGCCGGCCGGCGGATCGAACGTGATGGCGGTACGGCGGAACGGTTTCACACCGCGACGCCGGAGCCCGGCGAGATGCGCGATGTCGTCCGCCCAGGCGCCGGCAGCATTGATGACGATGGGCGTTTCGAAATTGCCGGCCGACGTCTCGGCATGCCAGACCGGACCGCGGCGCGCGAGTTTCACAACGGGCGCGCCTGTGATGACCTCGGCCCCGTTGCGACGCGCAAGTTTGAGAAATCCTTGCAGCAATGCACTCGCATCGAGCGAGACGCTGTTGGGCTCGAAGAGCGCGAGCGTGAAACCGCCGGGCCGGACCATAGGCGAGAGACGATAGGCCTCCTCAGGCGAGATCAGCTCCGAGGCGATGCCGCGCGATTTGAGATCGACATCCTGCGCGCGTAAGCTCGCCTCGTCCTTGGCGCGACCGAGGAACAGCGAGCCGAGCGGCTTCGTCAGCGCATGCTCCGTGAAACCGTCCGGCGGCGTCTCGTAGAAGGCCCGGCTCGCCGCCGCGATGATCTGCCAGGTCCGCGGCCCGTAGGCCTCCGACAATACCGCCGCCGATCGGCTTGTCGAATGGAAGCCCGGCTGCCGCTCCTGCTCGAGGAGCAAGACCTTGCCGTGCCGCGACAGCTCGTAAGCCGCCGAGGCGCCGGCAATACCGCCGCCGATGACGAGAAAGTCGTAGGGTATGGGCATCTCTAGGCCATCCAGAATTGAGGTCGCCATCTAGCCGATACCGGCCAGAACTGTCCAGCGACCCCACCCAAATTGGCCAGTCCGCGCGGCCGTGCTAAGGACGGGCAACCCTCATCCGGCGACCCTTCGCGCCCTCCACCTGAAAGGCCCCACCATGCGCCACGGCGGCAGCATCTTGGCGAAAGCGCTCGAGGCGCAAGGTGTCGATACGGTTTATTGCGTGCCGGGCGAGAGCTACCTCGCCGCGCTCGACGGGCTCTACGATTCAAACCGCATCAAGACCATCGTCTGCCGCCAGGAAGGCGGCACGGCGATGATGGCGGAGGCGCACGGCAAACTAACCGGGCGGCCGGGCGTGTGCTTCGTAACGCGCGGGCCGGGTGCCACGAATTCCTCGATCGGCGTCCACATCGCCCACCAGGATTCGACGCCCATGGTGATGTTCGTCGGGCTGCCGGCGCGCGAGCACTTCGACCGAGAGGCCTTCCAGGACTTCGACTTCCTCAACATGTTCCGCGCGCTCGCCAAGGGGGCCGAGATCATCACGGACGTGAAGCGCATCCCCGAATATGTGAGCCGCGCCTTTCACAAGGCGATGAGCGGGCGCCCCGGTCCAGTCGTGCTCGGCTTGCCCGAAGACATGCTGACCGATCTCGCCGATGTCGAGCCCGCGCCGATGGTCGTGCCGGCGCTCTCGGCGCCGCGCGCCGGCGACATGGACGAGGTGCAGAAGCTCCTCGCCAAATCCGAGAAGCCGATCGTCATCGTCGGCGGCGCCGGTTGGAGCGCTTCGACCCGCAACGATCTCGCCGATGCGGCGGGTAAGCTCAACCTGCCGGTCGGCTGCGCCTTCCGCTTCCAGGACTATTTCGACAATCGCCATCCCTGCTATGCGGGCCATATCGGTATCGGTCCCGATCCGGCGCTGGCCAAGGCCATCACGGAGAGCGATCTCGTCATCGCCATCGGCGCGCGGTTGGGTGAGGCAACGACCAGCGGCTACACGCTCTTGGCGCCGCCGGTGCCGAAACAGCCGCTGATCCATGTCCATCCCGATCCGGACGAGCTCGGCATGGTCTATCGGCCGACGCTCGGCATCGCGGCATCGCCCCAGACCTTCGTCGCCGCGCTCGCCAAGCTGACGCCGACCGGTGCCGAAAAGCGCGCCAAGTGGGTGAAGAAGCTCAACGACGGCTACAAGAAATTCCTCGAGCCCGAGACGACACCTGGCGCCGTTAAGCTCGAACAGGTCGCCCGAATCCTCGACGATGTGCTGCCGGAGAATGCGATCGTCACCAACGGCGCTGGCAACTGCAACGGATTTTTCAACCGCTACTTCGTCTACAAGACCTGGCGCAGCCAGCTCGCGCCCTCTTGCGGCGCCATGGGCTACGGATTGCCGGCCGCCATCGCCGCCAAGCTGCATCAGCCGGAGCGGCCGGTCGTGGCGATTGCCGGCGACGGCTGCTTCATGATGAACGGGCAGGAGCTGGCGACCGCCTGTCAGTATGGCGCGAACATCGTGGTGCTCGTCGTCAACAACGGTATGTACGGCACCATCCGCATGCACCAGGAGCGCGAGTATCCCGGCCGCGTCATGGCGACGAGCCTCGTCAATCCAGATTTTGCGGCGCTCGCCCGCAGCTATGGCGCGCACGGCGAGACGGTCGAGGAGACCGGGCAATTCCGCTCGGCGCTGATTCGGTCTCTCGACGCCGGCAAGCCCGCGCTGATCGAATTGAAAACCGATCCCGAGGCACTCACCGCGAAGATGACGCTGACGCAAATCCGGAAGGCCGCCGAGGTGAGGCTGAAGAAATGAGCGATACGTCCGCCGTCGACGACGCAATCCCGAGCCAGGCAGATTTCGAGGCCGCGGCCCAACGCATCGCGCCCTACCTCATCGAGACGCCGACGGTCGCCTGGCCCGGGCGCGAGCTGCTCTCCAAGCTCGATCCCTCGACGGATGTCGTCATCAAGCTGGAGATGTTGCAACGCGGCGGCAGCTTCAAGCCGAGGGGCGCGATGAATGTCGCGCTTTGCCTTTCAGACGAAGAGCGTGCCCGCGGCTTCACCTGCGTCTCGGCGGGCAATCACGCGATCGCGGTGGCGCTGGCGGCGAACCTGCTCGGCACGACCGCCAAGGTGGTGATGCCCAAGACCGCCAATCCCTTCCGCGTCGCGACAGCGAAAAGCTATGGCGCCGAAGTGCTCCTCATGGATACGATCGCCGAGGCCTTCGCCAAGGTCGAGGAGATCAGGACGACCGAAGGCAAAACCTTTATCCACCCCTTCGAGGGGAAGAATACCTTTGCGGGGGCGGGGACGCTGGGCCTCGAATTCCTGAAGCAGGCGCGCAAGCTCGACGCGATCATCGTGCCGGTCGGCGGCGGCGGCTTGATCGCCGGTGTCGCGGCCGCGGTGAAGACCTTCTCGCCCGCAACGAAAGTCTACGGCGTCGAGCCCGAAGGCGCGCGCGGCATGACCGACAGCCTCGCCGCCGGACATGCGTTGCCGAAGGTCGAGGTCAAGACCATCGCCGACAGCCTAGGGCCGCCGATGCATCTGCCGCTGTCCTTCGGCCTGGTGCAGCGCTTCGTCGACGGCATGGTGAGGGTTTCCGACGACGATATGTGCCGGTGCATGGGCCTGATGCTGCGCGATCTCAAGATCGCCGCCGAACCGGCGCCGACGGCGGGCGTCGCAGCTCTCATCGGGCCGCTGCGCGATACGCTCAAAGGCAAGCGCGTCGGCCTCGTCGGCTGCGGCGCGAACATCGATGCCGCGACGTTCACGAGGCTGATGGAGCGAGGGGGGTGACGGGGTGCCGGGAGATGCGCGACGTTGCTCAGACAGCACGGTCCTTCATTGCAGCGAAGGCCTAGAACCCGGTCGCGGAATTGAGTGCCACACGTCGTGACACGAAAATGCAGCGTGAATCGGGTACTTCAGCAACGATCTAGTACCTGCCATTTCTGATGGCGAGTACTAGAAATAGAAGTCCGCCGACGACAAGGGGATGTTGCCGATCAATTCGATGTGGATCTCGTTGGTGCTGTCGAGATCGACGTTGGCCTCCACGATCGTCCGGTTGGCCTGCAGGTCGTACCAAAATGTCAGCTCGCCAGCCAAGAGCCGCGTTGGGGAGCCGTCGAAGTAGGTGAAACGCTGATTGCCGGTCGCAACGGAACCGGAGACGGCGTCGATGGCGGCGAGGTCGAGCTTGTCCCTGCCATGCTGGAAATCGAAAATGATATCGTGACTGCCCAACGTCGAGTCGTTGTTACCGCCATACCAGAACCTGTCGATGCCCCCGCCGCCCCACAGCCGATCTGCGCCCACCGTTCCATATAGTCTGTCGTTCCCATGCCCGCCGATCATTGTGTCGTCGGCGAACGCTCCATTCATGTTATCGTTGCCGTCTCCGCCGTCCATGTAATCTTCTACATTGTCGCCAGCATTACCGCCCTGCAAATAGTCGTTGCCGGCCCCACCGAACAGGCGATCAGAACCGGAATTGCCATAGAGTTGGTCATTGTCAAATCCCCCAGTAAGAGTATCGTTACCTTGCTCGCCCCGCAAGTAGTCACGCCCGGTGACACCATGCACAGTGTCATCGCCGGCGCCGCCATTGAGATAATCATTGCCGGCGCCGCCATTCATCGAATCGTCGCCAGCATTTCCGAATAGTCCATCCCAACCGTCACCCCCGTAGATTCCGTCATTGCCCACTCCTCCGTAGAGATCGTCGTCTCCCGATCTGCCGTCGATTCTGTCGTTGCCGCCGTTACCGTAGATTTTGTCATCTCCGCCGAAACCGAGAAAATTGTCCGCCGTGCCGCGCAAGACGTTATTGTTGGCATCTCCAAAAATCGTCCGTCCCATGATCGCCTCCTGCAACTGCTGATCGGTTCTACGAGGCTCGTCGGCACATGCCGGGGTAACATCTTGGCAGATTGCCGCTGATGCTGCAGCGGCTAGCGTTCCAACCTGGGCCTATAGAGCAAACCTGTCAATCGGCTGAAAGTTAACTGCCACCGTAACGGGCGGCTGACATAACTGAGGCACGCCTCGCCTGAGCCCCTTTTTCTCGCACCGCACAATCCCCATGTAAGTGCGAACTCACTTGTGAGGATTGGATGACCCGAACTCTACTGGCACTTCTGAGCTTGATGTTCGTTGCCACGCTCCCCGCCCGCGCCGACGATGACCCCGACCTCATCTTCAAGAAAACCACCGTCTGGAAGCTGCTCTCGCCCGACCACAAGCTCGCGACCTATGGGCTCGACGATCCCGATGTCGAGGGCGTTGCCTGCCATTTCACCGTTCCCGAGAAAGGCGGCTGGACGGGCTGGCTGGGCTTGGCCGAGGAGCTGTCGGATGCATCGCTGGCCTGCCGGCAGATTGGGCCGATCGTGTTCAAGAAAAAGTTCGAGCAGGGCGCGGACGTTTTCGTGCAGCGCCGGTCGCTCATCTTCAAGAAGATGCAGATCGTGCGCGGCTGCGACGCCAAGCGCAACGTGCTCGTCTACCTCGTCTACACCGACAAGCTGATCGAGGGGAGCCCCAAGAACTCGACCTCGACGGTGCCGATCATGCCGTGGGGTACGAGCATGCCGCCCAAATGCGCCGATTGGGTTGAGGAATGAATGCGGCAACAACAGACATTAACGCCTGTTGTCAGAGTTTAATCTCTGCTTAATCCTACCTATTGCTCAGGAATGACAGTAAACAATTCTTCTGCTATAAGTCGATCATCGAATTTGCGATACGTTCTGTATCGGGACAGCGGGAACGTCCGATGGATCTGAGCGTCTTCAAGCTTCGCTATGGCGGCAGTTGGCGCGCGAGCAAGCTCGCGGCGCTCGCCTGCTTCCTGGCGACCGGCGCGATCCTCGCGGCCACGCTGCTTCAACAGAACGGCATCACGGAAGAGATCGCCAGCGCCGCACGGCAGCTATTCTAGATTGAGCACGTTCTACCTCGAAACCGCGCCCACTTCGCCTGAGCGTGCTCCAGCCAAGCTCCCCCAAGCCGCCACCTGAACGCCCCCTCCAGAGATGGAGGGGGCGAAGTCGTCACGGCAACATGGCTCAAGCCGACGCCGGCTCGAGCCCCATCTCGGCGACGAGTTGCGGTACGACCGTTTTCCGCTCGGCTTCCGGCAGCGGCATCAACGGCGCACGTGTATCGCCCCAGACCGGATCCTGCCGGATATGAGCGATGATCGCCTTCAGGATCGGGATCATCGGATGGGCCTGCATGGCCTTCCTCAGACCCGAGACCTTCTCCTCCAGTGCCACCGCCTCTTTTGTGCCGGCCGCATCGGCGAGCTTGCGAATAAGGCGCGCATTGACGTTGACGCCGGCCGAGATGGCGCCGGCGCCGCCCGCCGCGAGGTTTTGCGCCAGCGTCAATTCGGAGCCGGAATAAACCCGGAAGCCGGGGAAGCGCTCGATGAGCATCTTAGTATGCGCCCAGTCGCCCGAAGAATCCTTCAGGCCGACGACCGTTTTCGGATAGGCCTTGATGAGTCGCTCGATGAGCTCGGCCGAGAAGCCGACCTGAGCGACCGGGGGAATGTGATAGAGGTAGATCTTGCAGTCGCTTGTCGCCGACATGCTCGATAACCTCGGCGAAGAAGCGGAAGAGCCCGTCATCCTTCACCGCCTTGTAGTAGAAGGGCGGGAGCATGAGTACGCCGGCAGCGCCGAGGCCGACCGCGTGGCGCGTCAGCTCGATCGTCTCGGGAAGGGACGAAAGACCGGTTCCAGGCATCAGCCGATCCGGATCGATTCCCGAAGCGATGAGCGAGGTGAGCAGGAGCTTCCGCTCCGCCATCGATAGTGAGTTCGCCTCACTCGTCGTGCCGAAGGGCGCAAGGCCTGTCGCGCCCTGCTCAAAGAGCCAAAGCGCATGCTTGGTGAAACGGCCCGCGTCCGGTTGTCCGTCGACGCCGAATGGCGTCAACACTGGCGCAACGACCTTGCCAAATCCCGCTGCCGGCATGTGCCTCTCCGTTATGCTCAAGACATTTTCCCAGGGGCGGGTCTAGCATTTTTCGTTGTGGCGACAAAGCCGGACCAGGGCGCTCTGGGCTTTTCGCCAGTGACACAGTTCGGCCGCAACACTCTGTCAACAAAACAAGTGGCTGTGCTTTCTGATGCGTGGGACGAACCATGCCTGATTACGGTGAGATCTTGCAGTTCCTGGCCGACCATCCGCCCGAGCTGCAGACCGAGAAACAACTGCACGCCTCTCTGCTCGAGTTGCTGGCGAGCTGCCTGAGGTCCGAGGGGAGCTTCGGCGACGAGCTGGGTGACCATTTCGCGGAGCAGTTTGCCCAGACCGGTGCGACGATGCGCCAGTAGGCCCGCCCAGCAAGTAGACCGCCTCTACTCCCGCGCCAGATCGTCACGCGAGCCCTTCCGGACACCGCGCCGCATTCTCGATGGCGGCATCCGGCCGTAGTGAGCCTGATGCCCGTCCGCTTGCAGGGTTCCTCGACCACGGGGCGAAACCTGGCGAGTCGACGTCCGGCAGCCGGAGGCTCAAATGGCAACGTCACAAGAGATCGTGCGGCACTTCCTGGCGAGCGCCGATCGCGCGCCTCGTAACGCCATACCCTATCCGCACTGGTTCCTGGAGGGATGCCTGCCGGCCGAGGTCACGCGCGAGGTCACCGCCTTGCCGTTCCCGCCGCCCGAGCTCGGCGGCGTCTCGGGCAAACGCGAACTTCACAACAACACACGCAAATACTTCGATGCCGAGAACAAGCTTGCATTCCCGGTCGTCGATGCAGTCTCGGAAGCCTTTCAGTCGAAGGCAATGACGAGCGCGATCGAGAAGAAGTTCGGCATCGATCTCAAGGGCTCGTACCTTCGAATCGAATACGCGCAGGACATCGATGGCTTCTGGCTCGAGCCGCATACGGACCTCGGCGTGAAGCTCTTCACGCTACTGCTGTATCTTTCGGATGATCCGTCCCACAAGGATCTCGGTACCGACGTCTACGACGCCGGGAAGAATCACGTGGCCCGCTCGCCCTTCGCCGCCAACGCGGCGATGATCTTCGTGCCGTCGGGCCACACCTATCACGGCTTCGAGAAGCGGCCGATCAAGGGCGTGCGGAAATCGGCGATCATCAACTATGTCACCAGCGAATGGCGCGCCCGCGAACAGCTCGCCTTCCCCGAGGCGCCGATCGCTTGAAACCGATGCGAGGCGAAAACGCCTGAGCAAGGCGGCGCGGGTTCATCGGCGATCGAGCCGCGACGACGCCCGGCGGCTCCGGGCGCCCGGCCACCTCGTCACCCGAAATCGAAACTGCTCCCCGTGGCCGTCCCGTTCGCGCCAAAGATGCCGATTAGGGTGAGTTCGGCGGCGGAGGTCTCGCCACCCCCCGCCTGGATCCATTGCCAGATCGCGAAACTGTTCGCGTTGGTGTCGTTGACCACCAGAAGAGCATCCTCGCCGTTCGCGGCGGTGATAACGAACTCTGTGTTGAAGGCCGCGGCCACCGACGAAGCGCTGCCAAGACTGCCGAGTGCCACGCCCTCGCCGTTCACACCCGACAACAACAGAGCTTCTGTGCCGCTGTTGGTCTGATTGACATTGGCGGCTACCGTGCCGGTAGCGCCGTTTCCGCTCACAAACTGAAAGTTGTTGTTGTTGTTCCCGTCATCGTAGGCGGTATTGAGCGCACTAGTGAACTGAACAAAATCGATTTGCGCGCTTGTGCCGGTGGCATCGAAATTGACGACCGAATCACCGAATTCATTCGTTGCGGTGAACCGCACATAATCCCGCACGTTATCGTTTGCCGCACCGGTGTTGATCGTATCCGCGCCGGCGCCCCCGATCAGGATGTCGCCTTCCGATCCGCCGTTCAGCGAGTCGATGCCACCGCCGCCAGTCAGCCGGTCGACGCCCGCTCCGCCGGACAGCGTGTCATTTCCCAAGCCACCATTCAGCGTATCGTCGCCGCCATTTCCGGTCAGGCTATCGTTGCCGCCGAAACCTTGCAGCGTGTTGTTGCCACCGAGGCCCGAGAGGATGTCCTCCTCCTCCGTGCCGCTGATGGTCGCGGCGTCCGAGGCCGGCGGCGAGATGCCGTCGACATCGGCGACGGTGATGGTGATCGTTTGCGTGTCAAAGGCGCCGGCACTGTCAGCAACCTGGACGACGACGCTGTAGACGTTATCGCCGTTGGAGGAGGCGGGCGCCTCGAAGTCGGGCGCCGCAACGAACGAAAGTGCGCCGGTGGCGGCAACGACGCTGAAACGATCCCGATCGGTGCCGCCGATGATCGAATAGGTCAGCGCCTGACCGGCGTCTGGATCGGCCGACGTGACGCCCGCCACTTGCGCGCTATTCTCGGCAGCGGTTTTCGCCGCCGTCGAGCCGCCGCCGTTCGAGGTGATCACCGGCGTATCGTTGACCGGGGCCAGCGTGTAGCTGCGGGTCTGGCCGGCCAGAGTGCCGCCGCGGCCGTCCGAAACCGTATAGGTCAACTCGACGGTGCCGTTGAAGTTCGGCGCCGGCGTGATGGTGTAAGTGCCGTTGCCATTGTTGACGACGTTGCCGTTCGATGCCGTGAGGCCGCTGATCGCGAGCGCATCGCCGTTGGGATCGGAGAAACCCTCAAGTAGCTGCGCCGCCGAAACGGTGTAGGCCGTATCCTCGAGGCCGGCCGGCAATGTTGCCGTCGGTACGCCGGTGGGCGGCGTGTTGTTGGTGTCAGCGAGAACCGACAAGGCCACGCGACCCACCTCGCCAGCGGCGGTTCCATTGTAGGCGCGGTAAATGAAGCTGTCGCCGCCGACGTATCCGACGTCTGCCGTAAAAGTGAAGCTGCCGTCGGGGTTGAGCGTCAAGGTTCCATGGTTCGGATTGACCACGATCGCAGCGCTGAGCTGTCCGGACTGGATCGGCCCGTCGTTTGCCAGAACGCCGTTGGCCGCGCCGATGGTCACGCCCCCCGGTGCATTCGTCACCACGTAGCTGTCGCCATCGGCTTCCGGACCGGGCGTATGCGAGAAATCGACAGTGGTGCCATTCTCGAGGGTGGCACTGATATCCGTGAAGCGGACGAGTTGCTTATTGGTCGTGGTTGATGTTGCGCCAACGACGCCGAAGGAGGCGAAGTTGGTGGTACCGAGGAAGGTCGTAATGTCACCCGTCCACGAGCCGGCGGCGACACCATCGAGCGCATAGGACAGCGTGTTGGTGCCGTCCCAGTGGATTTCGACGGCGTGCCACTGCCCGTTCTCGAGGTTGCTCAGCTCGGTCACCGGACCGATGACCGGCTTGGTCAGGAAGTTCGAGGCGTTGAAGAAATTCGTATGGTCCGCCGCAGGATCGCCCGCATTCTGGAACGTGTCGAAATCGATACCCAGGCCATTGGCGAAATTGATTTCGACGATTCCCCCAGGTGAGGAACACCCGGCAAGCGGATCATTGTGCAGGACGAAGGCAATGCCGTCGCCGCCACTGTCGTTGCTGCCGAAATTCAGATCGAAGGCGATCGTGAACGACTGCCGGAGGTCGACACGATCTTCGGACAGGATCCCCCACACTCGTCCGCCGCATCGGGTGTGAGCGAGTGCCGGCCGTTCCAGGCGTCGTAGAAGGCGGCGCATTCGGTCTCGAAGCCGACGCCGTAGTCGATCGGCGCGAGCTCGGAGACATAGTCCACGCCCTCGGTGGCAACCTGGATCGTCGCGGCGACGGAGGGCGTGCCATCCTGGTCGACCGCAAATACTGGCGCCGGAAATCGCCGTCGGTAATCGCCTGAAGTCCGGCGTCCTGCTGCTTCCCGACCGCGTCGCGGATGAGCCGGTCCTCGACATCGCGCAACTGATCCGCTGTGATCTCGGCCTTGGCGGACTCGGCACGCGCGGTCATCAGACCCGGCCGGCCGCAGCAGACTGCCGACTTCATTGTGCGCGGAACGGGGCACGGTCTGTCGGCGCGAGGGTTGGCATCGGCGGGCTCTCTGGGCTCGCTCGGGCGTGCCCACTCATTACCGTTGAAAGTGCATTTCCGTAAGCGCATTTGGCGGGGCGCGGAGCGTGGCTCGATCCCGCACGGTGATCGGGCGCAAAATCAGGGAAATCGCAACCAAGTGCGTCAACGCTCCGGCGAATATGCTCACCTCGCTCGCAAGCGGCACTGTTGCGCGCATGCCATTGCGGCGCTGGACTCGACGGAACGCATTGCGATGGCGCAGGAAAGGCGCGATCTTCATGCGCCGTTGAAGGGCCGACCACGATCCTGACACGCGGTGAGGAGGCGAGGTCTGGTGTTCCCGCTGGAGGAGATGTCATGATGTCGTTCAGGAGTTTGGGCAGGAGTTCAGCAGTTGGGCAGGAGTTCTGGGAGGATTGGGACCAGTTTGGGCGCCGCAGCCGTCGCTACGTTGCTGTGCGCCGCCGCCGGACAGGCCGCGGCTGCCGATCTGCCGTCTCAACCGCCATATGCACGGGCAAGCCGACGAGGATCCGCGCTACAGCGACATGTATCGTCATCCCGCGCCACCGCCACCGGTCCCGCGCTATGCCGAGCCGCGCCGCGACTACTATCCGCCGCCGCCGCATCGCTATCTGCCGCCGATGCGCCGCCGCCCGCCGCCTACCGGGATGAACGGCGCCCGTGGGCCGACCGCCGATATGGCCGCAACTGCGCGCCGCGGCACTCGTCATGCAAGATCTCGAGCGCCGCGGCTGGTACGATTCCTGCAGCCGGACATGCGCGGCGAGATCGCCCACGTGCGCGCGCGGCGCGGCAGCGGCCACCTGTTCGACCTGACGATCGACCGCTGCAGCGGCAGGTCTCGAGGCGCGCCTCGTGCAACGCTACGTCGCGCAGGCGCCGGACTGGCGCGCCGTGACGGCTATCGGCGTACTGAACAGGCATCGGCCGCGAAACCCTCACACTCTGCTAAATCTCACCGCTGTCTGGAGAGGTCGATAGCTCTAGCACTATGCTTTTTCGTGCTACTTTGCGGAAAACCGGTTCCCACTTTTCCGGAAGCATCTAGTCTCCCGCAACGAGGATCGCGCGCCGCGAGCAGCGTCCGGGAGCGGCGCAATGGACCTGTTTGCACTGGCGCGAAACCCGGTCCCGAGCGGGGCTGTCGACGGCATCGTGCGCTGTGCCGACGGCGTCGAGGTGCGCTATGCGCGCTTCGAGGCAACGCGGGGGCCGCGGCGCGGCACGGTCTGCGTATTCCCGGGCCGCAAGGAATTCATCGAGAAGTATTTCGAGGTGATCGCCGACCTGCGCCGGCGTGGCTTTGCCGTCGCGACGATGGACTGGCGCGGACAGGGCGGCTCGCAGCGCATGCTGCCCGATGCCTACAAGGGCCACGTCTGGGACTTCGCCGATTACGACCTCGACCTCGCGACGTTCATGCGCGAGATCGTGCTGCCCGACTGCCCGCCGCCTTATATCGCGCTGGCGCACTCGCTCGGCGGCAACATCCTTCTGCGCAATGCGGCATCGCCCGGCACCTGGTTCGAGCGCATGGTGCTGACCGCGCCGATGATCGCGCTGCATCCCTCGCAGCTGCACATGCCGGCGTGGCTGGCGCGCACGATCGCGGAAGACGGCCTGCCTCTTCCGGCTCGGCGAGCGCTATGCGCCGGGCGCGTCGGACTGGCGCGAGAGCAAGGTGAGCTTCGAGGACAACGAGCTGACCTCGGACCGCGAGCGCTACAGCCGCAATGCCGCGCTGATGGAGGCGGCGACGCACTCGCGCTGAGCGGCCCGACCTTCGCCTGGCTGCGCGCCGCGATGCGCTCGATGGCGGTCGTCGGGATTCTGGCTTTCCGCAGCGGGTCGCGCTCCCGATCCTGTTCTTCATCGCCGGCAAGGATACGATCGTCTCACAGGCCGCGATCGAGGATTTCTCGGCGCGCATGAAGTCGGGCACGCACGTGATCCTCGCCAACGCGCGCCACGAGATCCTGCAGGAGACCGACGACGTGCGCGGGCGCTTCTGGGCAGCGTTCGACGCCTACATGGCGGTCAGCGAGGCGGCGTGAGGTGGCGGGCGCAGGCGTAGCGCAAGGAGCTTTGGCCGCATGACCGACGCCGGGCAAACCGCGAACAGCGGCTTCGTGCTGGAAGAAGCGACGATCGCGGACCTGCATGGCGCGATCCGCGCCGGCGAGACGACCTGCGTCGAGGTGGTGCAGCACTACCTGGCACGCGTGCGGGCCTACAACGGCGTGGCGAGCCGGCTCGTCACCGGCGACGGGGCGCCGGTCCGGGCTGCGACCGGCACGGTTCGCGCGGGCGCGCCGGTGCAGTTCCCGACGACCACGGTGAACGCGGCCGACATCCTGCCCGATCTCGAGCACTACCAGGGCCCACCGCTCGAGCTCGGCCGCATGCAGGCCACCGCTTCCGATCCGGCCGTCGTGCAGCAGCTCGGCATGATCACCGGTATTCCCGGCGGCACCCAGCTCAACGCGCTCTCGACGCTCAACATCCGCGGTGAGCGCTCGGTCACGTGCCGCGGTGATTTCGACCGCCATCCGTCCAATGGGCCGCTGCCGCCGGGAGCGCCGCCGGTTTGCGAGTTCTTCCGTCATCAGCCCGATGCGCTGGAGCGCGCTGCGGCGCTCGACGCGACGTACGGCCGCAATCCCGATCTCGCGGCCATGCCGATGTATGGCGTCGTGTTCTCTTTCAAGGACCCTTTCGACACGCGGGACATGCGCTCGACGGGGGCGGCGATGCTGCCTACGACATCGATTTTCCGGCACGCGACCACATCCTCGTCGAGCAGCTGCGCAAGAAGGGCGCGATCATCTTCGCCAAGGCGGTATGCACCGAATACAACGGTCGCGCCGGCGATCCGGGCGGTCAGCATGTCCCCACGCACGTGCTGCCGTCAACAATCGGCTACCAGCGATCGACGTGGGGCGGCAACCCGGCCAACGTGTACGATCCCTTGCGCTCGGCGTCACTCGGGTCCAGCTCCGGCAGCGGCGTTTCGGTGAGCGCCAACCTCGTCATGGCGAGCCTGGGGGAGGAGACGCGCGCGTCCTGTCGCGGCCCGGCCAACCACAATGCGGTGGCGCTGATCCTGCCGCACAAGTCGATGCTCGGGTTCGACGGCGGCGCGATCGGCGCCGACATCTATTGTGACCGCAGCGGCATTCTCGCACGCAGCCTCGCCGACTGCGCGATGATCCTCGATGCGCTGAAGGACCCGGTCGCGGAATACTACGACCCGCGCGATCCCTACACCACCGTGCCGCGTGCGTCGGTTCTGGCAACACCCTATGCCAGCCACGTCACGCGGGCCGGCGAACGGGGCGCGCTCCGCGGCGTCAGGCTCGGCTTGATCGTGGAGTCGATGACGCCGACGCCGGGCTCGAAGGCCGAGGGCCCGATCGTCGAGGCCGCACGACGCGAGATCAAGGACGTGCTGGCCGATCGCCTCGGTGCTACGCTGGTCGAATCCCGCGATCCGCTGTGGACGCCCGATCCCGACCTCGATCAGATGAGCACAGATTTCCGCCGCGCGCTGGCACAGCTCGTGCCGGTGTTCATGCCGGGCATCCTGTTCCGTCTGGCGGCGGACGGCACGCCGCTGTTCAAGGACTTCGCCGCCGCCATCCGGCCGACCGAGTTCCTGCCGGGCAGCATGTTCGGCAGCGGCACGCTGGCGCCGATCGACTACCTGGTGGGCCTCGCGGAGGGACGCATCGCGCCGCCGGAGAACCTCGATATCGGTACGATTCAGCAGCAGGAGCTGGCCCCGACGTTCCGCTTTCACATCGCGCAGTACCTCATGCGGCGCGCAGCGGACTGGAAAGCGCTGGGGCTGACAGAAACGCTCGCCGACTGGGCCAGCCTCAATGCCCGCTCGACGTTCTGGGGCGATGATCAGCGCGCGGCGTTCAGGAACTGGGAGGCGGTCGCCGACCCGCGCAATCCGGTGGGTGGCCGGCAAGGCGTGGAGGAGCGCATCATGCTGCGCGAGTTGCTGCGCCGCGTCGACATGATGGTGATCCACGAGAACCGGCTCGACGCGCTGGTGCGGCTGCATACGCCGTGGCCACCCGCCGTGATCGGCGGACCGGGGCAGCCGGGCATCTGGCAGAACCTGCGGCCGGAGTCGCTCTACGGGCCGAACGCGGGATTGACCGAAGTCCTGGTGCCGGCCGGCTACGTTTCCGTTGCCTATGACCCGGTGTTCCGGCTGAGCGCGGATCGCACGCGCTACGACAGCGTGCACGGCGACACGCCGACCGCACTCGCCGCGCCCGGCCTGCCGTTCAGTCTCGTATTCCGCGCCGAGCCCGGTGCCGAGGATCGCCTGCTGCGGATTGCCTCGACCTACGAGGCCGCCTCGCGACGGCGGATACCACCACCCGCGTTTCCGCGGCTGGGATGAAGCCGGGGATGGCGCGCGCGAGCGGGCACGGCCGGCTGGGAGGCACGTGCGGCGATCGGGGCATCCGGCATCGACGTGACCGCCTCGCCCCCCCGCGACGTCCACAGGCGACGGCCCTGCGTTCGCAGCCGGCGGGCGCGATCGGCGGCTCGTCAACCCTCGCTGTCAGCGTTGACGCCAGCTGGCGATGGCAATATCAGTTGGTTAGGGCGGACACTGACGTACGGCGTAACGGGAGGACGGACCACATGACAAAGCTTTCTATCGGTCGCGCTTCGGCAATTGCCGGTGTCGTCGGGGCAATGGCGTTCGGATGGTCAGGTGTCCTGGCGCAGGGTACCAGCCAGCCCACAGCCCCGATCCGCAAGGCCGATGTCACGGTGACGATCCTGGCAGTCCAATCGATTGAGGCCAAAAGCTCAGAGGATCTCTTCGCCCGTGTCACCATCGCCGGCGACACAACGCTCTCTCGTGTTGCCTCCAAACCCAACTTGCGGGTGTCGATGCCCGCCGGGGGCATGATTCCGGTCCGGCTCGAGTTGTTCGAAACGAGACCGGTGACGTTCGAGAGCCAGATCGATATCAACCAGGTCGCCGGGAAGCGTGATCTCGATTTCGTCGTCGATCCGGCGACATGCACCATCACCGGCTTCTCGCAGGTCTACAAGTGCGCCGATGTCATCACACGAACCG
>CAVUIW010000011.1:0-28991 GCA_963741525.1 uncultured Alphaproteobacteria bacterium
ACCCGCTTCCGGTCCGCCGCCTTGCCTTCCGTCCAATCGTGCCAGCCGATGTACCAGGGCACGAACCAGTTGTGGCCGCCGAGCAGCGGCACGGTCGGGAAGGGGATCTCGCGGAAGACGCTGGCGGCTTCCTTCTCTTGTCCGAGAATGTTCCGCGCCGCTTTCTGTCCGAGATAGGTGCCCATCGGCATGCCGGCGAAGCAGTAGCCGAGCGCATAGTGGATGCGGCCGTGATTGCCGACATGCGGGATAGAGGTCGAACGTGCCCGCGCAGCGGCCGGTCCAGACATTCGAGAGCTTCACGTCGCCGAGGTCCGGCAGCATGCGCTGCGAGGTCGCCGCGCAGCGTCCGCGCCATGTCTGGCAGCGCGACATTGCGCGTGCCGGTCCGGCCGCCGAAGAGGATGCGCCGCTGATCCGGCGCCCGGCGCACCCAATCGATGTTGAGCACGTCCTCCAGATAGGTGCGGTTCTTCGGCAGCAGCCGGTCGAGCGTTGCCTCGGGCAGCTCCTCGGTCGCGATCATGTAGGCGTCGAAGGGGACGGTGCGCTTGGCCTCGTAGGGCGTCGCGAAGCTCGTGTAGCCGTTGGTCGCGACCATGACATGCCCGGCGCGGATCGTGCCGGCGGATGTCTCGACGCGAACCTCGTTGCCGTCCTCGGCGAGCGCCGTCACCTCGGTGCGCGGGATGATCGTGACGCCGGCGGCCTCGGCCACGCGCAGAAGACCCTGGACATACATGCCCGGATGGATCGAGCCGAGATCCTCGATCAGCGCGGCGGCGACGTAGCCGCGCGCGCCGATCTCGCTTGGGATCTCGCTCGCCGGCAGCATGCGATGCCTGTGGCCGAGATGTTGGCGCGCAGCTCGAGCTCGCTCTGGAGCGCCTGCCGCTCCTTCTCGTTGCGCAGCAGGATGAGCCGGCCCGACATGCGGAAGTGGCAGGTGATCTGCTCCTTCTCGACGCGCTCGACGAGGGAATCGAAGGCCATCTGCGATCTCGCCATAGGCGCGCTTGGCGAAGTCGAGGCCCTTCGTCTTCATGAGCTTGCCGAAGGAGTGCTTCAGCGTGCGGCCGACGAAGCCGGCGTTGCGCGAGGAGGCGCCGCTCGCCGCGTCCTCCTTGTCGAGAACGACGACGGAGCGCCCGGCGCGCGCGAGCTCGATCGCCGCGTTGAGCCCGGAGAAGCCGGAGCCGATGACGGCGACATCGATTTTCGCGGGCAGCTCCGGTCGCGGCAGCTCGCGCGGCGGCGCGGCGCGCCACCAATAGGGCGTCTCCAGGAAGTCCTTGGCGAAGATGTCGTCCCCTGCACCGGCCATCGCGTTGCCCTCAGCTCTTCGCCGCCTTGTCGACGGCGAGCCAGCGGAACAGCTCGGCGCGGCGCGATTTCAGCAGCGCATCGCCGTCGCGCTTCGACCAGTCGTAGACGCCCTTGCCGGTCGAGAAGCCGCGGTTGCCGGCCTTCGGCGATGGCCGCGACCTTCTCCGGCCGGAAGCGGGTCTGCATCGAGATGCGGCATCAGGAACGTGCCGAAGGCGACCATGGTGTCGAGGCCGCCGACATCGGCGCGACTCGATCGGGCCGGTGATGCCGAGGCGCCGGCCGATGGAGTTCCTCACCACCGCGTCGATCGCCTCCGCGGAGGCCGCGCCCGACGCCCACAGCGACCAGGCCTCGCGAAGGGCGGCAAACTGGATGCGATTGCCGATGAAGCCCGGCACCTCCTTGTCGATGACGACCGGCTCCTTGCCGGCGCCACGGAGGATGTCGAGCGTGCGCTTGAGAACCTCGGGCGCCGTTTCCGGCCCGGCGCAGACCTCGACCAGCGGGATGAGCTGCGGCGGATACCAGAAATGCGTGGCGATGACGCGCGCCCGGTGCTTGACGCGCGGCACGAGCGCGCTTGCGGGTTGGCCGCTGGAGGAGCCGAGGATGGTGGAGGGCGGGCAGATCCGGTCGAGCTCCTCGAAGATGCCGAGCTTCAGCGGCAGGTCCTCCGTCACGGCCTCGACGACGAAATTGGGCGGCGGCCGCGTCGGCGAGCGCCGTCGAGGTCTTGATGCGGGCGGCGATGGCCTCGATGGGCTCGGTGAGGAGCTTGTGCTCGGCGAACTCAGCCGAGGCTCGCGCGGATGTTCTCCATCGCCTTGGCGAGGCTTGCCGCATTGCGCCCGATCATCACGACCGGGTGGCCGGCGGTGGCAAAAATCTGCGCCACGCCGTGCCCGATGATGCCGTTGCCGATGACGGCGACGGGGATGCGATCTGCCATGGCCACTACTCCTGGATTTCAGTTGCCGGCAGCATACCTCATTGCTGGGGCCGAGCACCGGCCTGCCGCGCATGGGCGCTTCGCGTGGGCGGTTGCGTAGGGGCGACCTGCGGTCGCCCCTCTTCTAGCCTGGCATGCCGATCGAAGAGGGGCGACCGCCGGTCGCCCCTACAATCTGCCACATCGAGTGGAGTGCCACCCACAAACAAACTTCATCCCCCGACCCCCATCCGCTTCGCCACCGCATCCAGCATCTCGTCGAACGCGGCGAAGCGCACCGCGCTCGCGCAGGATGCGGTTGCCTTGCTCGGTGATGCCGCCGGGCGTCTGGAGGCCGGCGAGGAGATCGTCGAGCGGCTCGGGCGAGCGCTTCAGCACCTCGGCGCTGCCGATGATGGTCTCGGTGACGAGCGGCGCGCGCGGTCGCGTCGTCGAGGCCGGCCGTCTCGAACCAGCGCACGAGCTCGATGATGAGGCCGAAACTCGTGCCCGACACGCCGGCCATGACGCTCGCAAGCGCATAGCGCGGCCAATCGTCGAACACATGCAGCGCGCCGAAATGCGATAGGAAGCCGATCGCCGTATCGTTGGCGGGATGCAGCACGGTCGCGCCGAAGCCCAGCATGTTCGCATGGCCGTTCATCATGCCGACGGCGGCCGTTGCCGGGCTGGTCCAGGCTTGCATCTGTGCGTGGGTGACGGCCGCCATCAGCGAGAGCACCGTTTGATCGGCGCGGAATGTCAGCGGCTCGAGCACCGCCTCGGCATCCTTCGGCCGCACACAGGCGATGACGAGGTCGGAGCGATCGACGACGTCCTGGTTGGACGCCGCGACCTCGACGCCGAACCGCCGCTGCAACTCGGCCGCCTTCTCACGCCCGCGCGGCGAGACGATGAACCGATAGGGCGCGCCCGTCCGGTTGCAGCCTTCCACCAGGAAGCCCGCGAGATGGCCCGTGCCGATGATGCCGGTCCGGATCGGCGTCCTCACGATGTCACCGGCATCTCGTCCAGCCCGGCGGATAGGCCGCGAGCAACCCCTCCGACGTCCATTCGACGCATCGGCTATTCCTTTCCGGCATTGCAGGCTTGGCGCGAATTGCCGATCATAGCGCGGGATCAATGGTTGTCTCCAAGCCAAGGAGACCAGGGAGCAGGCGAATGTATCTCGACCCCAAGGACGTCCAGGCGGCGACCGCGCCGATCAGCCGGGCGAGATCGATGCCGGCCGGTTTTTACACGGACCCGGACTTCTTCGCGCTCGAGAAAAAGCACATCCACCTGCAGCACTGGTTCTTCGTCTGCCGCGAGGAGCAGCTCCCCAATCCCGGCGACTACCGTGCCATCGATACGGCCGGCGGTCCGGTGATGCTGCTCAGGGGCGAGGACGGGACCTTGCGCGCCTTCGCCAACTATTGCCGCCATCGCGGCTCGATCCTGGTGGAAGGTTCGGGCAATGCGAAGCGCATCGTCTGCCCCTATCACGCCTGGAGCTACTTCTCGGATGGCCGGCTCTACGGCTGTCCCGACATGAAGGATGCGGAAGGCTTCGATCGCACCGAGAACGGCCTCGTGCCGGTCAGGATGGAGACGTGGGCCGGATTCGTGTTTCTCAACTTCAACCGGAGGCGCCGCCGCTCATCGATCATCTGGGCGATCTGCCGCGCCGCATGGCGACCCACAAGCTCGGCGATATGCGCTGTACCTGGACGATCCGGCTGTCCACCAACTGCAACTGGAAGCTGATCCTGGAAAACGCGATGGAGACCTATCACACCGGCATCGTGCACAAGGAGACGGTCGGCGCGCAGACCTCGCGGACGCTTGCGACGGAGGGCGATTGGAAGTGCATCCAGGTGCTGTCGACCCGCTCGATTGCGACGCTGGGTGGTGGAATGCCGCCGTTCCCGCCGATCGAAGGTTTGGATGACGACGCAAAGCCGGGCACTTACTTCACGGTCATTCATCCTTCCTGTCAGTTTGCCATCGCACAGGACACCATGTGGTGGCTCAACGTGTTGCCTATCGCGCACGACAAGTCGGTGTTGGAGATCGGCGGTTGCTTCCCGAAATCGGCACTTGCAGATCCCGAGTTCGAGGCGAAGGCCACGCCCTACTACCAGCGCTGGGAAGCCGTCGGCCGCGAGGATGTCGGCATTCTCGAGAAGCAGCAGAAGGCGCTTGCGAGCGTGCTTTACAAGCCTGGCCCACTCTCCTGGCGTGATGACGCCGTGCAGCTCGTCGGCATGTGGGTGCTGGAGCAGGTGGAGGGGCATTCGTAGGTGGGTCGACCCCGGACTTGGTCCGGGGGAAGAAGGCAGTATGCAAGTAGCATGTTGGGTCTGCGCTACGCTTGACAACCTACGCTCGGAACGTCGGCAGTAGGCAGTAGAAGAGACGATCGGTTGGAGACATTCGATGCGGCGCGCTGCCCGCACACGTCTGGGCTTCCTCTATCCGCCAACCGGCGCCGAGCACGAACTCTATCTCGCTGGCGAGGCGCTCGGGCCTACCGTCGACGTGGCCGTTGTCGGCGTGCGCATCTCCGGCGGCGACGACGAGCATGCGCCGCATCATCTGCGTGCGACGGGGTCTATCCCCAACCTCGAATTGTCGGCTAAGGTGATCGCCCATTTGAAGCCAGCCTCCGTCATGTGGGCCTGCACGAGCGGCAGCTTCATCGATGGTCTCGGCTTCGCGCGCGAGCAGGCGGCGGCGTTGACGCGCGCCTGTGGTGCGCCGGCGTCCTCGACCTCGCTCGCGTTTCTGTCGGCGCTCGCCTCGCTCGGCATCGGAAACGTCGCCGTGCTCGCAACCTATCCCGAAGAAACCAGCCGGGCCTTCACGAGCTTTCTTGCCGAAGGCGGCGTCGGTATCGATCGGTTGAACTGGCTCGATGCACCCTCGGGCCCGGCCGCGGCGGCCTTGGCCACGGAGCGCTTCATTGACGGCGCAGCAAAGCTCGGCGTACCCAAAGGCGGCGCGCTGCTGCTGCCCGATACGGCCGTGCCCTCGCTCGATCTCATCGCGCCGCTGGAAGATCGCCTCCGCGTGCCAGTCTTGACCGCGAACCAGGTGACGGTGTGGGAAGGCGCGAGGCTCGCGGGCATAGCGGGTCGAGGTCCAGGACGGCTGTTCAAGGAGGCGAGGGAGTGACACTCAAGATCGGCAAGGAGCTGCTCTATCTCTCGCGTGCGGATGTCGTCGGGCTCGGCCTCTCCACCGCCGAGGTGACCGGCGCGGTGGAAGCATCCTTTCGCGCCAAGGCGGAAGGGCGCGGCTTCACGCGGCCGAAGCTTCTCATCGCCCGGCCCGACGGAAAAATGTTCATGGCCAAGGCCGGCGCGACGGTCGGGCCGTCCTATGCGGCGATCAAATGGCTCGGCTTCTTTCCCGGCAATATCGACAAGGGCATTCCCGACTACATCCCGCTCATTCTCCTGAACGATGGCGAGACTGGTTTTCCCATCGCCCTCATGGACGGCACTTGGATCACGGAGAAGCGCACGGGATCGATGTCGGCGCTGGCGGCGCGCCATATGGCGAAGCCCGGATCGTCGCGTGTTGGCTTCATCGCGGCCGGCAGTCAGGCGCGCGGCCATCTCGATGCACTGATGCAGTTCTTCCCGATTGCCGAGGTCGTCGTCTACAGCCGGACGCTCCAGTCGGCGGAAACTTTCGCCGCGTATGCGTCCAGCCTCGGCTTGAACGCGCGGGCCACGACACAGCCGCGCGAGGCGGTCGAGGGCAAGACATCGTCGTCTCGACGGTACCGCACAAGTCCGTCGGCGAACTCGCCCTCGATGTCGACTGGATGGCGCCCGGCGCCTATGCGGCGATGGTCGAGCTAGGTTACAGTTTCACGCGAGAGAGCCTCGCCAAACTCGATACCGTCGTCACCGACGATGTCGAGCAGAGTGGACCCAATGGCAGCGAGAAACTCAACTATCAGGGCCCGTTCGCGGGTGAGCTTGCCGATCTGGTTTCCGGAAAAATCAAGGGCCGCGAGAGCCCGACGGGCAAAAGCGCCTTCATCTTCTCCGGCGTCGGTCTCGCCGACACGCTCCCGGCCGCGCTCGTCTATGAGCGGGCGGTGGCGGCCGGCAAGGGCACGGTGTTGACGCTGTAGGCATAGGCGCACGGCTGCTTGAATAAAAGCCTTGCCATTGAAGCAGCGCGCGAAGCATGGTCTCATGGCGTTGCCCGAGCTTGCAGGCGGGAGGAGAGCGGATCATGACAGCCGATGGCGCCAGGGGCGACTTCGTGGGCCTGAAAGGCTCGAGCCATCCTTGCCGAGCCCGTTCTACTACGACCCCGCGCAACACGAGCGCGAGCTGCGGACGCTCTGGTCCCGCAACTGGGTCTACGCCTTCCGGTCCAACACGCTGAAGGAGCCCGGCAGCTTCAAGACGGTCACGATCGGCCGGGAGACGGCCTTCGTCGTCCGCGACGAGGATGGGACGCTGCGCGCCTTCCACAACACCTGCCGCCATCGCGGCTCCGTGCTCTGCCGGGAGGCGGAGGGGCGTCTCAAGTCCAAGCTCATCACCTGCCCCTATCATGCCTGGGGCTATGACTTGAAAGGCGATCTCCGCCGCGTGCCTTCGCTCTCCTCGCCGGAGGGTTTCGACCGGAAAAACTTCTCGCTCTATCCCGTCGCGCTGACCGAATGGCGCGGCCTCGTCTTCCTCTGCTTCGATGCCGAGCAACGCACCGCCCTTCTCGGCAGCTTTCGCGCGCGGCAGCGACCGGCTCGACAACTGGCCCATCGAGGACCTCGTGTCCATTCACAGCTATACCCGAAAAATCGCCTGCAACTGGAAGATCTTCTGGGAGAATTTCAACGAGTGCCTGCACTGCCCGGGCGTGCACCCGGAGCTCTGCGACATGGTGCCGATCTACGGCCGGGGCATCATGTCGGAGCGCGAGGATCCCGAAATGGGCGGAGCACAACGGGTGATGATCCCCGCTTCAAGGGCGGCCTCAAGCGCGGCAGTGAAAGCTGGACGCTCGACGGCAAGCTTGCCGGCCACGCCATTGAAGGGCTGACGCGAGACCGAGCGGCGCGACGGCTATCACTACATGACGAGCCTGCCCTCGATGTTCATCGTCGGCCATCCCGACTACATGCGCATCACCTATCTGCGTCCGCTCGGCCCCGAGGAGACCGAGCTGACGGCCGAGTGGCTGTTCCCGGCCTCGACGCTGGCCGATCCGAAATCGGACACCACCAAGGCGATCGACTTCGTGAAGACCGTGCTCGAGCAGGATGCGGATGTCTGCGAGCTCAACCAGCGCGGCATCCGGGCGGCACCTCACAAGCAAGGCGTGCTGATGCCGGAGGAGATGTATCTCTACGATTTCCATCAGTGGGTGAAGGAAGGGATCGGCGCGGGCTGAAAACTCACGGCGCGCACGACCTTCACACCTTCCCCACCGCCTCGCGCACCAATTGTTGCAACCGCGCGATATGCCCTTCCTGGACCGGCGACAGCACGCCCGTCTCGTAGACGCCGGCAGCCATGTTGCGCTGCACGGTCTCGCAGATGCCGATATCCTCGGCCGCGATCTGGCGCGACCACTCCATGGAGTCCGACCGCTCGGGCTCGGAGATTTCGCGGAACCAGGACCAGTTCGTGTAGCGCATGCGGCCGGCATCGAGCGGCTCGATGCGGTCGGCCTTGAAGCTGCGCGCGCCGGCGACGCCCTGGAATCCGGGGAAACGGTAGAACCAGATGCCCTTGTTGCCGCGCAGATCCGAGCCCGAAGACTGGTAAGTCACATCGAAGACGACGAGCCGGCCGTCATCGAAGCTCTTGATGGAGGTGTTGTCGCGATCGATCGCCGCCGTCAGCCGCTTGTGCACGGTCGGCAGGTGATAGCCTTCCACCGTGTTGTCGCAATAGGCCTTCCAATTGCAGGCCCCTTCGGTCGAGAAGCTCGAGTGGTACTCCATGTCGGGCGCGAGAGGGAACGGCTTGCAGAGCCCGGGGATCGCGCCGAGCCAGCTGATAAGCCCGGGGGTGTCCTTGTCGAGACAGATGAAGACGAGGCCGGCCCAGGTCTCGACGCGGATGGGGAACAGGGCGTGCCGCGATTTGTCGAAGGATTGGTCCTCGCCGAAGTTTGGCGTCCGGACGAGGTTGCCGCCGAGATCGTAGCTCCAGGCGTGATAGGGGCAGACGAGCAGCCGGCACTTGCCCGCGCCATCCGCCTCGACGAGTTCCGCACCCCGATGGCGGCAGACATTGTGGAAGGCGCGCAGCGTGCCCTTCTCGTCGCGCAGCACGATGATCGGCCAGCCATTGATCCGCTGCGCGCGCCATGAGCCGGGCTCGGCCACCTCGTGCTCGGGGCCGAACAGCGCCCAGTTCCTGGCAAAGATCGCCTGCCGCTCGCGGCGCAGGATCGCCTCGTCCACATACCAGCGGGCGGGCAGCGTCTCGACCATCATCTGAAGCCTCTCCGGGAAACCCACACCATAGCATGGTCTTACCGGCCGGGTGGCGCTGTGGGCAAGCATAACGCTCGCATGTTCGCAGGCACTTCCCGCTTCGGTTTGAAGCGCGTGCTCTCCCCCTTTCACCCCTTATGAGTGTGACAATCGCATGTGGTGATATCCTGCGGTCCGAGAAGTTGCCGCTTCCTTTCCTCCCCCTTTTTATGGGGGAGGAAGATGCGCGACGGAAGTATGGTCGCTGCAACAATGTCATACGCGATTGGCCTGCGGGCACTGGATGTGTTTCGGCCCGAGTTGGAAGGAGCCTGGGACTCCTACTGCGTGCCGGCGCGGGGGAAGGCGATGATGTTGGTGCCGGAGGGAGGGGCCGCCTCTCGCGGTTTGCGGACGATCCGACGGCCGCGATAGAACGGATTGGGACGCGCGAGACCGCCGAGCGCGGGATCGACCAGGTAGTTCGGGCGAAGGAGCACGCGCGGTCGCGCGCCCCGCTCGAGGACCAGCACATCTTCCGCCGACATGCCGTCGGCGAGCGAGCGGCCTTGGAAGCCGAGGTAGCCGTCGAACTCGACCTGGAGCGCCGCGGCGCCGCCGCCGAACAGCTGCAAGGCCGAGGCGTTGCTGAGAAACGACGGCCAATCGACCGGATAGGTCCGGACGAGTTGGCTCGTATCCTGCCAGAAGCTCCAGACCTTGACGCCGTAGCCGCGCATCAGCGTCACCGCCGCGCGCAGCTCGTCCATGGGGCCAAGCTGGGCCGCCTCGTCGACGATGAGGAGCGTCGGCTTTTCCGGGATGCGGCGGCGGCGCGCCAGCACCGTCATCAGCGTGCCGAGCCAGAGACGGAGCAGCTTGCCGTGCGAGACGAGCCGGTCCGGCGGCACCACGAGATAGATGGTGAGCGGCTTGCCGCGTGCCACATCGTCGAGCCGGATGGTGCTGCGAGCGAGCGAATCGATCACGGGCTCGCCCCGCAGAAAGCTCAGATGCGAGGCCGCCGTCGAAAGAATGCCGGAGCGCGTGTTGGAGGCCTGCATCTCCAGAATGCTGGCCGCCGCCGCCCGGTCGGGATCGCCCGGCAAACGCAGCTCGGCGGCGAGTTTGTCCTGTTGCTTGTCGGGAAGCTCGGCGAGGCGGCGCACCTCGCCCAGATGGCGGCAATCGGGCCTCGACGTTGTGGCGATATGCAGGATGAGTCCCGCGATCAGCGTCTCCGCCCGCTCGTCCCAGAAGGGATCGCGCGGCAGTGCCAGACCTTGCACGGCGAGGCGGGCGACGACGGCTGCGTCGCCGGCCGCGAGACGTCCGGTGGGGCCGACGAGGTCGAAGGGATTGAGGGCGTCCGGGCGGGCGGCACCGGTGATGCCGAAGGGATCGAGCACGGCCACCTTCTGGCCGAGCTTGCGGCGCCGCTCGGCGGTCACCGCATAGTTTTCGCCCTTGGGATCGACGACGATGGCCGGGCCATCCCAGGTGAGCAGAGCCGGAATGATGCAGCCCGTGCCCTTGCCGGCGCCGGTCGGCGCGATCGTCAGCAGGTGGCCTTCGCCATCCCGCCAGACAGGCCGGAGCGCGGTCACGCCGGACGAGCTGCGTCCACTCGGGTCATCCTCGAACCCGATGAGGACGCCGCCCAGGGGCGCACGCCCCACGGGTTGAGCGCGTTTCGCCATGACGTTACTCCGCATGCATGACTGACTGATCTCTGGCCCGCCCCACACGCGCCAAGACAATCGTTGGCGGCGGAAAGTGGCGCGATGACGGCGGCCCGCACGCTCGCACCAGAACGCCTTGCCGCATCGCAGCGTTGCGGCACACACGATTTCAACGGCGTCGCACATGGTCTAAACGGATGGAGAAGGCACTCGCGCCACCAACGACATCACGAGGAAACGCCGTCCATGGCCCTGCATTTCGAGCCGTCCGAATACAAGTCCCGCGTCAAGGCGGTCATCAAGGCGCTGGACAGACAGGGCCTCGACGGCCTGCTGATGTTCCATCAGGAGAGCATGTACTATCTGACCGGCTACGACACCTTCGGCTTCTGCTTCTTCCAGTGCCTCTATCTTGGGACGGACGGAAAGATCGCGCTGTTGACGCGGGCACCGGATTTCCGCCAGGCCCAGCACACCTCCAACATCAAGGACATCCGCATCTGGACCGACAAGCATGGGGCGGAACCAGCCAAACAGTTGAAGGACATGCTCGAGAGCCTCGGCGTCAAAGGTAAGCGCCTCGGCATCGAGACGAACGCCTATGGCCTGACGCATTACAACGGCAAGGCGGTGGAAGCGGCGATGTCAGGTTTCGTGAAGCTCACCGAAGCCTCCACGCTGGTTGCCGAGATCCGTTGCGTGAAATCGGAGGCCGAGCTCAAGTATGTCCGCAAGGCCGGAAAACTCGGCGATGCGGCGCTGGTCGCCGCCATCGAGGCGACGCGGGCAGGCGCGGACGAAGGCGATATCCTCGCCGCCCAGCAGGCGGCTGTCTTCTCCGGCGGTGGCGACTATCCCGGCAACGAGTTCATCATCGGCTCGGGCGAGGACGCGCTGTTGTGCCGCTACAAATCCGGTCGCCGGAAGCTCTCCAAGCAGGATCAGCTGACGCTCGAATTCGCCGGCGTCTATCGCCACTATCACGCGGCGCTCATGCGCACCTTCATCATCGGCAAGCCGACGAAGCAGCACATCCACATGCACAAGTCGGCCGTCGAGGCGCTTCAGGCCTGTGAGGAGGCTCTGACGCCGGGCCACACCGCTGGCGATGTGTTCGACGCGCACGCCCGCGTCATGGATGCCAATGGCCTGAAGAAGCATCGCATGAACGCGTGCGGCTATGCGTTGGGTGCCAAGTTCACGCCGAGCTGGATGGATTTTCCGATGTTCTACACGGGCAATCCGGTCGAGATGAAACCGGGTATGGTGTATTTCGTGCACATGATCCTGATGGATTCGGAAAGCGGCAACGCGCAGACGCTCGCCCGCACCTATATCGTGGCTGAGAAGAAACCGGAGACACTCTCCAAGTACCCGCTCGATCTCATTGTGAGGTGATCAAATGCTGCTCGCCGATAGAGTTGTCTTCGTGACGGGCGCCACCGCCGGCATCGGCCGGGCCTGTGCTCTGGAAGCCGCCCGCGAGGGCGCCAAACTCATGCTGACCGGCCGCGATCGCACGCGCGGCGAGGCGGTCCTGGCGGAAGCCCGCGGCATGGGGGCGGAGGCCGAGCTCGTGACCGCCGATGTCACCGTTGCGAGCGAGCCCGATGCGATCGTCGCGGCGGCGGTGTCTCGCTTCGGCCGCATCGACGGGCTCGTCAACAACGCCGGAATTCTCTACCACGGCACCGTCGCCGACTGCACGGACGAGCAATGGGAGCGGACCATGGCCACGAACGTGACGGCCGTGTTCCGCTTCGCCCGCGCCGCCGTCCGGGCCATGCGGCCACGACGCCAGGGCGCGATCGTCAACATGGCGTCCGATTGGGCCCTGGTTGGCGCGCAGGGGGCTGCCGCCTATGGCACGAGCAAGGGGGCGGTTGCCCAGCTCACACGCTCGATGGCGGTCGATCACGCGCGTGAGGGCATCCGCGTCAACGCCGTATGCCCGGGCGATACCGATACACCGATGCTCGATGCAGTGGCACTGCCGGGCGAGGATCACGCGACGCAGATGGCGCGCCATGGCGCGGCCATTCCCTTGGGTCGCGTCGGCCGGCCCGAGGAGGTCGGCCGCCTCGTCGCCTATCTCTTGTCGGATCGCGCCGCCTTCATAACCGGCGCGCTGGTGCCGATCGACGGCGGGAACTCGGCGCAGTAGTGGCTATTTGAACAGAGGATCATTCATGGCCGCGGGAAAACGCGTCGCTCTTGTCACTGGCGCCGGCAGCGGCATCGGACGGGCTGTCGCATTGGCGCTACAGAAAGAGGGCTATGACGTCTCGCTGTCGGGCCGGCGCTCGGAAGAGCTCGAGAAGACGGCGGGCCTGGCGGCCAAGGGCGGCGGGCGCCTGTTGCCGATCCCCTCCGACATCACGAAGCCCGATGCGGTGGCCGGGCTCTTCGAGACCACCAGGAAAGAGTTCGGCCGGCTCGACCTCCTCTTCAACAATGCCGGCACCTTCGTGCCCTCCGTGCCGATGGAGGATCTGACCTACGCGCAATGGCAATCCGTCGTCGATGTGAACTTGACCGGCTCCTTCCTCTGCGCCCAGCAGGCCATCAAGCTCATGAAGGCGCAGTCGCCCAAGGGTGGCCGCATCATCAACAACGGCTCGATCTCGGCCCATGCTCCGAGGCCGTACTCCGCACCCTACACGGCGACGAAGCACGCCATCACCGGCCTCACGAAATCCATCGCGCTCGATTGCCGCGTGCACGACATCGCCTGCGGCCAGATCGACATCGGCAATGCCGAGACGGAGATGACGGCGGCGATAAAAGTTGGCGCGCTGCAGGCGACCGGCGAGCGCAAGGCGGAGCCCACGATGGATGCCGGCGCCGTCGCCCGCGCCGTTGTTTACATGGCGAGTCTGCCGCTCGAAGCGAATGTGCTGTTCATGACCGTGATGGCGACGAAGATGCCGTTCGTCGGGCGGGGCTGAGTTTGCCGAGGGCAGATCCCCAGCAGGCACTGAGGGCGATTCGGGCGCCGCTCGAAAGAACTCTACCCCCCGCTCGGCACCACCCAGCTGCCGTCGATCGACTTCTTCTCGGGCAGCGGCGGCACGCCGACGAGGCGGCGTGCGAGGTCGTCGGTCGGAAGGCCCGTCACCGGCAGCACCATCGACTTCTGGTAGGCGCGGATGGCGACGCGGGTGAGCTCGCCGAAATGCCCGTCGAGCGCCCCGGCATACAGACCCATCGCCTGCAATCGCCGCTGGAACTCGACGATGTCTTCGCGCGAGGTCGCGATCCGCGCGTCGCGAATGGATTCGATCAGCGGCTTCAGATGGGCGGCGCTGACGGCCGTGTTGGCGATCGTCTCCGGGATCGAAGCGCTGCTCGACCTTGCCGTCCTTCATCAGCACCTTCGATTGCACATAGGTGCCGACATTGATGGCAACGACCGCCGGGCCTTTGTCTGTCTGGAGCAAGATCGGCGAGCCCGAGGAGGCTTCGCCCGTGTCGCATTGGTGCAGCACGAGCCCGTCGGGGTGATGGAAGTCGCGCGCGATCGCCTCGCGCTTCAGGCTATCGAACTCCTGGCGGATCTCGCAGGCGCCCGAGCGCGCGAGCTGCCATTCCTTGAAGTCGCGATGGAAGGCGATCTGGAAAATTTTCCCAGTCCTTGGATTTCTGCTCGAGCTCAGGCCCGGTGAGGCTCTCGACCGCGAGCACATTCCCCTCGCAAACCGGCCGCGCGAGCCGGATGACCGCCCAATCGCCGGTCGCATCGATCGGCGGGCGCACTTTGATCTCGGTCGTATCGACCATGATGTTCTGCAGCGCGGTGCCATCGCGCGTGCCGGCGATGCGGGAGTAGGCCTTGCGGCCATTGGGCTCGGAGGTGAACCAGAAGCCAGAGAGGTCGGGAACTTTGCCTTCGGTGCCCGGGCGGAACAGGCAATGGCCTGCCGTGGCGATCAGCCGGGGCGCGATGCAGAAGGCCGAGCAAACGGTTCGCGCGCTGTTGTTGAACAACAGTCCGATCTGGCCCTTCAGCTTGGCGTCGGCCTTGGAGCAGTGATTTGCGCTCGTCCTTGCCGAAAACAGCGACGGGGGTCAGCGCCGTTTCCGTCTAGAAAAGGGGCGGGCGCCGACCGGCAGCGGGCCTGCCAGCACAGTCGCCGGCAGCGACAGGGCGAAGAAGCGCCGTCGCAATCCATCCCGATCCAGCGTATCGGCAACATATGGCTCAGCCCGTGCAAAGCGCCTGAATTACCAAACATTAATGTGGCCGAAAGACTGCCGTAAGCCACGCCTCTCTATATCACGATCCGAGCCCCGTGTGGGTCATGAGAATTTGATGAGGTGAACGATGTTGCCCCAATACTCCATTCTCCGCGGCCGTCGTCACACACGCTGGCTGCTCGCCGGAGTCGCCGCCGCCGTGCTCGCGGGTGCGGCCTTGCAGGAGGTGCGCCTGCCGGCCTTGGCCCAGGATACCGAGGCCACCGGCGTCGCGACGCCCTATGGCACTGCGCCGATCACCTTCGCCGATGTCGTCGATCGCGTGTCGGGCGCCGTCGTCAGCGTCTATGTGACGAACGGCACCAACACGACCGGCGTCGAGGGCCTCGACGCCTTCCCCGATCTTCCCGACGACCATCCGCTCAACGAGTTCTTCAAGCGCTTCAAGAAGGAGCAGGGCCAAGGCGGCGGCGCCGCACCGGCCACGCCGCGCCCGGCCCAGGCCCAGGGTTCCGGCTTCATCATCTCCGAGGACGGCTACATCGTCACCAATAACCACGTGATCGACGGCGCCACCAGCGTCGAGATCGCCTTGAGCGACGACGAGAAGTATCAGGCCGATGTCATCGGCACCGATCCGCGCACCGATCTCGCGCTGCTGAAGGTCAAGGGCGGCAAGACCTTCGACAAGGTGGTGCGCTTCTCCGACAAGGACCCGCGCGTCGGCGACTGGGTCATCGCGGTCGGCAATCCTTTCGGCCTCGGCGGCACGGTGACGGCCGGCATCATCTCGGCCCGCAGCCGCGATATCGGCTCTGGCCCCTACGACTTCCTGCAGATCGACGCGGCGGTCAATCGCGGCAACTCGGGCGGCCCGGCCTTCAATCTCGACGGCGAGGTGATCGGTGTCAACACGGCGATCTTCTCGCCCTCCGGCGGTAATGTGGGCATTGCGTTCGCAGTGCCGGCCGGCCTGACGAAGCAAGTCGTCGAGCAGCTGAAGTCCAACGGCACGGTCAACCGCGGCTGGCTCGGCGTACACATCCAGAACGTCACCGACGACATCGCCCAGAGCATGGGCATGGCGAAGCCGACGGGCGCGCTCGTCAGCAAGATCCAGGAGGATGGCCCGGCCGCCAAGTCCGAGCTCGATGTCGGCGACGTTGTCATCTCGGTCAACGGCGAGGTGATCGCCAACTCGCGCGATCTCGCCCGCAAGGTCGCCGAGATGGCGCCCGACACGGATGCCGCGATCATCGTCGTGCGTGACGGCAAGGAAGTGACGCTGTCGGTCAAGCTCGGCCAGTTCCCCGGTGGGAAGCAGGTGGCGAGCCTCGATCCGCAGTCGACGCCCGCGCCCGAGACGAGCGATCTGAAGGAGCTCGGGCTGTCGCTGGCGCCGGCCTCCACGCTCGCCAAGGAAGGCGAGCCTGCGCCGGAAGGCGTGCTCATCACCAAGGTCGGGCCTGAGTTCGGAAGCCGGCACCAAGGGCTTGCAGTCCGGCGACATCATCCTGGAGGTCGCGGGCGAGAAGGTCATGGCGCCGAGCGATGTCCTGAAGGGCATCGACAGCGCCAAAGCCAAGGGCCGCAAGGCCGTGCTGTTCCGCGTCAAGTCGGGCGACCAGGAGCGGTTCGTGGCGCTGACCCTCGGCAAGGTCTGAAATCTAGGCTAAGAGAAAATCAGATGGCGGGCCCGGCCGGGTCCGCCATCGCCGTTTCGAAGGACCATGAGCGGATGCGCGTGCTCGTCATCGAGGATGACCGGGAGACCCAGGGCTTCATCGCCCGGGCGCTGAAGGAGCAGGGCCATACGCCCGAGCTTGCCAGCGACGGCGAGACGGGCCTCGCGCTCGCCGAAGCCGGTGGCTTCGACGTCCTCGTCGTCGATCGCATGCTGCCCCGGCTCGACGGGCTCGTAGCCATCGAGCGCTTGCGGAAAGGTGGCAACCGCACGCCGGTCCTCATCCTCTCGGCACTCGGCGATGTCGACGATCGCGTCAAGGGCCTGAAAGCCGGCGGTGACGACTATCTGACGAAACCCTACGCGCTGAGCGAGTTGTTGGCACGGATCGAGGCGCTGGGAAGACGCGCGAGTCCGGCCGAGAGTAATGCCACCTACGCCGTCGGCGATCTCGTGCTCGACCGCCTCTCGCACAAGGTGACACGGGGCGGCGGCGCAATCCCACTGCAGCCGCGCGAGTACCGGCTGCTGGAATACCTCATGAAGCACGCCGGGCAGGTGGTGACGCGGACCATGCTGCTCGAGAATGTCTGGGACTATCATTTCGATCCGCAAACCAATGTCATCGACGTGCATGTGTCGCGGCTCAGGGCTAAGATCGACAAGGGATTTTCGGAGCCGCTTCTCCATACGATTCGCGGCGTGGGATACATGGTCCGTGCCGGTACTGCCTAACATTCTGCGTACATCCGCGTTCCGCTGGATCGCCGCCTATCTTCTCCTCTTCCTCGTCGCCATCGCAGGTGTCGTCGGCTACATCTTCTGGCTGACGAGCGAGCAGCTGAACCGCGAGCTTTCGGGCATCATCTCGGCGGAGGTTGCCGGGCTTCGCGAGCAGTTCGAGACGGGCGGGCTCGGCAACCTCGAGCGCTCGGTTGCGGCACGAAGTGCGGCGCCCGGCAACAGTCTCTACGTGCTTGCCGATAGCAGCGGCCGGCGGGTTGCTGGAAACTTGAGCGGCTTGCCCGGCGACCTCATGGGCAAATCCGGCGGCGGACCTTTCCTCTACAGCCGCAAGACCGATCTTGGCGAGGAAATGCGCCACGCCGTCGGTGTCGCCATCGCGGTGCCGGGCGGGCTCGCGCTGGTCGTCGGGCGCGATGTCGAGGAGCAGCAGACCTTCGCTGCGGCGGTGCGGCGGGCCTTCCTCTGGGGAACCGCGATCGTCGCGCTCGCTGGGCTCTTGGGCGGGCTGTTCGCCAGCCGCGCGCTGCTTCGGCGGGTCGATACGGTGACGGAGGCCAGCCGCTCGATCATGGCGGGCGATCTGGCGCGCCGGCTGCCGGTGTCGGGCGCGGGCGATGAATTCGATCGGCTGTCGCAGGGCCTCAACGCCATGCTCGAACGAATCGAGCAACTGATGGTGGGTCTGCGCGAAGTCTCCGACAACATCGCGCATGACCTGAAGACTCCGCTGACGCGCCTGCGCAATCGCGCGGAGACCGCCCTTGCCAGTCCGCCGGGCGGGGCCGATCGTCAGGCGCTCGAACGGACTATCCAGGAGGCGGACGGCCTCATCCGTACCTTCAACGCGCTACTGGCGATTGCGCGGCTCGAGGCCGGGCAGGGGAGCGCCAGTTTCGTTGCCCTCGACCTCGCCGAGGTCGCGCGCGAGGCGGCCGAGCTTTACGAGCCGGTCGCGGAGGAAGCGGGTTTCCAGCTCGATGTGGAGATCGGTGCCGCGTCGATAGTACGTGGCGACCGCCAGCTCATTGGTCAGGCCATCGGCAACCTGATCGACAATGCGATCAAGTATGGCTGGCCGGTGGGGGCCGAGGCGCCGGCGATCCGGCTCAGCGTCGAAGCTGATCGCGAGGCCCGGTTGATCATCGCCGATTTCGGCCCGTGGCATTCCCGAAGCCGATCGCGAGCGGGTGCTCAAGCGATTCGTCCGGCTCGAGGCGAGCCGCTCGGCGCCGGGCAGCGGTTTGGGTCTTAGCCTCGTAGCGGCCGTCGCTCATTTGCATGGCGGCTCGATCCGATTGGAGGACAACCGGCCGGGCCTGCGCGTCGTCGTTGCCCTGCCGCTCGCGCGAGCCCAGAATGCGCAAGAGCACGTTTAGGCGAAGTGGACGCCGGTTCGCCGTCAAAACGTGCTCAAAACCAAGAATCTAGAGCGGGTTCTTGATTCTGATTGAGCTGAACCCGCTCTAGTTGCCAACTCCTGAACCAGATCAGAGGCCGCGTGCCCACGCAACCACCCAGATCGCTCGCCGCGCGGCTTAGCGCGGCGCCGAAAGTCCATGATGCCGAGGCGGCGGCGCGCGGCATGGCCGATCTGGGGGCGGCAATCGCAGAGGATGCGGAGCTCGCCGCGCTTGCAATGGCGCTCGAATCCCCTGGGGTGCGAGCGCTCGTCGAGGGTGTGTTCTCGGGCTCTCCCTTCCTTACGGGTACGATCCTGCGTCATCCGCGCTGGCTGTTCGATGCGCTGATCACGGCGCCGGAGGAGCGGCTGCAGGCGCTGGCGTCGGCTGTCGAGACGGACTTGCGTGCATGCCAAGCCATGCCGGAAGCCATGCCGTTGCTCCGCACATACAAGGCGGAAGCCGCCCTCGTCATCGCGCTCGCCGATATCGGCGGCGTCATGGAAGTGATGCGGACCGCCGAGGCCATATCCGTTGTCGCCGACGTGGCGCTGTTGGCTTCGGTGGAGTTTCTGCTGAGGCGTGGCGTGCGGGCCGGCGAGGTTCTGCTTCCCGACGCGCCGGGAATAGCCGCGCAGGCCGGCTACGTCGTGCTTGGCATGGGCAAGTTCGGGGCGCGTGAGCTCAACTACTCGAGCGACATCGACCTCATCGTGCTGTTCGACCGCGAGCGGCTCCGGTTGCGTGAGGGCCTCGAGCCGCAGGCCTTTGCGGTTCGCCTCACGCGCGATCTCGTCCGCCTCATGCAGGAGCGCACCGCCCAGGGCTACGTGTTCCGCACCGATCTGCGCCTTCGCCCCGATCCCGGCGCAACGCAGGTCGCGCTCTCGACGACGGCGGCCTTCCACTACTACGAGAGTTTCGGGCAGAACTGGGAACGGGCAGCTCTCATCAAGGCCCGTCGCAGTCGCCGGCGACATCGCGGCCGGCAACGCCTTCCTGTCGGAAATCGGGCCCTACATCTGGCGGAAGTATCTCGACTTCGCCGCCATCTCCGACATCCACGCCATGAAGCGCCAGATCAACGCCTTCAAGGGCTTCGGTGCCATCGGGGTCGCCGGCCACAACATCAAGCTCGGCCGTGGCGGCATCCGCGAGATCGAGTTCTTCGCCCAGACCCAGCAGCTGATCGCCGGCGGCCGGCAGAAGGAGTTGCGGCTGTCGCGGACGCTCGAGGCGCTTGAGCGCGCTCGCCAACCGGAAGTGGATCACGCCGGAGGCGGTCGCCGAGCTTTCGGCCGCCTATCGATTCCTCAGAACCGTCGAGCATCGCCTGCAGATGGTCGGCGACGAGCAGACGCAGACACTGCCTGAAGATCCCGAAAAGCTCGCGAGCCTCGCGGCGTTCCTCGGCTACGACAGCGTCGAGGTCTTCAGCGCCGCGCTCGTCAAGCAGCTCATGACCGTCCAGGGCCATTACGGCAGGCTCTTCGAGGACATGCCGGAATTGACCAGCGAGGCAGGTGGCAGCCTCGTTTTCACCGGTGACGCGGATGATCCGGACACGTCGAAAATTTGAAACGCATGGGCTATGCCGATCCCGCCGCCGTCATCGCCATCGTCAAGGGCTGGCATTTCGGCCGCTACCCGGCGATGCGCAGCGCGCGGGCCCGCGAGCGGTTGACCGAGGTGCAGCCGGTGCTGCTCGACGCCATGACGCGAACTGCCGATGCCAACTGCGGCGCTCGGCGCCTTCGACAAGTTCCTCTCCGAACTGCCGGCGGGCGTGCAGCTGTTCTCGCTGCTCCGCAGCAATCCGGGCCTGCTCCGCCTGCTCGCCGACATCATGGGCATGGCGCCCCGCCTCGCTCACATCCTCGGCCGCCGCTCGCGCCTGCTCGATGCCGTTCTCGATCCGGGCTTCTTCGACGCCGAACCCTCGCCGGAAGCCATCGGCGAGCGGGCCCGCGAAATCATCGGCGGCACGCGCGATTACCAGGAGTGTCTCGACCGCGCGCGCATCTTCGGCAACGAGCAGTCTTTCCTCATCGGAGTCCGGCTCCTGTCGGGCACACTATCGGCGGAGCGCGCCGGCCTCGGCTATGCGCGGCTCGCCGAAAGCATCATCCGCGAGCTCGACGCAGGTGGTGGCCCGCGAGATGGCGGCGGTCCACGGCAACGTCACGGGCGGCGAAGCCGTCGTGCTCGCCATGGGCAAGCTCGGCGGGCGCGAGATGGCGGCCAACTCCGATCTCGATCTCATCGTCATCTACGACTATCCGCCGGAAACGAGAGAGAGCACCGGCCCGAAGCCGCTGCCGGCCAGCCAGTATTACAGCCGCTTCACGCAGCGCCTGGTCTCGGCGCTGACCTCGCCGACGGCGGAAGGCACGCCTCTACGAGGTCGACATGCGCTTGCGGCCTTCCGGCCATTCCGGCCCGGTCGCGACGCATCTCTCGAGCTTCACCGAGTATCAGTCGAAAGAGGCCTGGACCTGGGAGCACATGGCGCTGACGCGGGCCCGCGTCATCGCCGGACCGCCGTCGCTTGCCGCCAAGGTCGAAGAGATCATCACCGGAACGCTCTGCCGCCCGCGCGATCGGGCCAAGCTTATCACCGATGTTCGCGACATGCGCCTGCGCATCGCGGCAGAGAAGGGGACGGAGGTCGATCTGGGATCTGAAGCAGGTCCGGGGCGGCGTCGTCGATCTTGAGTTCATTGCTCAGTACCTGCAACTTGCCCACGGCACGTACTCATCCGGACGTGCTGGATCAGAACACGCTTGTCGTCTCTCTCGAAGCTCCAGACGGCCGGCCGCCTGAGCGACATCCAGGCCGAGGTGCTGATCCCGGCCGCCCGCCTCTATCAAAGCCTCCAGCAGGTACACCGGCTGTGCCTCGAAGGCCGGCTCGATCCCGAAACGGCTCCAAAGGGCCTGCGCCAGTTGCTCGCCCGGGCGGGCGAAATGCCCGATTTCGAGCGGCTCGAAGTCCATGTCCGGGCGACCCTCGCCGGGGTCAAGACCTTGTTCGACGAGATCATTCTTTGAGGAGCGACGGATTTGCCTGCGCGCTTCCGTTGGTATCGTTAGAGCACATCGAGTGTCCCGATCCCGAAGTTCGTCAGATCAAGCTGCAGCCACCGAGCGAACTTCGGGATCGATGAGGACACTCGACGAGGCAATTGCTTAGTGTGGCGTCATGTTCAGAAGTTCGCCTTCGGAGTTCGCCGCGATGATGGGGCGAACTTCTGAACCGCCACACTAGAAGGAGACATCGTGCTGGCCGAGCGCCGACCCAGGGCCTTGACGCCATCGCAGGTGATCGAGGCGCCGTCGGATGACGCGCGTCT
This sequence comes from uncultured Alphaproteobacteria bacterium, assembly GCA_963741525.1. Lineage (GTDB taxonomy): Bacteria > Pseudomonadota > Alphaproteobacteria > Rhizobiales > Hyphomicrobiaceae > JANNSX01. Next base: position 21,775 of record CAVUIW010000011.1, read on the forward strand.
GCTTCGGCTGATGGCGCGTGGTGAGACGGCTCCACTCGGCCACCTGATGGATCGCCATCTCGGGCGTCTCGCCGGCCTCGCCCGGCGCATGCTCGGCGATTCGGCGGAGGCCGAGGATGTGGCGCAGGAGGTGTTCCTGACGCTGTGGCAGAAGGCCGGCGAGATCGAGGTGCCGGAGAGTGGTCTCGGCGGCTGGCTCTACCGTGTCACGGCAAACCGCTGCCTCGATCGGCTGAGGGCGCGGCGGCCGCAATCGGCCGACGGCCTCGACGAGGTGACGGTAGCGCCCCGCCAGGAGCAGGGCCTGCAGGAGCGCGACATCGGCCGAGCGGTCGATGCTGCCCTGCAGAGGTTGCCCGAGCGGCAGCGGCTCGCCATCGCGCTCTGCCACTACGAGGAGCGGCCGATGGCGGAGGCGGGAGAAATCTTGGGCGTCAGCGTCGAGGCGGTGGAATCACTCTTGGCGCGGGCGCGGCGAAGCTTGAAACGAGACCTCGAGAGTGAATGGCGCGAGCTGTTGCCCGAGGCACATGAGGATCGGGAGGCCTGAATGGCTCAACTCGAAAGATTGTTCGCGGTGATCGATGCCCATGGCGCCGATCCCGCGCGCTGGCCGGAAGCCGAGCGTAACGGGCTCGAGTTGCTGGCGCGTTCGCCGCAAGCGGCCGGGGCGCTGGCCGAGGCCCGCGCGCTCGATGCGGTGCTCGCGAAAGCGCCAATGCCGGCGGCAGCGGAACTCGACCACTTGAAGGCTCGCATTCTTGCGAGCGCGGACAGGTCGGAACAAACTTGTGCAGCGCCCGATTATGCCCGGCTCCGTTACCAGCGTTGAGCGATCGGCGCAAGCCCATGGCGACACCGCGCCTGCGGGCGGCCTGGCCGGCCGCCGCCGCACTCGCTGCCTCGCTCCTCGTGGGTGCCTTCTTCGGCGCGAGCGAGATGGGCCAACCCGCCGTCGAGAGCCTCATCGCCTCCGCCGGCTACGACACGAGCGATGCACTGACACTGGACCCTCTCGGGGTCGGCGACGAGGAGCTGCTGTGATGACCGATGTCCCCGAGACGGAAACGGCCGCCAAGCCCCGGCGGCGCTGGATGAAGCCGCTGTTCATCGCTTCGCTCGCCTTGAACCTGCTGGTGCTCGGCGCGGTGGCGGGCTGGGCGTTCCGGCACGGCGGCCCGCATGGGTCCTGGGGCGGTGGCCGGCACGGCGGACCCGATCGTATCCTCTGGTTGCTGCCGGATGATAAAGCGCGATGGCGCCCGCGCCATCATCGAGCGCTACCGGGCGAACGACAGCGCGCGTGAGGCAGAAGGGAAAGCCGCGCGGGAAGCGGTCTCGATCGGCACTCGCCGCGGAGCCCTTCTCGCAGCTTGCCTTCGAGTCCGCGCTGAAGCGGGTGGGCGAGGCCGAGATCGGCCGCCGCCTCGATCCGAAGATGCTCGCGGAGATCGCGGCGACCCTCTCGCTCGACGAGCGCAAGGAGCTGGCGGAGCATCTTGGCCGCATGATGGAACGGCGTGGCGCGCTGGGGCGGCAAGGTTGGCCCTGATCACGATTCATCAGGCACGCCGGTGTTCGCCCGTCTCGCGTGATCCTCAGCAATTTGCTCCGTCACCTCGGCGAGCCGCGTGCCGCTCTCGGAGACGTACTTGGCATAGTCGACATACTTCGGATGTCCGAGCGGTCCATGCACCTCGGCGAGCATCAGCTCCGAGAAGCCGATGACGGCGTTCAGTGGCGTTCTGAGGCCGTGGCCCAAGCCCGCCAGATCCTCTTCCTCTGTGTGACTGCCGGCGTCCGATTTGGCCAAGCGCGAGACGAGGCCCGAGGAGAGGATCAAAAGTCGCCAGGACATAGATCGCGATGTGCAGCGGCGCCGCCGTCGCCGTGACAAGGCCACTCGCAGGCTCCGCCGTCCAGGCCTCGCTCGCCGATACCGCCATGCCCGCGATCAGAAGTCCCGCCAGCGAGAGGGTTCTGAGATGCCCGCTGCGTCGCGAGCCCTTGAGGGTGTTGCGGAGGACCCAAAGCGGTTGCGAGACGAGATCCGTAAATTGAGTTCCAGCACCGCGCTCGACTGCCATCATGTTCGGTTCCCCCTGCCGGCGGCGGTCTTCCAAAATCCCGCGAATCGCCGGCTGAAGGCGATTACATGACGTAAGGTAGGCGCTAAGTCTATAGAAATTAAATATATCTTCATAATTCAACTGGGAGATATATTTGATGTCTTAGAGTTATTATTCCCGATTTTCGGATTCTATTCCGAACTCATTATTGCTCCAAAGTCTTCGTCACGATCTCGAAGACATCCCGCGACAGATCCCTGCGCCCCGGCGACCTTCTTCAGCGCCTTCTTGGCGAGCGCCCGGCGGCGCTCTTCGAGCGAGCGCCAGGAGCGGAAGGCGCCGAGCAGGCGCGCCGCCACCTGCGGATTGAACTTGTCGATCTCGAGCACGCGGTCGGCGACGAATTGGTAGCCCTTGCCGTCGGCGCGATTGAAGCCGGACGGATTGCCGGAGGCCAGCGCGCCGATGAGCGAGCGCACCTTGTTCGGGTTCTCGATCGAGAACATCGGATGCCGCGTCAGCCGCTCGACCTCCTCGACCGTGTCCGGCAAGCGAGGAGCAGGCCTGGACCGTGAACCACTTGTCCATGACCAGGAGATCGTCCTTGAAGCGGTCGTGGAAATCTTGCAGCGCTGCCGATGCGCTCCGGCCCGTCGATGCTGACGAGCAGGGAGAGCGCCGAGGTCCAGTCCGTCATGTTGGTGGCGCGCTCGTAGTGGCGGGCGAGGCGCTGCGGTATCTTCCGCTTCGCCCGTCGCCGAGAGCAGCGCCAGCGCGGCGTTCCTGAGGCTCCGCTTGCCGGCGCTCGCGGCATCCGGCCGGTAGGCGCCCTTGGTGGCGAAGCGCTCGTAGGCCTCGACGAGTTCGTCGTGGATGGTCTTGCCGATGGTCTTGGCAGAGGCTCGACTTCGCCTCGTGGATGGCCGCCGGATCGACATCGCGCCGGATCTCGCGGGCGATGTCGGACTCGCTCGGCAACGTCATGAGCTGCGCGCGGTAGGCGGGCTCGAGACTGTCGTCGGCGAGCGAAAGCGCCAGCGCCTTGGCGAGCTTGGCTCCGCGCCGGACGCGTTTGCCGCTGCGAATGCCATCGACCATCTCGATGATGGTGCGGGTCGCGAGTGTCTGCACCGCATGCCAGCGATTGTAGAGATCGCTGTCGTGCACCATCAGGAACTCGAGATCGCGCTCGGTCTGCTCGAGGGTCAGATTGATCGGCGCCGAGAAGCCGCGGTTGAGGGAAGCGACCGGGCGCGACGGGACACCGGTGAAGCGGATCACCTGCTTCTGCTCGGTGACCTCGACGAGGCCGTCCTTGACGGGCACGCCGTCGGCGCGCTCGAGCGTGATCTCCTGCCCGTTTGCGCCCAAGAGGCCGAGCTTCAGCGGGATGTGCTGCGGCTTCTTCTTCGGCTGGCCCGGCGTCGGCGGCTGTACCTGCTCGACGGTGAGTTCGGCGGTTTTCGTGCGCGCGTTCCACGAGAGCTTGCAGACGAGCTCGGGCGTGCCGGACTGGCTGTACCAGAGCATGAACTGCGAGAGGTCGCGCTTGTTGGCGTCGGCGAAGCAGGCAATGAAATCCTCGACGGTGGCGGCCTCGCCGTCGTGCCGCTCGAAGTAGAGGTCCATGCCCTTTGCGGAAGCCTTGTTTGCCGACCATGGTCATGATCATGCGGCAGAGCTCGGCGCCCTTCTCGTAGACGGTCGCCGTGTAGAAATTGTTGATCTCGATGTAGCTGTCGGGGCGGACCGGATGGGCGAGCGGGCCTGCGTCCTCGGCGAATTGGTGCGCCTTGAGCATCCGGACATCGGCGATGCGCTGCACGGTCGCCGAGCGCTCGTCGGCGGAGAACTCCTGGTCGCGGAAGACGGTCAGGCCTTCCTTGAGGCAGAGCTGGAACCAGTCGCGGCAGGTGATGCGGTTGCCGGTCCAGTTGTGGAAGTACTCGTGGGCAATGACGCTCTCGATGGCCTCGAAGTTGCCGTCGGTGGCGGTCTTGGGGCTCGCCAGCACCAGGCGGTCGTTGAAGATGTTGAGACCCTTGTTCTCCATCGCCCCCATGTTGAAGTCGGAGACGGCGACGATCATGAAGATGTCGAGATCGTATTCGAGGCCGAAGCGCTTCTCGTCCCACTTCATCGAGCGCTTCAGGCTGTCCATGGCCCAGCCGCAGCGGTCCTCCTTGCCGGGCTCGACATAGATCCTGAGGTCGACGACGCGGCCCGAGCGCGTCTTGAAGGTGTCCTTGACGACGCCGAGATCGCCGCCGACCAGGGCGAACAGATAGCTCGGCTTCGGAAAGGGGTCGTGCCAGACGGCGAAGTGGCGCTTCGTTCCCTTGATCTTGCCGCTGCTCGACGAGATTGCCGTTGGAGAGCAGCACCGGCGCGTCGGCGAACTCGGCCTCGATGCGAGTGGTGTAGACCGACAAGCACGTCCGGCCGGTCGAGCGCGTAAGGTAATGCGGCGGAAACCTTCTGCCTCGCATTGCGTGCAGTAGATGGCGCGCGAGCGGTAGAGACCGGAGAGCGACTTGTTCGCCTCCGGATTGCAATGCGTGACGATTTCGAGCGTGAACGGGCCGGCAGGCGGGCGGCGGAGCGTCAGGCTGTCCTGCCCGGTCATGAAATCGCTGGCCGCCAGCGCCTTGCCATCGATAGCGATCGATTGCAGCTCGACCGCCTCGCCGTCGAGCCGGAGCGGCCCGCCTTTCACCGGCGCTGCCGGGTTGGGGCGGACAGCCGAATTTCGCACGCACCTTCGTGCGCGTCGGATTGAGGTGCACGTCGAGGTCGATGGTGTCGATCAGGTAGGGTGACGGCGTGTAGTCGGCCAGACGTATGGCGCGTGGGCGTTCGCTGGGCATTGTTCACTCGCGATGGAGGTCCGGCGCTGCAGTGGCGCCCCGATGGTCGCGCACAATCTGCCGGTTCGGCCCGCAGACAGCAAGCCCAGCATGCGCCCGGGCACGCAATTCCGTTGTGCTTCAATGCTTCGCGCTCGAGCGTTGATCCGCCGTGTGATCCGGGGCGCGGCGCGCCGCCAAGAGAAGGCCCGCCGGTGTTTGACAGGCGTAGCGCAAAAGGCTTTCATGGTTAAATCCAAGCTTCCGTACCCGCAGTGTCGCCCGTCAACGCGTTGAGCAAAGTGGGGTCAATCGATGTTTTTTGGATCGAAGAAGCCGGATGCCTCGAAAGCGGTCCCGCAGCCGGCGGCGGCGCCCCAGCAACCCGCGGCCCCGACACCCGCCGCGCCGGCGACACCGGCCGCGCCGCAGATGAGTGCGGCTCCCACCGGCAACGGCGTTTCCGCGCCATCGCCAGCCGCCAACGGCATGGCGAACACCGCCTCGACCCCCGCGCCCGCTGATGCTCCAGCCCTTAGTGCGGAGGAGCTGAAGAAGCGGGCCGCCGCCTCGAAGCTCGTCTCTGCCTCATTCGGCGAGATCGTCAGCGTGCTCATGCGCTCCGAGCACTACCGGAGCTACACGCTGCAGGATCTCGAATGGCTGGTGGTGCCGGCTGTGCTCTCGAACCAGTTCCTGCTGGCGGAGGCCCGCGCCAAGGGCAACGGCTTCACGGCGCCGGTCGGTGTCGTGCTGTGGGCCAAAGTCTCGCCCGAGGTCGATCAGCGGCTGACCGCCAATGTCGCCCAGCCGATCCGGCTGAAGCCCGAGGACTGGCGCTCCGGCAACATCCCCTGGCTCGTCGACGCGGTCGGCCCGCCCAAGCTCATCGGCGGCATGCTGCAGCAACTCCACACCAAGGTCTTCAAGGGCCAGCAGGTGAAGGTCAGGACGCAGGGTCCGGACGGAAAGGCCGTGGTGCGGACCATGGAGATGAAGTCGCAGGCGGCGACATAGCGGCCTCTGGCAGGCCGCTCGCGGTGCGGCGGTGGCCAACCGTCACGGGCCGCGAGCGACCTGCCTGTCTCGGCGCATGAAGTAGATTCACGATGTCAAAGAGCGGACGTCTCCTCCGGTGCTCCCAGCGGCCGGCAGAAGCCATGACCGCGAGTTTATGTGCGCCCGGATGAGCGGGGATTACTATTTTTCGTTTGGTTAATCGGCGTGCGAGGCGCGCCGCTAGAGCGTTTCCGATTTAAGTGGAACCATAGCCTGCGTTTCTGAAGTAGTTGGTACATTCGTTCGGCGAGAAGTGCTGAAGCAGTTCGCCGGTCCTGCACCAAAGGGCTTCGAGGGTTCTCTCTTCCGCCTTTCGCAGCAGGGTCTTCATCTTGGCGAAGACCTGCTCGATCGGATTGAGATCGGGCGAGTAGGGCGGGAGAAACGCCAGGCGCGCTCCGGCCGAGCGGATCGCCTTGCGGATCGCATCGCCTTTGTGGGAGCCGAGATTGTCGATGACGACGATGTCGCCCGCATGGAGTGTCGGCATCAGGATTTGCTCGACATAGGCGAGGAAGCTTTCGCCGTTGATCGGGCCGTCGATGACGCATGGCGCAGTGATACCGTCATGCCGGAGCGCGGCCAGGAAGGTCGTCGTCTGCCAATGACCGTGCGGCACCTTTGCGAGTAGCCGCTCGCCGCGACGCCACCAGCCATGAGTGCGGGTCATGTTCGTCTTCGTCCAGGTCTCGTCGATGAAGACCAGGCGCTCGATGGCCAACCGTGGCTGGAAGCGCCGCCACCAGTGGCGACGGCGCGCAACGTCAGGCCGATCCTGTTCACTGGCGTGCAGCGTTTTTTTTGAAGCTGACACCGGCCCGCTTGAGAAAGCGCCAAAGCGTGTCGCACGACACGGTCACGCCGCGCACCGCGGCAAGCTCACCCAAAAGGTCATGCAGCGTCAGATCGGGCTTCTCTTGCAGGCGGGCCAGTAACCAACCGCGCTGCTCTTCAAGGAGATACGGCCGCTTGCCGCCCATCGGTTTGGCGGCAGGGCTTCCGGTCTGGCGCTGCCGCTGCGTCCACTTGACGACCGTAGAGGGGACGAGGCTGTTCAACTCGGCGACCTCGTGGCAGCTCATGCCACCGTCAACTTGCGCCACGACGCGCTCACGCAGATCGAGGGAATAGGGTCGAGCCATGCAGGCTGGCCTCCAACTCCAGCATGTAGCTTGAATCAGATCCTGGCTGATTTGGGAATCCCGCCGATTCCACTAAAGTCGGAAGTGCTCCTAGAGCGGGT
>CAVUIW010000012.1:0-24629 GCA_963741525.1 uncultured Alphaproteobacteria bacterium
CGTTTCCGATTTAAGTGGAACCATAGCCTGCGTTTCTGAAGTAGTTGGTACATTCGTTCGGCGAGAAGTGCTGAAGCAGTTCGCCGGTCCTGCACCAAAGGGCTTCGAGGGTTCTCTCTTCCGCCTTTCGCAGCAGGGTCTTCATCTTGGCGAAGACCTGCTCGATCGGATTGAGATCGGGCGAGTAGGGCGGGAGAAACGCCAGGCGCGCTCCGGCCGAGCGGATCGCCTTGCGGATCGCATCGCCTTTGTGGGAGCCGAGATTGTCGATGACGACGATGTCGCCCGCATGGAGTGTCGGCATCAGGATTTGCTCGACATAGGCGAGGAAGCTTTCGCCGTTGATCGGGCCGTCGATGACGCATGGCGCAGTGATACCGTCATGCCGGAGCGCGGCCAGGAAGGTCGTCGTCTGCCAATGACCGTGCGGCACCTTTGCGAGTAGCCGCTCGCCGCGACGCCACCAGCCATGAGTGCGGGTCATGTTCGTCTTCGTCCAGGTCTCGTCGATGAAGACCAGGCGCTCGATGGCCAACCGTGGCTGGAAGCGCCGCCACCAGTGGCGACGGCGCGCAACGTCAGGCCGATCCTGTTCACTGGCGTGCAGCGTTTTTTTTGAAGCTGACACCGGCCTGCTTGAGAAAGCGCCAAAGCGTGTCGCACGACACGGTCACGCCGCGCACCGCGGCAAGCTCACCCAAAAGGTCATGCAGCGTCAGATCGGGCTTCTCTTGCAGGCGGGCCAGTAACCAACCGCGCTGCTCTTCAAGGAGATACGGCCGCTTGCCGCCCATCGGTTTGGCGGCAGGGCTTCCGGTCTGGCGCTGCCGCTGCGTCCACTTGACGACCGTAGAGGGGACGAGGCTGTTCAACTCGGCGACCTCGTGGCAGCTCATGCCACCGTCAACTTGCGCCACGACGCGCTCACGCAGATCGAGGGAATAGGGTCGAGCCATGCATGCTGGCCTCCAACTCCAGCATGTAGCTTGAATCAGATCCTGGCTGATTTGGGAATCCCGCCGATTCCACTAAAGTCGGAAGAGCTCTAGGCGAGCGCTTCCACCATCCGGTCGAGCGCTTGTGTGAGCGCCTTCGGGTCCTTGCAGACACACATCCTGAGGAACCGCTCGGCCGGCTTGCCGAAAAGGTGGCCGGGGGCGAGGCCGACGCGCGCTTTCTCCAATACCTGCCGGCACGCCTCCGTCGAGGATACGACGCCCTTGAGCGAGAAGAACACATACATACCGCCCGGCGGTTTCTCGGGCAACTCGATGAGTTCCAAGCCGCCGAGCTTCTCGTAAGCGAGATCGCGGCCCGTCCGGCAGCGCTCCATGGTCGCCTCGGCCAACGCCTCGCCGTCAACGAGCGCGGCGCGTGCCGCCGCCTGCATGATGCCCGGCGTGCCTGAGTTCATGTACTGCGTCATGGCCGCGATCTTGTCGCCGATGGCCGGCGGATGCGTCAGCCAGCCGACGCGCCAGCCCGTCATCGCCCAGGCCTTCGAGAAGGTGTTGATGGTCATGACGAGATCGTCGGGCTCGGCGATCTTGAGGATCGAGGGCGCGACGCCGCCTGCCTCGAAATAGAGCCGGTTGTAGCATTCGTCGGAAATGATCCAGATACCGCGTGACCGGCCGAAATCGAGCAGCGCACGGAGCTCATCGAGGGACGCCGTCCAGCCCAGCGGGTTCGACGGCGTCGAGAACACGATGGCGCGCGTACGATTGTCTGCGGCGGCGAACAGCCGGTCGAGATCGAGCGACCAGTTGCGCCCGTCGAAAGTCATCGGCACGGTGCGCGCCTCGCCGCCGACCATATGGATGGCGCGCTTGATGTTGGGCCATTGCGGCTCCGGCACCAGCACGTTCTGCCCGAGGTCGAGAATGGCGGAGAGGCCGAGATAAAGCGCCTGCATGCCGCCCGGCGTGATGGTCGAACGCTCGGTGCCGATTGGGGTGCCGTGGATGCGCGTCTGATAGGCCGCTAAGCGCTTCCGTCAGCGGCGGATAGCCCTTCATGTCGGGAATGTAGAAGGTGAGACCGTCGTCGATCGCCTGCTTGGCCGCCGCGCCGATGAAGGCCGGCGTCGTCATGTCACCCTCGCCGTACCAGAGCGGCAGCACATTGCCGAGCTTGTTGGCGAGCCGGGCGAGTTCGGCGATGGTCTCGGTCGACAGGTCCTGGATTTGCGGACGAAGGGCGTCGGCGGCTAAAGAGGCGGAGAGGTTGGGGCGGGTCATGGGGCAGGCCTCGATGGGAGCGGTCCTCGACGCAAGCGAAAAGCAGCCTTAGCGTCAACCCCCACGATTGGACGAAGGCGCATTATCTTTGATCATCGGGACGGCTTTGACTTGGTGGCGGTCCCCGGCAATATCCCGCTTCCCGCAGTCCGAGCCGTGCAACGGAGCCAAGCCGTGAGATCGATTTTCCCCTTCGCCGCGATTGGTTTTCTGATGCCGGCCATGGCGGCCGCCCAGGCCGGCGAGGCCGCCCACTACGCGGGCGAAATGATCTGTTCGGATCGCATTTTCGTCCATCTCGACATTGCCGCCGGCGGCAGCGCGCGCCTGTCGAGCCGGTCCCGGGGCAGCGACTACTTTACCGAGATGGGTCAGGGCCGGGCCGAGATCGCCGGCGACGCGCTCAGGCTCTTCGATGGCGATCAGCCGCGCTGGCTCCAGGGCACGCTCGATGCGGGCGGCAAGGAACTCGCGGTGACGCTCCTCGACTACAACGCGGCGCCGGACCCGGCCTGCCGGCCAGGCATCCTGACGCGCCTGGACGGAACCGCGCAAGCCCACAACGAGGCCTTGCTGGCTTTGCTCGAGAACGGTGCGCCGAGCCTCGAGGATGCCGGGCGCGTGGCGGCGATGCAGCGTCTGAGACACGACCTCTGTCTATCTGCCGGAGATCGAGCGGCCCGCCATGGCCGACCGGCTGAGGGAGAAAATCGGCGGATTCTGGGAGCGCTTCTGGGCGGGCGAGGCGGCGCGGCTCGAAGCCATGCCGGCGGCGTCGGCTGCCGACATCGCGGCATTGGAAAAGCGCACGGCGGCCGCCAGTGCCGACGGCCTGTCGACCGAGGACACGGCCATCAAGGTGCCGATGCTCTGGCTCGATCAGCCGGGTGGAAGCGCCGGAAACTTCGCGATGTGGTCGTCGAAGCTCCTCGCCGATCGCCGTCATGCCATCGGTGAAACACCGGCGCCGCTGGATTTCAGCGCGGCGGACGCCGATTGCGACCGCATCACGCTCGCGGGTCTCCTCTACGATCTGAACGGGATCGAGATGGTGTTCCGTTTCCCGGCCGACTACTGGACGCCGGCCGACATCGACAAGATGCGCGCCTCGCTGAAGGCGTGCGAGCAAAGGGTGCCGGAGGTGACGGCGCGGCCTCTACGCCGAGGCGTACCGGGCGCTGGAGCAGGGCATTCCCGAGGCCGAGAAGCGCGCAGCCAACCGGCAATGGCTCGAGGCCGAGCGCGATCGGATGCTGGCGCTTGCCGCGCACCGCCGAAACTCTGGTGTCGACCAATGGCTACGAGCTGTCGCGCGACGAGCTGCAACAGCGCGATATTCGCGATGCCGAGGCCGGCCGCTTCGCGGTGCGTCCGCTCGCCAGCGCGCGCGGCGAGACCATGGCCGCGACCAAGGCCGATATCGACCGGCGGCTCGAAGGCCTGAAGCCGGGCGATGCCGGGGAGGCCGAGGTCGCGACGCTCTGCGGCACGCTGATGACGCTGACGGACCTTGCCCAGCACTGCAACGAGGCCGTCGATCGCTACGTCACGCGGATCAGCGAGGCACACATCGCGAAATCCATCGAGGCGATAACGGCGGCGCCGCGCACGATTGCTGGCCTGAAGGCAACCCAGGGATATGGTCTGCCGCCGATCGTGTCCGAAACCTATGGCAGCAAGCTCGACTGGGCGCTTCGGAAGGCCTCGGAGCGGTTCGAAAGCGCGGTCGCACCGCTACGAAGCGAAGCTATCGCGGCCGGGCGGGGCGAGATCGAGGCGGCCTATGCCGCCGCGAAGCCGGGCGAGCCGAGCGAGACCGCCGCGCGCGATCTGTGTGCGCCGAGCGAATTCAGCATCGAAATGCTGAACGAGGCCTGCACCAAGGCCGAGTTGGGGTACCTGGAACGCCGCAAGGTCATGCTCTGCGATCAGGCAGTGGCCGCTTCCGCACCTCCGCCGGAACTGCTCGAGGCGCGCTACAATCTGGCGAAGGCGGGCGAGCCGGCCAGCATCGCCGGCGGCCGCGACTTGCTGTGCGGATTGCGGCAGCTCGGTCTCAAGGCGGTGTTCGAGGACGATAGCGGGCTCTTTTCGTCGGGCGCGAAAGTCACGTTGACGGCGCTACCGAAATCGGCCGGTGCGGACGTTTTCACCGAACCCTATGCCGGCACGGGCATGCCGCCCATCACCATCACCTTTTCCAGCGAGGACGACGCGAACGGGCCCTACTGGCAATCCTCCGGTATGGAAGCCGACGGCGCCCCCGTGCCCGCCGGGTTCGATTTCAGCCGCAGCTTGGGGTGCGTGGTAGCGGGGAACTGTTGAGTGGGGGCTTCCTCAACGTATGTAGCCGAATACGAATACCCGGATCGCCCGTCACATGCGCTGCGTCCTGTGGGATTTGCCACAGCGCGCTCAGAATCGGTGCGGCATACTTCCTGCAATTGGCAAAGGTCAGACCCGTTAACGGCCTGTTGAGCGGGCTGAAGCGGGCGCAGACCCCGGTGCGGGAATAGGAGACTGACCGATGGCAAACGCTGGCGACATCATCATCACCGAGATCATGGCCAATCCGGCTGCGGTTCCGGATGCAGACGGCGAGTGGTTCGAGATCCACAACACGACAAGTTCGGCCATGGATCTCAGCGGCTGGACCATCAGCGACGCGGGCGCCGATACGCATACGATCGGATCGCTGATCATTCCGGCTGGTGGGTTCGCGGTGCTCGGCCGCAATGCCGTCGTTGCCATAAACGGCGGCGTCGTTCTTGACTATGTTTTTTCTGGCTTCGTGCTGGGCAACACATCAGACGAGATCATCCTCAAAGACAATCTCGGCGCGACGATCGACCAGGTCGCCTACGCTTCCATTCCGCTCGGGGCATCTCTGGAATTGAATGCCGGCAGCTACGACGCCGCCAGCAATGACAATGCCGCGAACTGGTCGACCGCGACGCTGCCCTATGGATCGGGCGACCTTGGCACGCCTGGAACGGGCCACGCACCCCCCAACGATCCGCCGACCGACATCGCGCTCTCGAATGCGCTCGTGCAGGAATTTCAAGCCAACAGTACAGTCGTCGGAAATTTGTCGGCGACCGATCCTGACGTAGGCGACACGTTCACATTTGCCCTTTTGGACAACGCGGGCGGGCGTTTCTCTATCGCCGGCAATCAGCTTCGCGTCGCAAATGGTTTGTTGCTCGACTTCGAGCAGAATGGCTCGCATGCCGTCGACGTCCGGGTCACCGATAACGGCGGCAACATCTTCACGAAGAATTTCGTCATCACGTCGGCGATGTGAACCCGGAGGTCGTGACGGGGAATGCCAGCGCCAACACGCTCTTCGGCGGCGCGCTGGCCGATACGCTCAAAGGCGTTGCGGGCAACGACACGCTGCGCGGCAATGCCGGCAACGACGTGCTGACCGGCGGCCTGGGCCGGGATACCATGACTGGTAATGCCGGTCTCGACGATTTCGATTTCAACGCCTTGAACGAGATGGGCAAGACGGCTTCGACGCGCGACCGCATCACCGACTTCACCCACCTCCAGGACGACATCGATCTGCGCACCATCGACGCGAAGACGACGGTCGGCGGCAATCAGGCGTTCACATTCATCGGCACGTCCGCGTTCCATAAAATCGCGGGCGAGCTGCATGCCGTGAAGATCAATCCGACCGGACCGCTCAACGACAAGACGATCGTCGAAGGCGACGTCAACGGTGATGGAAAGGCGGATTTCCAGATCGAGCTGACCGGGCTCAAGACTCTGACGGCAGCGGATTTCCTGCTGTAGTACCTGCCAGCAGAACGATTGAATTCTCGCGCTCAACCAGGATCTGTCGGTTTGTCGCCCTCTCCCAAGGGGAGAGGGTGCCGACAGGCGGGAGAGGGGGTAAGGTCTCTCGAAAGAAAGTAGGTCTGCCCACTGGGCCGTGAGGTTGGACCTCTCTCTTTTCGCGGCGGCGTACCCCCTCATCCGGTGCTGCGCACCACCTTCTCCCTATGGGAGAAGGCGCATAACCGCGAGGCCGCCGATCAGTTAAGGAAAAGCGGTTTAGTATGCCGCATTAGCGCGCCCGCTCGAACAACCACACCCTGATCGCGCTCGACAGCCCCGCCTCGCCGCGCAGCCCGTCGATCTCGGCGACGATCTCGGCCATCGGCCGGCCCTGCAGCGTCGGCATCCGCCTTCAGCGCATCCCAGAACGCGCGCTCAAGGGAAATCGAGGTGCGATGGCCGGCGATGGTGAGCGAGCGCTTGACCGGCCGTCCGGCCTTCACGGCTTCTTGTCGTCTTCGGTGGAGCGTATCCGCGCGCCATCGAGCCGGCGCTTGATCAGCTGGTCGAGCGCCGACTTCTGCTCGCGCTCGGCTTTCTTGCGGCCGAACTGCACGCGGTTCTCCTCCGCCTTCGTCTCGGCTTCCGCCCGCGCTTTCTGCTTGCGGTACTGCCTCAGATTGATGACTTCACCCACAGCCCTACCCTACGCCTCTGGACCAATCATCTTCTTGGGATCGACCAGCCGGTCGAACTCCTCCGCCGTTACATACCCGCCGCCGACCGCCTCTTCGCGCAGCGTCGTGCCGTTCTTGTGCGCGGTCTTGGCGATCTTTGCCGCCGCATCATAGCCGATTTTGGGCGCGAGCGCCGTCACCAGCATCAGCGAGCGGTCGAGCGCCGCCTTGATGTTGTCCTCGCGCGGCGTGATGCCGGCGACGCAGTGATCGGTGAAGCTGACGGCCGCGTCGGCGATGAGCCGCACCGACTGCAGGAAATTATAGGCCATCACCGGATTGAAGACGTTGAGCTCGAAATGGCCCTGGCTGCCGGCGAAGGTCAGCGTCGCGTGATTGCCGAAAACCTGCGCGCAGACCATGGTCAGCGCTTCCGACTGCGTCGGGTTCACCTTGCCGGGCATGATCGAGGATCCCGGCTCGTTCTCCGGCAGCGATAGCTCGCCGAGGCCGGAGCGGGGGCCCGACCCCAGGAACCGGATGTCGTTGGCGATCTTGAACAGCGAGGCGGCGACCGTGTTGATCGCGCCATGCGTCATGATCATCGCGTCGTGGGCGGCGAGCGCCTCGAACTTGTTCGGCGCCGTGGTGAAGGGGAGGCCGGTGATCGCCGCGATCCGCTCGGCGACCTTCTCGGCGAAGCCCTTGGGTGCATTGAGGCCGGTGCCGACGGCCGTGCCGCCCTGCGCCAACTCCATCAGCATCGGCAAGGTCTGCTCGATGCGCGCGATGCCGTTCTTGACCTGCTGCGCGTAGCCCGAAAACTCCTGGCCGAGCGTCAGCGGCGTCGCGTCCTGCGTATGCGTGCGGCCGATCTTGATGATGTGGGCCCACGCCTTCGCCTTCTGATCGAGCGCGGCGTGGAGCTTCTTCAGGGCGGGAATGAGCCGGTGCACGACCTCCTCGGCGGCGGCGATGTGCATCGCCGTCGGATAGGTGTCGTTCGACGACTGGCTCATGTTGACGTGATCGTTCGGGTGCACGGGCTTCTTGGAGCCCATGACGCCGCCGAGCATCTCGATCGCCCGGTTCGAGATCACCTCGTTGGCGTTCATGTTGGATTGCGTGCCCGAGCCGGTCTGCCAGACCACCAGCGGAAAGTGATCGTCGAGCTTGCCCTCGATCACCTCTTGCGCGGCCTTGACGATGGTTTCGGCGATCGTCTTGTCGAGGCGGCCGAGCGCCATGTTGGTCTCGGCGGCGGCGCGCTTGACGATGCCGAGCGCGCGGACGACCGGCTGGGGCTGGCGCTCCCAGCCGATCTTGAAGTTGCCGCGGCTCCGCTCGGCCTGCGCGCCCCAATACTTGTCGGCCGGAACCTCGATGGGTCCGAAGGTGTCGGTCTCGGTGCGCTTGGCCATCGCGGTAAAGTTTCCAAGGCTCTAGAGTGCTTCCGGAAAAGTGCGAAGCGGTTTTCCGAAAAGAAGCACGACAAAACAGAGAACTAGGGTGTTGAAGTGATTCAACGAAGAACGGAAACACCCTAGGTTTTGCGCACGTTCTTCACGGCGAACCGGATTCCAGCTCGGCCTTTGCCGGGAAAGGCTTTCGCCGGAACGTGCTTGTTGGCTTTGAGCACGTTCTTCACGGCGAACCGGTTCCCACTTCGCCTGAACGTGCTCTACTGCACCGAAACGCCGAGCTCTTGCAGCTTGGTTTTCAGAGTACCAACCTGACCTTTGAGCTTGTCGGCTTGTGCGGCGAGGTCGCCCTTCTCCTTCGTCAGCGCGTCGACGCTCGCCTTTAGCGTGCCGATCTCGGCGTTGCACTTGTCGAGGCCGCCTTGGCGGCATCGAGTGCGGCCTTGGCTTCGGTTGCCGCGCCGCTCGCCGTTCCCAACTCGGCCTTGAGACCGTCGCGCTCAGCCGTCAGATCGGCGACACTCTTCGTCAGCATGTCGCGCTCACCGGTCAAGGCGGTCAATTGCTTCTCGATCTCGGCCAACTTCGAGGTCGCCGCATCGCGGGCCGCCGAGGCATCCGTCACTTGCACGGTCAGCTCGTCGAGCTTGGCCTTGAAGGAGTCGCGCTCGCCATTGGCGGCATCGATCGATTTCTGCGCGGCGGCGATCGCCTCGTCGGCCGTGCCCGCGCGCCGCGAGGCGTTGACGGCGTAGTAGCCTGCGATGAGCGTGGCGGCGATGGCGGCGATCGGAATCCAGCGCCACGGTCCGCTGCCCGAACCTTCTGCCATTTTTTGTTTCCTCCCCAAGCTTGCGACTGGCGCTGAGAGGCGTAACGCATCTTGGGCGGAAGTGGAAGATGGATCGCGCGCAAACTTGCGCGCGACGGCACAGCAAATGTCAGAGCGCCAGGTCGAGCGCGCGATGGTAGATGGCGTCGGCCAGCGCCTCGCCATCGGTGGCGCCGCGCGCCATCACCTCGAGCATGACGCCGGAATTGGCCTCGAGCACGAGGTCGCGTCCGCCCGCCTGGACGATGTCGATCGAGGCGAAGCGCAGGCCCAGCCGGTCGAAGGCGCGGCGGGCGAGCGTGCGCCGGGCGGCGGCATTCGGATCGTTAACGTCGATCCGGATCGCTCTTGGCGCCCTGGCCGAGATTGTGCTGCCAGGCGAGCGCGACCGTCTCGCCGGCCTTGGGCGTGTGGGCTGGGTCGAGGGTCGAGAGATCGGGCATGGCGGCGATCGTCGCCTGACGCGATGGCGTCGGCAACCAGGGCCGCGAGCGTCCGCTTGCCGTCACCGGTCACGCTCGGCCGCTCCTTGGCATAGGCGAGAACGCACTCGCCCTCGAGGAAGACGAAGCGGGTCTCGCTCGCGATGTTCCAGGAAGGGCGAGACGGCAATGCCCCGCGTCGTATTGAACAGCTGCTGAACGCGCTCCTCGAGATCGGCGACGCTCGCGACCCGCGCCATCTCCATGCCGCCGGTGCCCTCGTTGTCCTTGACGACAACGTCGCGTCCGAAGGCGTCGAAGGTCTCGAGCAGTCTCTGCCAGTTGCCCTCGGCCGACATGAAACTGAGAAAGCGCGGATGCATGAAGAGCCGGTGCGGCACGGCCGGAATGCCGGCGGCGTTCAGCACCTCGAAGGTCGCGGCCTTGTCGTTGGCGATGCGGTGGCTGGAGGCCGGATTGAGGCCGATGTCGTAGCCGTGGACGAAATGCGAGCGTGCTCCGCGCTTCAGCTCGGCGATCCAGCCGTCGCCGTGCGTTGCGACGTCGAGCCCGCGCGCCGCCGCATAGCGCCGGACACTCGCCAGGATGAGACGTTCGGCGTTTTTCATGGTCGTCCGGCCGGATACGCGAACCCGGCGCCTACTTCTTGCGGAACTTGTCGAGGGAGACCACCTCGGCGGTGGGCTTCTCGGCCTCGAGGATCTCGTCGTCGGCACTCGCGGAGGCTCGGCAGCGGCGGGCTCTGCGGCGCGCTCACGCGTTGCGGCTGCGAAGCCCGCGGCGCTTCCTGCAATACACGTCGCGATCGGCGGTCGGAAGCTCGACGACGGGCTTGGGGCCACGCGGATCGGCTTCCGGCATGATCTCGGTCAGATGCGGCTGGCGCTTGGCGGCGCCTTCCGAGCCGCCGGCCTCGAATTGCAGGCCATAGGGCACGCTCGGATCGAAGAATACCTTGATGGCCGTGTAGGGCACCACGAGCCGCTCGGGGATCGAGTTGAAGGTGAGCTTCACCTCGAAGCGGTCCTCGTGAACGGCCAGATCCCAGAACCGGTGCTGGAGGACGATGGTCATCTCCTCCGGGTACTGGTCCTTGAGACGCTTGGAGATGCCGACGCCTTCGGCCAGCGTGTTGAAGGCGACATAGAAATGATGATTGCCGGGAAGGCCGTCGGTCGCGACGGAGGTGAGGATTTGTTTGACGACGCCCCTCAGTGCCTCTTGAGTGAGCGCCTCGTAGTCGATGGTCTGCCCTGCCATAGCGTCGTCCGGCTGCCCCGCATGCCGCCTCGATCGCGCCTTGCCCGCGCTCCTGGCGACTCTCTCGTTCCCGCGCCCGCATGTTGCCCGAGACCCCAGGAATTGCAACCACCTAAGTGATTGCGCTGACGTTCTGCCAATCGAGGCAGGGGATAAGTGAGGGGCTTCTGTTGCCCGGTGCCCCTCCAACCGCGCCTGCCACCTGCTAGGGCGTCAGGGCTTTCACTTCGAGGACTGGCACTGCATTACGCAGCGACAGCGACCTCAGCATAGTTGTCATTGGCAACTGTGCGTTTGGCCCGATAACGGCGGAACCATGCCGAGCGAAAGCCTTACCTTTACACCCTCGTCGATCCTATTTCGCCCCCATCAGAGACCGGCAGAACCGGTCTGTGGTGGAGGCGCCGGGTACCGCCCCCGGGTCCGAAAGGCTTATTACGTACACCATTTATCGCCGTAGCCGGACGAACCGGCTCAGGGAATATAGGTGGGTCGAGGGGGAGAAATAAAGGAGCGGGCGAGGCGATCGGCTAACAAGCTGTGACTTATGCACTAAGTCGCGATGGCTGCAGGTGGCCAAAGCTCGAATCCGTTATGCTTGCGGCCGAGATCAGCCGCAAGGACCGGACAGATGACGATCGCAGACGAGACGGCAGTCTGGCGCCCGAGCCCGGCAGGTGAGCGGCCGCTATGTCGCCATGTCGCCCTACGGGCTGCTAGGGGCGATCGGATGGACGCTGCTGACGGTGCTGGTGGGCATCATCGCCTTCGTCGCCGGAACCGCCATCGCGCTCGTGGTGCAGCATGGCGAGTTGATATCCCGGGGCATCGAGGGTCTGCAGTCGCTGCCGCAAGTCGAGCAGATGGCGCTGTCGCTCTACGGCATGCTGGCGATGCAGATCGTTGTCGTGCTGATGGCGCTTGCTTGCGGCCAGCCGGCGTGGCTATCGCGCCGCCGACGTGCTGGCGCTCCGGCGCGCCGCGCTCAGCGCTGGGTCTACATCTGGGGGCCGCTGCTCATCCTCGCCGCCGCCATGGCGGTCGGCAATCTTCTCTACTTCTTCATGCCGGACGACGCGATGCAGGACATGCAGCTGTGGCTGCCGCTCGTCAATTCCGAGTACTGGTGGCTCGTCTTCGTGGTCGCCGCCATCGGCGCGCCGCTCTCCGAGGAGATCTGGTTCCGCGGCTTTCTGCTGCCGAGCTTCGCGCGAACCTTCGGCGGCAAGCGGCCGGGCATGGTCGAGGACCCGGCCTATGTGACGGCCACGGCGCCGATCATCATTGCCGCGATCGTGACGGCCGTCCTGTTCGCGCTGGCTCACGCCTACAGCCCGCAGGGTGCGATCACCGTTCTCGCGCTCGGGCTGGCCTTGAGCTTCATTCTCTGGCGATCGGGCAGCCTGTGGGCGGCGATGTTCTCGCACGGCGTCTACAACCTCACGGTCTTCTCCTACGTGAAATGGGGCATGCCGTATTTCGAGGCCGCCGCCACCGGGCAGGCAACCTGAGATGCGCCAATACCTCGACCTCCTCGCCAAGGTCCGCCACGAGGGCCATCGGAAGTCCGACCGGACCGGCACGGGCACGCTCAGCCTGTTCGGTCATCAGATGCGCTTCGATCTGACGCGAGGGCTTTCCGCTCGTCACGACGAAGAAGCTGCATCTGAAATCCATCGTGCACGAGGTGATCTGGTTCCTGCGCGGCGAGACGAACATCCGCTATCTGAAAGAGAACGGGGTCTCGATCTGGGACGAGTGGGCGGACGAGAACGGCGACCTCGGGCCGGTCTACGGCGCGCAATGGCGCTCCTGGCCTGCGCCCGATGGCGGCACCATCGACCAGATCGCCAAGCTCGTCGAGGGACTCAAGCGCAATCCGGATTCCCGCCGCCACATCGTCACGGCCTGGAACCCGGCCGAGGTCGACAAGATGGCGCTGCCACCCTGTCATTGCCTGTTCCAGTTCTACGTCGCCGACGGCCGGCTCTCCTGCCAGCTCTACCAGCGCTCGGCGGATGTGTTTCTGGGCGTGCCGTTCAACATCGCCTCCTACGCGCTGCTGACGCACATGGTCGCCGAGGTGACGGGATTGCGGGTTGGAGAGTTCGTCCACACCTTCGGCGACGTGCACCTCTATCTCAATCACCTCGAGCAGGCGGACGAGCAGTTGGGGAGAACACCGCGCGCTTTGCCGAAGCTCATCCTCCGCACTGGTATCACCAAGCTCGAGGATTTCAGATACGAGGACATCGCCTTCGCCGGCTATGATCCCTATCCGGCGATTAAAGCGGCGGTGGCGGTGTGAGGTTCGAAGGCCCAGACTTCACCGTCCCTGTCGCCGCTACCCTCGCTTTCCGTCATGCCAGCGAAGGCTGGCATCCATCCAAGCCTCGGATTGGCTCGGCGCAGTCCGAGCGGTACAACTGCGCCAAGGCATGGGCCTGGATGCGATTCCCGGCCTTCGCCGGAATGACGAAGTTGGAGGGCTCGGAGAACCTGTTGGACAGGTGACGCCATCGCTCTTGCACGATGGTGCCCCCTGATGCGCATCACCCTCGTCGTCGCGGTGTCCAAGAACGGTGTCATCGGCCGGGCCGGCGGACTGCCGTGGAAGCTCTCGTCCGACCTCAAGCTCTTCCGGCGGCTGACGATGGGCAAGCCCGTCATCATGGGGCGCAAGACCTGGGAGAGTATCGGCCGGCCACTCGATGGCCGGCTCAACATCGTCGTGACGCGCGGCGCTAGCCATCGCGCACGACGGCGTCGTCACCGCCAGGAGCCTCGATGAGGCGCTGGGGCGTCTCGCGAAAGCGGGCTGAGGCCGACGGCGCCGATGAAATCGCCGTGATCGGCGGCGGCGAGATCTATCGCCAGGCGCTGCCCCACGCCGATCGCATCTATCTGACCGAGGTCGACTCACCGTCGATGGCGACACGACTTTTCCCCCGCTCGATCCGGCCGTTTGGCAGGAAACGAGCCGCGAGGACTTCGCGCAGGGACCCAAGGACAGCGCCGCCTTCGTGCTCCGGATCCTTGACCGGAAGGCCTGATCCGGGGCCCTGGCGCGGGCTTCCGCTCCTGGACTTGACCCTCCCCCTCTCCTATATGACCACGAAGCTATGTCGGGTGCGCACCGAGCGGCGCCCTTCAGCTTGATCATCGGGAGCAGATATGCCCTGGAGCAATCAAGGTGGCGGTGGCGGCAACGGAGGCCCCTGGGGCAAGGGCGGGGGCAGTGGCGGCGGCGGCGGAGGTCCCTGGGGCCAGGGACCTGGCTCCGGCGGCCAGTCGCCCAACGATTTCGAGGACATCCTGAAGCGCGGCCAGGACCGCTTCCGTCAGGCTATTCCCGGCGGCGGCATGAACAAGGGGCTGACGACGCTTCTTGTGCTTCTCGGTCTGGCTGCGGCGCTGTTCTACATGGGCACGGTCCGGGTCAACCCGGATGAGCTCGGCATCGTCACGCGCTTCGGCAAGTACGACCGCACGCTCGTGCCCGGTCTCAACCTGCGGCTGCCCTACCCGTTCGAAGAGGTCTATCTGCCGAAAGTGACCTCGGTGAACACGATGACGGTCGGGCGGGGCAACTCCACCACCTCAAAGGGCTCGGACGCGAGCCTGATGCTGACCGGCGATGAGAACATCGTCGACGTCGGCTTCATCGTGAAGTGGCGGATCAACGACGCCGAAAAATTCCTGTTCAACATCCGCGATGGCGACGAGTTTCTCGCCGGCGACGAGGCGCGCACGGTGCTCGACGTCGCCGAGAGCGCCGTCAGGGAAGTGGTCGGCAAGGGCACGCTGCAGTCGAACTTCACCGAGCGCGCGGCCTCCGAGCTCGCCGTCAAGGATCTCATGCAGTCGATCCTCGACTCCTACAACTCGGGCGTCGTCGTCGCCGAGGTTCAGTTGCAGGCCGTCGACCCGCCGACCCAGGTCATCGACGCCTTCCGTGACGTGCAGGCCGCCCAAGCCGACTTCGATCGCCTCAAAAAGGAGGCGGAAGCCTACGCCAACAGCCAGGTGCCGCTGGCCCGCGGCGATGCCGAGAGAATCCTGCAGGAAGCCCAGGGCTACAAGGAGCGCGTGATCGCCGAGTCGGTGGGCCAGACCTCCCGCTTCAAGAAGATCTACGAGGAGTACAGAAGGCGCCGGAGGTGACGCGGCAGCGCATGTATCTGGAGACCATGGAGCGGGTCTTCGGCTCCATGGACAAGGTCATCATCGATCAGAAGGGCGGCGGCTCCGGCGTCGTGCCCTACCTGCCGCTGAACGAGCTTGCCAAGCCATCGGCCAAATCGACCACGGGAGCGCAGTAGATGCGTGCAACACTGACAACGCTGCTGGTCCTCCTCGGCATCGCCGTGGTCGCCGTCTATTCCTCCTTCTTCATCGTGCATCAGACGCAGCAGGCGATGGTGCTCGACTTCGGCAAGCCGAGCCGTGTCATCAAGGAGCCAGGCCTGAACTGGCTCATCCCGTTCGTGCAGTCCGTGGTGTTGTTCGACAAGCGCAACATCAACCTCGACGCGGCGCCCAAAGAGATTTTGCTCGGCGACCAGAAGCGCATCGTCGTCGATACCTTCGCGCGCTACAAGATCGTCGACCCGCTGCTCTACTTCCAGTCGGTGCGCAACGAACTCGGCGCCGAGCAGCGGCTCAATCAAGCGATCGACGCCTCGATGCGCCGCGTCATGGGCGAGGTCAGCCTCATCGATGTCGTCCGCGACAAGCGGCAGGCCTTGATGGATGTGATCCAGTCGCAGATGGACAACGAGGCCAAGAGCCTCGGCGTCGAGATCATCGACGTGCGCATCAAGCGCGCCGACGTGCCCGAGCAGAACCGCGAGGCGATCTATGCCAGCATGCGGGCTGCCCGCCAGAAGGAAGCCGCCGAGATCCGCGCCAAGGGCGAGGAGCAGTCGCGCCGCATCAAGGCCACCGCCGACCGGCAGGTCGTCGTCACCAAGGCCGAGGCGTCGCGGCGACTCCGAGATCACGCGCGGCGAGGGCGATGCCGAGCGCAACCGCATCTATGCCGAAGTGTTCAACCTCGACCCGGACTTCTTCAATTTCTATCGCTCGATGCAGGCCTACGAGCAGAGCTTGAAGTCCGGCGACACGCGCATGGTGCTGTCGCCCGATTCCGACTTCTTCCGCTACTTCTCCAACCCGAGCGGGGTGCCGCCCAAGGCCGCGGGCACACCCATAGGAACGGGCCGCCGCCATGGGCGATCTGGCAACGGCGGTTGGTCTCGTGCTGGTGATCGAAGGGCTCATTTGGGCCGTCTTCCCGCGCTACGGACGGCGCATGCTGGAGGTAGCGGCGTCGACGCCGGAGCAGCAGCTGCAGGTCGGCGGCGCGGTGGCGGTGGCGATCGGCTTCGTGATCGTCTGGTTGGTTAGAGGCTGATGATCTGGTTTAGCAGGCGGGCGCAGCGAACGGAGAAGAGAATGCTCGGACGTTTGGGTTTTGCGACTGGCCGCATGCGTCACCCGTGGCGTGCTGGGGCTTCGGCCTCGCCTTTGCCGTTCTTCCCGGTCCAGCCTTCGCTCAGCAGGGACCGCAAACGGTCGCGCCCGTCGCCGAGAAGCTGCTCGATGCCGTCGTCAACATCTCGACCACGCTGGCCTTCAAGGGCCCAAAGGGCGATCCCCTGCCCCAGGTGCCCGAGGGCTCGCCCTTCGAGGATTTCTTCAAGGACTTCGAAGGGTCCGAGTCAGCAGGCGAGCTCGCTCGGATCGGGCTTCGTTGTCGACCCCTCGGGCCTTATCGTCACCAACAACCACGTCATTGCCGATGCCGACGAGATCATCGTCAACTTCCCGGATGGCACGAAGCTCAAGGTCGAGAAGGTGCTGGGCCGCGACACCAAGACGGATTTGGCGCTGCTCAAGGTGACGCCCACGAAGCCCCTCAAGGCCGTCAGTTTCGGCAATTCCACCAAGATGCGCGTCGGCGATTGGGTGATGGCGATCGGCAATCCCTTCGGCCTCGGAGGCACGGTGACGGTCGGCATCATCTCGGCGGTGAAGCGCGACATCAACGCCGGCCCCTACGACGACTTCCTGCAGACGGATGCCGCGATCAACAAGGGCAACTCCGGCGGTCCGCTTGTTCAACATGGACGGCGAGGTCATCGGCGTGAACACGGCCATCATTTCGCCGACCGGCGGCTCGATCGGCATTGGCTTCGCAGTGCCCTCGCAGACCGTCGTCAGCGTCGTCGACCAATTGAAGCAGTTCGGCGAAACCCGGCGCGGCTGGATCGGCGTCTCCATCCAGTCTGTCTCGGAGGAAATCGCGGAAAGCCTCGGCATGACGGGCTCCAAGGGCGCACTCGTCTCGAGTGTGGCCCCCGATGGGCCGGCCGCCAAGGCCGGCCTCAAGACGGGCGACGTGGTCGTCACCTTCGACGGCCAGGACGTGACCGAGATGCGCGTGCTGCCCAGGATCGTCGCGCAAACGCCGATCGGCAAAACGGTCGATGTCGGCGTCATGCGCAACGGCAAGCTCGAGACCTTCAAAATTGTCATCGACCGGTTGAACGAGACCGAGAACGCGGCGCAGGCGGGTGCCGAGGAAGAGCCCGGGCCGGAGGCTGAGATGCCGGCCGAAACCGCCGTGCTGCTGGGGTTGACGGTCGCCGCCATCACGCCCGAGCTGCGCAAGAAATACGGGCTCTCGGAAGCCGCGGCCGGTGTCGTGGTCATCGATACCGATCCCAAGGGCGCGGGTGCAGCCAAGGGCATCGTCGCCGGCGACGTCGTCGTCGAGGTGACGAACGAGAAGGTGGCGACGCCCGAGGAGTTCGCCGCCCGCGTCGCGGCCGTCAAAGAGGCCGAGCCGCAAGTCGGTGCTGCTATTGGTCTCGGATGCCAAGGGCGAGATCCGCTTCGTGGCGGTGCCGGTCGGCGAATAGGTACCGTACCGGCCCATTCACAAATCTGACATTTTGCTGACATGACCCGTAAGGCCAACGTCATCTGCCTTGCGTTAGCGTGCCCCTCAGGATCCCGGCAGTTGGGGATCACTCAACAGGGGAAGTCAGTCCATGAAAACGATCGACACGAAGTCCCTCAGCCGCCGTCAGGCACTCCGGGCACTCGGTCTGGCGGCTGCCGTCGGCTATGTCATTCCGACGGTTGCCAGCATCACCAAGGCCGAGGCGAAGAAGGGTGGCTCCAGCGGTCACGGCGGCTCGAGCGGCGGCGGCGGATCCAGTGGCGGCGGCACCAGCGGTCGCGGCGCAACAAGTGGTCGCGGCGCAACAAGCGGTCGCGGTGCAACCAGCGGCCGTGGCGCAACGAGTGGTCAGGCGGCACCAGCCCGACCGGCGTGGAGCCACCAGTGGCCGTGGGGCGACCAGCGGGCGGCGGCGCCACCAGCGGCCGGACCCGCACTCGGGGCCGGACGCGCACGCGTGGCGGTCGTACCTGACCCCAATTGACGCAATCTGGAGGCGGTCCTTTCGAGGGCCGCCTTCGGCGCCTTGAGGCTCGCCATGTTGCTCGAAATGTCCGCAACCACTCGCCCATGCTTTGCCCGAACCGCAGGCTCGCCCGATACGGCCCAACCGGTGCGCATGACGCTGGAGCCGCTCGGTATTACCATCGATTTCCATGGCGCCGCCGAGTCGGCACACGGCTTTGCCTCGGTGCTCCGAGGCTGGAGCCCAGGCCCGATGCCGCTTTGCAGTGATGATCGTCCCGCCGATATCCGAATCGTCCGCTCGGGCGGGGTCTATCGCTGGCATGCCAAGGTGCTCGCCAAGCCACTCATTTGGCAGCAGCGGGCGCCCTCCACCACTATGGGCGTCATCTGCGATCTGCACGATGTTCTGTTCGATTGGTTCCTCGCCAGGCATCCCGAGCATCTCTGCCTGCACGCGGCAGCGATCGAGACCGGCCAGGGCCTGGTCCTCATCCCTTCGGTCGGCAAGGCGGGTAAGAGCACGCTCTCGGTCGCCATGGCCGAGCTCGGGCATCGGGTCTTTGCCGACGACGTGCTGGCGTTGGAGCCCAAGCGCGATCACGGCATGGCCTTTGGCGTCGCGCCGCGGCTGCGCCAGCCGTTTCCTGAAAACATCGGTGCCCGCTACCGGCGCTTCCTCGATCGCCGCTCCGGCCCATCAAACGAGAATTGGCTCTATGCGGATCTCGACGAGGACGAGATCGCGCCTTTCGGCGCGACGGCGCCCATCAAGGCGATCGTCTTCCTCGACCGGCGCGCGGAGGGTCCCGCACGTTTCGAGCGGGTCGACAGCGCCCATGTGCTCAGAGAGCTGATCCTGCAGAATTTCGCGCAAGGCGTCGCCCCCGTTCCGGCCTTCGACCGGCTGTTGGCGCTGGCCGAGCGCGCGCATTGCCGCCGGCTCGTCTTCTCCGATACGAACGCCGCGGCACGGCTGCTGTCGAGAGAGTTCGCCGTCGAAATCGCCGAGGCGCCGGCCGTCGGCGGCATCGGACCTGCGATCCGTCGGGGTCGAGCGGTCGTTTGGTGACGCGCTGTTTCTCGTCTCTCAACGGCAGAATGCGGTGCTGAGCTTGAGCCCGACGGCGGCCGCCATTTGGCGTCAGATCGCACAGGGCCGGAGCCGTCGCGTCGTCGAGGCGCTGTTCCAGAGCGCCTTCCCCGAGGTCGAGACCGAGCGCATCGGCACCGACCTCGATAACGCGTACCGCATGTTCGAGAGCCACGGCCTCGTCAAGCGCAACGGCCGGGCGATCACCAAGGCGCTGAAGAGTTAGAGCACGTTCAGGCGAAGTGGACACCGGTTCGCCGTGGAACGTGCTCAAATCAAATAAGTTAGACCATCGCTCCGATCCTTCCGGATCGGAGCGATGGTCTAACTGACACAGAAAGCACCCAATCCTCGGTCCTGATCGCGGCCTTCCTTTCAGAGGCTGCCTCGCATGCTGCAAACTCTTTCTACCGACCAATGGATCAACGTCGCGGCCGCGCTGGGCCAAGTGCTTGCCGCGATCTTCGCCGTCGCCGCGCTCATGCTGTCGATCTCGACCGCGCGCGCCCAGCAGCGCTTGGCCGAGCGGATCTCGCGCGAGGAGCAGGCGATGCTGTTCGAACAGGTGAGGAACCAGCGGGATAGCGATGTCATTCGCTGGACGGAAGCTTCTATGCATTGCCTGGCCGAGATCGAGAGCTTCATCGGCCATCCGCCCTCGGCAAACCTGGACGACAAGAAACAAAGCCTCCTGTCACGGCTTTCCGCTCTCATCGATCACGGCCGGCTGTTCTTTCCCAACCACCAGCCAGAAAAACAGGGCGCCGAAAAACCGGCGGCCTATCAGGGCTTCCGGCAGAAGATCCTCTCTGTCCTCGTGTCGGTCTACAACGTGCTCGCACGCGAGGCCGCACTCGCGAGCCAGGAGGCGCGTGAGAAAGCCTGTGCCGAGCTGATGGAACTCCGCCGCACCTTCGTCTCCGAGGCCCAGCTCGCCATCGATCCCAGACGCTTCATCGCCTTGAAGGAGATGAACGCTATCCGTGCCGGCCGGGGCCTCGCTCCGCAGAAGTTCGAGGGGGCTGACCCGGCGGAGAAGTACAAGTAGCCGCACGCGCTGC
Organism: uncultured Alphaproteobacteria bacterium; assembly: GCA_963741525.1. Classification (GTDB taxonomy): domain Bacteria; phylum Pseudomonadota; class Alphaproteobacteria; order Rhizobiales; family Hyphomicrobiaceae; genus JANNSX01. The sequence goes on from CAVUIW010000012.1 coordinate 20,249, forward strand.
ATACCCGCTCCTCGCTGTGCGGCTCCCCAGGTGACGTGGCGAGCCGGGCGTGATTGTGTGCCAGCAGGTCAGACTCCGGAGCCATGCATGTCCAACGCCCTGCCGCGCCTCGTCAGCCAATTCATGGAAGCCTTCACAGCCTCACTCGAGGCCGCCGCCGATCCGGCGCTCGTGCCCTTCATCGAGAGCATCCGTGGTGTCGCCCATGAGCAGGCGCAGCCAATCCTCAATCCCCATCGCGATCATCCGGCCTTGCGCTTCCTCGATGCGGCCCTGACCGGCGCCCGCGCCGAGGAGCGGCTATGTGCTTCGGTCAGGGCACTCGCGCCCTATCTCTCCTTCGGCTCGAGCTATGCCACCGATGGTCCGCTCGCCGCCCTCGCCCACGGCATGGTCTGGGCGGAAATCGCCGGGCGCGCCGGGCTCGTCCGCGATCCCTCCCGGCGGCTGGGTTGCTTCCTGTTGTCGCCTGGTCTCCTCTATCCGCTGCACGGGCATGTGGCGGACGAAATTTACTTCGTCGTCTCCGGCCCCCTGACGATCGAGCACGGGCTCAAGGGCGAACGGGTCGACATCCCGCCCGGCCGCTACTACCGGACACCCTCGGGCGAGGCGCATGCGCTCCACATCGGCGACGCGCCCGTGCTGATCGCCTATTGCTGGGTCGGCGATTTCGATGCGCCGGTCTGGTTTCTCGACAAGGATAGTGAGGGCAGCTGGAAAAAGAGCTTTCCTCTGATCGTGAGACGCTAAAATTCATGGCGGCCTCCTCCGAGCCCACCGGCAAGGTGAGCGCCAAGACGGTCGAGCGCGCGACGCTGATCGGCTTCCTCGCGACGCTTCTGTGGTCGTGTTACGGCGCGCTGGTTGTGGCCACTGACGCAACGCCGCCCTTCCTCGCCATGGCGATCTTCTTCACGGCAGGCGCGGTGACCCTGCTCGGGCGGCGCATCATCCGCGGCCAAGGCATCGCCGATCTCTTCCGGATGCCGGCCTCGACGATGGCGCTCGGGTTTTTCGGCCTCTGGGGCAACAACGCGCTCTACGTGTTCGCCTTCACGAGCGGCGCCAACCCTGTATCCATCAACATCGTCGCCTTCTCCTGGCCGGTCATGATGGTGGCCATCGTCCTCGCCGCGGGCCTTGCGCGCGCCACCTGGTGGGACGGCATCGCGATGCTTCTGGGGTTCGTTGGCGTGCTCGCCATCGCCTGGGAAGGGGACATCTTCTCGTTCCACCCGGGGATGCTGATGGCGCTCGGCGGTGCACTGCTGTGGGCCATCTATTCGGCCTTCCGCCGGGTCGTGCCGATGGGCGTGCCCGATGCCATGACGGCTTTTCTCATCGCCGGCGCCATCGCTTCCTGGGCGTTCCATTTTGCGCTGGGCGAGCCGTTCCAAAGCTCGCCGGACGACATCGCAGCCCTCGCGGTCGTCGGCATCCTGCCGGTCGGCCTCGCCAACCTGATGTGGGACTACGGCGCCAGGCTCGGCGATCCCGTGCTGCTGGCGGGCCTCAGCTTCATGGAGCCCGTGCTGTCGAGCGCGATCATCGCCCTCGTGCATGATGTGCCGATCCGGACCGTCGACATTGCCGGCATGCTGCTGGTGCTCGTCGGCATCGGCTGCAGCATGGTGAGCGATCGCGTCAGGCGGCGGCGGGAGGCTGCCGCATCGGCCAGCCGGGCTTGACCTCGGCGGCCCTGGCCGCTACGCCCAAATCGAGGTTTCGCTCGGGGCTTCCCCGGCGTTAACCGGCCTGTCCATCCCTGAGCGCCCACACCGTCCGAGCAAGGAGACTCCCTGCGATGCGCGTTTACTATGACCGCGATGCCGACCTGAACCTCATCAAGGGCAAGAAGGTCGCCGTGATCGGCTATGGCAGTCAGGGCCATGCGCATGTGCTCAACATGCGGGATTCAGGCGTCAAGGATTTGGCGGTAGCCCTCCGCAAGGGCTCGGCCTCGGCCAAGAAGGCCGAGACGGAGAAGCTCAAGGTCATGGAGGTCAAGAAGGCCGCCGAGTGGGCCGACGTCCTGATGATGCTGACGCCCGACGAGCTGCAGGGCGACATCTACCGCGAGGAACTGCACGGGCATATGAAGGCCGGCGCGGCGCTGCTCTTCGCGCACGGCCTCAACGTCCATTTCAACCTCATCGAGCCCCGCAAGGACATCGACGTTCTCATGGTGGCGCCGAAGGGCCCCGGCCATACGGTGCGCTCCGAATACCAGAAGGGCGGCGGCGTGCCCTGCCTCCTCGCCATCCACCAGGATGCGTCGGGCAACAGCCACGATCTCGGCCTCTCCTATGCGGCAGCGATCGGCGGCGGCCGCGCCGGCGTCATCGAGACGAGCTTCAAGGAAGAATGCGAGACAGATCTGTTCGGCGAGCAAGTGGTGCTCTGCGGCGGTCTCGTCGAGCTCATCCGCGCTGGCTACGAGACGCTGGTGGAAGCCGGCTACGCACCCGAGATGGCCTATTTCGAGTGCCTCCACGAGGTGAAGCTCATCGTCGACCTGATCTACGAGGGTGGCATCGCCAACATGAACTACTCGATCTCCAACACGGCCGAGTACGGCGAGTACGTCACCGGCCCGCGGATCATCACGTCGGCCACCAAAGCCGAGATGAAGAAGGTGTTGGCCGACATCCAGTCCGGCCGCTTCGCCCGCGATTGGATGCTCGAGAACAAGGTCAACCAGACCTCGTTCAAGGCCATGCGCGCGAAGGCAGCCAGCCATCCGATCGAGGATGTGGGCATGAAGCTGCGCGCCATGATGCCCTGGATCGGCAAGAACAAGCTCGTCGACAAGGAACGGAATTGAGCGGCGAATGGCTACGAAGAAGGCAGGCGCGCTGATCCCGCCGATCGGCGATGCAAGTGTTGCCAAGGCCTTCGGCGACTGTCCCGAGGATCTGCGGGCCGATCTCCTGGCCCTTCGCGAGCTCGTATTCGAAGCCGCGCACGAGAATCCGTCGATCGGGCTACTCATCGAAACGCTGAAATGGGGCGAGCCTGCCTATCTGCCGGCGCGACCGAAGACCGGGACGACCGTTCGGATCAACCGGCTCAAAGACAAGTCCGGCCGAGCGGCACTGTTCTTCCACTGCCAGACGACGCTCGTTTCCACATTTCGCGAGCTGTATCCGGATTGCTTTGAGTTCGAAGGCAATCGGGCGATCATCATCAAGTCCGGCAGGCGTCTGCCCCGGCGTGAGCTCAAGCACTGCATCGCATTGGCGTTGACCTATCACCTGACGCCCGCCGGTCGATCGCGAAAAGCTGTGACATAGCGCGGCCTGGAACGCGACAATAAGCGGCTGGTCGCAAACGAGTGTACCTGCTAAGGTTTTCTACTGCCACGAGCGGCTCCGGTGCATACCAGAGCCCGTCGCATTTCCAGCATGATGCAATTGAACTTGCTCGAGCCCATTTGGGCCAGGGACCACCGCGCATCCGGTTGAATTGGCCGATGCGGATTACCGCGTCACGCTCCGAATAAGCAAGAAATCACGCAACGGCAAGGATCGGAATTGATGTCGATTGCCATTGGACACGACGCAACGCACATACGCCGGGCGCAACCCGGCGAGGCGCAGCTGTTGACCGGGCTCGCCTTCCGGTCGAAAGCATCGAACGGGTATGACGATGCCTTCATGGCCGCCTGCAAGGCGGAGCTCGAGATCTGGCCGGACCGCATCTGGGACGGCGAGATTTGGGTCGCCGAGGAGCGCGGCGGCGTCGCGGGCTTCGGTGAGCTGAGGATCGAGGAAGGGACCGCCGAGGTCCTCAACATGTTTGTCGAACCTGGGCGCAAGGGCAGCGGCATCGGCCGGTTGCTCTGGGCAAAGCTCGAGGAGCGCGCCCGTGCGCTTAACGCCCATCGCATGGGGGTCGGATCGGATCCGGCGGCGGAGGGCTTCTACAAGCGGATGGGCTGCGTCACCGTTGGGACGGAACCCTCCGGATCGATCGCCGGTCGCGAGCTCCCGAGACTCGAGATGCGGCTGGCTTGATCATGACCACGATCATCGCGGCGATCGTCATCGGCTGGATTGCGGGCATCGTACTCTTCAACATTGGTACTGCGGTGGCAGGACAGTTCTTTGGCTTTCCGACTGAAAGCTTCGTGATCGGCCAGGGTCCGAAGCTGCTCGCGAGCATGGCCGCTTCGAACTCCGGCTGCTGCCGCTCGGCGGCCATGTGCGCTTCGGTACTCGGCCAAACGGGACGGATTTCGAGCAGGCGAGCCCGATAGAGATCATTCTGCCTGCACTCGCCGGGCCGGCTCTGCTCGTGGCGGTGGCGGTGCTCGGCGGCGGCGGCGTCATGGCGTACGAGGTGGCTCGGACCTGGAGCCAGCTCATCAATCTGTTCG
>CAVUIW010000013.1:0-81546 GCA_963741525.1 uncultured Alphaproteobacteria bacterium
CCTGTCGGCGGAAGGTCTCCCGCGCGGTCCGCGTATGGCCCGAACGTGCGCAGGAACGCGCGACAGGGCGGCTCTGCGATGCCGGCCTGTCACAAGAGCACCGGCTGTGGCAGAACCAACCTCGACAGCCACGGATTTTCACCGAGCCCACCGATGACGGCCGCAACGACCATGACCTCGACCGGCCGGACCCTCGGCATGGCGGTGACGTTGGGGGCGGCGCTGGCGTTGGCGATCAACAATGTCAGCTTTCCCTATGTGCATGCGGCCGGATGGAATGCGCAGTCGGTCGTGCTGATGCGCTTCTGTTTCGCGACCGTGGTGATTGCATTTTTTGTTTTGCTTTCCGGCCGCAGCTTCGCACTCGCCGGCCGCGATATGGGCCATGCCTTCGGCAGCGGCATCACGGTTGCCATCGGCGCGATCGGGCTTTTGGGCTCGTTCCAATTCATTCCCGTCAGCCTCGCCATCGTCATCATCTACACCAATCCGGTGCTGACGGCGGTCATGCTGTCGATCTGGCAGCGGCGGGCGCCAAGCTTCATCCAGATCATCTGCCTCATCACGGCGTTCATCGGGGTTGCGGTCTCGACCGGCCTCGACCTCTCCTCGCTCGATCCGCGCGGGCTCGTCCTCGCGCTCATCAGCGCGGCCGGTTTCGCGCTGTCCTTCGCCTGGAACGGCGTCAAGCTCCGGCACGCCGACGCCATGGTGGTGACGCTCTACATGGTGCTGTCGGGAGGGATCGCAACGGCCGCCTTCATTCTGACCTCCGGGAGCTTCCTCGCGCCGGCGACCGCCATCGGCTGGCTGCTGTTCATGATCCCGGCCTGCTGCTTCACCTTCGCCATGCTCGGAATGTTCGAGGGCGTGAAGCGGATCGGTGGCGGACCGGCCGCCATGCTGATGAACCTGGAGCCGATCTTCACGGTTGGCCTCGCGCCTGTCGTCTTGGGCGAGACGCTGACGCCCATGCATATCGCGGGCGGCATTCTCGTCATCGCTTCTGTATTTGTGTCGGAGCAGTGGGGCTCCCGCCAGAGCGAGACCCGGCCGTGACGGATGCCGTCGCGAAAGGTTCGCGCCGGTTGCCTGCTGGCTTCGCCGTGCTCGTATCCTCCGGCGTCGCGGTGGGCATCGGCAACTCGTTCATCCCCGTCTACTACGCCGCCGGCGGCAACGCCCCGACCATCATGGCGGCGCGTTATGCCTGGTGCATCCTGATCTCGTGTCTGGTGCTCGTCGTGCTCCGGCGCCCCTTGCGGCTGGCGCTCCGGCAGGTTCTGCCGGCCTTCGCGTCGGGAGCTCTTGTTCGGGGCCGGCGCCATCTCGGTCATCACCGCCTTCCAGTTCATTCCCGTCGGCGTCGCGATCCTCATCCTTTTCACGTTTCCGGTGCTGACGACGTTGCTGCAGGCGATCGTCCACCGGCACATGCCGGGCGCCGTGGAAATTGTCTGCCTTGCCGTGGCGCTTGCCGGGGTCGGGCTGACGGTCGGTTTGGACGAGGTGAAGTATGATCCCAGAGGCATCGTGCTCGCTCTGCTTGCGGCATGCGCGGTGACGCTCGCCTTCATCTCTGGCGGTCGAGCGCTCGAGGGAGCCCACTCGGTCGTCGTCTCGACCTACGTCGCGATCGCCGCGCTGGCGACGGCGCTGGCCTTTTCGTTCTTCAGCGAGCGTGGGCTCGTCACGCACCTCGCCGACGGCGGCTGGCGCGCTTTCGCGATTGTCGTGGCGACCAGCGCCATCGCTTTCTTTGGCCTGATGATCGGCATGAAGCTCGTCGGCGCGGTGCCGGCCGCCATGCTGACCAACCTCGAGGTCGTCTTCACCCTGGCCTTCGCGGCCTACTTCCTCGGCGAGGCGATGACACCGATGAAGCTCGCCGGAGCCGCGGTTGTCATTGGCGCCGTGCTGGTGGCGCAAACGCACGGGTGGTGGCGGCGGGGAGCGGATTAACGCAGGAACAACGGCTTCATTTCCTCCCCCATAAACAGGCGAGGAAAGGATGCGGCCGTTCTTCCCGATTGATCCGGTCGATCGCGGACGCGCGTCAATGCCCGTCGAAATGCGGCAGGTGCTGCTTGACCTGGCCCTTCGGCGTCTCCAGCGGCAAGCCCCATTCGTGGCCGGCCTCGGCGAGGATGCACCAGAGATAGTCGGCCATCGAGATGCGGATGAGGATCTCGAAGGCCGGGCCCTGGCGGCCGGTGTCGTCGCGCGTCTGGCGGAGCACCGCGACCGCGCGGGCGATGTTGGACGACACGGCCTCGCCCGCCTTGAAGGCGCGCGGGTGCAAGTCGACCGTCATCAGCTTCATCAGCATCTCGCGGGACTTGGCGCCCTCGAGCAGGATCGCCGTGTAGTAGTCGGTGACATCGGTGACGAGGCTCGGCGTGCCGAAGAGGGCGACATCGAGTTTCGACTTGACACCCGCCTCCTCGCCCGGCGGCGTGAGGATCCACCACTCGTCCGGCGCGGCCCAGATGGCGGTGACGCCGTTAGCGCTCGCCGTTGCCTTGACGGTGCGCGGCAGATCGATACCGATGGCGGTCGAGACGGGTGCGCCGACGCGATAGGCATCGCCCCGGAGCATGAGCTTGCCCTGGAACGGCACCTCGCGGAGCGAGGCGTCGGGCGAGGAGAGGCCCCGGCGATGGGCGAGAGCCGATTTGCGGCGCGGGTCGCTCATGAGCGGCCTCCCTCGGGTTTCAGGAAATCGGTCCCGGTGACCTTGACCGGGATCGGTGGTCCGTCGCGGCGCGAGGCGTAGAGCGTCTCACCCATGCGCTTCCCCCCACCCGCGACGAGCGCCAGCGCGATCGAGCGTCCGGCGTTCGGGCTCATATAACTCGAGGTGACGAAGCCGAGCATCGGCACGGGCGGCGCCGGCTCGGTGGGCGTTGCGATGATGTGCGCGCCTTCCATGAGAACGAACTGCGGGTCGTCGGTCACGAGGCCGACAAGCTGCTTGCGGTTCGTGCGTGCGGTGTCCGAGCGCGTCAGCGAGCGCTTGCCGATGAAGTCCGCGTCCTTCTTGACGAGGCCCTCCATCCGGAGATCGACCGGCGTGATGGTGCCGTCGGTGTCCTGGCCGACGATGATAAAGCCCTTCTCGGCGCGGAGCACGTGCATCGCCTCCGTGCCGTAGGGCGTCACCTCGAGCCCAAGCGATTTCGCCGTCTCGAAGATCTTCTCCCAGAGCCAGAGGCCGTAGGAGGCGGCGATGTTGATCTCGTAGGAGTGTTCACCGGTGAAGGAGATGCGGAAGACGCGTGTCGGCAACCCATCGATCGCCGCTTCTTTGAACGCCATGAACGGCAGCGCCGCTTCCGACACATCGAGATCGGGGCAAAGCTTTGCGACGATCTTCTCGCAACCCGGACCGCAGATGCTGGCGACTGCCCACTGCTCCGTCACGGTGTTCATGTAGACGTCGAGGTCGGTCCACTCGGTCTGGAGATATTCCTCGAGCCAGCCGAGCACGCGCGCGGCCCCGCCGGTCGTTGTCGTCATGTGGAAATGATCGTCGGCGAGGCAGGCCGTGACGCCGTCGTCGAACACCATGCCGTCCTCTTTCAGCATGAGGCCGTAGCGGCAGCGGCCAACGCCGAGCTTCTTCCAGGCATTCGTATAAACGCGGTTGAGAAACTCGCGCGCGTCTTGGCCCTTGATGTCGATCTTGCCCAGCGTCGACGCATCGAGGATGCCGACGCCCGTGCGGGCGGCGCGGGTCTCGCGCTGCACGGCCTGATGGAAGGTCTCGCCGGTCTTCGGATAGGCCTGCGCACGCAACCAGTCGCCGACCGGCTCGAAGATGGCGCCGCGGTCGACATGCCAATCGTGCATCGGCGTCGTCCGCCGCGGCGAGTAGAGCGGACCGGTGTGCTGGCCGGCGAGCGCGCCGAACGTCACCGGTTTGAAGGGCTGGCGATAGGTGGTGATGCCGGTTTCGGGGATCGATTGGCCCAATGCATTGGCGATGATGCCGAAGGCGTTGACGTTGACGGTCTTGCCCTGGTCGGTGCCCATGCCGGTCGTCGTGTAGCGTTTCACATGCTCGATCGAGCGGTAGCCCTCCTGCACGGCGAGCTTGAGATCTTTCGATTGCACGTCGTTCTGCAAGTCGACGAAGGCGCGGGTCCGGCCCTTGTCGATGCCGGAGGGCAGCTCCGAAATCGTGTCGACGCGGTAGTGGATCGTGCGCTCGAGGTCGACGTGCGGCGTTTCTGGCGGAGAGGTGTCGAACCCCGCTTTCGATGCGGCTTCGGCGCCGGCCTTGGCGCCCTCGGAGAGCGCGTCGCCGAGCGATGTCTTCCCGTTGGCGCCGCCGGCCGAGCGCTCGCGCTGCCAGGAGACGGCCGGGCGGAAGCCCATTTGCCCCGCATCCCAGGCGAGCTTGCCGCGCGAGTGAGAGAACAGCGCGGCATTCGCCGACCAGCCGCCGGAGACGGCTATGAGGTCGGTCGAGATGAGTGTTTCAGGGCCGGTGACGCCGCCCTTTCCGTCGAGCGCGCGGACGACGCACAGGTTCACGCGGCTGCGTCCGCGCGTCGCGACGATGGCGGCATGCGTATAGACGGCGATGCCAAGCCGCTTGGCCTCGGCAACATGCTGCGGCTCCACCTCGGCGCGGGTGTCGACGATCGCCTGCACCTCGGCGCCGGCCTTCGCGAGGTCGAAGGCCGTCAGCCAGGCGCTCGAATTGTTCGTCATGACGACGGGGCGCCGGCCCGGCAGTACGGCGTAGCGATGGATGTAGGTCGAGACCGCGGAGGCGAGCATGATGCCCGGCCGGTCGTTACCGTGGAAGACGAGCGGGCGCTCGGCGGCCCCCGTCGCGAGCACGACTTCCGCCGCGCGCACGCGCCACATCTGCTGGCGAGGCTTGCCGGCCTTGCGCAGCTCGGGTGCCAGATGGTCCTGGCAACTCTGATGCAGGCCGACGAAATTGTCGGCATAGTAGCCGAAGGCGGTCGTCCGCGTCAGCACGGTCACTTCCGGATGCTTCTCCAGCTCCTCGGCGATCGACTTGACCCAGGCTTGCGGTGAAAGCCCGCCGATCTTGTTGGTGAGCGGATCGAGGCCAAGCAACCGGCCGCCGAGCCGCGCGGTCTCCTCGCACAGGATCACGCGCGCGCCCGATTTCGCTGCGGCGAGCGCCGCCATCAGACCCGCCGCGCCGCCGCCGGCGACGAGCACGTCCACGTGCCGATTGAACGACTGGTAGTGCTCGGGATCGGGACCGGTGGGGGCTAAACCGAGGCCGGCGGCCTTGCGGATGCGCTTCTCATAGAACATCCAGCCGGGCATGCCCATGAAGGTCTTGTAGTAGAAGCCGGCCGGCAGCCAGCGCCAGAACAGATCGTTGACGGCGCCGATGTCGAAGGCGAGCGAGGGCCAGACGTTCTGCGGGCGCGCCGTGAAGCCGTCATGGATCTCGACCTCGGTGGCGCGCGTGTTGGGATCGGTCGCGACGCTATCGCGGCCCACTTGCACGAGTGCGGCGGGATCATCCGAGCCCGATCCGACGATGCCGCGGGGACGGTGATACTTGAAGCTCCGCGCCACCATGTGCACGCCGTTGGCGAGTAGCGCCGAGGCGAGCGTGTCTCCGGGATGGCCCTGATAGCTCTTGCCGTCGAAGGTGAATTTGATCGACCGGTTGCGGTCGACGAGGCCGCCCTTGGCGAGCCGGAATGCGCCGCTCATCGGACACCTCCGTCGCGGACGATCTTCGCGGCATCGTTGCCGGAGCCGGCGGGCGGCTCGCCCGACGGGGTGGCGGGCAGCGCGTCGGTCACCTCCGGTTTCGGATCGCCCGGTTTGTAAAAGGCGAGGAACTTGTCATTGGACGTGTTGCGCACGGCGTTGAACCATTTGCGGCAGCCCGACGCGTGCATCCAGCGCTCGCGGAAAATGCCTTTGGGATTGTTGCGCATGAAGACGAACTCGGCCCACTGGTCGTCGGTCATCTCATGGCTGTTGGTGGGGCGCGGGATATGCGCTTCGCCACCGTAGCTGAACTCGCTCTGGTCACGCGGACCGCACCAGGGGCAGGTAATGACGAGCATGTGGGTCAGCTCCAGCGCGAATTGGATTGAGGGGCGGGATCGACGCCCGGGATTTTTCTCTGCGGCAGCGGCGGCACGGGCGTGCGCCCGCAGACGATGTTCCAGTAGTGCCAGGAACGGATGTCGAAGACGCCGGGAGGAGCGTGCTCGAGGGCTGAGCGGAAGTCGTCCAAGGAGACGTACCGGCGCACGAGCGCATAGTCGGACGGTGTCGTGAACGTCATCAGATAGGAGAGAAATGTGTGCGGATACCGCAAGGTCTCCTCGCCGTCTTGAAACCAGACGATACGGCGGGCAACATCCAGAAGCTCTGCGGTGTGCGGGAGCGCAATCATGGGAACGCCTTCCAGCGCTTGGGATCGCGCCGATAGGCCTCGAGGGTCGCGTCGTAGCTGCTCATGTCGATTTTCGCGGCGGCCTGTACCAGGCCATCCCGCACGTTCGGCGGCACGGAGGCGAACTCCATGTCGTCGAAGTAGGTGAGCGCCTTCAGCGCCACAAACGGGTTGAAGCTCTGACCCTCGAATACGAGACTGGCGGCTACCAGCGCCGCGAAAAAATCGATGCCGCCGACCGTTACGAGCGCATGGATATCGATGTAGTCTTTGGCCGTTGCGCGCTGGAAGATGACGTTGACCTTGGTTGCCGCGAGATCGATCAGCGGCGCCAATCGCAAGCGCGGTGAAGCGCTCACATGCTCGGTGCCGATAATGCGCAGCTGCTTTGGCGGACAGAAGAACGATAACTTGACACCCTTGCCGCGCTGGGTCGTGACGCGACAGCGTGTCCTTCGTCATCTGGAAGACCTCGGCCCCCTTCAGATAGGGCACGGTGTCGAGCAGGCTTGCGGGATCGAAGGATTCAGTCGTGAAGAAGTCGAAATCTTCCGACGCCCGATGCCCCAACCGCAGCGCAAGCGCCGTCCCGCCGTAGAGTACGAACTGGCTGGGCGTGCTTCCGAGTTCGTCCCAGAGCTTGCGCTGGGCCTCGGGCAGCACGTCGAGATGCAGCTTAGCCACCTTGCCTTTCGACGTGCGCGCCATCGCCAACGACCTCGCGTCCTCAGTCAGCGCCACCGCCACCAGCAACCTCAATGCGCGACCGCCGCCGCGCCATGCTCGGCGACGAGCGCGCCGGAGGCGAAGCGGGTGAGGGAGAAGGGCGCGGCGATGGCATTGGGCTCGTCGTTGGCGAGGAGGTCGGCGAACGTGTGGCCCGAGCCCGGCGTCGCCTTCCAGCCGCCGGTGCCCCAACCGGCATTGATGTAAAATCCCTTGACCTTCGTCTTCGAGATGATCGGCGAGGCATCGGGGCAGGTGTCGACAATGCCGCCCCACTGCCGCATCAGCCGCAACCGCGAGAATACCGGGAACAGCTCGATCAGCGCCGCGATTGAATGCTCGATGATGTCGAGGCCGCCGCGCTGCGTGTAGGAGTTGTGGCTGTCGATGCCGGCGCCGATCACCAGCTCGCCCTTGTCGGACTGGCTCACATAGGCGTGCACCGCGTTCGACATGACGACGCAGGGAATGAGCGGCTTCAAGGGTTCCGAGACCAGCGCCTGCAGCGGATGGCTCTGGATCGGTAGGCGGATGTCGAGCATCGAAGCCAGAACGGAGGTGTGGCCGGCCACGACGCATCCGACCTTCGGCGTCTTGATATCGCCCTTCGTGGTCGTCACTCCGCTGACTTGGCCGGCCTCCGTCGTGATACCCGTCACCTCGCAGTTCTGGACGATGTCGACGCCCATGGCGTCGGCCGCCCGCGCGAGCCCCCAGCATACCGCATCGTGCCGGTTGACGCCGCCCCGCCGCTGCAGCGTCGCGCCCAACACCGGATAGCGCGCGTTCGCCGCGATCGAGATCGCCGGGCAGAACTCCTTCACCTGCTTGGCGTCGAGATATTCGGCATCGACGCCGTTGAGGCGGTTCGCCTCGACGCGGCGCTTGAGGCCGCGTGCCTCGCTCTCGTCGTGGGCGAGGTTCATGACGCCGCGATGGCTCATCATGATGTTGTAGTTGAGCTCGGTGCTCAAGTTCTCCCAGAGCGTCAGCGCGTGCCCGTAGATGGCGGCGCTGGCATCCTCCAGATAGTTCGAGCGGATGATGGTCGTGTTGCGTCCTGAATTGCCGCCGCCGATCCAGCCCTTCTCGATGACGGCGATGTTCGTCATCCCGTGGTTCTTGGCGAGGTAATAGGCGGTCGCCAGCCCATGCCCGCCGCCGCCGATGATAACGGCGTCGTATTTGCCCTTGGGCGCGGCCGGATGCCGCCAGACGGGCTCCCAGCCCTTGTGGCCGGAAAGGCCCTCGCGGAAAAGGGAGAAGACGTTGTATTTGCTCATCCCGGCCCCTGCTCGGATTTGGCGAGCGACAGTGGTGTCGCGCCCAATGATTTCGCGAGATTGCAGAGTCTGGCGCCCCCAGCCCCGCCGAATGCGACGGACCCTATATTGCCCGCGCCGATGCGGCAACGCGGCTTCGGCAAATGCGGGGATTGGCGAGGGTTATGGGGGCCGGGTCACTCTCGTCTTGCCATCTTGTCCAGCCCGAGCACCAACAACCCGGCGAGGAGACCCCAGAACGGCGCGCCGATGCTGAAGAAGCTTAGGCCGGAAGCCGTAATGGCCAAAGTGAGGAGCGCCGGAAATCTGAGCAACTCATCGGCCACTGTTCCCGTAACCGCCCCCATCAGCGGCGAGATCAGCGCCAGCCCGGCGACCGCTGTCACGAGTTCCGCCGGCATGGCCGCGATGACCTCGATGACCATGCCGCCGATCGCCGCGAAAACCGCAAAGCAGAGCGCGAACACAATGCCCGCGGGCCAGCGCTTGTCTTTGTCGGGGTGGGTGTCCGGGCCGGTGCAGAGTGCCGCGACGATTGCGCCGAGATTGGTCGTGTGGCCGCCGATGAAGGCCGAGAGGATCGAGCCGAGCCCCGTCGTCGCCAGGATCGACGTGGCGGGAACCGGATAGCCCTGGCTTCTCAGTACCGCGAAGCCCGGCAGGTTCTGGGAGGCCATGGTCACGAGATAGAGCGGCAGGCCGAGGCCGATGAGCACGCTCGGATCGAAGGCCGGCGTCACCAGGACGATCGTCGACAGCGCCGGTGTGACGGCAACGGGCTTCGCCATGCCGAGCAGGATCGCCAGGCCGAAGCCGGCGACGAGGGCTTCAATGGCCGCGAGCGTCGGCGTGAGCAGTCGCCCGATCAGGAAAACGGCGAGGATCGGCAAGACCAGCGCCGGAAGGGCTTGCGCGCTCGTGAAGGCGGCCAGCACGAAGCGGAGCAGAACACCCGCCAGCAGCGCGGCGGCGAGCGGCGCGGGGATTTTCTCGATCAGCCGGCCGAGTGGCCGGACGAACGCCGTCACCACGATGAGCGCGCCACACAGGAGAAAGGCACCGGCGGCGTTCGCCATGCCGATGCCGGCTTGTGAGGCCGCAATGAGCGCCGCGCCCGGCGTCGACCAGGCGATGATGATGGGGATGCGGTGCCAGAGCGTCAGCACGAGTCCTGCGACGGCCTGGGCAAGACAGATCGCGGCGACCCAGGAGGATGTTTCTGCCGGTGTCGCCCCGATGCGCGCCGCCGCCTCGAGCACGACCGCGATCGTCCCGCCGAAACCGACGACGGCCGCGACGGCAGCGGTGGTGATGACGGAGAGGCGCATGGGGGTGTCTTGAGGGGGTAGGTAGCGGGATTGAGAGAAACATACCCCATGTTGACCGCAGGCGGCAACGCGGCTCGGACAATGCGCGGTTGCGTGGGAGTACGGCCGGCCTTCACGTAGGTTGCCAGCTGAGGTCTGCACCAACTTTCCCACTTGCGTCCCCGGCCACAGCGAGGCCGGCTTCGCCGGACACGCGTAGAGCCGGGGTCTTCACCCGGAATTGGTCAGCACTGTTTACCCGAAGGCGAGGGATGAAGATCCCGGATAGCCGCGCTCAGGCGCGGCTTCCGGGAACGCCAGAGGAAGGGGATGCGCCCGACTGCAAGCCAGCGGTGGCCCATGAGGCAACTTCGCGGGTGTTGGCCCCTAATCCACCCCCTCAAACTGCCTCCGAAACCCACCCGTCCGCTCCGCCAGATACTGCGCGAAGTCGAAATTCGGCCGCTCGAGGTGGCTGAGGTGTCCCGCCTTCGCGGCGCCCGCCGACACACCGCGGAACACGCGTTCGGTGCAGCCGCGATCCTCGACGTTGACCTCGTCGAGCAGCGTCTTCAGCTGCGCGAAATGCTGCTGCGCTTCCGCCGAGCCCGCGAATTCCGGCGCCATGCCGCCGCCGAAGATCATGTGCACTCGCCCGGGCCCCTTCGGATGCAGGCACAGATACCACATATAGCCCGGCGTCAGCGTGATGAGCAGGCTCGGATAGATGGCGAGCAGGAAGGTGGTGCGGCGGCGATCGCCCTGCATGCGCGTGTTGGAGGGATGGGCCAGCGCGATCTTGAGCTTGTCGTCTTTCAGGATCGTGTGGAAGTTGAACCAGGGCCGGCCGGGCGGGCAGATCATCTCGTCGAGCTTGGAGAGGCCGCCGATGGTGCCCGCGTGGCAGACGGGCAGGTGATAGCTCTCCATGAAATTCTCGGCGAGGATCTTCCAGTTGGTGTCCCAGACATGCTCCTCGCGGAAGGCCTCGACATAGTTTTCCATCTGATAATCGGCGATCAGATCCTCGACCTCCGACAGCACGGAGGCGACCGGCGGCGCTTCGGGGTTCAGCGTCACCATCACCCAGCCGAGCCATTCCTCGCAGCGGATCGAGGGGAGCTTGTAGTCTTGCCTGCAGAAACCGGCGTTGTGCGTCATGGCGGGTGCGCCGCGCAGCGTGCCGTCGAGATTGTAGGTCCAGCCGTGATAGGGGCAGGCGATGACCTTTTTGTTGCCCGACCCCTCGAGCAGCACCGACATGCGATGGCGGCAGACGTTCGAGAGCGCGCGCAAGCGTCCCTCGCCGTCGCGGATGACGAAGATCGGCTGTCCCGCGAGCTCATAGGCGATGTAGTCGCCGGGGTTTTTCAGGGCGCTCGCCCGGCCGATCGAGACCCAGTCCTTGGCGAAGACGTCGGAAAGCTCGCGCTTCAGGAACGCTTCAGTCGTGTAGACCGAGGGCGGCATGGCATGCGCGCGCTCGAAGGGCTGGCTGACATTGGCAACAAGCTCGCGGACGGGGTCCATGACGGTCATCGGGCGATTCCCATGCTGATCTACGCCGAGTATATCGCAACGCATCGAGCTCGCAACTGCGCGCGCTATGTCTGTCCTGTGCTCCCAGTGGTCAGCACCTGCTGCCATGCCTCATGCATGGCCACCGGTGCGTGCTCCGGCACGCCTCCCTCCCCTTGCGTTCCCGGATAGCCGCGCTCTGGCGCGGCTATCCGGGATCAACGCCCCTCGCCGTCAGGTGCCCGGCGCTCGTCATGCCAAGGTGAAGACCCCGGCTCTACGCGCGTCCGGCGATGCCGGCCACGCTGCGGCCGGGGACGCAAGCGGAAGGAATGGTGCAGGCCGCAGGTGGCGGCTCGCACGAAGGCAGAGGACGGCGAGCCATGGCCTGTGAAGCGATCACTGTGAAAAAGCGGAAGGCCCGGCGTCGGCCGCTTTAGGAGATTCGGGCTCCGAGCCGCATCACGGACTCGCGGAAAAAAGTCTCGGCCAGATCATAGGCGTTCGGCATCTCGCGCGGCACTTGGTTGTCGAGAGTTTGCCGGGCCCGGGTCAGCTCGTCCGCGCAGAACATGCGCACGATGTCCGGCGCCTCGCCGGTGCCGAGTTCGTTCGTGACGGCTTTGCGCGCAAGCAGCTCGTCGATCAACGTTTTGAGGCCGGCGGCGAGATTCGCTTCCGCGGCAAGCGTCGGGAAGTGCATCGGCGGCACATTGGCGTCCTCGTGGAGCCTCAACCAGCGCAGCACCATGGCCGGACGGAGCACATAGAACAACCGCTTCAATGCGATCTCCTTGCCGGCGGCCAATCGCGTGCGCTGCTCGCGCTCGCCCATGTGGAGATAGTGATGGGTGATGCGGAAACGGTCGGACACCTCTTCGGCAAGCGCGAGGAACCCGGCGCGGAATTGCAAATCGCCACCGTAGACGATCGGTGACCGCAGCCATTCGAGAATGACCGCATTGCCCTTGAGCAGCAGCTTCAGCGCCTTGCCGAGCTCCCAGCCATTGACG
The DNA here is from genome assembly GCA_963741525.1 of uncultured Alphaproteobacteria bacterium. Taxonomy (GTDB): domain Bacteria; phylum Pseudomonadota; class Alphaproteobacteria; order Rhizobiales; family Hyphomicrobiaceae; genus JANNSX01. Next base: position 12,260 of record CAVUIW010000013.1, read on the forward strand.
TCGAGCAGCGCGGTGAGCGGCGTCTCGATGACGTCGCGCTTCGGCCAGGGTGTCAGGTAGTCGTCGGGCCGGCGCACGAACACGAAGCGGCAATCGTAGTCGCTGTCGGGCGAGGGAAAGCCCCAGGCGCGGCTGCCGCTTTCGATGACAAGGGGCAGCGCCACGGCATGCTCGCGCCGGATGGCGTCGAGCCGCGCGTCGATCTCGGCGAGGATGGCGGGGTCGAAGGTGGTGGGGAGGGCGCGCATCTGTCCGGGCGAGTTACGCCGCCATCGCATCGGTCCGGGTGAGCGACACGCCGGCGGCCCGCATCTGCTTTTCCGCCTCGGCGAGCGAGCCGTTGAGATCGATGGCGCGGCACGCATCCATGATGACCGACACCGAGAAGCCCAGTCGCGCGGCGTCGAGCGCGGAATAGGCGACGCAGAAATCGGTGGCGAGGCCGCACATGACGAGGCGCGTCAGGCCGCGCTCGCGCAAATATCCGGCGAGGCCCGTCGGCGTCGTGCGGTCGTTCTCGAACAAGGCCGAGTAGGAATCGATGGCCTTGCGGAATCCCTTGCGCACGACGAGCTCAGCCTTCGTCCAGGCGAGGCCGCCGTGGAACTCGGCGCCGCGCGTGCCTTGGATGCAGTGGTCCGGCCAGAGCGTCTGCGGGCCGTAGGGCATGGCGGTGGTCGAGAACGGCGCGGCGCCCGCATGGCTCGAGGCGAAGCTCGAATGACCCGCCGGATGCCAGTCCTGCGTCAGGACGACGTGCGCTCGCCGTCTCGATCAGCCGGTTGACGACGGGCACGATCTCGTCACCCCCGACGACCGCCAAGGCGCCGCCCGGACAGAAATCGTTCTGCACGTCGATGACGATGAGCGCGGTTCCGTCGGCGGAGATTGTCATGGCGCGACCCTCGATAGTGGACGCGCAAGCATAGGCAAGCCAAACTGTGGCGGCAACCGGAGTTCGATCAGGATGATCGCCAGTTCACATTCGGGCATTGGCTGTGCTAGAAGCATTGGCATGAACAAAATGATCACCGACAAGCTAACGAGGGTCGCAGGTGTCCTCGAATCCCTCGATGCCGAGCAGCAAAAAGCTGTGCTGGCCGAGATCGAGGAGCACGTCGAAGCTTACACACACACGCATGTCACTCCGGCTCAACGCGATGAGGTCAAGCGCCGTCTGACAGGACCCCGGCAATATGTTTCCGATGCCGAGATCGAAGCGATCTTCCGCCGCTTCACAGCCAATGCATGACTGTCGTTTGGACCAAGCCAGCGGCCCGCGACCCCGAACAGATCCTGACATTTCTTTCTGAGCGTAATCCGGCAGCGGCATCGAAAACCGCAGCCCGCGTCCAAGCGACGGTCCGCAGTATCGGCGACTTCCCCACCGCAGGCCGGCTCGACACCGGGACCGGTTGCCGCGAACGTATCGTTCCCAGGACTCCCTTGTTGGTCATTTGCATCGTCGACGACACCGCGTCTCACGTGGAGATCATTGCCATATTCCACATGGCGCGCGATCCTGAAACCAAGCGAAGTCCCTAGCAGGCACGCCCATGCCCTCCTTCCCCCGCCTCTTCTCGCCGATCACCCTCCGCAAAACGGAAATCCGCAACCGCATTCTCTCGACCGGCCACCAGACTTATCTCGCCAAGGGCGGGCTGCCGGGCGAGGATTTCGTCGCCTACCACGAGGCGCGCGCCAAGGGCGGCGCCGGGCTCATCGTCGTGGAAGCCGCGCGGTTCCATCACACTGGGTTCACGGAGAGCCCGGAGCTGGTGGTGGCGCGTGACGATTGCATTCCGGGCCTGAAGACCCTCGCCGATAGCGTTCACACGCACGGTGCAAGGATCTTCGGCCAGCTCTCGCATTCGGGCCGCGTGACGAAACGCATGTCGGGCGGCCTGCGCGGTGTCGCTTATGCGCCCTCGGTCGTCCCCGACCAGCGCTTCCACACCATGCCGCGTGAGATGTCGATCGAGCTGATCGAGGAGATCATCGACGAGGCCGGCAAGGCGGCGCGGCGATTCGGCGAGGCCGGCTTCGATGGCATCGAGCTGCTTGCGAGCCATGGTTTGCTGATCTCGGATTTTCTCAACGCACGGCACAACCGGCGCACTGATCGGTATGGCGGCAGCTTCGAGAACCGGATGCGGTTCCTCGCTGATCTGTTGGCGGTTGTCCGCAAGAATCTCGGCGATAGCCCCGTCCTCGGCATCCGCATCTCGGCGGAGGAGGTCGAGCCGGGCGGCCTGGAAAAAGACGAGGTGATCACCGTCTGCCAGGCGCTCAAGGCCAAGGGCGCCATCGACTACATCAATACCACTTTCGGCTCCATGCAGGGCCTCGGCGGCTCGGTGCATGTGGTGCCGCCAATGGAGATCGGCCACGCCTACGTCGCGCCGAAGGCCGCAACGATCCGGGCCGCCGTCGGACTCCCCGTGCTGGTCGCCGGCCGCATCAACCAGCCGCAGATCGCGGAGGCCGTCTTGGTTGCGGGCCAGGCCGACATGTGCGGCATGACGCGGGCGCTGATCTCCGATCCGCAGATGCCCAACAAGGCGCGCGAGGGCCGCGCCGACGACATCCGCGCCTGCATCGGCTGCAACCAGGCCTGCATCGGCCACTACCACATGGGCTATTCCATCTCCTGCATCCAGAACCCAGTGACGGGGCGGGAGCGGACGCTGGGTCACATCGCGAAAGCGGCAAAGTCGAAGCGCGTTCTCGTCGCCGGCGGTGGGCCTGCCGGCCTGAAGGCGGCGCTGACGGCGGCCGAACGGGGTCATCGTGTGACGCTCTTCGAGGCGAAGCCGCGCCTCGGCGGACAAGCGCTGCTCGCCCAGCTCTTGCCGGAGCGCGCCGAGTTCGGAGGGCTCATCACCAATATCGAGCACGAGATGCGGAACGCCGGTGTCGAGGTGAAACTCAATACACCGGTTTCAGCCGAACTTGCGCGCAGCGAGAACCCCGACGCCATCATCGTCGCGACCGGCGCGCTGCCCTATCGCCCGGAGATCGAGGGTGCGGAGGATGCCCATGTGCTCGACGCCTGGGCGGTGTTGGAAGGCCGCGCCAATCCGGGCGGCCGCGTTCTCGTCGCCGACTGGCGCTGCGATTGGGTCGGCATGGGGCTTGCGGAAAAACTCGCGCGCGAAGGCCGCCATGTGCGTCTTGCCGTCACCGGCACGCATGCCGGGCAGAACCTGCAGCAGTACTTGCGCGATCACTGGGCAGGCAAGCTGCACAAGCTCGGCGTCGAGGTGATACCTTATGCGCGGCTCTTCGGTGTCGATGCCGACACGGCCTATCTCACGCACATCGTCACCGGCGAGCCGATCATCGCGAACGAGGTCGAGACGGTGGTGCTGGCGCTCGGCCACGCGCCCGATACGTCTCTCGAGCAGGCGTTGGAGCCGCTCGGCATCCCCCTTCACCTCGCCGGCGATTGCCTCTCGCCGCGGTCAGCGGAGGAGGCGGTGTATGAGGGAATGATGGTTGGGATGGCGGTGTAGTCGACTTTGGGCTTTAGATTGGGCTTTAGGCTTTGGGCTTTGGGCTTTAGGAAACCGGCACCGGCCGCGTGGGCGCAGCGCTTCTTACCAGTGCCTAAAGCCCAAAGCCCAAAGCCTAAAGCCCACTCTCTTTCACTCCATATTCGTATGCCGCGCCCGCATTGTCTCCGCCGTCTCGCCGAGGCGGTCGCGCAGCCGAAGCACCAGCGCTTCGAAGACGAGCATCATGGCGCACTCGTAGGCCGAGCCCATCGGCAGGAGCGAAGCGCCGGCCGCTCGATCCCGCGCCATTGTCTGTGCCGGAATGTGCAGCATCACGTCGGCGGCGCGAGCGAGGCTGGACGAAGGCTCGGCGGTGATGACCGCGGTTCGCGCGCCGGAGGATTTCGCGCGCGTCATGAGAGCGGCGATGCTTTGGAATTCGCCCGGCCCGGCTGAAACGATGAGCAGATCGCTGGCGCCGAGTGGCGGCGTTGTCATCTCGCCCACCACATGCGCATCGCACCCCAGATGAAACAGCCGCATGGCCAGACCTTTCATCTGCAACCCTTCGCGGCCGAGGCCGTGCAGCGCGATCCGGCGGGCCGAGCAGATCGCCTCTTCGAGCGGTGTGGTTGCCTCGGGCGCCAGCGCGGCGATCACTTGGCCGATCTCGGCGTGGATCCGGCGGGCGAGATCGGTCGTTACGGTCATGATGGGCCTCGCGGGTGGAGCTAGGGTGTTTCCGTTTTTCGTTAAATCACTCCAACACCCTAATTCCTTGGTTTGTCGTGCTTCTTTTCGGAAAACCGCTTCGCATCCCGGCCTTCGCCGGGACAGGCTTTTTCCGGAAGCACTCTAGGAGCCGGCATCGTGCCGTTGGCGCACCGGGCTTTCAAGTCGAGCAGGGTGGATGCTAGGTTTCACAAGAAACGGCGGGAAGGGAACGGCATGGCGGACGCGCGCAAGAAAGACCAGGCACTCGAGGAGCGGCTCCTCGCGCTGACGGCAAAGCTGATGCTGATCCCGGGCCTCGCCGGTCATGAGGATCGCGTGCGGCGTGCGATTGCGGCCGAGCTGCAAAACCTCGGCGCTCCCTTCCGCACCGACCGGCTCGGCAATCTCATGCTCACGCTAGATGGTGATGCGGGCCTGCCAAGCGTGATGCTGTTCGCGCATATGGATCAGCTCGGCCTCATCGTGCGCAAGATCGAGGCCTCCGGCCTCATCCGCGTCGAGCGCGTCGGCGGCGTGCCCGAGCGGGCGTTGGCCGCCCAGGAGGTGCTGCTGCAGGTGGGAGAGGGCCGCGATGTGCCCGCCATCATCGCCAACAAGAGCCACCACGCGACGAGCCCGGAAGAGAAATACAAGGTTGTTCCTTATCAGGAGCTATTCATCGATGCGGGCTTCTCGAGCCTGTCGGAGGCGCTCGCCGCCGGTATAGATATCGGCACGCCGGTCGTCTATGCGCCGCGCGCGGTCGAGCTTGCCGGTAGCAGGTTGGCAGGCACGACGGTGGATGATCGGGCCGGCTGTGCCGTCGTCATCGAGGCGGCGCGGGCACTCGCCAAGATCAAACGCCGGCCGACAGTGCACATCGTTTTCTCCGTGCAGGAGGAGTTCAATCTGCGTGGCGTCGTGCCGGCGGTGGAGGCTCTAAAACCCGACATCGCCATCCAGATCGATCTGGTGCTCGCAACCGACACGCCCGATATGGCGGCGCGCGGCGATGTCAGGCTCGGTGGCGGACCGGCCATGAGCCTCTACAGCTTCCACGGCCGCGGCACGCTCAACGGGCTTATCCCGCATCCCGCCATCGTGCGTCTCTTCGAGGAGACGGCGAAGGCTGAGCGCATGCCCCTGCAACGGAGCGCACATACCGGCGCGCTCACCGAGACCTCCTACGTCCAGCTCATGCATCGCGGCATCGCCTGCATCGATGTGGGCTTCCCGGCGCGCTACACGCATTCGGCGCTGGAGGTGTGCGATGCCGCCGACCTCGAGGCGCTGACGCGGCTTCTCGTATCGGCAATCCAACGCATCGACAAGTCCTTCACGCTCGACCGCGACGGGTAGACCTCATGCGCTGCTATCTCGGCATCGATATCGGCACCTTCGAGTCCAAAGGCGTGCTCGTTGCCGAGGACGGCGCCATCCTCGCCATGGCGTCACGGCCCCACAAGATGCTCGTTCCCCGGCCCGGCTGGGCAGAGCACCGGCCCATCGAGGACTGGTGGGATGGGTTCAAGGAGCTGTCGCAAAAGCTGATCGCCGGGACGAAGGTCGCGCCCAAGGATATCCGTGCCGTCGGCACAAGCGCCATCGGCCCCTGCATGCTGCCGGTCGATAGAGACGGTGCGCCGCTGATGAACGGCGTGCTCTATGGCGTCGATACGCGGGCGGCGAAAGAGATCGAAGAGCTTACGGGCCGCATTGGCGCCGGTTTGATCCTGGATCGCTCCGGCAATGCGCTGACCTCGCAGTCGGTCGGCCCGAAAATTCTCTGGCTCAAGCGCAACCGGCCGGAGATCTACGCGAGATCGCACAAATTCCTGACCTCGACCTCTTATCTGGTCTATCGCCTGACGGGCGCCAGCGTCATCGACCATTACACTGCGAGCGGCACGAGCCCGCTCTACGATCCGGCCGCGCTCGGCTACACGGACGCACTCGCCAACGACATCACGCCGCTTGAAAAACTCCCCGATCTCGCCTGGACGACGGATGTCGTGGGCGGCGTGACGGCGACGGCCGCGGCCGAAACCGGCCTCGCCCCCGGCACGCCCGTCATCGCCGGAACGGTCGATGCGGCAGCCGAAGCCTTGAGCGTCGGCGTACTGGGTCCCGGCGACATGATGCTGATGTACGGCTCGACGATCTTCATCATCCTGATCACGGGGACACGCGTGAAGGACGCGCGGCTCTGGTACGCGCCCTGGCTCTTCCCCGGCCAGCACGCGGCCATGTCGGGCCTCGCCACCAGCGGCACGCTCACGCACTGGTTCCGTGATCAATTCGCTCGCGACCTCGATCCGGCGAATGCCTTCGAGACGCTCACGGCGGAAGCCGAGGCCTCGCCCCCCGGCGCACGCGGTCTGGTGGTTCTCCCTTACTTCTCAGGCGAGCGCACGCCGATCCACGATCCGTATGCCAAGGGCATGCTCTTCGGCGTGGACCTCACCCATACGCGCGGCGACATCTACCGCGCGCTGCTCGAGGGCAACGCCTACGCCACTCGCCACATCCTCGACACCTATGCCGAGCTCGGCGTGCCGCCCAGGACCATCTATGCAGTCGGTGGCGGCACCAAGAACGCCGTCTGGTCGGGGGCAACCTCGGATGTCTCGGGCCACGCGCAGGTGGTGCGCGAAAAGACCATGGGGGCCTCCTATGGCGATGCGTTCCTTGCGGCGCTCGGCGTTGGCGACATCAAGCGCGAGGCGATCAGTCAGTGGAATCCGGTGATGCGGACGATCCTGCCTGACGGATCGCGGCGCGAGGCATACGCGCGCGGCTACGACGTGTTCCGCGCGCTCTATCCTAAGACGAGGGATCTGATGCGGCAGGTGGCGGTTTCGTAGCGGCGACCCGCTGTCGCCCGTCTTGCGCCATGGCAAGCCTCGCAGCAGGTCGCACCTAAAAACTGCCATCGAAGTCGACCCTAAAACCGGTCCGCGCGAAATGGCGTCAGATCGATTGACGCCGGTTTTCCCGCCGCGAGCTCGGCGATGAGCTTGCCGGTGACGGAGGCCCCCATCAGGCCCTGGTGGCCATGGCCGAAGGCGAAGTAGGCGTTGGGGTACTTAGGCGCGCGGCCGATGACGGCGATCGAGTCGGGCGTGCCCGGCCGATGGCCCATCCAGCGCGAGACCTCTCCAACCTCCATCGACGGGAACATTGCCCGGCCGTGCTTCAGGAGCACATCGGCGCGCGCATAGTTGGGCGGCGCTTTCAACCCGGCAATCTCGACGGTGCCGGCGAAGCGCATGCCCATCTCCATGGGTGTGGCGACGAACTTCCGCTCGGCCCACAGTGTCGACATGCGATGGGGAACATTCGCGCCGAGCGCCACGGCGTGATAGCCGCGCTCGGTCTCGAGCGGCACGCGGCTGCCGAGTTTCTTTGCGAGCGGTCCGGACCAGGCACCGGCCGCGATGACGACGCGCTCGCAGGGGATGCGGCCGGCATCGGTCAAGAGCGCGACGGGCCCATTGGGGCCGATTTCGAAATCCGCGACGCGAGCCCGCGTGAGCTTGGCCCCGTTCCTTACCGCATGTGCCGCGAGTGACTCGACGAGCTTGCCGGGATTGCGGACCTGGCCCTGTTCGGGAAGATAGACGGCGCGCTTGAACTCCCGCGACAGCGCGGGAGCCAGCTGGCGCAGCTCGTCCTCGTCGAGGATCTCGATCTTGACGCCTTGCTTTTCGCGCAGCGAGCGGCCCCAGGCATCGCCTTCGACACCCGCCGGATCTGAATAGACAAAAAGCTGACCGTGTTTCTCGATGAGATGTTCAACGCCGGCGTCGCGCACGAGAGGCTCGAAGCAATCGAAGGTGAGCTTGTGCAGCGCGCGCATCGCCGTCGAGATGTCTTCGACGCGCGAGCGCCGGCTCGCCAGCACGAAGCGCACGAGCCACGGCAGCGCCTGCGGCAGATAGGCGAGCCGTACATGGAGCGGCCCCTCCGGATCCGCGAGCCAGTGCGGCACTTGCCTGAGGATGCCCGGCATTGCGTTCGGCAGGCAGGCGCCGGGGCAGAGCGCACCGGCATTGCCGAAGGAGCATTGTGTTCCCGGCGGCTCGGGATCGACGATCTCGACCAAGAAGCCCTCGCGCTGCAGATAGAGCGCCGAGCAGATGCCGACAACGCCGGCGCCGATGACGGTGGCGGTGGGCTTCGCTGGCATGGCCTATGGCACGCCCGCTTCCGGTGTCCCAGCCCGCAAGCCCTTCACACCCTTTTCAGTCGCGAGCTGCAGAATGCGGAAATCGCTGAGATACGTCACGAAGCGATAGCCGGCCTCCACCATCTCCGTCGCGTAAGCAACCGAGCCCGTATGAATGCCCGCGACGACGCCGTGCTTCTTGGCCGCCTTCGCGATGTTCTTGATCGACTTCAGAACCTCCGGGAACTTCGGATCGAAGCCCGCGTTCTCGCCCATGCTCACCGAAAGATCGGAGGGGCCGACATAGATGGCGTCGAGCCCCGGCACGCTGAGAATTTCGTCGAGATTGGCGACCGCCTGCTTCGTCTCGATCATGGCGAAGGTGAGAACGGTCGTGTTCGCGTGCTTCCAGTAATCGGCGCCGGCATAGAGGGAAGCGCGCAGCGGTCCGACGCTGCGATAGCCGAGCGGGGCATAACGGCAAGCGCCGACGAAGCGCTCGCACTCCTCGCGCGTATTGATCATCGGGCAGATGACACCGTAGGCGCCGGCATCCAGCATCTTGCCGATGATCCCCGGCTCGTTCCACGGCACGCGCGCGAGCGGCACGCGGTCGGTCGTCGAGATCGCCTGCAGCATTGGCAGCGATGTCGAATAGTCGATGGCGCCGTGTTGCAGGTCGAGGCAGACGCTGTCGAAATCCTGCTTGGCCATCAGCTCGGCCGAGATCGAGGACGGAATGGCGCACCAGCCGTTGAAGACGGTGTCGCCCTTGGCCCAGATATCCTTGATTTTGTTCGCGCGCATGCTCGGCTTTCCTCCTGGCAATCCCTGAGCTGATGTCGGCCGACCTTGGCGGAAGTGCTTGCTGGCGGCAAGGCCAGGTGGCGAATGGGAGGCAGACCCTTCGGGTCTGACCCTTGGCTTGATCTCGGTGTGGTGGGTCAGACCCGCAGGGTCTGGCCCGCAGCCCGCATCATCATGTCAGCTGCCTTCTCGGCGATGGCGATGGTGGGGATGTTGGTGTTGGCGCTGACAGCAGTGGGCATCACCGAGGCGTCGACCACGTAGAGCCCCGTGATGCCGCGTACCCGGCAGTGGCCGTCGAGCACGGCGAGCTTGTCGCCGTCGGCCCCCATGCGGCAGCTGCCGGAGACATGCCAGCCCGAATAGACCGAAGACTTGATCCAGTCGGCGATGGCGTCATCGTCCGCGGCAAGCTTGTGCACATGATCGAGATCGCCGAAGCGCTGGCGGGCAAGCCAATTGCGCGAGGCGGGGCTGGCGCCGAAGATCGCGGCGGCCACCGCTGTCTTGATCCAGTTCGACGGCCGCTTGATCGAAATCTGTCGCACGGCATCCGAATAGCCGGCCGGGAACCAGAAGTTCGTCAACGCCTTCACCTCGGCCAATTCCATGATGGCGTACATGCGCTTGAAGGCCCCGACGAGCCGCTGCAAGTCGCGGCCGTCGGAGAGCATGTTGAGATCGACATTGGGTTCAGCACGGGGATCGCGCGCCAGCCGCACGGCCCCACGCGAATAGGATTTGTTCACGCAGAAAACCAGCGAGCCCATGCGCTTACCCAGCGGATGCCAGCCCGCGCGGTTGACCGGCATCATGAACATGTCGCCGGGCGTGCAGCCCTCGAGGCCGGAAGAGTAGCGCAGCGCGAAGTAGATGTGGCGGCGCTGATGCGGGGGCAATCTCCCGGCCTGCTTCAGATGCACACCGCAACCGATATGCGGATGATCCATCAGATTTTCGCCGACGCCGGGGAGATCGTGGACGACGGCGATGCCGCGATCCCTGAGATGCCCCGCCGGACCGATGCCCGCGCGCATGAGGATCGGCGGCGTGTGGAGCGCACCGGCCGAGACGATGATACGTCTCGCGCGGTGCTGCTCACGGACACCGTGCCGCTCGACATCGACACCAATTGCGCGCCGCCCGTCGAAAATGAGATCGCGGACCTCCGTGTCCGGCATCAGCGTGAGGTTGGCGCGCTTGCGGACGTGCGCGTTGAGATAGCCGGTTGCCGTCGAGACACGCCGGTCGTTCTCGTTCGCCAGCGGAAGCGGGAACAGGCCATCCTGCGTTCCCGCATTGAGGTCGAGGCCCGCCGCAAAGCCCGAACCCGCGAGGACCGTGTGGATCGCCCGGCTGTAGGGCGCCCAGTCCCGCTCGAAGACTCGCCGGATCGGCAGCGGCCCGTCGCGGCCGTGCTCGGGACGATCGCCGAAATCCAGATCGCGCTCGAGCTTGCGGAAGTAGGGAAGCATGTCCTCCCAGCCCCAGCCCTCGAGCCCCATCGCCTCCCATTCGGCGAAGTCGGCGGGGAAGGCGCGCACGGCGAACTGGCCGTTGATGGACGAGCCGCCGCCCATCACCCTCGCCTGCTCGAGCTTGGCTGTCGGCTCGGTGCCGTCGTTGCGGCCGGGCGTGCGCGCATGCACGCGCAGATCCTTCCAGTGATAGCGCGGGTCGAAATAGGACAGGCCCGGATAGCTGTCGGCGATGACGCCGGGCACGTTGTCCGGCGGCGTGTCGGGTCCGGCCTCGATGACGAGCACGCGCTCGGCCGAGCGCTCGGTGAGGCGCGCCGCAAGCACGCAGCCCGCCGAGCCGCCGCCGACAATGATCGTATCGAAGTCCATGTTGGCGTCGACTTCTATCGGGCGTTCGTCAGTCTGTCAGGCCCGCCTGCGTGCATGGCTGCGGCGCGGGCCGCGATCCACGAATGCCGCGTTAACCGTGACGTCCCCATTGAGCGTGACGCTACTTTGTGCTATTCTCGGCAAACTCGCCGGATTGAGCCGATAGGGCCCGCCGGTGCTGACAACTCACAACATTCGGCGATTGTCCACCCGCTCCCGTGGCGTTCTGGACGCATTCGGTGCGCCCGGGGATAGCAGCCATGAGGCGCGGCCGATGGGCGGTTGCTCGAAAGCGAGCTAAGTTACCGGCAAAGTAAACGGGGAGCGGCGAGCCATGGCCGAGGAGACAACGGAGCTTGCTGGCAAGGTCGCCCTTGTCACGGGCGCCGCTGGCGGCATGGGTCGGGCCCATGCGGTGCTGGTGGCGGCGCGCGGCGCTCATGTCGCCATCCAGGACATCAATGCCAAGGGCGTCACCGAGACGGCGGAGATGATCCGCGCCAAGGGCGGCACGGCGATCGACTTCGCCTTCGATGTCGCCGATGGGGCCGCGGTTCGGTCCATGGTTGCAGAGACCGAAGCAAAATTCGGCCGCCTCGACATCCTCGTCAACAATGCCGGCATCGGCAGCGCCACGAAGCTCGAGGACGCCTCGATCGAGTTTTTCGACCGCATCTTCGCCGTGCATGTGACGCCGGCCTTCCAGGCGGTGAAGGCCGCCGTGCCCGGCATGAAAGAACGGCGCTCCGGCAAGATCATCAATATCTCCTCGCGGTGGGCGCTGGTCGGCAACGAGTGCGCTTCCGACTATTGCGGGGCGAAGGCGGCGCTGCTCGGCCTGACGAAGGCGTGGGCGAAGGAGCTGGCGGCTTGGAACATTTGCGTCAACGCCGTGGCGCCCGGCGGCGTCTGGAGCCAGATGGCGCTAGACGAGAAGGACGGCGCCGCCGGCATTCGCGAGGCCGAAAAGAAAGTGCCGCTCGGCCGGTGGGCGCAGCCGGAGGAGATTTCCTATCTCGTCGCCTTCCTCGCCTCCCATCGCGCGGATTTCATCACCGGACAGGTGGTGAGCCCGAACGGGGGAGCGAGCATTGTTGGGTTTTGACTTGGGCGAGTGGTGAGTGGCGAATGGGATAAGAATTGAGCCGCGCAATTTCACCTGTTTCCACTCGCCATTCGCGCCCTTCGCACACGGAGACACACATGCCCAAGCTCGCCGGCAAAGTCGCCCTCATCACCGGCTCCGGACGCGGCATGGGCAAGAGCCACGCCCTGCTGATGGCGGAAGAGGGCGCGTCGATCATCCTGCAGGATATCGATCGCACGCTCGTGACGGCGGCCGCCGCCGAGGTGAAGGCGAAGGGTGCCAAAGTTCACACCATCGTCTGCGATGTCGCGGATGCCAAGGTCTTTCCGAAAGAAATCGAGACGGCTGCGAAAACCATGGGCGGACACATCGACATCCTCGTCAACAATGCCGGCATCGACACGCCGGGCACCATCGAGGAGATCACGGACGAAGCCTTTCAGCGGATGTTCGACATTCATGTCAAGGGCTCGTTCCTTGCCACCAAGTCCGTCGTTCCTGGCATGAAGGCGCGGCGGCAAGGCAAGATCGTCAACGTCTCGTCGATCTGGGGCATGGTCGGCCACTCCTCGCATTCGCACTACTGCGGCGCAAAGGCTGCCCTCCTCGGTCTGACGAAGGCCTGGGCCAAGGAGCTGGCGCCGCACAACATAATGGTCAATGCGATCGCGCCCGGCGCCGTCATCACCGAGATGGTGTTGCAGAAGGGCGGTATGGACTACGTCAACGAGAAGGCACAGCTGATCCCCATGAAACGCTTCGCAGATTGCATCGAGATGTCCTACACGGTGCTGTTCCTGTGTTCCCACGAGAGCGACTTCATCACGGGACAGGTGATCAGCCCGAACGGTGGCGATACGATTGTTGGAATTTAAAGAGTGTGAGGTTGTGAGATTGTGAGTTGAAGGCATTGCAACGATCGCAACTCACAACTCACAACCTCACAACTTACACATCAAGAACTCTCGACGACACCAGGACTCATATACCATGAACTTCGGCCTCTTCTGCCTGATGACGCAGCGCGATGCCTCCCAGACCATCGCGCAGCTTTATGACGAGAACCTGCAGCTCGTGAAACTCGCCGAGGATATCGGCTTCGAGATCGCCTGGCTCGCCGAGCATCATTTTTCGAACTACTCGATGTGTCCTTCACCGCACATCATGGCGGGCTATCTCGCCGGGCAGACGAAGCGCATTAAGCTGGGGGCGGCGATCCTCGTGCTGCCGCTCTACCAGCCTGTGCGCATGCTGGAAGAAATCGGCATGGTCGATATCCTTTCAGGCGGACGCACTGTCATCGGCATCGGCGCGGGCTACCAGGATTTCGAGTTCAAACGCTTCGGCGTCAAGCTCGAGGACAACTGGGCGATGACCCACGAGATGCTCGACATCATCGAGCTGGCCTACTCGCGACCGTCCTTCAGCTATTCGGGCAAGCACTTCCAGCTCGCCGAGATGCCGATCGCGGTCAGGCCCCTGCAGCAACCGATGCCGCCGGTCTATATCGCCGGCAACGAGCCCAGGATGCTGCAGCGGCTGGCCAGGAACGATTACATTTCCTTCCACACCGTCGGCTACAACGGCGTCGAGGCGTTGCAGAAGGTGCGTGCCCATGTCGAGAGCCAGTTCAGGATAGCGAATGTGCCCGTCGAGCGGCTCAACTTCGCCTACCAGCGCTACGTCTACATTTCCGATGACAAGAATGATTTGCGCGATGCCGCCGAGCGCGCGCTCTATGTCAGCCGCGTCGCCTCGGCGCTGCGCAACAAATACGAAAAGCTCGAGGGGACCTTCATCAGGCCCGAGCCGTTCGCGGGCGAGCTGACGATCGAGCAGATCTTGGAAAACGTCTACTTCGGCCCGCCCGATGTCGTCGCCGAGCGGATGGTTCGCGACATGAAGCTGCTCAACCCGATGCACATTTCCTGCTTCATGCAGTTCGGTGGCATGGAGGGCAGGCGCGCGCTGAGGTCGATGGAGCGGTTCGCGGTCGAGGTGTTGCCAAAGTTGAAGAAGGCGGTTTCGGGAGTATCTCTGGCGGTAGCGTAAGTCGTAAGCGGCGATCTGAACGCCACGTTGATTTCGACGACAGCTCGGGTCACATTCGACTTACGACTTACGACTTACGACTTACGACTTACGACTTACGACTTACGACCAGCGACCAGCGACAAAGTCATGCCCGTCCGCTTCACCCGCTCCGTCCAGATCGTCGACTCGCATACCGGCGGGCATCCGACGCGCGTGTTTCTCGGCGGCTTGCCGGCGCTCAAGGGCGATACGGTCATGGCGCAGCGCGACGACTTTCGCGATCGCTTGGACTTTCTGAGGCCGCAACTCCTGCACGAGCCGCGCGGACATGCCGCGATGGTCGGCGCCATCGTGGTGCCCTCGCGCGTGGCCGATTTTGGCGCTTTCTTCGTCTCCTCCTATGTCTACCTCGAGATGTGCGGGCACGGTACGATCGGGCTTGCAAAGACGCTTGCCGCGATCGGTCAGCTCGAGGTGCCGGAGACCGGCGAGAAGCGCTTCACGCTGGAAACGCCGGCCGGCGTCGTGACGGTCGGGATAGAAAGCCAGAAGGGTCTGGTTGCCGGCATCCGCATCGACAACGTCGCCTGCCATGTCATCGAGCGGGACGTGCGCATCGAGCCACCCGGTCTGCCAGCGATCCTCACCTCGACAGCCTATGGCGGCGGTGTCTTTGCGATGGTCAATGCCAAGGCACTCGGCTGGCCGATTACGCCGCGGACGACGTCGGAGCTGTGCGCGAAGGGCGCGGCGATCAAGCAGGCGCTCAATGCGCGAGCCGGTCTCCCGGACTCACACAAGGCCGGCAGCGTGCTCTTCCACGAAGATTTCGGTCCTCGGCACGCCCGCCACCTCGTCGTGCTCGAAGCCAATAAATTCGACCGCTCGCCCTGCGGCACGGGGTCGAGCGCGCGTCTAGCTGTTCTGCACGAACAGGGCAAGCTCGGCCTCGGCGATAGCTTCCGCGCCGAGAGCGTGCTCGGCACGCATTTCGATCTCCGCATCGAGCGTGCGACGGGCACAAGTATCGAGCCCTCGATCCGCGGCAACGCGCACATCACCGCCTTCTCGACGCTCGTCGTCGAGGACGGCGATCCGCTGGCTGATGGTTTTTTGTGCAGGTAGGAAAGCACCGTCGCCAGCTCTAGCAAGACACACGGATCTTGCCGCGAACCTTCCTCCCCCTTTCTATGGGGGAGGACCGCGCGCCTTGGACTTGAGCGCGCAGCGGTCAAGTCCTTAGGCGCGCCAAGGTGGGGGTGCTGGTTCAGAGCAACGAGGCGTGTGGGATACGCAAGAATTCTCGACATGGCATCGGCAGTACCAACAACCGAGCAGCATTTCTGACAACGAAGAACTTGTTGGATTGCGGATCGACGACACTATCGAGCGTATGGATCGAGCACCCCCACCTATGTTCGCCTAAGGGTTTAGCTGACGCTAAACCCAAGGCGAACCGTCCTCCCCCATAAGAAGGGGGAGGAAAGGGTGCGGCGGGACTTTTGCCGCGTCGGCGGTATTCGAGTGCGGCCTCAGCCCAAATACCTTCTCGCCACCGCCTCGTAGATCCGCGTCGAGGTCGCGAGTTTCGCCAGATCGCAATGCTCATCGACCGCGCCGCTCAAGCCCGTCTCGCCGGGGCCGATGATGACGAGGGGAATGCCGAGCGCGGGCGCCAGCACCGTGCCGTCCGAGTAGTAGCCAACGCCGCCGGGTTTCGCCGGCTTCCCGCAAACCTCGCTGGTGACATCGAGGCAGAGCTTCACGAACGGATCGTCGTCGGGCGTGTCGACCGGTGGCTTGAAGCCGGTTTGCTCGACGGACACATGCGGCCCGGCGAGGCTGCGGAACTGCGCGAGGACCGCGGCGGGATCCAGACCCGGCACGGTCCGCACATCGATATCGGCGACGCAGCGATGGGCGATGATCGGTCGCGAGACGCCGCCGTTGATGAGGCCGACATTGATGGTGGGTGGTCCCAGATGCCGATGTTTCGGCGCGTCGATCTTGATATCGCGCATCCGGCCGAGGAACTCCGCCATGCGCAGGATGGCATTGCCGCGATCCCCGCTGCGTCCTTCGGAAAACGCGTTGTGGCCGTACTCGCCGGTTGCTGTCGCGCGCAGCCAAAGCGCGCCCTTCTCGGCGACGAAGACATCGAGGGAAGACGGCTCACTGATGAGCAGCGCGCCGGCATCGCTGAGCTTGCCGCTCTCGACGAATTTCTCGGCGCCGAGGCAGTTCGAGTTTTCTGCCGCCGTCAACGCCAGCACGAGATCGCCCTCGAGCTTGGCCCCCGAGCGCTTCAGTGCCACCGCCGACATCACCATCGCCGCCAGCCCGGCCTTCATGTCGGTGGCGCCGCGCCCATGCAGCTTGCCATCGGCCACATCGCCGCTGAAGGGGGAGCGAGACCACTCGGCCGGGTCGGCGGGGATGGTGTCGAAATGCGCGGAGTAGACGAGGGATTTGCGGCGGCCCACGCCCTTGACGCGCGCCAGCAGATTGGCGCGCCCCGGTCCGATCTCGATCAGCTCCGACGCGATGCCCTCGGCCTCGAGCACGCGCGCGACGGCCTCAGCCGCCGCAAGCTCATTGCCCGGTGGATCGACGGTGTTGAGGCGGATGAGGGCCTGGGAGAGCGCGAGAGTCTCTTGGTCGATGCTTTGCATGCAATTACTCGGCAGCCCGTCGGGTGGAGAGATGAAGATGTTTCGACATCAGCGCGCCATATCCTTCGATCGGCTCGCTCCAACCGCCGAGCCGCGCCGCGTGCCAGAAGGCTGCTTGGTTGCTGGTGACGACCGGCAGACCGGCGCGCGTCTCCAGCGCATCGATGATGTCGAGCGCTTTCGTCGCCGTGCAGGAAATGAAGACCGCGTCGGCGCCCCGGCGCTCGGCACTCATGGTGGCGGCTATGAAAGCCTCTGCCGGCACGCGGCCGATGTTCTCGTCCGTGTCGTGGCCGGTGCAGGTGACGGACACGAGCTCGATGCCGTTCTTCTCGAAGAAGCGCACGACATTGCCGGTCATCTGCACGGTGTAGGGCGTGACGAGCACGATGCGCTTGGCCGCGAGCGCATTCAGCGCCTCGACGGCGGCGCGCGCGGGGTTCGTGACCTTGACGCCCGGCCGGCGCGACTGCACCAGCGCTTCCACGCGATCGGGTCCGATCAGCGTCGAGGCGGTCGTACAGCCGAAGACGATGGCATCGAGGCGAATGTTGGGGACAAGGACGCTTGCGGCGTCGGGAATGCGATCCGCGAGCGCGAGAAACGTCTCGTCCGTGTTCGGCCAGTCAAGGCGGATACGCGTGGTGTAGAGGCCCATCCGGTCGTCCGGCACCATGTGGCCGAAGTCGCGCTCGATGGCGATGTCGGTCGAGAGTGAGATGAGGCCGATGCGGGTTTTCGCCCCATAAGGTTCTTCGAGCCCGTTGGGCGGCTCGAACAGGCGGATATTCGGGCTGGTCATGGATTCCCTCTCAACAGCCAAGCGCGTTCTCGACGCGGCGAACGAGAACTTCCGAATCCACGTAGGAGGCAACGAGCCGGTGCTGGCGGCCTTTTGGGTCTGGCCAGGCGCGGAATTTCAAGTCCGCGGCATTGATCCGCTTCACGACCTCGGGCGGCAGATCGACGAAGATTTGGTTGGTCTCGACCGGGTGGAGCAGTGTCACTCCGGGTGTCGCGGCGAAGGCATCGGCGAGACGGCGCGCGGTGGCGTTGGATTTGCGAGCATTATCGAGCCAGAGATCGTCCTCGATGTAGGCCAGGAGTTGTGCCGAGAAGTAGCGCATCTTGGAATGCAGGAAACCCGCGCGCTTGTGCTTGAAGCGCACGATCTCGGCCAGCGCCTTGTCGAACACGAGCACGGCCTCGGCCATCATGGCCCCGTTCTTCGTGGTGCCGAAAGAGACGATATCGATGCCGGATTTCCAGGTCATTTCGGCGGGCGTCGTGCCCAGCGCCACGAGCGCATTGGCGAAGCGCGCGCCGTCCATATGGACCTTTAGGCCGCCGCGCTTGGCGGCATCCGTCAGTGTCTTGATCTCATCCAGGCCATAGAGCGTGCCGCGCTCGGTCGCCTGCGTCAGGGTGAGCGCCGAAGCGTGCATCTGCTGGATGAAGGTCGGACCGTAGCCGGCCAGTGCGCGCTCGATCGACGTGGCGGCGAGTTTACAGCCCTCACCACCGAGGAGAACCAACCGTCCACCGCCCGAGTAGAACTCGACGGAGCCGCCTTCCGCGACGACGATGTGCGCCTGCTCGTGACAGAACACGGTGCCATAGGGCGGCATCGCGGAGCCGATGGCCAATCCGTTCGCCGCCGTTCCCGATGACACCGGAAAGACATAGGTTTCATGCTCGAAAAGCTCCGAGTAGACGCGGTTCAACCGGCTCGAAAAGTCGTCCGCGCCGTAGGGCGTTGCATAGCCTTCGTTGGCCCCTGCGATCGCCGCCATGATCTTGGGATGTACGGCGGCGGTGTTGTCGGAGTAAAAATCAATGGTCAAGGAAAACTCCGGTCAGTGGACTGGATTCAATCGTCGGCGAGGCCGCGCGCGAGGAGCTGCATGAGATCGGGGCTCGTCTCGTAGGCATCGGCGGCAAGTTTTTCCGGCAGCGTGTCCGCGAGCTTCTGGAGGCGCACGATGGCCGCGGTCAAATGCGCGCGCATATGGGTTCGCGCCGCCGCATCGTCCCGTTTCTCGATCGCCGAGACGATCCGCTCGTGCTCGTCGTTGATCATGCGGTAGTAGGCGTGCTTCGACCGGTCGTCGACGATGGCCGCGAGCTTGACCTTCGGCATGACGGCGGGCGCCATGTATTTGAGGAGCTGATAGATATGCGGGCTCTTCGACGCCTTGGCGATCGCCAGGTGCAGCTGGTAGTCGTAGAGGACATTGGTCGATTTCGGATCCTCGCGGTACGACGGCGAACTTCTCCATGCGCCGGCGGATGTCGGCGGCTTCGGCCTTGGTGCGCCGGAGCGCGCACAGACCTGCGGCTTCCGTCTCGATGGCGAGGCGCAGCTCGGTCACGGCGATGGTCTTGGGCAGCGTGCGGATGTCGCTCCAATCGACTTCGAAGCGGGTACTGCTTGGCTCGGCGACGAAGACACCGATGCCCTGGCGGGCAACCAGCACGCCCTCCGAGCGCAGTCCGATGATCGCTTCGCGGATGACGGTGCGGCTGACGCCGTAGATTTGGCAGAGCTCGGCCTCCGTCGGGATGCGGTCGCCGGGCTCGAGCTTCTCGCGCCGGATCATCTCTTTCAGCTTAGCCGCGACGACGGCCGAGAAGGAGGGCCGCTTGCCGGCGCGCGCCCTCGTTTCTGTCTGACGCTGGCGCATGTCCGCTCGCTCGAAGTCTATGGGCGCTGCCGCCAATCACACTTGGCAAGCCGCCGCGTCTATGGCAGTTGTATGATATCATAGCACTTGGGCTGGCCGAGGGTCAAAGCCGCAAGTCACGCTTCTTGGTTTTGAGCACGTTCTACGGCGAACCGGTGTCCACTTCGCCTGAACGTGCTCCGATGCTTCCGAGGGTTGCGATGTCCGCCGCCAACTACGCCGCGCCGAAAGCCTCGAGCTACGACGTCGTGATCGTGGGCGGCGCGGTGATGGGCTCGTCCACCGCCTACTGGCTGACGGATAGTGCCGGCTTCAAGGGCCGCGTCCTCGTCGTCGAGCGCGATAGCACCTACCACAATGCGCCGAGCGCGCGGGCCGCGAGCTGCATCCGCCAGCAGTTTTCGCAGCCGATCAATGTACTGATCAGCCAGTTCGGCGTCGAGTTCATCCGCGGCTTCGCCAAGCGCATGCAGAAGCACTATCCGGGCGAAGTGTCGCCGGACCTCGCCTTCAAGGAGCACGGCTTCCTCTACTGCTGGACGCCGGAGCATGCCGAGAAGGCGCGCGCTCGGGCCGAGCTGCAGCGTTCGCTCGGAGCCCACACGCTGTTCCTGACGCCCTCCGATATCAAGCGGCGCTTTCCGTGGGCCAATGTCGACGACCTCGGCGGGGCCTCCTGGGCGTCCGAGGCCGAGGGCTGGTTCGACAATATCGGGCTGCTCAATGGATTGCGGCACGCCGCGAAGAAGCCCAAGGTGCCGAGTACATCGACAACGCGGTCGTGGGCGTCGAACGCGAAGGCGACCGCATCACGGCGGTGCAGCTCCAGACCGGCGAGCGGATCGGGCTCGGCACCCTCGTCAACACGGCCGGCGGGCGGGGCCGGATCATCGCCCAAATGGCCGGCCTCGACATTCCGATCGAGCGGAGGAAGCGCGATCTGTTTGTCTTTGCAGCCGCAAACAAGGTCGAGGGGCGGATGCCGCACGTCATCGACATCACCGGATCCTTCTGCCGGCCAGAGGGGCAATTCTACCTGACCGGCAATGCGCCCGAGGAGGACCCGGAGGCCGATCTCGACGACTACGAGACCCGCCACGCCGATTTCGAGGAGCGCGTCTGGCCGACGATCCTCAACCGCATTCCGCAGTTCGATGCCATCAAGCTGCAGCGCTTCTGGTCGTGCCACTACGACTACAACACGCTCGACTACAACGCGATCATCGGCCCGCACAGTGAGGTCGGGAACTTCATCTTCTGCAACGGCTTTTCGGGCCACGGCCTGCAGCAGTCGCCGGCGGTCGGGCGCGGTGTCGCCGAGCTCGTGCTCTTCGGTGCCTACAAAACGCTCGATCTCAGTGAGATGTCTTATGAGCGGGTGGCGTTGAAGCGGCCGTTTCTGGAGGAGGCGATCATCTGACGGGAGATCGCAAAGACGCGTTGTCAAGGGTGCACAGTCATCATATGATAACGATTACATGAGGCGTTTCTGAGCTTTTTCACAGTCAACGACTGCCCTAGGGAGGAACCAAGCATGACAAGACGCAACTGGACGCATGAGGATCTGAAGGCCGCCGCCGACGGCAATGCCGGGCACTTCGCCAGCATGGACCGTCGCGGCTTCATGAAGGGCAGCTTGGCAGCCGCCGCCGCCGCGAGCGGCGTCATGACCATGCCGATGCTTCCCCGCTCCGCCAATGCCGCGGTCGGTGGCGAGATCATCACATTCACATGGGAAGGCTTCGACCAGATCGAGGCCACCAAGGAATGGGCCACAAAGAACGCTGTGACGATCACGAACTCCTCGATGGCGACCCAGGACGACGTGCAGTCGAAGCTCGTCGGCGGCAGCCCCGTACGTCTCGACGTGACCTCCTACAACCAGGCCTACAACAAGTTCTACGCCGAAGAGCTGAAGATCCTGAACAAGCTCGATATGTCGAAGATCCCGAACTACAACCAGGCCGACATCTTCGATGCCTTCTACCAGAAGGATCGCTGGTACTGGGACGGCAATCAGTGGGCGATACCGTTCTGCTGGGGCCTCGTCACCACGATCTACGATCCCTCCAAGATGCCGAAGCCCACGTCCTACACCGATCTCCTGAAACCCGAGTACAAGGGCAAGATCGTCATCTCCGACGACAACACCGGCACCTGGCCGACCTTCGCCGTGCTGGCCGGCGTCGACACCTACCCGAACGTGAGCAAGGACGATCTGAAGAAGGTCTTCGAGAACGCCAAACTCTATCGCGACCAGGCCAAGGCCTTCGCCGCGTCGAACGGCGACATCGTCTCGCTCATCACCTCGGGCGACGTCTGGGCCTGCCTGACATGCGGCACCGACAGCGTCGCGAACGTCAAGCGGCAGGGTGGTCAGTGCGATTACGTGATCCCCAAGGAGGGCGCCTTCCTGTGGTGCGACGCGCTCTGCATCCCGACTTCCTCCGAGAACGTCGAGACGGGCCATGCCTTCATCAATGAGGCGATATCCGCCGGACCACAGGCGGCCCTCGCCAAGCACACGGTCACCGGCACGCCGAGCCGCAGGGCCGTGGAAGTGATGGATGCCGATACGAAGTCTGCCTATGGCTATGCCACGCTCGACGAGGATCTCAAGAACACGCCGCTCAAGGGCATCCCGCCGCGCAAGTCGACCGAGTTCGCAACCTACGACGAGTGGGTGCAGGCCTATCAGGACTTGAAGTCGGGTATTTGATCGCCGGAAACTATGAAGCGCCTCGGCGCTTTGCGAGCCTGATGGCGCAGCGGGACGGCGGTTTCGCCTCCCGCGGCGCCGGTCTGTTTGGAGGGGGCATGGCCGGCAGGATGAGCGCGCGCGAGCGGACGGGCCTGGCTCTGGCCGCGCCCGCGTTCCTCTATATGCTCGCCTTCTTCGTCGCCCCGACGCTGATCCTGCTCGTCTACAGCTTCTACAGGTCGAAGGCCTTCGTCCCAATCCCGGACTTCATCCTCGACAACTACTGGAAAGCGCTATCGAGCGAAGGCTTCTGGCGCGTCATGTGGCTGAGCCTGAAGCTTGGCCTCGCAACGGCTGTGGTTTCGGTGCTCGCGAGCTTTCCCGTCGCCTGGTACATCGTCTACCGATCGCGCTCCAACGCGCTGCTCTATCTCATCATCGCCTCCTGGATCACGAGCTATCTGGTGCGCATCTACGGCTGGCGCATGATTCTCGGCTCCAACGGTTTCGTAAACTCGTCTCTCCTGCAGTTCGGCCTCATCGACCAGCCGCTCGAGTTCATTCTCTACAATCCCGTCGCGGTGGTGATCGCGCTGGTCCACATCTTCATGCCGTTGACGCTGCTGATGCTGCTCTCGGCGCTTCGTGACGTGCGCCCCGAATATCTGGAAGCCGCGCGCGATCTCGGCGCGAGCTCGGTCTCGACGCTCTTCCGCGTGACGATCCCGATGATCTACCGCGGACTCGTCAGCGCCTTCATGTTCACGCTGGTGCTCGCCACCGGCGACTACGTGGCGCCGCAGGTGCTCGGCGGTACCAGCGGCATGACGGTCGGCCTGCTCATCTCCAACCAGTTCCGCGCGACCGGCAACTGGCCATTCGGCGCGGCCATGGCCTTCATCTGTTTCTTCGTCTTCGTTGCGATCTATTTCGCCATCGTCCTGCTGATGCGCGGGCTCAAGCTCGCGCCCAACCGTCGCTACCACTAGGGTGTTTCCGTGATTGGTCTCATCACTCCAACACCCTAGATCTTTGGTTTGTCGTGCTTCATTCCGGAAAGCCGCTTCGGATCCCGGCCGTCGCCGGGACAGGCTTTTCCGGAAGCACTCTTGGGAGAGCCACCGTGCTGCTGCGCGCATACGTCTGGCTCTATGTGGCCGTCCTCTTCGGGCCGCTGTTCCTGATCGTCCTCTTCAGCTTCCATTCAACTCCGGCTCAGTATTTTCCCATCCAGGGCTTCAGTCTCATCTGGTATCAGAAATTCTTCGAGAACCCGGTGCTGGTGGAGTCCATGCGGCGCTCGATCATTGTCGCCGTGACGAGCACGATTGTGACGACGGTGATCGGGTCGCTGGCGGCGCTGGCACTCGCCCGTCTCAAGGGGCGCACGAAATCCGTGTTCGGCTACTTGACCTTCGCGCCCGTGGCGCTCCCCGGCCTGTTCGTCGGCATCTCGCTGCTGACCTTGTTCGGCCAGCTCGGCGTCAGCCGCTCGCTGGTGACGGTCGCGATTGCCCATGTGCTCGTGTGCCTGCCGTTCTTCATCGAGGCGTCGCGATCTCGGCTCGAGTATTTCGATCTGTCGCTCGAGGAGGCGGCGCGCGATCTGGGCGCTTCGGCCTGGGACAGCTTCCGGCTGGTGACGCTGCCGATCATCGCGCCGACTTTGGTCGGAGCGGCGATCCTGTGTTTTGCCATCTCCTTCGACGAGGTCATCGTCACGCTGTTCGCGGCGGGCTCCGAAACGACGCTGCCGATCGCCATCTGGTCGATGATGCGCCAAGCCATCACGCCGGCCATCAACGCGGCGTCCGTGCTGGCGCTCTCATGCGTGGTGTTTGTGATCGCTATGTTTGGTTTGATAGGCTGGCTCAACCGCAGGCGGGCAGTCAGCCGCCGCCGGTCAATGGGATTGGGGGCCTGAGATGGCTGACACGATCGTCCAGCTCGCAGGCATCACCAAGGCCTTCGGCACCATCCAGGCTCTGCACGAAATCAACCTCGAGGTCCGCGACGGCGAGATCCTGACGCTGCTCGGACCCTCCGGCTGCGGCAAGACCACCCTCATGCGGATCGTTGCCGGCTTCGAGGAACCGACGACGGGCAAGGTTTCGAATTCGCGGCCAGGACATGGGCCGGACGCCACCCGAGCGGCGGCCCGTCAACATGGTGTTCCAGCGCTACGCGCTGTTTCCCCATCTCGACGTGTTCGACAACATCGCCTTCGGGCTGCGTCTCAAGAAGAAGCCGGATAGCGAGATCAGATCCGAGGTCAGGAAAATCCTCGAGCTGGTGCAGATGCAAGACCTGGCCGATCGCTGGATCACACAGATTTCCGGCGGCCAGGCGCAGCGCGTGGCGCTTGCCCGCGCGCTCGTCAACCGGCCGGCCGTACTGTTGCTCGACGAGCCGCTGGCGGCACTCGACCTGAAGATCCGCCAGCACATGCTGGCCGAGCTGAAGCGCATCCACACCGAGACCGGCACGACCTTCATTTACGTCACGCACGATCAGGACGAGGCGATGATGCTGTCCGATCGTATCGTACTGATGAACAAGGGCCGCATCGAGCAGATCGGCACGCCCGACGAGATGTACGCCCAGCCTAAGAGCCTGTTCGCCGCGCAGTTCCTGGGCGACACGAACTTGTTCTCGGCGCGCGTCAAGTCCACCGATGGCAGTTCGGCGGTCTGCGATATCGGCGTGGGCGAGGTGCGCGTATTGGCCTCGGGCCTCTCCGCCGGTGAAGAGGTGAAGCTCTCGGTTCGTCCGGAGATCATCGCGCTCAGCAGTCCGGGAGCGGGCGGCATCGCCGGTACCGTCAAGGACCGCGCCTTCATTGGTAACCGCATCGTCTACTGGGTGACGCTCGCCGACGGCTTCGCACTCCGCTGCCAGGAGGCGCGCGGAGTCGAGGGCATGCGCTTCGAGATCGGCAGCCAGGTGGTCGCAAGCTGGCCGAGCGAGGCGAGCGTTGTGCTGAGGGATTGAGCTTAGGGTCAGACCCGCGGGGCCCGACCCCATTTGATCACCCCTTCACATAGTCCCGCGCCGTGTCGCGGGCGGCGTCCTCGGGCGCGCGCTCGGCAGGCGCGCCGTAACCGCCTCCGCCGGGCGCTTGCAGAATGAGACGCCGGCCTTCGGGGACGTGCTGGCGGCCCTTGCCGTTGAGTTTCGTGCCATCGTCGAGCAAGACACCGCCTGCCGCCCCGGCTTCTCCACCCGCCCGGCCGCGCGCGGGATTGTCGATGCGATCGAACATGGCGTTGAAGTAGAATTCGTGACCCTTGGCCGGTGCGATCTCGACGATCTGGCCGAGGCCACCACGGAACTTGCCGGCGCCGCCCGAGCCGTCGCGCAGCTCCTTGCGCCAGAAGATCACGGGCCCGACATGCTCGGTGGCCTCGATCGACATCGTATGCACACCCGATGGGAAGGCGGTCGCGCCCATGCCGTCCTGCGTCGGGCGCGCACCCGAGCCGCCGCTGTTGAACATCAGCACCTCGGCGCGCTGCGCCGCTATGCCGGGCGGTAGGTTGCCGCCGCTCGGCC
Organism: uncultured Alphaproteobacteria bacterium; assembly: GCA_963741525.1. Taxonomy (GTDB): domain Bacteria; phylum Pseudomonadota; class Alphaproteobacteria; order Rhizobiales; family Hyphomicrobiaceae; genus JANNSX01. Next base: position 38,026 of record CAVUIW010000013.1, read on the forward strand.
GCGCGGAGATGTGAATGTTCCAGAGAGCGCCGGCACCCTCCGCCGGCACGCGGCCGGGCAGCATGGTGTGGATCGCGCCCAGGATCACATCCGGCACGAAATGGCCGAGCACATGCCGCACGGCGACGGCCGCCGGCCGCTGCGCATTGAGGATGCAGCCGGGAGGCGCCGAGACCTTGAAGGGTTCGAGGGACGCCCAATTGTTGGGAATCTCAGGCGCAAGCGCCACCTTCAGGCCGTAGGCCGAGTAGGCCGTCGTATAGATCAACGGCACGTTGATGCCACGCGGGCTCTGGCTCGACGTACCGTCGAAATCGACGAGAATCTCCTCGTCCTTTACCGTCATGGCAACCACCATGTCGATGGGCGAGCCGTAGCCGTCGACACGCATGGAATTGCGGTAGGTGCCGTTCGGCAGCGCCTTGATCCTCTCGATGGTAGCGGCGAGGCTGCGCTCGAAGATGAACTCGGCCAGCGTTTCGATTTCGTCGATGCCGAACTCGTCAAGCATGTCGATCAGGCGGCGGTGACCGGTCTCGTTGCATGAGGCGAGGGAGTAGACGTCGCCGACCACCTGCTTGGACTCGCGGACATTGTTGTGGAGGATGTTGACGAGGTCGCGGTTGACCTTGCCGCGCTCGGCGAACTTCATGATCGGAATGCAGATGCCTTCCTCGTAAACCTCGTTGGCATCCGGACCGAAACCGCGCCCGCCGACGTCGACGACATGCGCCGTGCAAGCGAAATAGCCGATGAGCTTGCCCTTGCGGAACGAGGGGCTGACCATTGTGAGGTCGTGCAGATGCCCGGTGCCGAGCCAGGGATCGTTGGTGATATAGGCATCGCCCTCGAAAATGTTGTCCTCGCCGATCGCCTTGATGAAGTGGCCGACGGCGGCGGCCATGGCGTTGACGTGGCCCGGCGTGCCCGTAACGGCCTGCGCGATCATCCGGCCCTTGCGGTCGAACACGCCGGCCGAGAGATCGCCGGATTCCCTGACGCTCGTCGAAAACGCAGTGCGGACGAGCGCGACCGCCTGCTCCTCGACCACGGCGATGAGCCGGTTCCACATCACCTGCGCGCGAACGTCTGCGAGGGCTTCGCTCATGGGTCAGGCTCCCTTCGATTGTGCGGCGGCCCGCGCACGCAGCAGCAAACATCCGTCCGGCTGCATGACGGCGTCGTAGGTGGAGCTGACGATCGTCGTCGTCTCGGACTCGACGATGGCGGCCGGACCGGCGACGCGATCGCCGGGCTTCAGGGCAGATCGCTCGTGGATCGCCGCGTCGGCGAATCCACTCTGGCGGGCCTCGAAGATCCGGCGCTTGAGTTTGCTCGTGGCGTCGCGCTTCGCCGCCACGAGACTCATCCGCTCGGCCTTGGCGGCTGGCGAGCTTGCGCGCAGCGACCAGCTCACGATCTCGACATCGAGGTCGTCGATGGCGCGGCCGAATAGAGCCGCATAGGCCTCGGTGAAGCGTTTCTGAAACTCGCCCGCACCCTTGGCGCCATAGGTCTTGATCTCGACCGGCACTGGAATTTCCCAGCCCTGGCCGATGTAGCGCATGTAGGCCGTGCACTCGCGCACCGGCTCGACATCGGGGGCGCCCGCCTTGACGAAAGAGGTCGCCTCCTCGGTCAGCTCGGCCAACACCGCGTTGACACGGGGTCCATCGAAACGGCTCAACCGAACATAGGCGCTGCGCACCGACTCGAAACCAAACGGCGCGCGCAAGAAACCAATGGCCGAGCCGACGCCCGCGCCCGGCGGCACGATGATCTCGGAGATGCCCAGCTTCTCTCCCAAGCGCGCCGCGTGCAGTGGCGCCGCGCCGCCGAAAGCGATCATGGCATAGGTGCCGAGCTCCTTGCCGTTCTCGACCGCATGCATGCGCGCCGCGTTCGACATGTTCTCGTCCACTACTTCCGACAGACCGAAGGCGGCGGCCGTGGTGTCGAGACCGAGCTTCTCGCCAAGCCCTGCGTTCAATGCCTTCTCGGATTCCTTCGTCGCGAGCTTGATCGAGCCGCCGGCAAAGGCGTCCGCATCGATGCGGCCGAGCACGAGATCGGCATCGGTGACGGTCGGCTTCGTGCCGCCGCGGCCGTAGCAGGCGGGGCCCGGCTCGGAGCCGGCGCTCTCGGGGCCGACGCGGATCTGCTTCATGCTGTCGACGGTCGCGATCGAGCCGCCGCCGGCGCCGATCTCCACCATCTCGATGACGGGGATCGAGATCGGCATGCCGCTTCCCTTCTTGAAGCGGTAGGTGCGCGCGACCTCGAAGGTCTTGGCGGTCTTGGGCGTCTGCTGCTCGATCAGGCAGATCTTCGCTGTCGTTCCGCCCATGTCGTAGGAGAGCACGCGGTCGAGACCGTAGCGCGCGGCGATGTCGGCGGCGAAGATGGCGCCGCCCGCGGGGCCCGACTCGAGGAGGCGCACCGGGAATGCGATGGCGCTCTCGACCGTGATGATGCCGCCGCCCGAATGCATGATGTAGACGGGGCAGCGGACGCCGGCCGTCTCCAGCCCGCCCGTCAATCGCTTCAGATAGGACGCCATCACCGGCTGCACATAGGCATTGGCCGAAACGGTGTTGAAGCGTTGGAACTCCCGCATCTGCGGGGAGACTTCCGAGGAGATCGACACCGGCAGCTCGGGGCGCTTCTTCTTCAGGATATCGCGGATGAGCCGCTCGTGCGCATCGTTCGCGTAAGAATGGATGAGGCCCACCGCAACGCTCTCGTAGCCGGCGGCCAGGATGCGATCGATGAGCGCTTCGGCCTCTCGTGCATCGAGCGCCTTCAGCACATGTCCGGCGGCATCGATCCGCTCGTCGAGCACGAAGCGATGCTCGCGCGAGATAAGCGGCGGCGGCAGCACGATGTTGAGATCGTAGAGCTCGAAGCGGTTCTCCGTTCGCATCTCGACGACGTCACGGAAACCCTTGGTGGTGATGAAGGCCGTCTTGGCGCCACGCCGCTCGATCAGCGCGTTGGTTGCCAGCGTCGTGCCGTGGATGACGGAGTCGATCCCGGACGGGGCGACGCCCGCCTGTTTCGCGACCTCGGCAACGCCCTCGACGATCGCCTGCTCGGGTGCGCCATGCGTCGTCAACAGCTTCGTCGAGTGCAGCTCGCCGCCGGTCTCCAGAACGATATCGGTGAAGGTGCCGCCGATATCCGCGCCGACCCTGACCTGCTGACCCTTATGCGCCATCGCGCCATGCTCCTGAAGGTTCTTTACTTGGCGCACGTTCCGCGGCGAACCGGTATCCACTTCGCCTGAACGTGCGCTACTGGCTTGGCGCACGTTCTACGGCGAACCGGATTCCATCCCGGCCTTCGCCGGGACATGCTTTGCCTGAACGTGCCGAGTCTTGGCTTGGCGCACATTCTACGGCGAACCGGTACCCACTTCGCCTGGATGTGCGTTGTCGTGCCGAATTCCGTGGCTGGATTGAATTGTATGATGACATATGACAAGGTTGCCGAGAGGGTCAAGATAGCTACGAAGGCCGCGTCGAAACGGCCGCAGCCCGGCTGCCGAGTTCTGGCACAAACAAACCGTTGGAAACATCACCATGAGCCACTTCAGCCGCGTCCTCATCACCGGCGCCGCCGGTGCGCTGGGCAAGGAGCTGCGCAAGTCGGGGCAGGCGCTCGCCAAGCATGTCCGCCTCACCGACCTTATCGCCTCGACGGGTCTCGCCGCGCACGAGGAGGACCGGCCCTGCAATCTCGACGACATGCCGGCGGTTTCCTCGGCGGTTCAGGGGTGCGATTGCATCGTGCATCTGGGCGCCAAGGCCAACGAAGGCACTTGGGACGAGGTGCTCCATTCCAACATCATGGGCACCTACAATATCTACGAGGCGGCGCGGCGCCACGGCGTCAAGCGCATCGTCTACGCGAGCTCGATCCACGCCGTCGGCTACTACGAGCGCAACCACACGATCGATGCCAAGGTGCCGACGCGCCCCGACACGCTCTACGGCGTCTCCAAGACCTTCGGCGAGAATCTGGCGAGCCTCTACTTCGACAAGTTCGGCATCGAGAGCGTGTGCTTGCGCATCGGCTCCTGCTTCCCCGAGCCGACCGACCGCCGCCATCTCATCACCTGGTTGAGCTACCGCGACATGCGCCAGCTCGTCGAGCGCAGCCTGTCGGCGCCGCGCGTCGGCTTCCTGATCTCCTACGCCACCTCGAACAACCGCCAGTCCTTCTGGGATAATACCGCCGCCTCCATCCTCGGCTACCGGCCCGAGGACAAGGCGGACGATTATGCCGAGAAAGTCTTCGCCAAGACCGAGCAGGGCGATCCCAATGATCCGACCGTCAAGTACCAGGGCGGCGTCTACTGCAAATGGGGCCACTGGGAAGATCAGCAGAAGAGCTGAGTTTCGCAGATCATGGCCGCCGGCAGGCGAGCGGGCGCATCCTTCTCCTCTTGGGTTCCCGGAAGCCGCGCCGCGCGCGGCTATCCGGGATCATCATCCCTCGAAGTCGGTTGCCCGGCGCTTGCCACACCGAGATGAAGACCCCGGCTCTTCGCGCGTCCGGCCATGCCGGCCTCGCTGCGGCCGGGGACGCAAGTGGGATGGCTGGTGCAAGCCCCGGGTGGCGGCAAGAGTGAAGATCGAGGACGGCGAGCGCGTTGGATTTACCCCATCACAATCGAGACAGCCATGAAAACCCACACCATCGCCGCCATCCCCGGCGACGGCATCGGCCAGGAGGTAATCGCCGCCGGGCTCGAGGTGCTGGCGGAGCTCAGCCTGCGCGACGACGCCTTCAAGCTCGATGTCCGGCATTTCGACTGGGGCACGGACTATTACAAGCGCCACGGCGTGCTGATGCCGGCCGATGGGCTTGCGCAAATCCGCGATGTGGATGCGATCTACTTCGGCGCGGTCGGCGCGCCGGACGTGCCGGATCACGTGACGCTCTGGGGTTTGCGGCTCGCCATCTGTCAGCCCTTCGATCAGTACGCCAATGTCCGCCCGACGCGCATTCTGCCGGGCATCGAGAGTCCGCTCCGCGGCGTCACGGCGAATGACCTCGACTGGGTGATCGTGCGCGAGAACTCGGAAGGCGAATATGCCGGCCAGGGCGGGCGCTCGCATCGCGGACTGCCGGAGGAGGTCGCGACCGACGTCTCGATCTTCACGCGGGCGGCTGTCGTGCGGATCATGCGCTTTGCCTTTCAACTCGCGCGCTCGCGGCCGCGCAAACTCTGACCGTCGTCACCAAGTCGAACGCGCAGCGCCACGGCATGGTGCTGTGGGATGAGATCGCGGCCGAGGTCGCGGCCGAGTTCCCGGATGTCCGCTCGGACAAGATGCTGGTCGACGCCATGACCGTTCGCATGACGCTGAAACCGGCTTCCCTCGACACCATCGTCGCGACGAACCTGCACGCCGACATCCTCTCCGATCTCGCCTCCGCGCTCGGCGGCTCGATCGGACTGGCCCCGACCGCCAATCTCAATCCGGAGCGCAGATTTCCCTCGATGTTCGAGCCGATCCACGGTTCGGCCTTCGATATCACGGGCAAGGGCATCGCCAATCCGATCGGCTGCTTCTGGTCGGCGGCGATGATGCTCGAGCACCTGGGCGAAGCGGGCGCCGCTCGACGCCTCATGCGCGCCATCGAGCGCGTCACGGCTTCGAGCCGCCACCACACCCCCGACCTCGGCGGCACGGCGACGACGCGCGCAGTGACGGAAGCGGTGTGCGAGGCGATCCGCGGCGGGAACGATTGATAGCAAGAAAACAAATTTCTCAACTTTTCGAATGGAGAGGCGTTCTGGTGGTTCTTCCCTCCCCCCTTGAGGGGGAGCGTTAGGGTGGGGGGTCGAAAGCAAAGGACTCTGGGCTGCGTCTTTCCCCCCATCCCAAGCGCCTAAGGACTTGACCGCTGCGCGCTCAAGTCCAAGGCGCTTGGCCTTCCGCCTCACGGGAGGAAGGGATTCTCGGAAAGGTCGAGTGGCTGGTTTGAAGCTACATTGTACCTCCCGACTTAACCTCGACCTTATGCCGGCGCGGCCGGAGTGACGGGGGCCGATCGCCATTGCTAAGATGCCACCAGATCGCAGCAGTCTCTCGCCGCCAACAGGATACGCCCCATGCGCATCGACGTCGTCCTCGATATCAAGACACCGCTCGGCGAAGGCCCGGTCTGGGACGTCGGGCAGCAGCGGCTCTACTTCCTCGATATCCCGACCGGCATCGTCTATCGCTGCACGGCCGACGGTGCTGAGCTGCGCGCCTGGGACCTGCCGGGCAAGGTCGGCTCGATGGCGATCCGCAAGGACGGCAACGGTGCCATCGTCGCGCTGTCGAGCGGCTTTGCCGCGCTCGACTTCAAGACCGGCGAGGTCACCCACATTCACGATCCGGAACCCGGCATGCCGACGACGCGATTGAACGACGGCAAGGTCGACCGGCGCGGGCGCTTCCTCGCCGGTACCATGGACATGTCGGAAGAAGGACCGATCGGCTCGCTCTACAGGCTCGATCCCGACTTCACGGTGACGAAACTCGACACCGGCATCAAAGTGTCCAACGGCCCCTGCTGGAGCCCGGACGACAAGACCTTCTATTTCCAGGACAGCTGGGCGGGCGAAATCTGGGCCTATGACTACGATATCGCGACCGGCACGCCGTCAAACCGGCGCGTGTTCGCCAAGCTCGACACGAAATCGGGCGCCGCCGACGGCTCCACCGTCGATGCGGAGGGGTGCCTGTGGAATGCGCAGGTGTTCGACGCCAAGCTCGTGCGCTACCGGCCCGACGGCACGATCGACCGCGTCATCGACATGCCGGTGAAAAAGGTGTCGAGCGTCATGTTCGGCGGCGAGAACCTCGATATCCTCTACGTCACCACCATGGCCAAGCCCCCGCTGCCGCACCATCCGGGCGACGGCGTGCTGCGGGGGAGCCTGTTCGCGGTTCATGGGCTCGGGGTGAGGGGTGTGCCGGAGCCGCGGTTTGGGGGGTAGGGGGGGCAGCTTCGCGGAGATTGCGGACGTTGCTCGGATCGCCGACCCACGGCTACTAACGGCCCGGCGATTTAACCGCAGCACCTCAGATCGCGGACGGGAGCGGCACGAGAGGTCCAGGAGGCATGTCATCGCTGAAGGCATCAAATACCCGTCGCAAGAACCACTTTGTTCCGGCTGCTCTGCTCCGACCGTGGCTTTGGCCAGACAATAGTCTGCGCGGATACTGGTGGGACCCAAGGCAGGCGAGACTGAGGTGCAAGGAGAAGGGGGTTGGTGCCTTCTGTTTTCAACTCGACCTTCTGACAACGCGTGACCGCCACGGTCTGTCCGATCAGCTAGAACGTGATTTCGAATCTATCGATACACCGGGCATAACTGCTCGCGACCGTCTGCTAATCAGCGGAGCCAGGAGCCTTTCGGTTGAGCAGCGATGCGACTTCGCTAGATTGCTCATGTCGTTGGAGGTTCGGCGTCCCTACAACGTCGGGAAAGTCAAGGTAGCCTCAAAGGATCTCAGACGGACCATCGACGACGATCCAGATATTCTCGAAGCGTTCATACGAGAGGGAATCGTGCAGACACCATCTGAGTGGTGGGACAGCCAGAGCATCGATGGTCTCCTGCACGAGCGCTCTTTCGCAAGCATGATTAGGAACCTTACAGATCGGCCAGACGTTGGAAAACGGCTAATCAATGCGAACTGGCACATCGTCGAACTGGGCAATCATGACGGGACGTTCTTGCTGACGGATCGTCCACTGATGCGCACCAAGGGGTTCTTTGACGAGAGTGCAGGCTGGTTGTGGACCTTGCCACTAACGCCGAAACACATCTTCCTTGCGACCAACAGACAAGCCGTCCTCGATAACATCAACAAGTCCACAAGGCGCCGATTCTGCAAGCAGACGAATGTGTCCTGTGCAGGCCAAGCTGAGCGCTTCGTCTTCGCTGCTGACGTCTCTCATGAGCACTGGGTGGGAAAGTACTTGGCGGCCACACCTGCCGCGTCGAAATCCGGTTGACGGTCCGGCATTTGCTCGGGCCGCCTATCGAGCGCACGGTTGCCTTGTCTCGGCATCGAGGTCGATGACGCCAATGCCATGCAGAGAAAAGCGGACATCATGCCCGGCCTGACCAGCAGCCAGTTACTTGCTTCACAAACCGCGAAGCTTGGTCAGATCAATCACCTTGACGTTGCCATCAGCGGTATCCTGCAAAACCGCAAAGAACATCTTTCCACGAATAGATATGGTGTGCCTCTCGATGAATGCACGAACCTTGTCCAAATCGGTCCATAGCCTCGTCGCATGCTTTTCAAGGAAGACGCCCCTCTCTTCATCGACATAGGGGTTGATTTCATGAGTCTCAGCGATGCAACTGCGTATAGACGGTGACAAGTTCCTCAATCGTCAGACGCCTGTTGGGTTGGCCCTCAATGGTCACAGTCGCGGCATATTGCTGTCGCTCCTCTTGTGTTGCGGCCCGAATAATGCTGGGAGACGGAAACGCGGTTCCAAGGCCCTTCTTTGCCAGAGATTTCAGGATGGCATCCGCCTTCCATTTTCCCTTGGCATCACGAGGCACCGCGCCCAAGCCGTGCTCAACCGAGACCAAGCAGCCGAACGCAATTGCCTCGAGGATCTTTCGGCTATGAAAAGCACAGGATTCGGCGACCAGAAAGCGGTCGCCATTCGACCCTTTGAGCATGTTGATCATGTCGAACCGAGTTCGTATGACCGCCATCAAGGCGTAGTAACTCTCGTAGGGTGTTCGTGCCATGCGGAAAACATCCGTCGCAAGAGAACGATGCTGTCTTCTAATTGGTTCGCATCACTTTACGCAAAGCCCATTATTCAGTACAAAGCGGACGTTCGGAACAACGATCGTGACTCTCCGCCAAGATACTTGCTCGACTTCCGCTTCCGTACAAGAACCACCCCTACCCCACCATCCCCGCCAACCGCTCCCGCACAATCCCCTCCGCCTCCGCTCATGATCCGCCCGATCAGCTCGGCGCAACTCGGTACATCGTGGATCAGCCCCGCGACCATGCCGCAGCTCCAGGCGCCGGCTTCGACATCGCCTTCGGTCATGACGCGCGGATAGATGCCGGCGACCTCGTCATGGATGTCCTCGATGGTGAGGGCATCGCCCTTCGTCCGCTCGATCTCGAGGATCTTCTCGACGCCCTTGTTCTTGAGCACCCGCTCGGTGTTGCGCAGGCTCCGCATGATGAGGCGCGTGTCGAGCTCGGATGCGGTGACGATCGCCTGCTTGACCTTCTCGTGCACCGGCGCCTCTTTCGTCGCCATGAAGCGCGTGCCCATGTTGATGCCGTCGGCGCCGAGCGCCAGCGCCGCGACGAGGCTGCGCCCGTCCGCCATGCCGCCCGAGGCGACGAAGGGAATTTTCAATTCCTCCGCCGCGCGCGGCAGCAGGATGAAGTTCGGCACATCGTCCTCGCCCGGATGCCCGCCGCATTCGAAGCCGTCGACGCTGACGGCATCGCAGCCGATTTTCTCGGCTTTCAGCGAATGGCGGACGGACGTGCATTTGTGGATGACCTTGATGCCAGCCGCCTTCAGCGCGGGCATGTAGGGCTCGGGGTTCCGCCCCGCCGTCTCGACGATTCTGATGCCACCCTCGATGATGGCGCGGATGTATTCAGGATAGGGCGGCGCCGAGAAGGCGGGCAGGAAGGTGAGGTTCACGCCGAAGGGCTGATCCGTCATCCCCCGGCAGCGGGCGATCTCCTTGGCGAGCAGCTCAGGCGTCTTCTGCGTCAGGCCGGTGATGATGCCGAGCCCACCCGCGTTCGAGACGGCGGCGGCGAGCTCTGCCAGCCCCACATAATGCATGCCGCCCTGGATGATCGGATGCCTGATGCCGAGCAGCTCGGTGATGCGGGTTTTCATGGGGGCTCCTCAAGAAATGGTCAAGCGCCTGCCTGAGTAGGGGTCAGACCCTGCGGGTCTGACCCCTACTCCTGGATCTCGAACAGGGGTCAGACCCGCAGGGTCTGACCCCAACCCGACACTCAGGCGCTTGGGATTGGAGAAGGGGATGGCGCCTCGACAAACGTTGTCTCCGTGTTGCTCCGGTGGCGACGACATCGAACATCATCGCAGACCTAAAGTGCCTCAAACATCCGCCCAGCCGCCGTCGACGCGCAAGTTCGCGCCGGTGATGTAGGAGGCCGCATCGCTCGCCAGAAACAACGCAGCCTTGCCCACTTCCTCGGGCCGTCCCATGCGCTTCAGCACAGTCAGGCCAGCCTCGTCCTTGCGAAGCTGCTCGGTCGCTTCCGGCGACAGACCGATCTTCTCGTAGATCGGCGTGTCGATCGGCCCGGGCGCTACGCTGTTGACGCGGATGCCGCGGGGGCTGAGCTCCACCGCAAGCGAGCGCACGAGCGAGCGGATCGCCGCCTTCGTCGCCGAATAGACCGACATCTGGTCGAAGCCCATGGCGTCGTTGCCGCTCGACGTCATGACGATCGCACTCCCCTTCGGCATCAACGGCAGACACTTCTGGATAACGAAATAGTTGCCCTTGAAATTGATGCCCCACTGGCCGTCGTAGTCCGCTTCCGTCACGTCCTCGATCTTCGCCGTCCAGGTGACGCCGGCATTGGCGGCCAACACGTCGATGCGGCCGAGCTTGGCTTTTGCCTCGGCCGCCAGCGCGCCGATCGCGGCCATCGAGCGGTTGTCGGCGGCGATGCCGATCGCCTCAGGACCAAGCTTGGCCGCCGCCGCCTCGACGCGCGCCGCATCCTGCCCGGTGATCATGACTTTCGCTCCGGCGCCCGCCAGTGCTTCGGCGATGGCATAGCCGATGCCCGTCGTGCCGCCCGTCACCAAAGCGTACTTGCCCGCCATCGAGAGCGTCGTCATGCCTGCCTCCATCTTTTTGCAATCTGGCTCGGCTTGCCAAGGCGCGCCGCCAGTCATATGACATCTGACATTAAGCCCTGCGCTTCTCCCTGTCGACGCGCGCGGCCGGAGATCGCATCCCATGAGCGAGCCCCACGACGACACAGACGTCCTGATCATCGGCGCGGGGCCCTCCGGCGCGGTGACGGCGCATACGCTGGCTGCCAGAGGCTTCAAGGTCGTCTGTCTCGAGCAGGGCGACTGGGTGAGCCCCGCCGACTTTCCCGGCAACCGGCCTGAGTTCGAGCTCGAGTTGCTGAAGACCTGGGCGACGAACCAGAATTTCCGCGGCCGGCTCGCCGACTATCCCGTCAATGTCGACGCCGCCGAGGTGATACCGGTGATGTTCTCGGCCGTCGGCGGCTCGTCGATCCTGTTCGGCGCGCAATGGATGCGGCTGAAGCCCTCCGACTTCCGCGTCAAGACGCTCGACGGCGTCGCCGACGATTGGCCGATCGACTACTGGGATCTCGATCCCTACTACAATCGCATTGACCGCTTCATCGGTGTCTCGGGCCTCGGCGGCGATCCGGCCTATCCGCCGCAGGATTTCGAAATGCCGCCGCATCCGATGGGCAAGGGCGGCATGCTCGCGGCGCGGGCGATGAACAAGCTCGGCTGGCACTGGTGGCCGGGCACGCAAGCGATCCCGACGAACAATTTCAAGAAGATGGTCCAAGTGCCAGCGCTGGGGCGTCTGCGAGACGGGTTGCCCCGCCGGCGCCAAGGCATCCTTTGACTTGGCCTTCTGGCCGCACGCGATCGCGGCGGGCGCCAAGCTCTTAACGGGCGCGCGCGTGCGCATGATCACGACGGATAGCCACGGCAGAGCGAACGGCGCGATCTACATCGATCGTCAGGGCCGCGAGCACAGGCAGAAGGCGAAGGCCGTCGTCATGGCCTCGAACGGCATCGGCACGCCGCGCCTGCTGCTGCTGTCGGACTCCGCTCAGTTTCCGGATGGCCTCGCGAATTCCTCGGGGCTCGTGGGTAAGAACCTCATGCTCCATCCCAACAACGAATCCATCGGGCTCTATGACGAGGCGCTGGAGAGCTGGAAAGGCCCGGCTGGCCAGCTCATGTACAGCCTCGAATTCTACGAGACCGATCTGAAGCGCGGTTTCGTGCGCGGCTCTAAGATGAACCTGATGCCGGTGCCGGGTATTTTGAGGCTGCTGCAGAATTTTTCAAAACTCGACTTCGAGAAACGCTGGGGCCCGGCCGCACACGACATCATCGAGCATGGCGGGCGCGCGCTCTCCTGGGCCGCCAACATCGAGGATCTGCCGGAGGAGGTAAACCGCGTCGAGCTCGATCCCGATCTCAAGGACAGCGACGGCATTCCTTCGCCCAAGGTCACGTATCGGATGAGCGAGAACACGCAGAAGAGTCTGGGCTTCGCGCTCGACCGGATGGCCGAGATGCATAAGGCGGCCGGCGCCCGTCATATCGCCCGGAACCTGCTCTGGCGCGAGCAGCCGGGTCATCTGCTCGGCACGGCCCGCATGGGTAACGATCCCAACACCTCGGTTGTCGATCGCTTCGGCCGCGCCCACGACGTGCCCAATCTCTTCATCGTCGACGGCAGCGTCATGGTGACGGGCGGCGCGGTCAACCCGACGGCCAGCATCACGGCGATGGCGCTGCGGACGGCCGAGCACATCGCCGATACGGCACGCGACACAAAGGTGGCGGCATGAGCACGACCCAACACGATCTGAGCAAGCTCGCAGCGTTGGCGCACGTTCTTATTCCAGGCGCGGATAACATGCCCTCGGTCGCCAACGTCGCTGGTTTCGATGCGCTGTTGCGGCGTGCGATCAAGGCGGCCGCCCTTACCGAAGCCGAGATCGCGGCGATGCTCGATGCGCTTCCGGCAGAACTCGATTGGGGCGCCGCGAAGGCCCTCTCCACCGCCAAGCCGGCCGAGTTCGAGATGGCGTCGACGATCGCGAGCGGCGCCTATCTCCTCGCGCCAGAAGTCTTGAGTTGCCTCGGCTTCCCGACCGAGCGCCGCTTCCCCGCCGGACCGATGGATTTCGCCGACGAGTACGAGACCGGCATTGTCGACGAGGTCGTCGCTCGCGGCCAACGCTGGGTCGATCCGCGCGGGCGGTGAGACTTAGAACGCCACTTGGTCGCCGCCCTTGAGCTCGAGGATCTCTCGCGCCTCGTCGGGTGAGGCAATCTCGAGTCCCAGGCCCTCGATGATCTGGCGCGCGCGCGTCACCTGCTCGGCATTCGACTTGGCGAACTGGCCGGGTCCGATCCACAGTGAGTTCCTCGAGACCGACGCGTACATTGCCGCCCATCGCGGCCGACATCGCCGCGATCGGCATCTGGTTGCGCCCGGCACCGAGCACGCTCCAGCGATACTCATCGCCGAACAGCCGGTCGGCCGTACGCTTCATCATCATGACGTCTTCCGGGTGCGCACCGATGCCGCCGAGAATCCCGAACACCGACTGCACGAAGAAGGGCGGCTTGACGATGCCGCGATCGGCGAAATGGCGCAGCGTATAGAGATGGCCGATGTCGTAGCACTCGATCTCGAAGCGCGTGCCGTTCTCGGCGCAGGTCGTCAGGATGTACTCGATATCGGCGAAGGTGTTCTTGAAGATGCGCTCGCGGGAGCCTTCCAGATACGGCCGCTCCCAATCGTGCTTGAACTCGGTGAAGCGCTCGAGCATCGGGAAGAGGCCGAAATTCATCGTGCCCATGTTGAGGGAAGCGACCTCGGGCTTGAAGGTCGCCGCCGGCTTCACGCGCTGCTCGATGGTCATGGTGGCGGCACCCCCGGTCGTGATGTTCACGACCACGCGGCGAGCGCTGCTTGATGACTTTCAAGAACGGCGCGAAGGCTTCCGGCGACTGGTCCGGCCGGCCGTCCTTGGGATCGCGGGCGTGCAGATGGACGACGGCAGCCCCTGCCTCCGCCGCGCCGATCGCGGCATCCGCGATCTCCTCAGCGGTGATCGGGATATGCGGCGACATCGAGGGCGTATGGATCGAGCCGGTGACGGCACAGGTGATGACGACTTTGCGCTTGGGCGACTTGGCCATGGGGCGGGTCCTTGATGCGGTTTCCTCGGGGGTAGTGATGGAGGATAGGGCGCGACATGGCAACTGGGCAACAGCAGATCACCCCAACGGAAAGCGTGAGGGACGCACTGCGCCTGCCTTCCTCTCCCCATAGGCACTTCATGCCCATGGGGAGAGGGGAGGGTGAGGGGCGGCGGCAGAGTTAGTACCGGCCAGAAGGATGTTTAAACTGCGCATGCGCACGACATGATCGGCTCAGCGAGAGGCGTGTCTGGCAGGCATCCGGACAAGCGGCCGCCCCTCACCCTCGCCTCTCCCCGCTGCGCTTCGCTTGCGGGGAGAGGAAGCTGGCGCCATGCCCACCTGACATCGGTGACGTTATGAGTCGGTGCCGTGGAGGAATCGCGCCTCACAACATCTTCTGGATCGAGTTCGGATCCGGAATCTCGATCTCAGGCGCACCACTCACCGGCACGGTCTGGAACTTGTCGTTTATCGCGGCGGCCCATGTCTTGGCGCGCTCGGTCAATTGGCGATCATCCGTCTGCATGCGGCCGCGACTGACCAGGATGCCCATGTCGGCGCCGTAGTAGCGGTAGTCGCCGCCGGTGTAGACGCGCATGTAGAAGGCCTCGTCCTCGTCCGAGACCAGGAACCAGTCGATCGACTTGCGGACGAGCGCGATCTCGCCCTTGCGCATCCATGCGCCAGATGCCCGAGGCCGGCGCCTTCGAGATCAGCGACACCTCGTCCTTGGGATATTTGAGGATGAGCTGGCTCCAGTTGTCGAACTCGCTCCAGCGCTGCTGGATCGCCGGGATGTCGGCCTCATAATCGATGTCCATGAATTCCAACATGTGGAACAGGAACATCGGGCAGCCGCCATAGGTCGAGGTGATGAGGTTGGTCAGCGGGGAAGCGCCGGAGATGCGCGGGTTGATCTCGCCGAGGTAGACCTCGCGCGTGTCGGTATCGATCAGGAAGTCCATGCAGAACGCGCCCTTGTAGCCGACCTCGTAGAGGCGCTTGCCGAGCTTCTGCGCCATCTTGAGGACGGCCTTGCGCTCGCGGCCGTAGCCGGTGGTGAAGGCATCGTTGCCGCACCAGCCGCCCTTGTAGGGGGTGAGCTCGCCGAAGCCGGTGATGTCGATCTGCATCGGCCCGACGAGCGTGCCGTGGCGCGTCGCGACCGCTTCCACCGTGCCGGGAAGGTGATTGATGCGCTTCATCACCTTGAGCTCTTCGGCGACGAGCTTGTCCGACCACTTCTTCCAGTCGGCTTCCGACTTGATGAAGAACGTGGTACGGCCGGAATCGCCATAGGGGGTTTGCACCACGAGATCGTTGCCGAGCTTGGCCTTGGAAGCGATCCTCTTGAGGGCCGCGTAGGACTTCGCGCGGCCGAGCACGTTGGGCGCGCTCTGAATGCCGGCCTCGTTGCCGAGCTGGGTCGTGACGATCTTGGAATCGATGTGGATCCTGAGCTTGGCCGGCGGCAGCGCCACCTCGCAGCCGATCTCCTTGGCGAGCCGCTCGCTCTCCTCGTCGAACATGACCATCAGGATCTTGCCGGGCCCGCGCTCCTTGATGCGCTTGCGGACCTCCTTGTGCTTCAGGAGGTAGTTGTTGACGTCCTCGATGGATTTGAACTCGTGCGGACCGTGCTCGCGCGGCACCGTCACCTTCGGATGCGTGCCGTCGAAGGAATCGAAGTAGTTGATGTACTCGAACTTGTTGATCCAGCGCCCTAGCCCCAGCAGGTTGAACGGCGTCGGCGAGACGAAATAGATCGGCGTCTGGTTCTTGCGGAAGAATTTGTAGATTTCCGACAGCGTCTTCAGCTTCGGGCGCTTCGTCGTTTTCATGGCATTTCCCCAGGGGCGGGCGTTGCAGGGCCGCTTTCGCCGCATGATGGCGAACTTCGCTTGCGCTGAAAAGGAAGGCGTGCGAAGCGGCAGCGATATGGTTACCGCGGGAGGAGCATGTGATCCGAAGCCTTGGACGGATCATCTGGGTTGTGATCGCTTTCGTGCTGGCGGTCATCGCCGGCATCGTGGTGCTGGGCTTCGTCGGTCTCGAACGGCTGACAGCGGCGACCGCGGGGCAAACGCAGGCGTCCGGCACGCTCGACCATTGGCTGAACCTGGCCGAGGTCGCGATGGGGCTGACCCAATGGGGCGCGGCACTCTCGATCGTCCCTGCCATCCTGGCGGTCGTCATCGGTGAGCTCGGCCGCATCCGCTCGCTGGTCTACTGGGTGGCGGCAGGAGGGCTTGCCGCCGTCGCCGTACCCGTCATGCAAGGCCTGGCCGCCGCTTCGCCGGACCTCGCAATGCCGGCGACCCAGCTCCTGCAGATCCTCGCCACCGCCGGTTTTGCGGCCGGGATTGCCTATTGGGCGCTGGCGGGGCGGTCGTCATGACGTGGCGGGTGCAATGCACAAATTAATGTTGCATTGCACAATAGATGGTAGAGAATGGGGTCTCCTCGGCCTTCCCTGCCGAAGGCCATCTAGGAGGCTCCACCATGACCGACGCTCCTAACGATATCTTTCGCGTCTGGACCGACCTGGCGCTGATGGGCGTTCGGGCCTATTCGGGCGCGATGCTCAGCGGCCTCGAGTTGGCCTCCAGCATCGTGCAGCCAAAGGCGTCCTTCCCCTCCCCGGCGATCCTGCGCCAGCGCCCGATCGAGATCTGGCCGGCGGCCGGCAGCTTCGGCGGTGGCACCAATGCGGTGGCGGCCTGGGCGGAGGTCGCCAACACGATGATGGGCGTGCTCCGCGCGGCCCGCATGCCCGGTCCGATGTTCAATCCCTTCGCTTGGATGATGCCGCAGCCGGCGCCTTCGCTGATGCCGCCCTGGCTCGCTGGTGCGATGTCGCCCGCAGCCTTCGCGCCGATGGCGATGTGGGGCCGCGCCTTGGGCATGCCCGGGACCATGCCCGGCTTCGGCTGGCCGATGCCGGGGCTCGGTATGCCGTTCGCGCCGTTCCCTGGCCTGGCAGACTCGTTCCGGATGCTCGGAATGATGGCGCCGATGATCGAGGCCTTCACACCCAAGCCCCAGCGCCGCTCGTCCTACCATTGAGTTTGCCGCTCGCTTGCCCTGTCCCGATGCCGCCGCCTATAACGCGGGCGAGTTTGCGTCAGGACATCCCCATGCCGAAATCAAAATCGATCAAGAAGGTCGTGCTCGCCTATTCGGGCGGCCTCGACACCTCCATCATTCTGAAGTGGCTGCAGACCGAATACGATGCGGAGGTCGTGACCTTCACGGCCGACCTCGGTCAGGGCGGCGAGCTCGAGCCGGCGCGCAAGAAGGCCGAGCTCCTCGGCATCAAGAAAAAGAACATCTATGTCGAGGACGTGCGCGAGGAGTTCGTGCGCGACTTCGTCTACCCGATGTTCCGCGCCAACGCGCTCTACGAGGGCGTCTATCTGCTCGGCACCTCGATCGCGCGGCCGCTGATCGCCAAGCGCCTCATCGAGATCGCGCGCGAGACCGGCGCCGATGCAGTGGCCCATGGCGCCACCGGCAAGGGCAACGACCAGGTCCGATTCGAACTCACCGCCTATGCGCTCAACCCCAACATCAAGATCATCGCGCCCTGGCGCGAGTGGGACTTCAAATCGCGCGAGCAGCTCATCGCGTTCGCCGAAGAGCACCAGATCCCGATCGCCAAGGACAAGCGCGGCGAGGCGCCGTTCTCGGTCGATGCGAATTTGCTGCACTCTTCCTCGGAAGGCAAAGTGCTCGAGGACCCGGACGTCGAGCCGCCGCCCTATGTGTTCCAGCGCACGATCGCGCCGGAGGATGCGCCCGACAAGGCGACAACGGTCCGCATTGGTTTCGAGAAGGGCGATGCCGTTTCCGTCAACGGCAAGAAGCTCTCGCCGGCTACGCTGCTCACCAAGCTCAACGAGCTCGGCCACGACAACGGCATCGGCCGCATCGACCTCGTCGAGAACCGCTTCGTCGGCATGAAGTCGCGCGGCATCTACGAGACCCCCGGCGGCACCATCCTGCATGTCGCGCATCGCGCCATCGAGAGCCTGACGCTTGATCGCGGCGCGGCGCACCTCAAGGACGAGCTGATGCCGCGCTACGCCGAGCTCGTCTATTACGGCTTCTGGTACGCGCCCGAGCGGCTGATGCTGCAGGCGCTCATCGACAAGAGCCAGGAGCATGTCGAGGGCGAGGTGCGTCTGAAACTCTACAAGGGCAACGTCATCGTAACGGGGCGCAAGAGTCCGAAATCCCTCTACTCCGCCCAGCTCGTCACCTTCGAGGACGACCGCGGGGCCTATGATCAGAAGGACGCCGAAGGGTTCATCCGGCTGAATGCGTTGAGGTTGAGGACGTTGGGGAAGCGGGGGGGGTAGAATTCACGCCTCCACCATCTTCCCCGCTGGGATCTGAATTTCAGCGGCTTCTCGGTCGCGGGCTTGGCGGAGGGCGCGTTGTAGGGCTTCGACTTCACGTTGAGGCCGTCGAGCTTCCAGCCGGTGCCCTCGCGGACATAGGCGAGCTGGAACAGCAGCAGGCCGTCGGGAAGCTCGTACATGCCCTGGATCGCGAGCCGGCCATCCTTGCCGATGGCGGGCGCCGCGAGGAAAACCGGGCTCCGGCCAGCCAGCGGGTCGCCGGTGATCTCGACGGCGAAGAAGGCCTTGAAGGCCTCGTTGACCTGCTCGGGCGGTGTAGATTTGCGGAAGTTGAGCGACGCAACCGAGCCAAGGACCCGGAAGTCCTTCTGCCGGATGCCCTCGATGAAGGTGCGCATGACCGTGTCGGCCAGCTCGACGGAAACCGGGGTTGGGGGGGGGGTGGGGGCGTGAGGAAGTCGAGGCA
Source organism: uncultured Alphaproteobacteria bacterium (assembly GCA_963741525.1). Lineage (GTDB taxonomy): Bacteria > Pseudomonadota > Alphaproteobacteria > Rhizobiales > Hyphomicrobiaceae > JANNSX01. Next base: position 56,860 of record CAVUIW010000013.1, read on the forward strand.
CCGGCGAGCCGGCGACGAGGGCGAGGATTGTGGTGAGCTTCTTCATGGCGGCCTCCTGGACTGGACTGAGGTGAACGGGCCTGTTTCGGTGGAGACCGTCTCGCGATAGGCGACGCGCGGCTGGCCGATGTTCGCAGGGATGCCGTGCTTGTTGTTGATCTCGTCGACGAAGTGATCGAGCGATAGCTCGCTCACACCGTTGAGGATGAGCTGGCCGGACTCTGGCATCGGTATGAAACGAGACTGGCGCATTTCCTGCCGTCATCTCCGCCAACGCAACGAGAAGCCGCTCGCGATCGGCTGGCAGTTTCGCCTCGATGGCGATCTCGATGAGGCTGATGAAACCAGGGGTAGGCATGAGTTATGGTGCTCGAGAAGCCACGACGGGGATTACAAGTAGCAAATCTCGGACACGAGTTGGACTATCCCATTAGAAAAGTGAACACTCCGCAACGGGTATTGATGGAAATCGCAGCCCCCCACACGTCACGGCCGCGAAGGCGGCCGCCTAGCCATGTTGGGCTAGGCGGGGTGTCACGGCCAGCTCTCGGGCCGTCGAGCAATGCGATTTTGGGTGTGCCCGAGGTACAACGAGTGTGCCGTTCAGTGGTTCGTCTGGGCGGCCGCCTTCGCGGCCGTGACGGTGGGGTGGGTTCTGGGGCCCATCAAGGGCACATAGCGAGGGGGCTAGCTCAGGCAAGATGCATTCTGGGTGGCAATCCATCGGGCCTAGCCCCTTGAGAAAGCGTGGCCTGACTTCACCCCCCCTCACGCCTCCACCATCTTCCCCGCCGGGATCTTGAACTTGAGCGGCTTTTCGGTCGCGGGCTTGGCGGAGGGGGCGTTGTAGGGCTGCGACTTCACGTTGAGGCCGTCGAGCTTCCAGCCGGTGCCCTCGCGGACATAGGCGAGCTGGAACAGCAGCAGGCCGTCGGGAAGCTCGTACATGCCCTGGATCGCGAGCCGGCCATCCTTGCCGATGGCGGGCGCCGCGAGGAAAACCGGGCTCCGGCCGGCCAGCGGGTCGCCGGTGATCTCGACGGCGAAGAAGGCCTTGAAGGCCTCGTTGACCTGCTCGGGCGTGTAGGAATTGCGAAAGTTGAGCGAGGCGATTGAGCCGAGGACGCGGAAATCTTTCTGCCGGATGCCCTCGATGAAGGTCCGCATCGCGGTATCGGTGAGCTCGACGGCAATCGTCTCGAAATCGGCGGCGGCCGGGGCAGCAAGCGCGGTATCACCCTGCTTGGGCGGCGCCGGGGGCTGGGCCGGCGTACCCGCCAGGACACAAGTCGAGGCACCGGCGAGCCCGGCGACGAGGGCGAGGATTGTGGTGAGCTTCTTCATGGCGGCCTCCCTGGACTGGACTGAGGTGAACGGGCCTGTTTCGGCTTCTGTTGACCCAAAGATGGCCCGCCCCGCCGCCTGCCGATGTTACCGGCGTAACGGATGCCCGCCTTTTTTTCCTCCTTTGGTCCCAGAACCTTGGCGGCACACCGCCCCGATCGCGGTCCGGTGCCGTTGAAAAGCGCCCGCCGGCCACCCAATTAGCAAACTGTCAGCTAGACGGATCAGGGCTCGCCGGTGGGGACCGGAGAGGCCCATGGCATTTACTATTGGGGCGATCATGGATGTCGTGACGGCGGCCGTCGAGCTGCCATGGCTAGGAATGCCGGTATGGATCTGGGCCGGCTTTATCGGCGTCGTCATCGCGCTTCTGGCTTTCGACCTCGGCGTCCTGCACGGTAAGCCGCATGAGATCACGGTGCGCGAGAGCATGGTGATGTCGTCGATCTTCATTGGCCTCGGCTGGCTGTTCTCCGTTGTCGTCTGGTACATCTATTTCAATGCTGAGGCTCCGGCGCTACTCGACCCCCAACTTGCCGGGATCGCCGATCCGGCTAGTCGCGCCTGGACAGCCGCCGAGCTTTACCTGACGGGTCTTCTCGTCGAGCAGAGCCTCTCCATCGACAACATCTTCGTCATTTCGCTGGTCTTCAGCTATTTCGCCGTGCCGCGGCGCTATCAGCATCGCGTGTTGTTCTGGGGCATCCTCGGCGTCATCGTCATGCGCGGCATCATGATCGCCGGCGGCGCGGCGCTGCTCGCGAATTTCCACTGGGTGCTCTACGTCTTCGGCGCCTTCCTGCTCTTCACCGGCATAAAGATGCTGCTGATGGTCGGTGATGAGCCCGACATCGCCAACAACGTTTTGCTGAAGGTCCTCAAGAAGCGCATGCGGGTGACCGACGAGCTGCACGAGGAACGCTTCTTCGTGATGGCGCCGGACAAAAAGACCGGCAAGCTCGTCCGTCATGCGACGCCGCTGTTCCTGGCGCTCGCCGTCATCGAGTTCATCGACCTGGTTTTCGCGGTCGATTCGGTACCGGCCGTATTCGCGATCACGCAAGAGCCGTTCATCGTCTACACGTCGAACATCTTCGCGATCCTGGGGTTGCGCTCGCTCTACTTCGCACTGGCCGCCATGGTGCATCGCTTCCACTATCTGAAGTATGCGCTGGCGCTCGTGCTGGTCTTCATCGGCGCCAAGATCTTTCTGTCGGGCTGGCTCGGCAAGTTTCCCTCCGAGCTGAGCCTCGGCATCACGCTGGCACTGCTGGTGGGCGGCATCCTGTTCTCGCTGTGGCGGACGAAGGTCGACGCTGGCCAGACCGGCGATAACGCGAAGTCGACGAGCCAGTAAGCCGAGGAGTCAGCCATTGCCTTTGAAAAACCGCGTGGCACCGACGGGCGAGTTGATGGCGGTCGCCGCGCGCGGCCTGATGATGGGCAACCGCGGTGGCCAGTTCCACAGGCCTGATCAAACGCTCGACAAGCGCCGCTGGGCGAGCCGCGCCTGGATCGCCTGTCTGCTCGAATGGAAGGGCCGGCACGAGGAGATCTGGGTCGACCGGCACTATACGCAGCTGTTCTTCCTCGATGAGGCGACCGCGCTGGCGGCAGGGCATCGCCCCTGCGCCCTCTGCCGGCGTGCGGATTACAAGCGGTTTGCTGCGCTATGGGCCGAGGCGAAGGGGCTCCCGGCGCCACCCCGCGCGCCCGCGATGGACGACGTGCTGCATTCGGAGCGCTGGGCGAGCCGGGATGGCGCGCCACCATCGGCAGTCTTAGCCGGGGACCTGCCCGACGGTGCCTTTGTTCTCTGCGAAGACGCGCCACAACTGGCGCATGGCGGATATCTCTGGACTTGGACGGTCGACGGCTATCAACGGGGACCCGAACATCGATCGCACCGCGCGGTACCGGCTCGTCACGCCGCCATCGATCCTGGCGGTGCTCAGTGCCGGCTACCGCCCGATGCTGCATCCGAGCGTTTCGGCTTGAAGCACGTTCTGCCGCGAACCGGTGTCCACTTCGCCTGAACGTGCTTTGCTTTAGTGAGCAGTCCGGCGCGTCTGCGGCGGAGCGGCGGGCGCAAAGGCGCGGACCTCGTCCTGCAGCATGGCGTAGGCGAGGTTCAGCCGGCGCGACATGGCGGAGACATAGTCGGCCATTTCCTGGGGAAGGGAGGACGCAGCAAAGCGATCCGGGTGATAGGCCTTGGCGAGCCGGTGATAGGCGGACTTTATTTCATCGAGGCTCGCGCCGCGCTCAACGCGGAGCACCTGGTAGGCATCGAGGCTCTCGGCCTGCTGGAGGTTACGATCGAGCTGGTCGGTCTTGGGCGGGTCGAAGGTCGTGACGGTCGCGATCCGGCCCTTCGAGAGCAGGGTTTTTTCCCCGCTGAGCGCGTGGAACTCGATGAAGGCGGCGGGACCATTGAGTTCCTCGGCGAGGCTCTTCGTCACCGAGACATTGATCCGGCCCTTGACGACGCTGCCGTCGCTGAGCGTCGCCTGGACCAGATGGCCCTTGCGCTGGGCTTCTCCCTGATGCTCGATCCGGTTGCGCTCGAACATGTGGACGGCCTCCTGTCTCGATCTGGGACAGCCTTTGGGCCATCCGCGGGTCGAGGTGCAGGAAGCGTGCTGGAAAGTGTTAAAGCTGAGCGCCATCGCCAGCGGTGGTGTCCGGCTCGTCGACAGCAGTGCCGTGACCGCGAAGCTCGGAGTAGGCGAGGTTCACGCGAGTGGCGACCGCGCTCAGATACTCGAAGACCTCCTTGGGGAGATCGAGGCGCGCGAAGCGATCCGGGTGGTACGTCTTGGCGAGGTTGAGATAGGCCCGGCGGACCGCCAATTTGTCGGCATCGGACTTGACCCCCAGAACATCATGGGCGTCGAACTGATCGAGCATGCCGACCTTCTTCTCCAGTTGGTCGACTTTCGGGATATTGAATTCCTTGACGGCGCCGATGTTGGTGCGGGCGATGAACATCTTGGCGCCATCGTAGCTCTCGAACTCGAGGAAGGGCTCGCCGCGGTTCAATTCCTCCATGAGCGACTTCGTCTTCGGCACGAACAGCGTGCCGCGCAACGTCTGCCCATTGGACAACGTAATGGAAACCGAGACCGGCGTCCGGTTGAGACGCTGATAGTCTTTATCCTTCTCGAACACCCGACGACGCTCCGCCTGCCCCAGAAGGGGCCGGTCCCTGAAAGTCTCTTATTTTGGGATTAGATGTACCCGAATTATCTTGAAGAAGAATTGAGGTCCCAACCCATTGCTAACCCTATGTGATTGACGTCCGGGCCGGGCTCTATGGCGGCTGCCGTCGATCTGTGCTACGCCCCGGCCGCCTCCCCTCACAAACCCTAGAGACCCATGTCGCTCAGAAACATCGCCATTATTGCCCATGTCGACCACGGCAAGACGACGCTCATCGACGTGCTGCTGAAGCAGTCCGGCGCCTTTCGCGACAACCAGCGGGTCGTCGAGCGGGTGATGGATTCCAACGAACTCGAGCGGGAGCGCGGCATTACCATCCTTGCCAAATGCACCTCCCTCGTCTGGAAGGATGTGCGGATCAACATCGTCGATACGCCGGGCCACGCCGATTTCGGCGGCGAGGTCGAGCGCATCCTCAACATGGTCGACGGCGTCATCGTGCTGGTGGACGCCTCCGAGGGGCCGCTGCCGCAGACGAAATTCGTGGTTTCCAAGGCGTTGAAGCGCGGCCTCCGCCCGATCGTCGCCATCAACAAGATCGACCGGCCGGACGAGCGACACAACGAGGTGGTAAACGAGGCGTTCGATCTCTTCGCTGCACTCGATGCCAATGACGAGCAGCTCGACTTCCCGATCCTCTACGGCTCTGCCCGCGAGGGCTGGATGGCGCTGTCTCCCGATGGTCCAAAGGACGGCATGGCGCCGCTGTTCGATCTGGTGCTCAGCCACGTGCCCGAACCCACCATCGAGGAAGGGCCGTTCCGGCTGCTGGCGACGACGCTCGAATATGATTCCTATCTCGGCCGCATTTTGACCGGCCGCATCACTTCGGGCCGCGTGAAATCCGGCCAGACCGTTCGCGCGCTGAGCCGCGACGGCAAGGTCGTCGAGACGGCGCGTGTGACGAAGGTGCTCGCCTTCCGCGGCATCGAGCGGCAGGGGATCGACGTGGGCGAGGCCGGCGACATCGTCGCCATCGCCGGGCTGACGGATGCGACCGTCGCCGACACCATCGCTGATCCGGAGATCACCGAGCCGATTTACTCCCAGCCTGTCGATCCGCCGACGCTCGCCATGCTGTTTCGCATCAACGACGGCCCGCTCGCCGGCAAGGACGGCGACAAGGTGCAGAGCCGCGTCATCCGCGCGCGCCTCATGAACGAGCCCGAGCGCATCGCTCGCATCCGCCGCGCGCTCGGCCGAGGCCGAGGCCTTCGAGTGGCCGGCCGCCGGCGAATGCAGTTGGCGATCTGATCGAGACCAGCGCCGGGAACTTCGAGCTGTACGACTTGTCCGACCCAGGCGCTCGAGGACCCGGGAACGGGACAGCGTTCGAGCCCATCGAGGGTCATCATCGATGTCGACGAGGCCATTCCGGTGTCGACGATGCAGAAACCTCCGAGCGCATGGGGCGAGCAGGTGTGACGATTCGCGGAGACCCTCCGGCGGCGGGCGGCAGCGGCTGGTGCTGCGGGTGCCGACGCGCGGCCGCGTCATCGGCAACGCAGTCGGAACTCCTGTCGGAGAGGCGCAAGGACGCGCGGGCCTCGCGCGAACCGGGCGCCAATTTCACGCGCAAGAACGGCAGGACGTACTTCGGCTATCGCCTGCATCTGGGCGCGGACGAGGCTCGATCCTGATCCGAACGGCCTGGACGGCGAGACCGAAAGCGCGTGGCCTACGCGCTGTTCAACCTGGAGGATCGCGGCTACGGCTGACAATGGATCGACCCGCAAGCCGCGGTTTACGAGGGCATGATCGTCGGCAAGCATCCAGAGACAACGACCTCGTCGACAAACGTCTGACCGGCAAGAAGCTCACGAACGTGCGCGGCAAGACAGAACGCAACCTGTCGGCCACCGCTGAAGATGACGCTCGAGAAAGCGCTCGCCTACATCGCCGATGACGAGCTCGTCGAGGTGACGCCGAAGGCCATCCGCCTCCGCAAGCGCTGGCTCGATCCCAACGAGCGCAAGAAGCAGGAGCGGAAGAAGGAGAGCGAGGCGGCGGCTGGATAACAGTTGAGCACCATCGTCGACTCCGCGCAAGAATGCGTTGCCAAGATACTTCGTGCAGCTCGACCCCTCATCCGGCGGGTCGTTGGCTTGCATGTCTCCGGCATTGCCGGGCCACCTTCTCCCCGAGGGAGCAGGCCGGCCGAAGCAGGCACCTCGCGGGTCGTGAGGCTAGGGTGTTTCCGTTTTTCGTTGAATCACTTCAACACCCTAATTCCTTGGTTTGTCGTGCTTCCTTTCGGAAAACCGCTTCGGATCCCGGCCTTCGCCGGGACAGGCTTTTCCGGAAGCACTCTAGAGACCGGCATCGGGAAAGCTTCGCTTCTTTCGGCCCTCTCCTTCGGGGAGAGGGTGCCGGGTCGTGCCGAAGGCACGCAAGCCGATAAACGCGGGAGAGGGGTTGAGTGAGGGAACAGCTTTCGTCGCGCTCGGTGCCGAGCGGGTCGATCACGCCTCCGGCCGCAAATAGTGTTCCACCAGCTTCGACCAGTAGGTCGCGCCGGGCACGAGTACCTTGTCGTTGAAGTCGTATTTCGGATTGTGCAAACCGGCGCTGTCGCCGTTGCCGATCATCAGATAGCTGCCCGGCCTCTCCTCCAGCATGAAGGAGAAGTCCTCGCTGCCGAGATAGGGCTTGGGCACGTCGTAGACGTTGGCTTCGCCGGTCAGCTCGACGGCGGCCTCGCGGGCGATATCGGTCTCATGATCGTGATTGACGAGCGGGGGATAACCGCGCACCCAATTGAGATCGGCCGTGCCGCCGAAGCTCGCCATCTGGCCCTTGGCCAGCTCCTCGATGCGGCGGCGGATGATGGCGCCCGTCGCCTTGTCGAAAAAGCGGATGCCGATGTCCATGAAGGCCGTCTCGGGGATGACGTTGCAGACCGCGCCAGCCTTGAGGCAGCCGACAGTGATGACCGCCGGGTTCAACGGATCGACGTTGCGTGCCACGATCGTCTGCATCGCCATGATGAGCGAGGCGCCGGCAACGATCGGATCGATCGTGTTGTGCGGATCGGCGCCATGGCCGCCCTTCCCACGCAGCGTGATCTGCACCTGGTCGACGGCCGCCATCATGCGGCCCTTGCGGAAGCCGAGCTTGCCGGCGGGCGTTCCCGGTTCGTTGTGAAGCGCGAAGATGGCATCGCAAGGGAAGGTCTTGAAGATGCCTTCCTCCATCATGACACGTGCGCCGCCGATGTCTTCTTCGGCCGGTTGGAAGATGAGGTGCACGGTACCCGAGAAATTCTTCGTCTCGGCGAGGTAGCGCGCAGCGCCGAGCAGCATGGTCGTGTGCCCGTCATGGCCGCAGGCGTGCATCTTGCCGGCGGTCTTCGACGCATAGGCCTTGCCCGTTTCCTCGAGAATGGGCAGCGCATCCATGTCGGCGCGGATGCCGATCGAGCGGTTGCCGCCGCCATTGTGCAGCGTCGCGACGATGCCCGTCTTGGCGAGGCCGCGATGCACCTTGAAGCCCCATTCGGTGAGCTTCCCGGCGACGACGTCCGACGTGCGCACCTCCTCGAAGGCGAGCTCAGGGATGCTCGTGGAAGTCGCGGCGGATGGCGACGAGCTCGGGCTCGTAGGTCTTGATGCGGTCTTCGATCATGGGCGTCCCAACTGAGAGGAGGAAGACGTCAGCGCTTCGTCGGCACCAATTTCTCGAGCCGGCCGAAGATCAACACCACGATCGCCGTCAGCACCATGTAGAGGAGCGCCAGCATCATCAGCGGCTCGTAGGGGATGAGGAGGTCTTGCCTCACCTTCGTGTTGACGAAGAAGGCGTCGGCGATGGTTACGGTGGCGACCAGCGGCGTCGACTGCAGCTGCAGTACCACCTCGCCGGTGAGCGTGGGCAGCGCCTGATGGATGGCGCGCGGCAGCCAGACGCGGCGCAGCATCTTGTTCTTCGACATGCCGAAGGCCTTGGCGGCTTCGAGCTCCCCCTTGGGCACGCCGGCGAAGGCGCCGCGCATGATCTCGCCCTCGTAGCCGGCGAAGTTGAGCGTGAAGGCCAAGAGCGCATAGGGCCAGGCCGAGACCAGGACGTCTTTCACGGTGATGCCGGAGAGGCCGAACAGGATGTCGGAGTTCCAGACGTCGCGCGGAATGAGCGGCAGGAATTCACCGATGCCGTAGTAAAAAAGCCAGAGCTGGACGAGCAGCGGCGTACCGCGGATCACCGTGCAGAAGCCTCTGGCGAGCCAGGCGAGCGGCCAGGGCCCGGTCACTTGCACGAGCCCGATCGGGATGGCGAGCAGGAAACCGAAGAAGACGGAGACGGCCAGCACGATGAGCGTATTGACCATGCCCTTCAGGAACATCAGCCCATACTGGGGAAAGAATCCGGTCGCCTCCTGGAAGGAGGGATTGAGCCAGTCCCAGCGCATGAACAATGCCGCCGGGATGACGGCAACGGCGACGACGATCGCATAGAGCCTCAGGATCTTCTTGAGATCGCTGATGTCGCCCGTGATGAGCGTGCCCTGGCTCAGGTTATTGATCGGGGCGGTCGTGGCCGCAACGTCAGCCATGGGCGATCATCCGAGCTTGGGTTGGCCGCGGCGCAGATACCGCTCGAGCAGGGCGAACAGGTAGGTCGAGACGAGCGAGAGCGCCAAATAGAGGAGGCCGGCGGCGACGAAGAACAGGAAATACTGCTTCGTTGCGCCCGCCGCCTGCCGGGTCGTCAGTGCGAGCTCCGTAAAGCCGACAACGGCCAGCAAGGCCGTTCCCTTGGTGACGATGAGCCAGAGATTGGCCATGCCCGGGATGGCGAACGGCAGCATCGCCGGCAGGATGATGCGGCGGAAGCGGAGCCAGAATGGCATGCCGTAGGCCCTGGCCGCCTCGATCTGGCCGAGGGGGATGGCCTGGATGGCGCCACGGAACACTTCCGTCGAGTAGGCACCCTGCACGAAGCCCAGGACATAGATGCCGGCAATCAGGCCCGAAATGGAGATGCGCTGATAGCCCATGCCTTCGAGCGCGCGGTTGAGAAGGTCGGTGCCGGCGTAATAGAGGAAGAGGATGAGCACCAGCTCGGGGATCGCGCGGATGAGCGTCGTGTAGCCGTCGAGCACGGCCTGCGTGATGGGGCCGCCGTAGAGCTTTCCCATGGCGCCGCCGAGCCCGAGGATCAGGCCGAGGATGTAGGCGCCGAGCGCGATCTGGAAGGTGATGAAGAGGCCCCAGACGAGATTGCCGCCCCAACCGGGCGGGCTCCAGGCGAGCAGCTCCCATTTGATGGCGAGGAGTGGGCCGAACTCGATCATGAGGGGATTCCCGCTGGCCGGGGAAGAGGAGGATCGCGCCCCGGTCAAGGGGCGCGATCCGCGTGTTCAGGCGTTCGCGATCAGGGAACGACGATCTTCCCCTCGAGCCCGTACTTGCCGTTCAGCTCCTTGAGCTTGCCGGCCGCGGCGAGCGCGGTAACGGCGGCGTTGAGCTTGTCCTTCAGCGCCGTGTCTTCCTTGCGGATACCACCGCCGACGCCGTTGCCGAGCACTTCCTTGTCGGGGGCGACGAGGCCCTTGAGCTCGCAGCAGGCCTTGCCGGCATCCGACTGCAGGAATGCGTCGAGCGCCAGGCTGTCGGCCATCGCGTAGTCGAGGCGGCCGGCGGCGAGGTCGTTGTTGGCCTCATCCTGCGTCTGATAGGTCTTCACGACCGCGCCGGCGGCCGCGTAGTACTTTTGGACATACTTCTCGTGGATGGTCGAGACCTGCACGCCGACGTTCTTGCCCGTGAGATGGGCGGGCGTGATGTCCATGTCGCCGGTCTTGCCGGAGATCAGCACGGCGCCCGAGTCGTAGTACATATTCGTGAAGTCGATCGTCTGCATGCGCTCGGCGGTGATCGACATCGACGACCAGATGACGTCGATCTGCTTCGAGGTCAGCGCCGGGATGATGCCGTCCCACGCCGTTGGCACGAGCTCGCACTCGAGCTTGGCCTCGGCGCAGACCATGTCCATCAGATCCATTTCCCAGCCGACCCACTTGCCGGACGCGTCGGCGGAGGAGAACGGCGGATAGGGCTCGGCGGCGACGCCGAACTTGACCTTTTGAGCAGAAGCTGCACCGGCACCGAGCCCGACGACGAGCGCGGCGGCCATGGCAGCCTTCACAAAGAACTTCATGTAGACCTCCCATTGCGCGGACGTTTCGTCCGCATTGCCACAGTCACCATTCGGAAGCGGTGTCCGGGGGACTTGTCCGCTCCAAATGGGTTGGCTCCAGAGTAGGAGCCTTCACGCCCGCATGCAAACAACGGCATGTGGGCGGAATTCCGAATGATCCCGCTACTTGTGGATCGACGAGATGAATTGCCGGAAGCGCTCGCTCCGCGGATTGGCAAAGATCTGCTTCGGCGGCCCCTCTTCCTCGACGAGACCCTTGTGTAGAAACATTGTGTGGCTCGACACGTCGCGCGCAAACGCCATCTCGTGGGTGACGAGCAGCATGGTGCGGCCTTCCTCGGCGATGCCGCGGATGACCTTCAGCACCTCGCCGACGAGCTCGGGGTCGAGCGCCGAGGTCGGCTCGTCGAAGAGCATGACCTTGGGCTCCATGGCGAGCGCCCTGGCGATGGCCGCACGCTGCTGCTGGCCGCCCGAGAGAAACGCCGGATACTGATCCTTTTTCTCATAGAGGCCGACGCGGTTGAGGATCTTCTCGGCGCGCGCGATGGCTTCCGCCCTCGGCAACTTCAAGACATGCACCGGCGCTTCGATGACGTTGCCGAGCACGGTCATGTGCTGCCAGAGATTGAAACTCTGGAACACCATGGAGAGCTGGGTGCGCATGCGCTCGACCTGGCGGATGTCGGCCGGCATCATGTTGCCGTCGCGGCCCGGCTTGAACTTGATGGCCTCGCCGTTGACGACAATCTCGCCCTTGGATGGCAGCTCGAGCAGGTTGATGCACCTGAGGAAGGTGCTTTTTCCCGAGCCGGAGGCGCCGATGATCGAGACGACATCGCCCTCGCGTGCCGTGAGCGAGATGCCCTTCAAGACCTCGAGCGGTCCGAAGCTCTTGTGCAAATCGCGGACGTTGACGGCCTCGCCCTGACGCACCGAAGCATTGACCTGGGCGGATGCCTGGTCGTTCATGTCGTTTCCTTCCCTTCGAGCCCGGCCGGTTGATCCAGCGCTTGTTCTCAAGAACTCACTATAGCCGAGGCGGCGAGCGTTACAATTCCTCCTGCCGAGAGCACTTTCCGACCAAGTGGATACCGGTTGGTCGAAAGGAAGTGCTCAAAACCAATAACCTAGAGCGCCGATCGGATTCCATCAGATCGAATAGCGCTCTAGGCGGCGCTTTCTACTTTCTTATTGTTCGCAAGTTGTTCGGAAAACGCGCGAATCCGGCGCGCGGCGTCCTGCAACTCGGCCTCCGAGATGGTGAAGGCGACACGTAGGAACCCTTTGGCGCTCGGGCCGAACGGGGTTGCATCCAGCGTTGCGACGCCAGTTGCCTCGAACAGCTTCCAGGCGAAATCCTTGGCCGAGAGGCCCGATCTCGCGACATCGATCATCATGAACATGCCGGCCTCGGGCTTGAGGCAGCGGATGCCGGGCACGCCCTGGAGCGCGCCGAGCATCAGGTCACGGCGGCGGCGATAGATTTCGCCCATGTGCTGGACCTCGGCGTCGCCTTCGGTGATCGCGACAAAGGCCGCCTCCTGGATGAAGCCCGGGAGACCGTAATGCATGGCGATAGCAAGGTTCGTCATGTGGCGCGCAAGTGCGGTGGGGCCGATCGCCCAGCCGGAGCGCCAGCCGGTCATGGCGTGGGACTTCGACAGGCTGCCGATGGTTACGGTGCGCTCGGCCATGCTGGGGAGCGAGGCCATCGAGATATGGGGCCGATCGAAGGTGAGATCGCCATACACCTCATCGGCGATCACCCAGAGGTCGTTGGCCTTGGCGATTCGGGCGATGCCTTCGAGCTCGTCGCGGCCCATGACCGCGCCCGTCGGGTTGTTGGGAGAGGCGTAGAAGATGGCGCGCGTCCTGGGTGTGACGCGCTTCGCCAGCGTGTCGAGATCGACGCGAAAGCCTGACTCTGAAGGTTGAGGAGATTGCACGAGCGTCGCCCCGGTGCCACGGATGACGGCATCGTAGGTGACATAGGTCGGATCGAGCGCGATGATCTCGGTCCCGGCCTCGGCGATGCAGCGGGCGGCGGAATAGAGCGCGTTCTGCGCACCGGCGGTGACGACGACGTTGGCCTCGGTGATCGCCACGCCCGATTGCCTTTGGAACCGCTCGGCGATGGCGGCCCGCAGTTTCGGCCGGCCGTCCATGTCCGAGTAATGCGTGTCGCCGGCTCTCAGCGCCGCGATTCCCGCTTCGGTGAACCGCTCGGGCGTCGCGAAATCCGGATCGCCGATGGTGAGGATGATGACATCCCCGCCCCGGCGTTTGGCCTCGCTCGCGGCGAAATGCAGATCCCATGCGTCCGTCGCCTCTCCGGCGATCCGGTCGACCAGCCCGGCGTAACGCATGCCATCTGCCTCGAGCGAGTAATTGAACAAGTGTTCAAGTTCCAGTATAAGTAGCATGGCCAGTCGGGCGCGGGCAAGCGATTTTGAAGGTGGTGCGGGAATGGCAACGACGCCCCGAAAGTTCGAGCGGCACCTGCCGGGGGCTCGTCGCCAGGCCCTCGTCGAGGCGACATTGGCGTGCCTTGCCAAGCAAGGTCACGACGGCCTGTCGATCCGCCGGATCAGCGAGGCGGCCGGCGTCTCGGTCGGTCTCATCAACCACCATTTCCCGAGCAAGACGGCGCTCGTGGCCGAAGCTTACCGGGCCCTCGACAATCGGCTCGCCGCCGTCTTTGCCGTGGCGCTGGCGGCGGCGCCGGCCAGAAGTCGCACGGCACGCCAGCAGCTCGACCGCTACATCGAGGCGTCGTTCGCAGGCCCGAACCTCGATCCGGACATCCTGCACATCTGGGTCGTGTTCTGGAGCCTTTCACGGCACACGCCCGAGATCCGCGAGGTGCGCGAGGCGACCTATGCCGCTTCCCTCGCCCGGCTCGAGGCGCTCGTTGCAGCAGCCATGCGCGAGGCGGGCCGTAAACCCAAAGACGCGCATCTTGCCGCCATCGGATTGACGGCGCTGCTCGACGGCCTCTGGCTCGAATGGTGTCTGAACCCGAGGACGTTCACGCCAGTGGACGGCATCAAGCTCGCAAAGGCCTGGGCCGATCAGATGTTAGTGTTCTGACTCATTCATTTGGCCCCCAAATGAATGGCCATCCCACTAGCCAGCTCCTTGTTTATGTTCCGTCTTTCCATTCATTGCTCCAGCTTCGCCGGAATCAATAGAATGGGATGGAACATTAGGCGGCTGAGACGATCTTTGCTGCCGTCTCGCGCGCCGCCTCGATGCTCGTCGCGAAGCTGATGGCCGGCGGTTTGAGGCCGTGCACGGCGAGCGCTCGCCGGATCTCCTCCGAGGCGCCCGACAGGATCACGGTCACGCCCTTGCGGCCGGCCTTGTGAACGAGGCCCTCGATGGTGTGGGCGGCGGTCGAATCCAGAAACGGCACGCCGGCGAAGTCGACGATCAGCACCCGATGGGTATCGGCGATGCGGTCGAGCACGGCACCGATAGAGGCGGCAGCGCCGAAGAAGAAGGCGCCGGATATCCGGTAGATGACGATGTCGGGGTTGCTGGCGCGCGTCTCGTCATAGGGCCGGCGGTTGCCATCGGTCGTATCCGCCTTGTCCTCCTCGACGAGCGGGGCGTGGTGCTCGATCGTCGCCGCCTTCGACATGCGATGGATGAACAGCACCGAGCCCAACGCGAAGCCGACGATGATGGCTTCCGTCAAGTCGCGGAAGATGGTGAGGAGGAAGGTGACGCCGAGCACCGCCGCATCGCCGCGCGATGCCCTGAGCAGTGTCGCCACCGCCTGCTTCTCGATCATGTTCCAGGATACGACGGCAAGCACGCCGGCGAGGCAGGCGAGCGGGATGTAGCTCGCGAGCGGCGCCGCCACGAGGATGAAGAGCAGCAGGAACACGGCATGCAGCAAGCCCGAAACAGGGCCGTGCGCGCCGGCTCGGACATTCGTCGCCGTGCGCGCGATCGTGCCGGTGACACAGAAGCCGCCGAACAGGCTCGCACCTATGTTGGCCGCGCCTTGCGCCACCAGCTCGCAGTTCGAGCGGTGCCGCCGCCCCGTCATGCCGTCGGCGACGACGGCCGAGAGCAGGCTTTCGATCGAGCCGAGCAGCGTGAAGGCGAAGGCGGCGGGAAGAACCTCCTGCACTTTGGCCCAACTCATGGCGGGCAGGGCAGGAATAGGAATCGAGGAGGGAATGCCGCCGAAGCGCGTGCCGATCGTGGCGACGTCGAGCGAGAGGAGGGTGGTTGCGAGTGCTGCGCCGGCTACCGCGATCAACATGCCCGGCCAGTGCGGCCGGACCTTCTTCAGGCCGGCGATGACGCCGATCGAGGCGAGCGCGATGGCGACCGTCGTGGGATCGAGCGTCGGCAGGCTCTGCCATAGCACGGGCAGCTTCTCGATGAGCGGTCCAGGCTCCGGCACCACGAGTGTCAGCCCCAGCAGCTCCTTGATCTGGCTCGCGAAGATGATGGCAGCGATGCCGGCCGTGAAGCCGACTGTCACCGGATAGGGGATGAACTTGATGTAGGTGCCGAGCTGCAGGAAGCCGACGGTGGCGAGCATCAGCCCGGAGAGCAGCGTCGCCAGGATCAGACCGTCCATGCCGTGCGCCTGGACGGTCGCGCCGACCAGCACGATAAAGGCACCGGCCGGCCCGCCGATCTGGAACCGGCTGCCGCCGAGCGCGGAGACGAGGAAGCCGCCGAAGATCGCCGTGTAGAGGCCCTGGGCGGGTGTGGCATGCGAGGCGATGGCAATCGCCATCGAGAGCGGCAGCGCGACGATGGCGACGGTCAGGCCTGCGATCGCATCGGCGCGGAGGTGCTTTGCCGTGTAGCCCTCACGGATGACTGTCACGAGCTTTGGTGTGAAAAGCTCAGTGAAGGTGGGAGCGGTTGCGGGGGAAGCGGTCGAGCTGGGCGCGCGAATGGCCATGGCGGTGTTCGGCTTTGTTCGGTTCGCCGGTCGATCGCCAAGCGAGCCCCGATTTGGACTGTGCCGCAAGCGCGGCTGATGCGCCAGCAACGTGCCAGCCGCGCACCGCTGGCCAGAGATGCCTGTGGGTCATGCCTGCGCCCTAGTGGCCCGTCGCGCCAAAATCGCATGCTCGCCGGGCGTCCGTCCGATTTTGGCGCGACATGAGGGCCACTAGCGATATCATGAGCTTGGTGTGGCGTTTATCGCGCCATAGTTGACTCCGACCGTGCAGCGCGACTGGTCAACTATGGCGCGACGCCACACTAGCCGTCGCCGATCAGGCAGAAGGCACGCCCGGACAAAAGCGCAAGCTGGCATGCCTTGCGCACGCTTTCGCGCCACCGTACGACTGTTTCGTAGGTTGCTTCAGGCTCAAACGAGACGCATACAATGGATGCTGCCGTCGACCGACCAAAGCCGCTTGCGGGCCGCTACTATTTCGATCCGGCCATCTACGAGCGCGAGAAGCGCGCCATCTTCTACCGCACCTGGCAATACATTGGCCACGAGTTGATGCTGCCGAGCGCGGGATCGTATGTCGTGCGGCAGATCATCGATCAGAGTGTCGCCGTGCTGCGCGGCGCCGATGGCGTCGTGCGCGCCTTCCACAATGTCTGCCAGCATCGGGCGCATCGGCTGCTCGAGGGCGAGGGGCGGCTCGGCTCGGCCGTCATCACCTGCCCCTACCACGCCTGGGCCTATGATCTGAAAGGCCGGCTGCGCCAGGCGCGCGGCACGGAAGGGACGCCTGGGTTCAAGAAAGAGAAGGTCCACCTGTCGGGGGTCCGGCTCGTCTCGCGGCTGGGCTTCCTGTTCGTCAATCTCGATCCCGGTGCGCCGGACTTCGAGGAGGTGGCGGGGTCGTTGTTCGACGAGGTCGAGGGTTTCTCGCCCCATGCCGCGAAGCTCAAGCTCGCGCGGCGCTACGAGATCCCGATCGCCGCCAACTGGAAGAACTCGGTCGAGAATTTTTCCGAATGTTTCCACTGCCCGATCTCGCATCCCTCGCTGGTCGCCAGCGCGCTCGACTATCCGAGCTACCGCATCACCACGCATCCCCATCACCACAGTCACCGCAGCCGCGATCGAGGCTCCGATGTGGGATACGGCACCACGACAGCCGGCGCGTCCAAGCCGAACGAGTTCGGCAGCTGGCTGCTGTGGCCGAACTGGTGCATCGAGGTCTATCCGGGCGGCAATCTGACGATTTTTCATCACGTGCCGGTGGGGCCGGAGCAAACGGCGCAGGTCTGCGAGTGGTACTTCCCGGACGTGGTGCCGACGGTGGAGGAGCAGGAGATCATCGACTTCGTCGACATCGTCCGCCGCGAGGACATCCCGATCTGCGAGAGCGTGCAGAAGGGCTTGCACAGTTTCGGCTACGAGGGCGGGCATTTCGTCATAGACGCCGAGGGTTCGGAGATCAGCGAGCACGCGGTGGCGGATTTCCAGGCGAAGGTGCTGCGGGCGCTGGGGGAGTAGGCAGTAGGCAGTAGGCAGTAGGCAGTAGGCAGTAGGCAGTAGGCAGTAGGCAGTAGGCAGTAGGCAGTAGGCAGTAGGCAGTAGGCAGTAGGCAGTAGGCAGTAGGCAGTAGGCAGTGTCTCTTGTCTGTATGGGCGAACTGCGGGCACTCGCGGCATGCTGTGCTCCTCCTCTCCCCGTAGCGAAGCGTACGGGGAGAGGGCAGGGAGAGGGGCAGCCGCGATTGAAGTGTGTGCCAAGCCCATCCCGGTGTCGCATAACCCAGGCCCTTTGTGGCTCGCACCTCGCCTGTGGCTGCCCCTCACCCTCCCCTCTCCCCATGGGCACATCGTGCCCATGGGGAGAGGCAGGAGAGACCGTTTAGTGTCGCCGGGCGACCGCCGGTCGCCCCTAAAAGTGCAACTATGTGACATGAGGACTCGATGCCGGGCATAAAGGGCAAGGTCGCTGTCGTCACGGGCGGAAGCCGTGGGATCGGAGCGGGGATCGTCGCGGCGTTCCTGGCCGAAGGCGCCAAGGTCGTGACTTGCGGACGGGGCGCGCGGCCTGAGGGACTTGCCAAGAGCGCGGTGTGGCTCACGGCCGATGTCGGCTCGCGCGCCGATGTCGAGAAACTCCGCGCGGCGACGCTCGACGCCTTCGGGCGCGTCGACGTGCTCGTCAACAATGCGGGCATCATGAATGTCGGCACGGTGCTCGCAACCGATGACGACGCCTACGATGACATGATGGCCATCAACGCCAAGGGCCTCTTCATGTGCTGCCGCGAATTCATCCCGGAGATGAAGGCGGGCGGCGGCGGGGCGATCATCAACATCGGCTCGGTGAGCGGTCATGGTCTCCGACCCCGAAATGGCCGTCTACAATGCCAGCAAGGCTTTCGTGCACGCGCTCACGCGCTCGATCGCGGTGGATCACGGGAAGGATGGCATCCGCTGCAATGCGATCTGCCCCGGCTGGATCGAGACGGGGATGCTGGAGGAGAGTTTTTTCACGGCAAGTGATCGCCCCGCCGCCCGTCGCGATGTGCTGGCGCGGCATGCGGCAGGCCGCTTCGGGAAGCCTGAGGATATCGCGGCGGCCTGCCTCTATCTGCGCGTCGGATGCGGCGGCGTTTGTTACGGGGCAGGCGCTGGTGGTGGACGGCGGGCTGGTCGCGGCGTCACCGGCGCGGCCGGGGTTGTTTTGAAACAATCACCGGCAGACTCAACTCGAGCGATCGATTCGGATCGAGTCGGTGCTTCCGGTCAATGCCATAGTAAGTCCAACACGACGCGTGAATTTGCTGAGCCGTCTACCGCCACATAGTATAGGGTGGGCTCAGCAAGGCCTTCGCGGCCGAATACAAGCGAACCTCGAGAGAGAGTTTTCCGGCCGGTTGCCTAGCTCGGACAACTCGGTCAGCACGGGCTACAATTGGCCGGTGATGGTCAATCACCGAGCGTGTCCGACAGAGCAAATGGCCTCCGTCGGACTGGGTCTTCCAACTGCTTGATGGCAGCTCGATGAAATATGCAGTATACTCGGTGACGCCTTTGTCGCCGTTCGCGACTTCAGGTGTCGTGGCGGTGCGCGTTGACCTCAACGGTGCTCCGTTGGCCCCGTCAATCCGTGGTGTCACGAGCGCGACCTTTGCTTCACCAGCCTCCTCGGCGCTTCAGATGAACGGACTTCTGCCGAGGCACAAAGCGAAAGCTCGTTACGAAATCGGCCGCAAGACTGGTGGCTCGATCGTCGGCAACTGCTGCTGACGCGACGAGCACCATAACAACAAGACAAGCGCGGCCGCAACCCGCCCCATCACGCCCCCCTCTTCACCGCCTCCACCACCTTCTTCGCCGCATCGTTCAGATCATCCGCGGCAATCACATTCAGCCCGCTCTCTTTCAAAATCCGTTTCCCCAACTCCACATTCGTCCCCTCCAACCGCACCACCAGCGGCACCTTGATCGCCATCTCGCGCGCCGCCGCGATCACGCCCTCGGCGATGATATCGCAGCGCATGATGCCGCCGAAGATGTTGACGAGAATGCCCTTCACATTGGGATCGGAGAGAATGATCTTGAACGCCGCCGTCACCTTCTCTTTCGTCGCGCCGCCGCCGACATCCAAGAAGTTCGCGGGCTCGGCGCCATAGAGCTTGATGATATCCATGGTCGCCATGGCAAGGCCGGCGCCGTTCACCATGCAGCCGATGGTGCCGTCGAGCTTCACGTAGGAGAGATCGTAGCGCGAGGCCTCGACCTCGGCCGGCTCCTCCTCCTCGAGATCGCGCAGGTTCACGATGTCCTGATGGCGGAACAGGCTGTTGTCGTCGAAATTCATCTTCGCATCGAGGCAGACGAGCTTGCCCTCGCCCGTCACGATCAGCGGATTGATCTCGAGCATGCTCATGTCCTTCTCGACGAAGGCGCGATGCAGATCGCCAACGAGCTTGACGCATTGCTTCACAGAATCGCCCTCTAGCTTCAGCGCGAAGGCAATCTTGCGGCCGTGGAAGGGCTGGTAGCCGGCCGCCGGATCGATCGAGAGCGTCACGATCTTCTCCGGCGTATCATGCGCGACCTTCTCGATGTCCATGCCGCCTTCGGTAGAGGCGATAAAGGAGAGGCGCGAGGTCTTGCGATCGACGAGGATCGAGAGGTAGAGCTCGCGGGAGATTTGCGTACCGGCTTCGATGAGCAGCCGCTTCACCGTCTTGCCAACCGGACCCGTCTGGATCGTGACAAGCGTCGAGCCCAGCATCTGATCGGCGTACCCGCGCACCTCCTCGATCGACTTGGCGATCCTGACGCCGCCCTTGTCGCCGGCCTTCGCCTCCTTGAATTTGCCCTTGCCACGCCCGCCGGCATGGATCTGGCTCTTCACCGCCCAGACCGCGCCGCCCAGATCCTTCGCGACTTTCACCGCCTCGTCCGGCGAGAAGGCAACCGCGCCGTTGACGAGCGGCACGCCGAACTCCCGGAGCACGGCTTTGGCCTGGTATTCGTGGATGTTCATGGGAAGCTCCGCTTCAGGGCAGTTAGGCAGTGAGGCAGTGAGGCAGTGAGGCAGTGAGGCAGTGAGGCAGTAGTTACGGTCGGATAGGCGTCGATCATTTCGACTGCCTTACTGCCTACTGCCTTACTGCCCAATCTTACGGCGTCAACGGTCCGTTCTCGCAGATGACCTCGATCTCGACCTTGGCATTCAACGGCAGCGCCGCGACGCCGATGGTGGTGCGGGCCGGATAGGGCTCCTCGAACACCTCCGCCATCACCGCGTTCATGCCGGTGAAGTCGTTCATGTCGGAGAGGAAGACGTTGACCTTGATGACGTCGCCGAAATCGCACTCGGCCTCTTTCAGCGCGACACCGATGTTCTTGAAGGTCTGTTTCGTCTGGCTCGTGATGTCGGGGCCGGCGAGCTTGCCGGTCTTGGGATCGAGCCCGACCTGGCCGGAGAAATAGACGAGGCCCTTCACCGCCACCGCATGCGAGTAGGGCCCGGCCTTGGGGAGCTTCTTGGAGTTGATGGCGTAGCGGGACATGGATGTCTCCGAAAAAAGCGTAAGTCGTAAGTGGTAAGTCGAGGTCGAAGTCTAGCCAAACCACTTACGACTTACGACTTACGACTTACCCCTTGTCTTAAGCCCCCAGATTTGGCGCCATCTTCTGGCACGCCTCGACGAGCGCCTTCACCGCCTCGACCGACTGCATGAAGGCGGAGCGCTCGCGCATGTTGAGGTCGATCTCGACGATGCGCTCGACGCCTTGAGCGCCGATCACCACCGGCACGCCCACATACAACCCCTTCACCCCGTACTCGCCGTTGAGATAGGCGGCGCAGGGCAGCACGCGCTTCTTGTCCTTGAGATAGCTCTCGGCCATCTGAATGGCGGAGGCCGCCGGGGCATAATAGGCCGAGCCCGACTTGAGAAGGTTCACCACCTCCGCGCCGCCCTCGCGCGTGCGCTTGACGATCTGCTCGAGCCGGTCCTCGGTCAGCCAGCGCATCTTGATGAGATCGGGCAGCGGGATGCCCGCGACCGTCGAGTAGCGTACCAGCGGCACCATGGTGTCGCCGTGACCGCCGAGCACAAAGGCCGTCACGTCCTCGACCGAGACGCCGAGTTCCTGCGCCAGAAACGTGCGGAAGCGGGAAGAGTTGAGCACGCCCGCCATGCCGATGACGCGATGGTGCGGCAGGCCGGAGGCCTTCTGCAGCGCCCAGACCATGGCATCGAGCGGATTTGTGATGCAGATGACGAAGGCGTTGGGCGCGTATTTCTTGAGGCCCGCGCCGACTTGGTCCATGACTTTGAGATTGATGCCGAGGAGGTCGTCACGGCTCATGCCGGGTTTCCGTGCGATGCCGGCGGTGACGATCGCCACATCCGCGCCTTCGAGCTCCGAATAGGCATTGGCGCCGCGCAGCGACACGTCCGTGCCGTCGACCGGCGTGCTCTGGGAGATGTCGAGCGCCTTGCCCTGCGGGATGCCCTCGGCGATGTCGAACAGCACGACGTCGCCGAGCTCCTTGGTGGCCGCCAGATGCGCGAGCGTTCCGCCGATCATGCCCGAGCCGATCAAAGCAATGCGATTGCGCGCCATGGTGGTGCTCTCTCCCTGAATGGGTCCGCCAGCCTCGGCAGGACCGTCATGCTGCTATGCAGCGTGGGATAGCGCGAGCTTGTGCCTAGGGCAAGGCAACCGCCAGCAAAGGAGGTGCGCCGTTGGACAGCGCAGCGCCTACTGTTTCTTCAGCGCCAGCGCGCCTTCACCCGCCGCACCCTTGAAGACGATCTTCTGGGCGCTGCCGGAGATGGTGACGCGCACGCTGCCGGCGACCTGATGGGCCGAGCTGCTGAAATTGCCGACATAGCGGCTATCGCTGACGGCCTTGACCTTGCCGGTCTGGACGATGGTCAGGGGGCCGGCCGAGCAAGTGGCGGTGACGGTGTGGGTGGCCGCTGAAGCCTGCTGGTACTCGACCTTGCAGGTGACCGGCGCGCGCTTGCCGGAAGCCGGCTGCATGTAGCCGGCGCCTGTCCAGGTGCCTTCGAGCGAGGCGGCGTATGTATGAGCGGTGGTGGCGGCAAGCAAAAGGGCGGCGGCAAAAGACATACGCAACATCGTTCGGAATCCTTAACTCTGTGACAACCCCGTAGTCCCAGCCAAGACTATGGGCGAGCCCGCCAGCAAAAAGCCAGCTCTGAGTAAGAATTGGTTAACGGCGAATAGGCGCCGTGCCCGCTCGATTATCCAGCAACTCTTTGAAATACCGTCACATACGAAAGCGGAGGGTTGCGTAGTGTGACGAATTGCCAGCAACCCGCAGCAGGCCAGCGCCAGCCGGTTAAAGCGGGTTCAGTCCAACCGGAAACAAGAACCCGCTCTAGAGTTTTTGTTTTGAGCACGTTCTACGGCGAACCGGCATCCACTTCGCCTGAACGTGCTCTAGCGCCGCTTCAGCGCCAGTGTGCCCCCGCCGGAAGCGCTCGTGAACGTCACATTCTGCGTATTACCGCTGACGACCACGCGGACGCTGCCGGAGATATTGTACTCGAGATTGGCGAAATCGCCGATGTAGCGGCCATCGCGAACGGTCGATATCTGCCCCGTCTGGACGATCTTCATGGAGGCGGAAGCGCAAGTGGCCTTGACGGCATGTACGGTGTCGTTGAGCTGGTGGTAATTCACCTTGCAGGTGACCTTCTCGCGCTCGCCATTCGAGGGCTGCACATAACCGCTGCCGCTCCAGTTGCCTTCGAGAATGGACTCCGCGGCGGCGGGTGCGGATGAGGCGGCGATAGAGACTAAAGCGGCGAGTACGACCAGCGACCGGGCCATGGAGCGTCTCCTTGCGTGTGGTTAATGCCTACTCCCTGCACGCCACCGTCTACATAAGAAGCAAATCCGTCTGTGCAACTCGGCAGTTACCCCATTTCTGATCACGCGTCCGCGATTTCGATGTGCCACCACTTTGGTCGCGCGCCCTTGAAGGAGTGACTTTGCGGGATCAGATCCCGGGCGTTGGGCTTGTCGAAGACGCCGGTGACGAGCCCGACGGTCGGAGCGTCGTCGATGGCGCCGAGCGTGCTGCCGCATTTGGAGCAGAAAGCGCGGCTCGAGAAATCCGACGATCGCCAGGTCGACGGCGCGCCGCCCGGACCGGTCCATTTCACCTTGTCTCGCGGGAACTCCACCCAGGCGAGCGCCGGCGCACCGGAATGGTGCTGGCACATGGTGCAGGAGCAGGTGTGCGGCTTGCCGGCCGGGCCTTCGGCCGAAAAGCGGATATGTCCGCACAGACAGCCGCCGGTGTGCGTGGCGGACTTCGCCTTGGGCTTTGCCGATGCCGATTTCGCCTTCGCCATGGGTGCCTGCCGCATGCCGTACGTTGATGATTCGCGATCATCGCGCGAGCGGGACAGGCGTTCAAGAGATCTTGATCAGGCTCTCGGGTGCGCCGCGTCATAAACCTGGAGCAGCCGGTCGCGATCGACCTCGGTGTAGGTCTGCGTCGTCGACAGCGAGGCGTGGCCGAGCAGCTCCTGGATTTGGCGGAGATCCGCTCCGGCGCTGAGCAGATGCGTTGCGAAGGAGTGACGGAGCGCATGCGGCGTTGCCGTTTCCGGCAATCCGAGCGCAGACCTCATGCGTTCGATCAGCAACTGGATGATGCGCGGGCTCAAGGGGCCGCCCTTCGCGCCGAGGAACAAGGGCCCCTCCATCTCCAGCGGATAGGGGTAGAGCTCCAAGTATCGCACGATGGCTGCACTCGCGACCGGCAGGACCGGCACGAGCCGCTCCTTGCCGCCTTTGCCGCGAATGAGGAGTACATCGCGACCGTCGATCGGCGCATCCTTGCGCAACAGGCCGAGGGCCTCCGAGATGCGCAGGCCCGAGCCGTAGAGCAACATCATCACGGCGGCATCGCGCGCCTTGATCCAATCTTCCGACTGGCCCGCATTGCCCTCGACGAGCGCGAGCGCCTTCGCGACCGTCAAAGGTTTCGGAATGGAGTGGGGCACGCGCGGCATCTCGACCGCCATTACGGCGCGATTGCCCGCCAGCTCGTTGGTGTCGAGATAGCGGAAGAACATACGGATCGCCGACATCTGGCGCGAGAGCGAGCGCGGCGCCGTGCCGATCCGCCGGCGGCTCGACATGAAGGTGCGGAACACTTTCGGCTCGAGCGTCGCCATGTCGGCGAGGCAAGGCATATGCCCGAGCTGGACTTCCAGGCTCCCCAGGAACTGGCGGACGTCGCGGGCGTAGGCTTCGAGCGTCTTTTCCGCGAGCCCGCGCTCGCCGGACAAATGCGAGAGCCAGGAGCGCACGGCGTCGTCGAGGTCGCCGCCCAGCGGCAACTCGTCCGTCCCGGAGTCGTATTCGATCTGCTGTAGCGCCTCGGCAGCCATTGCCAGCCTCCCCGCCGACCGTTTGTTCGTCATATGTTCGTTTTCGCGAGTTTCGGCGGGGAAGGTTAATGAAGGGTAAACGGGGGATGAGAAATGGTGG
>CAVUIW010000014.1:0-110012 GCA_963741525.1 uncultured Alphaproteobacteria bacterium
CGCATGAACTCTCTTTCGAGAGCTTGCCGAAGTTCCATAGGGCAATCCGGAAATGAGTACAGATGTTTGACGTATCCGGTTCCCTTGGGACCTACCTTCCTGTGGACGAGCTTGCCTGGGTATGGACGAGAGTATCGACAATTGTGCCGTCGAGTCCTCTCCAATTCTTCAGGTAGAACACGGGAAGGAAGTGATGCTTGATTGGATCGCTCACTTCTCATCAATGCCCAGCTCGAAGCCACTCGAAATCGCATTCAGTGGAAAATGCTCGCCAAGAAAAGTGCTCAGATGTGAAGCAGCGAGCGACAAGTTTTGATAGACGCATGACCCACCCCGAAATCAAAACCGAGCGTCTGCTCCTTAGGCGCTGGCGCGCCGCATCAATAAAGGCCGATCAGCTTCACTCCCGCAATGACAAGCACGCCGCCGAGCGCCTTCAGGATGTATTCCGGGCGCATCCGGACGCCGAACGTCGTACCAGCGAGCGCGCCGATCAAGACCGCCCCGGCATAGAGCGGCAGCTCGGCGGGAAGCTCGCGCACGGCTGTGTAGTTGCCCAGCAGCCCCGCCGCCGAATTGCAGAGGATGAACACGGCCGCCACGCCCGTGGCATTGCGCGTCGTCGACCAGGCCATGAAGAGCAGGAGCGGCGACAGGAAATTTCACCGCCGGTGCCGGTGAGCCCCGAGAGCAGGCCGATACCTGCTCCGGCGAGCAGGCCGGGCAGGATCGGCGGATCGCGCGGGTCGAGATTGCCTTTGAACTCTCCCGGCCAGAGGAAGCGCGCGGCGGAGGCGAGCAGCACCACGCCGACGAGCGGCCGGTAGTATTGAGCGGGCAGCTGGATCGAGCCGCCGATAAAGGCCATGGGGACCGCGCCTATCAGGACGGGCCAGGGCGTGCGCCAGCGAAACTGCCCAGCCTTGACGTAGCGAAACGAGGCGAGGCTCCCGGCGATAATGTTGAGGACCAGCGCCGTCGGCCGCATGGTCGGCGCCGCGACCCCGAACAGCGCCATCAGCGCGATGTAGGCCGAGGCACCCGCATGGCCGACGGAGGTATAGAGCGCGGCCCCGAGCACCATGCAGACCGCGAGCACCAACTGCAGCTCGAAATTGCTCCATGATCGACAACCTCGCCTTCGATGTATTCGCTCGTATACATCGATGGCTCGACGCTTGGCCATGGGCGGCAATCGGTTGGTCAATTCTCTTTGGCAAGCCGCCCGAGCGCTGCGCGCTCCCGGCTGGTCGCGGCGGTGGCGCCCATTTCGATCTGACGATATAGGCGAAGCACGTCTCTACAGCCTCCGTCAAACGCGCTGTGCCGCCTGATGATCCGCCCTTGCTGGTGCGCACGACAGGTGATTGAAGCAGGAGTTCATCGTGTCGATCAGCATCCAGGCCCGCCGTAGCTCATGCCGAGAAGCCGGCCGGCGGCCGAGACGAGCCGGTATCGCGAACGGGTCCAGGAGCGAGCGAAACCCGGCCCGATGGCGAAATCAGGACCTAGCAACAACTTCAGGCGGAGTGTCAGTCGTGCGGACATGGGTTTATGGTCGTTCGCATACAATTGCCCGGCAAGTGTAGCACCTCATGCCGGACGAGCGCGAGCAGGCGGCCACGGGTCATCGCCGATCGAACAGGGCCATCAGCACGATGTAGGCCGAGACACCCGCATGGCCGACGGAGTTACAGAGCGCCGCCCCGAGCGCCATGCAGACGGCGAGTGCCAGATGGGTCTCGAAGGCAAGGGCGTGGCGCGATTTCTGTGGCCTGTAGCGCTGAAATCGGCAAGGGGGGACCGTCGAACCGCCAGCCTCGCCAGCTGGGCGAAGCGCATGGTAAGGGAGCCCGATGTCGAAGCCGGTCAACATCCTGTTCGAGGCCGCCGGAAGGCGCGTGTCGCTCGTCCGGGCGTTTCAGAGGGCGCTTCAGGCGACGGGCATTCCGGGCAAGACAGTTGCCGCGAATTCCGACCGGCGGGCGGCGGCACTCTATGTGGCGGACGTGGCCGAGATCGTGCCGAGGGCTAGCGCGCCGGATTACGTCGAGGCGCTGCTCGGGCTCTGCCGCAAGCACGAGGTGTCGCTCCTCGTTCCGCTCATCGATCCGGCGCTGCCGGTGCTGGCCGCGCGGGCGTCGGAGTTTGCGGGCTGGGCACCCGCCTCATGGTGTCGTCGCCCGAGGCGATCGCCATCGGCGCCAACAAGATCGCGACGGGTGAGTTCTTTCGCGCGAACGGTTTCAGGACGCCGCATGTGTTTTCGAAGGATGAGATCGCGCGGCTTGCTCCGAGTGACTTTCCTGTCTTCGCCAAGCCGGCCGAGGGGTCGTCCTCGATCGGCGCGGGCGTCATCCAGAATGCCGAAGAGCTACGCATCCGCGCCGCCGCCGATCCTAGTCTCGTCGTCATGGCGAGGATCGCGGGCGAGGAATACACCATCGACGTCTATGTCGATTTCCAAGGCGTACCGCGTTGCGCCGTGCCGCGGTTGCGGCTCGAGACACGCGCGGGCGAGATCTCCAAGGGCGTCACCGTGCGCGACGAGGCGCTGATCGCGCTTTCGCTCGACGTTGCGAAGAAGCTCCCCGGGGCCATCGGGTGTCTCGCCTTGCAGGCTTTCAAAATCGCCGATGGCGGCTTCGTCTTCATCGAGATCAATGCGCGCTATGGCGGCGGCTATCCGCTCTCCTGGCATGCCGGCGCCGATTATCCGCGCTGGATGATCGAGGAGGCGGCGGGCCGCGTGCCAGACTTCGCGTCAGGTCAGGCGTTTCGCGCCAATCTCGGCATGCTGCGCTACGACGACGAGGTGATCGTCGACGGGAAGCTGCTCCAATGAACCGCTACACCGTCGTCTTCGATCTGGACGACACGCTGTATCCGGAGCGGCAATGGGCGTTGTCGGGGTTCCGTGCGGCGGAGCGCTGGGCGAAGGGCGCGCTCGGGCTCGATGGGTTGGCGGCCGACATGTCGCGGCTCCTCGACGAGGGCCATCGCGGGCGCATCTTCGACATGGTGCTGAGCGAAAGGCTCGGCGACGCGCCGCCCGACACCGTCAAGGCGCTCGTCGACGCCTATCGCGCGAATGTTCCGGAGCTGACGCTGTTCGACGATGCGCAATGGGTGCTCGATCACCTTGCGCCGCATATGGCGCTGGGCCTCGTCACCGACGGCGAGGAGGATCTGCAGTCCAAGAAGATCGCGGCATTGGGGATCGCGCCACGCTTCGCAAGTCTCGTCATCACCGGCGCGCTCGGAGCCAATCGCGAGTTCTGGAAGCCGCATCGCAAACCGTTCGAGACGGTCGCGGCAGTCTTGCCGAAGGACGGCCGGCGCTTCGTTTACGTCGGCGATAATCCCTCCAAGGATTTCATTTCCCCGAACGCCATGGGCTGGCTGACGGTGCAGATCGTCCGCCCTGGCGGCATCCACGATGGCGCGAAGACGGCGGAGGGCGGGGAGCCGATGCATAAGATCGAGAGCTTGCGGGAGCTGCCGGAGTTGCTTGCGCGGTGATCGCCCCACCCAAATCTGTCATCCCGGGCCTTGTGCCCGGGACCCATTTCGATGGGGGATTGGTCGTTGTAGTGTCAGTCAGCGCGGCGCCGACACGCGACAGTGTTCTTTGCGGAGTTGGATCGTGGAATGCCACATCTTCCGGAATCTGCGGCGCCATAGGTCCCGGGCACGGCGGCCCGGGATGACAACTGTGGGTGAGGCAATTGCCGTGGGTCGCACGAGAGAGCGTCAGAGGAGACGACACCATGATCGACGTCTACGTCCGCCCGACCACACTGACACAGCGCGCAACGGTAATGCTGGAGGAATGCGGCCTCCCCTACCGGGCGATCCCCGTGCCCTTCGGCTCGACCGATCCCGACTATGTCGCGACCGGCGCGCGCGGCAAGACGCCGGCCATCGTCGATCACGATATCCCGGGCGGCCCGATGACACTCACCCAGTCGGTCGCCATTCTGCTCTACCTCGCGGAGAAGTCTGGCAAGCTGCTGCCGGCCGACCCGATCGCCCGGGCAAAGTGCCTGGAATGGACCATGATGCTCGCGACCGACGTCTATCCGCCCT
Organism: uncultured Alphaproteobacteria bacterium; assembly: GCA_963741525.1. Taxonomy (GTDB): domain Bacteria; phylum Pseudomonadota; class Alphaproteobacteria; order Rhizobiales; family Hyphomicrobiaceae; genus JANNSX01. The sequence continues at coordinate 4,090 of CAVUIW010000014.1, forward strand.
ATGCCGCCGTCTACTTCATGACCTGGCTCGACGAGCCCAACATGAAAGCCGCCGCCCATTTCGAGGACCAAACCATCAAGGAGTACGCTGCCTTCGATGCCTGGCTCGGTGAAGCTCCCTATGCCGGTGGCGACACCTTCTCGATCGCCGATATCGCCGGCTATCCTTCCGCCGTGCTTGGCCTGGAAGACCTGCCGGCGCTGCGGCGGTTCAAGAACCTCCGTCGCTGGATGGATGAGATCGGTGCGCGCCCCAAGGTCATCGCCGGCATGGCCGCCGTCGGGCAGGGGCGTCCGCGGGGGCTGATTGCGTCGCGGGGGGAGTGAGCGGTGGCCGCTATCGGACACGCCGCCAACCTCACCCTCCAATGTCGTCCCGGGCCTTGTGCCCGGGACCCATTGGGCCACAAACTCCATGCGTTGGAGAGTTGGATCGGAATGGCCCAGCAACACATCTATTTTGTGTACATCCTGGCAAGCCGGCTCTACGGCACACTCTACATCGGCGTGACCAACGACCTACATCGGCGGATGCTCGAGCATCGCGACGGGCGCGTGCATGGCTTTACGAAGAGGTATCGCGTGACCAAGCTCATGTACTTCGAGGAGTTCGTACAAATCAACGATGCAATCCAGCGCGAGAAGTCGCTGAAGGAATGGCCCCGCGCCTGGAAGATCAACTTGATCGAGCGCGACAACCCGATGGCAGGATCTGTTTCCTGTGCTGTTCGAAACCCAGCCCGACCCTGCACCGTCCGTCACCAGCGTCGAAATGGGTCCCGGGCACAAGGCCCGGGATGACAACTGAGGGTGGGGCTGCCGATTTTGGTCGTCCACTTCACCCCACCCTTCCCCGATACACCCCCACCCTGATCCCCCCATGCAGCACCGGCGCGCCCGGCGGCTCGAAGGACAGACCCGTCGCCTTTGCCAGCGATGGCTCGCTGGCGATTAGGCCAATGCGCCAGCCAGTGAAGCGGGAGGCCAGCACATCGCCGAGCTGCCGATAGAGCCCCTGCAACTTCTGTCGCTCGCCGATACGGCTGCCATAGGGCGGGTTGGTGATGACGAGGCCGGGCGGGCCTTCGGGCGGAGCGAGATCGGCGATGTCTCGTTGCTCGAAAGTGCAGAACGCAGCCACACCCGCGCGCTCGGCATTCTCCTTCGCCATCCGGATAGCGCCGCCATCGCGGTCGCTGCCGTGGAAGCGCGCCGACGGCCTGACCGGTTTCGCCGCGCTCCGCATCTTCTCCCACGTCGCAGCATCGAAGTTCGCCAGCTCCTCGAATGCGAACCGCCGCGACCGTCCCGGCATCAAGCCACACGCGATCTCCGCCGCCTCGATGACGAAGGTGCCGGAGCCGCACATCGGATCGACGACCGGCTCGCCGCCCGTGTAGCCACACTGGCGCAGAAACAGCGCCGCCATATTCTCGCGCATCGGCGCCTTGGCGACGGCCGGTTTGTGGCCGCGCTTGTGCAGCGGCTCGCCCGAAGAGTCGATGGCGATCGTACAGATGTCGCGTTCCAGCCGCGCCTTGACGACGACCTCGGCGTCATCGCTCTCGGGCGCGCCCAGCTCCTCCCGGATCGCCCGCGCGACGCGCTCGGCGACCCCGCCCGAATGATAGAGGCGCGACTTCGTGCAAGCTGCTTCGACCCGGAACGGGCGGTCCTTGCGCAGCACCTCGCCCCACGCGACCTTGCGCGACCGCTTGTCGAGCTCCGAGAACTGCTCCGCCCGGAAGGCGGCGATGCGCGCCAGCACGCGGGCCGGCCCCCTCAGCTCCAGATTGGCCCGCCAGACCTCGGGCCATCCGCCCTTCACCGTCACGCCGCCCGGTATCGTGCGCGCCTCGCGAAAGCGCTTCTCTCGCGCCTCCGCGCAGAGCACGGATTCGAGACCCGGTGCTGCGACGAGGAAGATGTCGAGGTCGGTGGAGGTGGGCATAACTGGCAGGAGTAGCGCGTTTCCCGCCCCGACCGGAAGAGGTGCGGCGAATGGTATGCGACGAGTGGCGCAATCCGGGTGCTCGTCGGACGCCCGTGGATGCTTGCTTCCGCAAGCATGACGGTGGGTTGGGGGCGTAGCCGTGCCGCAACCATTGACGCTGTGTTCTGTCACCTTCCCCACACCGTTGTGCTGACGAAAGTCCGCATCCACGGGGGTTTCCGCAACGCAAGTCAGCTGCCGCAAACACCGCGATGTGATCCGACGTATTGACCTCGCGCCCAGGCTGCCTGAGAAATCCGGTGGTAGAGCACTTTCCGACCAAGTGGATACCGGTTGGTCGAAAGAAAGTGCTCAAAACCAACATCCTAGAGCGCCGATCTGATTCCATCAGATCGAATAGCGCTCTAGCCCAAGGAGCCCCCATGTCCCTTCTGACCGACGCCGGCATCCGCAAGATCGCGACCTTCATCGAGGACTCCCATATCGAGGGCGGCAAAGCCGCCGAGCCACCGCTTCGCATGGTGGCGGTCGCGGCGGTCGCTCGCCAATCCCTGGGCCGGGCGCGGCTTCGTCGAGGACCTGAAACCCGAAATCCATCGCATCGCGCCCATCCTCGGCGACGTGTTGACCGATGAAATCCTGAAACACACCGGCGGCGGCGATCACATCGAAGGCTACGGCAAGGCGGCCGTCGTCGGCGCCGATGGCGAGGTTGAGCACGCGTCCGCGCTGATCCACACGCTCCGCTTCGGCAACCGCTATCGCAAAGCCGTCGGCGCGAAAAGCTACTTGAGTTTCACGAACGTGCGCGGCGGGCCGGGCGTCGCCATCGCGCTGCCGATGATGCACAAGCTCGACGAGGGCAAGCGCTCGCACTACCTCACCATCCAGTTCTCCATTCCCGACGCGCCGGCGGCGGCAGAGATCGTCGTGGCGCTCGGCGCCTCCGTCGGCGGCCGCCCGCATCACCGCATCGGCGACCGCTATCAGGATCTGAAGGAGCTCGGCGGCACCGATACCGTTTGATCGGCCGGTGCTGACGGCCATGGAGACCGGGACGCGCAGCCCTTGGTGCACGGGGGTCCTGCATTCGCGAATTCGTTTGCACCCCGTGCGGCTGCGGCAGTAGCATTCCCAATAGGCGACACCTGCCGTCTCGCTAAGATCGAGCGAGGAAACGCATATGGAGCGTCGCGTGACCAAGGAGGCTTTGCTGTGAACCTGCGTCCTGACCCGACCTTCCACGCTTCGCCGAAACTCGCAATGGAAGCGCCACCGGAAAATTTCGCCTATACCCTGCTGCTCAGCCCGGACTTCAAGAAACCCGATGCGCTGGCCGTCGTCGACGTCAAGCCCGGCTCGCCGACCTACAGCAAGGTCGTCCACACGGTCACGATGCCGAACAAGGGCGACGAGTTCCATCATTTCGGGTGGAACGCCTGCTCGTCGTCGCTGTCGCCGCTGACCGGTCATGCCTTTCTCGAGCGGCGCTACCTGATCATTCCGGGCATTCGGTCGTCGCGCATCTACATCATCGACACCAAGCCATCGCCGACGGAAGCCAAGATCCACAAGATCATCGAGCCCGAGGAGGTGTTCAAGAAGACCGGCTACTCGCGTCCGCACACCATTCACTGCGGGCCGGAAGGCATCTATGTCAGCACGCTCGGCGGCGGCGGCAAGGATGGCACCGATGGCCCGCCCGGCGTGTTCATTCTCGACTGCCAGACCTTCGAGATCCTCGGACGCTGGGAGATTGATCGCGGTCCGCAGACGAAGCACTATGACTTCTGGTGGAACTTGCCGCGCGACTACATGGTGTCGAGTGAATGGGCGCTGCCGCCACAGTTCGAGAACGGCATCGTGCCGGAGGATCTGCTCGCCAATAAATACGGCCATCACATCCATTTCTGGGACCTGAGAGCCCGGCGCAACGTGCAGACGATCGATCTCGGCGCCAATCATCAAATGGCGCTCGAGGTGCGCCCGGCGCACGACCCCGTGAAGGAATATGGATTCCTCGGCGTCGTCGTCGACACGACGAATCTCGAAGGCTCGATCTGGACCTGGTGGCGCGAGAAGGGAAAATTCCACATCGAGAAGACCGCGACGATCCCTCCCGAGCCCGCGGCCAAGGATCAGCTGCCGCCGCTCCTGCAAGGCTTCGGCGCGGTGCCCCCGCTCGTTACCGATATCGACTTGTCGATGGATGACAAATTCCTCTACGTCGCCTGCTGGGGGACGGGTGAGATGCGGCAGTACGATGTGTCCGAGCCGCGGAAGCCCAAGCTCACGGGCTCCGTGCACATCGGCGGCATCGCGCGGCGGACACCGCATCCGAACGGCAAGCCGTTCGCGGGCGGACCGCAGATGGTCGAGATCAGCCGCGACGGCAAGCGGGTCTATTGGACCAATAGCCTCTACTCGACCTGGGACAACCAGTTCTATCCGGAAGGCATGCCGGGGGCGCAGGTGATGGCGGTCGCCAAGCCGAATGGCGGGCTCAAGCTCGCAGAGGACTACTGGGTCGAATTCCCGAAGGGGTACCGGGCTCATCAGATCCGGCTTGAAGGGGGTGACTGCTCGACGGATTCGTTCTGCTATCCCTCGGTTTGAAGCTTGACCGGCGTCGAGGGGAGCACACTCGGTCTGTGGGCGGCTGTCGCCGCGAGCGGCATTTTTCATGGCCTCAACCCCGGCATGGGCTGGCCGCTCGCGGTTTCGGCAGGCTTGATGGAGCGGCGCGCGACGAGCCTCGTGGTGGCGCTCGGATACCTTGCCGTGGGGCATCTCATCGCCATGCTGGCAATCCTGTTGCCGTTCACCTTGCTGCTGGTGCTTCTGACTTGGCAGCATCAGATCCAAGTGAGCGCGAGCCTCCTGGTGATGGGTTTCGGGGTTTTTCTCCTGCTGTCCCGGCGGCATACCCGGGCGCTGGCGCGCATCAAGCCAACGCAATTGTCGCTTTGGTCCTTTGCGATGGCGATGGCCCATGGCGCCGGGCTCATGCTGGTGCCGATCTACCTCGGGCTGTGCAAAACCAGTGACGGCAATGCAGGTCACGTTGCCGCCAACAGCCTCATGGCGACGGGTTTCGGGACCGCGCTGCTCGTTTCACTCGCCCACACGGTGGCGATGATCGGGGCCAGCGGCGCCATGGCCTGGGCCGTATACCGCTATCTCGGTCTCAAATATCTCTCGCGGAGTTGGCTCAACCTCGACGCCCTTTGGGCCGGCAGCTTCGTGGCTGTGGGGGCAATCTCGCTCATCCTCAACATGACGCCGGCGCATTGACGAAGTCGACGCATCGCCGGCGGTGTTGATTGAAACTTGAAGCGATTTCCGATACATTACCGGCACATGGTGAATTTGCCTGGATCGCTGCAGGACGACGTCGAATCCATGCCCGTCGATCTGGAAATCATCGCCGGCCGCGATGCGGGCGGCGGCAAGATCGATCTGAGACTTTGGCTCCGCATGCTCTCGACGGTGACGCTCATCACAGCAGAGGTGCGCAGCCGCCTGCGCGAAGACTTCGACATCACGCTGCCGCAGTTCGATCTGCTGGCGCAGCTCGAACGCGAGCCGGAGGGCTTGAGGCTCGGCGAGCTGTCGAAGCGCATGATGGTGACGAACGGGAACATCACGGGTGTGCTCGACCGGCTCGAGGCCGATGGCCTGGTCGAGCGCGAGACTTTGCTCGCGGACCGCCGCGTGACCTTCGCGCGGCTGACGCCCGAGGGGCGAGCAAGGTTCCGCCGCTACGCCAAGGCGCATGAGTCCTGGATCCGCGCGCTGCTAGCCGATGTCGTGCCGGCCGAGAAAGAGCGGCTTGTCGCCGAGCTGGCGCATGTGAAGGCGTCGGTGGTGAAGGGTGCGCGCGGGGCCGAATAGGGCGCCCTTCAAGGGCCCTTCTTCGACGGATCAATCCACTTGCCGAGCAGCTGGACCGCTTGCGGCTCGTAGCCGAGTGCATCGTAGAAGGCGAGCACGGGCTCGTTGCCGTGGCGCACGAACAGATTGACCTTCCAGACGCCGCGATCGAGCAGCCAGCGCTCGGCGGCCTGCATCATCTCGCGGCCGAGGCCCTGGCGCTTCAGGGCGGGATCGACGGAGAGATAGTAGACGATGCCGCGATGACCGTCGTGGCCGACCATCAGGCTCGCGGCGACCCGGCCATCGAGAACCCCCACAAGCACATCGGACGCCGGCCCGCTCCGTGCGAAGGCGAGATCGCGCGCCGGATCGTTCCACGGCCGCGTCAAGCCGCAGGCGTGCCAGAGCGCGATGACCGCCTCCTCCTCGCCATCGGCGATTGAGCGGATCGTGAGATATGGCTCACTCACAGCATCTTGCCGGGGTTGAGGATGTTCCCTGGATCGAGCGCACGCTTGATCGACCGCATCATCTCGATCTCGGTTGCGCTCTTCACCTTCACAAGCTGCTCGCGCTTCAAGCGCCCGATACCGTGCTCGGCCGAGATCGAGCCGCCGAGCTCCAGCACCAGATCGTAGAGCGGCCCTGAAATATCCCACCAGCGGCGCATGAACTCGGCCTGGTCCATGCCGGCGGGCTGGCTGACGTTGTAGTGGAGATTGCCGTCGCCGAAATGGCCGAAGGAGAGCGGCCGGGCACCTGGCATCGATTGCTCGATTAGCACATTGCCGCGCTCGATCATCTCAGGGATCACGGCGACCGGCACGGACACGTCGTGCTTGAGGGAGCCACCCTCGAGCCGCTGCGTATCGGGCAGCGACTCCCGCAGGCGCCAGAGCGCGGCCTGCTGGTCGAGCGATTGGGCAATCACCGCGTCCTCGGCGAGCCCGCTCTCCAGCGCGCCGCCGATGATCTGCTCGGCGAGCGCGAAGCTGTCGCCCTCGCCCTGGTAGCCGGCGACGTCCATCAACACATACCAGGCGTGCGGCCGGCCGAGCGGATTGCGGGCCCCTTGCACGTGCCGCTCGAGGAAGGTCATGGCGAGCGTCGGCAGCGCCTCGAAGGCCGTGAGCGCGGGCCCCGATCGCTGGCGCGCGTCCCGGAAAAAAGTGCCAACCGCCTCGATGCTCGAAAAACCCACAAAGGCCGTCGTTGTCTCCGCCGGTTTCGGCCAGAGCTTCAGCACCGCCGCCGTAATGAGGCCAAGCGTGCCCTCAGCCCCGATGAAGAGATGCTTCAGGTCGTAGCCCGTATTGTCCTTGCGCAGCGCGCGCAAGCCGTTCCAGACCTCGCCGCTGGCCAGCACCACCTCGAGCCCCAGCACCATGTCGCGTGCGTTGCCGTAGGCGAGCACCGCGACGCCGCCGGCATTGGTCGAGAGATTGCCACCGATCGTGCAGGTGCCCTCCGAGGCGAGGCTCAGCGGGAAGAGCCGGCCAACGTTTTCGGCCGCCTCCTGGACGCGCTGCAGCGTGACGCCGGCTTCCGCAATCAGTGTATTGCCTTCAGCGTCGACATTTCTGATTTTATCCATCCGGCCGAGGCTGACGACGATCTCGGCGCCGTCCTCGAAGGGGATTTGCCCGCCGACGAGCCCGGTGTTGCCACCCTGGGGCACGATGGGCGTGTTGGTCTCGCTGGCGAGCTTGAGGATCGCCGCCACCTCCTCGACCGAGCCCGGCCTGAGCACCAGCGGCGTCACACCTTTGAAAAGCCCACGCCACTCCGTGAGATAGGCGGCCTGCGCCAGGGGATCGGCAATGGCATGCTTCTCGCCGACGATCGCGGCGAAGCGCGCGAGGGTCTCGGCGCTGGGCGGTTTGCGGGTGGGCAATGGGCGATCCTGGGCCATGCGCGCCATGGGGCCAGAGCGTGGTGAGGGCGTCAAGGGTGGCCGGGTGAGCTTGCGGAATGCCTCGAGGTCTGGCAGCGATTCAGCGTCGCTTGAGGTGGAGTGAGGGCAGATGAAAATCACCGGTATCGAGGTCATCGAGCTGCGCGTGCCTGGCTGGACGGGCACGGGCTTCGACGGCTCCTACGACAATTGTGTCGTCCGCGTTCACACGGATGATGGCCTCACCGGCATCGGCGAGGTGGACAGCGTGCCCTCCGTCATCAAGGCGATCGTCGAGGCGCCGCGCTCGCACACCCACGCCATGGGCTTGAAGGAGGTGCTCATCGGCGAGGACCCGGCGAACGTCGAGGCGCTGTGGGAGAAGATGTACGACTGGACCTTCTACTACGGCCGGCGCGGCGTCGTGATCCACGCCATCAGCGGCGTCGACATCGCGCTGTGGGACTTGAAGGGCAAGGCCGAGGGCAAGCCCGTGCATGCGCTGCTTGGCAAGAAGAAGCGCGACAGCCTGCTCGCCTATGGCACGATCTATCCGTTGGGCCAGACGCCGGACGAGGTGAGGCGGAACATCGACCGCGGCCTCGCGATGGGCCTGCGGGCCATCAAGATCGCCGCCGACCCCTTCTGGCGCGATGATCTCGATTTGACGGCGTCGCTCATTCGCACGGCGCGCCAGCATGTCGGGAACGATATCAAGCTCATGGTCGATTGCGCGACCGCCTGGACGAAGGCCGAGGACGGCACGCCGCTGATGCCGATCTTCGCCGAGAACAGATTCGAATGGGTCGAGGCGCCGCTGCCGATCGACGATCTGAAGGGGCATCGAAAATTCCAGGGTTTCGGCGTGCCGATCGGGGCGGGCGATCTGGGCCTGACGACGCGCTTCGAGTACGAGGAGATGTTCCGCTTGGGCAAGGCGGACATCGCGCAGCCGGACGTCACGATGTGCGGCGGGCTCACCGAGCTCAAGCGCATCGCCAAACTTGCCAAGCGCCTCAAGAAGCGCGTGGTGCCGCACGGCTACAAGTCGAACATCACGATTGCCGCGAACCTGGCGTTCCTCGCTCAGCACGCGGACGACGAGCCGGCCGAGTATTCGACGAGCCAGTCGCCGTTGCGGTGGGAGTTGACGAACGAGGCCTTCGAGATCGGCGAGGACGGCCGAATTGCCGTGCCTGATGCGCCGGGGCTGGGGGTGAGCTTGAGCGAGGCGGCGATCGGCAAGTTTCGGGTGGGGTGATGGTGCGCCGGACTTAGGATTTCCCAGATCGCGAGGCGGGCGACCGGCGGGTTACCCATCAACGGCAATCCCGGCAACGACCTGCCTTGTGGCCGCCCCTCACCCTCCCCTCTCCCCGCTGAAGCGGGGAGAGGCAGAAGCACGGTGCGTCCCTGACTGGTCAGGCAAGCGCGGTTGTTATCTTCCTCTCCCCGCAAGCGGAGCGTACGGGGAGAGGGGAGGGTGAGGGGCGGCCGCAGGTTCAGCTCCATCCCCGCAACCATTTCCATTCCATTCACCCTAACCCCAAAGAACTTATCCCCGCTCCCTCCGCGCAACCCCATACTCTGCCCAACCCCGTCGCCAGAGGACTGGAACGCGCGCTGGTGAGCCGGTAGCGGGGAGCGTCGAGGAGGCCGGACATAAGCTATCCGGCGCCTCCCTGCCGCTTGGGATAGGGCAAAACCCGCCCCCAAGCTACTCTTGCCCCGGATGTGAGTGAGCGGGTTTCCACAGGGCACTTCGGTTCCGGAAACCCACGGCGGCGGCAAACTCTCGGCGACGACGGAGTGGCCGCGCGCGAGATCGTCATCCACGGGCGCGTTCGCGCCGGTGGATGACGTGAATCTCTCGCGCCACATTGGTTTTCGCGAACGATTCACGCCTCACACGGGATCGCCCATGCGATCCCATGTGAGGCGATCGTGCGCGACCCACATCCGACTGAAACTTAGCCACGGGCCGGCCACTCCGTCCCTCTGGATTTTGCATGCTCTCGGGTCCGGCGACGGACCGCGGTGAGGGCGGAGCTTTGGCTGTTATGGGCATCGGGCATCAGATTCCGGGCATCGAGGCGATTGTCGACGACCGATGCCCGACGCCCGATCCCCGATGCCTACCGCACCGCCGCCCGCCTCAGCCGATCGTTGATCGCCAGCCCCAATCCCGTTTCCGGCACCGGCGCTACCGCGATCACCTCGGCGCCCGAGGCATCGAGCGTCCTCAACGCCGCGAACAGCCGGGCGGCAGCCTCGATGAGATCGCCGCTGGGGCTGAGGTTGATGTATCCGACGCCATCCTCCTCTGGCCCTCCCGAACCGAAACCGAGCCAGGCTTCGCCGTCTCGCGGGGCCTCCGCATCGAGCCGCAGCCGAGCGCGTGGTGCGTAGTGGCTGGCGAGGCGGCCGGGGGCGTTGGGGCGTGTGTCCGCTTCACGGGCGGCCAGGCGCACCGGCACGCCTGCCGCCTCCCGGATCGCATCGACCGTCACGCCGCCGGCGCGCAGCAGCACTGGCTCGCCGTCGTAAAAGCCGACGATAGAGCTCTCGAGCCCGATCGTCGCCGGTCCGGCATCCAGGATCATGGAAACCTTGTCACCGAGGTCGGCCGCGACGTGCTCGGCCGTGGTCGGCGAGACGTGGCCGGAACGGTTGGCGCTCGGCGCGGCAATGGGCCGATCAGCGGCGGCCAGCAGCGAGGCGGCTGCCTCATGGCTTGGCACGCGGATCGCGAGCGTTTCAAGCCCGGCGGTCGCCAAATCGGCAATCGGAGCGCCGGGGAGCCTCGGCAACACCAAGGTCAACGGCCCCGGCCAGAACGCCTTGGCGAGCTTCAACGACAGATCGTCGAACTGAACGAGCCGATCGGCCCGATCGAGCCGCAGCACATGCACGATCAGCGGGTTGAAGCGCGGCCTCCCCTTGGCCTCGAAGATGCGCGCCACCGCCTCGCCATTGGTCGCATCCGCCCCGAGCCCGTAGACCGTCTCGGTCGGAAAGGCGACGAGATGGCCGAAGCGCAGCATCGCGGCGGCGTCGCGGATCGCGGCATCGCTGAGCTTGCGGATCGGGGCGCGGGCGACCATGCTGGCGAAAATCCTCGTGCCGTTACGTCGGCCGGACCTCAATCGAGGGCGCCGCCCGCAAAGTCAACGGCTGCCATGCCCGAAGGAAGACGCCCATGACCTACAAGGCCCCGCTCGACGATCTCTGGAGTGCGCTCGAGACGGCCGCCGGCCTAGATCAATCGCTCGATAGCGGCCTTTACGAGGGTATCGACCGCGACCTCATCCGCTCCGTGCTGGAAGAGGCGGCGCGGTTCGCGGAGTCCGAGATCGCCCCGCTCGACCGCGTCGGCGACGAGACCGGCCTCAGCCTGAAGGACGGTGTGGTCACCGTGCCGCCGGGCTGGACCGAGACCTACCAGAAGTGGATCGAGGGCGGCTGGTGCGCGCTCCCCTGTCCCCCCGACTGGGGTGGCCAGGGTTTCCCCAATGCGATCGCCATGGCGGTCGCCGAGATGTGGAATTCGGCCGCGCTCTCCTTCGGCCTCGGCCCCGTCCTGACGCAAGGCGCCATCGAGGCGATGCATCACACGGCCTCCGAGGAGTTGAAGCGGACCTATCTGCCGAAGATGGTCGAGGGCACCTGGACCGGCACCATGAACCTGACCGAGCCGCAAGCAGGCACGGATTTGGGCGCGCTCAAAACCCGCGCCGTGCCGCGGGCGGACGGCAGTTATCGCATCTTCGGCACGAAGATCTTCATCTCCTACGGCGAGCACGAGATGACGGAGAACATCATCCATCTCGTGCTGGCGAAATTGCCCGATGCGCCGCAAGGCACGCGCGGCATCTCGCTGTTCGTCGTGCCGAAGTTTCTGCTCGATGCCGACGGCAAGCCCGGCACGCGCAATGATCTCAGGTGCACGGGCCTCGAGAGCAAGCTCGGCATTCACGGCTCGCCCACCTGCGTCATGACTTATGGCGAGAATGACGGCGCCGTCGGGTGGCTCGTCGGCGAAGCCAATCGCGGGCTCAACGCCATGTTCATCATGATGAACCGGGCGCGGCTTGCGGTCGGCGTGCAGGGGGTCGCGGTTGCAGAACGGTCGCTGCAGAAAGCGATGGTCTATGCTGGGGAGCGGCGGCAGGGGCGGGCCGAGGGCGCTGCTGATGGCGCGAGTTCGCCCATCATCCAGCATCCCGACGTGAAGCGTATGCTTCTCACCATGCGTGCGCTGACACAGGCGTCGCGCATGATCTGCCTCGCCACCGCCGCCGAGATCGATCGCTCGGAGCGGTTGTCCGATCCAGCCGCCCGCACGCGCGCCGCCAATCGCGCCGCTCTGCTGACGCCGGTTGCCAAATCCTTCGCGACCGACAATGGCGTCGAGGTTGCCTCGCTAGGCATCCAGGTGCACGGCGGCATGGGCTTCATCGAGACGACGGGCGCGGCACAGCATTATCGCGATGCGCGCATCCTGCCGATCTATGAAGGTACCAACGGTGTGCAGGCCATCGACCTCGTCATGCGCAAGCTGCCGCTCGAGGCGGGTGCGGTCGTGAATGGGTATCTGGGCGAGCTCGGCGACGTTGTTCGCGATGTGCAGGCCTCGAACGCGCCCGAGCTTGGTTCAGCCGGCGAGGTGCTGGGCGACGCCGTCAAGGCGCTCGGCGAAGCGACGAAATGGATCGGGGCGGCGCTCCAGCAGGGCCGGCGCGAGGAGGTGCTGGCCATCGCCACGCCCTATCAGCGGCTGTTCGGCATCGCTGCTAGCGGCTGCTATCTTGCCAAGGCGGCACTCGCTGGCGAAGGCGATGCGCGGCGCGCCGACCGCATGCGGCTCGCCCGCTTCTACGCCGAGACCATCGCGGTCGGCGCCCCGGGCTTGTCGCGGGCTGTCACCGGCGGGGCGGGCGCGGTGCTCGCGGCGGAGGTGGCGTGAATTGATGTCACTTGCGCACCGCCTTGAGGGAGAACGCCAGCGGGAACGAGACCATGCCGTCCGGCAGGCGAAAGAGCTTGCCGCCGGCCGGCACCATCATCGGGAAGAGCCGCCACGGCAACTGCTCGTGCTCGTGAAGGAACTCGATACGCATGCCTTCAGCGATGAGCGCGCCAACAATATCCGACAGCGGATGCATCCACTCTTGTGCACGCCGGTTGACCAGCAGCGTCGTCGCGCCCGTGTAGGTCGTCGGCGTGTCGGAGTTGATGGGTTGATCGGGCGGCGTCCGCCAAGGGAAGTAGGGGATGAGCCGGCCCTCGACCTCCTCGAAGACGAGGGTGACGGGATGTGCTTCGGCCATGTAGAGAAAGCCGCCGGGCGCCAGCAGGCTCGAGGCGACCTCGGCCCATTTGCGGATATCGGGCAGCCAGTTGATGGCGCCCCAAGTCGAATAGACAATGTTGAAGGAGCCGGGGAGCAGGCGCCGCGCGTCGTAGACATTGCCCTCGACGAAACGTGCGGGGATGGCCAGCTCGCCGGCGAACTCGCGTGCGCCGTCGAGCGCAGCCGGAGAAAAATCGAGCCCCGTCACGTCCGCGCCGAGCCGGGCGAGCGAGAGCGTGTCGAGGCCGATGTGGCATTGCAGATGCGCGAGGCGCTTGCCCGTCACGTCACCGATTTCGCCGGCCTCGATGGCATGCAGCGACGACTTGCCGGCGCGGAACTCCGCGATTTCATAGAAGCCCGACGCGTCCTCGAGATGGATCGCTGCGCGCTCGTTCCAGTTGGCCTTGTTGAGCTTCAAATAGTCGGCGGTATCCTCGGCCATGAGGCCTGCTCCTGTCGCTCTATCGTGGCGAGCTTAGGCCTTGCCCGAAACGAGGTCGAGATAGGTGAGGAACACCTCTCGCTCGGACGTGATGTCGAGCTTGGCATAGATGTTGAGGCGATGGTTTCGCACCGTGCCCGGCGCGATGCCGAGCCTGCGGGCGATCTCGGGCGAGGCGTGGCCGGCGAGAATGAGCGAGACCACCTCGCACTCGCGCGCCGTGAGCGATGGCCACAGGTGGTCGACGGCTGGCGCTGGCTGCACGGCGTGCCGCCGCGCCGTCTTCGTCGGGCCTGTGACCGGCGATCGCGACCGATCGAGCCGGCGGTGAACGGCATGCAGCTCGGCCAGAGCCGGTAAGGCCGCTTCGAGGCGGGCGACATCGTGCGCCGTAAAGGGCTTGGAGGCGCGTTCCAGAAAGACACCGAGCGTGGCGCGCGCTCCATCATCCAGCAGCACGCCCACCTCGTCGCGGATGACCGATTGCGCCAGGAACTCGGCGATGTAGCGGCCTTGCTTCAACTCGCGGCTGGAAAACCGGCTGAGCGGTACGACACCCGATGCTTGCGTTCTCGACCAGTAGGCGTGAAACGGGTCGAACGGATAGTAGACCTCGAGATACTTGCGGACGAGATCGTCGGAGAAGTTGCGGTGCGTCAGGAATTCCGGGCGCTGGCCGGCGATGTAGCGCGTGACCGTGATACGATCGTTGGAGGCGAGCCCACCGATCAGATCGATGAGCGCGGCGAGATAGGCGCCCGTGCCGGCCGCCTCGAGCGCGATGGCGAGCGCCGGCCAGGAAACCTGTCCGGTTTTTTGACCTTTTGCCTTGTCCGGCTTCTGCCGCATGCCGTGAAGCTGCCTCATTTGGGAACGGTATGGCGGAACGGGCCCCGTTTTTCCAGGCCGGAGACGTTGCAGCACAACACCGTTTGGCCTAGATATCAGGTGCGGCCTCGAGAACCGCAAACAACGGAACTTCGCGGACTTCAATTTGGGACCTAAGGGAGGAACCCTTTGATTAATCGTAGAATTATGCTTCTGGCTGGTGCCGGCGCAATGGCGCTGGGCCTGGCAACCCCGAGCTTCGCGGGAGATAAGGGCTTGGTTGGCATCTCCATGCCGACGAAGTCGTCGACGCGCTGGATCTCCGACGGCGAGAACATGGTCAAGGAGTTCACCGCGCTCGGCTACGACACCGATCTGCAGTTCGGCGAGGACGACATTCCCAATCAGCTCGCCCAGATCGAGAACATGGTGACCAAGGGCGCCAAGGTGCTCATCATCGCCGCCATCGACGGCTCGACGCTGTCGGACATCCTCAAGAAGGCCAAGGAAGCGAAAACCACTGTATTCGCTTACGACCGCCTCATCACCAAGACCGGCGATGTCGACTACTACACGACCTTCGATAATTTCGGCGTCGGCGTGCTGCAGGCGAACTCGCTGGTGAAGGGTTTGAAGGAGCGCTTCGCGAGCGTGAAGCCCTGGAACGTCGAGCTGTTCGGCGGCTCGCCCGACGACACCAACGCCTTCTATTTCTACGATGGCGCCATGTCGGTGCTGCAACCGATGATCGATGCCGGCGAGATCGTCATTCCGTCCGGTCAGATGGGCATGGACAAGGTCGGTACGCTCCGTTGGGACGGCGCGGTCGCCCAGGCCCGCATGGATAACCTGCTGTCGGCCAACTACACCGACAAGAAGGTGCATGGCGTGCTTGCGCCCTACGACGGGCTCTCGCGCGGTATCATCTCGTCTCTGAAGGGCGTCGGTTACGCACCCGGTGCCGAGATGCCGATCGTCTCTGGTCAGGATGCCGAGGTGGCATCGGTCAAGAGCATGCAGGCCGGAGAGCAGTACTCGACGGTGTTCAAGGACACGCGTGAGCTCGCCAAGCAGACCGCCAAGATGGTCGACGCGGTGATGGCCGGCGGCAAGCCCGAGATCAACGACGAGAAGACATACAACAACGAAGTCAAGATCGTGCCGTCCTATCTGCTGACGCCCCATGACGTCGGTAAGGACGACATCCAGAAGATGTTGATTGACTCCGGCTACATCAAAGCCGAGGAGCTGCAGTAAGACGTCCGGCGCGGGTCTGATCGTTCGGGTCGGCCCGCGCCACTTGCGATTTCAGGTTGCGTCTCGCGGCGGAGGGCCCGGATGGGCGCCGAGCCGATCCTCGACATGACGGGTATCACCAAGACGTTCCCGGGCGTCAAAGCGCTCACGAACGTTAATTTGGAAGTGATGCCCGCCGAGATTCATGCCGTCGTCGGCGAGAACGGCGCTGGCAAGTCCACGCTCATGAAGGTTCTGTCCGGCGTCTACCCTGCCGGCACCTATGATGGCACGATCCGCTACGACGGCAAGGAGCGGCACTTCACCGGCATCGCCGACAGCGAGGCGACCGGCATCATCATCATCCACCAGGAGCTGGCGCTCGTGCCGCTCCTTTCGATCGCCGAGAACATCTTCCTCGGCCACGAGACCGCGCGGTTCGGCGTCATCAACTGGCACGAGGCCCGCGCCAGAACCAACGTGCTGCTGAAAAAAGTCGGCCTCGTCGAGAACCCGCACACCCTCATCACCAATCTGGGCACCGGCAAGCAGCAGCTCGTCGAAATCGCCAAGGCGCTGAACAAGCAGGTCAAGCTCCTCATCCTCGACGAGCCGACCTCGAGCCTCAACGAGAAGGATTCCGACGCGCTGCTGGCGCTCCTCAAGGAGTTTCGCACGCAGGGCATCTCCTCGATCCTCATCACCCACAAGCTCAACGAGGTGCTGAAAGTCGCCGACCGCATCACCGTGCTGCGCGACGGCATGACCGTCGATACGCTCGACACCTCCACGGCCCGCGTTTCGGAGGACCGCATCATCAAGGCGATGGTTGGGCGCGAACTCACCGACCGCTTTCCACAGCGCGATGCGAAAATCGGCGATGTGAAGCTCGAGGTGCGCGACTGGAACGTCTATCACCCCCAGCACGCCGACCGGCAGGTGATCAAGAACCTCTCTCTTTCAGTGCGTGCGGGTGAGGTGGTGGGCATCGCCGGCCTCATGGGCGCTGGCCGCACCGAGCTCGCCATGTCGCTGTTCGGTCGCGCCTATGGGCAGAAGATCACGGGCGAGGTCCGGATCGATGGCAAGGTGGTGGATGTCTCGAGCATACCGAAGGCGCAGAAGGCCGGTCTCGCCTATGTCACGGAGGACCGCAAGACCTTCGGCCTCGTCCTTATCGATCACATCAAGCACAACATTACGCTCGCCAATCTGGGGGCCGTCTCGAACGCGTCGGTCATCGACGAGCCGGCGGAGCTTGCCGTCGCGCAGAAGTACCGGAAGGATCTCGGCATCCGCTGCTCGTCCGTGTTCCAGACGACGGTCAATCTCTCCGGCGGCAACCAGCAGAAGGTCGTGCTCTCGAAATGGCTGTTCTCCGGCCCCGAGGTGCTGATCCTCGACGAGCCGACGCGCGGCATCGACGTCGGCGCGAAATATGAGATCTACGGCATCATCAACGCCCTCGCCGAATCGGGGAAGGCCGTCATTGTCATCTCCTCGGAAATGCCGGAGCTGCTCGGCATCTCGGATCGCATCTACGTCATGAACGAGGGCCGCTTCGTCGCCGAGATGCCGGCCAAATCGGCGACGCAGGAGGCCATCATGCGCGCCATCATGAAAAGCTGGGAAAACTGACATGACCGACGCCATCGCACCCGCGCCCACGACTTCCGTCATGACGTTCGTCAAGGCAAACATTCGCGACTATGCGTTGCTGTTGTCCCTCATCGCCATCATGGTGTTCTTCCAGATGGCGACATCGACGGTTTTGCGACAGCAGACGCTCGCCGATGCCATCATCCTCGCTCTGACGAGCCCGATCGAGGTGTTCCGGAACGGCATACTTTTCACGCCACTCAACATGACGAACATCATCCTGCAGAACAGCTACATCGTCATCATGGCGTTGGGGATGCTGCTGATCATCGTCGCCGGTCACATCGATCTGTCGGTTGGGTTTCTCTCGGGCCTGATCGGTGCGATCGCCGGCGTGCTGATGGTGACCAATCCGCTCTGGCCGGTCGAGTGGAAGCTCGGGACGTTTCCGACCATTGGCATCTGTCTCCTGGTCGGAGCCGCGATCGGCGCGCTGCAAGGCATGTTCGTGGCGCGGTTCCTGATTCCGGCCTTCATCGTGACGCTCGCCGGCATGCTGATCTATCGCGGATTGATGATTGCGATGCTGAGCGGCCGCAACCTCGGGCCCTTCCCGGATTCCTTCCAGGCGATCTCGAACGGCTACGTGCCGGATCTTCTCGCCTTCATGGCGCCGGCCGGCGTCAACCTGCTGGCGATCGTCGCCGGCGCGATCGTGACGGCCATGATTCTCTGGTCGAACTGGCGGGGCCGCCAGATCGAACATGCGCATGGCATGGCCGAGGAGCCGATGGCGCTCTTCTATGCCCGCAATGGCCTGATCGCCTTTGCCATCCTCGGCTTCTCCTGGATCATGGCGAATCATAAGGGCCTACCGAACGTGCTCGTTACCATGTTCGCACTGGTGGCGCTCTTCATGTTCGTGACGACGCGGACGACCTTTGGCCGGCGCGTCTATGCCATCGGCGGCAACGCGAAGGCGGCGAAGCTCTCGGGCATCAACACCGAGCGCATCACCATCATGATCTTCGCCATCATGGGCGCGCTGGCAGCGTTCGCGGGGCTCGTCTATGCGGCGCGGCTGAACTCGGCGCAGCCCAAGGCCGGCGCCGGCCTCGAGCTCGACGTGATCGCCGCCTGCTTCATCGGCGGCGCGGCAGTGACGGGCGGCGTCGGCAAGATCACCGGCGTCGTCATCGGCGCTTTCATCATGGGCGTGATGAACAACGGCATGGGCATCATGGGCGTCGGCATCGACTGGCAGCAGGTCATCAAGGGCGCCGTGCTGATGCTCGCCGTGTTCCTGGACGTTTACTACAAGAACAAGAGCTGAGCGCCCGCCTCCGACCATGACGGCTGTCATATGGCCGGCTGTCCAGCTGGGCCGTAAGCTCTGCGTGCAAAATCGAGGAGACGCCCATGTCGCTCAGCGACCCAATCGTCATCGGCATCGATGCCGGCGGCACCATGACGGACACGATCCTGGTCGACGCCCAGGGCCGCTTCAAGATCGGCAAAGCCGCGACCACGCCGCACGATGAGAGCGAGGGCTTCATCGCCTCCGCCGAGGATGCGGCCGACGCCTGGGGCCTCTCGCTCGATAAGCTCTTC
This sequence comes from uncultured Alphaproteobacteria bacterium, assembly GCA_963741525.1. Classification (GTDB taxonomy): domain Bacteria; phylum Pseudomonadota; class Alphaproteobacteria; order Rhizobiales; family Hyphomicrobiaceae; genus JANNSX01. The sequence continues at coordinate 22,885 of CAVUIW010000014.1, forward strand.
TCCGGCGTCGACGTGGTGCTCTACTCGGGCACCGGCATGCTCAACACGCTGCTGTCGCGCACCGGCCGCCGGCTCGGGCTCATCGCGACCAAAGGCGTCGAGGACATGATCCTGATGGGCCGCGGCCTCCAGGCCTGGGCCGATTACGCCTATGCCGATCGCCTGCACGCCGTGACGCATCACCATCCCGACCCGCTCGTGCCGCGCCGGCGCACGCACGGCGTCACCGAGCGCGTCGATCAGTTCGGAGACGTGGTGATCCCGCTCTACGAGCACGAGGCGCGCGCGGCGGCGAAGGCGCTGTTGAAGGACAAGGTCGAGGCCATCTGCATTTGTCTGCTCTTCTCGCATGTGAACCCGGCGCATGAGCGCCGCGTCGCCGAGATCGTGCGCGAGGAGGCCAAGAAGGCGAAGGCCGAGGTGCTCGTCTACACCAGCCACGAGGTGCGCCCGGTCGTGCGCGAGCAGTCGCGGCTCAACAGCGTGCTGATCGAGGCCTATGCCACCTCGCGCGGCCGAAAGCAGCTCAAGGGCATCGAGGACATCTCCAAGAAGCACGGCTTCAAGTATCGCGTGCAGACACTGCTCTCTTTCGGCGGACTGACCTCCATCGATCACCCGCGCCTGCACGAGACGATGATCTCGGGGCCGATCGGCGGCATTCTCGGCGCGACCTATGTCGGAAAACTGATCGGCAACGACAGCCTGATCTGCTCCGACATGGGCGGTACCTCTTTCGACATGGGCGTCATCACACGGGGCCAGACGCGCATCGAGAACGAGCCAATCATGGACCGGTTCAAGCTCAACGTGCCGACGCTGCATCTGGACACCATCGGCGCCGGCGCCGGCATGATCATCAAGGTCGATCCCTTGACGCGGAAAGTCTCGCTCGGTCCCGAGAGTGCCGGCGCCGTGCCGGGGCCCATCTGCTTCGGCCGCGGCGGTACCGAGCCCACCATCGCCGATTGCGATGCGATCCTCGGGCGGCTCAATCCCAGTTATTTCCTCGGCGGCAAGGTGAAGCTCGATGTCGAGAAGGCGCTCCGGGCCTTCAAGGAAAAATGCGCTGACCCGCTCGGCGTTGGCGTCGAGGAGGCGGCCGAGGGCATGATCGGCATGCTCGAGACGGACGCCAACAATGCGCTCCGCCGCGTCATCTCGGGCCAGGGCATCCATCCCTCCGAGTTCACGCTCCTCTCCTACGGCGGCTCGGGACCGCTGCATCTGGCCGGCTATTCGCGCAGCATCGGTCTCAAGGACATCATTACCTTCCAGTTCGCCGCCGCCTTCTCGGCCTTCGGCTGCACGACGGCCGACTACATGCGCCGCCACTCCGTATCGGTCGAGATGCACATTGCGCCGGACGCCTCGAAGGAGGCTCTGATGGAGACAGGCAAGAAGGTCTCGGACGTGTTCAAGGAACTGGAATCGCGTGCCGTCGCTGAACTGATTTCCGATGGTCACGCCAAGAAGGCCATCCGCACGGCGCCATTCCTGATGATGCGCTACACCGGCCAGCTTGAGGATGTGGAGGTCGCCTCACCCGTCTCGCGCATCGCCTCGGCCGCCGACATGCAGAAAGTGCTCGCCACCTTCGAGGACGTCTACGAGAAGATCAACCACCGCGTTTCCCGCTACGGCCAAGCCGGAACCTCGATCATGGAGATCGGCATTACAGCGATCGCCGACAAGGTGAAGCCGACCCTTGAAGCCCGCCCGCTCGGAAAGTCCGATCCCCGCGCGGCGCATAAAGGCAAGCGCGATGCCTATATCGCCGGGCGCTGGCATAGCTGCAATCTCTACGAGATGGATCGCCTCGAGCCCGGCCACGAGATTGCAGGCCCTGCTATCGTCGAGCATCCGGCGACGACGCTCGTCGTCCATCCCGGCGATCATGTGACCATCGATCAGTGGTCGCTGCTGCACTACCGGCACGCGTGAGGCAGAAACAGATGCAAGACATGGTGAGAACACTTCCTCTCCGCGATCGGCTGATCGAGTCCGAGCAGCTCATGGAGAAAACCGGCTGCTACGACGGCGTCACGGAGCTGAAACTCCGCAAGCAGGATCCACTTAAATTCGAGACGTTGCACACGAAGCTGCGCTCTTTCTGCGTTTCCGCGCGTGAGATGGCGCGGCGGATATCGGCATCACCCGGCGTGCGCGAGGTCGGAGAGATGGTGGTTGCCATCTACACGCCGGAAGGCGATGCGGTGGCGCTGTCGAACGGCATCATGGTGCACGTCCACACCATGAGCCGCTTCATCAAGTGGATGATCCGCAACGGCTACGAGGCGGATCCCGGCATCCGCGAAGGCGACATCTTCGCCAACAACGACGCCTTCATCGGCACCGTACAGGTGCCGGACGTCATGGACGTCATCCCGATCTATCACGAAGGCGAGCTCGTCGGCTGGGCGGGCGCGGTCTGTCATGAACTCGAGAGCGGCGGCATCACGCCGGGCGGCGATGTCTGCCTTGCCCAGGAGCGATTTACGGAAGGGTTGTTCGTCTGCGCCGAGAAGATCGGCAGCAACGATGCGATCCGCCGCGACTACGTCATCCGCTGCGAGCGCAATCTGCGCATGCCGATCTATTGGGTGCTCGACGAGAAGGCGAAGGTCGCCGCCTGCATCGAGATGCGCGAGAGCGTCAAGGAGATCATCGCCGAGGTAGGCCTCGCTTACTGGAAGCGCGTGATGAAGGAGTTCATCGAGGAGGGAAGGCGCAGCCAGCTTGCCCGCACCCTTCAGCTCACCGTTCCTGGCATCTATCGCGGGCATACCTTCTACGGTCACGTCACCGAGGGAAAGCCCGGCTTCCAGCCACTCGGCCCCGCCAACTGGCTCTACAACATTCCGATCGAGATGAAGATCACGTCCGACGGCCACATGGTGCTCGACTTCGACGGCACGCAGCCCTGGGGCTTCCACTCCATGAACTGCACGCCCGGCGGCATGGACGGCGGCATGTTCGTGACGCTGACCCAGCACATGAACTTCGAGGGTCTCGTCAACGACGGCGCGTGGATGGCGACGGAATTGAAACTCCCCGCCGGCACCTGGACCAATCCCGACAGCGAGTTCGCGGCGACGGCCACGTCCTGGGCGCTGCTGCTGCCAGCCTTTGGCGTGTTCCAGCGGCTGCTCTCGCGCGCCTTCATCGCTCGCGGTTTCGTCGAAGAGGCCTTCGTCGGTCAGGTCAACTCGCCGATGATCGAGATGGGGGGTGTAAGCCAGTACGGCACGCAATTCGGCATGGCGCATTTCGAATGCGCGGCGGCGGGCTCGGGCGCCCTCGCCATCAAGGACGGCCTCGACACGGCTTATGTCGGTTGGAACCCGGAAAGCGACATGGGCAACATCGAGATCTGGGAGCAGAACATGCCGATGCTCTACATCGGCCGTTCGATCTTCGCGGACTCGGGCGGCGCTGGAAAGTATCGCGGCGGCTGCTCGTTTCTCTCGACCTGGCTCATCCACAAGACGCCGCATCTGCGCCTCCACACCTCCGAGCATTCGAGCCGCGTCTACGACAATGCCGGGATGTGCGGCGGCTATCCGGCGCCGACCTGCCAGAAGCATCGCTCCGTCAGGAACACCAACATCGCCGAGGTGATCAGGAAGCAGAAACCGATCCCGCACGGCATCGGCACGAACCCCGAGCGCTCCGAGATCGAGGCGACGATCAAGGGCGATCACGAGACTTCGGAAGGCCCCTACATCACCGCGCCGCACGAGGCGGGCGATATCTTCGCCCATGCCTACAATGGCGGCGGCGGGTATGGCGATGTCTTGGAGCGCGACCCGGCGAAGGTCGCCTACGATGTCGAGAACGGTTTCGTGACGGCGGCGGCAGCCGAGAGCGTGTTCGGCGTGGTGCTCGCCGAGAACGCGAAGAAGGATCGCCTCGAGGTCGATGCGAAGGCGACGGCGAAGCGGCGGCAGAAGATGCGCGAGAAACGGCGCAAGCGCGCGGTGCCCGTGTCGGAGTGGCTTGCGTACGAGTCGAAGCGCGTGAAGGCCGGTAAGCTCGCGCCCGAGGTGAAGCTCATGTACGGCGCCGCCATGCGGCTGTCGCCGCGCTTCGCAAAAGACTTCCGTGCGTTCTGGTCGCTCGGTGATGATTTCAAGTTCGAGACGAAGGGAGGCCGCAAATGACCACCTATTCGAAAGAGGTCTTGCGCGACCTGAAGGACGGCACGCTCGCCTGGCCGCAGGTCAAGCGCATCATGAGCGCCTACAAGGACGACGATCGCTTCTTCAAAATGATCGAAATCCACCAGGAGCGCGTGCCGTGGAATGAGCGTATCCTGCTGCCGATCGGCGAGCATCTCTACATCGTCCAGAAGGGCAGGAAGCGCATCGTCAAATGCGACTGCGGCCACGAGTTCGGCGATGCCAAGAAGAACTGGAAACTCGCGGCGCATATTCACGTCCGCGACACGGAGAAATCGCTCCGCCAGATCTATCCCTCGACCGACCTCTGCGATCCCGAGTGGATGGAGATCCGCGAGTTCATCTGCCCGGGCTGCGCGACGCTCCTCGAGGTTGAAGCCTGTCCGCCGGGCTATCCGATCGTCTTCGAGTTCGAGCCGGATCTGGATGGGCTCTATCGGGATTGGCTGGGGAAGCCGCTCGAATCCTGACGGCCTGGAGGCGCACTCATGATGACAGCTCAAAACCTCGCCGGTCGCACCGCCCTCATCACCGGTGGCCTGACCGGCCAAGGCTTTGCCATTGCCGAAGCGCTGACGCGCGAAGGCGCCAATGTCGCTGCCGGCTCTTACGTCGGCGAGAGCCAGGGCCGGCTTGGCGATGCGGCGGCCTATCCGGAAGGCTGGGAAGTGGCGCGTGTCGCGGCCACGCTGAACGCCCATGGAACGAAAATCCATGCGGGGCATCTCGACGTGCGCGATAGCGCTTCCGTCGAGGCCTTCATTGCCGCTGCTGAAACCACTTGCGGTCCAATCGACATCCTCGTCAACGCCGCCGGCACGACGGCCGAGCAGCCCGTCTGCGGTCACCCGGACGCGCTCTGGCAGAAGATCATCGACACGAACTTGACCGGCGCCTTCCGCATGATGCGCGCGGCTCTGCCAGGAATGATCGAGCGCCGCTGGGGCCGCATCATCAACATCGGCTCGACGGCGGCCTCCGTCGGCTGGAAGGACAACCCGGCCTATTGCGCGTCGAAGGCGGGGCTCCTCGGGCTAACGCGTTGCGTGGCGCTCGAAGGCGCTCCGCACGGTGTCACGGCCGTGATGATCAGCCCGACCTGGGTCGAGACGGAATTGATGCGCCGCAACGTCGCCCAGGTCGTGGCGCGCGAGGGCAAGGGGCGAACGCTCGAGGACGCGATGGCCGAGATCGCGCGTCAGAACCCGCAACAGCGCATCGTCCAACCAGACGAGATCGCGGCGCTCGCGGTATTCCTGTGCAGCGACGGCGCCAAGGGCCTCACCATGGAGAACATCCAGGTGACGGGCGGGGCGCTGTGGTAGAGTTGCCGGGCCGCTGGCACCAGCCTTGATCCACACCAGCGTCAGGAAGACCCGAGCACCCGATTGTGGGTTAGACAAAGACTCTATCGGATACCCCGAATGCCGACGCTTTACGAGACCTTAGGTGTCGCCAAGACGGCCACGGATGATGAAATCCGCGCCGCCTATCGCAAGCTTGCCAAGGCCCATCACCCCGATCTCAACCCAGGCAACAAGGAGGCCGAGCAAAAGTTCAAGCGGATATCGGCGGCAAATGCCATCCTGAAGGATCCCGAGAAGCGCCGCCGATACGACGCGGGCGAGATCGATGAGCAGGGCGCGGAGAAACCACAGCAACGGCGCTTCTATCGCGAGTACGCCGAGGCTGAGCCGGGATTTCGCTACGGCAGTCGCGGCGATCAGGGCGAGTTCGACGATCTTGGCGGCGTTTTCTCGGACCTGTTTGGGCGGGGAGAAGACGGCGAGGAGCCTCATGTTCGTGTTCGCATGCGGGGCCAAGATCGCCTCTACCGCCTTCTCATCGGTCTACGCGATGCCATCGGCGGCGCCACCAAGCGCATCGACCTGCCCGACGGCAAAACGCTCGATGTGAGAATTCCGCCCGGTGTGGAGGAAAGCCAAGTCTTGCGTCTGGCTGGCATGGGCGGCCCCGGTCTCGGCGGCGCGAGCGCGGGCGATGCCCTGGTGCAGATCGAGTTCGCACCCGATCCCGTGTTCCAGCGCGAGGGCAATACCATCCGCGCCGTGGTCCCAGTCACTTTGCGCGAAGCGATTGCAGGTGCCAAGGTGCGTGTCGAAACCCTGACCGGTTCCGTCGAGTTGAAAATCCCCAAGGGATCGAGCAGCGGCCGGGTGCTGCGTCTCAAAGGCAAGGGCATGCCCGGCCGGAAGGGCGCGCCGCCAGGTGACCATCTGGTGGAGATCAGAATTGTCCTGCCGGACACGATCGATGACGATCTCGAACGAGTCGTGACCGATTGGGAGACGATGCATCCCTACAATCCACGCCGAACGATGGGAGGCAGCACATGATCACAGAGCGCGAGTTGGTCGCCCGCATCGAGAATCTCGAGGCAACGCATCTGAGGCATTGGGTCGAGCTCGGCTGGATCGTCCCGCTACGCAGAGACGTGGAGCTTGTGTTCGACGACCATGACGCCGTGCGAGCCCAACTCATCTGCGATCTCGTTTACGACATGGCGATCGAGGAGGACAGCATGCCCGTCGTGTTGTCGTTGCTGGATCAGCTGCATGGAACGCGCCGGATGCTTCGCGTCATGGCGACTGCCATCGAGAAGCAGGACGCTAGCGTGCGCGCGTCGATCCTGGACGAAATCGAGGCTGCCGAGCTGATCGCCGCCCGCAAAGTCTGATCGGCGCTTCGCGAAAAACCGGAGTGCCGCAACAGCCGGCGGAAACCCAAGTCAGGAGGTTAGCCGAGCTTCGACTTCAGCTCAGCGATCGAGTTGTCGACGAGCCCACCAGCCTTGGCACCATCGAGCTTCGTGCCGAGCAGTCGCGCGGCGGCGGAAACGGCGGCCTCTACGGCGGCGGCGCGGACATCGGCCGTGGCCTGCGCTTCGGCGCGGGTAATTTTGTCCTCGGCGAGCTTCGTGCGGCGCTCGAGGCTTTCCTTGAGGCCTATCCGTGTCTCGGCGGCGAGGGCCGTTGCCTCGGCCTTGGCCTGCGCGATGATGGCTTCGGCATCGCCGGCGGCGGCCTTGCGGCGCTTCTCGTAGTCGGCGAGCAGCTTCTCGGCCTCATCCTTGAGCTTGCGCGCGTCCTCGAGCTCCTTGCGGATACCGTCGGCCCGCGCATCGAGCGCCTTGCCGATCAGCGCAGGCACGCCCTTCCAGAAGATGAGCGCGAAGAAGAGAATGAAGGCGAGGGCGACCCAGAACTCGGCTGTCTGCAACATGGCGGTGTTCCTAAAGTGCTTTACGGAAAAGTGCGAAGCGGTATTCCGATAAGAAGCACGAAAACCAAGGGTCTAATTCAGGACCGAGCGGACGGCGCTGGCGATATCGCCCCGATCGGGCTTCAATCCCACCAGTTCATTGACGATGCTCTCGGCCGTATCGGTTGCGATGTCGGAGACCTTGCTCATGGCAGAGGCGGTTGCCGACTTGATCTGGGCTTCCGCCTTGGCAATCCGCTCGCCAATCTCCTTGTCGACGCGCGTGCGCTCGGCGTCGACTTCGGACTTAAGCTTGTCGCGGGTCGCTTGCGCGATCTGCGAGGCGTTGCCGCGCGCTTCGGCGACCGCCTGCTCGTAGGCCTTGAGCGCCTTTTCGGTCTCGCCCTTCAAGCGCTCGGCCTCGTCGAGGTCGCGGCGGATGCGCAGCCTTCGCTCGTCGATCACCGCGCCGATCTTGGGCAGCGCGATCCGCGACATGATCAGATAGAGCGCACCGAAAGCAATCGCGAACCAGATGAGCTGGGAAGCGAAGTGCGCCGGGTCGAGCGGGGGGAAGGGTTTCTTGCCGTGTTTGGCTTCGGGCGACACGCCGACGGTTTCGGTCAGCACTTCGACAGTGGTGGCGACTTGCGTAGCGCCGGTGGCCCCGTCCGTCGTCGTGCCGTGCGTGTCGGTCGACGTCGTGGCTTCGCCCGAAGTGGTGGTGGTCGTCGTCGAGGACGACGACCCGCTCGTCTCGGTCTGCGCCAGGATGATGGTCTCGGCCGTATCCGTCATGGTATGCTTCCGCCGTCTAGACCGTTTTCCGATCCTTGCGGATCGACAAACGGTCTATGTTGTTGGCTTTGAGCACATTCTATCGACCAACCGGTGTCCACTTGGTCGCAATGTGCTCTAGGATTGGCGAAACGCGCGCCACCGTTCGAGACGGCAGGGCGCGCGCCAACGATGTTAAGACGTCGCGGCGATCAGACTGCGAAGAGCAGCATGAAGGCGATGACGAGCGCGAAAATGCCGAGCGCTTCCGTCACGGCGAAGCCGAAAATCAAGTTGCCGAACTGACCCTGGGCGGCCGACGGATTACGGAGCGCGCCGGACAGATACTGGCCGAACAGCGAGCCCACGCCGATACCGGCAGCGCCGGCGCCGATGGCAGCGAGTTCCTGCGCCGACGAGCTTTGCGGCTTCAGCTTCCATTTGACTTCTCCCGTTTCTCTGGATCGTTGGTTGATGGAACTTAGCGGGCGTGCGTGGGATCAGTGTCCCGGATGCAGCGCGTCGTTGAGATACATGCAGGTGAGCATGCTGAAGACATAGGCCTGGAGGAAGGCCACGAGGAATTCCAGCGCCGTCAGCGCGATCGCCATCAGCAGCGGCAGGGGCGAAAGCGCCACCCAAGCGCCGGCGCCCAACAGCATGACGATGAAACCCGCGAACACTTTCAGCGCGATATGGCCCGCCAGCATGTTGGCGAAGAGACGCATCGAATGGCTGACCGGGCGCGATAGGAAGGAGATCACCTCGATCGGTACCACGATCGGCATCATGTAGATCGGCACGCCCGACGGCACGAAGAGCTTTCAGGAATTTGAGGCCGTTCTTGGCGAAGCCCACCACCAGCACGGTGATGAAGACGATGGCCGCCAGCGCCACGGCGATGATGAGATGGCTCGTCGCCGTGAAAGCGTAAGGGATCATGCCCAGCATGTTCACCGTGAAGATGAAGATGAAGAGCGAGAAGACGAGCGGGAAGAATTTCATGCCGTGCTCGCCGGCCGCCTGGCGCAGCATGTTGGCGACGAACTCGTAGGCGATCTCGGCGATCGATTGGATGCGGCTCGGGATCAGCGCCTTGCCGCCCATCGCCCAGATGAGGAAGCCGGACGACACGATCGTCGCCAGAACCATGAACAGCGACGAGTTTGTGAATGTCGCGTCATAGCCGAACAGGCTGAATTTCTGGATCGGCCAGATATCGAACTGATGGATCGGATCGGGCATTCCCCCGCCGCCATGTCCGCCAGCTGCTTCAGCCACGCTTAGCCCCCAATATCAGTCGTCGTCGTCCTTGACCGCCCGTCCGAGATTGCCGCCGGTCTCGGCGTTGATCTCGGCCTGCAGCCTTCGCTGGGTCCGCAGGAGATTGACTATGCCGGCAATGAACCCCAGAAGCAGGAACGCGAGGAACAGCAGCCGGCCCGTACCGAGCACATAGTCGAGCGCATAGCCGATGACGCCGCCGACCAGCACGGCCGCCACGAGCTCGGACACCATCCGCATCCCGTAGGCCATGCCCCGGCTCGACATCTTGCCCTGTTGCCCGGCGGATTGCTCCGCCACCCTGGCTTCGCGGATGCGATCGAGCTTGCCATCCAAGTCCCGGACACGCCGCTCGAAAGCGGCCCGCTCCTCGGGGCTCAGATCGCCGCGGCCTTTGGGGCCGGCCGGCTCGCTCATGGGAGGCCTCGAAAACAGGCAGGTCGTCGACGAAATCAGGCTATTGAACGGGGCGGAACTTAAGCGGCGGGGGATAGTGTGTCAAGGATCGGAAATCGACAAAAAGGCCGGATTTCCAGCGATTTTCTGGAGCGCTGGCAGGCGCTGCGGCAATTCATCCGCCGCCGTCCACAGACGACACTGCCTCACGATAGCGCTTGGCTCGGTCCAAACCGGATTGGCGCAATTCGGCAAACTGAAGTATAAATCCAGACCATGACGATACTGCTCGACAAAGCCATCAAAGTGCTGCGCCAACTCCCGCCGGAGGAGCAGGATGCGCTTGCCCGCGAGGTGTTGGATCGCATCGCGGCGGATCAGCGTTGGGAGGCTCTGCTGAGCGATCCGCGATCAGGTCCGCTGCTCGATCGACTGGTACGCGAGGTTCGGGCGGATGTCGCAGCCAGCGATATCGTCATTGGAGACCCATCCGACCGCGCGAGCGGCTGAGCTCGGCGTTTGCACAACCTCTTGCGCGAGGCAAGGGGTTCAGGCTGCCTTGGCCTTCCACCGTCAAGACCGCGGGACGTGGAGGGACGAATGCGTTCACAAACCAATAGAAAGTTCTGGCGACTTTTCGACAAGCTTCCAGTCGATGTCCAGCAGCGCGCCCGATCAACCTACGAACAATGGCGTAATAATCCTGCCCACCCTTCGCTTCATTTCAAGCGCGTTGGTCAGGAGCATCCGCTCTACTCAGTGAGAATTGGTGAGCACTATCGAGCCCTTGGATTGCTCGAAGGCGACATCATCACGTGGTTCTGGATCGGCAGCCACGACGACTACGAGCGCATGCTCGATTCGTAAAACCTACCCCGCCTCGCGATAGCTCTCCGCCGTCGCCAGATCCACCGACACCAGCTGGCTGATGCCCTTCTCGGCCATCGTGACCCCGAACAGGCGGTGCATGCGCGACATGGTCATGGGGTGATGGGTGATGACGAGGAAGCGGGTTTGGGTATTCCGGCCCATCTCCTCCATCATGGTGCAGAAGCGGTCGACGTTGGAGTCGTCCAACGGCGCGTCGACCTCGTCCAGAACGCAGATGGGCGAGGGGTTCGACAGGAACACCGCGAAGATCAGCGACAGCGCCGTCAGCGTCTGCTCGCCGCCCGAGAGCAGCGAGAGCGTCGCTGGCTTTTTGCCGGGAGGTTTCGCCATGATCTCGAGCCCGCCTTCCAGCGGATCCTCGCCCTCGATCATTTCGAGCCGCGCCTCGCCGCCGGCGAACAGCGTCATGAACAGGCGCTGGAAGTGCCCGTTGACGATCGTGAAGGCCTCGTCGAGTCGCTTCTTGCCCTCGCGGTTGAGCTTGCCGATGGCTTCCCTGAGCTGGCCGATGGCGGCGTCGAGATCGGCGCGCTCCTTTTCGAGGGAGTCATGCTGCTTCTCGAGCTCGGTCAGCTCCTCCTCGGCGCGCAGATTGACGCCGCCGAGCCCGTCGCGATCCTGCCGGAGTCTGTGCAAGCGACGCTCCAGATCGGCGAGGCTCGGCAGCTCCGCGTCTTGCGCGTGTCCTGCTTTGGCGAGCGCAGCCTCGGGCGGGCAATCCAATGTCTCGCGGAGCTTGGCTGACGCCTGCAATCGCAACTCTCGGGCCTGCTCCAGATGCGTCTCGACGCGGGCGCGGGCCTCGCGCTGCTGGGAGACGGCTTCGCCTGCTTCCTTCAGCGTCTTCGCAAGCTGGCGCGCCGCGGTTTCGGCTTCGGCCAGCGTATCGGCGGCATGGCGCCGATCGGCCTCGGCGGACGAGATGGCATCGGCGAGCTTGGCGCGGGCTTCCGCGATCCGTTCGGGCTCACTCGCGAGCCGCTCGGTCTCGGTTTGCGCATCCTCCCGGCGCTTGGCAAGACCAGCGAGGTGTTTTTCCGAAGCCTCGATGCGCGAGGTCCAGCGGCTCTGATCGCCACCGATCGCCTTGAGGCGCTCTGCCCGCTGCGCGGCTTCCCGATCGAGGTTGGTGGCACGCGCCTCGGCCTCGATGAGCGTCTGGCGCTCGGTTTGGGCCGTGGCTTCGACCCGCCGGTGCTCCTCGGTCAGCGGTGCCGGATCGGCGAGGCCGTACAGCTCGGATTGGAAAGCGGCGGCGCGCGCGCGGTGCTCCTCGACGGCCTCGGCATCGCGTGCGATCGCAGCCGCGAGCACCGCCTGGCGGCTCTCGACCTCGGCGGTCTTGCGCTCGGCGCGGGTGAGCTCGTCGCGGCTGCGGGCCAAGGTTTCGCGGGCGTCTCGCAGTTGGGCTTTTGCCGCGGCGGCCGCGTCACGAGCGTCCTTGAGGGTGGCGCTCATGCCAGCGAGCAGGGCGGTTGCCTCTGACAGGCGTCGCTCTGACAAGGCATGGAGCGACGCGATCTCTGCAAGCCGGTTGCGGTTGGCGAGGCGGGCGGCAGCCGCCGTCGGCGCCTCGGCGGCGGCGACGAGACCGTCCCAGCGCCAGACGTCGCCCTCACGGCTCACCAGCCGCTGGCCGACGCGCAGAAACTTTTGGAGCCGTGCGCCATCGACTCTTTCGACCAGCCCGGTCTGAGCGAGACGGCGCGTCAGCTCCGGCGGGCAGTCAATGAATTGGGCGAGCGGCGCAACACCATCGGGGAGCAAGGGATCGTCGGCTTGACCCTCTATGATCGTCCAATGGGCCGGCGAGATCTCGTCGATCGGATGATCGAGGTCGTCGCCGAGGACGGCGCCGAGCGCGGTCTCGTAGCCGGAGGTGACAACGAGCTTGTCGGCGATGGGCTCGGCGTCTGCGGTGACGGAGGCGATCAAGCGGCGGAGCGTATCGCTCTCGGCGGCGAGCCGGCCCGCCTCGATCTGGCCGCGGGACAGCGCGCCGCGCGCCTCCGCTTCGGTCTGTGCCGCGCGGGTGACGCCATCCTCCGCGGTCTCGACGGCCTGTTCCAGCTCAACGACGCGGGCCGTCTCCGCGTCGACCCGCTGGCGCAACGCGCCGATCGCAGCACTCGTCTGATCGGTCGCGAGGGCCTCCGCCTCGGCCACGGTCTTCGAGTATCGTGTGGAGCAATCACTGGTGCGCCGGCTTTCCTCCGCGACCAGGCCCGATAGCCGCTGGCGGCTCGAGGTCAGCGTTGCGATCTCGCGCGTGAGGGCCGCCAGCCGCTGCTCGATTTCGCCGCAGACCGTGCGCCGCTCGGCGACGAGCGTATGCGCGGCTTGCGTCGCTTTCTCGGCGAGATGGGCGGCCGACGTGATCCTCTCCGCCTCTTCTCGCAACTCGGTCAGCATGGCGCGCGCCTCGGCGACGACGGTCGTCTCGCGCTCATGGTCGCGGAAAATTTCGGCCTTGCGCTCGTCGAGTTCGGTAAGCCGCGCGCGGATGCGCTGTTCTTCGCGCTCGAGACTCACCGCCTCGTTGTTGAGCCGATGCAGCGCCGCGGCCTTCTCGGCTTCGATCTGGCGTAGGCCGGGGAGGCGCTCAGATGCCTCGACTTCTTGTGTAGTGGCCCGGGCCTCGGCTTCGGTGCGCTCGGCCAGCTGCCGCAGCGCCTCGTGCAGCGCCGCTTCGCTTTGTTCGACATCGGCTTCCGACTCGCGCCAGGCGAGGAAGAGGGCAATGGTCTCTGCCTGCCTTATCTCGTCCGAGATCTCGCGATAGCGGCGGGCAGCACGGGCTTGCCGCTTCAGGCTGTTGATCTGCGAGGCGAGGCCGCCGATCACATCAGCGACGCGTGTCATGTTGGTCTCGGCCGCCTTGAGGCGCAGCTCCGCCTCGTGACGGCGTGAGTGCAAACCTGCGATACCGGCTGCATCCTCCAGGATGCGCCGGCGTTGCTCGGGCTTCGCATTGACGATCTCGGCGATCTGGCCTTGGCGGACCAGGGCTGGCGAGCGGGCGCCGGTCGCTGCATCCTCGAAAAGCAGTTTCACGTCGCGGGCACGCACCTCGCGGCCGTTGACGCGGTAGGTTGAGCCCGCCTCACGCTCGATGCGGCGGGCCACCTCGATGATGTCGCTGTCGTTGAGCTCGGGCGGCGCCTTGCGTTCGGAATTGTCGATGAGGATCGCGACCTCGGCGAAATTCCGCGCCGGTCGCTGCTGCGTGCCGGAAAAGATCACGTCGTCCATGGCGGCGGCGCGCATGCTCTTGTGCGAGGTCTCGCCCATGACCCAGCGCAGCGCTTCGAGCAGATTGGATTTGCCGCAGCCGTTCGGGCCGACGACCCCGGTGAGGCCGGGCTCGACAACAAGCTCGGTCGGCTCGACGAAGGATTTGAAGCCGATCAGTCTCAGCCGCTTGATATGCACAATGGCCTCGCGCTCGCCTCAACTTCGGTCTTTGGAGGATACGCTACCGGAACCGCTACTAGTGTCCCGTCCCGCAATTGCCGACCAATTCGCAGCAGGCACTTTCGGCAATAGCGGGACAAAAGGGACACTAGCGACTATAGGTTTTCTAGTGCGATTCAGCTTCGCAAATGCCGTTCGAGCCTGCGGCATTCTCAGTCGGCATTTGCGAACCATCGCACTAGCCGCTCGAGGCGACAGCCGCGCCCGACAACATGGGGTCAACGATCGCCTTGAACTCCTCCGGCGTCAGCACCTGGCGGATATGCTTGGTGCCGATGAAGAAGGTCGGCGTTCCGATGACGCCGAGCTCGCGACCGCGCTCCTTCACCCAGGCGAGCCCGTCGATAAGGGTCTGATTCGCAAGGCAGGAGTCAAACTGCTGGCGTGAGAGTCCGCCCTTCTCGGCGACAGCGGATATAGCGTCGATCCGGACCTCCTGGGAAACCCAGCTCGCCTGCCCGGCGAGCAGGTGCTCGTAGACGGCGTGCCAGGTGTCATCGGAAGCGCAGCGGGAGGCGATCCAGGCATTGCCGGACGAGCGGCCGATCGGGAACTCGCGGATCACCCATTTGATCTTGCCGGTGTCGATGTAGGCCTTCTTGATGGCCGGGAAGCTCGAGGCATGGAAGGCCCGGCAATGCGGGCAGGTCATCGAGGCGAACTCGTAGACGGTGAGTGGCGCGTTCGCGCTGCCGAGGAAGCGGTCGCCGAGCGGACCAGCCAGAGCGAGGTCGGCGGCCGTCGGCTCGGCGATCACCTTGCGGCCGCCGTTCGCGCTCGAGTTCGGGCGCTGCGCTATCTCCCGCGCGGCCCAAGCTCGACTTTGGTGCTTCCGCCGTCTTCGTCGAATAGGCGGCAAGGCTTGAGGTGTCAGCCGTCGAGGATTCTGCTGTCGCAGCTCCAATCACGCCGGGCGTCACCGGCTCGCCCGAGCAGCCGGCAAGCAGTATCGCGACTGCCAGTGAAGCCGCTACGCCAATGGTGCCGATGATCCGCCGGGCGCTCCGCATCAGCCGTGTCCCAGCGCCTTCATGATCTTGTCGAACTCTTCGAGTCCAAATCCTTCTTTGAGCTTTACGCCATTGATGAAGATGGTTGGTGTCGCGGTAATGCCGAAATTCTTGTCCGCCCGGTCGCGGATGGCGCCGATGTCCTCCTGCAGCTTCTGATCGGCGAGGCACTTGTCGAAGCTCTCGTCGGTGAAGCCGGCCTGCTTGGTGATTTCCTTGAGCTTCGGCAAGGGCGAGCCCTCACCTGCGGCCCAGTCGAGCTGCGTCTTGAACATGGAGGAGATGAAGGCGTGGAACTTCACCGGGCCGCCGCAACGCGCCAGCATCGAGACGCCCATGGCGAGATTGTCGAGCGGGAACTCGCGGAAGATCAGTTTGGCCTTGCCGGTGTCGATGTATTTGGTCTTCACCAGCGGCAGCACCGACGTGTGGAAGTTCGCGCAATGCGGGCAGGTCATCGAGGCGTATTCGACGATCGTGACCGGCGCGTTCGCGTCGCCCAGAACGATGTCTTCGAGCGCGCCGGGCTTCATGAGCTCTTCGAGGGCGACATCGGGAGTGGGCGGCGTGGACGGTGTTGCCGCGGTTTCAGTCGAGGTCGTTGTCGAGCTGCTGGATGCCGTGCCGCCCGAGGACGTGTCGGTTGCCGTCGTGGTCGAAGACGAGCCAGACACCGACGTGTCGGTGCCGGAGGTTGTCGTCGTTGACGAGCCGCTGTCCGTCGAGGTTGTGGTCGCACCCGAGGATGAGGTTTGGGTATTGGTCGAGGGCGCCGGCGACGGCGTGTAGAAATTGTAGACCAGCACGGCCAGTGCCGCCGCCACCGCGACCGCGATCAGGCCGCCGGTCGGAATGCCGCCGCTCTTGGCTGGCTTATGTTGGCTGCCGGATGACTTTTTGTCCTGGCTCAAGCAAAGCTCCCATCGATGTCGCCTGCAGTGGCGCCAGGGGTGACATGCCTCCGGCGGCAGGCGAAATGTATCTCCAGATGGGGTTCGTCTAGCACATTTCGAGGGCAGGGCTATGGCCGCAACGCCGCGCCCCGGCACAAAATCCTCGTGATGTTTGTGGGTTAGCGGTTGGCAGTCCGCATTGACGAGGTGACGGCCATCGCCAGCCGGTCGAGAGCATTGGTGAGCGGCGAGCCGGAGTTCGCGCCTTGGCCGATGACCTCGCGGGGTCTGGGCACGAACTTCTGCTGGGCAGGTCGCCCGATCCGGCAGACGATCGGAGCCTGTACGAGGCGGATCTCGGTGATGGCCCGGTAGCCGAGGAAGCCGTTGATCTTTTCCATGATCTGGGCTGCCCGGTACTGCACCTCGAGGGCCCGCGCGCCGTCCACGCGAAGCACCAGCGTTGCGCCAGCTGCTTCGGTTTCCTCGGCGTCCTCGACTGGGCGAGGCCATTTGATCTTCTCGGGCCGAGTAAAATGGGCAAGCGCAGGCCCGACAATGGCGGTCCAGTCGGCCGCCAGCCGGCCGGCCGGAAAACCGTGTTTTTCAAAGGCTTTGCGGGTGACATCCGGTACGAAGCTACCGATCGCGCCGACACTTGAGCCAAGCTTTGCGCTGTTCGCCCAAGATTCGTTGACCCCACCCCATGCCATGCGCTCGATCCCGAATCATTTGCTGCACCCGTCGGGAAAGCTAACATGCAGCGGCCGATTCGCGCCGGGCGGGGGACGAAGCCATGAGCGCTGTTGCCAACCTGCATCAGATACCCCAGAGCGCCAAATCGCACCCGGTCGGCGCCGCTTTGCTCGATTGGTACGACAAGGCCCGCCGTGAGCTGCCCTGGCGCATGGCACCTGGCAAGCCGGCTGACCCGTATGCCGTCTGGCTCTCCGAGGTCATGCTGCAGCAAACCACGGTGAAAGCCGTCATCCCCTACTATCGGCGATTTCTCGAGCTTTGGCCGGCCGTTGGCGACCTCGCGGCCGCGTCCCGCGACGATGTCATGCGCGCCTGGGCGGGGCTCGGCTATTACTCCCGCGCCCGCAATTTGCACGAGTGCGCGAAAACCGTCGTTGAGCGGCATGGCGGCCGATTTCCCCGGACGGAAGCCGAGCTTCTCGAGCTACCGGGCATTGGCCCTTATACCGCCGCCGCTGTAGCGGCGATTGCTTTCGGCGAGCAGGCAATGCCGGTCGATGGCAATGTCGAGCGGGTGATGGCCCGGCTCCACGCCGTTGAGACGCCGCTGCCCGATGCCAAGCCGGAACTCAAAGTCTTGGCCCAAACGCTCATTCCGGATCAGCGCTCGGGCGATCTGGCGCAGGCGTTGATGGATCTCGGGGCGACCGTCTGTGCGCCGCGCCGGCCTTCCTGCATGCTCTGTCCGCTGGAGCGGCACTGTCAGGGCAAGTCGCGCGGCATCGCCGCCGAGCTGCCCTACCGGCGCGCGAAGGCCGAGCGTCCAACCCGGCGCGGTATCGCCTTCCTCGCCCTGTCGGAGGGCGGAGAGGTGCTGCTGCGCAAACGTCCCGACGATGGCCTGCTTGCGCAGATGATGGAGATTCCTTCGAACTCGGTGGGCGGACGACTGGATGGCCGAGGACGAGGCGCTCGAAGGCGCCCCCGTGCATGCGAGCTGGTGGCCGGTGCCGGGCATCGTGACGCATACGTTCACACACTTCCGCCTCGAGCTCATTGTTTATCGGGCGCTCGTTCCAACGGCCGCCGCGCTGACCTTGTGGGCGTCGCAGGACCGTTGCCGCTGGGTGCATCGGCGTGACCTAGACCGCGAGGCGCTTCCTTCCGTCATGCGCAAGGCCATCGCCCACGGGCTCGATGGCAGCTCCCGGTAGTCGAGGGGCTATATCGAAACTTCAGATTACACGTGATCGGAATGTGATCACAGCGTGCGCTAAGATGGCGCAGCAACCAAATGGCCTAATTCGTTGACTGGCCTCGCTCAACGTTTAGGGGAGCCTTTGTAACGCATCGGTATCCGCAACCTGTACGAGTGGAGTTGAGTATGTTGAGGGGCTCGAGGGAAAGTACAATCGATCGCGGTTTCCGGTCCTGGTTCGCCGGGCTGGTCTTCGCAGCAATAGGTTTCGCAGTGGCGGTGCCTTTGTCGCCCGCTGCCCAAGCTGCAGGAGATGGCAAGAGCGCTGCACTCTCCAACGAGTTGAGGGAGCTGTCGGCAACCAATGCCAATGTCGCGCAGCCCAAGAAGGCCAAATCGAAGAAAGTCGCCCAGAAGAGCAAGAAGAAGCCAGTGACGACGTTTGCCGTGCAGCCCAAGAAGGCCGGGCAGAAGGTCAAGCTCACGGCCAAAGTGAAATCTCAAACGGTCGCGACGAAAGTCACCAAGAAGCGCAAGGGCACCAAGGTCGCCTCGGCGAGTGCATTCGTCTCGAGCGGCTCGATCAAGAAGTCGCTGGTCAAAAAGGGCGGCAAGTTCAAGGGCAATGTCAGCTGGAACGCACCCTCGGGCTGTGTGCCGGGCGCGCTCAAGAGCGTGCTCTATCAAGTGTCGCAGAAGTTCGGGCCGGTGGTCGTCAACTCCACGGCGCGCGGTCACAAGCACAACCGTCGCGTCGGCGGCGCCCGAAAATCCTGGCACCTGAAGTGCATGGCGACCGACTTCCGCATTCGCGGCAATTCGAAGGGGCTCTATGCCTTTCTCAGGAGCCATCCGAGCGTCGGCGGCCTGCATCGCTACCCGAGCGGGTTCTTCCACATCGACCTCGGGCCGAAGCGGACCTGGTAGTCGCGCATCGGCTTGACAGACGCTGGCGGGCCCGAGCTGATACGGCTTCGGGCCCGCAGCATTTCTGGAACCGCATGACATCCGTATCGATCGCTTTGGAAAGTCCTCGCCAGCCGGACATCGTCGCCCTCATACAAGAGCTCGATCGCTGGAACGACGGCCTCTATCCGCCGGAAGCAAGCCACCTGTTGAGCCTCGACGAGTTGGACGTACCGGAAGTGCGCTTTCTCGTCGCACGGCAGTGGGGCAAGGCGGTCGGCTGCGGAGCAATGTGGGTCCATGCGAGCGAGTACGGCGAGGTCAAGCGCATGTATTCGAGCCCGGTCGTGCGCGGGCAGGGGGTCGGCCATCGGCTGCTCGCCGAGATCGAGCGGCTGGCGCGTATGGAAGGGCTTCCACTGCTCAGGCTCGAGACCGGCGACCGTTCGGACGAAGCATTGAGGCTCTATCGCCGTGCCGGCTACGAGATTCGCGGGCCCTACGGCGACTATCGAGACCACCCGGCGTCGGTCTTCATGGAGAAGCGGCTGACTTGACGTTGCTAGTGTCCTGTCTCCGAAATGCCTTTACCACTGCCGCAGCCTCATCAAGGCATTTCGGAGACGAAAGGACACTAGAAAGCTTAGGTTTCTAGTGTGGTTTTGTCCCGCAAATACCTTGGAGCGCATGCCGCGAAATGTGAAGGTATTTGCGGGACACCACACTAGGGTCAAGGGCCACCAACGGATATCCCAAAAACCGGAGCCTGCCTTGGCCGATCCAACTCCAGCTTCTCGCACCGGCCGCAACGTCGCCGAGCTCACTGTCTCGGAGCTTTCCTTTGCCCTGAAGCGGACGGTCGAGGACGCCTACGGGCATGTCCGGTTGCGTGGCGAGGTCTTCGGCTATCGGGGTCCGCATTCCTCCGGCCATTGCTATTTCTCGCTCAAGGACGAAAAGGCGAAGATCGACGCCGTCGTCTGGAAGGGCATCTTCAACGCGCTCCGCTTCAAGCCGGAAGAGGGCCTCGAGGTCGTCGTCACCGGCAAGGTCACGACCTATCCGGGTTCCTCGAAGTATCAGATCGTCATCGAGAGCCTTGAGCCGGCAGGTGCCGGAGCGCTCATGGCTCTCCTCGAGGAGCGCAAGAAGAAATTCGCGGTGGAGGGCCTGTTCGAGGAGTTGCGCAAGAAGCCGCTGCCGTTCCTGCCCAAAGTCGTCGGTATCGTCACCTCGCCGACCGGCGCCGTCATTCGCGATATGCTGGCTGGTTTCGCCGAGCGCTTTCCCACCCATGTCGTGGTCTGGCCCGTGCGGGTGCAGGGCGAGACCTCGGCCAAGGAGGTGGCCTGCGCGATCCGCGGCTTCAATGCCTTCGCACCCGGCGGCCGATTGCCGAGGCCCGATGTGCTCATTGTCGCGCGCGGCGGCGGGAGCCTGGAGGACCTCTGGGGCTTCAACGAGGAGGTCGTCGTGCGCGCCGCCGCCGCGAGCGGCATCCCGATCATTTCCGCCGTCGGCCACGAGACCGATTGGACGCTGATTGATTTGGTCGCTGACGCGCGCGCGCCGACGCCGACGAAGGCGGCCGAATGGGCGGTGCCGAAGCATTCCGATCTCTTGCAACGGGTCGGCGAGCACGGCGGACGGCTTGCCCTCGTCATCCGCCGCATGCTCGAGGCCGAGCGCCGGCATCTGACGACGCTCGCGCGGGCTCTGCCAAAACCCACCGATCTCGTGGCCCTCCCGCGCCAACGCTTCGATGCGGCCGCTGGCCGCCTGCCGCGCGCGCTCTCAGCCAACACGCAGGCACACGGGACGAGGCTCGCCCGCGTCTCGGGACGGCTGACACCGCAGCTGGTCGGCCAGCGCATCGCCCGCGCCCGGGATCGTCTCGACGCCATCGGCCGGTTCTCACGGCAGTTCCTCGGACGCGGGCTGGATTTGCGGCGGGCAAGGCTCGACAAGGCCGGCCTCCGCCTCAAGCCGCAGAGTCTCAAGCTCGAGTTGCGGCGCGCGGGCCAGCGCAATGTGGAGATCAAAGGGCGCCTCGCCGCCGCCATGTCATCGCGCATCCTGCAAGCGCGCCGGGCGCTCGAGGCCGAGACCAAGCTTCTCTATTCGTTAAGTCATCGCAGCGTGCTGGCGCGCGGCTTTGCGTTGGTTCGCGATGATGCTGGAGAGATGGTTCGCTCCGTGGGCGCAATTGGCGATGGCCAGAGCCTGGAGATTGAATTGGCAGACGGGCGGCGGAAAGTCCGAGCGGAAGGAGAGGGGCCCGCGGCGCCGCCGGCCCAGAGCCGTCCGGCGCGCGGTCCCTCCGGTACGCCGGGCGCTGGTGGACAGGGCCAGCTCTTCTAGGCCATAAGCATTCACTCCCCAATCGGCTGGGCCTCAACGACGATGAACCGCTTCGAGAAGTTTTCCGGATATAAGGGCGAGGCGCGCGTGCGCTTCCTCGACGGCGAATTTCAGGTGCTGTCCTCCGGCGATCATGTGCGCTGCGCCGTCACCGGCGAGCCCATCCCGCTACCCAATCTGAAATACTGGAACGTCGAGCGGCAGGAAGCCTATCTCAACGCGGCGGTGGCCCTGAAGCGGCATCTTGAGACGAAGGCCGAGGCTCAGCGCGGCTGAGGTTTTGCCAATCTCCGCAGTTGGTCGATGAGCGCCTGACGGGACTGATCGGGCATCTCGAGTGCAATGCGAAGCACACGTGCCGTTCTGGCGAGATCGGACAGCGCAGCCGTCCCGTGCAATCGAACGTGATCCTTCTCGGTCGTGACGAGAATTGCCGAATGCCGGGTGGCTTCGGCGGCGAGCCGGTGCACCTCGGCGTCCGTGTATTGGTGGTGATCGGGATAGCCTCGGGCCGCCACGACATCAGCACCGAGAGCCCTCAGCGTGTTGAAAAACTTCTCCGGCCGGCCGATGCCGGCAAAGGCGGCGACAGGTTTGCCGCGAAGCCAAGAGAGATCCTCGAATGCCGCAAGCCGGGCACGGCAGAGTTGACCTGTCCAGCCCGGCAACGCGACGGTCTGGTTTGCATCATCCCCGATGACGACGATCGCGTGCACCAATGGCAGCTGCACCGCGAGCGGCGCTCTGAGCGGCCCTGCCGGAATGACCAAACCATTTCCGAGGCCAGCACCCGCATCGACGACAGCAATCGTCAGGTCCTTCGCCAGCGACGGATTTTGCAATCCGTCGTCCATGACGATGACATCGGCATCGAGCGTCTCGATCAGCCGTGCCCCAGCGGCACGGTCGCGGGCGATAACCGTCGGGGCAAACTTCGCGAGCAGCAACGGCTCGTCGCCGACGGTGCGAGCGCTGTCCTGTCCCGCGTCGACCAGATGCGGCCCGGCGATCGATCCGCCGTAGCCTCGCGACAGGAAGGCCGGCTTCCGGCCGAGCCTTTTCAGCTCCTCCGCCACCCAGATCGCCGTCGGCGTCTTGCCGGCGCCACCCGCCGTGAAGTTCCCAATGCAGACAACCGGGAGCGTCGAGCGATAGCCGCCGCGTCTCAGGCGCTGGGCGGCGACCGCGCCGTAGGCGGCGCCGAGTGGCCGGAGCATCTGGGCAATCATCGTCGGACTCCGTCGCGTCCAGAAGTTTGGAGCCCTAGGACGCACGGTCGAGCTGCTTTTGTGTGCCGAGGTATACGTCGAGATGCTCAAGCGTGAGATCGAGCGCTCCGGAGAGCGTGCCGAGTGCCGCTTCGGCCCGTGCCTGCATCGCCCGCCGCTCGCCCTCATCCTGTGACAGTGTCCAAACCGCCGCCGACAGCGCCTCGGCGGAGGCCACCTCGCGAGCGCCATCGGCTTTGATCAAGGCCCCGAACGCATCCTTGAAGTTTTCCCAATGCGGACCCGTCAGGCAGACGCTACCGAGTTTCACCGCTTCGATCGGGTTCTGCCCGCCATGGGGAATGAGCGAGCCGCCGATGAAAGAGATGGGAGCGAGCTTGTAAAAGGTCCCGAGCTCGCCCAGCGTATCGGCGATATAGATCTGATGCTCCGGCCCCGGTAGCTCGCCCTTCGAGCGCAAGGCGACGCGCGTTCCGCCGGCCGACAAGGCGCGCGCAATCTCGGGCCCGCGCTCGGGGTGGCGCGGCACGATGATGGCGAGGAGGCGCGGCTGCTTGGCGAGCGACAGATGGTAAGCGGTCGCGACCTGCTCCTCCTCAACCGCGTGGGTGGAGGCGGCAAGAAAAACGGGCCGCCCGTCGAGCGAAGCCTCGAGCTTCTGCAGGGCGACATCATCGACGGGCGGCGGCGGCGAATCGATTTTCAGGTTTCCGGACGTGACAGCGTTGGGCGCGCCGAGCCGCGAGAAACGCCGGGCCAAAGTGTCGTTTTGCGCGAGCACCAGATCGAAAGCCGAGAAGAGTGTCCGCGCCATCGCGCGCTTCTTTTTCCAGCTCTGAAACGATTTCTTGGACATGCGCGCATTGGCGAGCACGAGGGGAACTTTCCGGCGATGCGTCTCGATGACGAGATTGGGCCAGACTTCGGACTCAACGAAGATTGCGAGATTGGGCTTCCAGTGATCGAGGAAACGTTTCACGTAGCGCGGAGAGTTCGAGCGGCACATATTGATGGATCGCGTGGCTAGGCAGCCGCTTGCGGGCAAGCTCGGCCGAGGTCACGGTGCCTGTCGTCAGCAGCACGGTTGCTTCTGGGTGCCGCCGGTCAAGCGCCTGCACCAGCGGCAGGATGGCGTTCGTCTCGCCGACGCTCGCGGCATGAATCCAGACGAGCCGGCCCCCCGGGCGTGGCAAAGCGGCAAGCCCCAGTCTTTCATCACGTCGGTTCGGGTCTTCTTTCCCCTTGCGTGTACGCCAGGAGAGGATCGCAGGACCAGCGGGCGTCAGTGCTCGGGTGAGGCCGCGATAGGCGAGAAGCCAGACGCCGCGTTTGGCGTTGCCCACGGGTGAGATGCGTTGTGCGTCAGTTCCGGCCAAGCGATAGGCCTGTTCCGTCACGCCGTTGAGCGCCGTCTCGACGTCGAGGCGGGTGCGCTCGATCGCTTCGGCGGACAGCTCTCGCGGCACCCGGATCGGCTCGCCGACAGCAACGCCAATGGTCGAATAGGGCAGGTTGATCGTCATCCGGCTCCAGGTGTCGAGAACCTTCGCGCGGGAGCTCGCTACAGCCACGGGAATAATCGGCCGGCCGGAAAGCCGGGCCAGCGTCACGATGCCTTCTCCGGCGCGACGCGCTGGACCCGGGGGCACATCGGCCGTCATGGATAGGGACCGGCCTTGCTCGAGCGTCGTGAGGGCTGCGCGGAGCGCCGATGCCCCGCCCCGGTCGCGCTTGCGGTCGCCTGCGCCGGCGCCGCGCACGAGCCCCATGTTGAAATGGACGAGGGCCTTGCTCAACAGCTCAGCATCGCCGTGCCTGGCCACCATGACGTCGACCGGGATCGACGGCGGGCTGAGCGCCGGGATGAGCATGAACTGGCCATGCCAGAAAGCGTAGATGAACGGCCGCTCGCACTCGAGGCGCTGGAGCCAGTCGGCGGGATCGGCAACGATCCGGCTCGTCCGGCGAACGAATCGGATGTAGCGCGCCAGCATCGCTCCAGAGGCGGTCGGAAACGCCTTCCTGCCCTCGATCGGTGCTGCCATAGGGCCCGGCAAATCCAATAGGTTGGGGCGCGGTGAGGCGCCACACTTGCTGGGGCCTTCTATACTGGATTATCACCCGGAGCCAGAGGATGCGGTCACCGCTTTTGGGAATGCCGGGCGGGACAGGGAGGCGGACGCGCGGCATGAAAATCGCCAAGACGCAGCGGCGCCAGCTCCGGCGCGGTATCCGCCGTTTCCGCGACCGGTTGGCCGATACATCACCGCTCTGGCTGAGGCGGGTAGCAGGACCTGCCGTTGACACGCTCGACATGCTTTTCGTCGATCACGGCATCTTCCGCGTGTTCTATCTGAACCGGCACGAGATCGCGCCCGGCGCCTGGCGCTCGGCCCAGCCCGCGCCGCA
Source organism: uncultured Alphaproteobacteria bacterium (assembly GCA_963741525.1). Lineage (GTDB taxonomy): Bacteria > Pseudomonadota > Alphaproteobacteria > Rhizobiales > Hyphomicrobiaceae > JANNSX01. Next base: position 47,815 of record CAVUIW010000014.1, read on the forward strand.
CGATCTGCGTCGCTGCGCGCGCGACGGGATAAGGACGATCGTGAATTTGCGGGGCGTGCGCGATTGCGGCGCCTACCGGCTCGAAGTGAAGACTTGTCAGGCGACAGGCCTCAAGCTCGTCGACTTCCCGGTGAAGTCGCGGGCAACGCCGGAGCCGGAGCTCATTGCATCCGCCGCGAAACTGTTTCGCGAGATCGAGTATCCGATCCTGATGCATTGCAAGTCGGGTGCCGATCGCGCGGGCCTGATGGCGACGCTCTACATGATTCTCAAGGAGCGTCTGCCGGTGGCGGAGGCCGCAAAGCAGCTCGACTGGCGCTATGGTCACTTCCGGCAGGCCAACACCGGCATTCTCGATCATGTCTTCGAGCACTATCTCGCGGACCATCCGAAGGGCGACGTGCCGTTCGAAGCCTGGGCCGCGACCCGCTACGATCCGGAAGCCGTGCGCACGTCCTTCAAGGCCAAAGGTTGGGCGAATTTCATCGTCAATCGCGTGCTGTTCCGCGAGTAGGACGAAGTGGGTCAGGCGACGACCTCGAGCAGGATCGCGCTCGCATCGTCGTGCGGCTTCGTGCGTGGCACGTGCACGCAATCGCCGTCGGCCCGTTCCATCTCTCGTAGTTCCTCGGCAATCGAGGCAAGGCCGGCGGCGCGGCAAACGCCGATGAGATCCGCCGTCGCATAGCGACCAAAAAGATCTGAGATGCGCATGAAGCCGTCGGTGGCGAGCAGCACGCGGGTTCCCGCTACGACCGGATGCCGGCCGGTGCGCGAGAATTTCGGCGGTACCGGGATGACGCTGAAGACCCCGTAGCCATCGGCGGTGTTGAGCCTGGCACGGGCGGTCCGAAATTTCGGCTTGAAGTGCTGACGCGCCTCTCGCCAGCCGGCGCCCTTGGTCTCGGCGCGATAGGTCTGCATGACCTCAATGACAGGCTTGTCGCTGATCCTGACGCGCGGATCGTGGCCGAGTTCGACGAGCGGACCATCTGGAGCCGCCGCGAAACACTGGCAGTCGGCGAGAGCGAGGTAATCGAGATGAGCATCGGCAAGGCGTACGATGAACCCGGCCGCCGAAGGGTATTCGTGCGGATCGGAAGGTGATCGACGCTGCCCGCGAGCGAACTCTTGGGCGGCGCTCGCGGTCAACTCAGCGACCAACTCGTCGAGCGATCCAACCGGCATCGCGCCACGGTTTTTCAACTCATCATCGAGGAAACCGGCAATCCACGCCGCGTCGCTGCCGCCCGGCATCAATGGCTCGGCCAACACGTCGGTCGCGCCATCGATGGCCCAGGCCAAAGCCCCGGCGGCCCCGACGCGGTCGTCGTTCACCTTGCCGCTCGAGAGCGAAATCTGGTCGAGGACCTTGAGGCGCAAACGCTCGAATCCGTTTTCTTGTACCGTGGCCCGAGGCTTACCGGTTCTCTGCCGCCGCCAACAGCACAGCTTAGCGTCGCCGGCAATCGATGGCCGCGCTGTGGCGTTCCAGGCACGCAGCAAGACTCTTGCCTGCCGATTCGCCGGCAAGCCCGGCGCCGTCTTGACTCGCCCCGGGGCGCGTGGCTCGATAGAAACGATTGTTGGTTCCTCGCTCCGGTTCCGGTGCGAGGTGAAAAGGGAACACGGTTAGCGACGCGGCGGTCCAAACGCCGTAGCCAATCCGTGGCTGCCCCCGCAACTGTAAACGGCGAGCTCGCCGGCACCCAGCCACTGGCCGAAAGGCCGGGAAGGCGCCGGCAGCGATCGAGCCGTGAGCCAGGAGACCTGCCAACAGCGGTCGCCCATCCCGTGCGCGGGGCGTGCACAGGAGCGGACACCCGTAGTGGCGACACGTGTCTCGTGCCGGAAGGCGCTTGGGTGTCTGCGGGTTGGGAAGCAGTCTGATCGGGCCGTCGTGCCGCCAAAGGTGGGCGCCGCCCGGACCAGCACCAGCACATCCTCACGTCTTCAGGCCCGCGGCGTTTGTCATCGCTATCGTGGGGGTTTGCTCATGTCTTTTTCGTTTAGAAACTATCTCCTCGGTACTGCAGCGCTATTGATGCTGCCGTGCCTTTCATGGCCTGCCGCTGCGCAAGAGGGCACGACCCTCGCGCCCATCATCGTCGAAAGCGCCGATCTCGGCCTGACGCCGGTGCCCGTCGAAAAACTCGGCTCCTCGGTCACGGTCGTGACGCGCGAGGAGATCGAGAACAAGCAGGTCAAACACGTGGCCGATGTTCTGCGCACCGTGCCGGGCCTTTCCGTCAATCGGACTTCGACGGCGGGAAGCGTCACGCAAATCCGCGTGCGCGGCGCAGAGGCGAACCACGTTCTGGTTCTCATTGATGGCGTCGAGATCAACTCGACCACCGACGGCGAGTTCGACTTTTCCGATCTCCTCGTCGACGACATCGAGCGGATCGAGGTCGTGCGCGGTCCGCAGAGTGGCCTGTGGGGCGCAAACGCGCTTTCGGGCCTCATAAACATTGTGACGCGGCGGGGTAACGGACCGGCGCGCGTGCATGCAAGTGCCGAGGCCGGCTCCTTCAACACACGCTCTTTCTCACTCGGCGCGAGCGGCGGCGGCGAGCACGCCTGGGGTTCCATCAGCGGCTCGGGCCTGGAGACCGACGGTTTCAACATTTCCGACAACGGCATCGAGGACGATGGCGCCCGCATCGTCAATTTCCAGGCGCGCGGCGGGCTGAAGCTGCATCCCTGGTTCACCGTCGAGGGCTTCGTCCGCGACATGGACAAGCGCGCTGATTTCGATTCTTTCGGCGCGGCGCCGGGCGCGATCGCGGGAGACCTCGCCGAATCCCTCGATCAGGATGGCCTGCAGACACTCTCAAACACGCTCGCGACCGGCGGCACGCTGACGATCGATCCCTTCGACGGTGTCTGGAAGACGCAACTCTTCGCCAACTACAGCGAGACGGATCGCAAGAACCTCGATCCGATCTTCGGCAACAGCTCGAACTTGGGCCAGCGAGATCGTTTCGGTGCCTCTTCGTCGCTGACCCTCGACGCGCCCGACCAGAGCATGCGCCACATCATCACCGGGCTCGTCGAGCAGGAAGGGGAAACCTTCGAGATCTCCTCCGATCCGGCCGAGCGTGCCCGCGAAAAATCGAGTGTGGCCGGTGAAATCCGCGGCGAATACTTCGATCAGCTGTTCCTGTCCGGCGCGCTCCGCCACGACGACAGCGATGTGTTCGGGCCCTTTGACACCTATCGCGTTGCCGCAGCCTGGCTCTTCCGCCAGACTGAGACGCGCTTCCACGGCAGCTATGGCACGGGCGTCGTCTTCCCGACCATGTTCGAGCAGTTCGGCTTCATCCCGGGCCTCTTTACGCCCAATCCGGATCTGTTGCCCGAGGAGTCCGTGGGCTGGGATGTGGGCGTCGAGCAGACCTTGCTAGATGGCCGGGTCGTCGTCGACGTCACTTATTTCGAGCAGAATCTCACGAACGAAATCTTCTCGACCTTTGCCGGTCCGCCTGTGAACCTGATCGGCGAAAGCCTGCGCAAGGGCGTGGAGGTCTCGGCGACGCTGCGGCCAACCGACGATCTCGATGTCATCGTCACTTACACCAATTTGGATGCAACCGATTCCACAGGTCTCGCCGAGGTCCGCCGGCCCGAGCATGCGGCGAGCTTCTCGGCCAACTGGCGCTTCAACGAGGGGCGCGGACTACTGTCCGGGGGCGTCATCTACAACGGCGAAATGAAGGATGTCGGCTTCGACGCGTTCACCTTCGCTCAGCGCGACGTGATGCTCGATGCCTACACGGTCGTCAACATCGGGGCGCGCTACGCCGTGTCGGATCAGATCGATGTCTATGGCCGCCTCGAGAACGCGCTGGACGAGGACTACGAGGAGACCTTCGGTTTCAACTCGGCGGGCTTCGCGGCCTATGGCGGCATCAAGATCCGCCTCGAGGAACCCGAGCCGGCGGTGGTGGAAACGCTGAAGTAGTAAACCCAACGGTGGGAAACACGTTGCGACGCGGGATGGATGCATCTCCCTCCCCCATCGCGCCGGAGGCGCGCCTCCGGCACGACGAGGGGGAGGGTCGGGGTGGGGGGGCGAAAGCAAATGAAACTGCCTTCGCGTCATTCCCCCCATCCCAAGCGACTAAGGACTCGAGCGCTTCGCTTCTCAAGTCCAAGGCGCTAGGCCTTCCCCCTTACGGGGGGAAGGGACGCAACGGCGCTCTTATCTCGATCGCTGCTGCAATTCTCATCATGTGCGTGACGTCCACCGTCGCAGCCCCCCCCAAGCGCATCGTTTCCATCAATGTCTGTGCCGATCAACTGGTGCAGATGCTGGCGCCGAAGGAGAGTGTGCAGGCGCTGAGCTTTCTCGCGGGCGATCCGCAGATGTCGGTGATGGCCGATCAGGCGGCCGGCTATCTGCTCATTCGCGGCCAGGCGGAGGAAGTGCTGCCGCTCGAGGCCGATCTCGTCATCGCTGGAGTTCTACTCGACACCAGCGACAGTCGCCCTCATGCGCCGGCTCGGGCAACGGATTGAGACGTTGCCAATGACCAATGATCTCGATGGCATTCGCAAGAATGTGCGTCTCGTCGCTGGCTGGCTTGGCCGGGACGCCGACGGGCAGCGCATCGTCGCCGATTTCGATGCCCGGCTCGCCGATGTAACCAAGACCAAGGAGGCTCAACCGCCGACCGCCATCATCTACTACGTCAACAGCCTCGCCGCTGGACGCGGAACGCTCGCCGACACCGTGCTGACGGCCGCTGGCTTCCGCAACCTCGCGGCCGAGCAGGGTATCGAGGGCGAGGGCTTTCTTCCCCTTGAGCGCATCATTACCGAACCGCCCGACCTGATCGTCCTCGGCAACGGCATCGAGCACTATCGCAGCATCACGGCCGACAATCTCCGCCATCCGGCACTGCACCGGCTTTTCGAGCGCGTACCACATATGATGCTGCCACAGGCGCTGCTGATGTGCGACACGCCGCACATCATCGAGGCGATCGAGAGCCTGGCGGCGGCGCGGGCCGCGATGCCGGCGCGCCAAACCAGCGTTTCGCCCTGATGCAGCGCCCTTGGCTCACGCCGGGTCTCATCATTGCCGTTGCGGTCCTGTTCCTGGGATCGCTGCTGACCGGCCCGGCGGGTGTCGGTCTGCTCGAAGGGCTCAACGCGCTCCTCTTCGGCACATCGGCCGAGCGCGAGACGACTGTCCTCATCATGCGCGAGATTCGCCTGCCGCGGGCCTTGCTCGGCTTGCTGATCGGGGCGGCGCTCGGTCTCTCGGGCGCGGCATTGCAGGGCTATCTCAGGAACCCGCTCGCCGAACCGGGTCTCATCGGCGTGTCGGCCGGGGGCACGCTCGGCGCGGTGCTCGCCATCCACACGGGCCTGGCTGGCCTGACCGTGCTGGCGCTGCCGCTGATGGGGCTTGCCGGAGCGTTTGTTGCCGTTGCCGTAGTGCTGGGGCTTGCAGGCTTACGGGGCGGGCCGATCACGCTCATCCTCGCCGGTGTTGCCGTCACCAGCGTCTGCGGGGCGCTGACGGCGCTTGCTCTCTCGCTGTCCCGCAACCCCTACGCGACCACCGAGATCCTCTTCTGGATGCTGGGCTCGCTCGGCGATCGCTCGCTGCTGCACGCAGGGCTTGCGGCACTGCTGATCGTGCCGGGCGCAATCATGCTGCTGTTCACGGCGCGCGCGCTTGAAGCCCTGACGCTCGGCGAGGAGGCGGCGGTGAGCCTCGGCATCGACCTCAATCGAAGCCGCTGGCTCGTCGTGCTCGGCACCGCGCTGGCCGTCGGCGCCTCGACGTCCGTCGCGGGCACCATCGGTTTCGTCGGCCTCGTGGTGCCGCACCTGATCCGGCCGCTCGTGGGCAATCGTCCGGGCAGGCTGTTGGTACCGAGTTCTGGCGGGAGGCGCCGCTCTCGTGCTTGGCGCCGATATCGTCGTCCGCCTGTTCGGCGACACGGGCGAGCTCAAGCTCGGCGTACTGACCTCGATCATCGGCGCACCATTCTTCCTCTATCTGGTTTTGAGATCGCGCAAGGAGCTTCTGGCATGAAGCTCGAGGGCCGCAACCTCGCCGTCAGCCTGTCCGGCCGCCGTGTGCTATCGGGCGTATCGGCGGTATGCGACGCAGGGGAGCTCGTCGGCGTGATCGGCCCCAACGGTGCCGGTAAGTCGACGCTTCTGAAGACACTCGCGGGTGTCGTCGTGCCAGATGCCGGGCAGGTCTTGCTCGATGGCGCCGATGCATCGGGATTGACCCGCGCGGCGCTCGCGCACCGGCTGGCCTACCTGCCGCAGAGCCGCACCGTGCATTGGCCGGTGAAGGTCGAGACGCTCGTCGGCCTTGGCCGGCTGCCCTTTCATGGATTCGCTATCGAGCTGGACGTGGCCGATCGCGTGGCTGTCGCCAAGGCATTGGCCGCCGCGCAAGTCGATCACCTGGCGAAGCGGCTGACGAGCGAGCTGTCGGGGGGCGAGCTCGCTCGCGTGCTCGTTGCGCGCGCGCTTGCCCAGGAACCAAAGATTCTCATCGCCGACGAACCTTCTGCAGGTCTCGATCCAGCCCATCAGCTCGCGCTCTTCCGGCACTTCCGGTCGCTGGCCGAAGGCGGTATGGGCGTGATGGTCGCGCTGCACGATCTTTCGGCGGCCGCGCGATTCTGTCATCGCCTCGTCATGATGAAGGACGGTGCGGTGCTCGCAGATGGCGAGCCAACTGACGTTTTGACGCCCGTGCTTTTAAAACAGGCGTTCGACGTGATCGCGGTGCGCGCGGAAATCGACGGCATCCCGGTCGTTGTCGCGCATTGAGGCGGAATTCGGTCCGTCCAGTGGACAATTGGCGCGTTGCATCTGGCCGACTGATGAGCCTAGTACAAAGGGGCTCGTGCGCAGATGGCGCCAGCGCCCCAACCCAACAAAGAGCGAGGCATCATGCGCGACGAGCGAGAGCGGCCGCGCCGGCTGAATCTGGCGCTCCAGGGCGGCGGGGCGCATGGCGCGTTCACCTGGGGCGTGCTCGACCGGCTGCTCGAGGAGGAAACGCTCACGTTCGACATGGTGAGCGCCGCAAGCGCGGGTGCGGTCAATGCCGTGGCGATGCTGTCGGGTCTGGCCGCCGGTGGCCATGAAGCGGCGCGGGCCAAACTCGATGCCGTCTGGCAGGCGATCTCCAAGGCCGGGCTGCCGGACTACATCCGCCTCAATCCCTTCCTGGCGGGTCTCGCCCGCGCGCACGGCCTCGTCTCGCCCTACACCTTCAATCCGCTCGACATCAATCCGCTGAAGGACATCCTTGTCGAGCACATCGACTTCGATCGGTTGCAGGCCCATCCGCCGGCGCGAACTCATCATCTCGGCAACCGACGTGGCGACCGGTGAAGCCCGCCTGTTCGACGAGCGCGAGGTCAGCATCGACGTGGTGCTGGCCTCGGCCTCGTTGCCGACACTCTACCGGTCGGTCGAGATCGGCGGTCGGGCCTATTGGGACGGCGGCTTTTCGGCCAATCCGGATCTCGTGACGCTGGCGGCACGCTCCGAGACCGCCGACACGCTGCTGGTTCTCCTCAACCCGGTAAGCGTGGACACCGTGCCGCGGCAGGCGGCCGAGATCGCCCACCATGTCAGCCGCATCACCTTCAACCAGCCTTTGCTGCGGGATTTGCGAGAACTCGAGGCACGAAAGCAGAGCCTCAAGGGCTTCTGGCGCTGGCTCGCGCCCGCCGAGGAGCGGCGGATCGCCCGGCACCGCCTCCATACCCTGTCGGCCGACGCCTATACCGCCGGTTTGGCGCCTGAAAGCCGCCTGCAAACCCATTGGGAACTCTTGTCGCACCTTAAGTCCGCAGGCCGCACCGAGGCCGACCGCTGGCTCGACGGAGGGACGCAGGTAACGGCAACTCGTCAGCTAGGCCCCTGGCCGTTCAGCAGAATTCGCCGCGCTGCCTGAAGCGGCCCAAGCGCTCTGCCATTGTTACCAATCGGTATATGCGCCAGCCGCATGCCCTGAATGCCCCGGGGGGGCTAGTAAACGGCGTTTGGAATCGTCATATTGCGGTGCAACAACACGGGTAAAGAAGTCCGTGCGTCCGGTAACGGCTGGACGAACCGAAACGGAGAATAATCATGAGCAATTTCAATAATATGATGCACGGACGCGCGAGCGTCATGGGGTTTGCCATCGAGGCATTGGGCAATGCAATATTCGGCACCGTAGGCCAGTCCTTCAAGGCTGGGCGCGATCGCCGGGAATTGGGCCGCGAACTGTCGCGTCTGACGGACCGTGAGCTTGCCGATATCGGCCTCTCGCGCGCCGACGTGCCGCGCGGGTTCTGGGACCAGGTGTCGGTCCACAACCACATCTTCCGCCGGCCCTAGCGAGCTAAGGTAAGGCCCGGTATCAGCCGGCCCTCACCTGACGAACACGAGCGGCGGTTGCCCCACGGCGACCGCCGCTTTTCGTATGACCGCTCTGCCGGGGCTCCATGGCTCGCCTCGCAATCGCGCTTGTGGGGGGGATCGTGCCGCCGCTATATGCTCAGCATGACGATCCAACCATCCCGAAAGACGGAGTGAGCGACATGTCCTTGAAGCGTCTCGAAGTTGGCCCGCGCATGAGCCAGGTGGTCATCCACAACAATATCGCCTACCTCGCCGGTCAGGTGGCCATGGGCGCCAAGGGCAAGTCGGTCGGCGAGCAAACCCAGGACATCCTCAACGCCATCGACAAGCATCTGAAGGCCGCCGGCACCGACAAGACGAAGCTCATCACCACGAACATCTGGCTCGCCGATATCTCCAAATTCGCCGAGATGAACGCCGTCTGGGACAAGTGGGTGTCCTCGGGCAATACGCCCGCCCGCGCCACCGTCGAGGCCAAGCTCGCGGCGCCCGAATTCACCGTCGAGATCATGGTGACGGCGGCGATCGACTAGACCAGAGGGTAGAGGGGAATCGGTCTCGATGAAGATAGCGGTTCTGGGCGCCGGCATCGTCGGCATCACGACGGCCTATCAGCTGTTGAAAGACGGCCACAAGGTCGTGATCGTCGACCGCGAGCCCGAGGCCGCTAACTTCACCTCCTTCTCCAATGCCGGACTGGTCGCGCCCGGGCACGCCTATGCCTGGGCGTCACCCGCCGCGCCCGGCATGATGTGGCGCTCCCAGTGGCGCAACGACCAGGCGATCCGCTTCAAGCCCCGTCTCGATCCACGCCAATGGTCGTGGATCCGCAAGTTTCTCGCCGAGTGCACAGCCGAACGTGCCGTCACTAACACGAAGCACAAGGCCCGGCTCTCGATCTACTCGCAGAAGGTGCTGAACGAGGTCGGTGCGGAAACGCGCATCCCGTATGATCGCGTCAACGGCGGGCTGCTCTACTTCTTCCGTTCGCCCGCGAGCTACGAGCGGGGCTCGAAGAAGGCCGACATCCTGCGCAACGCGGGCATCCCGATTGACTCGATCTCGACGGAACAGGCGATCAAGATGGACCCGGGCCTGAAGGCCGCGGCCAGTCAGATCGCCGGCGCGCTCTACGTCAAAAGCGACGAGGGCGGCGATTGCCGAATCTTCACCCAGGCGCTCGCCGAGAAATGCCGCGCCATGGGCGCCGAGATCAACCTCTCGACCACGATCAAGAGCATCGAGGCGAAGAACGGCGAAATCTCCCACGTCGAGACGAGTACCGGCCCGATTTACGCCGATGCCTTTGTGCTGGCGCTCGGCGTCTACAGTCCGGAATTCGTCAAGCGCCTCGGCATCAAGCTGCCGGTCTATCCGGTCAAGGGCTATGCCATGACGATCCCGATCAGCGACAAATCGAAAGTCGCGCGGCTGGGCGGCGTCGATGAGGATAATCTGCTCGCCTATTGTCCGTTCGAGAAGCGGCTGCGCGTCACGGCGACGGCCGAAATCGCGGGCTTCGACACCTCGCACAAGCCTAGCGACTTCCGCGTCATGTCGGACAGGGTCAAGCAGCTGTTTCCGCAAGGCCTCGATTGGGCGAATGCGAGCTACTGGGCAGGCTTGCGTCCCATGACTCCGACCGCCATTCCAATCGTCGACCGCTCGCCCATCGCGAATTTGTGGATCAATACCGGCCACGGCCATATGGGTTGGACGATGTCCAACGGCTCGGCCCGGATCGTCGCCGACCTGATCGCCCAACGCCGCCCCGCCATCGATACGGAAGGACTTCGCTATGAGCATTGAGACCGATATCGGCACCCGCCGCGCCCGTGCGAAGTCGCCGCGCGCCAAGACCCCGACCGAGTTCATCGAGCACTTGCCCTTCAAGACCGACAAGGGCATCTCGACCAAGGCGCGCGTCGGCCTCATCGTGCTCGCCTCCGACAACACCATCGAGCACGAGTTCCGCTTGGCCTTCGAGGGCCTAAAAGGCGTCGGCCTGTTCGAAAGCCGTATTTACAATTCGACGACCATCACGCCCGAAACGCTCGCCGCCATGGGCCCGCACATCACGGAAGCCGCGCGCCTGCTGTTGCCGGGCACAGAGCTGGACGTCATCGGCTATGGCTGCACCTCGGCCTCGATGGTGTTGGGCGAGAAGAAGGTCGCGGAGGAGGTTCGGAAGGCGAAGCCCAAGGCCAAGGTCACTAACCCGATCACCGCCGCCTTCGCCGCTTTCGATGCCTTCAAGGCGAAGCGCATCGCGGTGCTGACGCCCTACCGCGCCGACGTCAACGCCATCGTCCAGAAGTACATCGAGGCCAAGGGTTACGAGGTTCCCGTGTTCGGCTCTTTCAACGAGGAGAACGACACCACGGTCGCCAACATCGACTTGAAGAGCGTCAAGCGCGGAATTGCTTCGATCACCAAGGGCCGCGACGTCGATATGGTGTTCGTCTCCTGCACGGGGCTCCGGCTCGCCGAGTTGGTGACGGAGATCGAGGAAGCGGTCGGCCTGCCTGTCACCTCGTCCAACCATGCGCTCGCCTGGCATTGCATGCGGCTCGCCGGCATCAAGCAGAAGCGGCCGGAGCTGGGGCGGCTTTATACGAGGTAGGCTCCCGGTTGCATCTGTTGCGTCTGCAAGCGATGCAGCCATGCCATCCGGCGATCGCCGCGAATCACTTAGGCTCCACGCCGGGACAAGCGGGGAGCCTGTTCATGCGATTGAAGATCTGCACATCAGCGCCCATGGCCACCACCATCTGGGACCGCCGGGCGAGTGTCCTCGAGGCTGGCTTCAAGCTCATGGAGAAGAAGCCCGACGACAGGGTTTGGACATCGAGCGACTGGCGGCTCTGGCGCTATGCGAATGCGGTCTCGAAGCGTCTCGAGCGGTTGAATTGAGCCACCGAGATCGCAGGGCTTGACTGACTTTCAGGAGCGAGCCTGCTCAGGTCGAGACCGGACATGTTTTCGGCCCTCCCCCTTCGGGGGAGGGTGCCGACAGGCGGGAGAGGGGTTGAGCGTTTCGCCGATCTCTCTTCACACCCTACTTGGGCCGAGATTTGATGAGGAGCAGTGCCTCACTCAACCCCTCTCCCGGCCCATTCGCGCCACTCTCTCCCCAACGGAGAGGGCCGGCTACATCGGCAGCGTGACAAGTGATGAACTTCGCATCGCGTCATGGAGCACCACTCACGGCGCGAGCAGCGCGATCCTCGCCGAAATCTCGCGCAGCAATTTCGAGCGGATCGCCTCCTTGAAGTCCTCGTAGTTCCGGGATTTCATGACGAAGCTGTCATGGCCGATGATGACATTGTCCCGGTAGTAATTGTCGAGGTCATGTACCTCGTTGATGATGGCGAGCCCATTGACGACGACATCGTGCGCGTTCGCCATCATGCGCGCCTGCGGCAAGAGTATCGTCACCTCCTCACGGGCCGGCGTCTCCACGCCATCACCCGACACATCGACCACGCGCCGGGGCGCCGTGAAGCGATTGTCGGCGATGAGACGAACTGAATAGGCGACGGCCGAACCGATGCCTGTTCCACCTTCCACACGGCGCGGGAACTGGGATACCGCATCGGCGAAGGTGAGTGCGCTCGGCCGGTCGCCGACCACGAACCAGCTGCTCTCGTCTTTGGGAAGCGTCCCGTCGGCCCAGACGACGATAGCGACCGCGATGCGCCCGGTCGGTCCCGAGCCGATCGCCGACTGCACGGCCTCGTCGCGGAAGGCCTCGGCAATACCCTGGATCTGCAGTTGATACTCGGTTTCGTCGACGCTGCCAGAGGCATCGACGGCCAACACCAGCTCGAGGTCGACCTCTTCCGCGGACGCGAGGGCAGGAGCCAGCCCGAGTGCCAGCAGGCTGACTATGATAAAGCGTCTGGCGTTCGTCAGGGCCACATGGCCAGTGTGCCTTGAGGCAAGGCAATCGGCAACGGCAATTGCGTAACGATGCAGTGAGCTTGAAATCACCCGACGAGTTCGATTGCCTCGGCGATGGACTTGATCGGCACGAAATTGGCGAGGTCGGCGATAGCGGTCTTGTGCACCTCCTCGTCGAAGGCGGCGCACCCGTCCTCGAGCACGATGGCCGAGAAATCTCGGATCTGGGCATCGCGGACGGTGGTGGCAACGCTGACAGCCGTGGTGATGCCGCCGATGAGTAGTGTTTCGATCGAAGCCTGGCGGAGCACCCATTCCAGCCGCGTCATGTAGAAGGCCGAGTAGGCGACCTTCTCGATCGAGAAGTCGACTGGCTCCAGCTCGGCAGCGAGCTTGTGGCCCCAGGTGCCGACCTGGAAGTCGCCCTTGCCGAGGAACGGCCTGAGCCGCCTCAGATGCTCGCTGATGAAGGGCTCGCCGCCCTTGCCGGTCACCAGAGTCAAATGGGTCGAGACGATCCAGCCGTCCTTGGCGCGGATCGCATCAGCCAGCGGGCGGATGCGATCCGGCAGCGTGCTGATCGCCCGACATTGCAGGCCGGCGCGGCCGTAGGCGCCCTTGGGGTGCACGACGTCGTTCTGCACGTCGATGATCAACAGCGCCGTGCGCTTCAGATCGAGACCACGCTTGGGCATGGACGCTCCGTTCTTGCCTGTTCGTCCGCGGCTGGCCGAGGCGACTCTGCCACCGTTTCCGCCGCACGCACAGATAGCAGCGCGTCAGGGGTGGACAGGCTGCCATGCGATGGGTGGGCAACGGATCGTTCACTGAAAAGCCGAGTCTTCTGCCAGATCGCAGGAATTTGCCATTGTCCGCTGCCAGGCGCTTACCTAAACTGCCTCGTCCAGCCGCCGGAGTGTTCCATGCAAGACCTGCCATTCGATCCGCGCCGCCAGGGACCACCTACCGCGAGCCGCATCTTGCGGCCGGGCATACCGCTGCTGGGGGTGGGCGTCGAGCGGTATACGGTGGAGGGTGGCGGGCTCATAGTCGTCGCGATCGAGCCCGGTGACCGGGTGACGATCACCGACCTCGAGGGCGGGCAACCTGCCGAGCTAGTCACTGCCGATCCCAAGGGGCGGATCGATCTGTCCATCCTCGGCGTCAAGGCGAACGCCGCCGCCAAGGGCATTCGCGAGGCGCTGTCAGCGGATGAGGATAGCGCCCGGATCGTACGGCGCGGCCTCGAGCGGCGGAAGATCGATCTCGCAAGTGCCCGGGCCTTGAGGCTATTCTCCGCCGATAGCACCGCAGGCAATCGTGCCGAGTTCACGGCTGCCCACGAAGGCGTGCTGATCCTCGCCGCGCCCGGCAAGCCGATGCTGCCCTTTGAGCAAGACACCGCGACATCGATTGAACTCCGCATCACGCGAGCCAAGCCGAAGCGCAAGTCAGGCTCCCGCTTCAACCTGCCCGAGCCGCTCGCAGATCCGCTGCAAGACCATCGCATCAAGGCCGCGACCGCAACGGGCTACTTCGTCAAGGCCGGCGAGTACATCCAAATCATCGATGTCGATGGACGTCAGTGCACCGATTTCCAATGCTTCGATGCGCGCAAAGTCGACAAGGGCAAGGATCGGCCGCTCGACGTCACCTCCACGCGAACGATGATAGGCCTCGCCTATCCGGCACCCGGACTCCCCTCGAAGGCCTTCGACCAGGATTTCGACCCACTTGTGGAAGTCGTGCGCGACACCTGCGGACGTCACGATGCCTTCGGGCTTGCCTGCACCTCGCGCTACTATGACGACATGGGATATCCGGGCCACCCCAACTGCACCGACAATTTCAACAACGCGCTGACGCCCTACGGCGTCAAGGCGCGGGCCGGCTGGATGGCAATCAACTTCTTCTACAACACTGGCATCGACGCCAACAACGTGATCTTTCTCGACGAGCCGTGGTCGCGGCCCGGCGACTATGTGCTACTCAAGGCGCTGACCGATCTCGTCTGCGTCTCCTCCTCTTGCCCCGACGACATCGACGCGGCCAATGCCTGGGATCCGACCGACATCCACGTCCGCACCTACGCGGCCAAGAGATCCTTTTCACGAGCGGCAGCATTCCGAATGAAACCCGACAGCGAGCCTAAGCTCACGAAAGAGACGCCGTTCCATCCCAGGACCTCGAAGCTCACGCGCAAGCTCGTCGAGTATCGCGGCTACTGGCTGCCGTCCGAGTACAGGAACGGCGGCGCCATCGAGGAGTATTGGGCCGCCCGGAAGGCTGCCATCGTCACCGACCTGACGCCGCTACGGAAGTTCGAGGTGACGGGCCCCGATGCCGAGGCGCTACTGCAGTATGCGGTGACGCGAGACATTTCCAAGCTCGCCGTCGGCCAGGTTGTCTACACCGCTATGTGCTACGAGCACGGCGGCATGATCGACGACGGCACGGTGTTCCGTCTCGGCCACCACAACTTCCGCTGGATCGGGGGCGATGAGTATGGCGGCGAGCATTTGCGCAGGCTCGCCGAGAAGCTCGGACTGAAAGTCTGGGTGCGCAACTCGACCGATCAGCTCTGCAACCTGCAAGTCCAAGGGCCGAAATCGCGCGACATTCTGAAGGAGATCGTCTGGACGGCGCCGGCGCAAACGGCCATCGATGAGCTCGGCTGGTTCCGCTTTTGCGTCGGCCGCATCGGCGACTTCAAGGGCATCCCGCTGGTCGTCTCGCGCACGGGCTACACGGGCGAACTCGGCTTCGAGGTGTTTTGCCATCCCAAGGACGCGCCGGCCGTGTTCGATGCCATCTCGGAAGCAGGCAAGCCGCACGGCCTAAAGCCGCTGGGCTTGGCCGCACTCGACATGCTCCGCATCGAGGCAGGTCTCATCTTCGCCAACTACGACTTCTCAGACGAGACCGATCCCTTCGAGGCTGGCATTGGCTTCACCGTGCCGAAATCGAAAGAGGCGGACTTTGTCGGCAAGGCGTCGCTTGAGCGGCGCCGCGAGCATCCGATGCGCCGCCTCGTCGGCCTCGAAGTCGAGGGCCGCGATCCGGTCGGCCACGGTGACTGCATTCGGCTCGGCCGCGCGCAGGTCGGCGTGGTAACGAGCGCCACCTGGTCGCCAGCGCTGGAAAAGCAGATCGCGCTGGCGCGCGTTGATCTGACCGCCGCCGAACTCGGCACAAAGGTCGAGATTGGCAAGCTCGACGGCCACCAGAAGCGGCTGCCGGCTAAGGTCGTGCGCTTCCCGCATTATGATCCGGACAAGTCGCGAGTCAGGAGTTGAGCATCACGTGCTCGGAGGTTCCGACTTGCCACGCCCTTTGAGCATCTTCCAGAGCCCACCGAGCAGAGCTGCTCCACCGATCACGGCTATGGCGCCGAACTTCTTCAAGAAGACCAGTGCAAGCGCGAACAGTCCTGCCTTCTGCGCCACGGCGCCGCCGATAAGCGCGGCGATACCGTAGCCCGCCACCTTGTCGATCGATGAGTTGAAATCCTCGTAGCGCGAACCAGGATCGAAGCTCGCCATGGCGAGCACGTCGGGCATGGCGGCTTTCACCGCCGTCAGATGGTTCATATCAGTGATGAACGACAGCTCCAGCACGCCGAGGCGCCCGAGCACGCGCACGTCGTAGTTCACCGTGTTGACGTCGGGCGTGCCGAATTTGAGCTCCTTTGCCCAGTGTAGCTTGTGCTGCGGCTGATCGTAGTAGGGGGGCGATGCCCAGCCAATGAGCGTGATCGGGTCGTAACCGGCTTTCGTACGTTCCTCGTTGCCGGCCTCTGTCGACTCTTTCATACTCGCGAGCATTGCGTCGTAGTCGAGGCTCTTGGCGTCGTCGTCCGCGACATAGCCTTCGTCGAGATAGGTGATGGTCGCGCCCCAGGAGTCGGCGTCGAGGGGTGTCATGCTTGCCGGGAACAGCATGCCGAGCAGGCCGGTGGCCGTTTCGGGTGGATTGCCCCAGGAGTCGACCAGCACCTTCCGCGCGTCGGCGGCGTTGAGGAAGTAAAAGCCCGCCGGCACGCTGAGCGTGGCCTTCGCTTCCGGGAGCTTGATCTCGCCTTGCAGATAGTCGAGCGCAGTGACGAAAGCCTGCGCCTGGGCGTCATCGTATTTGGTGGTGGGGAAGAGTTCGGAAAATGTCTTGGCGCTGGCCGGCGTGGCGGTTGTTAGAACTACGGCGAGTACAAAGGGAAGGATGCGCATGCGGGCCTCCCTGGCGGTGTTTCGAGTCGCCAGTAGACTCTCGCGGATAAACTCTGGCAAGCGGATTCGCTCACCTTACCTCGTCACGCCGGCCAACTGCCTGCGATCTGCAACAGGAATCCCAATGCGATCAGCACCATGGCGAGCATGAACCAGCCGCGCCGCATGCCGCGCACGGCCTCGCCGCGCTGGACCTGCTGAAAGGTTTCTCGCTGATCGCGCATGTGGTCGAACACGGCCTGATGCGGACCGCCGGGGCGAGGCATCATGGGACTGGGCTTCAGCATCGCCTGCCGGCGGAGCCTCTCGGCCTCCTGCCGCTCGGCCGACAGCGCCGTATGCCATTCGAAGCCGAGCAGAACGACACCGAGGAAATCGAAGGTGAGGCCGGCGATGTTGAGATAGGGACCGACGGCCCAGAGGATATCCGTGATCATGTGTAACCGAGCTCCGCATTGAGCTTCTTCAGAAGTTGCTCGGCCGCCTCGCCGATGTTCGTGCCGGGGCCGAACACGGCGATGGCGCCGGCATCCCTCAGCGGCCGGTGATCGGAGGGTGGGATGACACCGCCGACGACGATCAGGATGTCCTGCCGGTTCACCTGGCCGAGTTCCGAGCGCAGCTCCGGCACCAGCGTCAGGTGACCGGCGGCGAGCGAGGAGACGCCGACGATGTGCACGTCCTTCTCGGCGGCGAGCTTGGCGACCTCGGCCGGAGTGGCGAACAGCGGTCCGATCTCGACGTCGAAGCCGAGGTCGGCGAGCGCGGTGGCAATCACCTTCTGTCCGCGGTCGTGGCCGTCCTGGCCGACCTTGGCGATGAGGATCTTGGGCTTCCGGCCGCCCTTCTTCTCGAAAGCTGTGACCATCGTGCGAATCGTTTCGGCGGTCTTTGCCGCGGCGCCCGTCATCTCGGCGCGATAGACGCCCGAGATCGTCCGCGTCTCGGCGCGGTGGCGGCCGTAGACCACCTCGAGCGCGCTCGAGATTTCCCCGACCGTTGCCTTGGCGCGGGCGGCCTCGACGGCGGCGGCGAGCAAGTTCGCGGTGCCGCGCGCGGCTTCGGTCAACTTCGCGAGCGCCGCTTGGGTCTTGGCCTCGTCGCGTTCCGACTTGAGCTTGGCGAGCTTGGCGATCTGCTGGCGGCGCACTTCGTCGTTGTCGACCTTGAGGATGTCGATCCCGGTCATGCCCTCGACGAGATACTTATTGACGCCGGTGACGGTCTGACGGCCGCAGTCGATGCGGGCTTGCGTGCGGGCGGCGGCTTCCTCGATGCGCAGCTTCGGCAATCCCGCCTCGATGGCCTTGGCCATGCCGCCGAGTCTCTCGATCTCCTCGATATGCTCCCACGCGCGCGCCGCGAGGTCGCCGGTCAGCTTTTCGACATAGTGGCTGCCGCCCCAGGGATCGATCGGCCTGTGTGGTATTGCTCTCCAGCTGCAGCAGGAGCTGCGTGTTCCGTGCGATGCGGGCGGAGAAGTCGGTCGGCAGGGCGAGGGCCTCATCCAGCGCATTGGTGTGCAGCGACTGCGTATGGCCCTGGGTCGCCGCCATCGCCTCGATCATCGTGCGCGTGACATTGTTGAAGATGTCGGCGGCCGTGAGGCTCCAGCCGGACGTCTGGCAATGGGTGCGCAACGACAGCGAGCGAGCGTCCTTCGCGCCAAGCTCCTGCATGAGCTTCGCCCAGAGGAGACGCGCCGCGCGCATCTTGGCGATCTCCATGAAGAAATTCATGCCGATCGCCCAGAAGAACGAGAGGCGGGGCGCGAAGCTGTCGATAGGCATGCCGGCGGCGATGCCGGCGCGCACATACTCGATGCCGTCGGCGAGCGTGTAGGCGAGCTCGAGGTCCGCCGTCGCGCCGGCCTCCTGCATGTGGTAGCCCGAGATCGAGATCGAGTTGAACTTCGGCATCTTCTCGGCCGTGTAGGCGAAAATGTCGGAGACGATGCGCATCGATGGCGCGGGCGGATAGATATAGGTGTTCCGCACCATGAACTCTTTGAGGATGTCGTTCTGGATGGTGCCGGAGAGCTTCTCCGGCGGCACGCCCTGCTCCTCGCCCGCGACGATGAAGAGCGCGAGGATCGGCAGCACCGCGCCGTTCATGGTCATCGACACGGAGATCTTGTCGAGCGGGATGCCGTCGAACAGCGTGCGCATGTCGAGAATGGATGAGATGGCGACGCCCGCCATGCCGACATCGCCTTTGACGCGGGGATGATCGCTGTCGTAGCCGCGGTGCGTCGCGAGATCGAAGGCGACCGAGACGCCCTGCTGGCCGGCGGCGAGATTGCGGCGATAGAAGGCGTTACTCTCCTCGGCTGTGGAGAAGCCCGCATACTGCCGGATCGTCCACGGCTTCTGCAGATACATCGTCGGATAGGGGCCGCGCAGATAGGGCGGCAATCCCGGCCAGGTGTCGAGGAAATCGAGATCGGACGTGTCGGCCTTCGTGTAGGCAGGCTGGACCGCGATGCCTTCGGGCGTGTGCCAGGCCGGACCGGATGCACGCGCGCTCCGGTGCGGCGGCGGCACCGCGTCGTCATAGGCGATGGTGACGAAGTTCGGGAGGCGGGTCATGCTTTGTCCTGATAGCTCACGAGGTCGCGGAGGAACTCGGCTCCCGTGTTCTCCTCCGTCGTCTTGCCAGGCAAGGACTTCAACTCCAAGACCCATGGCATGTGGCTCTCCATGCCGATCTGGCGGACGGGTTTCACCTTCGAGGGATCGTCGAGCGTCGCGATGGTGATATCGACGGTTGCGCTCCCCGGCGTTCGAAAGGCGAGCTGCGTGCCGCAATCGCCGCAGAAGTCGCGATAGCCCTTCGTCGAGCTGGAATAGGTCTTGGGCCGGCCCTTGGTCCAGGCGAAATCGTCACTTGCGACCGGCGCCGAGGCGAGGAACGGTCCGGCCATGGCGCGCTGGCACATGCGGCAATGGCAGACGGAGGGTGAATTCGGCTCCGCATAAACGGCATAACGCACCGCGCCGCACTGGCAGCCGCCGGTCATCAGGGGTTTGCGATCGGTCATGGCCTCAAACTCCGGGCGGGCGCGGGGTCCATGCGGCTACCTCGCGGTCGGGATGCTGATAGCTCGTCAGTGTGTTGTAAATCGTGCCGGGCACGTCGGCGCCGAAGTCGTGAACGGGTAGCTCGTTCAAGTGATCCATCCAGCGGAGCCGGCTCTCCGATCCGAATTGCAAGGTCGGCACGATCGACTGGAAATCGTCGAAAGCGCCTCCGGTCAGGTACTGGTCCGTCGTTTCCGCGCCCGCCTGATAGCGATAGCCGACCGGCGTGCCGCACGCCCCGCAGAACTGGCGGAAGCCGAGCGACGAGCTCGCCCACTCGGCGGGTTGTTCCCGCGTCCAGCGGAAGCCCGCGAGCGGCAGCTTCGTGAAGACAGCGAACGGTCCGCCGACCGATTTCTGGCACATCCGGCAATGGCAGACGTAGACGGCATCGAGTGGAAGCGTCGTCTCGAAGCGCAGCGCCCCGCACTGGCAGCCGCCGGTCTTGCGATCGGTGCTCATGGGGCAACCTCGATGTCCATACGTAGAATTCCGTAGGACCTTTCCCTCCTATCCGTCATTCCGGTGAAGGCCGGAATCCGATCCGGGCTGGCGAGAGCACTCGGTGTTGCCGAGCGGGAAGACCTGACGAATAATCAATTGAGACCTGGATGGATGCCTGCCTTCGCAGGCATGACGGACGCGGAGTTGTGTGTGCCGTCGACCGGCCAATGTTGGCTCATGTGCGCTCTCCCGGAGGTTGCCAGCCGTCCGGTGTCTCGTGATCGGGATGCTGTAGGTTGACGAGGCGCGCCACCACCTCGGGCGTCAGGCCCGCGTCGTGATGGCCGGTCAATTCATGCACATGATCGATCCAGGGAATGCGAGCATCGATATCGTATTGCAGCGTCGGCGGCCGGAGCTCCGGATGATCGAGCGAGCCGAGTGTCACATTGATGCGGCCGGAGCCGTCGCCGCGATAGGAGAGCGGCGTTCCGCAATCGCCACAGAAATCTCGGACGGCGATCGAGGAAGAGCGATAAATCTTGGGCGTGCCGCGCGTCCACGCGAAATCAGCGAGGGCGACGGGTGCTACCGTCAGGAACGGCCCGCCGACCGCCTTCTGGCACATGCGGCAGTGGCAGACGTAGCCTTCGCTCGGCATGGCGTAGATGGAATAGCGGATGGCGCCGCACTGGCAGCCTCCGGTCAAGACGGCTTGGCGTTTCTCTGGGGTCATCATGTGCTCGCGGGGATTGAGGCGTCGTGCGGTCTCGGCGGGAAGGGGGTGATGCGGGTCTCGGCGCGCTCGATCGGCGCGGGCTTTGGATGCGGTGTCACGCTGATGGTTGGCATATCCTTCTCCGGAAACACCGTGACGCCGACAAGTGGCAGCTTGCCGTCGCGGAATAGGGCGGCGCGGCGCTCGGCGGTCGACGCGATCCGCTGGGCCAACGCGCCCGACATCAGTGCCGTGGTCATGCCGCCGCTGGCCTCGATCTCCTGGAACAGCGCCCAGGCCTTGCGCGCCAGCGCATCCGTCAGCGTTTCGAGATAAGCGCTGCCTCCGCCCGGATCGGTGACGCGGCCAAGATGCGATTCCTCGGCGAGGATGTTGAGCGTGTTGCGGGCGAGCCGCCGCGCTTCCGCGTCTGGTTGCCCGAGCGCCCAGGTGTAGGGCAACACCGCGATGGTGTCCGCGCCACCGAGAACGGCGGCGGTTGCCGCGATGGTTGTGCGGAGCAAGTTGGTGTTGGGCGTGCGCTTCGTCATCATCCGCGCCGAGGTGGACGCGGTTATCCGCAAGCTCGCCGTACGATCACCAAGCCCCGCCGCCGCCATCACGCGCCAGACGAGTCCGCGTGCGGCCCTGAGCTTCGCCATCGACAGAAAGAGGTCCGTGCCGGTCGCGAGCGCGATTGCCGTCCGCTGGAGGGCCACATCCGCGCGGACGCCCGTTTCCTCCAGATGCTTCAGATAGGCGACGAGCGTGGCGAGCATCGCGGCCAACTCCTCCGCCTCGCTGGCGCCGGCCTCGTGATAGGGCCGTCCGTCCGCGAGAAGCAGCGACACGTTCGGCATGCGATCGATGTTGCTCGCCGCGAAGTGAGCGAGCGTGTCGAGGGCACGCCACAGGCCGTCCTCGAGCGCGCCTGTGCTTGCAAGCGTTCCCAGCGGATCGGCGTTGATGGCGCCGGAACGGCGAAGATCGGCAACGCCCGCCTCATCCCACAATGCCGTGAGACTCTGCGCGGCGCCCAGGAACTGATCGCCCGCCATCACCTCGATCTGAGTGCCCGCGAGGTCGGCACCATCCAATGCCGCCCTTATTGCCTCGTAGCGCGGCGCAAGACCGAACCGGCCCGGCACGCCCAAGTGCAGCACGACGCCGTCCGCCCCATTGGCAAGGTCATCGCGAATGGCGACATTCGCCGCCTTCGGATCATCGCTCGCGTGGAGTCCGAGGCTCCGCCACGGCCGGCCGTACTCATCTATCCGCACTGCGCCGCGTACGTAGGGCGCCTCATCCGGCACGAGGTCGATGAGCGCGGGGGTGAGGGCTGCCACCGCGTAGATTGGCTCGATCCGGATTCCATCGAGCGTTTCGGTCGACAGACTGTCGAGCCCAGCCCCATCGAGGCCCTTGGCGGCAAGCCTCTCCCAGGCCTCCCGCGAGGCGGGCGGAAAGTTCGACGCGAGAGAGAGCTTGGGCATGCAACTTTCCCATGGATCAGTTCCGCCTAAGTAGCGCCGGATCGCTTAGAAATACAATCGCCGGAGCCGCCGGACCGCGCTGCGTTTGTTTGCATTCGCGTGCCCGCCATGGCAAGTCTCACGCGTTTCCGCGAGGACACAGAATCAGTCTCTCGCCCGACCCCGAAAGGGAGCGCCATGCTCGACGATACGACGATTTACCTCGGCACCAGCTTCATCAAGGAGACGCCCAAGCGTGAGGCGTTGGACCTCAAGCTCGCCAACCGGCACGGCCTCATCACCGGGGCGACCGGCACGGGCAAGACAGTGTCGCTGCAGGTTCTCGCCGAAGGTTTCTCCGATCACGGCGTGCCAGTCTTCTGCGCCGACGTGAAGGGCGATCTCTCCGGCATCTCGCAGGCCGGTGTGCCGAAGGACTTCATCGACGCCCGCGCCAAGAAGATCGGCTTCGACGACTACAAGTTCCAGGCCTACCCGACGATGTTCTGGGACGTCTTCGGCGAGCAGGGCCATCCGATCCGCGCCACCATCTCCGAGATGGGGCCGCTGCTGCTCTCCCGCCTCATGGAGTTGAACGAGGTGCAGGAGGGCGTGCTCAGCATCGTCTTCCGCATCGCCGACGAGGAGGGGCTGCTGCTCCTCGACCTGAAGGATCTCCGCGCCATCATCGCCAATGTCGGCGAGCGGGCGGCCGAGCTGACGACCAAGTATGGCAATGTGTCGAAGACCTCGATCGGCACCATCCAGCGCCGGCTGCTGGTGCTCGAAGAACAGGGTGCGCTGCACTTTTTCGGCGAGCCTGCCCTCGACATTCGCGACATGATGCGCACGACTCGCGACGGCCGCGGCTACATCAATGTGCTCGCGGCCGACAAGCTCATGAACTCGCCGCGCCTCTATGCGACATTCCTGTTCTGGCTCCTCTCGGAGCTGTTCGAGGAGCTGCCCGAGGTCGGCGATCCGGAGAAGCCTAATCTCGTCTTCTTCTTCGACGAGGCCCACCTCCTTTTCAATCAGGCACCCAAGGCGCTGCTCGACAAGATCGAGCAGGTGACGCGACTCATCCGTTCGAAGGGCGTCGGCGTTTACTACATCACGCAGAATCCATTGGACGTGCCCGACACCGTGTCGAGCCAGCTCGGCAACCGCGTCCAGCATGCGCTGCGCGCCTTCACGCCGCGCGAGCAGAAGGCGGTGAAGGCGGCGGCCACGACCTTCCGGCCCAATCCGGAAATCGATACCGAGCGCACGATCATGGAGCTCGAGAAGGGCGAGGCGCTGGTCTCGGTTCTCGAAGGCAAGGGCGCGCCATCGATTGTGCAGCGCACGCTGATCCGTCCGCCATCGGGCCGGCTCGGGCCAGTCACGCCCGAGGAGCGCAAGGCCGTCATCCAGGCAAGCCCGGTGATGGGTCAGTACGAGAAGACCATCGACCGCGAGAGCGCACACGAGATCTTGGAGAAGCGCGCCAAGGGCGTCGAAGCGCGGCGCGAGGAGACGGGCGGCACGCTCGGCGGCCGGCGCGACACCGAATACGAGCGGCACGGCGAGTTCAAGGTGCCGAAGATCCCGCGCGGCGATACCGAGGGTTACGAGCGCGAGCGTGCGGAGGAGAGCCGGAGTGGGCGGCGGACCTCCGGCGGCACGTCGCGGCGGCAGTCGGCCGGCGAAGCGTTCAGCAAATCTCTGCTACGCTCGCTCGGCACGGCGGTTGGCTCGGCGATCGGCAGCATTTTGCGCGGCCGGCGCTAGGAGGTGGCCATGGGTTGGCTCGATGAGATTCTGCGCCGCCGCACCGAGAACCGCCGGCGCCGCAATGTCGCTCCGAAGACCGCGGGCGAGGGGTTCTGGATCAATTTCATCAAGGCCCTCGGCAGCGCGCTCGGCGGCAAGTTCGGCCGGGCGCTGGCAGGTCCGAAGCGCAGACGGCGGAGGTATTGGTAGTCAGCGGTTGGTATCAACCCTCCATCACCGCCCACGCCAACTTAACCCACATCAGGAACAGCAGCGACGTGCTCGCCAGATAGGGCAGGCCGCGATGGAGCACGTTGTTGTAGGTCAGGTGGATGCAGGCTTGCGCGGCGCGCAGCGCGACGAAGATCCAGGCGCCTGCGACGAACACGGCGTCGCCGAGCCCGAGCGCCAGGACGAGCCCCATCAGCACGTAGAAGAGCACCGGAACCTCGAAGAGATTCATCAGTGCGTTGTTGGCCGTCTGGGCGTCGCCGAGCTTCTCGTCGGCGAGCGTCCGGCTCGGCATGTCCTGGGGTACGATCCCCATTTCCCGCATGCGCCGGGCGCGGCCGATCAGCATCGCGAGCCAAACGATCCCCGTCAGAGCGACGAGGGCGAATACGGGAGCAAGGAGCACGGCGTCTTTCATCGAGGACCTCGGGCCCGGGCATCCGCGGCGCGGTTTGCGCTCGATCAAATCGCAGTCCGCGTGGGCATGACACTAAAGTGCTTCCGGAAAAGTGCGAAGCGGTTTTCCGAAAAGAAGCACGACAAACCAAGGAATTAGGTTGTTGGAGTGATTCAACGAAAGACGGAAACACCCTTGACATTGCAAGACAGAGCAGGATGGTTTGCATGCTGACGGCGTCAGGTCTAGTGTGGCGTCGCGCCTTAGTTGACCAGTACTGCGGCGAGGTTCGTGTCAACTAAGGCGCGTTGAACGCCACACTAAGCCAATGATATTGCTAGTGGCCCTTATGTCGCGCCTAGATCGAAAGCGCTCGCGGCCATGATGCGATTTAGGTGCGACGGGCCACTAGTGACAATCGCGATCGTTGCCCTCCTGGCGTGCGGGCTTGCGGCTACGGCACACGCAGACGAGGCTCTCATCGCCGCCGGCAAGGCCTTTGCCGAGGAGACGTGCTCGGGTTGCCATGCCGTGGGCATCGAGGGCGACAGTCCGCGCGAGGGGGCGCCGCGGTTTCGCGAGCTGAGCCTCAGCTATCCGGTCGAGAGTCTCGAGGAGGCGCTGGCCGAAGGCATCGTCACCGCACACCCGGACATGCCGCAAGTCGAGATGACGCCCGAGGAGATCGGGGCCTTCCTCGCCTATCTGGAGAGCATCCAGGCGAAGCCCTGAGGCCTGGGCCCGTCTATCTCAACCGGTTCGCGTGTAGCTCGACGAGCGAAACGAAGCCGTGCAGCACGGTCCGGGGCTTCGCCGGACGCTCCGGCGGCATGGCAGTCGGCCAGGCCGTCTCGAGCTCGGCGAAGGTCTCGAGCACCGTCGCATAGGACTGCGCATCGCGTACTTTCAGTATAGGCGCGATCGTCTCCAGCATGGCCCGCGCCTCGCGCACGAAGCCGCGTCCGTCGTGATACTCGATCACGTTGGTGATGCGCATGTGCTCGTAGGCTTCCTTGTACTCGAGGGCGGCCGAGCGCAGCAGCAGCGCGATCGTGTCGAGGATGAAACTCGGGGTTTCAAGCTTTGATTTCGGAATAGTCGCTTCCGCTGCTGCGATCGCATCGACGGCCTTGCCGAAAGCGGCGGCGATCTCGGCCCGTGTTTTGCTTGCGGAGAATGTCGCCTCGAGTGCAGCAAGCTCGCCGAGGAAGCCCGGATGGCCGCGCTTCAGCAATTCGGCGGCGATATCGCCGTAGACTTCCTCAACCGGGTGACGGATGTGCTCCAGCACATGCTTGTGCTCGCCGGCCGCGTAGAGTTCCTGCGCCGCATCAAGATGTCCGCGCATCTGGCGGAGCCGCGCGAACAGAGCCGTGTCCGGATCGACATGCTTGAAGAGCTCGTCCAGCACATGCGCGTTGAAGCCATCGTCCTCGACAGCTTCGAGCGGCACGGAAAGATGGGCGCTGTCGCTCGCGGTCGTCGCGGCGACGGCCAGCCGGGGCGAGGACTCGGGTTGGGGACGGTTCACGGCCCAGGCGGCGAGGGCGCCGCAAGCTACGGCGACCAGCAGTGCGATGATCTTCGGCATTGTTTCTGCTTATTTCCTGAAAGTGTTCCCGGATTACGCGCTGCGCTTATGCGCCTCGCGCCCGGTCGAGCGGTCGTCGATCGGAGACTTGAATTCCCGGTCGCGCTCGGCCTCGAGCAGTTGCGTCGCCGCCTTCTCCGGTACCGGCCGGCTGTAGAAATAGCCCTGGCCGACGTCGCAGCCCATGGCGGTGAGCGCGGCGCTTTCGGCCGCGGTCTCGATGCCTTCAGCCGTTACTTTGAGGTGCAGCGTATGGCCAAGCACCACGAGGGTCCGCACGATATCGCTGGCGTTCGCCTTGCTGCCGAGTGCCTGCACGAAAGAGCGGTCGATCTTCAGCTTGTCGAAGGGGAAGTCCCAGAGATAGTTGAAGCTCGAATAGCCGGTACCGAAGTCGTCGAGTGCCAGTGAGACGCCCATCGCCTTCAACTCGTGAATGAGGCGCTTGGTGGTGTCGGTGTTCCGGAGCAGCAGACCCTCCGTCACCTCGATCTCGAGGCGGGAAGGATCGAGGCCCGAGGCGTCGAGAGCCTCTTTGACGATACCGATCGCGCGGCCGCTGCGGAACTCGGCGGGCGACAGGTTGACCGAGATGGACACGTTCCCGGGCCAGGACGCCGCCGTCCGGCAGGCCTCGTTGACGACGAAGCGGCCGATGTCGCTGATCAGACCGGTATCCTCGGCAACGGGAATGAAGTCTCCAGGGGGAACGAGCTTGCCGTCCTCGCCCATCATTCGCACCAGCGCTTCGAAGCCGTCGATGCGGCCAGTCCGCAAGTCCATCAGCGGCTGGTAGTGGAGCAGCAGTCCGTCATTGATCAATGCGTTCCGGATCTGAACTTCAATCCGGCGGCGGCGCTGCAACTCGTCGTCCATCGAGGCATCGAAGAATCGGAACGTGCTGCGCCCAGCGGCCTTGGCGGCATAGAGGGCGAGGTCGGCGCATTTGAGCAGGCGCTCTGACTCCGTTCCGTCCTGCCCACCCAGGGCGATGCCGATGCTCGTACCGACATGTAGGACCTGGCCGCCAAGCTCAAAGGGCTCGGACAACACCTTGACGATCTTTTCTGCGAGTGCCTCGGCGTCGGTCTTTCCGGCGAGCGGATGCTGGAGTACGACGAACTCGTCGCCCCCCATGCGAGCCGCGACACCCTCCTTGCCGACGGCGTTGCGGAGCCGCCGGGCTGCTTCCTTGAGCACGGCATCGCCCGTGTCGTGGCCGAGCGTGTCGTTGATGCTCTTGAAGTGGTCGAGGTCGAGGAAGTGTAGGGCCAGTCCGGGTGTCTTCGGGTCATCCAGCACATGCCGGTCGAGCGTTGCGAGAAAGCTCTCGCGGTTTGCGAGGCGGGTCAGCGCGTCGTGATGGGCGAGGAAGTGGATATGCGCCTCGGCCTCTTCCTTCTGGCGCGTGCGGTACCAGAAGGCGAATGTCGGGATTCCGAAGGCGAAAGCGAGCACGATGCCAAGCGTCGAGGCCGCCTTCTGGAAGACGCCATAGAAGAGGCCCTGCTTGTTGGACTGGTCGACGCTGACCTCGAGCAGACCGATGACATCCCTGCCGTCACGGATCGGAATATGCGCCTTGGCGAGGAAGGTAGGCTCGCCCACGACGCCGGGCCGGCTCGAGATGCTGCTGTTGCCTTGCAGGATACGTTTCAGACGTCCGGGGAACTCGTCCTCGAAGCGAGTGGTGTAGGAATGGATGCGCCCGATCTCGTTGGAGACGACACGGAGCTTGCCGTGCCGGTCGAAGATGCGGAACTGGTAGACGTTGCCGACCTTTTTCGACTGCTCAAAGAAGATGACGGACTCGGCCGTCGGCATCTCCCCTTCCATGATCGGACGAAGGTCGGAGAGGTTGCGCACCAGATACTCGGCCCAGCCATAGGCCGTGCTCTCGGCATCGGCGCGGAGCAGCTGCTTCGTCTGCTGGGCGACGACAAAAGACGAGGCGAGCGCCAGCACGGTGAACATCACGAGGAACCGGGCGGGCATCCGCCATTGGACCGGCAGGTATCCGGCGGTGCGCGTGTCGAAAGCGAGAATCCATCTGGACAGGGCCTCGAATGGCCGGCGGGGCCCACTGGAGGCCGCGCCGTCGGAACCCCTCGGGCTGGCCGTTGGGGTCGCCGCCTCATGATCGGATATTGACATTGAGCTACTGCTGCGCCCGGGCTGGCTTGTCCAAAGTGACAGGTTACCGTAGCCGTACGGCGCTAAGGCCCGCTTAAGCCAAGAGCCGCAAATTGCTGAGATTTCCCTAATGGGTGTGCCAGGGCTGGCCGGAAAGCCCGGGAACCGCCTAATCTGCCGGTTCAATCCCTTGCAAACGGAACATCCATGACCGCCGATCTCATCATCACCAATGCCCGCGTCCTCACGATGGACGACACGCACCCCACGGCCGAGGCGGTTGCCATCCGGGGCAATGCCATCGCCGCCGTCGGCCCTCGGCGCGACGTCGAAAGCCTCCGGGCGAAGGGCACGCGGCTGGTCGATGCGGGTGGCGCGACGGTGCTGCCTGGTTTCGTCGAGGGGCACATGCATCTCTTCGCGGGCGGCGCCAATCTCTCCGCACTCTCGCTCGAAGGGGTGTTCGGCCACGAGCGCTCGGCGAAGCTCGTACGCGACTATGCCGCAAAGAATCCGGCCCACAAGCTCGTTTATGCCGTGCAGGCGAATTATTCGATCTTCGGCGACGATGTAGCGATCACACGCCACGAGCTCGACCGGATCATCGCCGACCGGCCGCTCGCCTTCCACGCGCCGGATGGGCACACGGTCTGGGTGAACACGAAGGCGCTCGAAGTGACCGGTCTGTTGAGAGGAAAGAAGCTCTCGCCCGGTAACGAGATCGTCGTGGGCTCGGATGGCCTGGCCACCGGCGAGCTGCGCGAGCCCGAGGCCTACGAAGCGATCATGACGATGCTGGCGACCGGCGGGCGCGATTCGGCCGGCATCCTGCAGGAGAACGAGCCCTCCGCAACTCCCGCCGAGCGCGCCATCGACCGCGAGATCATCGCCCAGGGGCTGAAATTCTGCGCCGAATGCGGCATCACCTCGTTCCAGAACATGGATGGCAATATCTATCAGCTCGAGCATCTGGAGGCGTTGGAAACGGACGGCCGTCTCTTGGCGCGCGCGACGCTGCCGTTTCATCTGAAGAGCACGCTGCCGCCCCGCGTGATCGCGCAGAAGGCTGTCGAAATGCGCAAGCGCTGGCAGAGCGATTGGCTCAAATGCTCCTTCGTGAAGATCTTCGTCGACGGCGTCATCGATTCCGGTACGGCCTTCATGCTCGAGGAGTATGCGGACATGCCGGGCGTCACCGGCGACCCACTGTTCACGGCCGAGATGATGAACGAGGCCTGCGGGATCGCCGACAAGCTCGGTTTCCAGATCGCCGTGCACGCCATCGGCGATGCGGGTGTCCGGCGCACGCTCGATGCCTATGAGCTGGCGCAGAAATCCAACGGCCGGCGCGACAGCCGCCATCGCATCGAGCACATCGAGGTCATCCACCCTGACGACATTCCGCGTTTCAAGCAGCTCGGCGTCATCGCCTCCATGCAGCCGATCCATCCGCCGAGCCCGCTGCTGTTCCCGGAGAAGCCGACGCTCGACCGGATCGGGGCGAAGCGTCTTCCCTACGCCTATGCTTGGCGGACGCTGAAGGAAGCCGGCGCCCGCGTCGTCTATGCGAGCGACTGGCCGGTGGCGCCACTGCCGCCGCTGCTCTCGATCCAGGCCGCCGTCACCCGCAAGCCTTATCGTCCCGGCCTGCGGGGACGAGCGCCTCTCGCTCATGGACACGCTCGCCGCTTACACGCGCGAAGGCGCCTATGCCGAGTTCGCGGAGACCAAGAAGGGTATGCTGAGACCCGGCATGCTCGCCGACGTCGCCGTGCTCTCGGGCGACATCGAGAAAACCGATCCGAACGCCATCAAGGATATGTCCGTGAAGCTCACCGTCTGCGATGGCCGCGTGACGCACGAGCGGTGATCGTTTTCCGTGTTCACACCACATGATCCGGCTCGAGCGCGCAGAGGCCGGCCTCGCCTGTCTCGACTTGGATGGTCGCGTGGCGAATGGCGAAGCCGTGATCGAGGTCATGCGCGAGCTTGGCGAGGAACGCGTCGCCTGGATGACCCGCCGGCACGCGAAGGTGGCAGGTCAGCGCGATTTCCGTCGTGCTCATCGGCCAAATGTGAAGATCGTGAACGCCCGTGACGCCTGATTGCGTGAGCAGAAACGACCTCACGGCGCCGGGATCGACACCATCCGGCACGCCGTGCAGCGCCATGCCGGCGCTTTGTCTCAGCAACGACCAGGTGCCCCAGACGATGATGGCGACGATGATGAGGCTCGCGACCGGGTCGACGAAGGTCCAGCCGGTGAAGAGGATCAGTGCACCAGCCAGCACCACGCCGAGCGAGACGAGCGCATCGGCTGCCATGTGCAGATAGGCGCCGCGGATATTGATGTCCTCTTTGCGCCCTGCGTGAAACAGCCAGGCGGTGAAGCCGTTGATGAGAATGCCGATCGCCGCGACGAGCATGACGGGAAGAGCTGCCACCGGCTCGGGCTCGGCGAGGCGTCGAAGCGCCTCCCAGGCGATGGCGCCAACCGCGAGCAGCAGCAAAATCGCATTCCCCAAGGCCGCCAGAATGGATGACGAACGCAAGCCGTAGGTAAATCGCGCCGAGGGCGCACGCTTGGCGAGCACCGCCGCGCCCCAGGCGGCGAGGAGCCCGAGCACATCGCTCAGATTGTGTCCCGCGTCGGCGAGCAGCGCCATCGAGCCCGAGAGAACTCCGAAAATGGCCTCGAGTGCGACGAAGCCGATATTGAGGGCCGCCCCGAGAGCGAAGGCGCGGCCAAAATCCTTTGGTGCATGATTGTGATGCCCGTGATCGTGGCGGTGGTGCCCGTCGTCGGCCGCGGGGTGATGATGCGCGTCAATCATGAGTGCGTCGCTTCCTCACTTCTTGCGATCTCATAACCTCTCATCGCGAGTCGAGCCATGTGTCACTCAGTCGGCGGCGTAGCCGCATGGTTCGCTGGAATGTGGCGGCTAGGTTTCCGGTAGGGACCGCGCTAATGTCGCGGTAAGTCGCCCATCGGAAGGAGTGCCCATGCCGCCTCGTTTTCCCGCCCCTGCCTCGATCAGCCCGGCCGCCCGCCGCATCATTGACGAGGCCCCGCCGATTCCGGCCATCGATCTCGCGCCCGCCGCGCTCGCCGTTGCGCGCGCCGCCAATCGCACGGCGTTTGCGCCGGTGAATACCGCCCTGGCGACATCGCTCGGTGTCAGGACGGAGGAGGGGCTGTTGAGCGGCGTGCCGGTGCAGTGGGTGTATCCGCCGAAGCAGACGGGACGCGGCGTCATCCTCTATTGCTTCGGCGGCGGCTACATC
Organism: uncultured Alphaproteobacteria bacterium; assembly: GCA_963741525.1. Taxonomy (GTDB): domain Bacteria; phylum Pseudomonadota; class Alphaproteobacteria; order Rhizobiales; family Hyphomicrobiaceae; genus JANNSX01. The sequence goes on from CAVUIW010000014.1 coordinate 79,447, forward strand.
TACGGCAGCCCGTCCGAGGATCTCGCGATCACCGCGCGGCTCGCGGCTTACTCGGGGCGCAAGGTTTGCGCCATCGCCTATCCACTCGCGCCCGAACATCCCTATCCGGCGCAACGCGAGGCGGGCCTCGCGGTTTATCGCGCACTTTCTGAGGGCGGCCATGGTCGCGTTGCGATCGCCGGAGAATCCGCCGGCGGAAACCTGGCGCTGAGCCTCATCACTGCGGCCGCCTCGGCGGGATTGCCGCTGCCGGTTGCGGCCGGGCTGCTCTCGCCCTGGTGCGATCTCACCCATCAAGGCGACACGATCGCGACGCTCGACGGCGCCGATCCGATCATCGACGGTGCGTCGGGCCTCGCCATGGCGCGCGCCTTCGCCAACGGCCGGCCGCTCGACGACCCGGCGATCTCGCCGCTGTTCGGCGAGATGCCCAAGGGCTTTCCCCCGACGCTCATCACGTCAGGTACGCGCGACCTCCTGCTCAGCGACTGCGCGCGCCTCTCGACCAAGCTCCGTCAAGCCGGCGTCGCGGCAGAGCTGCGCGTCTGGGAAGGGATGTGGCACGTGTTCGAGTACTATGCCGATCTGCCCGAGGCCGAAGCCTCGCTCCGCGAGATCGCGGCGTTTCTCGAGGCGCGGTTGGGAGAATAATGGGCTATGGCGTTTCACTGTGCCGGGTTGCGGTGATCCCTCCCCCTACTGCCTCACTGCCTTACTGCCTCTCCTCAACAGCCAACGTTCCGCCCGCGCCCCGCAACGCGACCGTTGCCGGGAGTGGGCAATTGAGGGGTGCGAGGCGATCGTTTGCCGCGGGCCGAAGGAGAATTTTGAGGGCGACCACGCGACCGCCCCGTCACCGCATCGGCCCAAAAAGTGGCTCCCGGTTTTCGGTGGACGCCGATGCGCATGCCAGAATGCGTTTTCGATGCTTGGCTTGGTCACCTGAATTGCCGAGCTGCTGCTCGTGTCCCGATCGCGGAGCGCGTCACCATGCGCGGCAGGCACTGCACGAGCTTCGCGATCGATGAGGACACGAACCAAGCCAATGCTGCCGCGTGGCGTCATGCTCGCAAGCTCACCTATGGTGCAGGCGGCAAGAACGGTGTGAGCTTGCGAGCCGCCACACGGGGAGAGGAGTCTCACCCTCTCCGGACCAAGGTGCACCCCGCCGCCTGGACCTGCGTTGGCCCAACCGGCGGACGCCGTGCCCTCTCGCGCTTCCAAAGACGCCTCTGCAGATGCGCCCCTCGCCGGGTGACGGGAGGAGTATGCGGCCGGTGGCAAGTGGCGGGGATAAGTTTTGGGAGATTCCTGCGGGACATGATGAATCTCTCCCGCTGCGTGTGCGTTGTCGCCGGCCGCCCGCTCGTGCTGCGGCAATCCTCGCTCCCCGCTCAATCCTCCTCCGCTCCCTCGCCAACCGGGCCATAGGCATCATGGCTTGGCCGGCCATCGTAGCTGCCGTCCAGCTCGATCTTCAGGCGAGCACCAATGTTGTGCGTCTCTGCGCCGTCCGCGTCCGCCGCATAGCCGTACCCGGCCCCGATCGTCCATTGCTCGCCGCCGAAGCTCACCGGGCGGGGAAGCGCATAGTCGACGCCGAGGTCGACAAGATGGGCGCGACCAGCGGGTCCATCCTTCGCAAAGATGTCCTGCATTGTGAGCGTGGATTCGAGGGTCCACCGGTCCCATTCGAGACCAGCGGAGATCGTCGTGAACAATGCGTCGTCCGGTCCGGTCTCGAAGTTTCGGAAGTAGGCCACCTCGCCGAGCAACCGCAGGTTCAGGTCCTCGGCGAGGGCATGCCGCCAGGTTCCGGCGAGCAAGAGCCCGCGCTCGTCGGCAGGTGTTAGCGCTTCCTCGATCTGTTCCTCGCTCGCCAAGCCGGCGCGTTGTCCGAGAATGCCGATGCGATAGCCGAAATCGCCGTCGGCATAGCAGTCGGCAGGAGCAGCGTTGCCGCAGCCGTCGAGCGTCACGGCGAGCGAGGCCGCGCCTTCCCGGTTGCCGGGACCACCGTCGGCAAGCCGCGTACGCCCGCGGGGGGCGAAAATGGCGCCGCTCAAGACCGAGCGGTCGACCGTGAAGAGGCTCGCCGTCAGCGTATGCGAGAGGGCAAGAGCATTGAAATCGATGGCGATCTCGCCGCCGATCCTCTCGGTGAGATCATAGCTGCCGAGAAGGTCGGTCGCGTGGATACCGGAAAGCTCGGCCGTGGCCAGGCCGAATGTGGGATCGAGCTTGCCGGCTTTCCCGCGCAGCCGGTCGAGGTCGACGCTAGCGTAGAGCTGGACGGCATAGAGCCCGTAGTCGGCGAACTGCGACAGCTCGCCCGGAGCCCGATCGGCCAGATCCTCATAGGTCAGCGACGTGACGAGATTGAGCCGCTGCACGGGAGCGAAGGTGAAGTCCGCATCGAGGACGGGCGCAAACTGGCCGTTGCCGGCGTCAGGTGCGCTGTGCACAAAGCCGGCCTCGGTATCCGATGAGAGCGTGTAGCCGATGCAGGGCGCCTCGCACCCGCCGGCTAGGCTCGCAGTCGCATTGGCTGTCAGGCAGAGCGCAAAAACGTGCGCCCAGAGCAAATGCGAACGACCGCATTCCGCCATGGCTCCCCCCTGATGCTCACGGTTTGATCCGGGCCATTCGACCTTCTCTCACGACAGGTACGGGCGGGTGATCCCGTTCTTTCACGGCAGGCGGCTTTTTTCCGCACCGCATTGTTCCGCAAAGGAGCCGGGCGCGGTGCAATGGCCCGGCTCCCATGATCGTTCCGGCTCGAAGGGCCGGTTTTGCTCAGCCGCCGTTCTCCACCTTGACGACAACGGCCTTCTCGTTGTCGGTCAGATTGAGCTCGAGCGCCGAGGCGCCGACCTCGCGGCAGTAGAATTTGGCCTCCTTGAGACTGGGGTCGAGCGGCGTCCAATTGTCGGTCTTGATGCAGTTCTGGAAGGTGCCGAGCGGAGTTTTCACGGTCTCGCTCAACGAGGCGATCTTGGCCATGTCCTCAGCCTCGCCCTTGTAGTACTCCTCCCGGTAGGTGTCACCGACCTGCGGGTTGGCCTTCATCCAGATGCCTGGCAGAGCGCCATTCTCGCCAGCGATCCAGGAGCCCTTGTGGTCCTTGAGCTGGCCGTTCTCGTAGTTGTCGACCACCTCGCCGAAGTACCAGACGTCGCCATTTTTGTGCTGGGCGAGAAAATCGCGCGTCTCCTCGTGGATCTTGCCGTTCACCCAGACGCGATCCCAATAGACCAGCGTCGTCACGCCCATGATGGTGCGCGTTTCCGGCGTGGCGATGATCTCGTTGCGCTCCAAGCCATCAGCCGTTTGGCTTTCGAGCGTGATGGTCTTGCCGACCGGCATGGAGAAAAAGGGGTTGTCGATCTTGGCCGAGAACTCGGCTGGATCGATCACCGGGGCATAGGGCTCTTCGGCGCTGGCAAGGCCCGGCAGACACAGCATGGCGACGGCGAGCACGCCGGCGTAGGTGCAGAGTCGGTTGGTTGTCATGTCATGGCTTCCTTCGTGTTGGGCGGCCGCCAAGGGACAATCGTCCGCACACCGGGAAATGGGGTTTCCCGGAGCTATCAAGGCTACGCCGCAAGCGCTTCTGGAACACTCAGTCTGGCGCCCTGATCAGAAAGCCGATCATGGCGTCACCCATTGCTACGAGAGGGAGGCCGGATTTCTTTCGCGGCGAGAGATCAATCCCAGTCGCGAATGAGGCGTCCGCGAAACTCCGCGGCTCCCGTGCGACGGCCTTCGACGGCGACGTCCTCGTCGGTAAGCAAGTTGCCGACCTGGATCTCGGCACCTGTCAGGTCGACGATCCAAGTCTGGCCGTCGAAGTCGAGCACCGTGATGCGGTCGCGGCTGTCGACGGCGACGACGCGGCCGGCGAGGAAGCCGGCGTTTGGCGCGTTTCGGCGGCTCTCGCTGCCGCGGGTCAACTGATCGTAGATCGGCAGATTGCGTGTCAGGAAGGCGTGCGTCGCCGAACCGGCCCCGGCAGAGTACAGCAAAACACCGAGGACGAGGCTGGCACCGAGTGCCGCGAAAGTGAGCTTCGCGGTGCCAAACCGATAGCCGCGGCGCGTCCTGCGGATGCTATAGGCGGCGCTGGCGACAAACGCACCGAGGGAGATGATCCAGACATAGGGCATGTAGGCCAGCACATCGTCGAGCGGCATTTCGTCGAAGCCGCGCCCGCCCGTCGTCATCAGGTCGTGAACCGCGAAGATAATGACCGCGATCGACAGCGCACCGAGGGCGACCGACAACACGGCAAAGGCCCAGAAGACGCTGCGCTTGGCCAGGAAGTAGGCATAGGGGCGTGGCGCAAGCTGCCGCTTCCCGATCTCTTCCAGAACCTTCTTGTGGAGCTCGGTCATAGGTCGCTTTCGCCGGCAAAGGGCGCGACGTCGGACACCAGTCCATCGAATGCCCGCCGTAGCCTCGACTTGCCGCGGTTGATCAGCGTTGCGACCGTCCCCATGGGGATCTCAAGCACATCCGAGATCTCCTCATAGCTTAACTCCTCAAGGTATCTGAGCACGAGCGCATCGCGATAGCGCGGCTCCAACACTGCGATGGCCGCATGCAATTGCTGCAGGCGTCGCTCGGCGTCGATGGCGTGCTGCGGGTCCTGGCCGTCGGTCAGCGCCGCGAGCAGCCTGTCAGCGTCTTCGCCCGCGATCGCCGCTGGCTCGCGCCGCCGGCCGCGCAGCGCGTTCATCGCCTCGTTGTGAGCGATCCGGTAGAGCCACGGACTGAAGGCGCGCCTGCGGTCGTAATCGTTGAGATTTACGTAGGCCTTGAGAAACGTTTCCTGCAGCACGTCGTCGATGTCGGCGCGGCTGTGGTCGAGCAGTCGCCCGACATAGCGGTGTAGGGGGGCCTCGAAGCGGCGGACCAGCATGGCATAGGCCTTCGCATCGGTAAGTGCGGCGTCGACCAGCTGCCGGACGGCGTGCTCTTGTTCTTCGGGCATCGATGGTCGGTTTAGCGGTTGCAAGGCCGATACTGTAGCCCGGGAACGGGCCTCGGAATGGAGGGGCGAGCGCCGAGCCTGAGCCCGCCTCTGTGGATGTTACGGCCATGGCTTGTGTTTCTTTCACAGCCTCTGGCCATAAGCGTGTCGAAACGCCAAAAAATGTGCCGACCATTCGATCCCTCTACCACCGCCGGCGGCTATTGTGCTAGCGTTGCACCCTCCACACCCCCATCAGAGGAGCACCCCCATGACCGCGCAGTTCGATCGCATGGAGCCCAAGGGCCCCAAAGGCAAAGGCCTCGAGGATTGGGGTGGCATCCCGGCCGCGAGCCTGGAGAGTGGCACGCCGCAGCAGTCGGGCTTTGGCTACCTCGACGAGAAGTCAACCGGCATGTCGGCGGGCGTTTGGGCCTGCACGGCCTTCACCGGCAAGATGGACGCCTATTCGGTGCACGAGTTCATGACGCTGCTCGAAGGCTCGGTCACCATCGTCCACAAGGACGGCTCGGACGTGACGGTGAAGGCCGGCGAGAGCTTTTTCATTCCGAAGGGCACGGTGTGCCAGTGGAAGCAGCCGGAGAGCGTCAAGAAATACTACGTCATCTGGGACGACAAGTCCGGCGCTAGCCCCAAGGACGCCGGCAAGCTGCGCGCCGTCAAGGTCGACACCAAGCTCCCGCTATCGGCCTGCGATGGCCCCGATCCCAAGCTCGTCGTCAAGGGCACGCCGAAGTGGGCGGACAATCTCCTCTTCGCCGATCCGACGGGGCAGTGGACGGTCGGCCTTTGGTCGACGACCGCCTATGAGCGCAAAGTCATCCCCTTCCCGCGCCACGAGCTGATGCACATCCTGGAAGGTTCCGTCACCCTCCACGATGGCCAGGGACGCGAGGAAACCTTCAAGGCCGGCGACACGCTGTTCGTGCCGAAGGGCGCGCTCATGGGCTGGAAGTGCTCGGAGGACGTGAAGAAGATCTACTGCATCTTCCTCGAGAAGGCGACAGCCGCGAAGTCGGAAGCGGCGGAGTAGGCATTGAGCGGGAGTGGGGAGTCGCGAGTTCGGGCTTTCGACTCCCGATTGGCTTTCCCGACTCCCGCTTGCCCTCTACGCGCTTACCCCTTGCACCTCGGCATCGATGAGATCGACGAGCGCGTGGTCGAGGCCGAGCGCGCCTTCGAGCTGGCCGAGCCAGCGCCGCTCGGCCGGATGATCGGGATCGATCGTCATGCGGGCCGCCGTATAGACCTGGGCCCGGATCTCGGGCGTGCGGGCGGCGGCCGCAAGCTCGGCGACCGTTGCCGGGCGCGCGACCTCGTGCTGCAGGAACGCCGACGCCTCCGCATCGATGCCGATCTTCGCGAATCCGCCGATGATCTTCTGCCGCTCGTCGGCGTCGATCGTGCCATCGGCGGCGGCCGCCGCGATCATGGCGCGCAAGTAGAGCGCCGCATCCTCGTTCGTCTGCCGGCCGGCTTCGAAGCCTGAACCCGCAGGGGCGGCAGCAAGCGCCGCGCCCGTGTCGAGCGCGGGCTTGCCCGACTGATAGTTCTGATATGCCTTGTAGGCGAGGCCGCCGACGAGCACGAGACCGCCGAGCTTGGCCGCATCCAAGGTGAGGCCGCGCCCCGTCTTCGTGCCGAGAACGAGGGTGCCGAGGACGCCGGCCAAGGCAGCCGCCGCCGCCGGGTTCTTGGCGATCATGTCCTTGGCCTTGGCGACGATATCGCCCGCGCCCTTGCCGCCCGAAAGCTGGCGGACGAGATCATCGATCTTGCTGCCGGCGCCGGTTGCCTGCTCGACGCGCCCGGCCGCATCCTTCACGCCCGAGGTCGCCTGGCCGAAGACCTGTTTGGCCATATCCGCCGCGCCGCCGAGGCCGGCATTGCCGGCGCCTTGCTGCAGCTTGCCAAGCAGGCCACCGAGGAGGTCCTGGCCCTGGCCGGGCTCAGAGGAGGGGGCCTGCGCCTTTCCGGCGACCATGGCGTCGAGAAGCTTCTTGGCATCGAACATGGTGTGATCCTTCTGGCCGCCCGTGTGCGGCTGTTGCAGCGCAGCATATAGGGCGTATCGACCCCGTTACAAGGATTGTGCGGCGTCACGCTCGAGAGCAGGGTTCTGGTTCGGTCTCGAATCGGAATTCAACGGAGCGCCATCCATGCCCGCGGCCCTGCAGCCGGTCGTCCTGTTGCTGGTTTCAAACGTCTTCATGACGATCGCCTGGTACGGGCATCTCAAGTACAAATCGGCGCCGCTCTTCGCGGTCATCCTCGCAAGCTGGGGCATTGCGTTCATCGAGTATTGCATGGCGGTGCCCGCCAACCGCTGGGGGCATTCAGTGTACTCGGCGGCGGAGTTGAAAACCATCCAAGAGGTGATCACGCTCATCGTCTTCGCGGCCTTCTCCTACCTCTATTTGAAGGAGCCGCTCGGCTGGAACCACCTGGTCGGATTTGCCTTGATCGCGGCTGGGGCTTTCTTCGTCTTCCAGGGGAAGACATAATTGGTGTGTAACACCGGCTTGACCCTAGCTGGCCCGCGCTTATGTGTGCGGGATAACCTCATCTGGAGCCCCCCATGCTGAAGCAAACGTTTGCCGCTCTTCTCGCGGTCTCTCTCTTGTCTGGCTCAGCCTACGCCGCCGGCTCGTCAACCACGACGACGGAAGCGCCTGCCGCCGCAACCGATCCCTGGACCGAGAAGTGGGGCGATCTCGGCCCCGACTATGTTGCTGCCGAAGCGCTGGTGAAGGAAGAGAAGTTCGCGGAAGCCATCACCGCGCTGGAAGCGTTGCCCAAGCAGGACGATCCGCGCGTCATCAACTATATAGCTTTTTCGACTCGCAAGCTCGGCGATACCGCCAAGGCGATCGAACTCTACGGCAAAGCGCTCGAGATCGCGCCCGAGTTCACGCTGGCGCGCGAGTATCTGGGCGAGGCCTACCTCCAGGCCAAGGACATGGAGAAAGCCAAGGAGCAGCTCGCCGAGATCGAGAAGCTCTGCGGCAACCAGGATTGCGAGGAATACAAGGACCTCGCCGAGGACATCAAGAAGGCGGAGGCCGGTGCGAGCTGAGCTTCATCCATGAGTGTTGACGGATGGTCGGAGCGCGATGGTGCTCCGGCCATTTTTTTGTTCGAGCATGTTCGGGCGAAGGGGGTAACCGGCTCGCTGGGAGAGCGGGCCCCGTGGCAAACGCACACGTTTGGCCGCAGCGGACACGGGTTCGCCACATCTGGGTGATCCAACAGTAAATCTGAAGCGGCGCTCGACGTTATGAGCCTGCTTGCGCGGGGGCGTGGAAATACTCTGGCTGCTGATTTGGGGCGGGGCCTTGCAAGCCTCGCTTGCTGGATTTTCGAGTGGCTCCGGCCGCTCGGCGTCCATGAGCACGATATGGAGGTTCCCATGCTGAAGTCATGCATCGCCGCGGTCCTGATCACATCGCTCGTCTCCAGCATTGCCTACGCAGCGGGTGGTGGCGGCGGATCGTCGGGCGGAGGATCGTCTGGCACATCCTCGGGAAGCATCTTTGACGCCTTCGGCACAGCGCCGGAGCCAGCGCCAGAGGCTTCGAGCAGCCCGGAGACCACGGCGACAATCCCGCCGACAACCACCACCAAACGCAAGAAATGGACCCAGAACTGGAAGGAGAAATGGGGCGACCTTGGTCCGAAGTACACGGCCGCCGTCGACCTCGTCGAGGCGAAGAAATACAAGGAGGCCATCAAGGCGCTGAAGGCGTTGAAGAAGCCGAAAGACCCGCGCGTGCTCAACTACCTCGCTTTCTCCTGGAGGAAGCTTGGCGACGTCGACAAGGCGCTTCCACTGTATTACCTCGCGCTGAACATCGCGCCCGAATACACGCCCGCGCACGAGTATCTGGGAGAGGCCTATGTCCAGATCAAGGATTTCGAGAAAGCGAAAGCGGAGCTTGCCGTCATCGAGAAGCTCTGTGGTGGCCGGGATTGCGAAGAGTGGAAGGACCTCGCCGAGGACATCCAGAAGGCCGTGGCGGACGCGAGCTGAAACGTGTTTTATCTATTTCTCAGATCAATGGCATTCTGCTCAACATGCTCGGCCATATGCGATAGTCCTGCCCCTTGGGGGGAGGATCCCGGCAGGGGGGAGAGGGGTTGAGTCGAATTCAAGTGATGCGGTTGCGGCGCTAACAATCTACTTTGTGGCGAGAAGCTGCCGGAAAATCGCGATCGAGGAAAACTGGTAGCGCGAAGCGCTGATCCCTCTTCGCGACGAGGCCGCCGCCACTCTATCCCTTCGCCGCCTCCGCCAGCGCCTCGTCCATGACGGCGACGAGGATGGCGACATGCTCGGGCTTGAAGGGAAGCGGGGGGCGGATCTTCATCACCTGATAGTCGGTGCCGTCGGTCGAGGTCAGCACACCCAATCGGCGCATGGCGTTTACGATGCGCTTGGCGCCTAAGCGATCGGGTGCCTTGGATTTCCGATCCTTGACGATCTCGACGCCGACACGCAGGCCGTAGCCGCGCACGTCGCCGATCATCGCGTGCTTGAGCATCAGGCCGCGAATGCCTTCGGCGAGGAGCGCGCCTGTCGAGCGGGCGTTCTCTTGCAACTTCTCGCGCTCGATGACATCGAGCACGGCCATGCCGGCTGCGGCGGAGACCGGATTGCCACCGAAGGTCGAGAAATAGTGCGTGTCTTTCTGGAACTTCTCGAGAATCTCGCGCCGCGTCACGATGATCCCCAAGGGGTGACCGTTGCCGGCGGGCTTGCCCATGGTCACCATATCAGGCACGACGCCGTGCACGTCGAAGCCCCAGAACTGCGTACCTGAGCGCGCAAAGCCGAACTGTACTTCGTCGGCGATGAAGAGGCCGCTCGCGGCACGGATTTTTTCCGTGACTCGCTTCACATAGCCTTCAGGCGGTAGGATGAGCCCGTTGGACATGAAGCCGGTGTCGAGCATGAAGCAGGCGGTGCGGTGGCCTGACTGTTCCAACTCGGCGACGCAGCGATCGGCGTCTGCCGCGTATTTCGAGGCGGCCTCCCCATCCTCGTACCCGAACCGCCCGCGATAGAGATCGGGCGCCTCCAGCGTGCGGATGTGTGGAGCGAGCGTTTTCGCGGTGATGTCGTAGGGCGACAGGTGCGCCACGGCTTCGGTGCCGCCGTGATAGGCGTTCTCCATGACGATGCCGCCGCGCGCACCCGTCCAGGTCTTTGCCATGCGCCAGGCGATGTCGTTCGCCTCGCTGCCGCAGTTGACGAAGACGCAGGCATCGAGCCCGGAGCCCTTCGGCATCATCGACGAGAGCCGCCCGGCATAGTCGAGCACCAGGCCGTGCAGATAGCGCGTGTTGGTGTTGAGGGTGGACGCTTGCCGCGCGATCGCTGAAACGACGTGCGGGTGGCAATGACCGACTTGCGGGACGTTGTTGTAGGCATCGAGATAGCGGCGGCCGTCGGCGCCGGTCATCCACACGCCTTCGCCGCGCACGATGTGCACGGGGTCATCGTAGGAAAGCTCGAGGCCAGAGCCGAGGCGGGATTTGCGGCGAGCGCGCATCCGCGCACGCGCGGGCTCGTCGTCGGATATCAACTGGGGGAGCGGGATGGCGATCGTGCGTCCAACGCCTGTCGCCTCGGCGAAGCGGCGGGTCGCTGCCTCCCGGCCCGTCGCGAGCAGCGCCTCCAAACCGCCGGCGGCGTTCTTCTCGAAAGGCTCGAGGTATCCCGCTGCCTTGGAATCGTTCATCCGTCGCCAGGCAAGAATAGAAAGCGTCTGCGCGTGGCGGCCCGCGATGATATCGAAGAGGATGTCGATCTCGCCGGCGTCGAGTGGGTTTTCCTTGTGATAAGCCGCCGCCAGCTCGGCCGCCGTCTCGACCGGATCTACACTCGGGATCGTCACCTCGGCGGCGGCGAATCCGAGATCGATGATTCGTGCAGAATAGAGCAGGTCGCCAAAATCCAGGATGCCGGCGAGCTTGTCCGGGTTGCCCGTCGCCGAGAGCATGTTGCCGACATGCAGATCGTTGTGGATCACCTGATGGCGGAGTTTCGCCAGCGCCGGCAGCGTCTCGGCGGCAAGGCGCGCATGCATCTCCTCGACCTGTTTGCGGATCGTCTTGTCGGTGATGAGTGTAGCAAAAGGCCGGATCGCCGCGATGCGCTTCAAGTCCCAGGCGATCACCTGCGCGGCCCCAGGATGGAAGAAGCTCTGCAGAGCCAGATCGAGCCGGCCGATCGCGCCGCCGAGAGTTCTGATGAAGCCAATCGTCGGCTCGCTCTCCTCCACCACATCGCCATCGAGCCAGGAGAGCGCACGGATGATGTGTTCCTTGCCGTTGAGCTGGAAGGTCGTTCTCTCCCCACCCGTCCGCACCGGAACGGGCCGCGGCACCGGCAGCCCCGGATCAGCCGCCGCTATGTGCCGAAGCGCCTTGATCTGAAAATCGATCGCCGTCGGGTTCTCGTCGGGCGAGGAGATCTTGACGATCAGCGCCTGGCCGTCCGGTCCCGTCACACGAAAATTCGCCTCGCGCTCGCCGAACAGGCGCTTGGCCGGTCCGGAGGCGCCGAAGTGCCCGGCCGCGAGCTTGGCGGCTTCGGCCTCGCTGATGTCAGGCGGCGTGCAGCGGAGGGCTTTCAGTGCTGGCGTGGTATCGGACATGGTCGCTCCCTTTCGAGAGCGACTTCATACGGCATGGCGCCGCGAAGTGGAAATCAGTCGATCGATGATGATTGCGGTGTGTGGTGTTCTACATGTCGGCGACCGCAAGGTTCGACAGTGGAGCAGCGATCTCGCAAACGGAGGCTCAGTGCCATCACTCAACCCCTCTCCCGCGTTTATTGGCTTGCGTGGCTTCGGCACGACCCGGCACCCTCCCCCTTGGGGGCAGGGCCGGCAGGCCCGAGAGGTGTCGACGGACGCTCAGGGCTCTCCGATCGACAGAGTTCTTGTTTCGTTGCGAGACCGCCCCTATGGTCCGCCCGCCAATCGCCTAGGAAAGGACCCTGCCATGGGCTTTATCGCCGACAGTCTCAATCGCATCCAGCCATCGCAGACCATTGCGGTCACGGCGAAAGCGCGGGCGTTGAAGGCGGCCGGCAAGGACGTCATCGGCCTCGGCGCCGGGGAGCCCGATTTCGACACGCCTGACAACATCAAGGAGGCGGCGATCGCCGCCATCCGTTCGGGAAAAACCAAATACACCGATGTCGATGGCATACCGGAGCTGAAGGCCGCCGTTGCGGCGAAATTCAAGCGCGAGAACGGACTCGACTACAAGCCGAGCCAGGTCTCGATCGGCACCGGCGGCAAGCAGGTGCTCTACAACGCGCTGCTGGCGACCCTCAATCCGGGCGACGAGGTGATCGTGCCGGCGCCCTATTGGGTGAGCTACCCCGACATCGTGCTGCTTGGCGGCGGCACCCCGGTTGTCATTGAGACGCGGCTCGAGGACGGCTTCAAGGTGGGGCCGGTGGCGCTCGATCGCGCCATCACGCCGAAGACGAAGTGGGTGATCCTCAACTCGCCGTCGAACCCCTCGGGTGCTGCCTATTCGCGCGTCGAGCTCAAGGCGCTGACGGATGTGTTTCTGAAGCATCCCCATGTCTGGGTGCTCACCGACGACATGTACGAACATTTGCTGTACACCGACGAGCCTTTCGTGACGCCAGTGCAAGTCGAGCCGAAACTCTACAACCGCACGCTCACCATGAACGGCGTGTCGAAATCCTATGCCATGACGGGCTGGCGCATCGGCTATGGCGCCGGGCCGGAGCCACTCATCAAGGCAATGGCGAAGCTTCAGTCGCAGTCGACGTCGAACCCATCGTCGATCGCGCAATACGCGGCGGTCGAAGCGCTGAACGGCACGCAGGATTTCATCGCTGAGCGCTGCCAGGTGTTCAAGGGCCGGCGCGATCTCGTCGTGTCGATGCTGAACCAGGCGAAGGGACTGCAGTGCCCTAGTCCGGAGGGTGCCTTCTACGTCTATCCAAGCTGCGCCGGTCTCATCGGCAGGACCTCCGGCGGTGGCCGCAAGCTCGGCAATGACGAGGATGTGGTGACGGCGCTGCTCGAGGAAGAAGGCGTCGCGGTTGTCCAAGGCGCGGCCTTCGGACTTTCGCCCTTTTTCCGCATCTCCTACGCGACCTCGACGGAAGCGCTGGAGGAGGCCTGCCGGCGCATCCAGCGGTTTTGCGGGAATGTCAGGTGAGGGTACTCAAATTGAGGTGCGGCATCGGAATGGTCTCGCTTCAATCGGCCCTCCCCTTTGGGGGGAGGGTGCCGGTCGTGCCGTAGGCACGCGGAGGCAGAACTCTCGGGAGAGGGGTTGATCTGCGACGGCCTTGACCACGCGAAGCGTGGCTCCGCCACGACGCGCCACCATCTCCGCGAAGAAGAAGGCCCGCAAACAAGCAGCGCCTTGCTCTAGCGTGCTTCCGGAAAAGCCTGTCCCGGCGAAGGCAGGGATCCGAAGCGGTTTTCCGAAAAGAAGCACGACAAACCAAGGAATTAGGGTGTTGAAGTGATTCAACGAAAAACGGAAACTCCCTAGGAGATGAGAGCCGGGGAACGCTTGAACAGTTGCCAATCTCTCAAGCCCAGACCGCCCACGTCCCGAAGAAAGTCCTGAGCGTCCGCGGCTCGGTCAAAACCGTTTGGCGATCAGCGGCTTGCGGCGCCGGACGCACAACATCGCGCGCCTCGGGTTGCGGCCTCACCACCGTCCGCTGCGGAATGTCCAGCAGCTCTTCTGATGTCGCCATGGCGTAGCCAGCGGCACGCACGGCGTCGTTCAACGAACCTCTACTCATACCAACACCGCCTCCCGAAAGAGGCCCCCGCTCACATTGCCCTCGAGAGAACGTACTTATTCTCTCAACTTGATTAAATGTGGCGAGACGGCAACTGTCAATCCTGCGCTGCACCAAATCGTACATGTGTCTTTCTGGGACATGAAAAGCGGTGGCGCGGCGTATCCTCTTTGATCTGATCATAGGCCGGAGTGCGGTTGATCCGTCAGCGGATCGATGATCCTGCAATTCGCCAATTACCAACGCTACCGCCATCGAGCGATCCAAAGGGGCTTGCCACTGGCAAATTCCAGCGCGAGACTGGCTTGCTAGACGCCGGGCCCCGGCGGGCTTCGAGGCGTCCGTCAACACCAACGACGGAGGAACACGGCATGGGGCAGTCCGATGGCCCAGGAGGCAGAAGATCGCGGCTGATCGCAGTGATCGGCCCATTCCAGAGCGGTAAGACGACGCTCCTCGAAGCGATCCTTGCCCGCACCGGCGCGGTTCAGCGGCAAGGCAAAGTCAGCGAAGGCAATACCGTCGGTGATCAGAGCGCCGAAGCCCGCGCGCACCAGATGTCGGTCGAGCTCAACGTCGCCGAGACGACGTTCATGGACGACAGCTACACCTTCATAGATTGCCCCGGCTCCATCGAACTCCAATACGAGAGCGCTTCCGCCCTCACCGCCTGCGACGCGGCCATCGTCGTCTGCGAGCCAGACGCGAAGAAAGCCCCGCATCTGCAGCTCATCCTCAAGGATCTCGAAGAGCGCGGCATTCCCCATTTTCTCTTCATCAACAAGATCGACAAGGCCGAAGGGCGCATTCGCGATCTGCTGCCACTGCTGCAGCCCGCGAGCAAGAAGCCGCTGGTGCTGCGCCAGATCCCGATCTGGAAGAACGGCATCGCCACCGGCTTCGTCGATCTCGCCCTCGAGCGCGCGTTCGTCTACCGCGAGCATGCGCCGAGCGAGATGATCGAGATGCCGAAAGACATTTCCGATCGCGAGCACGAGGCCCGCTTCAACATGCTCGAGAAGCTCGCCGACTATGACGACGAGCTGATGGAGCAGCTGCTCTCCGACATGGAGCCGCCGCGCGATCGTATCTTCGAGGATCTGCGCAAGGAGCTGCGTGCCGGCGACATCTGTCCGGTGCTGCTGGGTTCGGCTGAGAACGGCAACGGCATCCTGCGCCTCATGAAGGCGCTCCGCCACGAGGCGCCGACGGTCGAGGACACCGCCAAGCGCCTCGGCGTCAAGGGCGGCAAGGCGATCGGCCAAGTGCTGAAATCCATGCACACGGCGCACGGCGGCAAGGTCTCGCTCGTCCGCGTGCTCAGCGGAGAAATCGCCGACGGCGCGCATGTGACGGGCACCGAGAACGAGGATCGGGTGGCCGGCGTCTTCGCTCTCAAGGGTCAGGAGCTGACGAAGCGCGGACCGGCCAAGCTCGGAGACACCGTCGGCCTCGGCCGCCTCGACAGCATCCACACGGGCGAGACGATCACCACCGAGAAAGCCAGCCCGGCGCAGATCGGCGGCATCGCCGCGCCCCAGCCGGTCTTCTCCACCGCCGTCGTCATCAAGGAGAAGAAGGACGAGGTGAAGCTCACCGCGGCGATCCACAAAATCGTCGAGGAGGATCCATCGATCTCGCTGGAGCACAGTCACGACACCGGGCAGATCGTGCTGCACGGCCAGGGCGAGATGCATCTGCGCGTCGCCATCGAGCGGCTGGTCCGCAAATACGGCGTCGATGTCGCCCGCCGCGAGCGGCAGGTCGCCTACAAGGAGACGATCAGGAAACCGGTCGAGATCCGCGGGCGTCACAAGAAGCAGTCGGGCGGCCACGGCCAGTTCGGCGATATCGTGCTCGAGATCACGCCCTTGCCGCGCGGCTCGGGCTTCCAGTTCTCCGAGCGCATCACCGGTGGCGTCGTGCCGAGGAACTTCTTTCCCTCCGTCGAGAAGGGCGTGAAGGATTTTCTCCACCACGGGCCCCTGGGCTTCACGGTCGTCGATATCGGCGTCGCGCTGATCGACGGCTCCTATCATGCGGTGGATTCCTCCGACATGGCCTTCCAGACCGCCGGCCGCATTGCCATGAGCGAGGGCATGCCGAAGTGTTCGCCGGTGCTGCTCGAGCCCATCATGCATGTCGATATCGCCGTGCCGAACGAGGCGACGTCGAAGGTCAACTCGATCATTTCCTCGCGGCGGGGCCAGATTCTCGGCTTCGACGCGCGGGAGGGCTTCGAGGGCTGGGATGTCGTGCAGGCCCAGATCCCGGAGGCCGAAATGGGCAATCTCATCGTCGAGTTGCGCTCGGTGACGGCGGGAGTGGGCACCTACACTCGGCGTTTCGATCACTTGGCCGAGCTAACCGGCCGGGTCGCCGACCAGGTGCTCGCCCAGCATGCCAAGCAGGCGGCGTGAGCCCGGGCCGAGTGCTCGCGCTTCTCCCTCCCCCCTTGAGGGGGAGGGCGGGGTGGGGGGTCGAAAGCATATGACTCTGCAGTCGTGTCTATCCCCCCATCCCAAGCGCCTAAGGACTTAGCTGCTGCGCATCTAAGTCCAAGGCGCTTGGCCTTCCCCCTCACGGGGGGAAGCAAGTCATCGCAAAGGCTTGATTTGGTTGTGAACGGCCCGTGGGCCTATGTGGCAGTGTATCGATAAGCCTAGCCGCGCCGCGTCCCGGCGCGCGTGGGACGTTGCCCGAGGAGACCCGCCATGCTGATCCGCCCATGCCGCCCCTGGAACCTCTCCGAGCGGCTGGTGACACCCGAGCGTATTGCCCTCAATCGCCGGTCCGTGCTGACGGGAGGCGCTGCCGCGGCGGCGCTGACCATCGTGGCGCCTGCCAAGGCGAACTGGCTGTTTGGCGGCGTCGATGAGGCCGCCGTCAAGGCGACTATCGAGGCGACCAAAGCCGATCCTTCGCTTCCGCTCTACCCCGCCAAGCTCAACGACGCCTTCAAGGATGCGGGCCGCCCGCCGACGGATGAGCTCGCCAACGCGTCCTACAACAATTATTACGAGTTCGGATCGAGCAAGAACATCTTCGACAAGGCGCAGGCGCTGAACCTGCGTCCCTGGACGATCGCCATTGACGGCATGGTCGAGGCGCCGATGACCATCGGCATCGACGATCTCCTGAAGAAGGTGACGCTCGAGGAGCGCATCGTCCGCCACCGCTGCGTCGAGGCCTGGGCGATGGTCGTGCCGTGGACCGGCTTCCCGCTGAAGGCGCTCGTCGATATCGCGAAGCCGCTCGGCAGCGCCAAGTATGTGCGCTTCGAGACCTTCATGGATACCGCCGTCTCGGCCGAGCAGGCGCGCGGCTTCGGCTATCCCTGGCCCTACGTCGAGGGACTGACGATGGCGGAAGCGACCAACGATCTCGCCTTCCTCGTCACCGGCGCCTACGGCCGGCCGATGGCGAAGCAGTTCGGCGCGCCGATCCGCCTGCATCTGCCGTGGAAGTACGGCTTCAAGTCGGTGAAGTCGATCGTGAAAGTGTCGTTCACCGAGGAGCGGCCGGTGAGCTTCTGGGAAACGTTGCAATCGGTCGAGTATGGCTTCTGGGCCAACGTCAATCCCGAGGTCTCCCATCCCCGCTGGAGCCAGGCCAACGAGCGCGTGCTAGGCACCGAGGAGACCCAGCCGACCAAGCTCTTCAACGGCTACGGCGAGTGGGTGGCCGGGCTGTACAAGGGGCTGGAGGGGGAGCGGTTGTATGTGTGAGGGGGTAGGGGGATGAGGTGAGATTGCTGGCGCTAAACAACAGCCGACACCACGCCCGGCCTTCTTCAGTATCGACACGTCATGACGATCGCCATCGAGGCCCGCCGGAACACCGATGGACACGGCCGGTCGTCGCTCGGCATCGCCGATGCATGCCCATTGATCGCTGTGAGGCACTCTCGAACACCGCTGCGATGCCGATCCGAGCGATCGAACATCCGAGGCGGCACGCTCCCGCACGACCTCGGCATCGGCTCGTCTCGCGCGGCGATCACCGCCGAGACCAGCGCCAAGCCGAAATCCCCATAGAAAAAAAGCGGCATTGCCACGCCCCATCTCTCGCGGGTTCCTCCCCTTCAGGCTTCCAGACGCCGGCCCACCAACCCTTGGCGCCATCCGGTCTGGGCCGGCATCCGGAACCCTCGACAATCGCGCTGCGTTTCAATGAGTTGTCCGACGCTATGCAGAGTTTTCAGACATCGGAGCACGCCGCAGGCACTCCCCCGCAAAGTGGGTCCGCGATGGCCGCTTGAACATCATGACCGTCCAGCGATCATGAATGTACAAGCGATCCTGGAATGGGCTTTCGGGGTGGTTATCACCCTGATAGTTTAATCGATAGCGCCGTAATGCGGTTTGCGGCTTGCGATTGCTGCGCAGTCCCATCGGCGATCACAGCAATCCTTTGACCACAAGATGGGCTGCCGAAACCAAATCATCGACGATGGCCTGTTCCGTCGCATCTGGATCGTTCGCCGCCAGGGCGTCGATAATCTTGTCGTGCTTTTGCGCAACGTCGGCGGCGACATGGCTTGTCGGATGGTGATGCAGAACCGGGCCGATGCGGACCCAGAAATTTTCGATAAGCGACAGCAGGGAAGCCCGTTTGGCTTGCGAATAGATTGTGAAGTGGAAGAGGAAGTTTGCAGCAAGATAGTCGTGCGCTGCGCCTATGCCGCTCATGTCGTTATTCATCCCGCGCAGTTGCGTAAGCAAGCCCGGCGTCATGTTGTTGACTGCAAGCCTGCCAGCCAGGCCTTCCAATCGTGTCCGGATCTCGATTGTCTCCCAGTATTCGGCAGCGGTCATTCCTGGCATATGAAAGCCGCTCTTGGATCGACCCTCGATCACACCGTCTGCCTCCAAGCGCTTGAGGGCGTCCCTGACGGGTTGAACGCTCATGTTGAGATGCTGCGCCAGTGACCTGCTGGTCAGGATCATGTCAGGTGGCACCAGTCCACGCATCATGCCGCGCCTGAACTCTGGTAAACCTGACGCTCAGCGGGTTCGTCGTCCTTCGGATCCGTCAACTCGAAAAGCGGCACAATGGACTGGGGGCGACCCCGCCGCGCCGGACTTTTTCTCTCTATTTTTTCCTTCACAACGATGCCTCACTGCAGTCGCAAGTGGATTTCTGATATCACAGATTGACATTCGCCTCATCATGCCGTCATTTCTGGCATATCAGTATTCAATCCTGATCAAAACAGAAAGACCGGCGCAGCCTGCCCGAACTCTTTCCGGAGCAGTGGCGAGCGGCGACAAACGGGAGATGGAGCAGGTGCCCAAGCGCGTTGCCATCGCCGGTGCTGGATTGATCGGAAAGGGCTGGGCAACAGCCTTCGCCCGGGCTGGCTGGCAGGTGGCACTCTGGGACCAAGCGCCCGAGGCCCTGCACGCTGCCGAGAAAGGCATTCGACAGGCGCTCGCCGATATGGCTGCTGTTGGCCTTGCGTCAACAGCGACAACAAAGGTTGAAGTCGGCCTGCATTCGAATCTTGCCGAGGCATTGCAAAGTGCCGACTACGTTCAAGAATGCATTCCGGAACATCGTGACGCCAAGGCAGAGTTGTTTCTGCGCCTGGACGCGTCAACACCGGTGGGAACACCGATAGGAAGCTCCACCAGCACAATTCCCGGCAGCCAGTTCATGGCTGAGCTGCCGGGCCGGCACCGCTGCATGGTGGCTCACCCAGCCAACCCGCCGCATCTCATGCCAGTGGTCGAGTTGGTGCCGTCACCGTGGCACACGCCGGATGACGTTGCCCCCTTCAAGGCCATTCTCTCCGGCATCGGGCAGGTACCGGTGGTGCTCGGCCGCGAGATCGAAGGCTTTGTCATGAACCGTTTGCAGACGGCTGTCGTCAACGAAGCGGTGGCACTCGTGGCAGCAGGCGTGATCGATCCCGAAGGTCTTGATGCGGTGATGAAACACAGCCTTGGTCTGCGCTGGGCGTTGATGGGGCCATTTGAAACCATGGACATGAACGCGCCTGCGGGTTTCCTCGACTACGCCACCCGCTATGGCCGTTTCTATGAGTCGATGGGGCGGCAGCTGACGGTCGCAGACCCATGGCCGCGTGACGCGCTCGCAGCCATCGAGCGCGTGAGGCGGGCGTCGACGCCCAGTTCGGCCATCGGCGAACGCATGGCCTGGCGAGACCGCGCGCTGATGCAACTGCTTTCGTTGAAAGCGACGCTCGGCAGCGACGGAACGGTGTCATGACAGGAAAGGTGATCATTACCTGTGCCGTGACCGGAGGCATCCACACACCGACGATGTCTCCCCACCTGCCGGTGACACCCGATCAGATCGCCCGGTCGGCCATTGAGGCGGCGGAAGCCGGTGCGGCCATCATTCATCTGCATGCACGCGATCCCGAGACCGGGCGGCCGCAACAGGACGAGAACCTGTTCATGCAGTTCCTGCCCCGCATCAAGCAATCAACGGGTGCGGTGCTGAACATCACCACGGGCGGCGGCCTCGGCATGACGCTGGAGCAGCGGCTGGCACCGGCTCATCGTGCCAAGCCCGAGGTCGCAAGCCTCAACATGGGTTCGATGAATTTTTCCGTGGCACAGCTCGCCACAAAGCATGATGCCTGGCTTCACGAGTGGGAGAAGCCGTATCTCGAGTCCAGCTGGAAGATGATCTATCCCAACACCTTCGACATGATCGAGCGCATTATGATCGAAGTCGGCGAGGCCCATGGCACACGCTTTGAATTCGAATGCTATGATATAGGCCATCTCTATACGCTCAAGATGTTTGCCGATCGCGGGTTGGTCAAGCCGCCCTATTTTATCCAAGGCATATTCGGAATTTCTGGTGGCATTGGCGCCGATCTCGACAACCTGATGTTCTTCAAGCAGTCGGCGGACAGGCTGTTTGGCGCAGACTACAAATTGTCGGCCTTTGGCATTGGCCGGGCGCAGATGCCGTTTCTGACCATGGCGGCACTGCTTGGCGGCAATGTCCGCGTCGGACTTGAAGATTCGCTTTTCATCGGACGCCGCAAGCTCGCCACCTCCAACGCCGAACAGGTCGCCAAAATCCGCCGCATCATCGAAGAACTCGGCATGGAAGTCGCGACGCCCGACGAAGCCCGTGCCATGTTGGGACTTAAAGGAGGTGACCGTGTCGCCTTCTAGCCCCCACCAGATCGTACCGCCGTCCTTCCGATTTGCCGTGGATACGGGAGGAACCTTTACGGATCTGGTGGTTCAAGACCAGACGGGCGCGGCACGGCTGTTCAAGGCACGCACCACCCCTGACGATCCCATTCGGGGCGTGCATGATGCACTTGCCGTCGCTGCCACTGGTTACGGCATGCCGCTGAATGCGTTCTTGGCATGCGGCACCATGCTGATGCATGGGACGACCCACGCGATCAACGCCATCATTACGGGGCGTACCGCGCGCACGGCATTTCTGACGACGGAGGGGCATCCCGACATTCTGGCGCTGCGCGAAGGTGGGAGGGCCGAGACCTTCAATTTCACCCACGCCTACCCGCAACCCTTCATCCCAAAGAGCCTCACCTACGAAGTTCCCGAACGCGTCACGGCAGACGGCAGCGTATTGAAGACGCTGGATGAAAATGCCGTATTGGACATCATTGCGAAGCTGCGCACCCAGCGTGTTGAAGCCGTGGCGGTCTGCCTACTCTGGTCGATTGTGAATTCCGCGCATGAGGAGCGGATTGCAGCACTGTTGAGCGAACACTTGCCGGATGTGCCGTTTACGCTCTCGCACCGGATCAATCCTGCGGTGCGCGAGTTCCGGCGAGCCTCATCGGCGGCGGTGGATGCCGCTCTGAAGCCGATGATGAGCCGCTATCTTCGTTCACTCGAAGAGCGCTTGAAGGCGTCAGGCTTTCATGGCCGCACGCTCGTCGTCACGTCACAGGCGGGCGTGATCGACGCGGCGGATGCCGCTGAAGCACCCATTCATATCGTCAATTCAGGCCCGTCGATGGCACCGCTGGCGGGGCGGCACTATGCTGAACTTGATGCGCCCGGCAGGGATGTGATCGTTGCCGATACCGGTGGCACGACCTACGATGTCTCGATCATCCGCAAGGGGCACATTCCGACCACCCGTGAAACCTGGATTGGGCCGCGCTATCGCGGCGTCATGCTGGGTTTTCCGTGGGTTGACGTGAAGAGCGTGGGCGCTGGCGGAGGCTCGATTGCGCGCGTCGACAGTGGCGGGCTCTTGCACGCCGGTCCGTCAAGCGCTGGCGCCGTTCCCGGTCCCGCCGCCTATGGCCGCGGCGGCAACGAACCGACGGTCACTGATGCATCGGTTGTTCTTGGCCATATCGATCCTGGTTACTTTCTCGGCGGCTCAATGCAACTCGATGCGGGGCTGGCGCGGGAAGCGATCAGCCGCCGTGTCGCCGAACCCATGGGAATTTCGATCGAGGACGCGGCCGAAGCCGTTCTCGCCATCGCCACGGAAAACATGGTGCAGGCCATCCTCGACATCACTGTCAAACAGGGAATTGACCCGCGCGAGGCCGTGCTGATTGGCGGCGGCGGCGCCGCTGGAATGAACTCCGTAAAAGTGGCGCAACGATTGGGTTGCCGCACCTTGATCGTTCCCGAGACCGGAGCCGCACTTTCGGCAGCAGGTGCGTTGATGTCGGACCTCAAGGCCGAGTACCACGCGGCCCTTGTCACCACGTCAAGCCAGTTTGACCATGCCGCGGTCGCAACAGTGCTCAAGCACCTGCAACAGCAATGCGAGGGCTTCGCCTTGGGTGCTGGCAAAGGGGCACTCGCAACCAACATCGCCTTCAAGGTTGATGCGCGCTACGCGACCCAGGTTTGGGAAATTGAAGTGCCATTGCGTGGCGGTGCGTTCGCGGATGCGGCGGCCTTGGCAACGTTCATCGAGGATTTTCACCGGACCCACGAGGATCTGTTTTCATTCCGTGACGAAGGTTCCGCCATCGAGATCATCGGCTGGACCGCGCAAGTGACGTGCCGCATAGTCAGCAAGTCGGATCTTCGATTGGACCATCCCGGCAATGCGGTTGATCGTCCGGCACGCGACATCCATTTCCCCAGCGGCTGGTACACGGCAAACGTCCTGCGCTTTGAATTGTTGTCGCCTGATCAGGTCGTTTCCGGTCCTGCCATTGTCGAGAATGACTTCACGACGGTGATCGTGGACCCCGGCGCCTCAGCCCGGCGTATGGCCTCCGGCAACCTTGTCATCACCGTAGGAAGCGCATGATGGGGGCAACAGCATGGACCTGATCAATCTCGCCCTGTTCAACAACCGCTTCGAGGGTGTTGCCCGGAAAATGGCGAACACGCTGTTGCGCACCGGTCGTTCCGGCGTTCTCAACATCGCCCGTGACTTCTCCTGCTGCATTCTCACCGCGGACTGCGATCTGCTGGTTGCCAATGAGGGGCTCCCCATTCATGTTCTTTCCGGGCCAGACATCATGGCGCGGGCGATGAAGCAGTTCTCGCCAGACCTCAAGCGCGGCGATGCCTATCTCAACAATTCACCCTATCACGGCTGCAGTCATGCGGCGGACCACACGCTGCTGGTTCCCGTGATGGATGATGCGGGACGCCATCGCTTCACGGTACTGGCAAAAGCCCATCAGGCCGACATCGGCAACTCCATACCGACCACGTATCACGGCTCTGCCGTTGATGTGTACGAAGAAGGGGCACTTATCTTCCCGTCCGTGCAAGTGCAAAAGGACTTCAAGACCAATGAGGACTTTGTCCGCATGTGCCGCATGCGAATTCGCGTGCCGGACCAGTGGTGGGGCGATTTCCTGGCCATGCTGGGGGCGGTGCGCATCGGCGAGCAGGAAATCAACGCCATGGCCAGGGAGTTCGGCTGGGATAAGTTGACGGATTTTTCCAGCGAGTGGCTGGACTATTCCGAGCGACGCATGGTGGAAGCCTTGCGCGCGCTGCCGGCCGGACGCGCAACCCGCACCAGCACCCATGACCCGTTTCCCGGTACGCCAAAGGACGGCATTCGAGTCAAGGTAACGGTGACGACCAAGCCTGAGGAAGCGCGCATTGCCGTCGACCTCACTGACAATCCGGACTGCATGCCCTGCGGTCTCAACCTCTCCGAAGCCTGCGCGCGAACCGCCGCCATGGTCGGCGTGTTCAATTCAATCGACAACACGGTGCCGAAGAACGCCGGTAGCTTCCGCCGCATCGAGTTGGACTTGCGCGAAAACTGTGTGGTCGGCATTCCGCGCCATCCCACCTCCACGTCCGTGGCCACAACCAATGTCGCCGACAGAGTGGCAAATCCGGTCCAATGCGCCATTGCAGAAATCGCGGCAGGAAGAGGCATGGGAGAATGCGGCGCCGTCATCCCGCCTTCTGTCGCAGTCATTTCCGGTGTTCATCCCAAGACGAAAGTGGCCTTCGTCAACCAGTTGTTCCTTGGCATGACGGGTGGAGCGGCAGCACCCGACGCCGATGCCTGGCTCACCATCGGCCATGTCGGCAATGCCGGCATGTGCAATCTCGATTCCGTGGAGCTGGATGAAATGCGCCAGCCCATCCATGTCCATTCGCGCCGCCTGCTGCCCGACACGGAAGGCGCGGGACTGCACATCGGTGCATCATCCGTCGCTGTCGAGTTTGGACCGGTGGGATGCGACATCTCGGTGGGATACGTCAGTGACGGCATGGTCAATCCGCCCTTGGGAGTGCGGGGCGGCGGCACCGGCGGCGGCGCCAACCAGTTCCGCGTTTTTCCTGACGGCAGCCGCGAACAGCTGCCGTCCTGTGCCCAGGTTATGCTCCGGGACGGCGAGCGCATCCTGTCAATCTCATGTGGTGGCGGCGGCTATGGTCCACCGCATGAACGCGATCCAGCGCTGGTCGCACGCGATGTCGCTGCCGGATGGATCACCAAGGCGCGTGCGGCGGAAGTCTACCGCATTCAGCTAACCAAAGACGGCGACATCGACCAGGACATGACCGCGCATTTGCGCGCGGTCAGGTGAAGCAGCGGCAATCCAACGTTCAACAGGGAGACGAGAAATGTCCAACGCATTCAAATGCGCCTTACTTGCCACCACGATGGTTGCAAGTACTGTCGCGGCCAAGGCCGAAGACGTGACAGTCGGCTTTGCGATCGCACTTTCCGGCTTTATCCAACCCTATGATGACGGTCCCTACAAGGGCGCCAAGCTTGCGATTGCCGACATCAACGCCAAGGGCGGGCTGCTTGGCCGAAAGATCATCGAGGTCTCCTCCGACACCGCATCCGATCCCGGACAGGGCGCAACTGCTGCAACCGATGTGTTGTCTGGCGGCGCCCAGATGGTGATGGTCACTTGTGACTTCGACTTTGGCGCACCAGCGGCCCTTGTCGCCAATGCGCAAAACAAGATCGCCTTCTCGTCCTGCGCTGCCGATGCAAAATTCGGCGTGCAGGGCATTGGCCCCAATGCTTTCACAATGTCGACGGCGACCAACCAGCAGGGCGCCATCCTCGCCGAATATGCCTTCAAGGTACTGGGTGCCAAGACAGCCTACATCCTCAATGACCTGCAAGTTGAATACAACAAGTCGCTCTGCCGCTCATTTCAGACGCGCTGGACGGAACTGGCCGGAGCTGCCGGAGTCGCTGGCTATGACGAGTTCAATGCCGGAACGGACACGGTGATTCCGGCGCAGGTGAGCCGCATGAAGGCTGCAGAGGCCGGTGCCAATGTTGTGATGTTCTGTGGCGCCATCAATGGCGGCTCCTATGTCCGCCAGATCCGCGCAGCGGGCATCAATCTCCCCATTCTGGCCGGAGAATCGCTCGATGGTGACTACTGGATCGAAGCCGTGCCCGATCTGTCCGACTTTCATCACCTCACCTATGGCAGCATCCACGGTGATGACCCCGACCCGAAGGTCAATGAATTCGTCGCCCGGTTCAAGGCTCTGCACGGCGCACGGCCGGTCACGGGGCACGCACTCACGGGTTATGGCGTGATCGAGGGCTGGGCCAAGGCCGTGGAGCGCGCCGGGACATTCGATACAGACGCCGTGCGGGCCGAACTCGAAAAGTTCAAGGATGAGCCTCTGACAGTCGGCAAGACCACATTCACAGCGGACTTGCACATCAACAACGACAGGCCAATGGTGGTGCTCAAGATCACCAAGGGCAAACCCGCGGCTGTCGGTTTGTTCGACGCCGAAAGTGCGCCGCCGATCAAATTCTGACGGAGGTTGACGCCAATTGACGGCATCTGGATACCCGCGACTTTCCGCTGACGCAGTGACGGTGCGTTTTGGTGGCGTGGCTGCCTTGTCCGAGGTTACTCTCGACCTCGGACAGGGCGAAATTCTCGGCCTCATCGGTGCCAATGGTGCGGGGAAAAGCACGCTGATCAACGTGCTGTCAGGATTCCAACAGCCCACGTCGGGTACGGTGAGCCTGGGCGAGCGCCAGCTGGGTGGCCTGAGGCCCCATCGGTTGGCGCGGGCCGGCATTGCTCGCACGTTTCAGTCCGTGCGCCTGTTTGCCGGGCTCACGGTCGCAGACAATGTCGCCGCCGTCGCGGCCGTGGGCGCCGCTCCGCAGGGGAGTGACTTCCATGATCCGCAACGCTTGCTGTCGCTGATGGGTCTTGCGTCGCGTTCCGACCAGCTGGCTGGTGCCCTGCCTTATGCGGATCAACGTCGCCTGGCCATCGCACGCACGCTCGCACTTGCGCCGAAATATCTGTTGCTGGATGAACCAGCTGCCGGCATGTCGCGCGACGAAGCCAGTGACTTGACGAGGGTGCTGCGCGGGCTTGTCGACCAGACTGGCATTGGCCTGCTCCTGGTCGAGCACAATATGGATGTTGTGATGTCGGTCAGTGACCGCATCACCGTGCTCGATGTCGGCCGGGTCATTGCCAGTGACACACCGGCAGGCGTCAGGGCCAACCCGGCGGTGCTGCTTGCCTATCTCGGCACAACAGTGGGCCATGTGCATGCCACTGCTTGAGGTCGAGGGTTTGCAGGCGGGCTATGGGCCCGTTCTGGCGGTACGCGGTGTCACATTCCATCTCGGCAAGGGCGAGGTTCTGGCTGTTGTCGGTGCCAATGGGGCTGGCAAGACAACATTGACGCTGGCCATCGTCGGCGCGCTCCCGCTGTCCGGCGGCAGCGTGCGGTTCGAAGGCCGCCCGCTCCTTGGCCAGCAGCCCGAGGACATTGCCCGGTCCGGCATTGCCCTCGTTCCGGAGGGGCGGCGCATCTTCGAGGGACTGACGGTGGCCGAGAACCTGATGCTGGGCCAGACGACGAGCCCACTTGGCCGGGCGGAAGCGGCGCGGCGGATCGAGGCGGTGTATGCCATGTTTCCGATCCTGCTGGAGCGGCGCGCCAGCCTTGGCACGCGGCTTTCAGGCGGCGAACAACAACAACTTGCCATTGCCCGTGCCCTGCTTTCCGAGCCGCGCCTGCTCGTTCTCGACGAACCTTCGCTCGGACTTGCGCCGATGATGATCGAGCGCGTTTATGCGGTGCTGAAGACACTCAAGGGCGAGGGGCTGGCCATGCTGCTGGTCGAACAGAACCCGGCCCGTGTCGGAGAGATTGCCGACAACATTGTCGTGATGGCCAATGGCCTGGTGCGCATGACCGGGCCGGCGTCGCAACTGCTGGCAGACCCTGATCTGGCATCGGCATACCTCTCGTCGGAACGCCAGGGTGCCGCATGACATTCATGGCCCAGACCCTTGTCGATGCCATCAGCATAGGCTCCATCTATGCACTGTCCGCACTCGGCATCGGCCTGATTTTCGGCATACTCCGCCTCGTCAATTTCGCCCACGGTGAGTTCATCACCTTGGGCATCTATGTGCTCATGCTCACGGCATCGCAGTGGTTCCCGATCGCCGCCGTACTGACGCTCGCGGTGGTGGTGGGTCTTGCACTGCTCACCGAGCGATTTGCGTTCAGGCCGGTGCGACAGGCCGATTCCTCCACACTACTCATCACCAGCTTCGCCCTCAGCTATTTGTTGCAGAACATCCTGGTGCTGGTGTTCGGCGCGCGCCCTGTCGGCGTGGATATCCTGCCGGGGCTGTCACAACCGCTCATGCTGGGTGAGGTCCGCATTCCGATCATCCATCTGGTGACAATTGGCGTGACGGCTTTGCTCTTGGCAGCGGTCGCGCTGTTCCTGCGTGGTACGCGCATCGGAGTTGAAACCCGCGCTGCGGCGGTTGACTTCGAAATGGCGCGGCTACTTGGCATCCGCGGCAATCGCGTCATTGCGGCGGCATTCGCCGTGAGCGGCATGCTCGCCGCCGCCGTTGCGGTGCTCTATGTGGCGCAAACCGGCGTGGCGGGACCGGCGGTTGGACTGAAACTCGCCCTTGTGGGTTTTGTTGCAACCGTCATTGGCGGCATGGGTAGTCTGCCTGGCGCGGTGTTGGGGGGGATGGCAGTCGGCATGGTCACGGTGCTGCTGCAAACCCTGTTGCCGCCAGATCTGCGGCCTTTCCGCGAGGCTTTCGTGTTCCTTGTGGTGATTGCCATTTTGGTCATGCGACCACAGGGCCTGTTCCGTTCCAACCTGTCCAAGGAACGCGTCTGATGCGCGCGGGGCCAAGCACACTGATCTTTCTGGCGCTGTTGATCGTCGCGGCTTGTGTTTTTGGGCTCGCCGGCTCGACAACCACCGGACGGTTTGTGATCGACATGATGATCAAGCTGGTCTTCGTCATCGGCCTCTCGGTGTTTGTCGGCAACTCCGGCGTCTTGTCATTCGGCCACGCTGCCTTTGCAGCTATCGGCGCCTACGGTGCGGCCTGGATCACCATTCCACAAGCCACACGCAAGATGTTCCTGCCCGATCTTCCCCAAATCCTGCTCGACACGCAGGCAGGCCTGGCCGGAGGATTGCTGCTCGGTGTAGCGCTTGCCGGCATCGCTGCGCTGGCGATCGGCATCGCCGTCGTCAGGCTCAGCGGCATTGCTGCCAGCATCGCCACTCTGGCCTGGTTGGTGATTGTCCATTCCGTCTTCACCAATTCCGAGCAGTGGACGAAGGGCACGGCATCCCTGGTTGGCCTCCCCATTCTCATCACCTTGCCGGTCGCGGGCGCAATGGCGCTGGCAGTCCTGGTGATTGCCTACGTGTTCCAACGCTCAAAGTGGGGATTGATGTTGCAGGCTTCGCGGGACGATGAAATCGCGGCCTCTGCCTTGGGCATTGGCGTGCGGGCCTTGCGGCTTGGGGCCTTCGTGGTGTCCGCCATGATCGTCGGCGCAAGTGGCGTCATGCAGGGGCACTTTCTCGGAGTCATCTCGGTCGGACAGTTCTGGTTGGAGCTCACATTCCTGACACTCGCCATGCTGATCATCGGCGGGCAGCGCACACTGTCTGGAGCTGTGCTTGGTGCCATCGTGCTTTCCGCGGTCGCCGAACCGCTGCGCATTTTGAGCGGTGGCTTCGAGGTGTTCGGCACGGCCGTCCCTAAACTGCCCGGCCTGCGCGAAGTCGGCCTTGCGCTGATCATGCTGCTGGCTTTGGTGTTGCGGCCGCGCGGCCTCACCAATGGTTGGGAAGTCGATCCCCTCCGCCGTTTCTTTCACCACGCAAAGACCTAGTACCCGGAATCACAAGTCGCTGAGACGGCGTCCTTTGACGCGGCGCTGGTGGACTTTCGACTTGGTCCACACGAACGGCTCGGCGTCCTCGTTGTAGCGTTTCGATGAAGGCATCGATGTGCTCCTTGAGCTGCTCGACCGAGGTGAACGAGGCGCCGGTCAGCGACTGGCCCTGCAGGATCGAGAACCAGCCCTCGACCTGGTTCAGCCACGACGCCCGCGTCGGCGTGTAGTGGAATGTCACGAGCGGATGGCGCGCGAGCCATTCCTCGTTCTTCTTGTGCGTGTTGAGATTGTCGAGGATGACCTCGAGCCGGGTCTTGGGATAGGCCGCGACGACCTCGTCCATGAAGTCGAGGAACTCCTTGCGGCGCCGGCGCTTCTTGTGCGCGGCCTGTGACCTTGCCGGTCGCCACCTCGAACGCGGCGAACAGGGTCGTCGTGCCGTGCCGCTTGTAGTCGTGGCTGTGTCCGGTCAGCGCGCGTCCGTTCGGCAGCTTCAGATAGCCCTGGGCGCGCTCCAGCGCCTGGATCGACGGCTTCTCGTCGACACAGATGACGACCGCATTGTCGGGCGGCGCCATGTAGAGGCCGACCACATCGGCAGCCTTGGCGGCGAACTCGGGGTCGTTGCTCTCGCACCAGCTCTTGCGGCCGCCGAGATCGATCTTCTGCTTGCGCAGGGATCGCCAGACATACTGCACGTCGACGTCGCCCAGGGCCTTCGCGATCAGCGGTCCGTTCCAACGGGCAAAGCCTTTGGGCGGCGGCCGATCGAGCACCGCGCGAATGCGCTTGTCGGTCGCTTCGCCGTAGATCGGCGGCGTGCCGGAACGCGGCAGATCCTCGAGCCCGTCGAGCCCTTCGCGGGCAAAGCGCCCCCGCCACAAGCTGACCGTGGTGGGCGTGGTATCCAGCTCACGCGCGATCTCGCGCGTCGCAGTTCCCTCGGCTGCCTCCAGCACGATCCGTATCCTCAGCAGCTGCCGCTGCTCCGTGGTCGCCGCGCGGAGCCGAGCTTCCAGCACCGCGCGCTCTTTCGGCTTCAGCCGAACCTCGATTGCATCAGGAATCATCGCGATGTTGAAATCACGATGCCGAACGTGACGATAGTGCAAACGTGACTCAGTCACTTCAGATACCGGGTACT
>CAVUIW010000015.1:0-13471 GCA_963741525.1 uncultured Alphaproteobacteria bacterium
CAGCAACCACCTCAGATCCTTCCAACTCACCGTCGATAATCATAACACTTGCTCCATCGCAATACTCAGGATCTACCAGGGTATTACTACTTTCAGTATCGCAGCCACTTGCAACTCTCTTGGCGGCGAACCTCCGCCCAGATTTGAGGTCCTGAAATATCGTTTTTGTAAGCGGGCACTCACGCTTCGATTCCACCGGTCGGCTATCAACCATACAACGTTTCATGATAACCATTGAATTTCTACATCGACGACCGAGAGGTCGCCGTCAGTGGTCAGTGCAAATTTATACTTGTTTTCGTATGCGTTACCTTCGCCGTGGCACGTGGCATTGACTTCCCAGATCCAGATTTGTAGTTCCAAGATTTCAATTTCACAAGAGTTTTCTAGGGCCTCAATCCTCGTCTCGGTAAGCGTGAAAGGCTGCTCTACGCTATCAACCGGAGCGCTACACATCCCAATGTTATCAATGTGATTCAACGGCCAAGCAAGCTGGCTCGAGTTAACTCGCCAGCACTGGCTGGTTGACCTGTGAGAACTGCACCCAGGCCAATGACCACACAAACACGGAAATGAGCCACGGACTGCCTCCGGTGCTATCAATGGCGCTGGTGGGCGCGACAGGGATCGAACCTGTGACCCCTCCCGTGTGAAGGGAGTGCTCTACCGCTGAGCTACGCGCCCGTGCCGGAAAGCAAATCTAGCCGTCCCGGGCCGGTGGCGTATAGGTCGGACTGCGGCAGACTGTCAATTGGATCGGCCGGGGGCCACCCCCCGCCAATCGCTCGGGCCAGGGGCGGGCGGCGACTGTGAAGCCGGGCTGCATTCGCTTAGACTCCGGCGAGTCTCACCAGCAGGACCCCGCATGCAGCCCCGCCTCGACACATCCCCGCCCGTCTCCGACGAGGTCAAGGCGACCACCTGCTACATGTGCGCCTGCCGCTGCGGCATCCTCGTGCATCTGAAGGACGGCCAGGTCCGCTACATCGAGGGCAATCCCGATCATCCCGTGAACAAGGGCGTGCATCTGCGGCAAGGGCGCCGCCGGCATCATGCAGCACCTGTCGCCGGCCCGCCTCCGGGCGCCGCTGCTCCGAACCGGCGAGCGCGGCAAGGGCGAGTTCAAGGAGATCTCCTGGGACGAGGCGCTGGCGCTCGCCACCCAGTGGCTCGGCGAGGTGCGCGAGAAGGACCCCAAGAAGCTCGCCTTCTTCACCGGCCGCGACCAGAGCCAGTCGCTGACCGGGCTTTGGGCGATCAACTACGGCACGCCCAACTACGCGGCCCACGGCGGCTTCTGCTCGGTCAACATGGCGGCGGCCGGGCTCTACACCTTCGGCGGCTCGTTCTGGGAGTTCGGCGAGCCCGACTGGGAGCGGACGGAATACTTCCTGCTGTTCGGCGTCGCCGAGGATCACGCCTCGAACCCGATCAAGAAGGCGCTGGGCAAGCTCAAGAAGCGCGGCGCCAAGGTCGTCGCCGTCAATCCGGTCCGCACCGGCTACGGCGCCATCGCGGACGAGTGGATCGGCATCAAGCCCGGCACGGACGGGCTGTTCGTCGTCAGCGCTGATCCACGAGTTGCTCGTCCACCAGAAAATCGACCTCGACTCTCTCGCCCGCTACACGAATGCGCCCTGGCTCGTCATCGATGCGCCGGGGACGGCGGAGGACGGACTGTTCGCGCGGGATGCGGCGGGCAAGGCGCTCGTGCATCGATCTGCGGCCGGACAGGCTCGCCGGCGCGCCGCAAGCGGGATTGAAACCCGCGCTGACCGGCCGCCGCACGCTCGCCCGATGGCCGCACCGCGCGCCCCGTCTTCGAGCTGATCGCCGAGCGCTATCTCGATCCGAAATACGCGCCCGAGGCCGTCGCCGCCGAGACCGGCATCCCCGCCTCGACCATCAAGCGCATCGCTGCCGAGCTGGCCGAAGCCGCCTTCACCAAGGAAATCCGCCTCGCCCAGCCCTGGACCGATTGGACCGGCGAGACGCATGCCGAGATGATCGGCCGGCCGGTCTCCATGCACGCCATGCGCGGCATCTCGGCCCACGCCAACGGCTTCCACACCTGCCGGCTCATCCACATCCTGCAGATCCTGCTCGGCTCCATCGATTGCCCCGGCGGCTTCCGCTACAAGCCGCCCTATCCCAAGCCCGTGCCGCCGCCGCTGAAGCCGTTCGGCAAGCCCGGCCAGGTGAAACCGCGCGAGCCGCTCGGCGGCCCGCATCTGGGCTTCCCGACTGGCCCCGCCGATCTTCTCGTCGACGCCGATGGCAAGCCCGCGCGCATCGACAAGGCCTTCTCCTGGGATGCGCCGTTCGCCTCGCACGGCCTCATGCACATGGTCATCACCAATGCGGCGATGGGCGATCCCTACCCCATCGACGTGCTGTTCCTCTACATGGCGAACATGAGCTGGAACTCGTCGATGAACATGCCGGCGGTGCTCGAGCATCTGACGGCCAAGGACGAGACCGGCGCCTACAAGATCCCGAAGATCATCTACTCGGATGCCTATGCCTCCGAGATGGTCGCCTATGCCGATCTGATCCTGCCCGACACGACCTATCTGGAACGCTACGACTGCATCTCGCTGCTCGACCGGCCGATCTCGGATGCCGATGGGCCGGCGGACGCGATCCGCCATCCGGTGGTGAAGCCCGATCGCGACGTGCGCGGCTTCCAGGAGGTGCTGATCGATCTCGGCGCGCGCCTGAAGCTCCCGGCCTTCACGAACGCCGACGGCACGCCCAGGTATCCCGGCGGCTATGCCGACTACATCGTCAACCACGAGCGGGCGCCCGGCATCGGTCCGCTTGCGGGCTGGCGCGGCGAGGATGGCACCAATTTCGGCAAGGGCAAGCCCAACCCGGATCAGCTCGACCGCTACATCGCCAATGGCGGCTTCCACATGCACCACCTGAGGCCCGAGCAGCGCTTCTTCAAGCACGCCAACAAGGACTATCTGGAATGGGCGACGGCGGTCGGCTTCATGCCGTCATCGGAGCCGGTGATCTTCCAGCTCTATGTCGAGCCGATGCAGCGGTTCCGGCTGGCGGCGCAGGGGCTCACCGGCGAGCACGTGCCGGAGGGGCATCGCGACCGCGTCGCCGCCTACTTCGATCCGCTGCCCTTCTGGTATCCGCCGGAGGCGGTGGCGGGCGGCGCCACCGACGAC
The DNA here is from genome assembly GCA_963741525.1 of uncultured Alphaproteobacteria bacterium. Classification (GTDB taxonomy): domain Bacteria; phylum Pseudomonadota; class Alphaproteobacteria; order Rhizobiales; family Hyphomicrobiaceae; genus JANNSX01. The sequence goes on from CAVUIW010000015.1 coordinate 3,183, forward strand.
GGCTTCACCCTCCACGCCATCACCCAGCGCCCCATGCACATGTACCACTCGTGGGGCACGCAGAACGCCTGGCTCCGGCAGATCACCAACGAGAACCGGCTCTACGTGCATCGCGATCTCGGCCGGCGGCTCGGGCTTCAGGACGACGATTGGGTGTGGATCGTGGGCGAGCTCGGCCGCGTCAAGGCGCCAGTGAAGCTCATGGAGGGCTGCAATCCCGATACCGTGTGGACCTGGAACGCGATCGGCAAGCGGCAGGGCGCCTGGGGCTTGCAGGACGGCGCGCCGGAGACCACCAAGGGCTTCCTGCTCAATCATCTGATCGGCGAGTTGCTGCCGGAGCGCGAGGGCGGCTATCGCTTTTCCAACTCCGATCCGGTGACGGGCCAGGCCGCCTGGTACGACCTCAAGGTGCGCCTCGAGAAATGCGCGCCCGACGAAGCCCGCGAGACGAGCCCGCGCTTCGAGCCGATCGGCCGCCCCGTTCACATCGCGCCGCCGGACGAGCTGCGGTTCGGCGAGGGATTTGGAGGCAAGCAGTGATGAGAGCCTTCCGCTCAACCCCTCTCCCGCCTGCCGGCACCCTCTCCCCTAAGGAGAGGGCCGACGGAAGCGATGTGTCGCCATTGCCGCCCCACTTCTTGGCAACATGTGGGGTGCCGCTGTCGTTCGGCCTTCTCCCTTGGGGAGAAGGTGGCCCGGAGGGCCGGAAGAGGGGTTGAGCAAGCTCCGGGCGATCCATACTAACACTCAGACTTTGCGCCAGCGAGTCCCCGCAATGACCTCGCTCCCCTCCAACACCGAGAAAAAGCTCGGCCTCGTCATCGATCTCGACATCTGCGTCGGCTGCCAGGCGTGCGCGACGAGCTGCAAGGAGTGGAACACCGGCGGCTATTCGGCGCCGCTTTCCGATCAGAACCCCTACGGCGCCGACCCTTACGGCGCCTGGCTCAATCGCGTGCATTCCTACGAGGTCGGCGAGGGCACCACCTCGCAGACCGTGCACTTTCCGCGCTCGTGCCTGCATTGCGAGACACCGGCCTGCGTCACCGTCTGCCCGACGGGGGCCTCCTACAAGCGCGCCGAGGACGGCATCGTGCTCGTCAATCCGGACACCTGCATCGGCTGCAAGCTCTGCTCCTGGGCCTGCCCCTATGGCGCGCGCGAGTACGACTACGCCGCACGGCGTGATGAAGAAGTGCACGCTCTGCGTCGACCGCATCTACAACGAAAACATCCCCGAGCGCGATCGCGTGCCCGCCTGCGTCAAGGCCTGCCCGACCGGCGCGCGCGCTTTCGGCGATCTCGGCGATCCGGACGAGCGAGGTATCGCAGACCGTCGCTGCGCGCGGCGGGTTCGATCTGCTCGAGAGCTTCGGCTACAAGCCGGTGAACAAGTATCTGCCACCGCGACCCCGGCGGGACGAGGCCTCCGCGCCTGCTCCGAAATCGGCGCCGGTCGAGTCGATCGCTCCGGCCGTCGACTGCCATCGAGCGCCTTTTCCAATGGGTCGACCGCACGCTGTCGGCGAAAGAGAGATAGGCCCGTGCATCCCGCCTACTCCGTCATCTTCTTCACGACCGCCTCGGGGGCGGGTTACGGCTTGCTCGCCATGCTGGCGCTCGCGGGCGCCTTCGGCCTCTTGCCGCCAGACCGCACGCTCGGCATCGTCGGATTCGGTCTCGCCTTCGCGCTCATCACGGCGGGGCTGCTGTCCTCGACCTTGCATCTCGGCCGGCCGGAGCGGGCCTGGCGCGCTTTCTCGGAGTGGCGCTCGTCCTGGCTCAGCCGCGAGGGCATCGCGGCCGTCGTGACGTATGTGCCTGCGGGGCTCTTCGCACTCGGTTGGGTCGTGCTCGGGAGGACGGATGGGTTCTTTGGCGTACTCGGCGTGCTGGCGGCCATCGGCGCCGCCGTCACCGTCTATTGCACCGGCCAGATCTACGCGACATTGCCGACCATCCGGCAATGGCAGCAGCCGCTGACGACGCCGGTGTATCTAGCGCTGTCGCTCGCGACGGGCGCGCTGCTCGCGGCATTTCTCGTCAGCGTAACCGCCGGCGAGTGGCGCTGGATCACCCGGCTGGCGATTGCCGCTATCGCACTGGCCGCGCTGCTCAAAGGTCTCTACTGGCGAGCCATCGATACGACTCCGCCGCGCTACTCGATCGAGGAGGCGACCGGCCTTGGCGCGCTCGGCAAGGTGCGCCCGCTCGATCCGCCGCATACGCAGCCGAATTTCATCATGCGCGAGATGGGTTACGCGATTGCACGAAAGCATGCCGAGCGCTTGCGTGGGTTCGTGGCCGTAGCGCTTTTCGCACTGCCTTTGGCGCTCCTGCTGCTGGCTCTTGCCGCGCCAGCGCCGATCCCGCCGTCAGCACTTGCCATGGCTATCCTCTTGGCTGGCCTCGGCGTCTTCGTCGAGCGCTGGCTGTTCTTCGCGGAGGCCGAGCATGTGGCGATGCTGTATTACGGCAGAGATGCCGCGTAGCAGTACTTGCGATCGCCGCCGCGGTGTCAGCGAACATACTTGCTCTACGCTGCCAGCCTTTCACCGATCCACCCGCACATCGCCGACATCTCGTCGCGCGCGAGCTTGCTGTAGGCCCTCGCTCGCAGGAAGCCGTGCATCGTGCCGTCGGCGATGCGCAGCTCAGTGGTAACATTCGCGGCCTTGAGCTTCTCCGCGTAGACGACCGCCTCGTCGAGCAGAACGTCATGATCGGCGGCGAGCACATAGGCGGGCGCGAGGCCCTCGAAGGATGACGCCCGCATCGGCACGGCGTAGGGATCGCTCGTCTGCAAGCGGCCCTGCAGATAGGCGTTCCAGTAGTAGATCATGCTGTCGCGGAGCAGGAACGGATCGCGCGCGGCCTTGTAGCTCGGCCGGTTCACGTCGACATCGAGCACGGGGTAGATGAGCACCTGGCCGCGGATCGCCGGCACGCGGCTTTCGCGCGCGGCGATGGCGACGCACGCCGCGAGATTGCCGCCGGCTGAATCGCCCGCAACGACGATACGATCCGCGTCGACGCTAAGCACATCGCGAAAATCGGCGATCCAGCGCACCACCTCCGCGCAGTCATCGAAGGCAGCCGGATAGGGGTTCTCCGGCGGCCGGCGATAGTGGACGCTGACAACCTCGGCGCCTGTCTCGACCGCCATTGCTGCGGTCAACATCTCGTGTGTCGAGATCGAACCCGCTACCCAGCCGCCGCCGTGGAAATAGGCGACGACCGGCGGCCGTGTCGCCCCGGCGGGCCGATAGCGCCTGACCGGAATCTCGCGCCCCGGAGCGCAGACGAAATCGTCGATGACCTGAAGCCCGTTGGGCAATGGCAGACGGAACTTGTCGCCACGCACGGCGAACCAGCGCCGCCGATCCTCTGGCGTCACCGGCGCGACGGCGCCCACCATCTGCTCTTTCAGAGCCGCCACGTAGTCGGCGATGCCAGCTTCGAACGCCATTGTGTGCCTCACCCCAAGCGCTTCAGAAACTGCCCGAGCTTCAAGAGACCCTCCGGCCAAGGACCGTGGCCCGACGCCGTGTTGAGGTGCCCCGATAGACCAGCATCGGCGATGTCGCTGCCCCAGTCGAGGGCCATCTCCTGTGCCTTCTCGTAGGCACAAAAGGGATCGTTGCGACTGGCGATCAACATGGATGGAAACGGCAGCGGCGCAGTCGGCACGGGATGAAAACCACCCTCGTTCGCAAGCCAGCCGCTGCCAGGCTCGGGAGGCGAGGTTCGCACCGCCTCGAGATCGGGCGGGGCGACCAACAGCGCGCCGGCAACCTGTCCCGGTATCAATCCCGGCGCCGCATGAGCAACGGCAGAAACACCGCAACTGTGCGCAACGAGAATCACCGGCCGCGTCACCGCCGCGACCTCCTCAATAATCCGAGACACCCAATCGGCGCGGATCGGCCGTTCCCACTCGGCCTGCTCGACACGGCGCGCATGCGGCAGCTTCCGCTCCCAACGAGTCTGCCAATGCTCCGGCCCGGCATTCGTCCAGCCGGGGAGGATGAGGATGTCGATGTCGGAGACTTTTAGGGGCATGTCGATCAGGCAAGCCTGACGCCGCGATAGAGCTCGGAGAGTAGAAGCGAGATGCCAATTCCTGAAATCTCGACCTGGGATTCGCGCCCGCTGATTTCGGCGGGCTTCGACGGGAATTCACCAGTCTCCGATGACCGGCGCCAAATCCAGAGGATCGGTTCATCCTGGCTGGCGATGATGTAGGCTTGGAGCGAGGTCAAAGCTCGTATACTCGACGAGTTTCTCGGTGAAATCGATTCCGACCGAGCTTGGTGAAAGGATTTCAACCAGTAGGACGGGCGCGCGGGAGCGCCGGGTGTCATCATCCGAATCCAATCGCTCGACGATGATGTCCGGGAAGCGAATGAAACCATCGCCCTCGACACCGAGGTCAGACTGAGTGACCGCCCAGTGGTCGAGGTCGACACGCGCGCTGATTGCCCGAAGGAAGTTGGCGGCAATCCGCACATGCGCCTTCGTGACATTCGTCACATGCACGATGCGGCCCTCCTTCCACTCGTGGCGCTGCTCCTGGCGTTCGAGCCAGGCGCAGAAGGCCGCTTTATCGAGCTTGAGACCAATCGGAGCGTTCATCTTGGCAAATCCTTCGCCCCCAATCTATCAGCCATCATTGCGCCCTTTCAACGCTTCGGACCCAGCACCCGCGCAAAAATCCCCTCAACCTCCTTGAAGTGGTGGGCGAGGTCAAACTGCTCCGCGATATCGCCTTGCGACAGCGCCTTCCTCACCTCCGCATCGGCGCACAACAGCGCCTTGAAATCCGGCATCTCCGTCGAGTCCGCTTGAAATGCATCCCACACCTTCATGGCGTTACGCTGGACCAACCGATAAGCATCCTCGCGGGAAACGCCGGCCTGCGTCAGCGCCAAGAGCACGCGCTGCGAATGCACGAGACCGCCGAGCTTGTCCAAATTCGCCTGCATGCGTTCCGGATAAACGACGAGCTTTTCGACGACGCCGGTCATGCGATGGAGTGCGAAGTCGAGCGTCACCGTCGCGTCAGGTCCGATCATGCGCTCGACGGAAGAGTGCGAGATATCACGCTCGTGCCAGAGCGCGACATTCTCCATCGCCGGAATGCAATAGCTTCGAACCATGCGGGCAAGGCCCGTGACATTTTCCGACAGCACGGGATTGCGCTTGTGCGGCATGGCGGACGAGCCCTTCTGGCCGGGCGAGAAATACTCCTCCGCCTCGAGCACCTCGGTGCGCTGCAAGTGGCGGATTTCGGTTGCGAGACGCTCCAGCGATGAGGCGACCACGGCCAGCGTCGCGAAATACATGGCATGCCGGTCGCGCGGAATGACCTGGGTGGAGACCGGCTCCGGCACGAGGCCCAATTGCTTGGCCACATAGATTTCGACCGAAGGATCGAGATGCGCGAAAGTGCCGACAGCGCCCGACAGAGCAGCCGTTGCCACCTCGGCGCGCGCCGACACGAGTCGCGCCCGCGCGCGCTGGAACTCCGCGTGATAGGTGAGCAATTTCAACCCGAACGTCGTCGGCTCCGCGTGGATGCCATGGCTGCGGCCGATCGTGGGCGTCATCTTGTGCTCGATGGCCCGGCGGGCGAGTGCCGCGAGCAGCGCATCGACGTCGGCAACGAGGAGGTCGGCCGCGCGGACGAGCTGCACCGAAAGGCAGGTATCGAGCACATCGGACGACGTCATGCCCTGGTGCACGAAACGCGCCTCCGGCCCGACGATCTCCGAGAGATGCGTCAGGAAGGCGATGACGTCGTGCTTCGTCTCGCACTCGATCTCGTCAATCCGCGCGGCGTCGAACTTGGCGGTCTTGCCCTTGGTCCAGACCGCCTCAGCAGCGGCCTTGGGCACAATGCCCTTCTCCGCCATGGCGGTCATCGCGTGGGCCTCGATCTCGAACCAGATCCGGAAACGGGTCTGCGGAGTCCAGATGTCGGTCATCGCGGGGCGGGAATAGCGGGAAATCATGGGCGATCCTGGCGTTCTAGAACGGGGTCCCAAGCAGGCTTGAGAACCCGCTCTAGAGTCTTGGCTGGGAGCGCGTTCTACGGCGGACCGGTATCCATCCCGGCCTTCGCCGGGACAGGCTTTCGCCTGAACGCGCTCTGATGTTGCCTGGATAAACCCGCGGGTTCGCATTGGCCAGAGTGCCAACCCTGAAAGCGGCCGATGTCCTTATTCCGTCAGGATTGGGGGTCACTCCTAGCGCTCGCTCAGTGCTCAAAACCTCTGGTGGTTCCTGAGGTTAACATCCAAGAGCGCTGATTTCGCAGGACTTTCGATCCCGTCTCTCCGATCACGGCTTTTTGTCGAGTAGGATCGGGGCATTGAGGCAGGCGTCATAGACTTGTCAGCTTGCCGGGCCTATGCCTTTGCATGGATCACGCTGAGGGGTCGACAACGAGCGACAGGAGTCGACAATGACTGGTTTTCTCAATCGTGGGCTATGGGCCGTCGCGGCCTTGGCCTTCGTCACCCTGATTGTGCCCGCCTCCGCCATCACGGTTCCGAGCGGCCCGAGCGAGGAGGTCAAGGCGAAGTGCAAGATGTACGCCGAGGGCAGCCGGAAGTGGAAGAAGTGCATCAAGAAGTATTCGGCAGAGCTCAAGGATGACGATCTCTACTGGGCGGGAGCGGTGCTTGCCGTCGCCGAGGACTACGATGGCGCGCTCGAGGTGCTGGCACTCGCCCACAATCAGAACGACCCGCGCATCCTGACGATGACCGGCTATTCGACACGCAAGCTTGGCCGCGTCGAGGAGGGCCTCGCCTTCTATCGCAAGGCACTGGCGCTCGACCCGAACCTCGTCGAGACGCGCGAGTATCTGGGCGAGGGCTATCTGCAGCTCGGCAAGCTCGCCGAGGCTCGCCGCGAGTTGGAGGAGATCGCCAAACGCTGCGGCACGGGCTGCGAAGCCTACTCCGCGCTCGACAAGGCGATCGGCGGCTACGCGCCCGGCAATGGCGGCTGATCTGACGAATTGCGCTCGGACCCTCGATGCCAACGGGGGCCCGAAGTTTATCTGTGCGTGGGACACGCGAGGGGCTCGGCAATGATCGGTCTTGCGGTGCGTTCCATCTTTCTGGCGGTAGCGGTTTCCTCACTCGACCTGTCGCTGGCTTCGGCCGCCGAGCGCAAGCTCACTGGTCGGGAAATCGAGACGATGCTCGCCGACGTGACTGTCTCCGGCGGCAGCGGCGACGGAGCGTTCAAGCAGTATTTCGCTGCGAGCGGTCAGACGATCTATGTCGGCACAGAGGCGACACCCTCCAACGGGAACTGGCGCGTCAAGGGCGACCAGTACTGCTCGGTCTGGCCGCCGAGCGGCACCTGGGTTTGCTACGACGTCGAGGGCGAACTCGAGGCGACGCCGCCGACTATCAGCTGGGTCGGCGAGAGCGGCACGCGCTATCCGGGCACGGTGGAGAAGGGGAACAGGCTTTGAGGCCAAGTCGCAGTAGCGACTGTCATTCCTCACAAGCACACCTTTCCCGTCATTCCGGCGGCCATGCGGAGCATGGCTACGCCATGACGTGCCGGAATCCATACAGCCCTCGGCCAGAACATGGTCTCACCGCCCGGTGAGATTTTCCATCTTTACGCGCTCGAGTGGATGCCTGACTTCGCTGGCATGACGAACTCAAGACAGGCGAGACGAAAGCGAGCCAGCTTCAGCTCAACGAAATCCCCAACCTCAACTTCGGATGCCGGTTGACGTCCTTGTAGAGCAAATACCGGAACTTACCCGGCCCACCCGCATAACAGGCCTGCGGGCAGAAGGCGCGGAGCCACATGAAGTCGCCGGCCTCGACCTCGACCCAATCCTTGTTCAAGAGGTAGACGCCCTTCCCCTCGAGCACATAGAGCCCGTGCTCCATGACGTGTGTCTCCTCGAAGGGGATCATGCCGCCGGGCTCGAGCGTGACAATGGTGATGTGCATGTCGTGGCGAAGATCGGCCGGATCGACGAAGCGCGTCGTCGCCCAGCGGCCCTCGGTATCCGGCATGGCGTTGGGGGCAATGTCGCGCTCGCTGGCGATGATGATGGGATCCGGCTTTTCGAGGCCCGGAACCGCCTCGTAGGCCTTTCGGAACCAGTGAAAGACGACATTCGCGCGCGACGCGTTGTTCACCGTCCATGCCGTACCCGGCGGCACGTAGGCGAAGCCGCCGGCCTCCAGCAGATGCGTCTTGCCGGCGATCGAGAGCGACAGCGTACCCTCGACGACGAAAAGTGCGGCCTCGGCCTCCGCATCAGGCTCCGGCGTCGTGCTGCCGCCGCCGGGCGCGACCTCCATGATGTATTGCGCAGAAGGTCTCGGCGAAGCCTGACAGCGGCCGCGCCAGAATCCAGGCGCGCGTCTTCTCCCAACACGGGAAGTAGCTCGACGAGGATGTCGGAGTTCGTGCCGCGCGGAATGACGGCATAGGCCTCGGTGAACACGGCCCGGCCGGTCATGAGCGCGGTCTGCGGCGGCAGCCCGCCTTTCGGCGCGTAGTAGCGCGGTTTCGTCATGGGCTTCTCCTATTCCACCGCGCTCGACACGATGGGCCGCGCGCTCGAGCCAGGCCGGATTGATCTCGATGCCCCAGCCCGGCGCATCCGGAACCGTCACCTTGCCATCCTCGACACGATAGGGATCGCCGAGGAACAGTCCGTCCTGCCAGGGATAGTAGTCCAACCCCTCGATCGAAAGCTCCAGATACTTGCCGGCGTTGGGGATCGCCTTCAGGAAATGCATGGTGCACATCGTCACGAGCGAAAGGTTCGCCGCATGCGGCGTGCAGGGGATGCCCGCCTTGGCCGCCATCTCGGCTACCTTCAGCGTGCGCGACAGCCCGCCCATATACATGACATCGGGCTGCACGACGTCGACGGCGCGCAGCGCGATCATGTACTCGAAATTGATGAGCTCGCAATCCTGCTCGCCGCCGGTGACGTCAATCGACAGCGCATCCGCAACCTCTTTCGTCTGCTGGAACTCCCAATAAGGACACGGCTCCTCGAAGTGGCTGACGCCTTCCGACTCGAGCATGCGGCCGACCTCGATGGCGCGCTTCAGCCGAGTAGCAGGAATTGCCGTCGACGAGCTTGGCGATGCCGGGCCCGAGCGCCTTGCAGACGGTGGGGACAATCTCCTCGGTCCTGCCCGGCCACTCGTCGCGATCATGCCCCGCCTCGGCGCCGATGCGGAACTTGAAGGCATCGAAACCTTTCTCGTCGCGAAGATTCACGAAGCGCGCGGCCTCGTCTCTCGGCGTGATGTCGCGCTTCATGGAGGAGGCGTAGGCGCGCAGTTTCCCCGGCATGCCACCGATGAGGGAAACCACGGGCTTGCCTTCGAGCTTGCCCCGCAAGTCCCAGAGCGCGGTATCGAGGCCCGTCATGGCGCGACGGAGATAGGAGCCTGGAAATTTGAGCTCGCGATCGAAGATGCGGACGAGATGCCCGTCGATGTCGAGCGCGTCGCCGCCGAGCACGTGCGGGGCGATCTGGCGATGGAACACCTCGCAGGTGATGTCCGCGTTGTAGGTGGACACCTGTCCCCAGCCTTGCGCGCCCGTGTCCGCCGTCACGCGGACGAAGCCCACGTACTGGTTGGTGAACGTCTCGAGCTTGGCGATTTTCATGGCGTTCTACTGATCTCGCAACTTTCGCAGCTTCTCCATCGCATAGCCGCTCTCCGGCAGCACGGCGCCGCCATCGATGACGATGCTTTGCCCGGTGACATAGCGAGCTTCACCCGATGCCAGATAAACCATGGCCCAGGCGATGTCGTCGGGAGTCCCCAACTCGCCCAAGGGTATGTAGGTCTCGATGCGGGCGCGAGCCTCCGCGGTCGACATCGTGCCCCGATCCGGCTTGGCGATGAAGCCGGGCTCGATGCAGTTGACGGTGATCCGGTCGGGCGCCAACTCCAGGGCCGCCGAGCGCACGAATCCGTTCACGCCGGCCTTCGACGCCGCGTAGTGCGATAGGCCCGGAAAGACCACGCGAGGACCCGTCACCGAGGAGGTGATGATGATCCGCCCGCCGCCGCGCTTTTGCATGTGCGGGATGGCCGCCTGGGTCAGCCAGAAGCAGGCCTGGAGATTGACGCGCAGTGTCGCCTCGAGCGTCTCCTCCGAGAGCTTGTCGAGCGTCTCATGGGCGATGTGGGCGGCGTTGTGGACGAGGATATCGAGGCCACCGAGCTTGCCGGCAGTAATACCAACCGCAACCAGTAGATGTACATAGC
>CAVUIW010000016.1:0-335015 GCA_963741525.1 uncultured Alphaproteobacteria bacterium
CCGCGAACAGACGACGGTCGATCCGAACCTGCCGTCACAGGCGATCTATGCGCTGCAGGCGACCTACAACGAGGGCGGCCGCCTGCTCCCGCGCACCTTCCCCGACGGCCAGGTGGTAGGCGGCTCACCTATGACGGCGCCGGGCGGCTGTTGTCGATGCCGGGCTACATCTCGGGGCTCACCTATACCGCGCGCGGGCGGACGGCGGCGATCACCTATGGCAACGGCGTCGTCTCGACCTTCAACTACAGTCAGAGCCGCGGCTGGCTGAACGTCCTGAGCACACGCTGCCGAACGCCGGCGGCAATGCTTTGGCCGTGACCTTCGCGCGCGCGTCAACACCGGTCGCATCTCCGGCATCACGGCGGCGGGCGCGCCGAACGAGAGCTGGGGCTACACCACAACGACCTCGACGAGCTGACGCTCGCCAACAACGTCGGCGACAGCACGCTCGATCAGAGTTCTCATACGACACGTCCGGCAACGGCAACCTGCTCTCGCAGACGGGCCTCGGGGCCTACACCTATCCGGCGGCGACCGCGCCGAAACCGCACGCGCCGCTGACGGCGGGGGCGAAGACCTCGCCTACGACCCCAATGGCAACATGACCGGGGACGGGTGCGCACCCTTCCTACGATGTCGACAACCGGCCGGTGACGGCCGGGGCGGTGACCTATGTCTATGGTCCGGACGGGAAACGCCTCAAGAAGATCAGCGCGTCCGGCACGACGCTGTATCTGGGCAGCGATGTCGAGCTAGCCTCGGCGTGTGGACGAGTACCTGCACGCCGATGTGAAGGTGGTGGGCACGGGCGGCACGGCCGTCACCGAGCTGGCTGCACCGCGATCATCTCGCCTCGATCAGGAAAATCACGAACGCGACCGGCGCGGTCGCCGAAGCCACCGCCTACAAGCCCTACGGCAAGCGGCCGGCGCGGAGCTCACCGAGTCCAAGACCTTCATCGGCGAGAAATGGGACCCCGAGACTGGGCTCATGTATCTCAACGCGAGGTACTACGATCCGGTGCTGGCGCGGTTCGTCACGCCGGACGATTGGATTCGTTGCTGCTGGGGGTGGGGACGAACCCGTATGCCTATGCCGGGAACGATCCGGTCAATCAGAGTGATCCGAATGGGCATGCGGGCTGGTTTGTGGCGGCTGGTGTCGCGGTTGAGGTCGCCGCAACTGCGGTCGACTTCGCCGATGCAGTTGGGACCATGGTACACCCCGAGGCATCGTTCGCAGACAAGGCAATGTCAGTTTTCGGTGCGGCGGCTGGCGTCGGCCTTCCCGGTGGAGGCTACGGGATTGCCGCAAAATGGATACCAGGGGCAAACTGAAGCTTTCAAAGCCGGCCATTGCAAAAGCGCGCGACATCGCACAGACATTGGGCTTGACGAAGGCCGACGAAGGTGTCGAAACTCAGCTAAGGTCGGAAAGAAGAGCAGCGTTAGCGCCGAAGAGGCTGCGTCGGGGCTTGATGACGCTGCGAAACCATCCAAGGGGGGTAGACGTGCCGGTAAGCCCCATACACAAGCGGCCAAAGAGGAAATGAAGAGCTTGCGCCGCACTGCAAATCAAGGCCAGCTTGGTCCGTGCCCTCGCTGTGGCGTGAGTATGAAAGAATGGACCGAACGGCGGAGAGGGTAAAAGTTGACTCGACTGAAGTAACAGCCGATCATACGCATCGTCGATCGCAAGAGGGAACTGGGCCACCAAGCCAACATGACAAACATTGATGGAATATGCGCTGGTTGCAACAATACCAAAAGTGACAGTCTTCCTTAGCAAGGAAATGCGTCCATGAGGAGAGGAAGCGCCAAAGGGAGAATCGATGGAGTCGTTAAATTCCCACTGATCCAGGAAGATGAGTTTCCGCCTTTCGACTTCAGAGTTATTGGAATGTGAGTTGATAAACGAAGGTGTGTATAGGTTAGCTCAAATTCCGTTTTTCGCAGTAGGTGTTTCTCTCGATGATAAGATTATTATTCAAGTTTGCAATAATAAGTCTGTGTTCAGTCGTATAATTAGCACGCTGGATTGATAAGCCTAGATTGCATAACAATGGATAGCGAGGCACACAATGAAATGAGCCGTATCTTAGATAATCAGCACGAAGAGATAGAAATGTCGCGACGTCTTCCGTCGAGTGATGGCAATACAATCGTTTACGGATTGGCACTTTATCCTCAGTTGTATGCTAACAAATTCAGACCTTTGTTTGAGGAAAATCCAGGGTCGAAAGCGGTGGTTTAGTCCTCTCAGAGCTCAGCGTAGAGTACCCTCAGGCGGGGCCTTAACCTCTCCGCTGGCCACCGCGTCCAAGCCGCATGCCCCGCTGACGGCGGGGTGCGAAGACGTTCGCCTACGACCCCAACGGCAACATGACCGGCGATGGGTCGCGCACCCTCTCCGTAGCCTGCCCCGGGCTGGAGGCCGGGGACTGACCACAATCGGCCGGTGACAGTGGCGCGGTCACCTATGCCTATGGTCCGGACGGCAAACGTCTCAAGAAGATCTCACCCTCCGGCACGTCGCTGTATCTCGGCTGCCGATGTCGAATTCGCCAACGGCGCGTGGACCAAATACCTGCACGCCGACGTCAAGGGCGTGGGCACCGGCGGCGCGGCGTCACGAGCTGGCTCCACCGCGATCACCTCACTTCCGTCCGCATCATCACGAACCGTCGGGCACGGTCGCCGAAGCCACCGCCTACAAGCCCTACGGCCGGCACGGGCCCAGAGCTCACCCAGTCCAAGACCTTCATCGGCGAGAAATGGGACCCCGAGACGGGGCTCATGTATCTGAACGCGCGGTACTATGATCCCGTGCTGGCGCGCTTCGTGACGCCGGACGACTGGGATCCGTTGCTGCTGGGGGTGGGGACGAACCGGTATGCCTATGCCGGGAATGATCCGGTCAATAAGAGCGATCCGAATGGGCATTCCAGCGGTGGGGCTTTTGGGGCAGTTATCAACTCAGCTGAGTTTGCAGCGCTCTCCAAAGCGGAGCAACAGGCGCGCTTGGACGGATTCAGAAGTACCGCAATTGGCATCGCTGAGAACGCACCGCTCTCTGGTACAGCCATCTCAGCGGTCAATGCCGGAGCCGCTATCTACAATGGTGACATATCGGCAGCTCTGAGCGAAGGGGTTGGACTTATCCCCGGTGCCAAGGCGGTTAAGAGTGGCTACAAGACAATGCAAAAAGCATTTAAAGGAACAAACATTGCCAGCCACCACGTCGTTGCACAGGATTTGCCATCATCCTGCGGTCAAAGCTGCTGGCCTCGATATTCACAGCTTGAAGAACATGATGGCACTGCCGATGACTCAGGCGGCTTCCAAGACCAAGCGCGCCATACACGTTGGTCCCCATCCAGAGTATACGGCGAGTGTGAAGGTGAGCTTAACCGGATTGCAGCACAGGCAGTAAAAGAGGGTTGGGACCCGGGTAGGATAAAAGCTGAAGTGCAGTCGGTTATCACATCAAACCGTAAGTCACTTCGGGAAGGGCAGACCCCCCTCAACGGCCATAAGCCCGGTGTTGGAAAGGCTGAAAGAAACAAATCCGAAGCCGGAGGTGCTCGGCCGGCGTGGATAAGTCAAAATCGGGCGCCAATGATGTGGACGTCAGCAAGAAATAGAGAAAGGTATCATGGCTCTGCGATGGACTATAAGCAGTGACTATCCGATGCGTTGTTGGGCAGAACTTGCTTCAAATAGTCTTGAGGAATATGCAGACTGGCTGGCCGTAAAGCCCTTGCATTTTGACCAAAACGTGCGAATTTTAATTCCAAACGCTGACGAAAGCCTCGTTAGAAAATTGGACTCAATTGAAGGATGTCCAATGCCAATAGTGTCAAAGAAATTAGGAGAATCCATGCGTAAGTTTGCGCACGCTGATATACAAGTGTTTGATTTGGATATTGAGGCGGCTAATGGCAACGTCAGCGGATATCAAGGTATAAACATTATAAGAAAAGTGTCATGTTTGGATGTCAAAAAATCGGACGTTAAATTTATGACGGATGGAAAAACTATCGCGAATGTCAAAAAATTCTATTTGAACACGGGGTGTCTCGGTTTGCACCATCTTGTAAGAGAGGCGAATTTTGAGCCCATGATAATCGTGTCCGACAGTCTTGCATCGGAGATTAGCAGACTTTCTCCAGTCGGCATGAGCCTTCGACCGGAAGGTGTGGAGGGTTGGTGATTTATTGCGCATGAAGGCAGCTGAACGCGGTATTGGGGCAAGCTCGGGCATAGGTAATGCGCTGAACGTTACCTTCACACACAATGGCATGGGCCGCATCGACGCCATGACAGCGGCCGGCGCTTGCCGAGAGCGGGAGCGACAACGACCTCGACGAGCTGCTGGTGGCCGACAACATCGGCGACAACACGCTCGACCAGACCTTCACCGTAGCCTGCCTTCGCGAAGGCGAGGGACACCTCCGGCAACGGCAATCTCCTCTCGCAGACGGGCTCGGGGCCTACACCTATCCGGCGGCGACCGCGCCCAAGCCCCATGCGCCGCTGACGGCAGGCGCCAAGACCTTCGGCTACGACGCCAACGGCAACATGATCGCCGACGGCACGCGCGCGCTCGGCTATGACGACGAAACCGTCCCGTGACGGTCGGGCCGGTCACCTATGTCTATGGTCCCGACGGCAAGCGGCTGAAGAAGATCTCCGCCTCCGGCACGACGCTGTATCTGGGCGCCGATGTCGAACTCGCCAACGGCGTGTGGACGAAGTACCTGCATGCCGACGTGAAGGTGGTGGGCACGGGTGGCGCGGCGGTAACGAGCTGGCTGCACCGCGATCATCTCGCCTCCATCCGCAAGATCACGAACGCCTCGGGCGCGGTCGCGGAAGGGACCGCCTACAAGCCCTACGGCCGGCAGACCGGCGCGGAGCTCACCCAGTCGAAGACCTTCATCGGCGAGAAATGGGACCCCGAGACGGGGCTCATGTACCTGAACGCCCGCTATTACGATCCCGTCCTGGCGCGCTTCGTGACACCGGATGACTGGGATCCGTTGCTGCTGGGCGTGGGCACGAACCGGGTACGAGCAATACGGTCGTTGAGCTGGTCGCGGCAGCACCACGTATTGCTTGTATACCGGTTCGTCCCCACCCCCGCGAGCAACGGATCCCAGTCGTCCGGCGTCACGAAGCGCGCCAGGACGGGATCATAGTACCGCGCGTTCAGGTACATGAGCCCCGTCTCGGGGTCCATTCTCGCCGATGAAGGTCTTCGACTGGGTGAGCTCCGCGCCGGTTTGCTCTGGCCGTAGGGCTTGTAGGCGGTGGCTTCGGCGACCGCGCCGGTCGCGTTCGTGATCTTGCGGATGGAGGCGAGGTGATCGCGGTGCAGCCAGCTCGTCACCGCCGAGCCGCCCGTGCCCACCACCTTCACGTCGGCGTGCAGGTACTTCGTCCACACGCCGTTGGCGAGCTCGACATCGGCGCCGAGATACAGCGTCGTGCCCGAGGCGGAGATCTTCTTGAGGCGCTTGGAATGTTTGCTTGCCGTCGCGCGAAGGCGCGCGACGATGGACGCGCCCATGACATAGGTCACCGGCCCGACCGTCACGGGACGGTTGTCGTCGTCGTAGGAGAGCGTGCGCGACCCGTCCCCGGTCAGGTTCCCGTTGGCGTCGCAGGTGAACGTCTTCGCACCCGCCGTCAGCGGCGCATGCGGCTTGGGCGCGGTCGCCGCCGGATAGCTGTAGGCCCCGAGCCCCGTCTGCGACAGCAGATTGCCGTTGCCGGAGGTGTTCCCGGCCTTCGCCGGGGACAGGCTCCGCTGAACGTCTGGTCGAGCGTGTTATCGCCGATGTTGTCGGCGAAGGTCAGGTCGTCGAAGTCGCTGTCGTCGCGTTGCTCGGCAATGCGTTCGAACCCTGAAGATGGCGGCAATGCGGCACAAGCATGGGTGAAGGTAACGTTTCAGTGCATTATCGATGACAGGGTTTGCCCGAGACGGAGCTGCCTCAGGCTACGTGTCGTCTCCATATGGACCAGATTCAGAGTTGAGATGTTCATGTCAACTAGAGAAAGTCTGCAATCTCCGATACTAGACTCTCGGACACGATATCAGAATTCTGTTTCGCACCATACTTCGTGGCTGCGAACCGAGAACCCAGTGTTCAAATATAATTCTTTGAAATTCGCTATAGACTTTCCAACCTCACAACTTCAAGCCATATTTTGACAGCGAGACACGAATTTATCAGTTATCTTTAAGCGTTGAAAACGAATCATGAGCCTCAATAACCAACTCAAACACTTGCATATCAGCGTGCGCAACAACCATTAGATTTTCATCCCAATTTCTTTAACAAAATTGGCATTGGACGGATTCAATCGAAGTGCCTGATGGCCTGGATACGAGGGATTTCGCTGCATCCTTTGGAACTCAACAGCCGAAAGATTGCGCAAGGCGCGAGTCCCTTACGGCCAGCGAGTCTGATTTTCCTCAAGAATATTCGAAGCAAGTTTTTCCCAATCACGCTTGCGGCATAGTCAATACTCATATTCCACCCAAAGCCTGTTGACGTGCTATTCTTAACTCCTTGCTCGCGTGCGTCCCTAAGCGCAGCAGCGATAACGCTCCGAGCTTCGGTCCTATTCGCGCCGCCGGCCTGTAGAGCCTCAACTGCAATTCGAGTCTGCTCCTTAAGGGTAGGTTTCTTGCCAAGCCGTGACATTCTTGAGTACTCCCTTTGTTGAAAGGCGGTCATCTTTTTGTGATCCCAACCGAGTTTAGACATGGCATTTTGACTTAACGAGAACCCCTTAGCCGACGTATATGAAGTTTCTTTTGCGGCTGCTGTCATTGCAGCCTTCGAATACGCGTGATGCCCGCCAACTTTAGAATACGGGCCGAAATTCTCCTCCGGCTTCAGAATCTCCAAGTTTGTTGCCAAGCGCTTTTGCAACACCGCGTAAACCTTTGTTTAATCCAGCATCTACGACAGTGCCTGCAACTACTCCAACAGCAATCTCTTTGTTGGTCGTGCCGATGGCATCGAAATCCTCAGCAGCTAGCCGCCCCATCTCCTGAGCAGCGCTCGACGGACTGCCATCGTCGTCGCGTTGAGCAGAATCTCGGGCCTGGACTTCCTTTTCGAGTGCCTGGCCCGCTAGGAACTCATCACGTTCCTCTTGGTCGGGATGCGTTGCAAGTATCCAACTGTCGTGTCCATTCGGATCACTCTTGTTGACCGGATCGTTCGCCGCATACGCATATCGGTTCGTGCCGACGCCAGCAAGCAACGGATCCCAGTCGTCCGGCGTGACGAACCGCGCCAGCACCGGGTCGTAGTACCGCGCGTTCAGGTACATCAGCCCCGTCTCGGGGTCCCATTTCTCGCCGATGAAGGTCTTGGACTGGGTGAGCTCAGGCCCGGTCTGCTTGCCGTAGGGTTTGTATGCGGTGGCCTCGCTAACCGCGCCCGAGGCGGTCGTGATCTTGCGGATGGAGGCCAGGTGATCGCGGTGCAGCCAGCTCGTGACGGCCGCGCCGCCCGTGCCCACCACCTTCACGTCGGCGTGCAGGTATTTCGTCCACACGCCGTTCGCGAGCTCGACATCGCTGCCGAGATAGAGCGTCGTGCCCGAGGCGGAGATCTTCTTGAGCCGCTTGCCGTCCGGACCATAGACGTAGGTTACCGCGCCCACCGTCACGGGACGGTTGTCGTCGTCGTAGGAGAGCGTGCGCGAACCGTCCCCGGTCAGGTTCCCGTTGGCGTCGTAGGTGAACGTCTTCGCACCCGCCGTCAGCGGCGCATGCGGCTTGGGCGCGGTCGCCGCCGGATAGGTGTAGGCGCCGAGCCCCGTCTGCGAGAGCAGATTGCCGTTGCCGGACGTGTCGTATGAGAACGTCTGGTCGAGCGTGCTGTCACCGGTGTTGTCGGCGAGCGTCAGCTCGTCGAGGTCGTTGTAGGTGTAGCTCCAGCTCTCGGCCGGCGCGCCCGCCGCCGTGATGCCGGAGATGCGACCGGTGTTGACGCGCGCGAAGGTCACGGCCAAAGCATTGCCACCGGCGTTCGGCAGCGTGTGCGTCAGGACGTTCAGCCAGCCGCGGCTCTGACCGTAGTTGAAGGTCGAGACGACGCCGTTGCCATAGGTGATCGCCGCCGTCTGCCCGCGCGCGGTATAAGTGAGCCCCGAGATGAAGCCCGGCATGGTCGCGAGCCGCCCCGCGCCGTCATAGGTGAGGCCGCCGACCACCTGCCCGTCGGGAAAGGTGCGGGAGAGGAGCCGGCCGCCCTCGTCGTAGCTCGCCTGCAGCGCATGGATCGCCTGGGTCGGCAGGTTCGGATCGACCGTCGTCTGTTCGCGGATCGTGCGGCCGGCGAGGTCGTAGTCGTAGGCGATGGATGCGACCGTGTTCGCCGTGGTCGTCAGGCGGCCGGTGTTGAACGCGCCAGCGCGGGTCTCGTCATAGGTGTTGGCGATGTTGTCGGTCGGCGTGCCGGAGAACTGCTTCGTCTTCACCCGGTCGAGTTGGTCGTGGGTGAAGGTGATGACGCGCCCGCGCGCATCCGTGCGGGTGAGGAGCCGGCCGGAGAGATCATAGGTGTAGGACCAGAGCCCGAGGTCGGGGTCGGTCGCGGACAGGCGCTGGCCGAGTGAATTGTAGGTATTGGCCCACTGGCTGCCCTTGGGATCGGTGACGCCGGTAACGCGGCCAAGGCGGTCGAGAGTGATGGTCGTATTGGCGAAGCCGGTACCATTCTGGCGCTGGCGCATGACCTCGCGGCCGAAGGCGTCGCGGTGGACGAGGGCCTTGCGGCCGATCTCGTCGGTGACCTGTATGGCGTCGAAGCCGCCGGTCGCGGTGGAAGAAAAGTGGATCGTGTTCTGCTGCGTGCCGTCGGCGTTGGTCTGGCGCGTCTCGCGATCGAGCGCGTCGTAGAGAAAGCTGACCCAAGGATAGGTTGCCGTGTCGGCGGCGACGATGCCGGGATCGGAGGTGCGGAACGGCTCGGTCTGGCGGGCGACCAGGCCGCGCTCGGTGAAGTCGATGTCGACCCGGGTGGCGTCGGCGACGGTGTCGTCGCGGCCCTTGGCGAGCGTGCGATAGGTGCGGCCGAGGCCGTCGTAATAGGCTTCGGACCAGATGTTGGTTTGCCCGGCAGAGCCTTTGCGAACGGTACGGGTGTTCTGTGCGGTCGGCGTGCCGACGGAGACATAAAAGTTCTCCACGAAGTCGCCGCCGGGCATGTCGGTGCGTTTCTGGCGGCAGAGCGCGTCGTAGGTGTAGGTCGTGTCCTGAAGATTGACGTCCGTGTCGGTCGCAGGTTTCCCGCAAGCATAGTTCCAGCTGGTGTTGATCTTGAAGCGCGTGTCGGCCGGGTTCGAGCCGAGCGCGAAATGGCGGGGCAGGCGCTTCTGGGTGACAAAGAGGTTGTAGGCGGTCTCGTAGGTGTACTCCATGCGCTGCCCGTCCTCGCCGACCTCGGCGATGACATTGCCGAAGCTGTCGTATTCGCGGGTTTCGGTCGCCCAGGCGACGGTGGGGGCATCGCGCCAGGTTTCGATCAGCGTGACATCGCCGTCGATCGGTGCGGTGCCGGTCGCCTGTCCGTCGTAGGCGTAGCGGCGGTGGGCGAGCTTGACCCCCGTCGCGGTCGTGCTGTCGAGGCCCTGATAGGTGATTTCTTGGCTCGGGTAGTTGACGAGATAACCCGTCGTGTTCGGATCGAAGCTCGTGACCGTGACGGTGTCGTCCGCCAGGATGCCGTTGTTGCCGTGGTTCTCAAGACGCGTGAGGTTGCCGAAATTGTCGATCGTGCGCACGACCTTGGTGTTTTTCGCGATCGTGTAGGCCGTGCCGGCAACCGCCGGGTCGTCAAAGTAATCGGTCTCGATGGTTTGGGTGTTTTTTAACGTATACGGAATATTTGTCTGGTCGATGACATAGGTGTCATCGATCTTGCGCATAGTCTGGCCGGTACCGTCCTTCATGAGAATGAGCGTCGGCTTGCCGACCGAGGGCGGGTCCTGCGCGAAGGTGAGCTGTGTGACGGGGCGTTGGTTTGCCGGAACGGCGGCGATGCAGGATTCGGTGACCGTCACATCCTTGAAGCCGCGGAAGCGCCGCTCGGCCTGATTGTAGAGGCCGCCGGAATAGTCGTAGCAGATGCCTTCCGTCGTTCCGCGCCCATCCTGGCGGGTGATGGTCGTTGCCGTCCACATGTTGAAGGGCAGGAAGGTGTGCGTGCCGCCTTGCGTCTTCGTATAGGTGACGTTGGTGACGCCGCCGATGGGGCTCGTGGCGGTGATGAGGAGATTGGGTTGGGGGCCTGTGGAGTTCTGTAGTTGACTTACACTCGTTGCATTTGGGCCGAGCGCGAGGTCGGAGCGGCCATCACCGCTGAAGTCTGCGACGCCTGTGACCGCACCGACCGAAAGATTGCCCGTCGCAGGAAAGCTCGTGCCTTTCGACAAGATGACTCGATAGCTCGTGAGACTCGCTGGCAAAACCAGATCGGCACGACCGTCCCCGTTGAAGTCACCCGAGAATGCGCCCATTCTCGGATTGCCCCCCGAGTTGGAGTAGTAGGGGTTCATATCGGCTGTAAAGAAGGTGCTGGACACGGCAGCTAAGTTGGTCACCCATCTCTGCTTGACGAGCTTGTGACCATCGGAGACATGCACGTCGATGTGGACGCCGGTGCTGCCCGGAAAGATGTGGGCGAGGTCCGTTTTGCCATCGCCGTTGTAGTCGCCGAACATCCATCGGGATTGCGCGCTGATGCCGGTGTAGCTGGTGGATCCCTGTCCCTGGAACCCGGCACCTGTCGACAGGTAGATGTTGTGCAGCCAGTCTCCGGATTGCGTGTTCAGAGAATTGACGAACAGGTCAGCCTTGCCGTCACCGTCGAAGTCGCCCGAACTCGGAGCCTGAGCCACCGGTCCAGGTCTGCGCGGTGAATGCCGCTCCCGTCGACACAAACATGGAGCCACGGAGTATATCGACCTTTCCGTCACCGGTGAAATCGCGCGCAATACCATAGGCAGCGGGATTTGCTGCGCCTTGAGCGGGGTTAACATAGGGAGGAATACCAAGACTAGGCACGCCGGTAACAACGATGTCATACTCACCGGTCGTCGCATTCAAGACCATTTTGAAGCGGTTGTTGAACGAACGCCCGATTGAAGGGTCCTCTATTGTCGGCTGTCGACCACAGCACGTGGCAATCAACTCAGTTCGGCCATCGCCGTCGAAGTCACCTGAGAGCCACGCCGGAACTTCCTCAGGGTTCGTGAGCATGCTGTATGTGCAGACCTGTGCCGACTTCGTGCCAGCTGTGCCTGACACACCGGTCAGTCGGATCGTGATTTTCTCACAGGCACGAACGATGTTGCCGCCCGGCAAGTAAGACAAGTCAGGATCACGCTTATGCTCGGCCAGGTCCGCCCTGCCATCGCCGTTGAAGTCGCCGGACCAGGTGCCTTGGAAACTGAAGTTGGAAGCCGTGCCAAACAACGCCCCATTCGCCGGATAGTCGAAGACCGTGTGCGGCAGGGCCGTCCCGCCAGAAACGGTTCCATAGGTCGGACTCGTGCCCGTGGTGTCGATCGAGGCGTCGCTGCCCCACTGGCGGACGCGCCAGACGAGCGAGTCCCCGCTCGACCGCTGGATGTAGTCGATTCCATACGCCCGGACCAACGCGCCGCTCGTCCGAATCCCAATCGACTTCAGCCGCCGATCGATCTCGGCGAGGCCAAAGCCGGCTGCATAGCGAATGAGGTCGGGCCGGACCTCCCAATAGAATTTGATTTGGGTGCCGTTGTAGGAGATCGTGTCGACAAGGCAGAGCGCATAGTCGCGACAGGTGTAGTCGTAGGTGACCTGATTGCCGTTCGTGTCGACGACCGTCGCAAGCATGTAACGGTAGTTGTCGGCGAGGTATGTTTGCTCTCCCGCAGCCACAGTCCAGCTTGTGGGATAAAACGTGCGCTGTGGCAGATAGGAGTAAATCGTGCCGTCTTTGGCCCGAATTTCCCATTCATTTGATGCTGCTCGGTAACGGATCCACTCGTAGCTCTCGACCCGCGTGACATGCGTGCCGCCGTAAAGGCAGCTTGGCGCGCGCTTGAGCGGCCGCTGTCAGCCCACCGCACGGATAAAGCTCCTCGCCGTCGAGCACATAGACATCATCGCTGCCGGCAGCAAAGCTCGGCGCCCCGCGATCCGGAGCACCTCTCCCCGCCACCGACCGCTCGATGATGGAGACGCCGCCCAGCCGCCAGCCAAGACCCAGCCAGCCCTGGTCGCGGCTGTTGACTTGCAGACCCCGGTTTGAGTCGTAGCTCAGCGAAATCTTCGGCTCAAGACCACGGAACGTCGGAACCTCGATCGGCACATCGTAGCTGAAGCTGCCGGTGAACGGCGCCGAGGGCGGTGCAGGGTCAAGGCTCTGAAGGACCGGGGAAGTTTGGGCTAGAGCGGGTCCGCTTGGGAATTGGATCCCAACGAGCAGTACCCCGATGAGCGCGACTGACAGTGCGCCCAGATTGGCGCGAAAAACCCGACGACCCCACCGCATGATGCCCTCACTACGCAACAAACAGTTCTCGGACGATCATGGTTAACGATCAAAAATCATCTCTCGTCAATGTATATTCTTTATTGCGATTGCGAGTATCCGTTATGTTCTACTAAAACGTGATCCGAAGTACACAGTTCAGCGCGTTGCACAATTCGGCGACGGTCATCACTCGATGACGGCTGTTCGGCAGTCGTCCAAATCCGACCGGCTTTCTCCCGGGGTTCCGCTAGAGATTGGTTGCGCGTTGTCGCCAAGACTGGCCTTGCTCCACATCTTCAGGACAAACGGCCTCGATGGCCGGTCGACGAGCTCGACCACGGCTTCGCGGGCGTAGATCGCACCGCCTTTATGCTGGGCGCGCGACAGGATGCGGTACACGCGCTTCGGCGAAGCGACAAGCACGTCTTGGGGAATGGTCTGTCCGGTGGGCGCGCCCGTCGCGGGTGTTGAGGCTTCAGAGCTTCCAGCTACGGCATGATCCAGAATTGCCAGCAGGCGCCGATCCGCGAATCTCTGATCGACACCGCCACCTCCATGGAACGCCGACAGAAATGGACGCACCGATCGGTAGAGCTCAGGCGGCATGCCGAGCACCTGCTCCAGCTCCTCGACGCTCTCGAAGGACGCATTCTTCGGCGGCGCGGCAGCATTTGCGGTTTGATAAGCACGGTTCTCGGCTCCGTTCAGTCGAACCAAGTCGTCCTGATCCCGGAAGTCCACCAGCCGATCGACAAACCGGCCAGCGAGAACCGGATCGGCGCCGGCCCCAGTGAAGAGGAGGCTCAGCAGCCGGTCAGACGCCGTATTGAGATCGATCCGGCCGGCTTCGTCCTCGACCCGAACGTCGAGTGCGCTATCGCCGAGGCGACAGCGCAATCGAGCTACGGCAACTGCCCCGTTTGCGTCGACACTCGGCGCGGCGGCTTGGCGAACGCGCATGAGCTGGCGAGCGATGAGAAACACCCCGCCATTCGCGATCGACTCGGCCTCGGCCAAGGCGAGTTGATTGCGTGAAACAAGGGTTTCGGTGTGAAGCCGCTTGGCAAATCCGGCTGCCAGGAGCGCGACAATACCCAGCGCCCAGATCACGATGATCAGGGCGAAGCCATGATCGCCACCACTGCCGCGCCGCTGGCCAACTGGAAGGGTCGGCATCAATGCTCCTGCTGTCTACTGAAGCAGAATGCGATCGACATTCTCCCGGAGCCCCGGACGCTTCTTCAGCCGCGTTCCTGGATTGATGTTCATCTGCTTGCGGAACTCGTCGGTGACCCAGCGCGCCTCATTGGCATCGCGCACCACATGCGGGCGGATGATGATGATGAGTTCGGTCCGGCGGATTCTGTCTTCCTTGTCCTTGAACAGAATGCCGAGGATCGGAATATCGCCGGCGACGGGAACCTGCGTCTTCGTCAGGTTCTTGTTTTCCTGAATGAGCCCGCCGAGCGCGAGACTCTCGCCGTCATTGACGGCCACCGTCGTCTTGATCTTGCGCTGCTTGATGGTCGGCGAATCGATCCCGGAGCTCGTTGTCTCGACGACATCGCTGACCTCTTGCTCGATCTCGAGCACCACCCGGCCGCTGTCACTGACACGTGGTGTGACCGAGAGGATGACGCCCGTATCCCGGAAGGAGACTGTGTTGACGATGGGGGAGTCAGGATCGGTGACGCTGCGTGACGACTGGGTCGCAATCGGCACTTGGTCGCCGACCTGCAGGACGGCCGTCTTGTTGTCGAGCACCATCAACGTCGGCGTCGAAATGACATTGACGTCGGTCACCGATGACAGCGCATTGAGCGCCACATCAACATGCGGCGCCGACAGGAAATAGGAGAAGCCCGGGAACTGCGGCGCCACGATGCCAGCGATCGCGTCCGTGAAGCTCACCTGGCTGTTCTTCTGCTCGAAGAACCAGCGGAGGCCGAACTTCAGCTCATCATTCAGCGACACTTCGGCAATCGTCGCTTCGAGCAGCACCTGGTTCGGCACGGCGTCGATGCGCTCCAGCACACGCAGCACTTTCTCGTATTGGAGCGGGCTCGCCATGATGAGGAGCGTGTTGTTGGCCTCATCGGCGACAATCTGAATGCCAGGTTCTCGAGATTGTCTCCCAGAGCTGCCGTTCGCCGCCGTTGTTGAGTCGACCGGCGGTTGAGCTTCCGCTGCGCCCTCCCCCAATACGTCCGTCGGGCCAGCGCCTTCGGCAGAGGCGATCTCCGTCGATGCAAACTTCGGTGCGACAGCACTCTGACTGGCCTCGACCTCCTGGGCTGCCCCTTTGAACACGCCCTGCAGCACCTTCGCCAGGTCGCCGGCCGGCCGGTTCTGAATATGATAGACATAGAGCTGAGCATCCGAGCCCGCAGCGGCGTGATCGAGCCGGCGTATCCAGGTCTCGGCTCGCTTGAGATAGGCCGGGCGGGCCGTAATGACGAGGATCGAATTGAGCCGGCGATTGGGCACGAACCGCACGACGCCCTTGCCGGCCTTCTCGTTGGCGAAGACCGTGTCGAGTTCGGCGGCAATCGCCTCCGGGTCCGAGGATGTTACGGGGATGAGGCCAAAGGACATCCCCTCCATCCAGTCGACATCGAAGGTCTGGATCGCTTCGTTCAGCGTCTGAAGCTCGCCAGCGGTTCCTTGCAGCACGAGCAGGTTACGGGTCGTATCCACGCGCATGATGGCGCCCTTGGCGGCGATCGGCTCAAGCACGCGCTGCATCTCTTGCGCCGCGACATACCGCAAGGGCACGGTCAGGACATGTGCCCCAGGTTTCGAAGCGGCCGCGTTGTCGCTGGCGAAGGATGCGCCTTGAATGCGCTCTCCCGCCGGAACGATGCGATAGTAGCCGGCATTGGCGACGATCACAGCGCCTTTCGACTGCAGGATCGATTGAAACATGTCCAGAAGTGCGGACTGGCTCATCGGGTTGGAGGTCTGGATGGTCACCGTGCCGGCGACACCTTCATCCACGAAGTAATTGAGTTTCAAAATGTCCCCGAGGATGGCTTTTGCGGCTTCCTGAATGCTGACATTGACCAGGTTGAGGGTGATCGATTGGTCGCCGCTCAATTCGGCTGCCCAGGGGTCTTGCGGGACGCCGACGAGGGCGCCCTGTCCCGGATAGAGTTGCGTACGCGGTGTCCAACCGCTGTCGGAATCGGATGTGATGGCGCCCGAGACCCCGGAGCCGACCGGCTGCCAACCCGGACGCGCAGTGCTTGCCGAGCTGCCGAAGACATCACCGGTGCGCTGGTCTTGATCCAATGTTCCGCACGCGGCCAGCACGAGTGGCAGCGCAGAAACCAACCGGACGAGTGACCAAAACTGTCCCGTCATCCCGCCCCCGACGCACAACTAGAGCATTTTCCGATCTGACGGAATTGTAGGGGATTCCCAAAGTTCACGAACGGTGATTCATGCTTGAGACCGGCGAGGGAGGCCGGTCGGCATGACGAAACCTCTTTCGAGCGACCTTCGTGAGCGGCTTGTTGCAGCAGTCGAGGACGGCATGAGTTGCCGGGAGGCGGCCGAGCAGTTCGGCGTGGCCCCGTCGTCGGCGGTGAAAGTCGTCGGCGGCTGGCGCCGGACCGGAAGCTACGAGCCGCGACCGCAAGGCGGCGACCGCCGGTCGGGGCGGATCGAGGCGTTTGCCGTGGAGATCATCGGCTGGATCCGCGCCGAGGTGGACATGACACTCGCCGAGATGGCTGAGCGCCTGGCCGAACGTCACGGCGAGAGGTTCTCCCAAAGTACCATCTGGCGGCTGCTCGCGCGTCACGACGAGACGTATAAAAAAAAGCTCGTGCGCCAGCGAGCGGGAACGCCCCGACGTCGCCCTATCGCGCCAGGTGTGGTCGGCCGGACAGGCGAGTTTTGAGACCAAGCGCCTTGTCTTCGTGGACGAGACAGGTGCCTCGACCAAGATGGCCCGGCTCTACGGGCGCTCGCCCAAAGGCACGCGCTGTGAAGCCAGCATTCCGCACGGCCACTGGAAGACGAGAACCTTCGTCGGCGGCTTGCGCGAAGGCGGCATGACGGCACCGATGGTGCTCGACGGGGCCATGGATGGCGTGGCCTTCCACGCCTGGATCGAACAAGCCTTGGCGCCGACGTTGGCGTTTGGCGACATCGTCGTCATGGACAATCTGCCGGCACACAAGCCCGAGCATGTGCGACGAGCCATCGAGGCGGCGGGTGCCGAGCTGCGCTACCTGCCGGCCTATTCCCCCGATCTCAACCCGATCGAGAATGCCTTCGCCCAGCTCAAGGCGTTTCTCAAGAAAGCTGCCGCGCGCACTATTCCCGCGCTCGACCAGGCGATCGCCGACGCACTTTCCAAGATCACCGCCCAAGACTGCAAAGGCTACTTCAAAAACGCAGGCTATGATCGCGTATGATCGGAAAGTGCTCTAGCAAGAGTGAGGTTGAGGCAACTCTATGCCCCAGATACATCTCGCATAATGCGTCGTATCGGCAAAATTGCTAGCCTGATGTCCACGCAATCTCCACAGCTTCTCTACGGCTGGGAAGGCTCGCCTTGACGATATAGCGTCAACCTGAGTGTCTCGCCGCCGCGTTTGATGACGACGCCAGATGTTTGAATTGTTTCGAGTTTCCAACCTTCTAGACTGTCTCCCTCGCGCCGCCACTCCGAGACGCCCGATGGCCCAATGCGGACGAGCGCCTGTTTTCCGTCTGTGTCAATTCGGACACCCACAAGAAGAAATTCTGGAGGCGGTGCCGGTTCGGCTGCGGGCTCGATCACGGGCGCAGGCTCGGCGACAACAGGCTCCTCTATGGGAGGACGTGGTTGAGGCGGCCGCCGCGAGCGCACGAACAAGGGCCGCTCACGAATTTGGCTTGCCGCCTCGGCTCGAGAGCTTTGAGGGGCGCCCGCACCTCCATCAGGCAGTGCATCGGTCAGTTGATCTCCGACGGGCACCGGCGCGAGTGCCGCAACATCAACCGGCGTCGATGAGATCTGCCGCGCCAGTACGACGGCCGACACGACCGTCGCAAGCGTCAAAACCATCCAGATCGCTCGGCACCGGCCACTCAATTCTCTTGTCCACTTTCGTTTGGGGCGCCCGCATGCGCTGCGTAGACATCCATGGTCACATCGAGCAACACGGGCAAGTAGCTCTCGTCTTCTGTTGCCATGCCCTGGCGCCGGAGCTCGATCCGATCAACGAAGAAGTAGGGCCGGTGCTCCTCGATCTTGCGCAGGCCGTCGGCGATCGTTCCAAGCTCCCCCGACAACACCAGCTGCAGGCCCTGATAGCTGATCCCATCCTCGACCTTCGGCGTCGTCGCCTGGGCGCTGAGAAAACCAACGCCGCTCTCGCTGACAAGCGTCTGCAGTGTCGATTGCAGGCTCGCTTGCACAATAGCCGCGCTCTCCCCGGGCAGCTCGATCTTGCTGCGAATGCCAGGTGCTGACGCGGCGGCTTCTCGAACCGCCGATTCCTGATCGGCCATGCTCTTGAACCGGGCATAGAGTATAGCGGTTTCGGCGAGCTTCCCCTTGGTGTCGAGATAGGTCTGCCGGAGCGGCTGGATCAGCAGCAGCCAGACGGCGAGCGGAATGACAAACATCAAGGCGACTGCAGCGAGCTTGCGCGCAATCGCTGCCAAGATGCGGATCATGGCGTCGCCTCTTCCGCGACTGAGGTTGCATCGCTCGATGCCGGCTCTTCAAAGCGAAGCCGCACACCAAAGCGCTCGGCGCCTAGCCGGTCGTCCCGGGTCACCGGGGAGGAGAGCCCCGCATCCTTGAACAGTCCCGATTGCTCGATCAGGCTGACGAGCTCGGCCGCCGATAGAGCGTAGCCGGTGATTTCCACCGTATCGCCGTCGATCCGGATCGTCTCCAGCCAGGCCGTATCGGGTAGAAGGCGCGTAAGCTCCGACCATGTCCCGAGCACTCCGGGAGCGAGCGTCTTGCGCTGCTCGAGCGCTAGATGCTTGGCCCGCTCGGATTCGAGCAGGTCCATCTGTTTCCGCACGGCCAGGGCCTTTGTCTTGACCTCCTCGGTCATCGTTTCCAGCCTTGCCAGGGCCTGGGCCTGGCGGTCGAGCGCCGCGTAGCCGACGATTGCGGCGCCTGCCAGAACCGCGAGCACAAACACGGCCGGCCAGCGCCAAGCGCCACCCGAACTCTTCGAGCTATCGGCCGGAGCAGCCATCAGGTCGATCGGAAGCGGTCGCCGGGCGTCCTCGCCATAGGCATCGGCGAAGCTAACGTCGAGACCGGCGCTTTCTACAGCCTGTAACAACGGCGCAAGTCGATCTTGCGTAACCACGACCTGATGGGCTGTGATCCGCGCACCGTCCAGCGAGCGCTTCCCGAGGTAGACGGCGCTCAGGGCCTGTCCGCTCCGGAACGGGGTCGCGCGCTGCAGGTCGTTGAGAAGGATGCCCGATGCATTGGCGCGGGCGGCATAGGGAATTTCGAGCTGCCGCGTCAGGCACCAGGCCAAAGGAATGCGCAAGCCCACGGGCGTGCCCCGGCGCGGACCGAACTTTCCGACATAGTCCCGTAGCCGTGCGGAAATGTCGTCAGAGCGGGGTAGGCTCAGCATCGCCCGTGCGCTGTCTCGCCGCCGCTCATAGATGATGTCGAGACGATCGTCGGTGAAGGACAGAGCCAGGCGCGGCGCAGCCGGCGCGAAAGCCCGGCGCAAAGCGCCCGGCACGCAGCTTGCGAGTTCCTCGCCCCACCAGGTGAGAAACCGTCCAATGAGATCGGCGGTACGCACGGCGAAACAACCTCGGTGGAGATACTGGTACTCCTACAGACGATGACGGCCAATTCCGCTGGGCGCAAGCCGGGAGCGCGTCCCGGCACCAAGTGCGTTGTCCCCGACGGCGTCATGTTCGTCAGCACGCGCTTCACCAGCTGCTCGCGCGCGTTGTAGGTGTAGGTGCCCGTGAGGTTGCCCGCCTTCGTCAGCGTCAGCATGAGGTTGCGCTTGTTGTAGGTGTAGGCGTAGGTCACGCCCGAGCGCACGTCGGTGACTCGGGTGCCGCTCTGCCAACAGCAAATGTGCGGAACGTTCGAGACAGTACCTTTCTAGACCTTTCTAGATGATCTCTTGGTGCCGTTTTCTGTAGAGGCTGGGTATTGCACCTCTACCGTCATGGCGTTCATGGGCCATCATTTTCTAACTCCATTATTTTCTTAGTTACGTCATCAACAAACTCGTGACTGAAATCATTATTCATTAATAACATTTGCCGATAGCAGTGTGCTGCCTCATTGTTGCGACCAACGCGTTCATAGAGTTGGCCTAGCTCCAAATAGACGCCTTCGTCAGCCTTCCCCGCGCATGCGAAATTGCTTAGAGTTTCTATCGCTGCTGTGGTTTCTCCTCTACTAGCGGCGAGCCTCGCAATCTGGGTGACGGCGAGCGACTCTAGTTCGGGGAACTGGTTTCTTGCGTAATTAACCAGATAATCTGCAAATCCACGGGCTCTCAATGCGTTTGCCAAAGACGACACTATCGTAAGCGCTGCACCGATCACACCTTGACGGCTTGATCGGCCACTTTGGCGAAGGCCCAGGGCATCAGCTCCTCGATGCGGGAGGCCGGCCAGCGGTTGACGAGTTTCGTCAAGGTGTCGGCCAGCCAAGCATGCGGGTTGACGCCGTTGAGCTTCGCCGTCTCGATGAGCGAGGCGATGATCGCCCAGTTTTCCCCGCCCTTGTCGCTGCCGGCGAAGAGCGCATTCTTCCTGTTGAGCGCGATGGGCCGGATGGAGCGCTCGACGGTGTTGCTGTCGATCTCGATGCGACCGTCGTCGAGGAACCGGACGAGTCCCTCCCAGTGATTGAGCCCGTAGCGGATCGCATCGGCAATGGCCGATCCCTTGGACACGCCTGCGAGTTGCTTCTCGAGCCACTCCTTCAGCTTCTCGACGAGCGGCTTCGAGCGCGCCTGTCGCTCGGCACGGCGCTCATCCGATGCTCGACCACGGATTTCGGCCTCGATCTCATAGAGTTTGCCGATCCGCTCCAGCGCCTCGCTCGCCATCGGCGCGTTGCCGCCTTTTGCAATGTCGTAGAACCTGCGCCGAAAGTGCGCCCAGCAGAACGCGAGCGTCAGCGGTCCACCGGCGCGTTTGGCGTCGGTCAGCGCGTCGTAGGCGACGTAACCGTCGACCTGCAGCACGCCGCTGAAGCCTGCGAGGTGACGCACGACATGCTCGGCGCCCCGGCCCGGCGCATACATGTAGGCCGCCGCTGGTGGATCGCTGCCGCCCCACGGCCGGTCATCGCGTGCTATGGCCCAGAGATAGCCGGTTTTCGTCCTGCCGCGCCCCGGATCGAGCACCGGGCAACGCGTCTCGTCGGCGAACAGCTTGGTCGATGTCTTCAGGATCCCGATGAGACGCGCATGCAACGGCTCGAGTTCTGCGGCCGCGAAGCCCACCCAGTGCGCCAGCGTCGAGCGGTCAATCGTGACGCCCTCGCGCGCCAGGATCTGACTTTGCCGGTAGAGCGGCAGGTGATCGGCATATTTGGACACCAGCACGTCGGCGATGAGGGCTTCCGTCGGCAGACCGCCCTCGATGAGGCGGCTCGGCGCCGGCGCCTGCACGACGCCGTCGGTGCAGCAGCGGCAGGCGTATTTCGGCCGTCGCGTCACAATGACCTTGAGCTTGGCCGGGATCCTGTCGAGCCGCTCGGAGCGATCCTCGCCGATGACGTGCAGCTCAGCCCCACAGCAGGGACAGGCCCTGGTCTCCGGCTCGATGACGATCTCCTCGCGCGGCAGATGCGCGGGCAGAGACCCTCGATTGGCGCGGCGAGCCTTGGCGCCCTCCTGCTTGACGATCTCGCTCGTCTTCTCCGCTGCAGCATCTTCCGCGCCGAACGCCGTCTCGACGTCCTCCAGCGCCAGGTTCATCTGATCGTCGCCGATGCGCTCCGAGCGGCGCCCGAACTGCGCCCGGCGCAGCACGGCGATGATGTGGTCGAGACGCTCGTTCTGCGCTGTCAGTCGATCCACCTCGGTGGCGAGGACCGCCTCTCTGTGCACGAGCCGGTCGCGCTCGGAGGCAAGCCTGGCGTTGTCGGCACGCGCCGACATGATCAGAGCCTTGAGGGTTTGCAAATCATCGGGGAGATTTTCGAGCGATAGCGCCATGCAGGCAGAATCGCTGATTTGCCCGAGGTCGCGCCACCTCGGAATCGACGGAGTTTGTGGATCATTGCGTCGCTGTGGGCCGCATGACACGGCGCGCATGCACGCGGCTCCAGTCGAGCCCTTCGAGCAGCGCCGAGAGCTGCGCCGGCGACAGCCGCATGACGCCGTCCTCGATCCTCGGCCAGCGGAACTTTCCTCCTTCCAGACGCTTGGCCAGCAGACACACACCGGTGCCGTCCCAGAACAGGAGCTTGACGCGATCGGCCCGCTTGGCGCGGAACACGTAGATCACACCGGAGAATGGCTCGCACTTGAGCTCGGATTGAACGATCGCCGCCAGCCCGTCCATGCCCTTGCGGAAGTCGACGGGCTTGCATCGCCACGAGCACACGTAGTCCGGTGGGGTGGGCAACCGAAGGCCAGAGAAGATTGTCGGCGGAACGATCATGGCGTCCTGCCGGAGGCGGGCAAGTGAAGAGCCTTCACGGCCTGCAGCACCGTCATGAGGGTGTCGCCGTCGACGGAAGATCGGACCCGGATTAGCGTGCCGCAAACGACAATCTCGATCAGACTGCCGTCTGCGGCCGCATCGCGTTTGGGCCTGCCCGCTCGGCCCCTGGCAGGCGGCGAAGCGTCAGTGACCATGATCGGCGCGAAGGCCGATTGTCCCGACGGCTCGGCCGGGCGAAGCGTGCGCATTTGGTTGCGCCAGGCAAACAGCTGCTGCGGCCTCATTCCGTGACGGCGGGCCACGTCAGAGACGACCGCGCCCTCCTCGAGCGTCTCCATCACGATCCGCGCCTTCGCCTCGGCAGACCAGCTGCGCCGGCGCCCAACGCCCGTGATCACCTCGACACGCTCAAAAGCGTCGGTCTTGGTGTCAACCGTACGGTCAACCATACGCTCAAATCGATCCCGTCCCATGAGACGGAATCATTCCCCTCTCCGGCAAGATGGAGAAGGTGGGGACGGGGCACCGCTTCCATTTGTTGAGCTAGACGGCTCAATTTATCTACACGTTCATACAACAGGCTTACCAAATTGTAGTTCCCGACATTGAAAACCGATTTTTTGCTCTGGCGCTTGGCAGGCGGAAGCACCGCGTTTCAGTCACTGAGGCGGGCGGTCAGCGTGCCGACCTCGACGAGATCCAGATGATTGCGTCAGACCGAAACAGAAATCGCCTCTGACGTCTGATCCGTACCGTAACCCATTTGCGCGGCAAGGCGCGCTCGGGCGCGGTTGACCCGGCTCTTGACGGTGCCCACGGCACAGCCAGTGACGGCAGCTGCCTCCTCGTAGGAGAAACCTTCGGCCCCGACGAGAAGCAATGCCTCGCGCTGGTCGGTCGACAATCGTGCGAGCGCATGGCGAAACTCTTCGAGCTCGAGATGCGCCATCTGGGCGGGCAAGGTGACGAGCTTGGCGGCTTCCTCCCCATCGACATCGGCGACCTCGCGCCGTGATTTGCGCAACTCCGAGAAATAGGTGTTGCGCAAGATTGTGAACAGCCACGCCTTGAAATTGCTGTTGGGGATGAACGATGTCCGGTTGTCCCAGGCCTTCAGCAGCGTTTCCTGGACAAGGTCGTTGGCCTGATGGGGATTGCCGCACAGCGATATGGCAAAGGCCCTGAGATTGGGGATGGCCGCCGCCAGAGCGTCTCGAAACGCTGGCGCGACAGGATGATCGGTCACGTCCCTCGCTCCCGGCAATCGAGTTCGTCCAGCAGTCTCAAGAACTCCTGCGGAACTGGCTCATCGACGGTACTGCGATAGAGTTTGCGCAGCTGAACGCCGATCATTCGTTGGGCGCTGTCAGTGAGCGCGGGGCCCGGCTCATCGTCAGGGGACGCTGGAACGGCTTTGGCGGCCGAGGCGTCGTCGCCAGCCGCGGCGTGTGACAGCCCGGATTCCCGCGAGTTTACGATCGGCCTTTTTTTGTCGTCGTTGCTGTCTATCTCGTTCGGCATTTCATTCCTTGCCCCGTCTATTGCACCCGATTGCGTGCCTGATACGTTCTGCCTCTACGGTTGGAACGAATGACTGCAAAAAGAGTTCCCATTCACCTGGAACTATTTGAGGGAAACTGCGTATCCTCAGCATATAACACGATCCCGGGCTGTTCATCCGAGCGTATGAGCGCCGCCCGAGGGATGTGCTGTCAGGGAACCACACCATGAGCTCCATCTCAAAGACCATCCTGCCCCATCTTCCCTATTTGCGCCGCTTCGCACGTAGTCTGACCGGCCGCCAGGAAAGCGGTGATGCCTATGTGGTGGCGCTGCTCGAGGGGCTCTCCTTCGATCCGAACGGCTTGCCGAGCGACCTGGCGCCGCGCACCGCCCTCTACCGAGCGTTCCTAAAGTCATGGAACGCGCTTGCTATCAACAACAAGCCGGAAGCGGGCGACGGCTCGGAGCAGGACTCTCAGCCGGCCGAAGCGAAGCTCGCGCTGGCTGACCGGCGGCTCGGGCACCTCACGCCGCAGTCGAGGCAGGCCTTCCTACTCGTCGCAGTCGAGGGGTTTTCTCCCGGCGAAGTCTGCAAGGTCATGGATCTGCCGCCGGACCAGGCCGAGAAACTCTTGAGCGAGGCAAGCCGGGAGATCGCGGAGCAGATACAGAGCACGGTCCTCATCATCGAGGACGAGCCACTCATCGCCATCGATTTGGAATCCGTCGTCTCCAGCATTGGTCATCGGGTCCTAGCGATTGCGCGCACAAAGCAGGAAGCAGTCACGGCTTTTCGTAAGTACAAGCCGGGGTTGGTTCTCGCCGACATCCAACTGGCCGACGGCAGCTCGGGGATCGATGCTGTTAATGCGATCCTCGGCACGTCGGAGGTTCCGGTCATTTTCATCACCGCCTACCCAGAGCAGCTGCTGACCGGGAAGCGGCCGGAGCCCACCTTTCTCATCTCCAAGCCGTTCCGCCAGGAAACCTTGCAGGCCGTCATCAGTCAGGCGTTGTTCTTCGACGTGAAGGCGGCACCCGCGAAACGAGTAGCAGCGAGCTGACAGCTGAGGCCCTGTCTTACAGGAACTGGTCGCAGTGTCGACGCGTTGTCATGGGAGCATCAAACAGAACATCGAAGGCATCATCGCCGAGGGCGAAGATGTATTCAATGAGGCCAAGTCCACGGCCGTTTGCGATGCCGGCATGGTTGGCGCGGCGCAGTCTGTCGAGCACTACGAGATCGCGCGCTACGGCACTTTGATCAAGCTTGCAACCCAGCTCGGACTGAAGGATGCCGTCAAGCCGCTGCAGGCCACGCTCGCCAAAGAGGCAACGCCCGACGCGGTGCTGGGCAAGTTTGGGCCCAAAGGTTTACGCACACGCGGCGTAGCGGTCGATTGGTCCACACAGTCTGATCCCAAAAGGGCCCTCGTCATGCGACGGGGGCCTTTTGCTCGGACTGCGAGCTGCGTGACCACAAGCGAGATTGAATTCCGCAATGGTGCTGATCGCACAACGCGAGAGGGTGGTCGCACAATCAGACGACCACCCAAGCTTGCTGTACTCTCGGACGAATTCAGATCACATGCGACCGATGAAATCGTCGATCTCACGCTTGGCGCGATCCTTGGCGTAGCCATAGCGCTCCTGGAGCTTGCCTTCCAGCTGCTCGCGCTTGCCGCTGATCTGCGTCAGATCGTCGTCAGTGAGGTCGCCCCACTGCTCCTTGACCTTGCCTGAGAACTGCTTCCAGTTGCCGGTGATGGTGTCCCAATTCATAGCTCACTCCTCGATGGTTGGATTTGCCACCTATTTCGCCTCAGTTGCGCCGGATGACACCGGCAACAAGGGAGACGCCGAACAGGACGATGGCGATCCAGAACAGGATCTTGGCGCCTTCGATGGCCGTGCCGGCGACACCGCCGAAGCCAAAGGCCGCGGCAATGATGGCAACGACGAAGAAGACGACGGCATAGTAGAGAAAGTTGCTCATGGGTTCTGCTCCAGAAGATCTGTTCGGCTGGTTGGGAAACGCGCGGGAGTTGTTTCCGGTTCCATCGGTTTGGTTGGGCAGCCGGGCACCTGCTTCCGGCGAGACGCTTCGGCTCCCCCTATTGCTGCCACCGAGCACTGCGTCCAGCTCCAAGTAGTACGAGGGCCGGCGTCCGACATTTCGGCCATTTGCGGGTAGCGCGTCGGAACTCGGATCGCGCCGGAATTCTTCATCAGGTTGCTGCATTGTCATGGTGAACTCCGTTCCACACTAACGTTCTTGGTTGAACGGCCGAGGCGGCCCCCGGTTCCATCGTCGACACGAGGAACTTAGTTGCGCCCCTCACGTTGTTGATGCAGACGCCCCACCGTCTGCTTCAGGTGTTCCCTCCCGAAGTCATGGCGAGCGTCTTGGACGCTGATCTCTCTTCCCCGAGACTCGGCGCTCCCATCGAGGCCCGCGTGATCACCACCGATCGCGTGGGCCTCATTTTTTTTTGCCGCACGCCCGCGCTTGCCAGATCGCGCAGAACAAGAAAGGGCCAGGAGCTACATCGCTCCCGGCCCTTCCATTGCGGCACGACATGGTTGGCTACTGGACTGCCTCGGGGGGCGTCGGTAGCGTCGTGGACCCGCCCGTCGTGACGGGAATGTCGTTGGCTCCGGTGGTTGTCGTGTTCAACTTCGGCGCATCCTCCAGGCGCTTACCGCTCCAATCGAAAGCCGGCGCAGCCGCCAGTGCTTCCTTGGTCGTGTTCAGAGCCAGAAACCACGTTCCGTCACGCTGCACGACCTCGAGCTGGTCGAACGCAACAGCCACGTTCTTCTCACCCATGCCAAGGAAGCCGCCGACGCCGACCACGAGCGTCGTGATCTTGCCATCGGAGCCAAGCAGCAGGTCGTTGATATCGCCGATGCTCTCCCCGGCCGTGTTATAGACGGTCCGGTTGCGGAAGATGCTCACCGACGAAGTGTCGCCGGGCATGCTGGCCAAGAATTCAATGTTGCCCGTCGGTACGGCCGTTGTCGCCGTGCTCACGGTCGTCGTATCGGCAGAAGCCGTGCCCGCTAACAGCACCGCCAGCAGGCCTGCAGTTGCAAATGTACGCATCGCAGTCTCCATTTTCATGTTTGTTAATGCCGATCCCGATTGGACTGGCTTTGCCAATACAACGGGCAATCGACCCGTCAGTTCCACAATGTCAGGGAGATAGATGGTCCATAAGAAGAGGGGACGCTTTCCCGCCAGGAGCGTCCCCAACGCGGAACCTGCATACTCAGGTGTCGCGCTTACTACTTCGAGGGCACAGAGCGTGCAGGCACGCGTCTCGAGCTCTCCGATACAGGGTTGGACCAATACCGTCCCTCAGAAAGCGAACGCGCGACCGCAGCAACTGGTTCCCGCGATCACGTCAGATGCTGGCCGTGATCGGACAACTCAGCACGCTCGACCCCGTTAATTGGCTGCGACGTAGCCGGCGGTAACCTCGTCCTTGTGGGCAGCGAAGGCTGCAAGAACTTCGGCCTTCTCACGCTTCGGGACTTTGACGAAGTCCAGAGTCCTTCCGAGTTCCGCTGCGACCTCGTCGAACTCTTCAGGAGAGATCCGGAGGTCGCGATGGGCTTCCTCGAGGCCGAGCGGCATCGCGCCGGGCGTGGTGGCCGTGTACTGGTAGGGACCACCCGAAACGTTGCAGACCCACAGCGTCCGCATGAACTTGAGGCCGGGCAGCCTTCCCAAGGACTTGGTGTGCCATTCCCGAAGCTGCGGGTTCTTGGAGTCCTGGCCGACGATCGGGTTCTTCACCACAGCATCGCTGAAGTGATCAACCACCGCCGCGATGGCAAATACGCCGCCTAGCCGCTCGTACAGACTATTGTCGGGCCCGGTTTTCTCCTCCTCCGCTTGCGCGTAATTCGAGGCCGCTAGTACGGCCACTGGAGCGGCAGTCAGCGCCAGTACTGCGACCACACTTCGTCTTGTGATAGAAGTTGTAACAGGCCGTTTCATGTCCAAATTCCTTTGCCTACACGCCGTTACAATCCCTTACATCACAACCTTCGGCCGCACCGCTCGAGCGCGATTTTTCACTCTGCAAGACGGCAGGCGCGGAATGGGGGTCTTTCGGAGACGCAATGAGTTTTTGTTGCGTTGTGTCCATCCCATTGTCGTGCTTGCGGATTGGCTCCTCAAGCCTTCCGACACCAGGTCAGCCGGATCGAGGAACTCAGGAAGCGAACGCGCGACGCTCGCGAACGGTTCCCTCGCTTAAATCAAATGCGGGTCGTGGCGGGAAACTCGAGTGGCAAGTCAAGCACGCAGACGAACCCGTCCGGTTCGAAGCGACGCTCAACGCGCGCGTCGGGAATGCCGCGCTCGATCAACACGCTGCCGAAGCCCGACCGCTTCGGCGCGACCACCCGGGGCCCGCCGCGCTCGGTCCAGGTCAGGATCAGCCGCGTTCCCACTGGCGCTTCGGCTGTCGGCTCCACACGCTCGGTCCGCCAGGAGATCTCGACCCAACCATCCGGGTTGGACCAGCTCCCATACTTGACGGCGTTGGTGCCGAGCTCGTGAAGGGCCAGACCCAATGGTATGCCGAGCTCGGCGGGTATGGCCACTGACGGCCCGGATTTGCGTAGTCGTCGCGCAGCGGTCGGGATCAGCGGTGCGAGTGAGCGGTCGAGGAATTCCTCGATGCCGGCGCCACCCCAGCTCGTGCTCATAAGCAGCTCGTTGGCGGCCGACAAGGCTTGCAACCGGCCCTGGAACGCCACGCGGAAGGCTTCCGGGTCGGGGCTCGTGCGCATGGTCTGGTTGGCGATCGACTGGATCACGGCGAGCGAGTTCTTGACCCTATGCAGGAGCTCGCGATTGAGAAGCTCGATCTGACGCTCGTGGCGCTTGCGAACTCCGACATCGGCGAGCGTCGCTGCAATTGCGATCGTACCATGCTCATCCACGATTGGAGCGAGACGGAGGGAGACGTCAATCGCTGTGCCATCCTTGCGTAGGCGCACCGTCTCGATCGTGCTCGTCTGC
Source organism: uncultured Alphaproteobacteria bacterium (assembly GCA_963741525.1). GTDB lineage: Bacteria > Pseudomonadota > Alphaproteobacteria > Rhizobiales > Hyphomicrobiaceae > JANNSX01. The sequence continues at coordinate 28,722 of CAVUIW010000016.1, forward strand.
CCCGCCAGCGCCCGTTGCAGAATGTCTGCCTGCTGCTCTTGAAGCTCCGGTGGGCAGAGGATGCTGGGCGACTTGCCGATCACCTCATCGGCCGTGTATCCGAACATGCGTTCGGCGGCCGGGTTCCAGGTCTCGATCTTGCTATCGAGCGAGAGGCTGATCTTGGCATCGGCTGAAGACTGGACAATAGCGGCGAGACGAGCCGTGGTGACAGCGGCCTGCCGGCGTTCGGTGATGTCCTCGACGACCGCCGTCCGATAGAGCAGCGTGCCATCCAGGTCGCGCACCAGCGCGGTGTTCAGCCGAACCCAGATCGGCTTGCCGGATTTGGTGATGAGTCGCTTCTCGAGATCGTAGGACTTGATCTCACCGAGCTTCAGCTTCTCGATCAAGGCGGCTTCCGCCGGCCAGTCCTCGGGATGGGTCAGAACCTGAAACGATTTCTGCTCGCATTCCTCACGTGTGTAGCCGAGCATCTTGCACAGTCGGTTATTGATGCCGAGATAGCGGCCATCGAGGGTCGTCTGCTCGAATCCGACGGCGGCCTGCTCGAACACGCTGCGAAAGCGCAACTCGCTTCGGGCGAGCGCGAGCGCTCGCGCATGCAGTTCCTTCGAAGCCGAGGCGATTGCGACGACGAGGTCATTCGCCTCGCGCAGCGGCGTGTGGACGGGTACGACGAGCTCGCCGTGTCCGACCTTGGCGGCCATTGCCGTTGCTGCGGCGATCGGCAATGTCACTTGACGCGAGGCACCCACTGCCAGCGGCACACACAGCGCTGTGAGCGCGGTCCCGATCAATCCGTACAGCCACCAGATGGTGAGCCAGGGCCCGTCGATTGCTCGGGTCGAGATCGAGGCCAAGACCAGCCAGTCGGCTTCCTCTAGTCGACTGTGGGCGACGACTGTGCCTTCCGGTCCGCTGCCAAGCCGTTGCACCCCGTCCTTGAGCGAGCCAACCAAGTCTGCGTCGGCCGAAGCATCCTTGGCGACGTTCTGCGCATGGTCGGGTAGCTGGGCGATGATCCGCCCCTGGCTATCCAGAATCTTGATGGTCCAATCGTCGGAGCGGCGCTTGTCGGCGAGCAGCTTCGCCACGATCGCCGCATCGGTCGACATCGTGAGGACGTGGGAGACCGCACCTCCAGTGAGCACAGGGACCTCGACGCCGAACACCCAGTCCTTGGCTACGGGGCCGTAGAGGAGGTCCGTGATCTGGGGCTGACCCGTGTCAACCACCTTCCGATCGAAGTCGTCGAATGGGATCTTGGGAAGCTCGGTTCCCCAGGGCACACGCGTATTCAACACCTGCCGCTCGTCCACCGTGCGCAGGAGGACATGCAGGCCACGCGCGCCAAGGGTATGAACGGCCACCCGGTGGAAGCCCTCCAGATCTCCAGCAACGAGCGGCTGCCCTTGCGCAAGTGCCAACATGGTCTCGATGCTGCTCTGTAAATGGTGATCGAGCGTCGTCGCGACGCTATGCGCCATCAACAGTGCGGTTTCCTCGGAGCGCTTGCTTTGGAATGTGTAGAATTGGCCGAGGATCAACCCACTTGCCAACAGTGCCGGCATGAGCACGGCAAGCGTTAGGATCAGCAGATAGAACCTGAGTGGCAGGTCGCGCTTGGCGGCGCCGGCCGAGGTCGCTGCTTTGGCTGATTCAGCCACCAAGTCCCCCCGAGGCTCTCCGGCTTGCGCGGTGCTTTCCATCTCGAACCTTTCCTCACGCGCAACCCAGCCAGGCGCACTCCTTCTCTATAGTGTATTCATCGCAATGTCTTGCCGACGGGACCAAAATAGGCCGTGCCCGATGTCTACGGTGCACGAGCATGACAACTAATGGCATCAGCCGCCCGGAGCTGAGGCAACGATCGCCGGCTTCGGACTTCTGTGCTGCCGCCAAATCAGGTCCGCAACGACGTCGACGACTACATCAATGTCGACCGCCCCGTTGTTAGGCTGAGCCTCAGCGTCCACACGGCGATCTTCGGTTCTACGTCCGCTGTGAAAGACGAACGGTACGCGGCGCTCTGACAGATGCCGGCAGAGCGCATCCTTGTCCTCGGCCGCGAGCGAGTCGTCGATCACTGCAACCGACAGGTCTGGTTGCTCGGCAAGCGGCAAGGCGCGCTCGAGTCCGGATGCCGTTACGACACGAGCACCAGCCTCCGCGAAAGAGGATTGAAGATTGAGCGCGAGCCAGAGATCGGCCTCGACAAGGAGAACCGAGTGGCCGAGCAGCTTTTGCCGGCCGATCGCGAGTGCGCGCTTGCTCGTGCGCGAGCGTAGCGGAAGACCGGCGTGTGTCATGACGCACTCCTTAGTTTGATCGATGATGACGGCCCCAGCAACGCGCAAGCGTAGCCGGGAGTTCCCAGCTCGCGCAGCGGGGCCCGTTCGTATCGGCTAGAGCATTTTCCGGCGCAGTGGCTTCCCGGTTCGGCGAAGAAAATGCGACAAAGCAAGAACCTAGAGCGAGGTTTAAATTCTGTGAGATCGGAAAGCGCTGTCGGATCGATGCGAGAAATGAAAGAGCCGGCACGAGCCGGCCCTTCCGCAGTCTTTGCTTACTTCGATGTCACTTGATGTTGTTGAAGGTGTCGGCCTCGCATGCCGCCATGAAATCCTTCATCGCGAGCGACTCGCCAACCGTTCCGCCAGCTGCCGTCATGGCATCGTTGTAGGGCTTCACTACATCGCCGGAAAGCGTACCAGTGTTGGCCGTGTCGAGCTTCTTCCACATCGCGGTGCAGTCGTCCACAGACCTTGCATTGGCGGTCGAAATCGAGAATGCCATGGTTAGGACTGCAGCCGAAAGAATGAAAGCACGCATTGTACTTCTCCAATTTGGTTACGTCAGTGAAGATGATAGACTTTCACAGTTTCGAAACCCGTGGGCTTGGCAACTGGTTCCTGGAATTTGTTGTTGGCGTTGATTTGTTAGGCTTGATCGTGGTTGTGTCGCGGCGCCGACCATCGGGGTGGACGCGGAACCAACAGACGTGGTCGCGCGTATATCCATCTTAGAAACGTCGCGCATAGGGATCGAGCGTGGCCGTGGGCCAACCGTTCCCCTCCAAAAAACCTAGGAGTTCGGTCATGCGGTATGTAGCATTGTGGTTTCTCGGTGTACCGGTCTTGGCAATCATCGGCTTGCGGCTCTTCGGGATTATCTGATCGCGGTCGGTCGAGAGTGTCGGGTTCCGGTAGGTCGGCGTGCGCCAACACCGGCACCGAGCTGATATCGCAAAAGCGTCTGACTGATAACCATGAAAACTGTCGGTGCAGCCTAGGATAAACCAACTTTGATCGAGCCCCGCTCGTCATCGTCGGCGGGTGGCGGTGGCTGGCTTGGTGTCGGCGGCGTCTGAGGGGGATCGCCCACAGGTGGCTGGGGCGGATCGCCGGGGACCGGCAAGGGTGCTGGCAGGGGATACGGCTCGGGGGTAGGCGTCGGGGATTGCTCCCCTTGTGATTGTTCCCGCGTGTGCATCATCAGAACGCTCCGGTGCTGAAGCTTTAAAACGAACCGACACATTCATTGTACGGGTATACGCCGCGACAAATGCTTGCCGCGGCGCACGCTTACCGTAACTGCGTTCACCGAGCCGTGTCGGATGACTTGTCCGACTCTGCATCAGATTTCTCGCGGCTCGAATCGATCGGACGTTGCCCGGAAGCTCCATCCGACTTGCCGGCATTTCCGCCTTCAGACTTGCCAGTCCGCTGCTGGTCCAACTCGAGGGGCTTGTTTGCAGTCTCGCGCCGCCGATCCCGCTCCTTGGTAGCAGAATTTTGAGTGTCTGTCGGATGCTGCTTGTTGTCTGCCATCTTCTTACTCCTGATTACTTATACCAACTGATAACGACACTTTAGTCGACAAGTTCCAAATCAGGGGCGATCCCAGTATGCCGGCACACGATAGTGCTCGTGCGTGCGCGTCTCCCAGGCGCGATCGGACCACGAATCGTCGTCGAATTCCGGTGCGTCTTTCAGTTGATTCTCGGTAACGTTGGTCCTGTAGCCACCGATGCTTCTGTCGTACGTAAGCGCGGCCCAGGGCAGCGGGTAGTGACTGTGGCCGAGGCCGAGAAAGCCACCGAAGCTCATGATGGCGTAGGTGACGCGACCTGTCGCCTTATCGATCATCAGATGGTCGATCTGGCCGATCGCCTCGGCTCCGCTGGCCTCTTGGCTCGCGCCGGCTCGGGTGGACCCGTAGACATCGGTGCCCTGCACGTCTTCGCTCGAGATCATCGATGAGTTGGTCTGTGTCATGCCTCACTCCTGATTTTTTGGCTGTAGTCGGCGGTCCAACTCGCAAACCAGGAAAAATGTTCCCAAATCCTGAGCCGGAACCCATGTGAGACCTACGGAGTTGTCACGGACGTCTGCAGCCGAAGCGCAGTCTTGTCCGGCAGGCTTGGCCGGTTGCGCGTCGAGATCGAGGAGCCACTCATGCAGAAAGCAACGGATCCGGTCGCGCGTGCGGCATTGACGGATCCAGCGACGAAGTTCGAGCATCCGCTGGCGATCGCAGCGGCCGCCGGGCTGACAGTCGAGGCCAAGATGGCGACACTCGATCGCTGGGCGGCTGAAATAGTTCAGCGGCTCGAGGCATCGAACGAAGGCATGACACCAGGTCCGCTTTCGCCATCTGATCTGGCAATAATGGACGAGATCGCTAAAGCGCGGCGCATCATTGAGCAGTCGGCCTAGTCATGGGCGGTCCGGGGGAACACGGTGTAATGGAGGTCGCTATGCCGGCAACAGCGGCGGCGGCAGGGCGACTTAAGGCGCGCCAGCGGGAATTTGTCCTGCAAATCGAGCGCGCGGCTCGAGCCGCCTCAGTGGCGGCGGTTGAGGCTGAGGCGCCTCGGAATCCCTGGGATCGCGCTGCCGTTCTCTCTCAAGTCGGGCTGTTCGTTCTCGCGGTGCTCGGCTGTATCTACTTCATGGGCGCCGTGCTGGTGCCGATCCTCATCGCCTGGGTGGTCGCGACCATCCTCGATCCCGTAACGGATTGGCTGGAGGCGCATGGAGTGCATCGCGGCATCGCCGTATCGCTGGTGGTGCTCGGACTCGTGCTGCTCGCCGTCGTGCTGTTGCTTCTGTTAAGCCTGCCGATCGCCTATTGGCTCGATCGCGCCAACGAACTCGGCGCGTTGCTGCGGGTAAAGTTGCGCGAGATGAACCGGCCCATGGAGATCTTCAAGCAATTCGGCGACATTTTCGCCCAGGCGACCGGAGCGAGCAAAGGAGCGACCGTTAGCATCGAGCCGGGGTCGGGCATGATCACCAGCATTCTCGGCGTCGTCACTCCGGCCCTCAATCAGCTGTTCTTGTTCTCGCTCGCGCTCATTTTCCTGCTGATCTATCAGGTTAAAGTGAGGACCGCTCTTGTGCGGTTCATGCCCGATCGCGATACCCGCCTGCTAGTGATGCGAATCCTTTCCGACGTCGAGCGGAACATGAAGATTTATTTCGGCACACTGACGATCGTGAATGTCTTCCTCGGGTTGGCAACTGCGGCAATCGCCTATCTGGCTGGCTTGCCCAACCCACTGCTTTGGGGCGTACTTGCGGCAACCATGAACTACCTACCCTACGTCGGGATGATCGTGGTGACAGCAACATTGCTCGTCGTCGGTGTGCTCAGTCTGCCAACCTTGACGGCGGCTTTGATTGCCCCCGGCCTCTTTGTGATCGTCAACACCCTCGAGAGCGAACTCATCACCCCCGTGCTGATTGGGCGGCGGTTGACGCTCAACCCGTTCGCGGTGTTCCTGTCGATAGCGTTCTGGAGCTGGATGTGGGGACCCGCAGGTGTCTTCCTCGCCGTGCCACTGCTTATCGCAGCGATGGTGGCCGCCCGCCATCTCTACGACGACACAATCGATTTACCGGAGTGAAACCAATCGCACCTTGGCGCGTTGTGACTGAGATATGAACCCGGTTTCGAGGAGAAATTCACATGTCACAGCAGTACAATCCCAGCGACCGCACCGCTGCCCGCGAGCAGGCCAGCCAGACCTTCGAGACTGTCGCGGATAGCGTCGAGGGAGCCGCGACCGCGGCCTTGGACCGCGGACGCGCCATCGGCGAGCAAGTTCAGGACGTTGCCAGCAACTTCAAAGGCGCGGTCGATAGCTCGGTGCGAAACCAGCCGTTGACCACGCTGGCGATCGCAGCGGCGATAGGTTTCCTTCTCGGAGCCGTTTGGAAGTCCTGAGTGGGAAATTCCCATCAAGCCCGACCCCGAACTCCCCGGACGACGCCACCAACCGTCGTCCGGGCTGACGACAGATTTCAACGGATACTCCAAAAAACGCATTGTACTTGATGCAAGTGATGTCAAACCAAAGCAGGGCCAACCGGCTTCTGACCTACTGGCTGGTCGGAATCGCTTTGGTGCTCCCGACGGCGAGCTTGATCCCGCTTGGCACGCTCTGGCTCTTGCAGAGCGGCTGGCTCCTCTACTGGGCGATCGCAGCGGCAGCTCTAGCCTCGCTCACCTATCTTATTGAGCGTCATCTGCTTGGGCCTGGCATTGAATCGGCACGAGCACTTGGCGAGCCGCCCGGGAACGATCACTCCGGCATGCTGCCATCGCAAGAAGCCGCGGCCTGGCGCCGGGTGCATGCAGTCTCCGCTGCGCTCGATCCGGCGACGCTTTCCTCCTGGAACGCAGTACTCGACCTCGGCATGAACACTGTTCGTGCCGTCGCCGAGGCGTATCACCCGAAGCTGGACGATCCTCTGCTCCGCTTCACAATGCCCGAGGCCCTTCTGATCATCGAGCGCGCGAGCGCACGGCTACGGTACTTCATCGCGAGCTCGATTCCGCTTGGTGATCAGATCACTGTCCGCCGCCTGGCGATGATCTATCGATGGCGCGGTGCGATTGAATACGTCGTACGCGCCTACGATATCTGGCGGCTCGTTCGCTTCGTCAATCCAGTGTCTGCCGCGACTCAGGAAGCGCGCGAGCGACTCAGTGGGCACCTCGTTAGAGTTGGCCGGGATCAATTGGCAAAGCGTCTCGCCGCAGCTTACGTCGAGGAGGTCGGAAGAGCCGCGATCGACCTCTACAGCGGCAGGTCGCGCGGCTCAATCCTCGCGCGCAATCCCGAGGACGCCGGTATGGCGACCGAAAGTCGGGCAATAGGTCAGTGAATTGCCTAGGGGCTGGTTGTGATGGAACCGCATCCCAAGTAGTGCGTTGCTCATTCATCACTCGGGTCAGAACTTCGGCATTCGCCGGCTTGTGTCGACCCGAAGGGAGGTTTCCATGGCTGCCAGTCTCCACAACAACGCCAACTCGGGGTCAACCACCTCACCTGCCGAGACCATCGGGGGCATCACCGACGCAGTGGGTCGCACCGTTCATTCGGTCGCGGACGAGGGGCGCGAAGTCGGCGAACAACTGATGGCCGTCACGGGAAATCTCAAGGCGACACTCGTCCAATCGATCAAGGAGCAGCCGTTGCCGACGCTCGCTGTCGCGGTCGGGCTTGGCTTTCTGATCGGCGCGTTCTGGAAGTCATAGTCCTGCAGCTGCGCTACTCCATTGGGCAACGCGGCGACAAGGTGAGGAGCAGACATGTTCGGTGCAATCTTCCGGCAGGCAGAGCAGTCGATCGACAGCGCCGTCTCGCTTGCGACCCGACGGGTGATCATTGCGGTTCCGTTCCTGATCGGCGCGGGTTTCGCAATAGTGGCGCTCGTAACCTGGCTGGTTCAGGCGTTCGATCCCCTGACGGCATATGCAGTGATGGCCAGTCTTTTCATTGCGGTCGGTGCGTTCCTCTATGTAGCGACGCCTTCCTCATCAAAAGCGAAGGTCAAACAGCCGGAGCAAGCTGAGAATGCGGATCAATCGACTGGAGCTGCGAGTTCGATTGATGCTGAGTTGGTCCTCACGGCAGTCACCGCGCTCGGTCCCACCATGGCGCCAATGCTGGCGCGGGCCGGCTGGCGCAACCTGCCCCTGCTTTTGATTGTCGTTGCCGCTGTCTACCTCGTCTCGAAATTCGCAAAACACAGCTCATCTGAATTTCAACCGACCCTCGAGCCGGAGCTAACGACCGGTGCGCCGGCATACTAAGCACCACTTCGCGCCCAATCGAGGATCTCAAAGCGCAGGCCCTCTGCAATGTCGTTTGCCGATCCGAATGTATTTGTCCGTATGCCACTTCAAATACTAAGACTACATCTGGTGGGCGAGGCGCCAAAGAAATGCAAAGCTCGTCAAGGGTCCGGTGGGGAAGGGGGCGGCGACCTCTGTCCGGGTGCAACCCGCGCCAAATAGAAATACTCCAGACTTCCAACGGCATTCGTTGTACTGCGAGCTTTCAACTGTAGTTTCTCATTTCAAGAGATGCGTAGAGCCCGTTGGCCTTCTGGTTGAGTTGCCAAGGCTCGGCAACCGCTCGTCTCTAGCCTTTGCTCGGGTCTGATTCATATCCTAAATGCTCACTGACGGCCTGCATCTCGAACAGTCAGCTTCAATTCAGCGCAACAGGAAACTTTTCAACTAGAGGATCGTTACCTCTTGCACGAGTGGGTGCATCGCTTCGATGCCCTGCGATAATTTGGTTCTTCCTCTACTAGGAGCGATGCAATGATGAAACTTGCCAGGCTAATGATCGTGCCGGCCCTCTGTACGATTGGTTTGACGGCACCCGCGACTGCAGCGTCGTTGCCTATGGTTAGCGTACAGACCGGCATTTCTGCAGACGCGACGATTGCGGTCCCGGTTCGACACCTTCGCTCGAAGGCCCGCAATTGGAATCCGCGCCGGGCTCACCGTGGCAACCGATACAGCGGTTATCGCTACCGGCGCAATCGCGGCGTCAACGTTGGACAATTGGTGGTAGGCACCATTGGTGCCTTGATTATCGCGCAGGCAATCAGAGAGGGCCGGGCTTCGGACAACGACATTGATGCATGCGATCGCCGATACATCAGTTTTGACCACCGCACGGGCACGTACACTGGCTATGACGGACACCAGTATGTTTGTCCGTATCTTCAGTAAATTCACATGACGATCCGCTTCGCGCGTGAATTGTCGCGCGAAGCGGACCATCCTTTGATGGTGCCGATGCGTTTCACTGGGAAACTGGTGTTGCGATTACTGGTGGGCGCTATGTGGACTGGACTGCCCAGGTTTGGTGGAGCGTGCTGCTTGCCACATCATTTTTTTTGTTCAACTCAGCGAGGTCCTCATGAATGCGCGGGGCCCCATACGCGCCGTGGCTTGCCGGGTGGACGGCGCGTTTCCGTTCCATGGGCACGGCATCGCTCCTCACGGAGCTATCGCCGGAAGTTGGTGACGGCTCGAATCGGGAAGGCGGCATATCGTGGGGTTGTTCAACGACCTCACTTCTCCACTTAAGGAGCGATATGCCGTGCCCAACGATAGCGTCGTCCGACTGATTCAGCCAGGAACAATCGAGGATCAACTCACCTCAGTGCTGCGGCAGGGGGCTCGTGCCCTGCTTGCCAATGCGGTCGAGGCCGAGGTTGCCGGTTTTCTGAGCCTGCATGCCGACCTCAAGACCGAGGATGGCCACCAGCGCGTCGTGCGCCATGGCCATTTGCCCGAGCGCGAGGTGATGACCGGCATCATCGCGGAGCGATGCTCCGCATCGACGGCCCGGTCGCCGTGCGCCAGCCGCGCGTGCGCGATCGGGAGGCCGCCGCCACCGATCCCGGCCGCATCCGCTTCTCGCCTTCGATCCTGCCGCCCTACATGCGCCGCTCGAAGTCGATCGAGACGCTACTGCCGATCCTCTACCTCAAGGGCATCTCGACCGGTGATTTCTCCGAGGCGTTGGCGGCGTTGCTCGGCAAGGATGCCGCTGGGCTTTCGGCGTCGGCCATCGGGCGGCTGAAGGATGGCTGGCAGGAGGAGCATGCAGCTTGGCAAAGGCGCGATCTCTCGGCCAGGCGCTACGTGTACGTCTGGGTCATGCCGGAGGCGTGCTTCCAGCACGACGGCATCCACCTGGAAGCGCGCCTCGAAGATGAGAAGCAGTGCATCCTCGTCATCATCGGCGCGACGCCCGAAGGCCGCAAGGAATTGGTCGGATTTACCGACGGCGCAAGGGAAAGTGCGCATGACTGGCGCGCGCTGCTGCTCGATCTGAAGCGCCGTGGCCTCGACGTATCACCCCAGCTGACGATCGCCGACGGTGGGCTCGGCTTCTGGAAAGCTGCCGGCGAGGTCTGGCCCAAGACGCGCGAACAACGCTGCTGGGTGCACAAGTCGGCGAACGTCCTCAACAAGCTGCCGAAGAGCCAGCAGCCGAAAGCCAAACGTGCGTTACAGGAGATCTGGATGGCCGACACGAAGGCTGCCGCCGAGACCGCGTTCGACGCCTTCGTCGAAAGCTACACGCTGAAATACGAGAAGGCCGCCGATTGCCTCGCCAAGGATCGCGACGCGCTCATCGCATTCTACGACTTCCCCGCCGAGCATTGGAAACATCTGCGCACCACAAACCCGATCGAGAGCACGTTCGCGACCGTGCGGCATCGCACGATCCGTTCGAAAGGCTGCCTCTCGAACAGGACGGCGCTCGCCATGGTGTTCAAGCTGGTTGAGACCGCGCAGAAACATTGGCGCCGCCTCGACGGTCACGCCTTGTTGCCAAAACTCATTCTGGGTGTGAAGTTCGCCGATGGGCTCGAGGTCGCCGCCAAGTCGATCCGTCAGCCCGAAACCGCCGCCGCCTGACCGATCACGCCGTCACCAAGATTTGGCGATAGCTCGCGTCCGTTGCGTCCCGAGTTCAAGAGCCGGGCGCTTCCTCTCGTTCAATTTTGAACAGAGGAGATTGACAAGATGTCAATCCACAGACCACTGAAATACTCCGAAGTCGTTCGTTTTCTCGGGGCAAAGGGCGCATCTAACAAATGTGCCTCATGCGGCAGCACCAAAGGCCAGCTCTTGACCGAAGAGCAGACCGGACAACGCCTAGGGCTGATGGGGTTCAAGTTCCCCGGCTTCGACGCCACCGGCGCCGGCATCTACGGAATTTGTGCTATCGCATGCACGAACTGCGGCCTTTACCGCTTTCATGCCCGAACCCCCATCGTGGAATGGGCAGATGAAAACCGGCCAAACTAGCTGACCATCAGGGCCGAGCTGACTGGCAACGAGCCAGTCAGCTTCTTGTTCTCTTGTCACGTTTGCCATCCTCGCCCTTGGCGGGCTTTGCCTTGCGCGGTTTCGGCGGCGTGCTCAGCAACCGTTTGATGATCTCGTCTCGGCGCTCCTCGACCTCTTTCTGAGGCCGGTCGCCTTCAATCTTCTTGGGGGATTTCGGCATGACCTACCTGATCGCTAAGGACCTAAAGCGGGACCCGGAAATCGCGACCGCTCTCGGTGAAATGACCATCGCATGGGCTTACGCCGAGAACTTCCTCATGGTCACATTCTCGTTCGCCGCCGGCATGGATGCCAACCTAGCTCAGACTGCCTACTATCGCATCCCAACATTTGAGGCCCGAACGAAACTCGTTCTGGCGATCCTCCCCGAATCCAAGCTGCCGAACAAAGAGCAAGTCAGCGACGCCGTAACCGCATTAGCCAAGCTCGCCAGCACCCGCAACCATTGGGTTCATGGCGTGTGGTGCCGCGAGAAGCGAACCAAGAACTATGTCATCTTCAACTATCGCCAGCCGATCGAGTCCAAGACGAGGCTGAAGCCGGTCAAGACTCATGACATCCGCCATCACACGGCAACAGTCCTTGATCGAGCCGGGGCACTTCGCGCTTTGCTGCCCCACAATCTGATCGAAGCATAGCGGCGTAGATTTCGGCCACCATCGATCGGTCAACGGCGTCGCCAACGCCCGTATCAGGGCACCACTCAAGGTATGCCTCGACGCCCGCATCAATCATTGCGGGCGTAATCTCGTTTTTGTCCGGCCCGTCACGCACTTGGCAGAAACCTTTCGCGGAATGCTTTGTCAAGTGCATACATCAATGCCATCCAGGTCTATCCCTTCACCGAGGGCGCGCTCTATCAGCTCTATGCCGGCGTCAACCAGGTGACCGACATCGCCCTCGAGGCGGGCGAGACGCTGATCGCCGTCTCCGCCGGCGACACCGTCCGCTGGGTGGTGGCCGACACGACGAGCGGCGAGGGAGCGAATGCCCGCGTCCATATTCTGGTGAAGCCGATCGGCGGGGGCCTTGAGACCAATCTCGTCATCACTACGAGCCGGCGCACCTATCACCTCGAACTGCATACCTCGGACACCGCCTACATGGCGTCCGTCTCCTGGTCCTATCCGGCCTCTGTCCTGAAGGCGCTCGAAGCCAAGCGCGCGGCATCGGATGCGGCCGATGCGGCGATCGCCGGCACCGGCATCGATCTGGATCAAATCCGGTTCCGCTATCGCATCGAGGGCGATGCCCCTTGGAAGCCGCGCCAGGTCTTCGACGATGGCGCCAAAGTCTACATCCAGTTCCCGCCGGGACTTGCCGAGAGCGAAGCCCCGCCGCTCTTCGTCACCGGCCCCGACGGCAAGCCCGCCCTTGTCAACTACCGGGTCCGCGGCACCACCTACATCGTCGACCGGCTGTTTGCCGCCGCCGAGCTGAGATTGGGCGCAGCACCGCAGCACATCGTCCGCATCGTCCGGACCGATGCGGTGTGGCGGGAGGTGACACCATGACCGAGACGACGGCACCCGTGTCCGGCGTGCCAGCTGAGAAGCAGCCGCCCGAAATCTTCGAGCTGCGCGGAACGGCCGGCACCCGTCACGCGTATCAATCGTAAGGTGCTGTTCGGCGCGGCGGCCCTCGTGCTTCTGCTGATCGCCGGCCTCGTTCTCGTCGCGCTCCGGCCACCGGCGTTCAAGGCGCCAGCGCCCGAGGAACTCTATAGCGTCGACCGCAAGCCGATCAGCGACGGCCTGTGGCGGCTTCCCGCAACCTACGAGGACGTCTCGCGTGTCGCCGTGCCCGTTGCGTCACCTCTTCGCAATGTGCCGCCGGACGTCTCCGCTACGACTAATGAGCGTTCAGCCGAGGAGGACGCCGAGCGCGTGGAGCTGGCCCGGCTGGCCGCTGCGGCCCGTGCCGCGCCGATCCTGTTTCAGCTGCGGCAACGGGTAGCAATCCCGGCACAAGCTGCCCCGCGGCAAGGCGCGTCCGCCACGACTGTTCCCGGCGAGGCCGCGCAGGTCGGCCCACCAGCACACTGTTCCCCGCGTTCAGTGGCGGGCCGACCGGATCCTTTCCCCAGCTCGCCGCTCTTGGACCCACAACCGAGACCGCCACCCTCAACGGCCATGCCCTGCAGGGTCCGGCCTCCCCCTATCTGCTGATGGCCGGGACCGTCATTGCCGCAAGCCTCGTCACCGGCCTCAACTCCGATCTGCCGGGCTTCGTCATCGCCCAGGTGACCGAGAACGTCTTCGACAGCGTCTCCGGCCGCTACCTGCTGATCCCCCAAGGCGCGCGCCTCATCGGCCGTTACGACACCGCCATCGCCTTCGGTCAACAGCGCGCACTCGTCGTCTGGCAGCGCATCCTCTTGCCCGACGGCACCTCGATCGTCATCGACAATCTCCCGGCCACGGACCTCGCAGGATTCACCGGCCTGTCGGACGAGGTCGATGCCCACACCTTCGAGCTCTTGAAGGGGGTTGCACTCGCAACCCTTCTTGGAATCGGCCAGAGCCTCGCCTTCGGATCTTCCAGCGACGACAGCGATCTCGTCCGGGCGATCCGCGACGCAGCAGGTGAGACCACCAACCGCTCCGGCGAGCGCCTTGTCGAGAAGACCCTCAACGTCCAGCCGACCTTGACCGTGCGTCCCGGCTGGCCGCTCCGCGTCATCGTCCACAAGGACATCGTCTTGCGTCCCTATCGCCGCTCCCCCTCGAACTGACTGCTTAGAAAGGATCACTCATGCCCGTCATCGGAACCTTCGCCCCCAGCAAGGACGGTTATACCGGCGAGCTACGCACCCTCACGCTGCGGGGCCGCGTGCGCTTCGTCGCCAACGATCACAAGAGTCCCGAGGGCGCGCCGGACTATCGGGTGTTCCTGGGAGATGCCGAGATCGGCGCCGCCTGGCGCAAGGCGAAGCAAGGCCGCACAGAAAGCACGCTCCGCGTCCGCCTCGACGATCCCACCTGGCCGCAACCGGTCTGGGCCATCCTCTACGAGTCAACCGAGGATGGCGTCATCCGTCTCGTCTGGCGGCGGCCGCAAACGTCGCGAGGCGCTGTCGCGAGCGCCGACAGAGACGATGGCCGTGATGGAAGGTCACCGGCGCCATGACCACCGATCACACGGCCGATTGGTTCGGACCCGAGGCGGCAAGCGAAGAAGACCTCTCACCTTGGCTGGACGATCGCCGGCTGCCCGTTCCGAAGACCTCCAGCAGAGTTGCCGTCCGTGGTCCGGTGCCCGTACGGCTCCGGCCCACGACAGCTGCTCACGAAATGCGCTTTCGTGATGGACTGCTCCTGTTTCCCTTCGCGCTCGCCACCGCCCTTTCCTATCTGCTGTGCAACATTGCAGCACTGCTGGCCGGGCCTTTGGAGACCCAGCTCGATCTCGCACCGGCCGATCTCGGCCTCCTCGCCTCGGTCCTGTTTCTGGCCATGGCCGCGGCCCAGATTCCGCTCGGCATCCTGCTCGACCGGCTCGGACCCCGGCGCCTGATGAGCGCTTGCCTCATCATATCGGCCGCAGGTTGCCTTCTCTGCTCGGCCGGCACCTCGCTCGGCGTCCTCATCGTCGCGCGCAGCATGATCGGTCTCGGGATCGCCGTCACCTATGTGTCTGGTCTCAAGGCCGCGCGGCTCTGGCTTCCCGCTCATCGCCTCGGCACGATCAACGGTGTGCTCATGGCATCGGCTGCCCTCGGCGCTATTGCGGCGACACTGCCGGCCCAAGCCATCATCGACGCCATCGGCTGGCGCTTGCTGTTCGTCACGCTCGCCGCCGTCTCGTTTGCATGCGCGCTTCTCACGATGATCCTCGTGCCGGACATGCCGCGCCAAAGCCGGACGCCCGATGAGCACGACGAGCATGATGCGGCCTGGCCGGCAGGCTTTCTCGGCGGTGCATTCTGGAAGCTCGCGCCTCTGTCGGCCGCGCTCCTCGGATCGGCGTGGGCCTTACAGGGATTTTGGGCTGCGCCGTGGCTTGCCGAGGTCGAAGGGCTCGACAAAGTGCCGGTCGCCCAGCGGCTTTTCCAGATGGCTGTTGTCTTGGGCGCCGGCAGCGTTGCGCTCGGCTGGTTGTCAGACCGCCTGCGCTCACACGCCGTGCCAATGCTCGCTGCGCTGAGCGGCATGTCCATTCTCGCGCAACTGTCCCTGGCAGCGAATTGGCCCCTCTCGTCCAACATTGCCTGGTCACTCATCGCGCTGACCGGCGCAGCCACGGTCCTGAGCTTTTCGGTGCTGCTCGCCGAGCTCCCGGACCACATTTCCGGTCGCGCCTGCACCGCTCTCAATCTCTTGCTCTTGTCGGCCGCCTTTGCGGCTCAATACTTTTTCGGCGTCATCGTTGAAGGAGCATCCGCTCCAAGCGCGAGGCCAGAAGCGTTTGCCACGGCCTTCATCGGCATCGCCGCTGTCCAGGCCATGGCGCTCTTCTGGTTCCTGTTCCCGGACACATCGTTCGAGTGGCTTGCCCGGCGCCTTGCACCGCCTGCACCTCGGCTGCTTGTGGCTCACGGGCCGGCAGTACCGGCCTCACCCTATGCCCAAGCTCACTTAGCCTGGCTTCAGCGCATTGAGGGCGCGCACCTTCAGCTCGAAGTCTTGGCGCTATGCCGCGATCTGCTCCAGTGCCGTCTGCATCGTGCTGGTGAGCCTCGTCGTGCCGAACACCTAGCAAGTTTGTCGACATCAGAGTCCATCAATGCGTCGGCCGCATTCAGGGCAACCATCGTCAGTTGGTCCAGCGGCCATGTGCAAAACAACGTCAGGCTGGTGCGCTCGGCTTCGCAGCATCCTTTTGGAACAGTCCAGAGCTTCCCAGCGACATCTTTCTATCTCCTGCTTTTCCCTATTGATTGAATGACAGTGCAATCCCGAATTCCAATGGCGACCATTGGCTTGGCGTTGAAATGATACAACAGCCTCCATCCTTGATAGAGCGGCTCGAGGGTGCACTGGCATTGGCGGCCTACATTGTCCTCAAACATGGATCGGCCTACGCTCCCTATCTCGATCGCCTGGAAAACGAGCTCGAGGCCGCGCGAAGAAGTGATCAAACTGAGCGGGCCAAGCGCATCCTCGAGACCTATGGCAGCGTGCTGCCTACACCTCTGCCGGCGCCTCGAAAGCGATCTTCACGAGCCAATCGCGCTTGAGCTCGAGCGACGGACCGACACCATAGCGTGGCCGCGACCATTTGCGCCCCATCAGGCAGGCAATGACCTTGTCCGGCGCGTTCACGGCGGTAAGGCGATCCTCGAATGTGTGCCGAAGCGAGTACAGAGACTGTCCCGGCTCGGGTCGCAGGCCATGACCATCAAGCACCTTGTTGACGAGCGCCGAGAGCGTATCCGCCTTGTCACGGTAGCGCGGAAAGCCGTGTCGCTGCGCCCGCATCGCCTGCAACGCGACGCCAACGAGCGGAATCTCGCGCTCAGAGTCGCTTGTCTTCAGGGCACGGCCCTCGGGAAGAATGCGAACATGGGGAACGGGACCGTCGAGACAAATGAAACTCGCGGTCAAATCGACGGCCTCCGACAAGCGCAGTCCCGTTTCGACCAAGAGATAGATGACGCGCCGTGCCTCCGGATTGAGATCCTCGAACATCCCTTGAGCAAGAATTCGCCGCTGCACGAAGTCCGGCGCGTAGGCCAATCGCTGACGGTCCCTACCGCCGCTGATGCGTACCTTGCTGAAGATAGCCGGCAGATTGAGCTGTTTGGCTTCACTGATGGCACGATACATCCCACTCACATGTCCGATGCAGCGATTAGCAGTTGCAATCTCGACCTCTCCGGCAACAACCCGGTCTTGCCAGTGAGATCGCAGTTTGAGAGCGTCCGCACGGGTGAGTGAGGTGACGGCTCGATTTCCGACCGCATCGAGCAGCACCTTGAGCGCCATTTCTTTGCCGCCACGCCACTTCTTTCGCTGGCTCTTCGACTTCATCGCAAGCGTCGCCCGCATCACCTCTTCGTACTCGTCGAGCAGATCATCGAGCATGAGGCGCGGCTCCTCGGCACCACCGAGCACCGCCGACACCTCTTCAGCGCCGTCGCTCGAGCCACGCCGAATCAGCGTATCGAAACGCCTCAGCAGCTCTTCGACCTGCAGAAAAGGTGCGGCCTCGGCTGCTGGAACGTAGTCGAGGCCCAAGGCACGAGCACGATTGCAGGCCTGTTGATGTGTCAACTCCACGTCACGATCCCGGCCCCGGCGCTTGTCCTGCCAGTACCGAAGCAGCTCGGCATCGAGCTTGGCCACGACCTTTCCGGCACGCACGCCTCGCGGGTCGTCGACAATCCGGATGCGCGTGCTGATGCGGACCAGCTTTCGCGCATCCCAGAGCGTGTACTCGCCCGGTACACGGCGCACCAGGAACCAAAATCCCCTGACCTTATGAGGACGCGCAGGCGCCGACGGCCTGACCATGGGTTTGTTACGCTATTTGTTACACATCGCACCCAGATTGCAGGTGATCACTGGCGCAGAGTGCCATTCAACACGATGATTTTCAATAATTTTATTTGTTTCCCATTGGCGCTCCCTACGGGAGTCGAACCCGTCTTTTCAGATTGAAAATCTGACGTCCTAACCGATAGACGAAGGGAGCGGCGGGACGGGGTGGGTATAGTGGGGTTCGGGAAGGCTGACAAGCAGATCGGCCGGGCCTCACTCTGTCTCAGGGGCGCGCGCCGGCTTGCGGCGGTAGCTGCCCTTGCCCTTCTTCGGCAGCTCCTTTCGCGGTTGATAGCGGCCCTCGGCGAGGTTCGAGGCGACGGGATTGCGCGGTTTCGGTTTGGCCTTGGGTTTGGCGCGTTTTGCCACGAACCCTACTCCTGCGCCCGCGGATCGGCGATGTCGTCGATCTGCAGCTCGATCTTCTCGCGGCCGCCCCAACTGTCGCGCCGGATCTGGCCGGCGACATGGACGGGGAGCGCGTTGGCGGCGCCGAGGATCGCATCGCCGAGCGGGGAGCCGACGGCGCGGAAGGCGATGGCGTCGAGGCGTGCGCCGTCCGAGGATTCGACCGTCACGCGCACATGCGTCTCGCCGACGATCCTGGCCGAGCGAAGGCGATGCGCGGGGAACGCGAAGCGCGGCATCGGATTGCCCTGGCCGAAGGGTCCAGCGCGCTCGAGGAGCGCCACCAGCTCAGGCGTCACGCTGCGAGGCGTCAATGCGCCGTCGATGGCGAGGCCGCTGCGCTCGCGCGCAACGCCCACCGACGCACCGATGGCCTCGGCGAAATGCGCCTTCAGGCGATCGAGCTGCTTCTCATCGACGGTCAAGCCCGCCGCCATGGCATGGCCGCCGCCCTTGACGAGAAGACCGCTCTCGACGGCCGCACGCACCGCCGAGCCGATATCGACACCGGCGATCGAGCGCAGCGATCCCGTCCCCTGACCATCCTTGCCCCAGGCGATGACGCAGGCCGGGCGTTGGAACCGGTCAGCGAGGCGGCTCGCGACCAACCCCACCAGTCCCTTGTGCCAATCCTTGGAGCCGGCGATGAGGATCGGCAGCGCCGGGTTTTCCGCAACCTCGACCTCGGCGGCGGCGAGCGCCTGCGCGAGGATTTCGATCTCCATCGCCTTGCGCTCTTTGTTGAGCTTGTCGAGCAGCACCGAGATGCGCGCGGCCTCGATCTCGTCATCGAGCGACAGCAGCTCGGCGCCGAGCGCGGCATTGCCGATCCGCCCTCCGGCATTGATGCGGGGACCGAGCACATAGCCAAGATGATAAGGCGTCGGCGGCTGGTTCAGGCCGGCCGCATCGGCGAGCGCACGCAGGCCGATGTTGCGGCGCTGGCGCATCACCTGCAGGCCCTTCACGACATAGGCGCGGTTCAAGCCCTCGAGCGGCACCACATCGCAGACGGTCGCGAGCGATACGAGGTCGAGCCATTCGAGCAGCGGCGGCTCGGCCATGGCTTGTGACTTGTAGAAGCCGCGGTTGCGGAGCGTGCGGGTGGCGGCCACGAGAAAAAGATAGACGACGCCCGCCGCACAGAGATGGCCCTGGCCGGAGACATCGTCCTGCCGGTTCGGATTGACGATGGCGGCCACCGCCGGCAACCGGTCGTCCGCCTGGTGGTGGTCGACGACGATGACCTCGGCGCCGAGCTTGGCCGCCCCACCAAGCACGTCGTGGCTGACCGTCCCGCAATCGACAGTGACGATGAGGCTGGCGCCCTCGTTCACGAGGAGCTCGATGGCGTCCGTATTGGGTCCATAGCCTTCGAAGATGCGATCGGGAATATAAATTCG
Source organism: uncultured Alphaproteobacteria bacterium (assembly GCA_963741525.1). Taxonomy (GTDB): domain Bacteria; phylum Pseudomonadota; class Alphaproteobacteria; order Rhizobiales; family Hyphomicrobiaceae; genus JANNSX01. Next base: position 48,196 of record CAVUIW010000016.1, read on the forward strand.
GGCGCTTTGCCCATGGGCCTCGAAGAAGCGGCGCATCAACGCCGAGGAGCAGGCGCCATCGACGTCGTAGTCACCGAACACGGCAACTTTCTCGCCCTTGACGATGGCATCCGCCAACCGGCCAGCCGCCTTCTCCATATCCTGGAGGGCGGACGGATCGGGCATGAGGGCCTTGAGGGTCGGATCGAGCAGGACCGGCACGCTTTCCAGCGTCGCACCCCGCGCGGCGAGCACCCGGCCGAGCAGCTCGGGCAAGCCGTGCCGCTCGGAGATTGCACTGGCGAGATTGGCCTGGTGCGGCTCAAGACGGCTCGTCCACTGGAAGCCGCGCGCGGATTTCGTCACGCCGAGAAAGGTCTCGGGCGCCGATGATGCCTCGACCTTGCGTCGTTGCGCGCGCAAACCCACCCGTCTCCCCTCTGAAACTGGCTCGATCAGCTCAGCGTCTGTTGCCCCGACAGCCCGTGCCGGGTCCGGATCCACCGCACCGTCTTCGTCGCCGAGCGCATGACGACGGTCTCGGTCTCGATGCTATCGCGACGGAATTTCACGCCATCGAGCATGTTGCCGTCGGTGACGCCAGTCGCGGAGAAGAACACGTCGCCGGAGGCCAGATCCATCATCGTATACTTGCGCTTGATGTCCTTGATGCCGACGGCTTCCGCCCGCTGGTAGTCGGCGTCTTTCATGGGATAGAGCCGCGTCTGGATCTGGCCGCCGACGCATCTGAGCGCTGCCGCCGCGAGCACGCCTTCCGGCGCGCCGCCGACACCGAAATAGATGTCGATGCCGGTTTCCTCGGGGTCGGTCGTGTGGATGACGCCGGCGATGTCGCCGTCGCCGATCAGGCGCAAGGCGGCGCCGGTCTTGCGGACGGCGCTGATGATCTTCTCGTGCCGCGGCCGGTCGAGAATGCAGGCGGTGATCTCGGTGATCCTGACGCCCTTGGCCTTGGCGAGGCTGGCGATGTTTTCGTCGGGGGAGGCATCGAGATCGACGGTGCCTTCCGCGTAGCCCGGGCCGATGGCGATCTTGTCCATGTAGATGTCGGGGGCATGCAGCAGCGTGCCCTGCTCGGCCATGGCGAGCACGGCGAGCGAGTTCGGCAGGTTCTTGGCGCAGACGGTGGTACATTCGAGCGGATCGACGGCGATATCGACCTTGGGCCCCTTGCCGCTGCCGATCTCCTCGCCGATGAAGAGCATCGGCGCCTCGTCGCGCTCGCCCTCGCCGATGACGACGCGGCCCTGGATGTCGATGCGGCCGAGCTCGCGGCGCATGGCATCGACGGCGGCCTGGTCGGCGGCTTTCTCGTCGCCCCGGCCGCGCAGCCTCGCAGCGGCGATAGCGGCCTGCTCGGTGACGCGCACCACCTCGAGCGTCAGCGCCCGGTCGAGCACACCCACCATCAGCTTCTTGGACATCTTGTTCCCTCGGCGAGACTTCCTCGACCGCCTCTTTTACAGCTTCTCGATTCGGATCATCTGCGGCTTCTCGGTGACGAGGCCGCTCTTCACAGCCTCATCGAGGGCTGCCCGGATGGCCGCCTCGGTCGTCTCATGGGTGATGAGGAAAACCGGCATCGGCTCGCCGGAGGCCACCTCGCGCCGGCCCGGCGGCGGCTTCTGCACGATGCTCTCGAGCGAGACTTTCTGTTTCGCCATGGCGGTGGCAATGGCGGCGAACGCGCCGTGGCGATCGGGCACGGACATACGGATGTAGTAGCCGCCGGCATGGGCCCGGAGCGCCGCGCGCTTGAGCTTTTGGAGCTTGCCCGAGGGCGTGATGAAAGCCGGCGACACGTCGCCCTTGGCGATGTCGGCGATATCGCTGACGACGGAAGAGGCCGTCGCCCGCTGCCCAGCGCCAGGGCCGACGAGCGTCAAGGCGCCAACATAGTCCGCATCGATGGCAACGCAGTTGGTGACGCCACCGACCGCCGCAATCGCCGAATGCACCGGCACCATCGCCGGATGCACGCGCTGCTCGATGCCGCTGTCGGTCGCCTGCGCAACCCCCAACAACTTGATCCGGTAGCCCAGCTCCTCCGCCGCCTCGATATCGGCAGCCGTGATGTTCTCGATGCCCTCGATGTCGATCTCCTCGGGCGCGACGCGGGTCGAATAGGCAAGCGAGGTGAGGATCGCGAGCTTGTGCGCCGTGTCGAAGCCGCCGATGTCGAAGGTGGGATCGGCCTCCGCGTAGCCGAGCTTCTGGGCTTCGGCCAGCACGTCGGCGAAGGCGCGGCGCTCGGAGAGCATTTTCGTCAGGATGAAGTTGCAGGTGCCGTTGAGGATGCCATAGACGCGCGAAATGCGGTTGGCGAGCAGGCTTTCGCGCAGCGTCTTGATGACGGGAATGCCGCCGGCCACCGCCGCCTCGAATTTGAGGCCGACGCCATTCTTTTCGGCGAGTTCGGCGAGCGCCACGCCGTGGCCGGCGATCAGCGCTTTGTTGGCGGTAACGACATGCTTGCCGGCGACAAGCGCCCGCTCGACGGTGGCCTTGGCCGCGCCTTCGGCACCACCCATCAGCTCAACCAGCACATCGATCCGGTCATCTCCGGCGAGCTTGACCGGATCGTCGATCCAGTCGACACCCTTGAGCGCCACGGCCCGTTGCTTGTTCTTGTCGCGGGCGCTGACGGCCACGACCTCGACGCCGCGACCGAGCCGCCCCGCCATGTGCTGGGCATGCTCCCGGAGCAGCATCACGACGCCGCCGCCGACGGTTCCCAGGCCCGCGATGCCGACGCGAAGCGGTTTTGTCATGGATTGAGTCTCACGGGAGTTTATCGGCCGATTTGGCGGCCGTTATGCCCCGTTTCGCGCACCAGCGCGAGGCTCAATTGGAAGCAGTCCACCGATGCCGCAGGGGCGGGCTACTCGGTTTCGCTTACGGAGGCGGGAATGTAGTTTGGCACTTTGGACGACGGCTCGGCCTCGGCCGTGTTCTGAGCCTGCGCGTCGGTCAGGTTCTTGATTTCGGCATCCTGTTGCTTGGGCGTCAGGGTGGTCTGGCCGATCACGTCTCCTTCCGGCAACGTCGGATAGCCCGGCGTCTGCGAGCAGCCGCCCACGAGCATGCCAACCGCCAGCACGCCTGCGGCGAGCGTCAACTCGATGATCCGGACGTTTCCAGGCTTCATGCCCTTCGCCTCTGACTTCGGCTCAACCCCGGCTTTACCAGATTCCCTGGTGCCGGCGCACTTTGTCACGGTGCCATGCCATAAGTTTCTACACTATGAGCGGCGAATATGTCATTTATGGTGCGGCGCAGCAAAATGCGCTGCACCATGGCCGCCGCCGGCCTCCTCACAGCAAATGGGCCGTCCCATGCAGAAATCAACCGATCAAAACTCGAACGGCGCCTGGCGTGTCGCCGATCCTACCCTTCTTACCCAGAACCTCCTCAAGGTGTTCGAGGAAGGCAACAAGGTCATGGCCGGCTACATGGCGAAGCCCAATGGCGCCGGGCCGATGTCGCTCGCCAAGGACACCAAGGAAGCCGGCCGGGTTTTCGGCGAGGTGATGCAGCAATGGATGCGCGAGCCGCACAAGCTCGCCCAGGCCCAGACCGAGCTGATGCAGGGCTATATGGAGCTCTGGAGCCGGTCGATGCGCAAAATGATGGGCGAGACCGTCGAGCCTATCGCCAAGCCGGAGCCCGGCGACAACCGCTTCAAGGATGCTGACTGGTCGCAGAACCCGTTCTTCGACTTCTGGAAACAGGTCTATCTGCTCACCTCCAAATGGGCCGAGGATCTGGTCGATCAGACCGAGGGCCTGGACCCCAAGACGAAGCACAAGGCCGAGTTCTTCATCCGCCAGATCATCACGGCCTCCTCGCCGTCGAACTTCCCGATGACCAATCCGGAGGTCATGCGCGAGACGTTTCAATCAAACGGCGAAAATCTCCTGCGCGGTATGCAGAACCTCTCGACCGACATGGCGAAGTCGAACGGCTCGTTGCAGATCAGCCAGACCGACACGGCCGCCTTCGAGGTCGGCCGGAACGTCGCGACGACGCCGGGCAAGGTGGTGTTCCAGAACGAACTCCTGCAGCTCATCCAGTACACGCCGACGACGCCCAAGGTGCACGAGGTGCCGCTCCTCATCGTGCCGCCGTGGATCAACAAGTTCTACATTCTCGATCTGCAGCCGGCGAAGTCGTTCGTGAAATACGCGGTCGACCAGGGCTTCACGGTGTTCATCGTCTCCTGGGTCAATCCGGACGGACGGCTCTCGCACAAATCCTTCGAGGACTATATGCGCGAGGGCATCCTCGCGGCTTCCGACGCCGTGACGGAAGCGACCGGCGTCGAGAAGATCAACATTCTGGGTTATTGCGTCGGCGGCACGCTGCTGGGGACGACGCTCGCCTATCTCGCAGGCAAAGGCGTCGATCGCTACACTTCAGCGACGTTTCTCGCCGCGCAGATGGATTTTTCCAAGGCCGGCGACCTCCTCGTCTTCATCGACGACGCGCAGTTGAAGGCGATGGAAGAGATGATGACCGAGCGCGGCTATCTCGACGGCTCGGCGATGGCCAATGTCTTCAACATGCTGCGGCCCCGCGACCTCATCTGGCCCTACATCGTCAACAACTACATGCTGGGCAAGAAGCCCTTCCCCTTCGATCTCCTGTTCTGGAACCAGGACTCGACGCGGATGCCGGCGGCTAACCACAATTTCTATCTGCGCGAGTTCTATCACGAGAACAAGTTCTCGCGCGGGCTCATGGAGCTCGGCGGCGTGAGGCTGGACTTGAAGCGCGTGAAGATCCCGATTTACGAGCTCGCCACCCGCGAGGATCATATCGCCCCGGCGAGGTCCGTGCTGGTCGGCGCGCAGCTGTTCGGCGGGCCGGTGCGCTACGTGATGGCGGGCTCGGGCCACATCGCCGGCGTCGTCAATCCGCCGGAGAAGGTGAAGTACCAGCACTGGACCAATGAGCGGCTCGCCCCGACGCTCGAGCGCTGGCTCGAGACAGCGCAAGAGCATCCGGGCTCCTGGTGGCCGGACTGGGTCAAATGGCTTTCGGCGCAGTCGGGCGACAGGATTGCGCCGCGTGTCCCGGGCGATGGCGATCTTTCGGTGATCGAGGATGCGCCGGGGAGTTATGTGAAGGTCAGTTCCTAAGGGAAGAGCATGCCGCCCCGCATCCTCCTCGACCACATCGCCATCAACTGCGCCACGCTTAGCGAAGGCATCGACTGGGTCGAGGAGCGGCTAGGCGTGCGTGTACCGCTCGGCGGCAAGCACGCAATCATGAACACACACAACGCCGTCATGAGCTTGGGCGATGGCGTTTATCTGGAAATCATCGCCGCCGATCCGGAAGCGGGTCCAGCGGAGAGGCCACGCTGGTTCGGGCTCGATGACGCCGAGGTCAAGGCGCGGCTGGCGGCGAGCGGGCCCTACCTCTCCGCCTACATCTGCCGCACGGACGACGTGGCCGAGACCGTCAAGCTCGCCAAGACTGACCTCGGAACAGTCCACGCCATGCGCCGCGGCGATCTCGTCTGGCAGATCGCCATCCGCGAGGATGGCGCGGCGCCGATGGGCGGGCTCCACCCGATCGTCATCCAATGGCCGCCAGGCCCGCACGTCTCGACGCGCATGGCGGACCTCGGCTGCCGGCTGAAGGCAATCGTCGTGCGCCCGCCGAAGGCCGAGCCGCTCCAGTCCGCGCTCGACGCCATCGGCGCCGGCGGCCTCGTGGCCATCAAGCCGCCAAAGCGCGGCGCGGAACTCATCGAAGCCACCCTCACCCGTCCCGACGGCCGCGAGGTGACACTCTCCGGCGGCATGCCCGCAGCGCGGACGGATGGGTGCGGGGTGTAGCCCCCTACTCCGCCGCCTCTTGATACGCCTCGATCGGCGGGCAGGTGCAGACGAGGTGGCGGTCGCCGGCGACGTTGTCGACGCGCCCGACCGGCGGCCAGTATTTGTCGTGACGAATTTCCTTGAGGGGGAAGAAAGCCTTCTCCTTGGAATATGGGTGCTTCCAGTCGCCGAGCAGGAGCCCGTGCGTGTGCGGGGCGTTCTTCAACACATTGTCCGTCTTGTCGACCTTGCCCTCCTCGACTTCGGCGATCTCGCGGCGGATCGCGATCATCGCATCGCAGAACCGGTCGAGCTCGCGCTTGCCCTCGCTCTCCGTCGGCTCGATCATCATGGTGTCGGGGACGGGGAAGGACATGGTGGGCGCGTGATAGCCGTAGTCGACGAGGCGCTTGGCCACGTCTTCCACGGAAATACCGCAGCGATCCTTCATCCAGCGCATGTCGATGATGCACTCGTGCGCCACAAAGCCGTTCGGTCCCGTGAAGACGACAGGGAAATGCGGCGTCAGGCGCTTGGCGATGTAGTTGGCGTTGAGGATCGCCATCTTGGTCGCCTGCGTCAGGCCTTCGGAACCCATCATGGCGATGTAGGACCATGAGATCGGCAGGATCGACGCGGAACCCCAGGGGCCGGCGGACACCTGACCCGCGCTCTGATCGCGCCCCGCCGCCGGATTGACGCCGTTGACCACCCGATGACCCGGCAGATGGGGCGCAAGGTGGGCCTTGACGCCGATCGGCCCCATGCCCGGACCGCCGCCGCCATGGGGAATGCAGAAGGTCTTGTGCAGGTTCATGTGACAGACATCGGCGCCGATCTCGGCCGGGCGCACGAGGCCGACGAGCGCGTTCAAGTTCGCGCCGTCGAGATAGACCTGGCCGCCGTGCGCGTGGATGATTTCGCAGATTTCGCGGATGGTCCCCTCGAACACGCCGTAAGTGGACGGATAGGTGATCATCAAGGCCGAGAGCTTGTCCTTGTGCGCCGCCGCCTTCTTCTTGAGGTCCTCGACATCGACATTGCCCGCGGCATCGCAGGCGACGACCACGACCTCGAGGCCCGCCATGACAGCGGAGGCCGGATTCGTGCCGTGCGCCGACTGCGGAATGAGACAGATCTTGCGATGCCCTTGCCCGTTCGCCTCGTGATAGCCGCGGATCGCAAGCAATCCCGCGTACTCGCCCTGGCTACCGGCATTGGGCTGCAGCGAGACCGCATCGAAGCCGGTGATGTCGGCGAGCATGGCTTCCAACTCGTCGAAGAGTTGCTGATAGCCCTGCGCCTGCTCGAGGGGCGCGAAGGGATGCATCATGGCGAACTCGCGCCAGGTAACGGGGATCATTTCCGTCGTGCCGTTGAGCTTCATGGTGCAGGAGCCGAGCGCGATCATGGAGCGATCGAGCGCGACGTCCTTGGCCTGCAAATAGCGCAGATAGCGCAACATCTCCGTCTCCGAGTGATACATCTCGAAGACCGGATGAGCGAGGAACGGGCTGGTGCGCTGCAAGGCTTTCGGGATGACGCCATCGAGGCCGGCATCGATCTCGTCAACCAGTGCATCGAGATCGATCGCGTTGCGGCCGTCCTGGCGGACGAAGCAAGAGAGAATTTTCGTCAGCTCGCTGCGGCGCGTCGATTGATCGAAAGAGATGCCGAGGCGGTCCGCGTCGACAAAGCGGATGTTGATCTCCTTTTCCTTCGCCTTGGCGAGCAGCGCATGCGCGCGGCCCGGCACATGCAGCGTCACCGTATCGAAGAAGGCGCTGGTCTCGACCTCGTGGCCGAAGCGCTTCACGGCGGCGGCGAAGATTTCCGCCATCCGATGCGTGCGCGCCGCCATCTTGGCGATGCCCTTGGGGCCGTTGTAGACGGCGAACATCGAGGCGATGACGGCGAGCAACACTTGCGCGGTGCAGATGTTGCTCGTCGCCTTCTCGCGGCGGATGTGCTGCTCGCGGGTTTGCAGCGCCATGCGAAGCGCCGGCTGTCCATTGCTATCGACGGAGACGCCGATGACGCGCCCGGGCATCGAGCGTTTGTAGGCGTCCTTCGTCGCGAAGAAGGCGGCGTGCGGTCCGCCATAGCCCATCGGCACGCCGAAGCGCTGCGCGGAGCCGATGGCGATGTCGGCGCCGAGCTCGCCCGGCGGCGTCAGCATGGCGAGCGCCAGCAGGTCGGTCGCCAGAACGCTAAGCGCGCCGGCGGCGTGGAGCTTTTCGATTGCCTTGCGATGGTCACGCACCTCACCCGACGATCCAGGATAGGAGAGCAGCGCGCCGAACACTTTCGCGGCGTCGAGGTCCTTCGCCGGATCGCCGACGGCGACATCCCAACCAAAAGCCTTCGCCCGCGTCTCGACGACGCCGATGGTTTGGGGATGGGTGTCGCGATCGACGAAGAACAGGTTGGCTTGGGACTTGGCGACGCGTTTCGCCATCGCCATGGCCTCGGCGGCGGCTGTGCCTTCGTCGAGCAGCGACGCATTGGCGATCTCGAGCCCGGTCAAATCGATGATCATCTGCTGGTAGTTGAGCAGCGCTTCCAGCCGGCCTTGGGAGACTTCCGCCTGATAAGGCGTGTAGGCCGTATACCAGCCGGGGTTCTCGAGGATGTTCCTGAGGATCACCTTCGGCGTGACGGTGCCGTAGTAACCCATGCCAATCATCGAGGTGAAGACCACGTTGCGCGAAGCGATTTCGCGGAGATCGGAGAGCGCGGTGCGCTCGGCACGCGCTTCCGGCAGCGCGAGCGGCGTCTTGGTGCGGATGCCCGCGGGCACCACCTTGCCGATGAAATCCTCGAGCGACTTCGCTCCGACCGCCTTCAGCATCGCTGCCGTCTCGGCGTCATTGGGGCCGATGTGACGGCGGATGAAATTCGCTCCGGGCTCGAGGTCCTTGAGGGTAGGCCGCTTGGAAGGCATGGGTGTGCTCGTTGGTTGAGGTTGATCTAGTGATGGTCGATGCATGCCGAGCGCGCTGCTCTCGCGGAGAACAACGCTGACTGACGAGCATACGTACAGACCGCAAAACTCTCCGTAGTCATCCTCCCCCTTCGGGCCGAAGGCGCGCCGTCGGCACGACGATGGGGGAGGACCGCGCGCCTTGGGCTCAGACGCGCAGCGGCTAAGTCCTTAGGCGCGCCTAGGTGGGGGTGTTGTTTTTCGGCGAGGCGAGCAGCGAAGTTCATTGCCAAACGGCCAGCACCCCCACCTGGGATCGCCTAAGGGTTTAGCTGACGCTAAACCCAAGGCGATCCGTCCTCCCCCATGAACAGGGTGAGGAAAAGAGGTGGTGATACCAAGCGCCGACCAGCGCAATCATGAAGATTGCAACCGTCCGCATCTTACCCATTCGCGAGGAACGCGTCGTAGCCGGCCTTGTCCATGAGGCCGTCAAGTTCGGATTTGTTCGCGAGCTTCACCTTCATGAACCAGGCGCTGCCCTCGGCCTCCTGGTTGACCTTGGCCGGATCGGCGACGATGGCATCATTGATCGCCACGACCTCGCCGGTCAGCGGTGCGTAGACATCGCTCGCCGCCTTGACGCTCTCGACGACCGCCGCGGCCCCACCCTTCGTCACGGACTTGCCGACGGCCGGTAGCTCAACAAACACGACGTCGCCCAATTGCTCCTGGGCGTGCTCGGTGATGCCGATGGTGGCAACGTCTCCCGAAACCTCGACCCATTCGTGGTCTTTCGAATAGCGCTTCGTCATGGGATGCATGTCCTCTGTGGCGTTGTCCCTGAGTTCATTTCTTGTAGCGATGCGGGAAGAAAGTGGTTTCGGCGATCGCGGCCTCGAGCCGCTTATCGCGGACGATCAATCCGACCGGCGTGCCGATGGCGGCGTTGGATTTCTCGACGTAGCCCATGGCCACGGGTGCGTTGATGGACGGACCGAAGCCGCCGGAAGTAACGCGGCCGATCTCGCGGCCTTGGGCGTCGTGGATGATGGTGCCCTCGCGCGCCGGCTGCCGGCCCTCCAGCTTGAGCCCGACACGCTTGCGGGCCGGACCGTCGGCGATCTCAGCTGCGATGCGCGCATGCCCGGGGAATCCCCCCTCGACGCGACGGCGCTTGCCGATCGACCAGGTGAGGGCCGCTTCGACAGGCGACGTCGTCTCGTCGATGTCATGGCCGTAAAGGCACAAGCCCGCCTCGAGGCGAAGACTGTCGCGCGCGCCGAGGCCGATGGGCTGGACGAGCGGATCGGCGCACAAGGTCCGCCAAATCGTCGCCGCGTGCTTCCCGGCGACGGAAATCTCGAACCCATCCTCGCCGGTGTAGCCCGAGCGACTGACATGACAGTCGATGCCGTCGAACTCCGCGCTGGTCGCAGCCATGAACGCCAGCGCCGCCGCCTTCGGGCAATGCTTTGCGAGAACGGCTTCAGCCGTCGGACCCTGCAGCGCCAGGAGCCCGCGGTCAGGCATCGGCATCAGCTTGAATGGCGGGCCCAGATGCGCCTCGATATGCGCGAAATCGACCGCTTTTCGCGAGGCGTTGACGACGAGCATCAGATTGCCGTCGTCCTCGGCCGAGGGCGAGCGCGTCACCATCAGGTCATCGATGATGCCGCCGTCTTTGGTCAGCAACTGGGTGTAGCGGATGCGTCCGCGCGCAAGTCCCAGTATGTCGCCCGGCATCAGCGCTTCCAGCGCCGCGGCGGTCGCCTCGTGGGTGGGGCCAGCGAGCATCGCCTGCCCCATATGCGAGACATCGAACAGTCCCGCCTTCTCCCGCGTCCACAGGTGCTCTTTCAGAACTCCAAGGGGATACTGCACCGGCATCTCGTAGCCGGCGAAGGGCACCAGCTTGGCGCCGAGCTTAACGTGCTCGGCATAGAGCGGCGTGCGCAACAGTTGAGCGGCTGGATCGGCGGCGCCGGTCCCCATGACGGTCTCCACAACAGCTCTCGACGCCCGCCCAATGCCGGCGTCATGAGCCCCCTCTGTCGTGGAACCTGAGAGATTTCACGGCACGCCTTGCGGCGCCACGCTTATCCCCGTGGGTGAGGCACCGGCTGATTGCCGAAGCCTGCTTTCCAGAGCGCCACCTGCGCCGCGGTCCGTTTGCCTGAGAGTTTCCGGGGCGGTTGCTCCTTCGGCGCCCGAATCTCAACCGTTAAGTGAGATCCAAGTCTCTCCCGCGGGCCTGATGTGGCTATGTGGGCGGACCGTACACCAGCCAAACGAAAGGCGGAAGCCACCCGGCGCCGTCAAGTTGTGCATGGGGCGCAGAGCTGCGTGGCAGAAGCACAGACGCCCCGACGGGGCCGGTTCGTCGCGCCTGGGTTGCTTTGTTTCGGGCGACAGCAATCGATCGAGCCGGACCTTACCTATGCCGGCGGCGCCTTGTCGAAGGCGACGAACAGCTTGTAGTCGGCCGGGCGCGAGCCTTCGGGGACCTGAAAGCTCACGGTGCGGACAGCGGAGAAATAGCCGATCGGCTTTTCCGCCGTGATTTCGGTTTGTACCGCGACCGGCTCGGTCTGGACCTTTTCCCGATTGGCATCCGTCACAAAAACGCTGACCGGCAGATTGACGGCACCCGGCACGCCCTTGGGGCCGAGCAGCACGCGGCCGGAGAAGCCGAACTTCACGGTCACCAGGCCGGGCTGAATGCTGCATTCCCGCGCCGTCTGGGTGATTTCGCCGCGATGGATGACAGCCAGGCTGTCGCCGTCGCGGCCTTCTTCGTAGACCGTCAGCAGCTGATCGTTCGGCCAGACGACGAATTGCGGGCATTGCGTGCCGAGCGAGGCGGTCGCCGATGCGCCGGTGCCGTCGCCATCGAGCTTGGCGGCGCTCAGCAAGGTATCGTCGCTGATGCTGGAGGAAGGCGATGCCGTTTCCGCCCCCGAGCCGAACCAGCCGGAGGACAACGAGCCCATGCCACACCCGGCCAGGCTCATGGCCATGGCGAGCACGGCCAAATTTCCGAGCCAGCGCCCAGTCCGGACCTCAGATGTTCGTCTCACGTCCCCAATCCCACTCGTTATTCCGAGCCGCGAGGGGCAGCCCCCGCCGCCATGCGCGAATCGTGACTCTTACGGTCCTTCGAGGCCGACCCTAGCACCCGTACCCTGCCGAGCCAACCTCGCCTCTTTTCATGTTGACGGCGATGCGGCATCAAGACCATTGAGCCTATCCTTCTCACAGCGATAGGGCCGCGATCGCCCCAGGCGGCGTCCTGGCCGCTCGCTGGCGCGGACGGCCCGCCTCGTGCGACCCGAAGGGTGGGGCGAAAATGGCGACTGGCTGCGTTGGGACGCTTGACCGTATTCCCGATACGCTCTACGCGTCCCGCCTGGCCTGTCGCCATTTTCGCCTCCGTCGCGACCCTATCGCTGTAAGAAGGATAGGCTGACGCCCATGCCCAGCGCCACCAACAGTCCTGATCCCGTAAGGCCCCCCTTACGTATCCTCCTCGCCGCACCGCGTGGGTTCTGCGCGGGCGTCGACCGGGCGATCCAGATCGTCGAGAAAGCGCTCGAGCAATACGGGCCGCCGGTCTATGTCCGGCACGAGATCGTCCACAACAAGTACGTTGTGGAAAGCCTCAGGGCCAAAGGTGCCGTTTTTGTGGAGGAGCTGGACGAGATCCCGGATGGGGATGCGCCTGTGGTGTTTTCGGCACATGGCGTGCCCAAGGCCGTGCCCGCCGAGGCAAGGCGGCGAAAGTTGTTTTTTCTCGATGCCACCTGCCCGCTGGTTTCCAAGGTGCATGTCGAGGCCGAGCGCCACCATGCGGAAGGGCGCGAGATCGTACTTATCGGCCATGCCGGGCACCCCGAGGTGATCGGCACCATGGGCCAACTGCCGGAGGGTGCCGTCAGCCTGATCGAGACCGTCGCCGATGTCGCGACCTTCGAGCCGCGGAATTCGGCTCAGCTCGCCTACATCACCCAGACGACGCTCTCCGTCGACGACACGGCTGGCATCGTCCTGGCGCTGCGCTTACGCTTTCCGCTCATCGCCGGGCCGCACCGCGAGGACATCTGCTACGCAACGACCAACCGCCAGGCCTCCGTCAAGGCGATCGCCGGCGACTGCGATGCGGTCATCGTCGTCGGCGCGCCCAACAGCTCGAACTCCAAGCGCCTCGTCGAGGTGGCCGAGCGCTCGGGCACCAAGCTCTCGATGCTGATCCAACGTGCCGACGAGATCCCGTGGGAAAAACTAGCCGCCGTGCGGACCGTCGGAATCACGGCGGGCGCCTCGGCGCCGGAGGTACTGGTCGACGAAATCATCGCCGCCTTCAAGGCACGCTTCGACGCGACCGTCGAAACGGTGACGACGGCGGCCGAGACCATCACCTTTAATCTACCGCGCGAGCTGAGGGCTTAGGCGCAGATGGCCGTCTACACGGAAGTTTCCGACGAAGCGTTGACGGCATTCGTTGCGAGTTATGGCATCGGCGATGTCACTTCCTGCAAAGGCATCGCCGAGGGCGTCGAGAACTCGAACTACATGCTTACGACGGCCAGCGGCAACTACATTCTGACCCTCTACGAAAAACGCGTCGCCCCCGAGGACCTGCCGTTCTTCCTCGGCCTCATGGAGCATCTGGCCGCCCGCGAGTTCGCCTGCCCGACGCCGGTCCGGGATGCCAAGGGCGAGATGTTGAAATCGCTCGCCGGGCGTCCAGCGGCGATCGTGACGTTCCTCAAGGGGGTCTCGATCCGGCGGCCGCAAATCCACCATTGCGCGGCGCTGGGAACCGCCCTCGCCGAGCTGCATTTGAAGAGCGAGGGCTTCACCATCCATCGCGCCAACGCGCTCGCGCTGGAGGGTTGGCGGGAACTGGCGGGCCGGCTCGGGGCCGATGCCGAAAAAGTCTCGCCCGGCTTGCGCCAGCTCATTGCCGGCGAAATCGACTACCTCGGGGCGCATTGGCCGAAATCGCTTCCCGAGGGCGTGATCCACGCCGATCTCTTTCCGAACAACGTCTTCTTTTTGGGCGACAAGCTCTCCGGCCTCATCGACTTCTATTTCGCCTGCAACGATCTGCTCGCCTACGACCTCGCGGTGTGCATCAACGCCTGGTGCTTCGAGCCGGACTTCTCCTTCAACATCACGAAGGCCAGGGCGATGCTGCGCCGCTATGGCGAGAGCCGGCCGCTCTCCAGGCCCGAGGCCGAGGCGCTCCCCATCCTCTGCCGGGGCGCGGCGCTGCGGTTCCTCCTGACCCGCGCCTACGATTGGCTCCACACCCGCGAGGACGCGCTGGTCAAACGCCTCGATCCCAACGAATACATCCGCAAGCTGCGCTTCCATCAGGGAGCGAGCGGGCCCGAGAGCTACGGAGCCGATATCCGTTGATGAGCGAGCCCCGCCCCAAGGTCACCATCTACACAGACGGCGCCTGCTCCGGGAATCCCGGCCCCGGCGGCTGGGGCGCGATCCTTATCTCGGGCGCCCATACCAAGGAGCTCAGCGGCGGGGAGGCCGAGACCACCAACAATCGCATGGAGCTCAACGCCGCCATTCAATCGCTCGAGAGCCTGAAGAGACCTTCGGACGTGCTGCTCTACACCGACTCCAATTATCTGAAGGACGGCATCACCAAATGGATCCACGGCTGGAAGCGCAACGGCTGGCGCACCGCCGATAAGAAGCCGGTCAAGAACGTCGAGCTGTGGAAGCAGCTCGAGACGGCGCTCGCCCGCCACAAGATCGACTGGCACTGGGTCAAGGGTCATGCGGAGAATGCCCTGAACGAGCGGGCCGACGAGCTGGCGCGCGAGGGCATGGAGCCGTTCAGGAAACGGCGGAAGCCGCATGCGGAGGGTTAGGTAGGAAAGATGCGCAATGCCATACCCCTCAGGACACAACGAAACGCTGATGGCGTGAGAGGACCAACCGTGCACTTTCCTCCCCCTTCCTATGGGGGAGGACTGTTCGCCTTGGGTTTAGCGCAAGCTAAACCCTTAGGCGAACATAGGTGGGGGTGTTCGTGCGGCGAGCGCGATGCCCACATCCTCATAACGCCCAAGGCTTGCGCCAGATCGATTGGTGGCCAAACTACCGAAGTGGCGAAGTTGCTAGATTTCGTGCTGCGGCACGAACACCCCCACCTAGGCGCGCCTAAGGACTTATGCGCTTCGCGCCTAAATCCGAGGCGCGCGGTCCTCCCCCATAAAAAGGGGGAGGATAGGATGCGGCGAGTTCCGGTTCGTCATCAACTGATATCAGCAAGAATCTGTGCGGCAGTCTTTGGCGCTGACGCGGGGAAACACGTGCGGATCGCTCAATAGCAACTGAAAGCCTCGAAGCACGATGCGCGCGCTCATCCCACTCTACGTCACGACCTTCGTGCTGCAAGGCGGCGGCGGGCTCTTGATCACGCTGCTGACGGTGCGCGCGAGCCGCGAGGGTTTCTCCGCCACCCTGATCGGCCTCATCGGCACCACCTATTTCATCGGCTTCCTGCTCGGCACGCTGACGGCGACGCGGCTCATCGCCATGGTCGGCCATATCCGCGTGTTCTCCGCACTGGCGGCGATAGCGGCCGCCGGCACGCTGGCGCTCGTTCTCTACATCGACCCCTATAGCTGGATGGCGATCCGCTTCGTCATGGGCTTCTGCTTCTCGGGCCTCTTCACCGTTATGGAAAGCTGGCTCAACGGCGCCGCTTCCAACGAGGCGCGCGGGCGGGTGTTGAGCACCTATGGTTTCGTCGATCTCGTGGCCGCCACCGGCTCGCAGCTGCTGCTGCCGGTGCTCGGCGCCGACGGCTTCCAGGCGATGGCCGTCACCGCGATCCTGTTGACCCTCTCGCTCGTGCCCATCGCCATCACCCCGACGGCGGCCCCTGTTGCCGTTGCACCGCGCAGTACGGCCTTCTGGGCCGTCTGGCGCATCTCGCCGCTCGCCTTTGTCGGCTGTTTCGTCGTCGGCCTCACCAACAGTGCGTTCCGCACCGTCGGCCCCCTCTATGCCCATGAGATCGGCCTCGGCATCGCCGGCGTCGCCTTCTTCATGAGCGCGGGAATCGCCGGCGGCGCGCTGCTGCAAATGCCGTTCGGCTGGCTGTCGGATCGCTTCGACCGCCGCCGCGTCATGCTGTTTGCAACAGCGGGCGCCTCGCTCGCGGGCGTGGTTCTGGCGGCGCTCAGCGGCACGACCGAGCTTGTCGCTTATGGCACGGCGCTGCTGTTCGGCGCCTTCGCGATGCCGCTTTATTCCCTCTCGGCGGCACACGCCAACGACTTCGCCAAGCCCGACCAGTATGCGAACGTCGCGGCGGGCCTCCTTTTCACCTTCGCCGTCGGTGCCGCGATCGGGCCGGTGTTGGGCTCCATCGCGATCGGCTATCTGGGGCCGCCGGGCCTCTTCATCTACATTGCCGTCGCGCACGCCTCGCTGATCGTCTGGGCGCTCATCCGCATGGCCGTCCGGCCGACGGTTCCCCGCGAGGACAGGGTGCGCTACAAGCCCGAGATGCATCCGATGCCGGCGGGCCCCGTCAACTACTCGGAAATCAACAGAAAGACGGCCGATGCCTAGTGCGGTGTCCCGCAAATACCTTCACAATTCGCGGCATGCGCTCTAAGGTATTTGCGGGACAAAACCACACTAGAAACCTAAGCTTTCTAGTGTCCTTTCGTCTCCGAAATGCCTTGATGCGCCTGCGGCAACGGTAAAGGCATTTCGGAGACAGGACACTAGCCCTGATCACGGACATACATGCAACTCATCGCCACGACCGACAGCCTCGCCCAAGCCTGCCACCGCTTCCGCAGCCATCCCTATGTCTGCGTCGATACCGAGTTCATGCGCGAGCAGACCTTCTATCCCGAGCTCTGCCTCATCCAGATGGCCTCGCCCCAGGAGGAGCTGCTCGTCGATCCGTTGGCCCAAGGGATCGATCTCGCGCCCTTTCTCGAGCTGATGGCCGACCACAATGTGCTCAAGGTCTTTCACGCCGCGCGGCAAGATCTCGAGATCGTCTATCTGAAGTCCGGTCAGGTGCCGGAGCCGCTGTTCGATACGCAAGTCGCCGCCATGGTCTGCGGCTTCGGGGATTCCATCAGCTTCTCCAACCTCGCCAAGAAACTCGCCGGCGTCGACATCGACAAGAGCTCGCAGTTCACCGATTGGAGCCGGCGGCCGCTCTCCGAGAAGCAACTGCACTATGCGCTCGGCGACGTCGTGCATCTGAGGCCAATCTACGAGAAGCTCACCGAGGAGCTCGATCGCTCGGGCCGCGCCAGCTGGCTCGACGAGGAGATGGCGGGCCTGATGGCCCACGATACCTACCGGCAGCATCCCGAGGAGGCGTGGCAGCGCTTGAAACTTCGCGTGAAGAATCGCAAGGCGCTGGGCGTGCTGGTCGAGGTCGCCGAGTGGCGCGAGCACGCGGCGCAGACGCAGAACGTACCGCGCGGCCGCATCCTCAAGGACGATGCCATCTACGACATCGCCAACCAGATGCCCGAGACCTCCGAGCAGCTGCAGCAGCTGCGCAGCGTCCACGACGGGTTCTCGCGCTCGGCGCGCGGCCGCGAGCTGGTCGAGGCGGTCAAGCGCGGATTGAAGCGCGATGCCAAGACCTTGCCGGAACTCGAGCGCGCCAAGCCGATGCCGCCGGAAGCCAACGCCGTGCTCGAGCTGTTGAAGGTGCTGCTGAAGTCGATCGCCGCCGAGCACAACGTCGCCGCCCGCCTTATCGCCTCGAGCGATGATTTGGAGAAGATCGCGGCGAGCTCGAAGCCGGATGTGCCCGCCCTCCACGGCTGGCGTCGCGAGTTGTTCGGAGAGGCCGCGCTGAAGCTCAAGTCCGGCCAGCTCGGGTTGGTGGTGCGCGACGGCGAGGTGCATGCGGTGGAGTTGTAGGGGAACCTCCCGCAGTGCTTTCTCGAAAGGCACGTCCTGCCGCCCTCGAACGCTACCCGAGGACATTGGCCTCTCGCTGCGCAGGCCATTCGGCTTGCGCCAGCCAAGGCGCCACATCGGCAGCTCACCGCGCCGAGTGATCTATTTTGCAGGTTTCCTCGTTTCATGAACCAACAAACCTGCTGGCAGCGAGCCAATTGGGGCGTCTGCGCCGGTCCGTCGTGGTCTTGCTCGACACCAGCGGTTTTTTGTCGGCGGTTACAGTGGTGTCGCGGGGCCGAGCACCTGTTCCTTGGTTGAATAGTGTGTTCGCGATACCAGCAGGTGATCTGCTTTTGGCTTTGATGGAGTGGACGAAATGCAAAAGCTCATCGCACACGCGTGGAACTTCATCTTCGATCACGAGGTGAGCCCGCTCCGGCATATTCCCAGCGTGGCGACCCGTCATATGATTTTGCAGATGCTGGGGTGGATGTGGGCGGTTGCGTTCGCGGCGGCCGTCGGAAGCTTCGCGATGCTCCCCGCGAGCCTGATCGGGCACGCGATACTGATCGCCGCGGCGGCCGTTACCACGGCGACCTACACGGCCGCCGCGACGAAGCCTGACCTTTTCAAGGCGCGCTCCGGCCGCAACCGCGATGGGGAGCATGAGTAAGCCAACTGCCGGGACGAGCGCCGGAAACCGCCCATGACGCGAATGCTCGTCATTGGTGGCAGTCGCGGCATCGGATTGGCGGTTTGCCGTACCGCCGCCGCACGAGGTCACGACGTGCGAGCCTTGTCGCGGGGCGGACAGTTGCCTCGAGATGTCGCGGGAAATTGCGAGGCTGTCATCGGCGATGCCCGGAACGCGGCCGATGTCGCGCGGGCGCTCGAAGGGATCGATGTCGTGGTGCAGGCGCTGGGCGTCCCGCCCTCGTTGGATCTCATCCTCAAGCCGGTCACGCTGTTCTCGGAAGCGACCCGTGTTCTCCTGCCCGAGATGAGGCGGGCCGGCGCCGGCAAGCTCGTCGCCGTCACGGGCTTCGGAGCGGGCGACAGCCGCGCCGCCATCAACATTCTACAGAAGCTGCCATTCAAAATCGTGTTGAAGAATGCCTACGACGACAAGTCGATCCAGGAGGCGCTGATCGAAGAGAGCGATCTGGAGTGGTTGATCGTGCGCCCAGGCGTACTCGTGAATTGCCCGGCGAGCGGCAAATACGCAGTTCTGACCCGCCCGAGCGAATGGCGCAACGGCATCGTCGCCCGCGCGGATGTGGCGGACTTCATCGTCAACAGGATAGAAGGTAACGCTGTGAACCGCGAGAAGCCGGTCGTCATCCGCTACCCGCTTTAGAGAATGGATTCGCGTCACCTGGAGGAGCTCGCGGCTACCGAATCGAATGTGCGAGAGCAGACTTAGGGTTTCGGAGGATGGTGAATGCGCGCGCTGGTGGTCGGGGCATCGGGTGGGTTGGGGGCGGCGTTGGTCGCGCGGCTCGCCGCAGATGCGCGCTACAGCCAGGTCATCGCCTGGTCCAGAACGCCAGTCCCAGTGACCGGCGAGAAAATAATCCCTGTCCACCGCATCGACCTGAAGGACGAGGCCACGATCGCGGCCGCGGCCGGTAGCCTTGGCGAAATCGATCTCACGATCGTCGCGACGGGGCTTCTCCACGACGGGGATCTCAAACCCGAGAAATCCTGGCGGTCCCTCGACCCCAGCGCCATGATGCGCGCCTTCGAGATCAACACCATCGGCCCGGCCTTGATCGCCAAGCACGTCTTGCCGCTGTTGCCCCGAGACCGGCGCGCCGTGTTCGCGGCACTCTCGGCGCGCGTCGGCAGCATCGGCGACAATCGGCTGGGCGGCTGGCACAGCTACCGCGCGTCGAAAGCCGCGCTGAACCAGCTGGTCCGGTGCTTCAGCATCGAGTTGTCACCAAAGCGGCCGCAGGCGATTTGCGTCGGCCTGCATCCGGGCACGGTGGATACGGAGTTGTCGAAACCCTACCAATCAGGAGCGCCCAACCACACGCTGTTCACGCCCGAGCAGTCCGCGCGTCATCTTCTCGATGTGCTCGATGGCCTGACGCCGGCTCAATCCGGCCGCGTGTACGATTGGGCTGGCGCCGAAATCCCGGCATGACCATCTAGGGTTCGCAAGCATAGCGCGGCGATCTCGCGGCTCGTTTGCGTGCTGTCACCCCATCGGGCAAGATGCACCACAACAGCGCTCAGCCGATGGCGACGACCGTGAGAGGCACTGCCCCCCTACCGCCCCACCCTGATCTCGCCCACCCGATCGAGCAGAGCCGCCAGCGTCGAAAACCGCTTCTGCAGCCGCTCGCCGTTGAGGGGCGCGAGGCTCTTCGGCAGCGTCAGCACCAGCTTCTTGCCCTCGTAGGCCGGCATCGCCTTGTCGATAATGCCCGGAACGCCGACCGAGAGCATATGCGCCGCCCGGATGGCCGCGCCGATGATCTTTGCGCGCTTGAGCTCGGCCTTCGGCACCAGCCTCACCAACTGCTCGCTGAACTGGTTTTTCTCGCCGCCGGTGTGGCGGTAATAGACGGCGAGCGCCAAGAACACGCGGCCCTCGTGCTCGATGCCGGTGAGCGCCGCGTGCGCGATGACGTTGAGGCTCTGCTCGCCGCGATAGTCGGGATGCGCCCGCCAGGCGATGTCGGAGATGAGGCAGGCGGCATGCCGGAGCCGGCGCTGCTCCGCTGTCTCTTCCGGACCCGGCGCGCGGAATAGCTTGTCCGTCCAATCGCACAGCTCGTGTGAATGCTTGGGCGAGCGGGCGCGCAACACCGCGTAGTCTTCGCAAAAGGCGAGCAGCGGGTCCTGCCGGCGCTCGGCACGCGGCAGCAACGTATAGAGCAGGCCTTCGCGGATACCGAAGATCGAGAACACGACGCGCGCCGGCTTGGCGCGCTGGATGAGCGTTTTCAGCACGATTGCGCCGAGCCCCAGCACCTCGCGGCGGGCGGGCGACACCTCCTCGATGCCCGGCAATTCGACCAATCGCTTCGACTTGATGAGCCGGTCGCAGAAATCGACGAGCTCGTCGGCGGTCAGCGCGTAGCCGTGGGTCACATGCAGCGGATAGCCGGTCTCGGCCATGTGCAGGCGCGCGATGTTGCGCCAGGTGCCGCCGACGGCATAGAGGGTGCGGCCCTTGCCGCGCGACAGCCAGTCGAGCGAGCCGATGTCTTTCCCCGAGATATCCTCGGCCTTGGAGAGGCTGCCGCCAGAGCGCTGCTCCAGGCGCAGACCGCCGAGGGCGAGTGTCGCGGCCTCACTCATGCCGGACGGCGTCAAGTCGATCACCTCGAGGCTGCCGCCGCCCAGATCGGCAGCGATCCCGTCGGGATTGTTGAAACCCGACAAGATGCCGGCCGCCGCCAGCTCCGCCTCGCGACGGCCCGACAGCAGCATGATCCTGCCGCCCGCCGCGGCTTCCGCCTGCCGCACGAACTCGTCGCAATTCTCGGCCTCGCGGACGGCGGCGGTGGCGAGTATCCAGGGCTTGCCGGCGCCCAGTTGATCGACGATGGCCCGGAACCGGGCAAGCGCGACCAATGTGCGTTCGGCGGGCTCCCCTTCGATGCGCTTCTTCTTGGCGACCACCCGCCCGAGACCGCAGAGGACTTTCTCGTTGAACAGTGGCGCGGGAGAGCGCGATGCCGTCTCGTAGACGACGAGGCGCACCGAGTTCGAGCCGATGTCGATCACGGCGACCGGCGGCGCCGATCCGTGCAGACGTCCTTGCCCACGACCCGCGACGGTTGCGATCTTCGTCACGGACACCATTCGACCTCTGCTCCGCTCACGACTGCCCGGCGACGACGCGGGGCGGGAAGTTCTCCGTCAGCGCGTCGCCGCGGCCCGACAGACTGGGATTGTTCATGAAATACTCGTGCGCGTTGAAGGGCGCCTCGCCCTCCGCCGGATGCAGACGCCGGCTCGAGCCATCCGCGTCGATGCTCCAGCTCTGCTGATTGTCCTTGAGGTTCGCCACCATGATCTGGTCGAGGATCTGCTCGTGCACTGTCGGATTGCCGATCGGAGTCAGCGCCTCGACGCGGCGGTCGAGATTGCGCTGCATCATGTCGGCGGAGGAGATGTAGACGATCGCTTGCCGCGACGGCAAGCCGTGCCCGGCGCCGAAGCAATAGATGCGGCCATGCTCGAGAAATCGCCCGACGATGCTC
The DNA here is from genome assembly GCA_963741525.1 of uncultured Alphaproteobacteria bacterium. Classification (GTDB taxonomy): domain Bacteria; phylum Pseudomonadota; class Alphaproteobacteria; order Rhizobiales; family Hyphomicrobiaceae; genus JANNSX01. The sequence goes on from CAVUIW010000016.1 coordinate 70,089, forward strand.
TTGACGCGGATGTTCTCGGACAGGCCTGGGATACCGGGCCTCAGGCAACAGATGCCGCGCACCACGAGGTCGACCTTCACGCCCGCCTGGCTCGCACGATACAGCGCATCGATGATGCCGGGGTCGACGAGGGCGTTCATCTTCATCCAGACGGCGCCGGGACGCCCAGCCTTCACATGCGCGATCTCCTCCTCGATGTGCTGCATGATCCGCTTGCGGATGCCGTTAGGGGACGCCGCCATGCGTTCCAGATCCGCCGGTTCCGCATAGCCCGTCACGAAGTTGAACATCCGCGTCACGTCCTGGCCGATGACGGGGTCGGCCGTGAAATAGGAGAGGTCGGTGTAAATCTTGGCCGTCACCGAGTGATAGTTGCCGGTGCCGATGTGACAGTAGGTGGCGAGCACGCCCCGCTCGCGGCGGACGACCAGCGCGAGCTTGGCATGCGTCTTGAGCTCGAGCAGGCCATAGACCACGTGAACGCCCGCATGCTCGAGCTGGCGGGCCCAGTTGATGTTGGCGAGCTCGTCGAACCGCGCCTTGATCTCGACCACGGCGGTGACGAGCTTTCCGGCCTCGACGGCCTCCTTGAGGAGCCGGACGATCGGGCTGTCCTTGTTGGTGCGGTAGAGCGTCCACTTGATGGCGACGACGTCGGGGTCGGCCACCGCCTGCTTCAGGAACTGCACGACGACGTCGAAGCTCTCGTAGGGGTGGTGGACGACGAGATCCTTCTTGGCGATGGCCGCGAAGCAATCGCCATCGAAGGCGCGGATGCGCTCGGGAAAGCGGATGTTGAAGGGCGGGAACTGCAGGTCGGCGCGATCGGGCGTGATCAGCTCCTTGATGTCGACGAGACCGAGCAGACCTTCCTGGCGGAACACGGCGTCGGCTTCCACCTCGAGCTCGCGCACGACGAAGCGCTGCAGGTTCGCCGGCATCTCCCCATCGAGCTCGATGCGGATGACCGCGCCGCGGCGGCGGCGGTCGAGAGCCGAGGCCTCGACGGTGCGCATGAGATCCTCGCCCTCCTCCTGGATCTCGAAATCGCTGTCGCGCAGCACGCGGAAGGCGCCGAGCCCGCGCGCGGAGAAGCCGGGAAAAGCCTGGAAACGAAAAGACTGATCACGGCTTCGACGCGGATGAAGCGCTGGCGAGCCCGCGTCTCGCCCGGCATCTCGGGCAGCTGGAAGAAGCGCGGCGTCGTCTGTGGGATGGGCAGCAGCGCATGCATCATCTTGCCGTCCTCGCGCCGGACGAGGTCGAGCACCACGGCAAAGCCCAGCGATGGAATAAACGGGAATGGATGCGCCGGATCGACGGCGAGCGGCGTGAGGAGCGGGAACACCTCGGCCATGAAGCGGCCTTCGAGGTATTTCCGATCCTCGGCGCTGAGGTCGATCGGCTCGACGATGGCGAGCCCCTGCGCGAACAAGCCTAGCCTCAGCTCGTTCCAGAGCGACTGCTGGTCGCTCGTGAGCTTGCCCACCATCTCGTTGATGCGGACGAGCTGCTCGGCGGGCGCGAAGCCGTCAGAGCTGCGCTCGCTCACCCCCGCATGCACCTGCTCGTAGAGGCCTGCCACCCGCACCATGTAGAACTCGTCGAGATTGGAGGCCGAGATCGACAGGAACCGCACGCGCTCGAGCAGCGGATGGCGCTCGTTGGCCGCCTCCTCGAACACGCGGCGGTTGAATTGCAGCCAGGACAGCTCGCGGTTGTAGAAGCGGTCGGGCGATTGCAAGAGATTGGAGGCAAGGTTCGGCGCCCGCTCGCCGGCCGGTTTCGCCTTGTTGGTTTTCATGCGCGTCGTCATTCGAACTCTCCCGGAGCGTTGCGGCCGGGCGAGGCACGTTTTGCCGGATGATATTGCCCGAGCGCGCGCAACGCCTGTGTCACGGTCATATGACAGTTTGACAACAAACAGACACTCTCAACGCGGTCATGCACGCGCGCCATCCGCTCGGCTGATCGCCGCCAGCACCTCGCGGGCGAGTTCTCGGGTGACGGGCTGCTTGGATTGCCACACCCGCCGGTCGAGAGCCTCGACAATCTGCAACGCCGTGCTCATGGATCGCTCCATGTGCCGCGCCAGATGCGTGACGGCGGGCGGGCTCGCCATCAACTGCCGGTCGGCCAGCAGCTTGACGATGACGGCGCGCAGCAGCGCCTCGTCCGGCTCGCCGATGTTGACGACCGGCAGCGCGCGGACCCGCGACCTCAAGTCCGGCATCGCCACCGTCCAGGCGCCGGGGGCGCTGCGCGCCGTCAGCAGGACATGGCCTCCGAGGTCTCGCAACTGATTGAGCAGATGGAACACCAGATGCTCGTCGGCGAGGCCGCGATCGAGATCCTCGACGACGATGGCCCGGCGGCGCGCGTGCTCGGCCATGACGGCTTCGGTGATATCGCCGGCCGAAACGATCGCCGCGTCCGACTTCAATTGCCAGACATGGGCAAGATGCGACTTGCCGGAGCCTTCCGGGCCCACGAGCACGACGGCGCGGTCGCGCCAGCCGGGGTAAGCATCGACGAGCTCGACGGCCGCCTGGTTGCTGGCGCTGACGATGAAATCCTCGGCACCGAGCGCCGGGCGCTGACCGAGGTCGAGGAGAAGCTGCTCGGCAGGCTCGGAGGTCATGACGCCCGCTCCTCGATCGCGGCCGGTGTCGCGGCGGCATCCGGCGCCTTGCCCGGCGCGTCAGGACCATCGCCCTGATAGAGTTCGCTTTCCCGATACTCCTCGAGCACGAAGCGGATGAGCACGCCAATGGCGGCCGCGGCCGGCACCGCCACCAGCATGCCGACGAAGCCGAACAGATAGCCGAAGGCGAACACCGCGAAGATGATCCAGACCGGATGCAGCCCGACGCTGCCGCCGACGATGCGCGGCGACAGCACGTTGCCGTCGAGCACCTGTCCCACCGCGAACACGCCCGCGACCAGCACCACCGGCATCCACTCCGGCCAGAACTGCGAGATCGCCATGGCGATCGCGACGAGGCCGGCGAGGATCGCGCCGACCATCGGAATGAATCCGGCGACGCCAGCGAAAAGTCCGATGAGCAAACCGTAGTTCAATCCCGCCACCGACAGTGCGATCGCATAGAAGATGCCCATGATCAGGCAGACGAGGCCCTGCCCACGGAAGAAGGCCGCCACCTTCCCATCGATCTGAGACGCCAGCGTCCGGATGCGCGGCGCATGCTGGCGCGGCAGCTGGCGGTCGACGCTGGCGAGAAGATCGGGCCAATCGACCAGCAGATAGAAGGCGACGACGGGCGTCACCGCCAGCAGGCCGAGAAGATTGATGACGGCGAGCCCGCCGCTCAGCAGCGATTGCAGCACGCTCGCCAATGTGTCGGTCAGCCCCTTGGTGAGCCCGCCCAGCTGATCGACCGGCGGCACGGTTCCGCCATTGCCGAGCCACGTGGCGGACGCGTCATCGGCCAGCGCCCTGAGCCGCTCGTAGATGCCCGGCAAGGCCTGGATGAGCGCACTCAGCTGATCCATCGCCAGCGGCACGATGAAGACGAGCGCGAGCGCGGCGACGAGCGCCATCGCCAGCAGCAGCAGTAGCGTCGCCCATCCCCGCGTCAGGCCCAGCCGCTCGATGCGATCGACGACCGGATTGAGCACATAGGCGACGACGATACCGGCGACGAAGGGCAGCAGGATGCCGTCGAGCAGCGCGATCGCCAGCAGCGCCGCCAGCAGCACGCCGAGCCAGATCAGAGCCTGTTGGCGCAGACTCATTCGCCCGGCCCTTCGGATTTCGGCCGCCGCAGGATGGCGGCCTCGTCGGAGACGACGCCGTAGCCGGTCAGATGCCGGAGCCAGGCCTGCAGGTAGATGCCCGTCGAGACGACGGTGAGAGCGGCCGTCACCAGCACCAGCAATTGCCGGATGCCGCCAAGGCCGAGGCCGAAGCCCTCGTCCGCGAGCGTCAGGAGCGCCAGGACGATCTGGGCCGCCGTGTTGAGCTTGCCGGAAACATGCGGCCGCATGCCGATCGGCCGGCCGAGCATATGCGCGATGACGACGGCGACGACGATCAGCACGTCGCGGCTCACCACGAGAACCACCAGCGAGGCCGGCAGCAGCCCGTGGAAGCCCAATGTGACGTACATCGACACCAGCAGCAGCTTGTCGGCGACGGGATCGAGATAGGAGCCGAGCTCCGTGCGCCAGCCGAAATGCCGCGCGAGATAGCCGTCGAGCGCGTCGGAGAGGCCGGCCAGCAGCACCAGCACGAAGGCGAGCTTCAACTCGCCCGAAATAATGAGCGAGATGATGAAGGGCACCAGCAGGACCCGCGCCAGACTGATCAGATTGGGTGCGTTCACGCTTCTTTCTCGTTGGGCCGAGACCGATTTACCAGCGGCCCCCGGGTTAGAAGGGCCGATTCCTTGGCAAGCGTAGGAATACTGGCGGGAAAGTTGGAAGGCGTCGAGGGGTGGGGGTGGGGTGGGTGGGGCTTAAGTGCTCTGCGCGGACATTGCACCCAACCGAACAAGCACCGTCGTCGGGGACAAATCCGGAAGCACAAATGTGCTTCCGGCAAGAGAGATGATCGGACGAACCTAGATCACGACGAAATCCGCATTTGTTAGTCCAAGACCCGTCCCTACTGTCGCAAACCTGACGGCTGCAGCCGCGCCGGTGCCGTCGGCATCGTAGAACAACCCGCCGGTTGCCGAGTCATAGATAATCCGGTCGCTCGCAAGATGAGCTGCAGATCCTACCCAGAATGCACTAGCCGCGAGCGTACCAACCGGCGTGAGTGCGTTGAATAGGCCAGCACCAGTGTTTTCGAGCCGCATCGTATCATCCACCACCAAGAAGTCCGAGATCGTGTCTATGTTCGATGCCCCGAGAGCCGAATCGAACACGAAGAAGTCTGCGCCCGCGCCACCGGTGAGAACGTCATTGCTCAGCCTACCATTGATTGTGTTGCTGCCAGAGTTGCCGACGATGACATTCGCGACCGCATTCCCCGTGCCATTGATCACGCCTGTACCAGTTAGTGTCAGGTTCTCGATATTTAGCCAGCCACCGGTGCCATCCAGGGTGTAAGTCACCGACGATTGAACAGTGTCCGTACCTCCACCCGCCAGTTCGGTAATTGCGTCATTCGTCCCGGTAATGATGTAGATGTCATTGCCAAGCCCTCCGATGAGCGTATCGATCCCGGCACCACCATCGAGTGTGTCATCGCCATCACTACCGGTCAGCGTATTGACTGCCGAGTTACCCATTATGACGTTGTTCAGCGCATTCCCCGTGCCATTGATTACGCCTGTGCCAGTTAGCGTCAGGTTCTCGACATTTTGCCAGCCAGCGGCGCCAGTCAGGGTGTAAGTCACCGCCGATTGAACAGTGTCCGTACCTCCATCCGCCAATTCCGAAATTTCGTCATTCGTCCCAGTAATGATGTAGATATCATTGCCAAGCCCACCGATGAGCGTATCGATCCCAGCGCCACCATCGAGTGTGTCATCGCCGTCACCACCAGTCAGCGTATTGACTACCGCGTTGCCGATGATGACGTTGTTCTGAGCGTTGCCCGTGCCATTGATCACGCCTGTGCCAGTTAGCGTCAGATTCTCGACGTTCGCGGCTATGAGAGTATAGGTTACGGAAGATTGAACAGTATCAGAACCTTCACCCGCAAGCTCGGTGATTGTATCGGCCGTCGTGTCGACCACGTAGATGTCGTCGCCCAATCCACCGGCAAGCGTGTCAACTCCGGTACCACCATTCAACGTATTATTCGCCGAGTTGCCAATGATCACGTTATTGATGGCGCTGCCCGTGCCATTTATAGCTGCCGAGCCAATAAGCGTTAGGTTTTCGACGTTGGCTGCGGTCAACGTGTAGGTCACCGACGATCGAACAGTATCGGCTCCCGTTCCTGCGCCGGCGGCCTCCGTAATCGTGTCGGTCGCCGTGTCGACGATGTAGATGTCGTTGCCCAAACCACCCACCAGCGTGTCGGTGCCGGCTCCGCCGTCCAGCGTGTCGTCACCATCCAAACCGCTCAGTGTGTTGTTCGCACCGTTGCCGGCAATAATGTTGCTGAGCGCGTTGCCAGTGCCGTTGATCACTCCAGCTCCGGTGAGTGTCAGATTTTCGACATTGGCTGCGGCCAACGTGTAAGTCACCGACGACTGGACAGTATCCGTCCCTTCGCCAGCAGCCTCGGTGATTGTGTCAGTTGTCGTGTCGACCACATAGATGTCATCGCCCAGACCGCCGGCCAGCGTATCGGTCCCGGCTCCACCGTTGAGAGTGTTGTTGGCACTGTTACCGGTGATTGTATTGTTGCCTGAGCTGCCAGTCCCACTGATCGCCACGGACCCAATCAATGTGAGGTTTTCGACGTTGGCTGCGGTCAGGGTGTAGGTCACCGTCGATTGAACGGTATCGGTTCCCGTTCCCGCACCGGCCGCCTCCGTAATGGTGTCGGTCGTCGTGTCGACGATGAAGATGTCGTTGCCCAAACCACCGACCAGCGTGTCAGCGCCTGCTCCACCCTCTAGGATGTCATTTCCGTCCAAGCCGCTGAGTGAGTCTGTCCCGTCGCCGCCTGAAAGATAGTTGTTGGTCTCATTGCCCGTGATGTTGTCGTTGAAAACCGAGCCGACAATGCTGTTGATCGATATGAGCACGTCGCCTTGGGCGTCACCGCCCGACTGCACGGCAGCGTTCAGTGAAATCGTGATGCCTGCGGTGGATGCCGAATAGTCGACGGTGTCAAAGCCAGCACCGCCATCAATCGTGTCCGCACCCGCTCCACCCCGAATGAAGTCGTTGCCTGCGCCGGATCGCACATAATCGTTGCCACCAAGTGGATCGATGATGTCGTCGGCGGCAGCCGTATCGATGCGGTCGTTCCCAATTGTGCCGGTGCCGCCCTGCGTTGGAGGAGCACCAGGTGCTGCTGGAGTGGGCGGGCTCGTGTTGGGCGGAGGCGCATTCGGATCAGGGCCGCCGCCGTAGGTGATGCCGAAATCTCCCCAGCGGAAGTCCTCCAGGGCAACCAGGGCGGCGTGTGGCACTACCGCATCGTCGGCGGTGTACACAACCATAGTTGTGATCGCACCAACGACGTACTCCACCATCGCCAAGCCGGCGCCATCAAGGTAGCGCCCCGGGTAAAACGAATCTGTGTGAAAACTACCGCCGAGTTGCCATAGCCCAGTCGTGCCGGGCTGCAAGTTGCCTCCCAGGTATATGTAACCTGGAGTTCCGAGACCGCCCTGTTGCGTGTAAGCGAATATCTGACCTTGGCCATCGGTGTCCTTGATGACATCGATGGAGTTCAAGATATCGGATTGCACGCCACCGACATCGGTCCACCCAATTGTATATTGATCACTCTTCAGAGCACCAGCGTAATAGGTGTCATAACCAGCCCCACCCTCGAGCCGGTCGCATACGCCGTCCAGCCACTTAACGGCCTGAGTGGTTGTAAGAACTCAATGACTGGGTCGTCGCCTCATCGCCGTTCCAGTCGCCACCGAATAGAAAGTCGTTGCCCGTTGCTTGGCCTGGGCCGTCGCCATTGTCGCCGTAAATTGTATCACGATCGTCTCCGCCAACCAAAATGTCGTGACCTTGGTTGCCATAAAGAAAATCATTGCCGGAACCGGACTGGATCTTGTCATTGGCGTCGCCGCCAAATATCAAATCACGAGGTGTCGCGGTGTAGTTGACCGTGTTAATACCCGTCGAACCCGACCCCGTATTCGCCAGATCCCATAGAACAACGTCTACTTCTTGATTGTTGGTATACGCCTGACGTTCTCTGAACAGGCGCCATTCTGGGTCTTGCGAGATATGGTTCGAACTCCCAATCAAAACCAATATACCCGATGTAAGCCGCACGTTGCGTCTCTGGTGTGCCACCAAACAATAGGTTCTCGTAAAATACCGTTTCGCCAGCAACTTCAGTAATTGTTGCGTCAGTTCCACTTTGCCCCTTCAGTACAGCGAGGTATGATGCAAAATCGCCGGCGGCCTCTTCGATATCCGACGTGCCGTATTTGAAATGCGCCAACTCATGATATAATACTCTATCTAATCCGAACGTTAGTTTGTTGCCAAGAGTGTTTATTGCCGAGATAGCATCTAATCCACCAAAAATTACTTCATCTAACGTTGGTGCGGCGAAGTAAAATATGCTCGGCGTGCCGGAGGGGTAAATGTCCATGCCGGCAGGGCCGGCGCCAATCTCCGGATTTTGAGGGTTGGTACCAGGTTGGTAGTCGTTCATAAAGACAATAGTTTGAGAGGCTGCATAGCTAAAGAACGCGGGCGCTGTGTTTGCCAATGAGTTGAGCGCGGAAACAATTTCATCATACTGTGTTTGGCTGTATTCGTCGTACCCATGAGCGGAATTGAAGTCGAAGGTGAACGTAATGTCGCCGATGGTGATGGGCAGCAATGGCATCAAGCACTCCCTGGTGTTAACTGACTAGCGTGACAGGTGCTGCAGTCTCCGATTGTACTCCGTCACGATATGGTCTGCGTAGACTATGGTCGCCCACTGACACCAGCTACGATAGTCAAACAGCTCGGCCAATAGTGCGGAGTGGCGGTTACGGGTGGGGACCGCCGAATACAAATCGTCTTCGGTCGCACCGGATTTCTTGAGCACGATTGTAGTATCCACCAGCATCCGGTACTCTGCTGCTGCAATGGGGGTTTTACCGGTGGTACAGATGTCACCGGTCAAGGCTTCCCGTCTTTGGCAGCCGCCCCATAGTCCGCTTAACCAACAATTGCGCAGTGGTTGGGTATCGCCATTTGCAAGGGCCTCGGCGGTCTCTGTCTCTAGATCGAGCGCAAGCAACCAATCGAGCGTCGGTTTCCACCAACTCCCTGGCTCACACTTCGAAGACCCGTAGCGTTGGACTTCTTGGACGGTCACCAAATAGTCACTGATGCGACAGGCATAAGCGGTGGTTGTTATGGGGGCCATTGTGGCAGCCGCGACGATCACAAAGACCAGGACCGCATACAATCGCGTCGAGAAAATCCTGCGAACGAACATGCCTTGCAGCTTCCCTTGGTCAGTATCGCCTTGGCGCAGGCGATCGCGTTTCGCGTGTTCATCAGTCAACGGCATTGTCCCTTCATCTGTATAGACAACAAATCTCGGTGTCCAGGCTAAGCGACCAGCCGAGGAACAGTTTTCAGCCATGTGTTGAAAGGCTATTGAGGTGGCTCCGCTGGGAACATTCCGACGCTATCGATCGCGCCGTGGTGCTGCAGTCGCAATTCTACAGCTCACAGATAAAATATATCTGGGAAAAAATGGACAGGGTTGAAAATGGGAGATCGACAGAATGTCAATCCATCGCCGCCGAAACAGGCTCGAGCCTCACTCCGACCTCAGCACCAGCCCCTCCCCGCCACCTTCCAATATCAGCCCCTGCGTCGCCAAGGCCGCCTGCAGCGCATTGGCGTCGCCCGGGAAGAAGATCGTGACATCGGCCGATCTCGCCGACAGCGCGCCGACTTTCACGGCCTGAACACCCTCCACCGCGCCGAGCCGGCCTCTGATCTGCTGCCAGTCGCCCATGCCATCGAATTCGGCGCGGACGCGAATGCCGCCGCTGCCAGAGCCCTGATCGGTGGCCGCAACCGTCTCGCCTGCCGGAAGACCCGAGACGCCGGTGCCGTCCGCGCCAAAATCGCCCTCAGCGCCCGCGCCAAATCCAGGCCTTGCCTTGACGCGTTTCCAGCGGCCTTCGAGCACGCCGAGCCCGATGATCGCGGCGGTCTCTGCCGTGTAGGCGAGATCGCCATCCTGCACGGTGTACGTGCGGACCAGCCGGATCGCGCCCACCCGATCCTTGCCGATCAGCGAGACTTTCAGCTTGGCGCCATCTTCGATGGGCTCGGCCAGCGCCACGACGACGCGATCGGCATCCGCCTCCCCTTCGATGATGCCGTAGGCCCGCGACTGGCCCTTGGCGAGCGCGCGAAAAACATCGTCGGTCGCCGAGGCGCCGGGCTCGGTCAGCTTGATGGGGGTCAACGCATGGGCGAGGTCGAGACCGGACCAGGCGCTCTTCCAGATCGATTGACCGTCGCTGCCGTCCTCGGGTCCGAGATATTTCGGCACCACCGAGATCGCCTCCGATTGCTGGTCGGTGTAGGGCAGGCCGGTCGCCATCAGGAACTGGCGCACGGAATCGGCGCGGAAATGAAAATCCAGCGTCGCGATGTATTCGGTCGACGAGTTCTGCTCATCGCTGACGCTGACATCGCTCAGCATGTCCTCGACACTCCTGGCGTCGAGCTTCGGCAGCTTCTTGTAGGCCGTGACATCGACGAGGCGCTTCATGAGATAGCGAAAGGCATCGCGCTGGCCATCCTCCAACGCCTTTTCCTTGGCGGTGACGGCGTCGGCCGCGACCGCGCTCACGGGATAGTTCGAGACCTGGTAGACGATGTCGGATTGGGCAAAGGCCGGGGCCGAAATCGCCACGGCGGCGCAAAGCGCGCCGAGCGCCACCGATCCTACCTCGCCTGCGCATGCGTCCCACTCCTTATGCTGCCGACGGGCCTTATCGCCGAGCCTCACGGCGAAATTCTGGCTTTGCGGCCGCCCAGCTGGCCATAAAAGCGGAGGCCTAACCCAATAGCCAACTCATGCGTAAGCCAAAGGAACACGAGATGACGCGGCCGGGCAATGGCCTGACCTACCTGGATGCGGGCGTCGATATCGATGCCGGCAATGCCCTCGTCAAGGCGATCAAGCCGCTGGCGAGGTCGACGGCGCGGCCCGGCGCCGACGCGGCGCTCGGCGGTTTCGGCGGATTGTTCGACCTCAAGGCGGCGGGCTACCGCGATCCGGTGCTGGTCGCGGCCAACGACGGCGTCGGCACCAAGCTCGAGATCGCCATCGAGACGGGCCTCCACGACAGCATCGGCATCGACCTCGTCGCCATGTGCGTCAACGACCTCGTCGTGCAGGGCGCCGAGCCGCTGTTTTTCCTCGACTATCTGGCGGTCGGAAAGCTCGACGTGGCCGTCGCGGCAAGGATCGTCGCGGGGATCGCCGAGGGTTGCCGGCAGGCGGGCGCGGCCTTGATCGGCGGCGAGACGGCCGAGATGCCCGGCATGTACCAGGCCAAGAGTTATGACCTCGCGGGCTTTGCCGTCGGGGCCGTCGAGCGGGGCGAAATCCTCCCGCGCGGGGATATCTCGGCCGGTGACGCGCTGATCGGTTTATCCTCGTCGGGGCCGCACTCGAATGGTTACTCGCTCGTCCGCCTGATCGTGAAGCGCGAGGGTCTCGCCTGGGATGCTCCATGCCCCTTTAAACCCACGGGGAGCCTCGCTGAGGCCCTTCTGACCCCGACGCGCGTGTATGTGGCCTCCACGCTCGAAACGGTCCGTAGGACCGGCGGAGGGGCCTTAGGGGCGATTAAGGCTCTTTCGCACATTACAGGGGGTGGGCTCGCCGAGAATTTACCTAGAGTCATGCCTAAGGGCTTGGCGGCACACGTTAACCTCGATCGGTTCGCCGCCCCGCCGGTGTTCGGTTGGTTGCAGAAAGCGGGCGGTATGCCGGACGCCGAAATGCTCCGGACCTTCAACTGCGGGATCGGCATGGTGGTGGTCGCGGAGAGGGATCGGGCGGACGAAGTGCTGGCGGTTTTCCGGGACTGCGGCGAGACGGCCCAGATCATCGGCGAGGTGGAGGCCGGCCGGGGCGTCAAGTCGGCGGCCAAGGGCATGGGCGAGGCCGAGGCGGTCAGGTTCTCGGGCGCGCTGAGATTTTCGGCATGACGGCGAGGAAACGCGTCGCTATCCTGATTTCCGGCCGTGGCTCCAACATGGAGAGCCTCATCCGCGCCGCCGAGGACCCGGCCTACCCGGCCGAGATCGTCAGCGTCGTCGCCAACAAGCCGGACGCGCCCGGATTGGCGAGGGCCGCCGAACTCGGCATCGAGGCCGTGCCGCTCGATCACACGAAGTTCCCCTCGCGCATGTCTTTCGAGCTGAGGCTCAACGGCATCCTGCTGGAGCGCAAAATCGACCTCGTCTGCAATGCCGGCTTCATGCGGTTGCTGACGGCCGAGTTCGTCAACCGCTGGATCGACCGGCACTTGAACATCCATCCTTCGCTGCTGCCGGCCTTCCAGGGCCTGGATACGCATCAGCGCGTGCTCGACTTGGGCGCCTGGATTTCGGGTGCGACCGTTCACTTCGTGCGTGTCGAGATGGATGCCGGTCCGATCGTCGCGCAAGCGGCCGTGCCCGTCGCGCCGGGTGACACGGCCGAGACGCTGGCCGAGCGCGTGCTCGCCGCCGAGCACCGGCTCTACCCGCATGCGCTGGAACTGGTGGCTTCCGGCGCCGCCTACGTCATCGACGGCCGCGTGCTCTACACGACGCCCGGAGTACCGCTGCGCGCCGCCATGATCTCGCCGCCACCGTTGCGGGGGTAAAGTGCTTCCGGAAAACCGCTTCGCACTTTTCCGTAAAGCACTCTAGCAGCGGCACTGATAGGCGTGCGGCAGTAGCGGCGATCGTGTTGATACGATCGTTGGCCGATGGTGCAAGGAACGTGTTGGCGGCCACAGCAGCCCAATCCGCTCAGCTCCGCAGGATACACCGATGCCCCCATTGCAAGCCGATCTCGTCGCGCCGCGCGAGGCGCTCGATTTCTTCGACGCACGCGGCATCGACCTGCCGCGACCGATGACGGCGCTGGAGGCCTGGAACACGGTGATGCGCGAGCCGCTGCCCTTCGTGGGGCTGGCCTTTCGCATTCGCGACGCGATCTCCGCGCGTTTCGGCGTCAGGCGGATCGGCGGCTTTTCTGGCCGGCACGCGGACACGCCGAAGGCCGGCGAACGGCTGGACTTCTTCCTGGTGGAGCGGATCGAGCCTAAAATCATGACGCTGTCGGCGCGCGACCGGCATCTGGATGTGCTCACCTGCATCACGACCTACGGGCAACGCCTGACGATCACCTCCTCCGTCAAGGTGCACAACCTGTTCGGGCGCGCCTACATGATCCTGGTCGCCCCCGCGCACCGGCTGATCGTTTCGGTGATGCTGCGGCGAGCGCGACGAACGTTGGCAGCCTGACGTTGCCTCTTTGGCGCCGAGCCGAAGTTAAGGCAGCCGGCCATCCGGCGCGTCCGCGACAATCGACACACGTTCCGCGTCCGCCTCTGCCGCACTCGCCGTCACGCCCGTGTGGCTTGACTCCCTTAAGACGACCGGTCATTTTCGCACCATGCCCCAACCCAGCAAGCGCGCCGAAATCATCCGCGCCGGCCTCGACACCGTGCACGCGCACGGGTTCGCCGGCACCGGCGTCGCGGAAATCGCCAAGCGGTCGGGGGCCCCGAAGGGGTCGTTCTACAATCATTTTGCGAGCAAAGACGAGTTCGGTGCAGCAGTGCTCCGGGAATACTTCGCGCTCGTCGAGACGAACCTGAAAACGATCCTGGAAGTCCCAGCCCGCCCGCCCTTCGAGCGGCTCCGTGCCTATTTCTCGGAGCTGCGCGACTACAATGGACAGTTCGGGTTCGCGCGCGGTTGCCTCATCGGCAACCTCGCCGCCGAGGCCGCCAGCCTCAGCCCGGCAACCCAGAAGCTGGTCGATCGCCTGTTGCAGGACTGGAGCGAGGCGCTGGCCCGCTGCCTCCGGCAAGGCCAGCAGTCCGGTGGCGTGCGGACGGACTGTAAGGCGAAAGTGCTCGGCCGGCTGCTGCTCGATGCCTGGCAGGGCGCGGTGCTGCGCTCGAAGGTCGAGCGGACGGCTGCCTCGCTCGATGCGTTCATCGATGTCCTGTTGCCCGCACTGGTCCGCCCACCGCATGGCGCGCGCCCGGCCGTCGCCAAGGGCTCGGGGCGCGGGCGGAGATCATGAGATACGAGCCGCTCACGCCCGAGACGATCGATCGCGTCCGGCCGCTCTGGCTCGCGCTGCACCGTCATCACCAATCGGTTGCGCCAGAACTCGCAACCTACGTGGCGGACGAGACCTCCTGGCACTATCGCCGCCAGCAATATGAGACCGCGTTGAGCCAGGGAGGCGAGGGGTTCGTCGCGTCGTCGGGTGACAGCGATGTTGGCTACATCGTCATGGCGAAGCGCCCGATGGTGTGGAACGCGACATTGGACTTGCCGCCAACGCTGTTGGAACTGGTCAGCGTGTTCGTCGACCCGAGCGCGCGAGGGCGCGGCCTCGGCTCGGCGATGTTGGAGCGCTTTTCGGAGATCGCCGAAAGCTCGGGTCTCCACACCAAGCTCATCGGCGTGATCCCTTCCAACACGCGGGCCGTGTCGCTCTACCAATCGAAGGGATACGTGCCGGCCTGGCTGACGCTGACGCGATTCCAGCGTCCCCCCTTGGTGCGCGCCAACCAACACGGAGCGATGATATCTTCAGTGACAGCCGATGACGCAAGCCAACTCCGCGCGCTGTGGCTGGAGCTGCATCATCACCATCAGATGACCTCGCCCTACCTCGGGCCTTTCGTCGATGACGATCGCTCTTGGCCGGCCATTCGCGGGCTGCTCGCAAAGAGCGCCAAACATGGCTTTCTGCTCGTGGCCTTCGACGGCGCATCCCCGATCGGCCTCGCCAGCGTCGCTATCGAAAAGACGGCCGAGCTGCCGGCCTACGCGGATACCTGGGCGACCGGCCCGCAAATCGCCGAGACGAAATTCCTCGTCGTGTCGAAGGCCGCGCGTGGCCGGGGTCTCGGCACGGCCCTGATGAATGCCGTCGAAGCCGAGCTTGCCCGGCGCGGCGTGACCGATCACCTCATCGGCGCCATCGCACCCAACGCTTCGGCAATTGGCTTCTACCAAGCGCGTGGCTTCCGGCCGGCCTGGCTCGAGCTGCTGAAAACCGGGGCCTGACGCGTTAACCCTCTCTCCGGTTCGAGGCTGACGGCCCGCCACGCCCGCGACAGAGTGCCCGGCATCAACAAGGCCACATGGACAATCGGCAACGCCGGGTGGAATTTGGCCGGTGCAGCCGGGGTCTAGCAGGCTGTTGAAATTGGTTTTCGAGCGGTCAGAAACGCGTTCCCATGTCGAGCAGAATCCGGACGAGCGCATCCAAACACGTTCAGCTCGACGACAGATCGAATTTCGGAGGCCATTCCGGAGGTCCTCGATTGAATTTCAACAGCCTGCTAGTGTCCCGGGCCCGAAGTTCGTCAGATCAAGCAGAGAGCTCGGCGCGAACTTCGGGATCGATAAGGACACTAGTCGAGTCAATGGCTTAGTGTGGCGTTATGTTCAGAAGTTCGCCTACGGAGTCCGCTGGAACGGTGGGGCGAACTTCTGAACCGCCACACGAGGGACCGCTGCGGCACGGCTCCTGCACCTGCACCTTTCCGGCTCGGCCGCCGATTGCGGTGCAAGCGAACGAACACAGAACTGGGCACGGGGCAGGTTTGAAGCCCGTACCTTGGAGTTGAAATTGATGACCGCCGTCTCCCCCTCCCACCAGCTCGGCGATGAAAGCAGCATCTGGTTCAAACTGTCGGCCCTGCTCAAGGGCGATCCGCAGAATCCGATGACCATGCTCATGCAGATGTCCGAGCGCTACGGCGGGGTCATCGCCGTCAACATGGCCAACCAGCGCGTCGTCTTCCTCTCCGAGCCCGAGCACTTCAAGCGCGTGCTCGTCACCAAGGCCGACGACTACGTCAAGTATTTCGACGGGCTGAAGCCGATCTTCGGCAAGTCGATGATCACCAATGACGGCGTGCTCTGGCAGAAGATCCGCCTGCCCCAGCAGCCCGCCTTCCACCCCGACATGTTCGCCGAGTACATCCCCTACTTCCTCCAGGCCATCCGTACCAAGATGGACCTGTGGGCGGGCCTCGCGAAAACCGGCGAGACCTTCGAGATGGTCGAGCAGACCTGGACGCTCGCCGCCGACATGATCTGCAAGGCGCTGTTCGACCGTGACATGCCGTTCAATCCGCATTTCGTGTTCAAATGCGTCAAGACCTACACCGACGTGATGAACCACAAGTCGATCCGCCTGAAGCGCGTGCAAGGCGCCGAGTTCGAGATCACGGAGGAGGACGCCTCGAAAGCCATGGAAGTGTGGGCGGGCGTGCCGCCGACGGTCTTCGCCGCCGATCCGCGCGAGGAGCGCGAGCGCACGCTGCTCAAGATGATCGAGGCGGCGGTCGCCGATCCGTCCGTTCCCGAGTTCGATCAGCAGCAGGCTGTCGACGAATTGAAGCAGTATCTGTGGGCCGGCACGGAAACCACCGCGCTGACACTCGCCTGGGCGATGTATCTCGCCTCCAAGCATCCCGAGACGGCCGACCGCATCCGCCGCGAGGGCGAGCAGGTCTACGGCGACCGCGACCCGACGGCCGACGACTATTCGGGCTTGGCTTACACCCGCGCCGTCATTCAGGAGACGATGCGGCTCTACCCGCCGATCTGGGGTCTCATCCGCGTCGCCTCCAAGCCCGACGAGATCGACGGCAAGGAGATCAAGGTGGGAGACCGGGTCGTCATGTTCGCATATGGCGCCCACCACAATCCGAAGTTCTGGGACAATCCGGAGGAGTTCCGGCCCGAGCGCTTTATGGGCGAGGCCATGAAGAAGCGGAAGCCCTACACCTATTTGCCGTTCGGCGGTGGCAAACGCTCCTGCATCGGCGGCGCCATGAGCCAGGTCGAGAACACGCTGGCGCTGTCGATCTTGCTGCGCCGCTTCCGGCCGGAGTATGTCGGCGTCGAGCCGCCCGGCATCAACGCGACGGTGACGCTGACGCCCAAGGGCGGGCTGCATTTCAGGGTTCGGGAGCTGAGTTGAGGGGTGGTCTAACAGACCCCTACCACCATCTTGGTTCCGAAAGCGTCCGCATTGTGCTATGCTGGTCAAATGACGAGAACCGAGGCCATCCACACCATCAGGACCAAGCTCGACAAGCTCTCGGATGAGCAGCTTGCCGCAATTGCTGACATTGCCGATGCCTATACGCGCTCCATCCCCGACGAGGACGATGCCACCCGGGCAGCCATTGCCGAGGGCCTTGCGCAAGCCGATCGGGGAGAGTTCGCCGGCGAAGAGGAAGTGGCAGCAGCGTTTGGCAGATTTCGCTCGTGAAATTGCGGTTCACGACCCGCTCGATTGCAGATATCGAAGCCATCGCCGATTACATCAAGGCCCGCGATCCCAAGGCGGCATTGAAGGTCGAGCAGGCGATCGCCACCAGCATCGGCCATCTTTGTGAGCATCCCAATCTCGGTGTCGAGCGCCGTAACCTCGGTGTCCGAGCCCTCGCGATGCCGCGCTATCCCTACACCATCTACTATCGGGCCGATCCTGAGACTGTCGTCATCGTCCATGTCCGGCACGGCGCGCGATACCAACCGGGCAACAACGATCTGCCGGATTAGATTGCGCTCGCGACGACAATACCAGCGCGCTGCTCGGAACATTTCTGCCCGGGCCGCCGCGATCATCGTAACGCGCACGGACGTTATTTCTGCGGCCTGCGCGCGGCGCGCGCCGCATCGATCGCCGCCAACGCATCGATAGCCGGATCGCCCGAGTCTTGGTGCGCTTGCCAGCGACGAGTTGCTTCCTCAGCCCAAACCTGATCGAGCTCAGGACTTTGCTCGACTGTCGCAAGCAACAACTCCGCCAACTCTTCGCGCTCCACTGCCGTGAGAGATTGCGCTTGTTGGAAGATCGCTTTGGCTTGCTGGTTCATGGACATAGCCTAACAGGAAAGTCCAAGACCGCCAATCGCCGCCCGGCATCAACGCGACCGTCACGCTGACGCCCAAGGGCGGGCTGCATTTCAGAGTGAGGGAGTTGAGCTGAGGGGCGGGGCGCGACGATGCTCGACCTCAACCCACGCAAGCGCTAGGCACCTCGTCCTTCGTACCGAACGCTTACAGTGAAAATTTGGCCGTCTGGGCGCGTCAATTTGATCACGTGCGTCTCGTCACCTTCGGTTCTGAGCTTGTGTTCCGCGTTGATGTTCGTGAACGACGGCAACTGCGCATTAGCAAGACTGTCGCCCTCTCTTGGAAAGAGTTCGCACTTGAGGGCGTTCGTCAGCCATCGCGTCAGTTCATCTTTGATGCTGTCGGAGGCGAGGATAATGGGATGCATTGGACTCTCCGCTATTGATCTGGCCGATCATAACTGAGTCGACCGAACGCATCGAACGCAACCGCCCACTCACCCCGCCGCCAGCACCACCGCGCCACCACCGATCATGGCAATCGCCGCCCACTGCACGAGACCGATCCGCTCCTTCAGGATCACCCAGCCCAACAACACCGTGACGACGCTGAAGCCCGCCGCGATCACCGCAGTGATCTCCGGGTTCGGCGTCGTGCTCCCGGCCGTCAGCGCGACATAGCCCAGCATGTCGGCGAGGCCCTGGGCTGCGAGGAAGGGCAGCCAGCGCGGCGGCACGCGGAGCGATTGGCCAAGCGCGGCCGCTATCACGAGTATCAGTACCAGTCCCGACAGGCGCCCGATCCATGCCGTCTGCACGGCACCGATGTGCGGCACGGCCGCCTGCCCGAGCAGGATCAACACCGCATAGAAGAGGCATGCGGCGACGGCGATCCAGAGTGTCTTGCGGAACTCGCGACCGCTGGTCTCAGCCGTGTCGCCACCCTCGCCTGCCGTTCGCGCGATGAGGACGCCGCCGGCGATCGCCACGAGCATCGCCGCCCATTGCAGTGCCGACGGCCGGATACCGAACCCCACCATCACCAGGAGCACGAGCGCGGGATGCACGGCGGCGATCGGCGCCACCACGCTGACCGGCCCACGGGCAAGGCCGGTGTAGAGCAGCAGGCTCATGACGACGACGGCAAAGCCGTGGAGCATGGCGAGGGCAATTCCAGCCTCCGACCAGACGAGCGGCTCGCCATCGACGGCCACCCAGATGGTCATGGCGATTACGCCGACCAGCAGCACGGCGCCGTAGCTCGCCACGGCATTCGTCGCCCGCGTCGAGAAGCGGCCCATGAAATCGGCGGCGCCGAAACTCAGCACCGACACCAGGCCCAACAATGCTGCGTTCATTTCACGTGCCCCGCTGCGTCCCGATCATGATGGGACGTAGCAGGAGACGGCGCCGGCTCACAAGCTGCGCGCTCGCGACTGGAGGCGGTCGAAAAAACAGAGGCGGACGTGGCGCGGCGCTCCCCCCCAAAGGTCGCAAGAGTTCGAAGCGCTGCGGGCTTGAGCTCAAACCACTGCGCATCGTCGCTCTCGACCGCGCCACGTCCTTTCGCAGAGCACGTTCGGCGAAAGCCTGTCCGGCGAAGGCCGGTGGATCCCGGTTCGCCGTGAGAACGTGCTCAAACCAAGCAGAGCACGTTCCGGGAAAGCTTCCGGCGAAGGCCGGGATGGATACCGGTTCGCCGTGAGAACGTGCTCAAAGCCAAACTAGTGGCCCGTCGCGCCTAAATCGCATCATGGCCGTGAGCGCTTTCGATTTAGGCGCGACATAAGGGCCACTAGCGATATCATTGGCTTAGTGTGGCGTTCGAACGCGCCTTAGTTGACACGAACCTTGCCGCGGTACTGGTCAACTAAGGCGCGACGCCACACTAGCCAGACCCCTCTCAGCGCGTCGCGCACCAGACGGCCCAAACACACGCAGCCCCGATGCCGATCAGCGCCACGAGCCGTGCCAGATCAATCCCATCGAAAGGATGCATCAGAAAAAGATGGGTAGCACTTGCCGGTCCCTGCTCATGAGCAGACACGGTGGCGCTAGACAACAGCAAACCTGCAACACCGGCAAGTGCAGAAACGATACGCTTCGTGGATTTTTCCTCAGAACCGATGATGTCATGCGAGACGTGCGGCGACGCCCTCACTTCATCACCTTCTTGCGATGGCCGAGCTTGTTGTTGGCGACCAGCGTGCCGAGCGTGTCGAGCACGACGCGGCAGGCGAGTTGCGCCGTATTGTCGTTGACGTCGTAGGGCGGCGAGACCTCCACCACCTCCATGCCGCACAAGCCTTCAGCGGCGATCGTGTGGATGATCTCGAAGGCTTCGCGCGGCAGCAGACCGCCCGGCTCCGGCGAGCCGGTGCCCGGTGCGAAGCCCGGATCAATCGAGTCGATGTCGTAGGAAAGATAGACGGCCTTGCAGCCTTCCCACGCCATCTCGAGCGCGACCTCGGCGGCCTTCTTGGCCCCCATCTTCTCGATGTCGTGCATGGTCATGACGGACGTGCCTCGTTTGCGCGCGACCTCGGTGCCGGGGCGGTTGCCGTACCAGCCCCCGATCCCCATCTGCACGAGGTTTTTCGGATGGCAGTTGGCGAGGCCTATCTCGTGCATGCGGCTGTGGTTGCGATGGCTCGTCGCCGTGCCTTCGTTGGTCGTCCAGAACCACGGCGTCGTGTGCATGCGCTCATCCATATCCTTTTCCTGGATATCGATGTGGCGGTCGATGTGGATGATGCCGACATTGCCGTCGATGTGGGGCGCGATGCCGCGCACGTTCGGGAAGCCGAGGCTATGATCGCCGCCGCAGATGATCGGGAAGGCGCCGGAGGTGTAGATGTGGGAGACCGCCTTCGTCACCTGATCGAAGGTCTTCTCGATATTGCCGGGGATGACGAAGATGTCGCCGCCGTCGCAGAAGTCGAGCTCCTCGTAGATGTCGACACCGCCGTCGAACCAGTAGCCGTCGTAGAGGGCGGAGATCCGGCGCACCGCCTGCGGACCGAAGCGGGTGCCGGGCCGGTAGGTGGTGGCGGAGTCGAACGGTGCGCCGATGAAGCAAGCCTCGTAGTCGCCGACCTTGCGGATGTCCTCGCAGTAGGGCGCCTTCATGAAGGTGTTGATGCCGGCGAAGGCCGGCTGATGCCCGCGGCTGAACAGCGAGATTGAACGGTCGATGACGGAATCGGCGGCTTCGAGGCCGAGCTCGAGCGAGCGCTTCACTTCCGCCGTCTGCTGCTTCTGCGAGATGCGGGCCAGCGTCTCCATCGTCTGGGCGCCGTGCGTGTCCTTACGCTTGACGCCGCTGCTCTTCTTCGTTGCCATGTGCTGCTTCCTTCGTGGGGTGGAACCTCTCGGGCCTCACGCCCGGCGCCGGCGGAGGGCGGGGTCAAGTGCCGGCGAACAATCGAGGCCATCAAAGCGCGACTTGGCCACGTCTGGCAAGCCGTCCCAGACCCTAGGAGTGCCGCCGTTCGCACTTGCTAGCGACGGGCAGAATGCGGACCTGGTGCCGTCGGCGCTGGTGACCCATTCCGGAAGTCACAGGTCAACACGTGCGAAGTGCCGCAGTCCTTGGCTTGCAGGGACTAACGCCTTGTGATCAACTGCGCGTGCTCGATAGAGTGGGAGGAACAGTTGTCCCACGACGATCACAACGACAAACGCTCTGAGCTTTCGCCGTTCGCACTGCGAGTGAAGGCTCTCGAAACACTGTTGGTCGAACGGGACCACGTCGATCAGGCAGTTCGTGATGCAATCAATTTTTTTGCTAGCCTAATAAGGTCGTTGGTCGCCCTGCCGAGGCTGCTGCACCGGGTGAAGCATAGTGGCTTCGTCGCGCGTCGTCCCAGCAATCGCCGGAAATTTCCGCCTGCTGACCGGCCCGCCAATGGTCTTCATCAAGACAGCCGATAGTGGCCACGAGCGAAGGCTGGCCTTTTGCCCAACCTGCGGTACCCCCATCTACTCGGCTCCCGGTGACGACAATTCGCTGTACTTTGGATTGCGTGCCGGAGTACTGAAGCAATTCCGCGAGCTTGTGCCACAAGAGCAATACTGGACCCGATCTGCCTTGCCTTGGCTGCACGACCTGACTCGAATACCTGGCAGCGATGCCGAGTGAGCAACAGGTGGCGCGCGATCAACCTTGGAGGTCATGTCGAAAGCGACTCACGACTGCTTTTGCCCATCTCGCCCCGGAGTGTCGCGCGAATGTCTGCTCGATCCGGACTGCGGACGTGCGCGCTAAGACACCACTCACACCCAGCCTGCGTCGACGGTAAACTCCTGGCCCGAGCACATACGGGCATCGTCGGAAGCGAGGAACAGCACCATGCGGGCGAGATCAACCGGCATCAGGCGGCCGGCGAGGCATTGCATGCGGTCGATCGTTGCTTCGCCCTCGGGCGTCACCCATAGCTTCAACTGCCGTTCTGTCATCACCCAACCGGGGATGACCGTGTTGACGCGCACGCCTTGCTTGCCGAAATCGCGCGCCGCGCTGGTGGTCAGGCCATGCACCGCCGCCTTGCAGGCGGTGTAGACGGGATAGCCGCCGTTCTTCATCTTCCAGGAGACCGAGCCGAAATTGATGATCGCATCCACCGCCTCGTTTGGCCATCTCGGGCGCGACCGCCTGGCAGGCGAAGAACATGTGGCGGAGCGTGACGGCGACATACTCGTCCCAGAAGGCCTCATCGACGACATCCCAGGCGTGCCGGTCATCGCGCGCGGCATTGTTGACGAGCACATCGATCGGCCCTTGCGCTGCAACGGTGTCCGCGATGACGCGCTTCAAGTCGGGGATGTTGCGGATATCGCAGGGGACGAAGCGCGGTTTGTTGCCGTGCTCTTTCGCGCAATTGTCCGCGAGCGCCGTGCTCGCCGCCTCGTCGATGTCGACGAAGGTCGTCTTGGCGCCTTGATGCGCGAAGCTTTCGGTGACGGCCGCCCCGATGCCGGAGCCGCCGCCCGTGATGAAAACCGATTTGCCCTTGAGGCTCGGATAGTGCGCGAAGGCCGAGAGATCCATGATCATGACCTTGTCTTGAAATTTTTCTGCTCAACTCAAGTCAGCGCCAAGCATGGCCACCTCGCGGCGGAACGGCAAGGCATCGCCCAAATCAGGCTCGTCGAGCTCGCGCGCATAGCGATGGCCGGCGTAAGTTGCCCAGGCGATCGGGCCGGGTGCTTCCGCATCGCCGATGAGTTTGACGGAGCGGATGCCCTGATCCGTCCATTCGGGCTGACGCTGGCGAAGTGACTCGTAGAGGGCCGTGCTTCCCTGCCGCGAGGCGACCAGCACGACGCTCTCGCAGGCTAGTTGGGAGCGCGCATCGGTATACGTGCAATTGGTCTCGACGGCGTCGCGGTGAATGGCAGCGAGCCCCCGGTTGAGGACGATGCCTACGCCGAGCGACACGAGCCGGCGATGGATTGCACCCTGCTCGAGCGTGTTTCGCGTCCATTCCGAGACGAAGGCGGATGGCGTCAGGAGTGTCACCCTGCAGCCCTTGCCGACCAGCAGCTCGGCGATGACGCCGCCCATGTAGTAGTGATCGTCGTCGAAGACGACGACCTCGCCCTTGGGCAGACGCCCCTCCATGATGTCGTCCGGCGTGAAAACCGGCATGGCGGGATCGGCTGGAATGGGAATGACATGCTGGCGGGAAACACCATCACTGCGCCAGATCGAGCCGGTCGCGATGGCCACATGCTCGATGCCGTAGGCCAGAATGTCATCGGCGGTGAGCGCGCTACTGGTGTAAATCTCGACATTGGCGCGCTGGCTCAGCTGATACTGCCGGTAATCGGCGACGCGTCCCCAGGCGGCGAGGCCCGGCAGCAGCCGCTCGCGCGCCACCCGGCCGCCGATCGCGTCGCGTGCTTCCGCGACGGTGACATCGTAGCCGCGCTTGGCGAGCCCCAGCGCAGCCTCGAGCCCGGCTGGCCCCGCGCCGACGACGAGCACGCTCTGGCTCGCGCCCTTTGGGTTCATGCGCTCGGGATGCCAGCCCTTGCGCCACTCCTCCATGAAGGTCGGGTTCTGCGTGCAGCGCGAGATCGACATGGTCATGTCGCCCGAGATGCAGATATTGCAGCCGATGCATTCGCGGATGTCCTCGATGCGCCCCTCGTCTATTTTCTTCGGAATGAAGGGATCGGCGATCGAAGGCCTGGCCGCGCCGATGAAATCGAGCACGCCTTGGCGGATCATGCGCACCATGACGTCGGGGCTCGTGAAGCGGCCGACGCCGACGACGGGTTTCCCCGTCAGCTCGCGGATGCCCTTGACGAGCGCCTCCTGTGCCGCCTCCTCCTTGAAGCGGGAGGGGCCGGAGCAATCCTCCCAGGTGCCGTGCGCCAGATCCCAGCAATCCGGCAGATCACGATTGAGCTCGATGAACTCGCGCACCTCGGCGTTGGAAAAGCCGAGGTCGCCGATCGTCTCGTCGAGGGAGACGCGCATCGTCAGCGCCATCGTAGCCCCGACGGCTTCGCGGATATCGGCCACGACCTCGCGGGCGAAGCGCGAGCGGTTCTCGATGCTGCCGCCGTACTCGTCGCTTCGATGGTTTGTCGCGCGGCTGAGGAAATGCTGGAAGATGCCGAAGCCATGCGCGCCGTAGAGGCAGATGAGATCAAAGCCGGCTGCGCGAGAGCGCCTGGCGGCGTTGACGAACCAGCGCCTCAGATTGCGGATGTCGGATTTGTCGAGGGCACGGGCGGAGACGGGATCGCTCGTGAAGGTGCGGATCGGCAGCGCGGTCGGAGCCAGCGGCACCTCGCGGGTGTAGAGGTTGGGTCCGTTGATGCCCGAGTAGGCAAGCTGGATGCCGGCGAGCGCACCATGCGACTTCATCCGTTCCGACATTCGGGCAAGTCCAGGCAAGTCGGCATCGTCCCACAGCCTCAGCTCGATGAATGGCGTGATCTCGGAGGTGTGGTGCATCTCCGTCTGCTCGGTGAAGATAACGCCCCAGCCGCCCTCGGCCTTGACGCCACGCATGGCGGCTGCCGCCGATGGGTCGCGATAGCCGCCACCGTTGCAATGCGGCACCTGATAGAAGCGGTTCTTGGCGACGAGCGGCCCGATGGCGACAGGCTCGAAGAGAATGTCATATCTGGGATCGCGCATGGGGGCCTCTCGTGTACGGGTGAGTAGCAAGCGGAACACGACCATCGTCGGAAATGCGCTTCCGGGAAACTAAAGACTTGGGACGCCTTGCTTCGGCTTTCTAAAAGCCATCGCCTCGGCGTCCCGCCTCAATGGCTCTCCCGCGGCACCGGCGCGCCGCGCCGGCCCTTGAGGAAGGTGAGGTCCGCGCCCTTGTCGGCACCCTCGACAGTCTCGACATAGAGCCGCTGATAGCCGCCGTCCGGCAAGGGCTCCGGCTTCCAGGACTTGAGGCGCTTGTCGAGCTCAGCCTTCGTCACCTTCAGCTCAAGTCTGCGGCCCGCCACATCGACCTCGATCATATCTCCGGTCTGCACCACGGCGAGCGGCCCACCGGCGGCGGCTTCGGGCGCCGCATGTAGAATGACGGTGCCATAGGCCGTGCCGCTCATGCGCGCGTCCGAGATGCGGACCATGTCGGTGATGCCCTTCTTGAGGACTTTCGGCGGCAATGGCATGTTGCCGACCTCGGCCATGCCGGGATAGCCCTTCGGCCCGCAGTTCTTCAGCACCATGATGCAGTCGGCGTCGATGTCGAGCTTGGGGTCGTCGATCCGGGCCTTGAAGTCCTCGATGGTTTCGAAGACGACCGCGCGGCCGGTGTGCTGCATGAGTTTCGGCGTGGCGGCGGACGGTTTCAACACCGCCCCGTTCGGCGCGAGATTGCCGCGCAGTACCGCGATGCCGCCGCTCTTGGTCAGCGCCTTGTCGAACGGGCGGATCACCTCGTCGTTCCAGCAGGCCGCGTCGTGGACGTTCTCCCAGATGGTGCGGCCGTTGACGGTCTTGGCCGCCTTGTCGAGGAGGCCCCCCTCGCCCAATCGGCGAAGCACCGCCGGCAGGCCACCGGCATAGAAGAAGTCCTCCATCAGGAAGCGGCCCGAGGGCATCAGGTCGACGATGGTCGGCACATCGCGGCCGAGCTCGTCCCAATCATCGAGCGTGAGATCGACGCCGACGCGCCCGGCGATGGCGAGCAGATGGATCACCGCGTTCGTCGAGCCGCCGATGGCGCCGTTGGCCCGGATGGCATTGGCGAAGGCGCGCTTGGTCAGAATGTCGGACGGCTTCAGATCCTCGTTGACCATATCGACGATCCGCCGCCCGGCCATGCGGGCGAGCACGTTGCGGCGCGAGTTCGACGGCGGGGATCGCCGCGTTGTGCGGCATCCCCATGCCGAGCGCCTCCACCATCGAGGCCATCGTTGACGCCGTGCCCATGGTCATGCAGTGGCCGGGCGAGCGCGACATGGCGGCTTCCGCATCCTTGAAGTCGTCCATCGACATCTTGCCGGCGCGCACGTCCTCCGAGAACTGCCAGACCGCGGTGCCCGAGCCGATGAGCTTGTTCTGGTAGTGCCCGTTGAGCATCGGCCCGCCCGAGACGCAGATCGCGGGCAAGTCGCAGCTCGCCGCGCCCATCAGCAGCGAGGGCGTCGTCTTATCGCAACCGACCATCAGCACCACGCCGTCGATCGGATTGGCGCGGATGCTTTCTTCCACATCCATCGAGGCGAGATTGCGGAACAGCATCGCCGTCGGGCGCAGATTCGTCTCGCCCAAACTCATCGACCGGGAACTCGAGCGGGAAGCCGCCGGCATCGAGCACGCCGCGCTTGATGTGATCGACGAGATGCTTGAAGTGCGCGTTGCAGGGGGTGAGCTCGGAGAAGGTATTGCAGATGCCGATCACCGGCCGGCCGTAGAACTGATCGTCGGGGATGCCCTGGTTCTTCATCCAACTCCGGTGAATGAAGTCGTCACGACCGGTGCCGCCGAACCAGTGGGAGGAGCGGTAGGCGCGTTTGGCGGGCGTCTTCGAGGCCATGATGACAGCTTTCGGGTTGGCTGATGGTGCTGTGTGTGCAGATGTGACCGGAGCGGGCTATAGTCTTGATCTGAAACTGTCGCCTTTGCTTCGAGGAGTCAAAGCATGCCCACCGACCAGCGCGCCAAAGCCGAAGCGTTCCGCAAGCTGCACGAAGGTCCCGGCGCCTTTGTCATCGCCAATGTCTGGGATGCGGGCACGGCGCGCATCATGGCCGGGCACGGCTTCAAGGCGCTGGCGACCTCCAGCGGGGCTGCGGCCGGCACGCTCGGACGGGCCGATGGGCGGATGTCACGGGCTGAGGCCATGGCGTATGCGAAGGCCATCACATCCGCAACGGACCTGCCCGTCTCGGGCGATCTCGAGAACGGGTTCGGCGATACGCCCGAGGACGCCGCGACGACGATCCGGGAGGCGGCAGCGGCAGGGCTCAGCGGCGCCTCCATCGAGGACTATTCGGGCAAGGCGATCTATCCGCTCGACCTCGCCCTCAAACGGATCGAGGCGGCCGTCGCTGCGGCGCGAAGCCTACCGCATCCCTTCGTGCTAACGGCCCGCTCCGAGAACTTCCTGCGCGGCAAGGTCGATCTCGACGACACGATCAAGCGCTTGAAAGCCTTCGAGGCGGCGGGCGCCGACGTACTGATGGCGCCGGGACTGCCCGACCTCGCCGCCGTCCGGCAGGTCTGCCAGAGCCTGACGAAACCCGTGAACTACATGGTCGGCATGCCAGGAAAGCCCACGGCGAAAGCGGACATCGAGGCCACCGGCGTCCGCCGCATCAGCGTCGCGACCTCGCTTTACCGCGCCGCAATGACGGGGCTCATCGAAGCCGCGCGCGAGATCCAGGAGAAGGGCACGTTCTCGTATGTCGATCGCGCGCTGCCGACAGGCGAGATCATCAAGAACTTCGAACGGTAGAGTTCGCATCATACCAAATCGCACAAAGTTCGACCGTTCCGCTCCTACGGCTCGCATTTTAGCCCCGAAAGGGCCAACGGGCTGTAGCCACGGGTGAGCGCAGCGGAACCCGTGGAGAGGTCTCTTCTAAAGCCCGCCCCGGATGGGGCGGAGGACGAGCGGATCGCGTCGTGCGCTGGCGCGGTCTTCCTCTGCCCCTGCCGGGGCAGCACCTTGCAACGTTCACTCCCACGAGTTCCGCTGCGAGGCTGGGCATTGGCCCAGCCTCTCGCTTCACCCATGGCTACAGTCCACGGCCCCTTCGGGGCCATCGAAACCATTGTGCATGCTGCGGTTTGGCATCACGCGACAGATCACACCGCCCTGACGCTCGCCGGCACGCGCCCGCCGCCGTCGGCGACGAGCACGGCGCCGGTGACGAAGGACGCCATGTCCGAGGCGAGGAACAGCGCGCATTGTGCGATCTCCTCGGGCAAGGCGATCCGGCGGAGCGCGAGTTGTCCCGCAAGCTTGTCGAACCCGGCCTCGGGCGTCGTACCGCTAGCGCGCGCGGCGCTCGTCATCTCGGCCTCGCTCATCGGCGTCCTCGTCCATCCCGGACAGAGGCAGTTGGCGCGAACGCCCTGCGGCCCGTAGGTCACCGCGACCGAGCGCGTGAAGGAGACGATGCCGGATTTGCTCGCCGCATAGGTCGCCATGCCGGGCGAGGCGTTGAAGGCCGCGACGGACGCGATGTTGACGATCGCCCCGCCGCCGCGTGTGAGAAGCCCCGGCAGCACGGCGCGATTTGTCCGCATGGTGCCGGTCAAGTTGACGTCGATCGTGCGCTGCCAAACCTCGTCGTCGATCGAGAGTGGCTCGTCCTCGGCGATGATGCCGGCGGCATGCACGAGGCCGTCGAGCGGACCTGCCGCCGCCACCGCTCGTGCGAGATCGTCCTCCTGCGCGACGCTGCCGTGCACGGCGATCGCGCCCGTCTCGCGCGCGATCCCCTCAAGCACATCGCCACCAAGTCCGAACGCGACGACCGACGCCCCCTCCGCCCGGAACAGCCGCACCACCGCCGCCCCGATACCGGTGGCCGCGCCCGTCACGAGGAACGTCTTATCCTTGAGGAGTGGGCCCATTCTGTCAGCCCTCCCGGCCCGTCAGCGCTTGGCTTGATCGGCCATCGATTTGCGTAAGGGGCTCGCAGGATAGGAGCCGAGGATCTTCACCTTGGTCGAGAAGAAGGAAAGCTCCTCCAGCGCCAACTGGACGTTGCGGTCACGCGGATGGCCCTCGATATCGGAATAGAACATGGTCGCCGAGAAGGTGCCGTCGAGCTGGTAGGACTCGAGCTTCGTCATGTTGACGCCCGTCGTCGCGAAGCCCCCGAGCGCCTTGTAGAGCGCCGCCGGCACGTTGCGGACATTGAAGATGAAGGTGGTGACGATGAGCCCATCGCCAGGCTCCGCATCGTCGGGCTCGGGCGAAAGCACGACGAACCGCGTGGTGTTGTGATCCTCGTCCTCGATGTCGCGCTTGAGGATTTCCAGGCCGTAGATTTTCGCGGCGAGCTCGGAGGCGATTGCCCCGACGGTTGCATCCTTCTGCTCGGAGACGATCCGCGCCGAACCCGCCGTGTCGGCCGCCGGCACCGGCTCGATGCCGAGACCACGCAAAGTGTTCCGGCACTGGCCCAGAGCCTGGGTATGGCTCATCGCCCGCTTGACCTTGCCGATCGGCGTGCCGGGCAGCGCCATCAGCTGATGGCGGACGCGCAGAAAGTGTTCGCCGACGATGTAAAGGCCGGCTTCAGGCAACAGGTGGTGAATGTCGGCGACTCGGCCCGCGACCGAATTCTCGATCGGGATCATGGCGAGCCGCGCGTCCCCCGCCTTCACCCGGCCGAGCGCGTCCTCGAAGGTCGGGCACGGCAGCGGCTCGAGGCCGGGAAACATCTCACTCGCGGCAATATGCGAGTTGGCGCCGGGCTCGCCCTGGAAGGCGATGCGCCCGCCCTTGCTCGCCCGCGCCGACGCCTCCGTGGCGCGTGCCTTGCGATCAGTCATCAATCTCTAACTCTCGGGTGGATCTAGGATTTTTTCGTTCCGTCCGCCAGCATCCGGCGGGCCCGCTCAAGGTCGGCGGGAGTATCGACACCGAGCGGAACAGTGTCAACGACGACCACCTCGATCCGCATGCCGTCTTCCAGCGCGCGGAGCTGCTCGAGCTTCTCGCGTTTTTCCAGGTAGGAAGGGGGCAAGGCCACGAACCGCTCGAGCGCATTGCGCCGGTAGGCGTAGATGCCAATGTGATGGTACATGGCGCCCTCGCCATAGGGAGCCGCGACCCGCGTAAAATAGAGCGCTTTCAATCGGTTGGTCTTGGGGATCGGCGAGCCGACGACCTTGACGATATGGGGAGCATCGCGCTCCGAGGGCTCGGTGATCTCCGCCGTCAACGTCACGATATCGGGCGGGTTGCGCAGGGCGAGCGGAGCCAGAACGTCGTTGACGAGCTTGGGATCGAGCGTCGGCAGATCCCCCTGCAAATTGACCACAACCTCGACATCCCCCTCCGGATCGAGCTTGTTGACGGCCTCATAGACCCGGTCCGATCCGGACGGGTGGTCTGGATTGGTCAGCACCGCTTCTCCGCCCGCTTTTTGGATTGCGGCGGCGATTTCCTCGGTATCGGTGGCCACAACCACCCGGCCAACGCCGGCCTCCATGGCTCGCTGCCAGACGTGCACGATCATTGGCCGGCCGCAGATATCGGCGAGCGGCTTGCCGGGCAGGCGGGTCGCGGACATGCGGGCGGGAATGACGACGAGCGTCTGGGGCATATGGGTTCACTTCCGGCGGTGCAACGGGTCGCAGCTCCCCTCCCGTACTGAGACAACAGAGCCGTTGCAAGGGGCCTCGAACATCCTGTAGTAAGCGGCCCGTCGACTGATTTCCCGGTCATGTTCAGGCAGCTTAGCCCGAGACCCGCGAGGGACCGCGATCCATGAGCTCTTCGAAAACCTATATCTACGCCGGTTGGGCCTGCGCCGCGGCGCTCGTGCTGTTCGGTTCTCGCGTCTTCGTCCACGACGTCGTGCAGGGCGAGACGAAGCCGGAGAAGCCGGGCTTCGAGGTCGCCGAGGCCGCGACGGAGGGCGGACATGGCGGCGGAACGGGCGCGGAGGTGGCAGTGCTTGTGCCGATCGGCCAGCGCCTCACAACCGCCAATGCCGAGGCTGGGCTGAAGGCCGCCAAGCCGTGCCTCGCCTGCCATACGTTCGAGCAGGGCGGCAAGAACAAGGTGGGACCGAACCTCTATGGAGTTATCGGTCGAGAGGTCGCCAAGCACGAGGGCTTCGCCTACTCTCCGGCCATGGTCACTTTCGGCGGACAATGGAATTTCGACCGGCTGGACACCTACCTGGCCAATCCGAAGGGCGTCGTGCCCGGAACGAAGATGGCCTACGCCGGCATGAAGAAGCCCGACGACCGGGGCAACCTCATCATGTATCTGCGCAGCCTCGCAGCGACACCCGTGCCGCTGCCGCAATAGACGTTGCCACCCCAATGCCAGATTACCCGGCCGCGCCGCCTCGAAAACGGCGCGGTTTTTCTTTTCTTGACCACATGACATAGGTTTAACTTGGGATGCCGGGCGGCTTCGCACATGCTTGGCGAGCCTGGACCGTTTTTCGATCCTTGCGAATTGGTAAGCCGGTCCAGGTCATTGGCTTTGAGCGCTTTCCTTCGACCAACCGGTATCCACTTGGTCGGAAAGTGCTCTGGGTGTAGCGACCACGGAGTTTGTGAATGCGGTTGGTGAAGTCGATCGGGCTCATGATTGCGAGCGGAGCACTCGCAACGCTCCTCCCCGGTGCACCGGCGCATGCCGAGCCGCAATGGCGCCATGCCCTGTCGCTCGTCGGCGAGCCACAGTATCCGGCGGACTTCACGCATTTCAAATGGGTCAACCCGGACGCGCCCAAGGGCGGGTCGGCGACGCTGTCGGTGATTGGGACCTACGATACGTTCAACCAGTTCCCTCCAGGTGCGAACGTGGGCGCCGGCATCGGGCTGATTTACGATGCTTTGATGACGGGGAGCCTGGACGAACCTTCGACAGAGTATGGGCTAATCGCCGAGGCCGTCTCGTTTCCCGATGACTTCTCGTCGGTGACGTTCCGGCTTCGCAAGGAGGCTCGCTTTCACGACGGCAAGCCGATCACGCCGGAAGATGCGATCTTCTCGCTCGAGGAGCAGAAGCGCGTCGATCCGTTCGCGGCGCAGTATTACAAGAACGTCGTCAAGGCCGAGAAGACCGGCGACAACCTCGTCACCTTCACCTTCGATGTGACAGGCAATCGCGAGCTGCCGCACATCCTCGGGCAGTTGCTGATCCTGCCGAAGCACTACTGGACCGCCAACGGCCCCGACGGCAAGCCGCGCGATCTGGCGAAGTCGACGCTCGAACCGCCGCTCGGCTCAGCCGCCTACCGCATCAAGAGTTTCGAGGCGACCCGCAACATCGTCTACGAGCGGGTGGCGGACTATTGGGCCAAGGATTTGCCGGTCGCGAAGGGCTTCAGCAATCTCGACCTCGTGCGTATCGAATTCTTCCGGGATCAAACCATCGCCTTCGAGGCCTTCAAGGCCGGGCAGATCGACTTCTACACCGAGACCAGCGCCAAGAACTGGGCGACGAGCTACGAGTTCCCGTCGCTGACAAAGGGCTTCGTGGTGAAGCGGAAGGTCGATTTGAAATCGCCGGAAGGCATGCAATCGATTGCCTTCAACGTCCGGCGGCCGAAGTTCCAGGACGCGCGCGTGCGCCGTGCCTTCAACCATGCCTTCGACTTCGAGAGCTCGAACAAGCAGCTCTTCTACGGCCAGTATGTCCGCACCGACACCTATTTCGAGAATTCCGAGCTCGCCTCGTCGGGAGTGCCGAGCGGCCTCGAGCTCGAGATTTTGAACGGCGTCAAAGACAAGGTTCCTCCTGAGGTGTTCACCACCGAATGGAAGAACCCGGTGAACACCAGTCCGACGGACATCCGCACCAACCTGCGCGAGGCGACCCGCCTCCTCAAGAAGGCCGGCTGGTCGATCAAGAACAAGGTGCTGACGAACGACAAGACCGGCGAGGTCATGAAGGTCGAGTTTCTGATCAGCACGCCGATCTGGGAACGGATCATACTTCCCTATGTGCAGAGCCTGAAGCGGCTCGGCATCGACGCTACCGTGAGAACCGTCGATGACTCGCAGTACGTGAAGCGGACGAGCGAGTTCGACTACGACATCATTGTTGCAAGCTTCCCGCAGTCGGAGAGCCCCGGCAACGAGCAGCGCGACTTCTGGAGCTCGGCGGCGGCGAAAACCAAAGGTTCGCGCAATGCTATCGGAATCGAAAATCCAGGCGTCGATGCGCTGATCGACAAGGTGATCTTCGCCAAGAGCCGGGATGAGCTGGTCGCCTCTACGCGCGCCCTCGATCGCGTGCTGCTGTGGAACCACTACGTCGTCCCCATGTGGCACATCGCCTACGACCGGATCGCCTACTGGGACAAATACAAGCGGCCTGATCCGGGGCCGTCGCGCGCCACGGCGTTCCCGGGGATTTGGTGGTACGACAAGGAGGCGGCGGCGAAAGTCGAGCCGGCGCAGAAGAAATGAGATCGCTGTTCCGCTCACTGGCGGTTGCGCCGCTCGCGCTGCTGATGGCCACCAGTGCTGCGCCAGCCGAGCCGCGCCACGGCCTCTCGATCTTCGGCGATTTGAAGTACGCGCCGGATTTCCAGCATTTCGAGTATGTCAATCCGGACGCGCCGAAGGGCGGCACGTTGAAGCTGATCGGGA
Source organism: uncultured Alphaproteobacteria bacterium (assembly GCA_963741525.1). Taxonomy (GTDB): domain Bacteria; phylum Pseudomonadota; class Alphaproteobacteria; order Rhizobiales; family Hyphomicrobiaceae; genus JANNSX01. The sequence continues at coordinate 103,593 of CAVUIW010000016.1, forward strand.
CTGGCGCCGATACGAGCTACGACTCGTTCAACGGCTACATCGTGAGAGGAACCGCGGCCCAGGGTCTGGGGCTCGTCTACGACAGCTTGATGACACGCGCACTCGACGAGCCCGACGCCGTCTATGGCCTCATCGCCGAATGGGCAGATGTCGCCGCCGACAAGAAGTCCGTCACCTTCAAGCTGCGACCCGAAGCCAAATTCGCCGATGGAACGCGAGTCACCGCCGAGGATGCCGCCTGGACCTTCGAGAACTCTCAAGACGAAGGGCGTGCCAGGCTTCGGCGTGATCCTACGTGATGTCGTGAAGGCCGAAGTGCTCGACCCGTTGACGATACGCTACACGTTCCAGGGCGAACAAGTGCGCGACCTGCCGATTAACGTCGCGTCGCTGCCGATCCTGCCGAAGGCGTTCTACGCCAGCCGGGACTTCGAAGCGCCCTTTCTCGACAAGCCGCTCGGCTCCGGTCCCTACGCTGTAGGTGAATTCAAGCAAGGCTCGCATGTCGTCTACACGAAGCGCGACGACTATTGGGCCAAGGACTTAGCCGTCAATCGCGGTCAATTGAACTTCACCAACATCCGCTATGAGTATTTCCGCGACATGACGCTCGGCTTGGAAGCGCTCACCTCCGGCACCATCAACTATCGCGAAGAATTCTCGTCGAAAAACTGGGCGACGCGCTACGACATCCCCGCCGTCAACGATGGCCGCATCATCAAGGAAGGAATTCCGGATGAACTGCCATCGGGCATGCAGGGATTCTTTCTCAACCTGCGGCGCGACAAGTTCAAGGATGCGCGTGTCCGCGAGGCTTTGGACTTCGCTTTCGACTACGGGTGGCTGAAGAAGAACATCTTCTATGACCAATACGAGCGGGTGCAGAGCTACTTCGAGAACAGCGATCTGAAGGCGAGCGGCCCACCATCGGCTACTGAGCTGGAGCTGCTCGAGCCCTGGCGCGGCAAGGTCGCCGATGCCGTCTTCGGAGATGTTTATGTGCCACCGGCCTCGGACGGCTCGGGCCAGGACCGCAAGCTCCTGCGGCAAGCCCGCAAGCTCCTCGAGGAGGCAGGCTACAAGGTTGAGGGCGGCAAGCTCGTAGGCCAGGACGGCAAGCCATTCACGATCGAGTTCGTCGATGACGACGGCGCGGGCACCGAGCGGTTTCTCCTGCCCTACATCAAGAATCTGAAGCTGCTTGGCATCGACGCGAGCTTTCGTGTCGTCGATCCGACGCAACTCCAGAATCGCCTCGACAGTTTCGATTACGATGTCGTCATCCGCAGGTTCGTCGGCAGCACGACGCCGGGCGTCGAGCTTCGCGATGTCTTCACCTCGGCGGTCGCCAATCAGGCTGGCAGCAGCAACACCTCCGGCATCGCCGATCCCGCCGTCGATGCCCTTGTCGAGAAGGTGATCGCCGCCAAGACCCGCGAGGAGCTCGTCACCGCCGGGCGCGCGCTCGACCGGGTGCTGCGCGCCGGCCACTACTGGGTGCCGCAGTGGTATGGCGCCACCCACCGCCTCGCCTACTGGAACATCTTCGGCCGCCCACAAAAACCCAAATACGGCCTCGGCGCCATCGAGACCTGGTGGATCGAAGAGGCCAAGGCCGCTAAGCTCGGCATGAACTAGAGCACTTTCCGACCAAGTGGATACCGGTTGGTCGAAAGAAAGTGCTCAAACCAATAACATGGACCGTTGTCCGACCCGCAAGGATCGGACAACAGTCCGAGTCCGAGCCCACACCCATGCTCAACTACATCGTCAAACGCCTGCTGCTCATGATCCCGACGCTGTTCGGCATCATGCTGCTGAGCTTCGCCATCATCCAGTTCGCGCCTGGCGGGCCGGTCGAGCGCATGATCGCCAAACTCTCCGGCCAGGACGTCTCGGCGACCTCGCGCATCGGTGGCGAAGGCGGCGACTTCGGCGGCGGCACCCAGGCGAGCGAGCCGGGCGGCGCCGACGGCGGCCTCAACTCGAAGTATCGCGGCGCGCAGGGCCTCGATCCCGAGTTCATCAAGAAGCTCGAGAAGCAGTACGGCTTCGACAAGCCGGCGCACGAGCGGTTCGCCAAGATGCTTTGGGACTATGCCCGCTTCGATTTCGGCGAGAGCTACTACCGCAGCGTCAGCGTGCTCAGCCTGATCAAGGAAAAGCTGCCGGTCTCGATCTCGCTCGGGTTGTGGATGCTGTTCATCGCCTATTCGATCTCGATCCCGCTCGGCATCCGCAAGGCCGTGCGGGATGGCTCCTCCTTCGACATCTGGACGAGCGGCGTCATCATCATCGGCTATGCCATTCCCGGATTTCTCTTCGCCGTGATGCTCGTCGTCTTCTTCGCTGGCGGCACTTACTTCACCTGGTTCCCGCTGAAGGGCTTGACTTCCAGCGGCTGGGCCGAGATGGGTTTCTTCGCCAAGATCGGCGACTACTTCTGGCACCTCGCGCTGCCGATCACGGCCATGGCGGTGGGCGCCTTCGCGACCACGACGCTGCTCACGAAGAACTCCTTCATCGACGAGATCAAGAAGCAGTATGTGGTGACGGCCCGCGCCAAGGGCTTGACCGAGCGGCAGGTGCTCTATGGCCACGTCTTCCGCAACGCCATGATGATCGTGATCTCGGGCTTTCCCGGTGCCTTCATCGGCGCGTTCTTCGCGGGCTCGCTGCTCATCGAGAACATCTTCTCGCTCGACGGCCTCGGGCTACTGGGCTTCGAAAGCATCATCAATCGCGACTATCCCGTCGTCTTCGCGACCCTCTTCATCTTCTCGATCATGGGCATGGTGCTCCAGCTCGTCTCGGACCTGGTCTACGTCCTCATCGATCCGCGGATCGATTTCGAGAGCCGGGAGGTCTGAGCCATGGCAACCGCGGAACTCACCCCCAACTCCCGCCAGGGCGCGCTGCCGAAGCCGAGCGAAGGCCGCATTGCGCGCTTCCTCGAGCGCAATCTCTCGCCGATCAATCGCCGCCGTCTCGCCAACTTCGCCGCCAACCGGCGCGGGCTCTGGAGCTTCTGGATTTTTCTCTTTCTCTTCCTCGTCAGCCTGTTCGCCGAGCTGATCGCCAACGACAAGCCGTTGCTCGTCTCGCACCAGGGCGGTCTCTACTTTCCCGCCTTCAAGAGCTATCCGGAGACGGCCTTCGGCGGCGAGTTCGAGACGGAGGCCGACTACCGCGATCCCTATCTCAAGGAGCTGATCGCCAAGGCTGGCGGCTGGATGGTCTGGCCAATCATTGCCTACAGCTACGACACCATCAATCTCGACCTGCCCGTGCCGGCTCCCGCGCCGCTGTCGACCGAGAACTGGCTCGGCACCGACGACCAGGGCCGCGACGTGGTCGCGCGCGTCATCTACGGATTTCGCCTCTCGGTGCTGTTCGGGCTCATTCTGACGATCGTCTCCTCGATCGTCGGCGTCCTGATCGGCGCGATGCAAGGCTATTTCGGCGGCTGGGTCGACCTCATCGGCCAGCGCATCATCGAGATCTGGAGCTCGATCCCGACGCTCTACGTGCTGCTGATCGTCGCCTCGATCCTGGTTCCCGGATTCTGGACCCTGCTCGGCATTCTGCTGGTCTTCAGCTGGACGTCGCTCGTCGGCCTCGTCCGGGCCGAGTTCCTGCGCGGGCGGAACTTCGAATACGTTAGAGCGGCGCGCGCACTCGGCCTCTCGGACCGGCAGATCATGTTCAAGCATCTGCTGCCAAACGCCATGGTCTCGACGCTGACCTATCTGCCGTTCATTCTCTCGGGCTCGATCACCGCGCTGACCTCGCTCGACTTCCTGGGCCTCGGCATGCCGCCGGGCTCACCCTCGCTCGGCGAGCTGCTGGCGCAAGGAAAGTCCAACCTGCAAGCCCCCTGGCTCGGCATCACGGCCTTCGTGACGCTGTCCGTGCTGTTGACGCTCGTCGTCTTCATCGGCGAGGCCGTGCGCGATGCGCTCGACCCGAGGAAGACGTTCCAATGACCGCCGGGTCGGCCACCACCCCCCTCGTCGATGTCCGCAATCTCTCCGTCGACTTCTCGTCGAACGGTGCGCTGTTCCATGCCGTCAAGAGCGTGTCGTTCTCGATCGGCAAGGGCGAGACGGTGGCGCTCGTAGGCGAGTTCAGGCTCGGGCAAGTCCGTTTCGGCGTTGTCGATCATGCGGCTGCTGGCCTACCCCGCAGCATCGCATCCCTCCGGTGAAATCCTGTTCGGCGGCCAGGACCTGCTCAAGCTCGACGAGAGCGAGCTGCGCGCCATCCGCGGCGACAAGATCTCGATGATCTTCCAGGAGCCGATGAACTCGCTCAACCCGCTGCACACCATCGAGCGGCAGGTCGGCGAAATCCTGAAGCTGCATCGCGGCCTGGAGGGCGCGGCGGTGCGGGCGCGCGTGCTCGAGCTGCTCGGCCAGGTCGGCATCCGCGATGCCGAGGGCCGGCTCGGCGCCTATCCCCACGAGCTCTCCGGCGGCCAGCGCCAACGCGTCATGATCGCCATGGCGCTCGCCAACGAGCCCGATCTGCTCATCGCCGACGAGCCGACGACCGCCGTCGACGTGACGGTTCAGGCTCAGATTCTCGAACTGCTGCGCGAGCTGCAATCGAAACTCGGCATGGCGATCCTGCTCATCACCCACGACCTCGGCGTCGTCCGAAAGATGGCGAGCCGGGTCTATGTCATGCGCCACGGCGAGGTGGTGGAAAAGGGCGACACGGCCCAGGTCTTCGAGCGGCCGCGACACGCCTACACGAAACTCCTCCTCGATGCCGAGCCCAAGGGCAATCCGCCCACGTCCAATCCGAAAGCCGCCTCCGTCGTCACCACCGAAAACCTCAAGATCTGGTTTCCGATCAAGGCCGGGTTCTTCAAGCGCGTCGTCGGGCATGTGAAGGCAGTCGACGGCGTGACGGTCGACCTGCGGGCCGGCGAGACGGTCGGCGTGGTCGGTGAATCCGGTTCCGGCAAGACGACGCTAGGCCTCGCCATCCTGCGCCTCATTTCCTCCGAAGGCGCCATCACCTTCGAAGGCCAACGTATCGACGGCCTCGACTCCGGCGCCATGCGCCCGCTTCGCCGCAACATGCAGATTGTGTTTCAGGACCCCTTCGGCTCGCTGTCGCCACGCCTCTCCGTCAGTCAGATCATCGAGGAGGGCTTGACGATCCTGCGCCCCGAACTCGACTATGGCGCGCGTCGCGAGAAGGTCGGCGCCGCCCTGCAGGAAGTCGGACTCGATCCCAACCTGCAGGACCGCTATCCGCACGAATTTTCTGGCGGCCAGCGCCAGCGCATCGCCATCGCCCGCGCCATGGTGCTCGAGCCGCGCTTCCTGATGCTCGACGAGCCGACGAGCGCGCTCGACATGAGCGTGCAGGCGCAGATCGTCGATCTGCTGCGCGACCTGCAGCGCAAACGCAACCTCGCCTATCTCTTCATCAGTCACGATCTGCGCGTTGTGCGGGCGCTTTCGAGCCACGTCATCGTCATGCGCAACGGGAAGGTGGTCGAGGAAGGACCGGGCTTATCTGTTTTCGAACGGCCTCAGAGCGACTATACGAAGGCGCTCCTCGCCGCCGCGCTCAATCTGGAGACCGCGCCCGAGGGCGTCGTCTCGCAATAGGATCCGTTATGACCAAGGTTCTGTTCAATGCCGCGGGCTGGGAGGCCGGCCCCTGGGTCGAGCACTTCCGGGTTGCCGATCCCTCGCTCGAGCTGTCGACCGCGACGGCCGCCGCCGACCTTGCGGATGTCAATTTCGCGATGGTCTGGAAGCCAGAGCCAGGCCTCCTTGCCCTTTGCCCGGGCATGCAAGTCATCTTCAATCTGGGCGCCGGCGTCGACGCCATTCTCGCCGACAAGACCATCCCGCCCGAAATCCCGATCGTCCGCATCGTCGATCCCAACATGACCGAGCGCATGTCGGAGTGGGTGGTGCTGCAGGCGCTGATCCATCATCGGCGCATGCTGCGTTACATGGAGCAGCAGCGGGCCGGCCGCTGGTACGACATCCCGGCGCAACCGGCGGCCTCCGCGATCGCCGCCGGCGTCATGGGTCTCGGCGCGCTCGGGAGCGATGCGGCCAGGAAGCTCAAGATCATGGGCTTCGACGTCGCCGGGTGGAGCCGGACACCGAAGCCCGTTCCCGGCATCGAAACTTTTTCGGGATCGGACGGCCTCGAGCGATTTCTCGCGCGCACCGAGATGCTTGTTTCCCTGTTGCCGCTAACGGCGGAGACCCGCAGCCTCATCGATCGCCGCCTGATCGGCAAACTCAAGCGCGACGGTGCGCTCGGCGGCGCCGTCATCATCAACGCCGGGCGTGGCGGATCGCAAGTGACGGACGATATCCTCGCCGCATTGAACAGTGGCGCGCTCCTCGGCGCGAGCCTCGACGTCTTCGAGACCGAGCCGCTCGATGAGAAGCATCCGATCTGGGCGCATCCCAACGTGGTCATCACCCCGCACAACGCCGCCGACAGCGAGCCTGCGGCCCTTGCCCGCTACATCGCCGGCCAGATCCGCCGACATCGCGAAGGCAAGCCGCTCGACAATGTCGTCGACAGGAAACGGGGTTATTGACCGCGCCCGAGCGCCGGCATGCGCCGCACACCGCTGACCAGCGTCCCCGTTCCCGCGATTCGCTCGACCGCCTCGGCGAGCGGCTCGATCACCGTCTCCATGTGATGGCCGTTGGCGTGCAGCAGCCGGGTTGCGTCGACCATGATGCCGGCATGACCCGGCCAGAAGACGAGGTCGCCGCGCTCGAGCGGCGCGTCCCTAGCGATCGTCGTGCCGAGCGCCTTCGCCTGCATGTCGCTGTCGCGCGGACATTCGAGGCCCGCGGCCTGCATGCTGAGTTGCACGAGCCCCGAGCAATCGAGGCCCTTCGTCGATCTGCCGCCCCACAGATAGGGCACACCAACGAGCTGCTCGGCGACCGCGACGAAATCCGGTGCGAAGCGGTCGATTGGCGCCGTGTGGCGTGCGACGACATAGCCGCCTGAAGCGAGCTTCTGCAGCGCGCCCGAAGTCCCGGCCACCGCCAGCTCAGATCCGAGACTCAACGCCGCCAGAGTTGGCGATTTGATGTCCGCCTCGGGATAGAGGAACGTCCGCTCGGCGGTCACCTTGTGGGTTGCCGCGTGCGGGGGCCCGAGCGAGGAATCAAGCACATAGCCGACATAGCCATCGCTCGCGAGCTGCACCCACGACCAACCGTCGCACGTGTCGTAGACCGTCACCGTCTCGCCGAAGAGCGCCTCGGTGTCCTGGCGCGACGTCGCCTCGGGCGTTCGCTTCACCTGGACAAGACCGATTGCGACTTGCCGCTTCGTCCCCTCCACGAAACGCGGTGCCGTCACGCGGCCCTCGAGCGCCTTGGCGGCGAGATCGTCCCGATAGGCGTTGGTCCTGCGGTCGAGCGCACTCATGATCAGCTCGCGATGCCTTCGAGCGCTCGGAAAACGGCGCGCGCCGCCTGCGGCTCGCCACCCATGGGCCGCGCGGGCTTCGCCTTCGGCACCCAGCAGTAGACGTCGAAATGCCCGTAGATGCACCCCTTCGGCGCGAAGCGCTTCAGAAACATCGCCGCGGTCACCGAGCCCGCGAACGAGCCGCCCGAGATGTGGTTCACGTCGGCGATCGGGCTCTTCAGCATCTGGTCGTAGGGCTGCCAGAACGGCATCCGCCAGACCGGATCGTCGACCTCGCGGCCGGCTGACAGTACCGCATCGGCGAAGCGATCGTCCGTGCAATAGAAGGGCGGCAGATCCGGCCCGAGTGCGACGCGCGCCGCACCCGTGAGCGTCGCGAAAGTCAGCATCACATCGGGCTTGTCCTCACCGCCGAGCGCCATGGCGTCGCCCAGCACCAACCGCCCCTCGGCATCCGTGTTGCCGATCTCGACCGTCATGCCGTTGCGGCTCGCCAGCACGTCGCCCGGACGGAACGCATCGCCCGAGATCGAATTCTCGGCAATCGCGAGCAGCAGTCGCAGCCTCACCGGCAGCTTCGCCTCCATGATCATCTGCGCGATCGTCAGGGCCGTCGCCGCGCCGCCCATGTCCTTCTTCATGAGCGTCATGGAATCGCCGGTCTTGATGTTGAGACCGCCGGTGTCGAAGCAGATGCCCTTGCCGACGAGCGTTACCTTGCGGTCGGAGGCCTTGCCCCAGCGGATATCGACGATGCGGGGCGGCCGCGGGCTGGCGCGTCCGACCGCGTGGATCATCGGAAAATTCTCTTCGAGCAGCTTGTCGCCGACGATGGATGTCACCTCGGCCTTGCAGGATTTGGCGAGCGCGCGCGCCGCCTGCTCGAGCTCGGCGGGACCCAAATCGCTCGCCGGCGTATTGATGAGGTCGCGACCGAGATAGACGGCGCGGGCGGCAGACAGAACGCTCGCGCGATCCACCGATTTGGGAAGGGCGAGCCGGCGCGGCTTCTCCGATCGTTTCGACTTGTAGCGCTCAAAGGTGTAGCCTCCGAGCGCCCAGGCGAGCGCCGAGAAGTCAGGCGCATCGATCAATCCTTCCAAGCGGTAATCGCCAGCCGGCAGCACGCCCGGCAAGGCACCAACCGCCAGTGGCCCCTCGCCCGCGTCGCCCCGGGCAACGCCGTAGACCACGGCCGCAAGACCGCCACTCGCCTTGGGCAGCAACACGAGCTTGCCAACACCGCCGTCGAAACCCATCGCCTCCGCATAGCCCTTGGCCGCGACATCGAGGCTCTTCGCCAACTCCGGCCAGGTCTCGGTCGTGACGAGGTGAATGGGTATGGTCCCCTTCAGGGCTTCCGGTCCGAGCAGCAAGAGCTCTGGATTAGCCGTTTGCGGTTTAGGATCCGACTTCGCCATGGCGGGGCTTGCTCCGGTGATCGGCGTGACAGGGGGTATTGGCCGTTGTATGGCAGCTCGACCCCATGATGACAATCGGAGGCGGCGCATGCCGGACGGGATGACACTCTACATCGGCAGCAAGTCATTCTCATCCTGGAGTCTGAGGCCATGGCTCGCCATGCGACAGGCCGGGCTCGATTTCGAGGAGGTGGTGATTCCCCTCCGCCAGGTGAGCACGAAATCCGCCATCCGCAAGGTATCACCCTCCGGCAAGGTCCCCTGCCTCGAGCACGGCAACACGGTGATCTGGGACAGCCTCGCAATTTGCGAGTACGTCGCCGAGATCGCGCCCGAGGTTGCGCTATGGCCCGGCGGTCGCGATGCACGCGCTTTCGCGCGCGCCATCTCGGCGGAGATGCATTCCGGATTCCCCACGCTGCGCCAAGCCCTGCCGATGGACTTCGCAACGACACTGCCTGCGCCCGAGATCGGCCCTGAACTCGAAGGGGACATCCGGCGCATTGTCGCCATCTGGGGCGAAGCGCGGCGGCACTACGGCAGCAGTGGCCCATTCCTGCTCGGCGCTTTCAGCATTGCGGACGCCATGTATGCGCCCGTCGCGTCCCGATTTACGACCTATGGCATCGATCTGCGGCCGTTCGGCGACGATGGAGCGGCCGAAGCTTATCGCCGGCACATAATGGATCTTGCAGCGATGCGCGAATGGGGACGCTCGGCTGCAGAGGAGTGAAACGTCCCGCCGGCATTTCACTCCGGTCCGAGCCGAACGGAAAACAATATGTCGAGTTAAACCTTTATTGACGGCTGTACCAGAAACTGACGGTCGACCTCACAGCCCGTTCGGGCGAAAGCGGATTTGCCGTCATGCAGCCCAGGCTCATCGTCTCGACCCCTTCACGCGCGCGCAGTCATCTCGGCATCGTCGCGGCGGTGACCGCGGCCCTGATGCTCGGGGCGTGCGCTTCGTCGAACGCGCCCGGCACGGGTATGCTGGCCGGAGAGGATACGGCCGCCGAGACGATCGCCAAGCTTCCGGATGACGCGAGCCCGGACACGGCCAAGGCCTATTGGGCGACCGCCTATATGAAGAACCCCAAGGACGAGCGAGCCGCCATCGGCCTCGCCAGGGCGCTCAAGGCGACCGGCGAAAAGGATCGTGCCGAGAGCGTACTGCAGCAGGCCGCCATGTACATGCCCGACAACAAGCCGATCGCCTCCGAACTCGGCCGCATGGCCCTCGAGAACGGCAACCTGGAGCTCGCGCACAAGCTCCTGACGCGTGCTGACGATCCGAGTCAGCCGGATTGGCGTGTGATCTCGGCACTCGGCACCATCAAGGCCAAGAGTGGCGACAAGCGCGGCGCGCTGGGCTACTTCGAGCGAGCCCATGAGCTCGCACCCAACGAGCCGGCCGTCCTCAACAATCTGGCGCTGAGCTATGCCTTGAACGGCGAGCCAGCCAAGGCCGAGGGTCTCCTGCGCCAGGCGGCCGAGGCCGGTGGTGATACCGCCAAGATCCGGCAGAATCTCGCCCTCGTGCTCGGTGTGCAGGGCCGCTTCGACGAGGCCAAGACGGTGGCCGCCGTCGATCTGGAGGCCGGCAAGGCCCAGGCCAATGTCGCCTACCTGCAGAAGATGGTGAAGGCGACGCCGATCCAGCTCGGCAAGCAACCGGCGCAGGCGGTTGCGGCGGTGGCGCCAGCCGCCGCTCAGGCCGAAACGGCGGACGCCGGTTGGGCGGCCGAAACGACGGCCGAGCCCGCGGGCAAGGTCGCCGCCGCCACGAACTGACCGCGACAGCGTTCGCAAATCGCATCGCAAGTATGGACAAGGCGGCCTTCGGGCCGCCTTTCGTCGTTGTGGGCATCGGGTATCGCGTATCAGGCATCAGGCATCAGGCAAAAGAAATGGTGGCAAGCCTTGCCCAGCTCTTCCGCTACCCGACGACTGATGCCTGATGCCCATTCCCAAATGAAGAAGGGGCGGCACATTGGCCGCCCCCGTGGAGCCCCGGCTCGTCCCCCGAGCGCGCTCCGCTACTTCATCTCCATGTACTGGATGACCGCCGGGCCGATAATGGCGACGAATAGCACCGGCAGGAAGAACAGGATCATCGGCACGGTGAGCTTCGGCGGCAGGGCGGCGGCCTTCTTCTCGGCGGCCGACATTCTCATCTCGCGATTTTCCTTCGCCATGACGCGAAGCGCCTGGCCCACTGGTGTGCCGTAGCGCTCGGCCTGGATCAAGCTCGTGCAAACGGCCTTGATCGATGGGATGCCCGTGCGCTTCGAGAGATTATCAAATGCCTGGCGTCGGTCCGGAAGATAAGCGAGCTCGGCCGTCAGCAACGACATCTCCTCGGCGAGCTCGATCGAGGATTCGGCAATCTCCTTCGAGACCTTGCCGAAGGCGGCTTCCGTCGACATGCCGGATTGCACGCAGATCAGCAGCAGGTCGAGCGCATCGGGGAAGCCATTGTTGATGGACTGCTGACGGCGTTGAATGAGGTTCGAAAGGAACACATTCGGCAGGTAGTAGCCGAGATAGGCGGCGACCGGCAGCAGGGCCAAGCGAACGATCGCCGGCAGCTCATGCGTGTTCCAGGTAAAGAGATAGACGGCCGCGCCGATGAACGTGACGATCGGCATGGCGAAGCGGAAGAAAACAAAGGCCACCATTGGACCCTGGCCTCTGAGGCCCGCCATCTTCAGCTTGTCCTTGACCTCGTCTGTCTCGAAGAGCTTGCGGAGATTGAGCTGATCGACGATCTGGCTCATCACGCCCTTCAACTCGGAGCGAAGCTTGCCGGTTTTGTCCTTGCTGCTCTGCATTTCGGCGAGGCGCGCCGCCCGCATCTTGTCACGCTCGGTCGCCATCGACTTCATGCGAGCCGAAATGCGGTCCTTCGACAACGAGGGCAGCGCGAGCGTCAGCACGGTCGCGAAGCCCGCCACGGCGGCGAGGACGACAACCATGAACTGAAGCGTGAAGACGTTCTGAAAGAAATCCATGACGAATGCCTAGCCGTAGACCATTGCCAAACGCGCGCTCAGTACTTGAAGTTGATCATCTTACGCATGATGAAGAGGCCGCAGCTCATCCAGAACCCCGCCCCCGCGAGCATGATCTGGCCCTGTTGACGCGTCCACAGCAGCGAGATGTAGTCCGGCGAAGTGATGTAAACCATCGACATGACGACGAACGGCAGAGCACCGAGGATCGCCGCCGACGCCTTTGCTTCGGACGATAGCGCCTTGACCTTCGCGGCCATCATCTTGCGCGCCCGGATGACGCCTGACAGGTTACCCAACGCCTCCGACAAGTTACCGCCCGCCGATTGCTGGATCGCGACGACGATCGAAAAGAAGCCCACTTCTGGCACCGGCATGCGCTCGATCATGCGGTCGAAACACTCTGCCAGCGGCACGCCGACACGCTGCTGCTCGATCAGAAAGGCGAACTCGCTGCGGATCGGCTCGGGGCTCTCACGCGCGATGATCTCGAGGCATTCGTTGAGCGGCAGGCCCGTCTTGACGCCGCGAACGATAACGTCGATGGCGTTCGCGAATTCGGTCAGGAACTTGGCCTGGCGCCGCTTCGCCATGAAGGCGATGAACCAGCGCGGCAGGCCGAAGGCGAACACGAACCCGATGAGGGCGGCGACCCAGATCTCGCCAACCCCGCCGATATAGCTTCCGACCGCACCAACGGCGCCTGCGATGGCGCTGGCGATGTAGAACTGCTTGTTCGAGATGTCGAGGCCGGCGCGCAGAAGCCGCGTTCTCAGCGTGACCTTGTTCTTGGCCTTCTGCTTGCGCTCGAGCTCCTTGAGGTTCTCCGTAACCTGATTGCGGCGCTTCTGCAGCTCCTCGTTCGAGTTTCCCGTACGCAAATTGCGGCTGTTCTTGCCGGCAGCCACCGTCTCCATGCGCTTCTCGGCGCGCCGTTCGCCCGAGAGGAACGGGAAGATGACCACAAAGGCGAACAGGCCGACCGCCAGCGCGACCAGCCCGATCACGAGCAACTGAATGAGTTGCTGACTATCCATTCGTCTCACCCATGATGCTGCCGTCACGATCGCGAACCTCGGCAGCGGCCAGAGCCTGGCTCAACCGGTTCTGCTCGCCGTAATACTGGGCGCGCTCGTAGAAGCGCGGGCGCGCAATACCCGTCGAGCGATGGCGGCCGATGAGCTTGCCGTTCGCGTCCTCGCCGGTGATGTCGTAGACGATGATGTTCTGCAGGGTCACCACATCGCCTTCCATGCCGAGCACTTCGGTGATGTGGGTGATGCGGCGCGAACCGTCGCGGAGGCGCGACGCCTGGACGATGATGTCGATCGAACCTGTGATCATTTCGCGGATGGTCTTGGCCGGCAGCGCGAAGCCACCCATCATGATCATGGATTCCAGACGGCTGATGCACTCGCGAGGGCTGTTGGAGTGCAGCGTGCCCATCGAGCCGTCATGGCCCGTGTTCATGGCCTGCAGGAGATCGAAAGCCTCGGGTCCGCGGACCTCACCCACGATGATCCGCTCGGGACGCATACGCAGGCAGTTCTTGACCAGATCACGCATGGTGATCTGACCTTCACCTTCGAGATTGGGAGGCCGGGTTTCCAAGCGCACCACATGCGGCTGCTGCAGCTGAAGCTCGGCCGAATCCTCGCAGGTGATGATGCGCTCGTCCTGGTCGATGTTTCCGGTCAAGCAGTTGAGCAGCGTCGTCTTACCCGAGCCGGTACCGCCGGAGATGACGATGTTGCAACGCACGCGGCCGATGATCTCGAGGATCGTCTTGGCTTCCTTGGAGATCGAGCCGAAGCGCAGCAGCTGCTCGAGGGTCAGCTTGTCCTTCTTGAACTTACGAATGGTGAGGCATGGGCCGTCGATGGCGAGCGGGGGCGCGATCACGTTGACACGGGAGCCGTCGGGAAGACGCGCGTCGCAGATCGGGCTACTCTCGTCGACGCGGCGTCCGACCTGGCTGACGATACGCTGGCAGATGTTCATCAGCTGCGCGTTGTCGGCGAAACGAACCGAGGTTTTCTCCACCTTGCCGCCGACCTCGATGAAGCAGGTCTCGGCGCCGTTGACCATGATGTCGGCGATGTCGTCGCGGGCGAGCAGGGGCTCGAGCGGTCCGTAGCCCAGCACATCGTTGCAGATGTCCTCGAGCAGCTCTTCCTGCTCGGCGATGGACATCACGACATTCTTGACTTGGACGATCTCTCCAACGATGTCGCGGATCTCTTCGCGCGCCGCATCGGCATCCAACTTGGCGAGCTGCGTCAGATCGATCGTGTCGATCAACGCATTGAAGACGGTCGTCTTAATGTCGTAGTACTCCTCTGAATGCCGGCGCTCTACAGCTTTCGGCTTCGGAGGCTCGGGGGTGCGCGCGGACGGCGCCTCCGGCCTGGGGGTGGCATCCGGCATCTGGCTACGGCCCGATTGGGCACGCGGCAGATCCTTCGGCTGCACCGCCGGCAATGGCTGCGGCGCGGCTACCCGCCGCGACGCAGGCACGTTGTTACCTGTGCGCTTCCCGAACATCGGCTATGCTCCCGCCTTTTTGCGGTTGAGACGATTCAGGAACGGGCTCAGGACCGATTTCTTCTTCTTGTCGGTCTTCGGCTCGGCGCGGTTTGCCAGGGCATAAGCGAGTGTACGGAAGTGCTCGGCAGCCCTTGACTTGGCAGACAGCTCTTCCACCATCTGGCCGTTGTTCGAGGCCATGCCGAAAACCTCGGCATCGAACTCGATGACGACCTTGGGCGAAAGACCCACGGCATCACCAAACTCCTTGGCGGGGAGCTCCGGACGCTTCGGCATCCCCGTCGCGTTGAGCACCAGGAACGGCGGCCGGTCGTTCTTGCGTTGCGTTTTCAGGAGATCGACCATGTTCTTGGCGTTCCTGAGATTGGCGAGATCCGGCATGGCCGTGATCACCACGTCGTCGGCCGTCATCAGGATCTGCTTGGCCCAGGGCGTCCAGACATGCGGCAGGTCGACCGCCACGAAAGGAACGTTCTGGCGCACCACATCGAGAACGAATTCGTAGGTCTCGGGCGCGATCTCGTAGTTGCGGTCGAGCACGCCCGGAGCCGCGAACAGGCTCAGATGGTCCGTGCACTTGGCGAGCAAGCGGTCGAGCAGAACCTCGTCGAGGCGGTCCGGGGAGGCGAGCGCATCCGCGATGCCCTGCACCGGGTCCTTGTCGAAGTCGAGGCCGGCGGTGCCGAAGGGCAGGTCGAGATCGGCGATCACGACATTGCTCGACAAGATGCGCGAGACCACCCAGGCCGTGTTGTGACACACGGTCGAGGAGCCAACGCCACCCTTCGCGCCGACAAAGGCGATGACGTGCCCAACCGGATCCGATTCCGGATTGTTGTAGAGGTTGGAGATGCTTTCCATGAGTTGCAGCGGCGACACGGGGACGACGATATACTCGCTGACACCGCGCTTCAGCATCTCGCGGTACAGCAGCACGTCATTGCTGTGACCGATGACCACGACCTTCGTGCCGTTGTCGCAATACTCGGCGAGCTGGTCGAGCTCGGCGAGCATCGACTGGCGCGGCGCCGAGCTCTCGACGATGATCAGGTTCGGCGACGGCGCCTCCTGATAATGCGCGATCGCGGCCGGCAGACCTCCCATGTGGAGGCTGACATGCGCCTTGGCGAGGCGCCGGTCTTCGGAGGCGTGCTGGGCCGCCTCCGCCGTGTGCGGATGCTCACAGAAGACCTGGATCGAGATCCGAGGGATCGGCTTTGCCTTGTCGTGACGCTGATCGACCGCGACCGGCTCGGCGTACCCCTCGCCTACCTCGACCATCTCCTCGGCCCCCTCGATCCCGCTGTTCTCGAGATCGGCGTCAGCCTCGGCGTGATATGCATGCTTGGTCATTTTGCACTCGCTGCGTCAAATCTTCGCCACGTCAATTCTTCGCCACGTCGCTGATCATGCCGGCTTTCTCTTCGGCGGCGGTCTCCGAGATCGTGCTCTTGCCGCCGACGTACTTCCGCCAGATCTCGTCGCGGCGCTCACCCGGCCGGCCCGTGCCGTCGCGCATCTCGATCAGATCCCTCGGATTCGCGATCATCGCCGCCATATTGTGCTGCGTGGAGCAGCCATAGTCCGGGTAGGCGACGTTCTGCGGATCCTCAGCAAGATTCTTCGACCAGTCCCCGCAGGTAGGCCCCTCAGCGACATAGCGTAGGAAAGATATCTTTACGGGTGGTTTACCGCCGCCCGCATTGTAGGCAGCGAAGACCACCGCGTGGCCCGGAATCCCCTTTTCGCGGGCGAGATCGCGAATCTCGGCGGCTGCCTGGTAGGCCGCGCCTTCGTTGGCGCTGCCACTCGGTGCCGCGATCGTGACCTTGCCGGTACCCTCGTGGCGCCACTGGCCGAGGAACTCGTCGACCTGGGCCCGCTGGATGCTGTTGAGGCCGTTCGAGCGTCCGGCCACGACGATGTCGAGCTGGGTCTCGTCGGTCTTGACGTTGATCGGGTGCCTCTTTTCGTACTCGTAAGGCTCGGCGTAGCCGACGACCCGGCCCTCTTGTTCTCCACGGCAAGCCGTGAGGCTGAGCACCATCAAGGAGGCCGCCAGGAGCTTCACCGCTGCGGGACGGATGCTGGTTTTTGCACTGCGCATAGTCGTGTCCTCGAACTTCATAGGATTCTCCATCCACCCGATCACTCGACGATGAAACCGTAGTTGCCTTCGTACTCGCCGGACGGGAGAGCCTCGTCCTTGCCGTAGACCTTGTTGAGCTCGCCCAGGAAGGTCGCCCGGGCATCGGAGGCCGGGATCAGACCGTCGGTCGGCTTGTCGAGCTTCGAGATATGCACGGCATTGACCATGTAGGGCGTGACGATGACGAGCAGCTCGGTCTCTTTCTTCTTGAAATCGCGGCTGCGGAACAGTGAACCAAGGATCGGCAGGTTCTTGAGGCCGGGAACGCCGTCGATGTTCTGACGTGTGTCGTCGGAGATCAGGCCCGCGATCACGAGCGAGCCGCCGGAGGGAAGCTCGATGGTCGTGTTGGCACGGCGCACCTTGAGACCTTGGATGGCGAAAAGGCCGAAGCTGACGGCACCCTCGGTGGTCAGCTCGCTGACCTCGGTCGCGATCTTCATACTGATCCGGCCCTCGGAAAGAACCAGTGGCGTGAAGGAGAGGCCGACACCGAAAGGCTTCCACTCGACCGTAAGCGTGTCATTGTTCTGCGCCACCGGTACCGGAAACTCGCCGCCGGCAAGGAAACTCGCCGTCTCGCCCGAGATGGCGGTCAGCGTCGGCTCGGCAAGTGTCTTCAACAGGCCATTGCGCTCGAAAGCCTCCACATTGCGGGCAAGGCAGTTCGTCGAACCGGCGGCAGCAATTGGAGCCGCCAGCGGATTTAGGTCTGTGGGCAGGCAGCTCGCCAGGCCGCTCGAGGGACCCGTGATGCCGAACAGGGAGTTGTTGTTGCCAATCCCGGGCGTCACGGGGAAGCCGTTGTTGGTGTCGAAGCCGATTGCCGAGTCGCCGACATGCACGCCGTTCCAGTTGACGCCGAACCGCTTGATCGTCTCGCGGTCGACCTCGGCGACGGTGACCTTGAGCATCACCTGCTCCTTAGCCTCGACGGCGAGCATGTTGACGACCTTTTGTGTGTCGCGCTTGTCGGCATCGCCCGGCCGCGTCATGAAGCGGGCGGCGATGTCGCTGGCGCGCGAAGAGTCGGCCGGGTTGGGAACGGAGCCGGTCAGGATGATCGTGTCGTTGATCACCTCGCTCTTGACGTTGGCGCCCGGAATGAGGCGCTCGATCAGGCGGTCGAAGGCGCCCATGTCGCGCTCGATGCGGACATCAACGGACAGGATCTGCTCGCCGTTCTCGTCGAAGAAGAAGACGTTGGCGTTACCGAGCTGCTTGGCGATCAGATAGACACGGTTCGACGATTGCACGACGGCATCGACGAACTCGGGGTTCGAGACCACCACGTCCCTGAGATCGCGCGGCACCTCGACGACCATGGTCTTGTTGAGACCAAGCAGCACGTCGCGGCTAGCCGGAAGCGGCTCGTCGAAGCCGATCTTCAGGAAGTCGTTGTGCGTGACATCGGTATCGGAGGAGCCGGCGAAGGCTGCCTGATCGTGAATGCCGACGGCGGATAGGCCGGTGAAGCTGGCGATGCCGAGCATCAGGGCGGCGACAGTGCTTTTTGCGAACTTGATCATTGGATCATACCTTCGAGAAGACGTTTTCCGTCGTGCGTCACTTCACGCCATAAGCCCGGGACCACTCGCCGTAACGCAGCATGCGAACGGCATTGGTGTTGTCGGGTTCGAAGGCCGAGGCGTCGCCTTCCGCGTTCGCGCCCTTCTGGTTCTCCTGGAGGCTGCGGAGCGTCAGCGAGATGTCACCCATGGCTTGAGCGAGCGCGAGCGTCTCTGATTGATTCGGTGAGAGTTCGAGCGTCGCGGTCTTGCCGGACGCCACCATTTTGCCGTCCTTCGTCTCGATCTCCTGGCCGATCGCGAGGACCCTCACGTTCTTGAAGAGCGTGTCGCTGACCGTCTGCTCCTGGCGGCCGTCGCGGCCACGCACCTTGCGGGTGACCAGAACATCGACCCGGTCGGCGGGGAGGATGAAGCCGCCGACGGCGGATTCCTCGTTGATCTTGGTCGAGATGGCACGCATGCCAGCCGGCAGGATCGCGGCGAGCACGCCGCCCTCGCCGGCTTTGACGATCTTGGCCTGGTTCAAAGGCTCGTTGGCGAGAAAGGAGGTGCGGGCGATCGCTCCGACGTAATCCTTCTCGGCGTTCGGGCTGGTCTCCTTGGAGATGTAGCCCTTTTCACTGACCGCCGATTTGGGCCAGGGTTGCCAGCCGATGTCGGCGGCCTTGAGCCGCTCGCCGAGGCCGATCTCCTTACGGGCGACCAGCACTTCGATCGTATTGATCTCCTTCTCGACCAGCTTGGTCTTCGTTTTCGTTCCGCCGAGGAAGCCGTTGGCGAGCATCGCGGCCAATCCGGCGGCGACGATGGCAATGGCAAACACAAGCAAGCGCGCCCGTCTCATGACTCAATGGTCCTTTCGCCCTGATCCCAGCCTTATGGGTTGCTGGTGATCCTGCTAGACAAAGGTCAATGCCGGGTTAATGGGCGTCGCGAAACGATGCAGTCCGAGGGTCGCACAGTCCGCCTATTCAGCGCCGGTTGGGGCATTTGCGCGAGTTTGAAACATTTCGGGACGCGCCGCGGCGCGTCCCGAACTCAAATCTGTCGAGTGATGCTGAGGAGTTCAGCCAACCGTCGACTGCAGCCATTGGGTCGAGGGATAGACCATCAGCGCGGCAGTCGCGATGGCGATGCCGTAAGGCACCCCGGTCTTGCGATGATGCAGGCGGGCAATCCAGTCCTGCTGGCCGAGCACGACCGGCAAGGGCATGATTCGGAAGAACAAGAGCCCCATGGTGAGGAAGCCGCCGGCAATGGCCGACAGGGCGATAAAGTGCCAGAGATGCTCGAAGCCGAGCCAGAGCGAGGCGGCCGCGAAAATCTTGGCGTCGCCGCCGCCGATCCACCCCTGCGAGAACATGGCGATGCCGATGGCGAGCACCACGGTACCTGCCGCCAAGTGCAACGCCATCTCATAGGCATTGAGGCCGGCAAAGGGGGCAAGCAGCACGAAGCCGGCGACCAAGAGGAAGGAAATCCTATTGGGGATGGTCATCGTCACCAGGTCCATGGAACCGGCATATGCCATTGCCCACGGGAATACGCACCACAACAGCAACTCAAACACGCTCTACCCCCACGCACTCTGTTTTTTTATGACGCCTCGGGGACGTACAGTGACAGATCGGCGTAAAGCTCAATTTAAGTGCGCTGGCCCGGAAAAATCCGATTTCGTTGCGAAACCGTCAACGCCGATGCCTATCTGGGACGAAGATTTGTCTCCCCGATTGAAACGGACGAGGCCGCCCGGGGGGGGGACCGGACGGCCTCTTTGGAGCGGGTGGGGTTGACCGCTTATTCGGCGTTGGCCTCGGAGAGCGTGCTCTCGACCTTGTTGAAGGTCTCGTTGAGCTCGTCCTTCATCGTGCCGAGGGCAACGATGATGCCGATGCCGACGATGGCGGCGATCAGCGCGTACTCGATGGCGGTGGCGCCGGACTCGTCATTCTGGAAGCGCTTGAAGAGCTTTTTCATGATTGATTGACTCCCTGTACTCGGTTGCGTTTGCGAGATTCATCGGACGTTGGGGGCGGCGTCGTCGAACTCGGGGACCAAATTAGCGTCAGGAAGCTAAATAGCTGTAAATCGCCGATAATTTTATCTATTCCCCACGCCCTTCGTTAGGTTTGGGTGAAAACTTTCTTACCGGCATCGCGCGCGGCTCGAGACCGGTCCGCGAAAGCGAAAGGGCTGCCTGCCGGATGGCAGACAGCCCTTCGAGATCAGACCGGCAGGGCGGATGAAGGTCATCCGCCGCTCAGGCCATGATTACTCGGCGTTCGCCTCGGAGAGCGAGCTCTCGACCTTCTCGAAGGTCTCGTTGAGCTCGTCCTTCATGGTGCCCAGCGCCGTGATGATGCCGATGCCGACGATGGCGGCGATCAGCGCGTACTCGATGGCGGTGGCGCCGGACTCGTCCTTGCCGAAGCGCGCGAACAGCTTGTTCATGTCTACTCTCCCAACAGATTGCCACAAAGCATCGCGGCTGGGCCCAAGCCTTCGAGCCGCGAACTCAGAGCGGAGAATGCACACAAATGTTCTAATCGAGCGTGAAACGGGTCCTTGCAATTTTAGGGAAGGTCGAGAGTCGTTGTCCGGCTCGGGACTCCGGGACTGACGTGTCTAATGGCTAGCGAAAGATCGGGTAGGAGGCGGGGTTTCCCCCGCCGTCCTCCCACGCCACCCGACGTACGGTTCCGTATCCGGCGGTTAATGATTCGCGATTGAGGCGGCGATGCTCCATCAGAAGTGACGGCAGCCCGAGGTTGGCGAAGAAGGCAGCCCGGAAGGCCTCGTTCATGTGGCTGGCCCCGGCGTTCCACCAGGGACCGCTGCCGTTGTTGGCCGATGCCCATGCCCGTTCCTCCGCGAGGCCGCGTTGCATCAGTTTCCCGGCCCGCGTCCGAGGCCGCGTCCATTGCCGCCGCAGGATGCGGCGCTGGTAGCACATGGCAGAACGGCGGACTTCCCCGGGTAAGACGCGTGACCTTCGTGATGCCTGGCGCACCAAAAAAGGGCTGCCTGCCAGATGGCAGACAGCCCTTTCGTATCGATAAACCTCGTTCGTCCGATCAGCGCTTGACCAGCGCGTTGCGGATCTCTTCGAGGAGGACTTCCGAGCGCGGCGGAGCCGGAGGCGGGGCCGCGGCCTGCTGCTTGGCGACCATGCTCTTGGCCTTGTTGACGGCCTTCACCAACATGAACACCGCCCAGGCAATGACCAGGAACGAGAAGACGTTGTTGAGGAACTTGCCGATCCCGATCTGATTGGGCACACCCTTCGCGTCCACGCCGCCGAGCGGGATAGCGATGCTCGAGAAGTCGACGCCGCCGAGCATTTGCCCGATCGGCGGCATGATGATGTCCGAGACCAGCGAGGTGATCACGGTGCCGAAGGCAGCGCCCATGATGATACCGATGGCCATGTCGATCATGTTGCCCTTGATGGCAAACTCACGAAATTCAGATAGGATTCCCATAGCTTTCCCCTTGTCCCAATGCGCGCGCATGCGCCAGACGTTCGCTCGAGCATCCCTCATGGCCAGCGGCGCGACGCCGGTTTGGCCTCTTCCGGACACGGAGCGAATCGCACCGGGATCGTAGGCCAGCCTGCCTGGTGCTTCAAAGGCTTGAATTGACCGGTTGAGGCTTCAATCGCAATCGAGGTAAATGGCCGGGCGTAGCCTACGCAGTGGCAGCGGTCCTACATTGCCGGACGACGCCGCCGTCCGACCACATTCCCGGCCGATGCAAAGCCGGCCTGACCGATCGCCCGCCGAGCCGTCTCAAGGGAGCCTGCCGTGAAACGAAAGACCCATCGCCGCCCCTACTGGCGCGAGACCAAGCGACTCGCCGTCCTGACCTTGGGTCTCACGGCCCTCGCCGTACTCCTCGGCCTGATCGGACCCAGATTCGGCGGCACGTTGTTGGGCATGCCGCTCGGCTACTTCCTCGCTCTTCATGGCAGCCTCGTCATTTGCCTCGTCGCCGTCGCCCGGTTCGCCGTTCGCCAGGACGAAATCGATCAGTGGCACGGCGCCCAGGAGGACATCTGACGATGGCCCTGATCCCAGAGCCAGGGCAACCTCAGTCCGCGCCTTGGCAGCCATCTGTCGATCGTCACCATGCTGTTCGTGGCGGTGTTCCTGCTGTCGCTCACTTTCGATCAGCTCGGAACGAGCCCTTCGGTGCTGCGCATCGCCATGATCGCCGGCCCCGCACTCATCATCGCCGGAATCGGCATTTTGACATTCTCCCGCAGCGACTGGACTTACCGGACCGCCGACCGGCGGGTGCCGGGCGCCTTCGCCGCGCTCGGCCTCTCCACCTCGCTCATAGGGGCGACGGGTCTGGCGGCCCTTTCGGGCAGCTTTTTCTTCCTCGGGCATGACGCGCTCCCCTACGCGATGGGTCTCGTTGCCGGCTTGGTCATCTCCGCAGTCCTCGTGCAACCCTATGTGCGCAAGGACGGCGCCTTGACGCTGGCGGGCTTTGCCGGCCGGCGCTTCGAAAGCCGGCTGCTTCGCCTGATCGCCGGCCTCGCCCTCTCGGCCGCCCTGGTGCTGATGCTGGCGGCCGAGCTCAAGCTCGGCATTGGCATGGCCGCGAGCGCGCTCGGCGCCGATACGCGGATGATTGCCGTGGCGTTCTGGGTGATGCTGGCCCTGGCGGTGGCTACGGGGGGCCTGCGCAGTCTCGCCTGGACGAGCGCGGCCGGCGGCATGCTAGCGCTTATCGCCCTCGTCGTGCCCGTCACGCTCGTCAGCATCCTCCTCACCAATCTCCCGGTCGCGCAACTGAGCTACGGCGTCGTCGCTGGCGACCTGACGGCGCTCGAAATGCGCGCCGGTATTGCCGCGACCGCTGATCCCGCTTTCTTGCCCAGTATCGTACCCGCGGTGCCGGCACCGCTCGCCAAGCCGTTCTTCCAGCCCTTTGGCGCCACCGGCGGGTTCGGCTCGCTGCTCGTGTTTCTTCTCGTCGCGGCCGGGATTGCCGCCCATCCCTTGACCGCCCAGCGCGCCAGTGCGGCGGCAAGCGTGCTCGCGGTCAGGCGGATGATGGCCTGGTCGGTGTTCGTCGCTGGTCTCATCCTGCTGACGCTACCCGCGATCGGTTTGTTCACCCGGCATATCGTTCTCTCGAGCCTCGCCGGCTTGCCTGCCGACCAGACCCCGGCCTGGTTCGAGCCCTTCTCGGCGGCCGGCTGGATATCCTATGACGGCCAGGCGGCCCAGCTGACGGCCGGCTCGCTCGGCTTTGCACGGGATGCCGTCATGCTCGTGCTGCCGGCGGCGGCAGGCTTGCCGGACGTTTTCTTCGATCTGGCGCTGGCGGGCTTGCTCGCCGCCGCGCTGGTCGCGGCTTCCGCCCATACGCTGGCTCTGGCCTCCACCCTCGGCGAGGACATTCTGTTCGGCTGGCAGCGCGCCGAGGGAAGCGAGAGCAGCCGGTTGATGCTATTACGCTGCCTTGGGCTCTTGGCTGGTGCGCTAGGGTGTTGGATGGCGCTCTCCCTCAAGGCCGATCCGTTCGAGCTCGCCCTCTGGGGCCTGGCGATCGCCGGCGGCTCGATGCTGGTGCCGCTGGCGATGTCGGTTTGGTGGAAGCGCATCAACGGCTGGGGCGCCATGGCGGCGGTGGTGTCGGGGTTGGCGGTCACCGGAAGCGCGCTCATCCTGTCGCTGTCGGGCGCATCGACTGGCGGACCTTTCGTGACCATCGCCGTCGCGCTACCGCTCTCAGCCGGGCTCGCCGCCGCCGTGAGCCTCATGACGCCCAAGCCCGAACAGCGCATGCTCGATGTCATTCGCGACATGCGTGTGCCGGGCGGCGAGACGTTGCTCGACCGCGAGCTGCGGCTCGCCAGAGCGAGCCGGCAGCGTCCGGTTTGATTTGCGGAGTGAGTAGTCAGTAGTGAGTGGTGAATAGGAAGTAGGAAGAAACGAAACTGCTACCTGTACTAACTACTCACTATTCACTATTCACTACGCCTTCACTTGGAGCCAGCCATGCGCGATCTCGCCCAAAGCCTCTACCCCGCCATCGAGCCCTACAACGCCGGCCGCCTCGCCGTCGGCGACGGACACGAGGTCTATTTCGAGGAATCGGGCAACCCGAACGGCAAACCCGCGATCATCGTCCATGGCGGGCCGGGCGGCGGCAGCTATCCGGCCATGCGCCGCTTTCATGATCCCGAGCGCTACCGCATCATCCTATTTGATCAACGCGGCTGCGGGCGTTCGACGCCGAATGCCTCACTCGAGGCCAACACCACCTGGCATCTCGTTGCCGACATGGAGCGCATCCGCACGCATTTGGAGCTACAGCGCTGGCAGCTGTTCGGCGGCTCCTGGGGCTCGACGCTGGCGCTCGCTTACGCGCAGACGCATCCGGAGCGAGTGAGCGAGCTGGTGCTCCGTGGTATCTTCATGCTGCGCCGGGCGGAGCTGCTCTGGTTCTACCAGGAAGGCGCGAGCTGGGTGTTTCCGGAGACGTTTGCCCCCTACCGGGCGCACATTCCGGAGGCCGAGCGTGGCGATCTCATCACTGCCTACTACCGCCGTCTGACCGATCCCGATCCGGTGGTGCAGGTCGCGGCCGCACGGCTGTGGAGCATGTGGGAAGGGTCGGCGCTCTCGCTATTGCCGGACCCTGATCGCGTCCGGCAATTTGGCGCCGACGACTACGCCCGCGCCTTCGCCCGCATCGAATGCCACTACTTCGTCAACAAGGGCTTCTTCGAGGCGGACGACCAGTTGTTGAGGAATGCCCATCGCGTCCGGCAGATCCCTGGCATCATTGTTCACGGCCGCTACGACATGTGCACGCCAGTCAAGAACGCCTTCGACCTGAAGGACGTGTGGCCAGAGGCCGAACTCATCGTCGTGCCCGACGGTGGCCACGCGCTGACCGAGCCCGGCATCGCCCAGGCGCTGATCCAGGCGACCGATCGGTTTGCAGGGGCGGTTTAGAACTTGGAGGGTCGACCGGCTTGCCACACGATAACACCAACGAAGCCGGGCGACCCTACAAAAACTACAACGCCGTTCCGCCCTTACCTTCTTCCTCGTCGAGATCCTTCGCGATCGACTTGAAGCGCTTCAGGATGCGCTCCATGAAGTCCATCGCCTTGTCGACCTCGGCTTCGCTCGGCAGGTGGAAGCTCATGGTCGGCCGGCTCTGATCCGCCGCGCCTGAGGTGCTTTTATCGCCGCCGCCGGGAACCTTGGCCCTGAGCTCGGCATTCTCCGCCGCCAACCGGTCGATCTCGTCCTGCAGCGCCCGCCCCTCGTCGGGAAGCGACCGGCAGCTCCAAACGCCTGCCTCGGCGACACAGCGGTCGACCGCGCCGGTCAACGTGTCGAGCCGTAAGGCGCCACCCTCGATCGGCGTCATCGAATAGCGGGCTGACGGGGAGGTTTCCTCGGCAGCTGCCGGCGTGACCAGAAGAAACGTGGCGATGACCAGTGAAACCGTCTTCATGGTGACCTCGCTGAGTTGGGCTGGCCGACTATAGCGCCATCGCGGCCGTCAGGCGAACGGGCAGATTCAAAAAAATAGCCATTGCTGGAGGTAAATTACTTACAACATATAATATAAATCCACTTTCTGTGACATGAATACAATTATCATCCTCAGATACCAAAGCAACCAATTGACTTATCATTCAGAATTAACTAAGTATTTACTTCAAGTTGCGACGTTGCCGGACCGATGTCCGCCTCCCGTCTCGTGTTCGGACAAACTGCGCGGCCAGGGTCCACAGCCCGTAGCCGGCGCGTCAGAGCAGATTGAGACGGGCGCCCAATGCGAAACGCTTCCCGCGACGAAGTCTTGAGCGATGTTCGGGCCAGGTTGAGCCTGATCGAAGGGCATTCCGGCCTTGGCGGAGGCGACGACTCTGGCACCACTGCGGCCAAGCACGCTGGCGCCGCACAATCCCCGGCCGCCCGCTCGCTCGATGCGCTCTATGCCTCGGTCGCTGCTGTTTATGCCGAAACCACGCCCTACGCGCCGAAGGCGACCCCGCGTCCCGCCGCCGCGACCCCCGCCCCCCGCCGTCACGACAGCTGGAGCGAGGACCACGACGACGCCCATCAGGCCCTCGTCGATCCCGACCTCCCCTTCGAGGATCTGGCGCCACCGGACTGGCCCGCCCCCCGCCATGCCCTCCTCGAGCACGAGCCGCCGGCCCCGAGGCCGATGGCGCCGGTTGCCGTGGCGGCAACCGTTCCAGCCAGCCATGATCCCGCCTTCGAGTTGCTGACCTCCCGGCTTGCGAGCCTCGAGGAAAAGCTCGAGGCCGTGTTGGAGCGCGCTGGCACGAGCGCACCTTCGGACGACATCCTCGACCGCATGGACGAGCTCAAGGGCCAGTACCAGCGGGTTGCCGACGAGATCGGCCGCCTCGAGGTCATCGAGGACAATCTGGCGCGGCTGATCGACGAAGTTGCCGAGCGCCAGCCGGACAATGGACTGCTCGCCAACTCCGTCGCCCAGCGCGTCATGCGGGAGTTCAACGAGCAGGGTTTTGCTCCCCAGGGGCAAGCGCCCGCGAACGACGAACGGCTCGCCGGCCTCGAGCACATGCTGTCCAACTATGTCAGCACGCGCCAGAGCCAGGACGGCAACACGCAACATCTGCTGCAGGCGATCCGTGGCATCGTCGAGACGCTGGATTCACGCGTCGGCGTCATCGAGCACGAGATCCAGCAGGCAACCGCCGCTGATCCGGCCGACACCTATGAGCCGCACGCCGAGCCGGTCGCCACGGCCTATGCCGATCCCATGCCCCAGGGTCACGAGGGCGAGGAGATCGACATCAACGATTTCGACTATGACAGCGAGATGGCGGCTGCGCCCGAGGAAACGCCCGAAGCCGAGCCGGCCCCAGCCCGGCGTCCGGCATTGCGCCAATATCAACCAGCGCCCGCTCCCCAGCCGGAACCTCACACCGAACGCGAGAGCATGATCGCCTCGGCCCGCCGCGCCGCCAAGGCCGCCGCCGGTCACGACGGCAATCCGCTCCGCGCCAAGATGACCGAGGCGGTGCCCGGAAAAATCCAGCCGAAATCCGCCGTCTCCAATCGCGCCGCCCGCTTCTCGCTCGACAAGAAGAGCCCGCGGCCCGTCATCATCATGGCGGTGCTCGCCCTGGTGCTGGCCGGCGCTGGTCTCCTCTACGGAAAAATGAGCCGGAAGCCCGCTGGGCCCAAGATCACCATCGAGAAGACCGTCAACCCTGAGCAGGGCGAGACGAAGAAGAAGGCTAACGAAGCGCCCGCCGAGGACAAGCAGTCGATGATGCTGGACGAGCTGATGGATGCGCCGGCCGACTTCGAGACCGGCTCCACGGACGGCATGACGTTCGGCGACCCGGTGCCGATGCCGCTGTCACCGACCCGCGCCTCCCTCGATACCGAAAGCTCAGGCGATGGCGACATCGCCGGTGCGGTCGCCGAAGATCTGCCGCCGGAAGGCGTCGCCCCGCTCGCCGTCCGCATCAAGGCCGCAAATGGCGACCCTCTCGCTCAAGCCCAGATCGCCAATCAGTTCGCGCGCGGCACACTCGGCGCTCCGGACATGACGAAAGCCGCCGAATGGTACGAGCGTGCGGCGATCGCCGGTCACGCACCCTCGCAGTATCAGCTCGCAGCGCTTCTCGAGCGCGGCTCCGGCGTACCGCAGGATGCGACGCTCGCCCGCAAGTGGTATGGCAAATCGGCTTCCGCCGGCAACGTCAAGGCGATGCACAATCTGGCCGTGCTGATAACGACCGACGATGGCGGCAAGCGCGACTATGCCGCCGCCGCCAAGCTCTTCCACAAGGCCGCCGGATTTGGCCTCGCCGACAGCCAGTTCAACCTGGCGATCCTTTACGAGAATGGGCTCGGCGTGAAGCGCAACACGAGCGAGGCCTATCGCTGGTTCGCACTCGCCAGCGAGGCCGGCGACAAGGAAGCCGCGCGCCGCCGTGACGCCGTCCGCCGCCGCCTATCGCCGACGATGATCAAGCAGATCGAGGGCGAGATCAAAGCCTGGTCGCCGGCGCCCGTCGAAGAAGCGGCCAACAGCTTGCCGTCGCTTCAGGTGGAGGCTACGGTTGACGCCCCCGAGGCTCCCGCCGCGGCAGCAGTCGCAGCACCCAAGACCTCCGACGTCTTGCTGGTTCAGGACTTGCTGAAGTCGCTCGGCTACGAGGTCGGCGCTCCCGGCCAGCTCGACGCCCGGACCAGCGAGGCCATCGCCAGCTTCGAGCAGCGCTCGAAGCTGCCGTCCACCGGCGAGATCAGCGATGTGCTCATCGCCCGCCTGGTCAGTCTCGCCGGCTGACACGGCAATGCGGGCGTGGATAGCCGCACGCCCGGCAGATGGTCGCATTGACGCTCGCCGTCTCCAGGGCGCCTTATCGCAAGCGAGCCGTGGCTCGGCTCATTCGCCTTGCTTCATCCACGGCCGGAGCGCCTGCCGGTGCTGCTGGCCCGTTCACCGCGGGCCGATCCAATGCAAATCTACCTGCCGATCGCCGAGCTGTCGGTCAACGCGTTCTTCATCATCGCCATGGGCGCGGCCGTCGGCTTCCTGTCGGGCATGTTCGGCGTCGGCGGCGGCTTTCTGGTTACACCGCTGCTGATGTTCAACGGCGTATCGCCTCTGGTGGCGGTTGCGACCGGCTCCAATCAGGTGGTCGCGAGTTCCGTCTCCGGCGCCATCGCCCAGTGGCGGCGCGGCAATGTCGATATCAAGCTCGGTCTGTTCATGCTGGCTGGCGGCATCGTCGGCTCCATGCTCGGCGTCCAGGTGATGAAGGAGCTGCGCCAGATGGGGCTCAGCGATCTCTTCATTGTGCTCTGCTACGTCACCTTCCTCGGCATCATCGGCACGCTGATGGTGATCGAGAGCGCCAATGCGATCCTGAAAGCCCGCTACGGCAAGGCGGCGCCCGCCCGCAAGACCTCGCAGCACAGCTGGATCCACGGCCTTCCCTTCAAGCAGCGCTTTCACCGCTCGAAGCTCTACATCTCGGCCATTCCCCCGGTGGCGCTCGGCGCCTTCGTCGGCCTCCTCTCGGCCATCATGGGGGTCGGGGGCGGCTTCGTCATCGTGCCGGCGATGATCTACCTACTGCGCGTGCCCACCATGGTGGTGCTCGGGACTTCGCAATTCCAAACCGTTTTCGTCGCCGGTTTCTCGACCATCATGCACGCCTGGCAGAACCAGACGGTCGACGCCGTGCTGGCGCTGTTGCTCGTATTTGGCGGGGTCATCGGTGCGCAGGTCGGCGTCCGGACCGGCCAGCGTCTCAAGGGCGAGCATCTCCGCATCATCCTGGGCACCATCGTGCTGCTCGTGGGCTTGAGGTTGGCGGTCGATCTCGTGGTCACGCCGGTCGAGTACTTCTCGATCGTGCCGGTGGACGCCCAATGATCGGCCGCCTGGCGAGGGCAGTCACCGCCTTCAAGCTGGCGAGCGTTGCGGGTTTGCTGCTTTCGCTGCCGCCGCTCGCGGCCCAGACCACGGTGCCCGCTGCACCGAAGGAGACGATCGAGGCGGATGTTTCGACGCGGACCGTCGCCGTCGACACCGCCTTTGCGGGGACGCGAATCGTCGTCTTCGGCACGGTCGAGAACAGCCGCCAGCTCCGCCCCGACGAAGGGCTCTACGACGTCGCCATCGTGCTCGAAGGGCCCCGCGAGCCGCTGGTCGCGCGGCGGAAATCCAATATCGGCGGTATCTGGATCAACGCCACGAGCCATACCTTCAAGGAAGTGCCGAGCTTCTATGCCATCGTCACCACCCGGCCGGTGGCGGAGATCGCACCCAAGCCCGTGCTCTGGCAGAACGGCATCGGTTTCGAGCTCCTCAGGCTGACGGCCGATACTAAGCTCGGGAGCAAGGAACTCGACGAGTATCGCGACGCCATCGTGAGATTGAAAACCGATCAAAAGCTCTATGTCGGCAGCGAGCGCGGCGTCGCCTTCATCGGCAAGAGCCTGTTCCGGGCGACCGTCGATCTGCCGGCCAATGTCTCGATTGGCGAGTTCAACGCCTGGATCTATCTCTTCCGCAAGGGTGAGCTGCTCTCGACCTACAAGACGCGGCTCGGTCTCCAGCGCGAAGGCCTCGAGCAGCAATTGCACAGCTTCGCCGTCGACCAGCCGCTCTGGTACGGCATCGCCGCGGTCTCGCTCGCCATCCTCGCCGGCCTCGCCGCGTCACTCGCGTTCCGGCGGAAGGATTGAGGACGATCTACTCCGGTCGCAACTGATGCGTCGCGACGGGATAGATGCCCTCATGACCGATGACCCAGACGCGCGTGGCGGTCTCGCCGAACAGTTGCGTGAACGCCTCGTCGAGGACATTGAGCCCGCCGGTGTAGGCGCCGAAGGCCGGCATCACCAGCCTCCGGCCGTCGGCGATGAAGCAGGGGCGGCGCAGCACATAGCCGTGCCGGGCGATGCGTGCGGCCGGATGCAAGTGGCCCGCGATCTGGCGGGCGAGCGGGCTCACCGATGGCTCGTGGGTGAGATGGATGGTCCCGGCCTTGATCTCCGGCACGACCTTGCCGCCGAGGCTTTCCGGAATTTCCGGATCGTGATTGCCCGTCACCCAGAACCAGTCGCGGCCCGATTGCAGCCGGCGGATCGCGTCGAGATCGTCGTCGGCGAGACGCGCGCCCGCGCGGCGGTCGTGAAGTGAATCACCCAAGCAGACGACAGTCTGCGGGTTGTAGGTCTCAATCGTCCGCGCGAGGCGCCCGAGCGTCGTGCGCGTATCGTAGGGCGGCAGGAAGCTGCCGCGCTCGGCCAAGGCCGAACCCTTTTCCAGATGCATGTCGGCGACGATGAGGATCGACTGCGCCGGCCAGTAGAGCGCGCCGGAGCGGTCCGCCTGCATGGGCACACCGGCGACGACGATGTCCTGGCGGGTGTAATCCCGCTCTTCCGGCCTCAGATGCACTTCAGCCATCCCCCATCGCCTCCCGGATCAGCTCTTCCGCCGCCTCGCGGAGTAGGGCATCGGGCCCCGCCCCTGGCACGGCCTCGCGCCCGATATCGAGCAGTGCCGGCACGGCGAGCGGCGACACCCGCGCCAATGCCTTATGCCTGATTCGCCCGCGGGCGCGTTTCAAGAACTCGCCGAGACGCGCGACATCCAGGAGGCCGGACGCCGCATCGGCCCAGGCGGCCTCGAGCAGGATATGCCCCGGCTCGTGCTCGCGCAGCACGTCGTAGATGAGGTCGGAGGAGAAGGTCACCTGCCGGCCGGTCTTTTCCTTCCCCGGATAGCGGCGCTCGATGAGCCCGGCGATGATGGCGCAATTGCGGAACGTGCGCTTCATCAGGTTGGAGGAGGCGAGCCAGGCATCGAGATCGTCGCCCAGCATATCCTCATCGAACAGGCGGCCGAGATCGAGGCGGCCGTCGCCGATCATGCCCGAGAGATCGCGCAGCGCCCAGATGGCCAGCGAATACTCGCTCGCCACGAAGCCGAGCGGGCGGGCGCCCAAGCGCTCCAGCCGCCGCGTCAGCAACATGCCGAGCGTCTGGTGCGCGAGCCGGCCCTCGAAGGCGTAGCAGACCATGTAGAAGCGATCCGAGCGCGGGAATGTCTCGATCAGCACCTCGTCGGCCTTCGGGATGACCGATCTGAGCCGCTGGAACTTCAGCCAGTCGCGCACCTGTTCCGGCAGGTTACGCCAGCGCTTCGGGTCGGCGATAAGCGCCCGCACGCGCTCGGCCAGATAGGTCGAGAGCGGGAACTTGCCACCGGCATAGCTCGGCACCTTGGCTTCCGCGCCCGGCGCTCGGCTGACGTAGGCCGTCGTCTCGCTCAAGCCCTCGAAGCGGACGATCTCGCCAGCGAAGACGAAGGTGTCGCCCACTTCGAGCTGCTCAATGAACCATTCCTCGATTTTGCCGAGAACGCGCCCGCCGCCGGCCCGCGGACGCCCTGCACGAGCGCGAGCGAGGCGGACGTCCAGCATCGCCTCCTCGATGATGGTGCCGACATTGAGGCGATACTGCTGGGCGAGCATGGGATGGGAGAGGCGCAACCGCCCATCGCCGGTCGGCTTCAGGCGCGCGTAGCGTTCGTAAGCGCGCAGTGCATAGCCCCCCGTCGAGACGAAATCGACAATGCGATCGAACTGCTTGCGGGTGAGACTCTGATAGGCGGCGGCCGAGGAGATTTCCTCGAACAGCCGGTCCGGATGGAACGGTCCGGCCGCGGCCGTGCCCCAGACATGTTGCGCCAGCACGTCGAGCCCGCCCACCCGCATCGGCGACGTGTCCTGCGCGCCCTCCTTGGCGGCTTCCAGCGCCGAGCGGCATTCCAGCACCTCGAAGCGGTTCGAGGGCACGAGCAACGCCTTGGATGGCTCCTCCAGCCGATGGTTCGCCCGGCCGATGCGTTGTGCGAGGCGGCTCGCGCCCTTGGGCGCGCCGACATGGATGACGAGATCGACATCGCCCCAGTCGATGCCGAGGTCGAGGGTGGAGGTCGCCACCACCGCGCGTAACTTCCCCGCCGCCATCGCCGCCTCGACCTTACGGCGCTGGCCAACATCGAGCGAGCCGTGGTGCAGCGCGATCGGCAGGTGGTCGGCATTCAGGTGCCAGAGCTCCTGGAAGGCGAGTTCGGCCTGGCTCCGCGTGTTGACGAAGATGAGCGCGAGCCGATGGCGCTTGATCGCTTCGTAGACTTCCGGGAAGGCGTAGCGCGAGGAGTGGCCGGACCAGGGCACCTCGGCTTCGGAGTCGAGAATATGGATGTCAGGCTCGGCGCCCCCCTTGGCGACGACGACGTCGGCGAGCGTCGCTTGGAGCCCGTCGGCCGGCTGCGGAACCAGAAACGCGCGCAGCTCCGACGGCCGGGCGACGGTTGCCGATAGTCCGATAGAGATGGAATCCGGTGCGAGCGTCCAAAGCCGCGCCAGGCCGAGCGAGAGAAGGTCACCGCGCTTCGACGTCACCAGCGCATGCAGCTCGTCGAGGACGATGGTGCGGAGGTTGCGGAACAACCGCGCCGAGTTCGGCATGCGAGATGAGAAGCGCCAGCTGCTCCGGCGTCGTCAGTAGAATTTCCGGCGGCCGGATGCGCTGGCGCTGACGGCGGCTCTGCGGCGTGTCGCCCGTGCGGGTCTCGATCCGGATGGAAAGGCCCATCTCCTCGACCGGCGTCAACAGGTTCCGCTGCACGTCGACGGCAAGCGCCTTCAAGGGCGAAAGGTAAAGCGTATGGATGCCATCGCCCGCCCAATCGCCCGAGGCCAGCTCGACGAGGCTCGGTAGAAACCCAGCGAGCGTCTTGCCGGCACCGGTCGGCGCAATGAGGAGACTCGGCCG
The DNA here is from genome assembly GCA_963741525.1 of uncultured Alphaproteobacteria bacterium. Taxonomy (GTDB): domain Bacteria; phylum Pseudomonadota; class Alphaproteobacteria; order Rhizobiales; family Hyphomicrobiaceae; genus JANNSX01. Next base: position 137,049 of record CAVUIW010000016.1, read on the forward strand.
GCGATTGCGAGCAGCCTCGAGCAACGCCAGCTGATGCGACCGCGGCCGCCAGCCGCGCGACGCGAACCAGACGTCGAAGGGTGGCGGCAAGGCCGGCGCGGATACGCTCTTTGGTTTTGCGCGCGACTTCCTGGCGAGGGCATCGGTCATGCGGCGAGAGTAGCGCAGGACGGTGGAGGTGTAGAAGCAGCACTGTTCAGCCGGCTGTTTCTTAGACTGAGCGATGCCGCTGTCGATACTCAGCGGTTGCCTCGCCTTTAAATGTCATCCCGGGCCTTATGCCCGGGACCCATTTCAACGCTCGAGCAAGACGTTGCTGAAACAGGCGCGACTTCGCAAATCGCGGGCAGACCAGGCAACCGCGCTGCGCGGCCATCGCATGTCATCTCCCCAGCGCATGGAGGGTGCGGCTCCATGGGTCCCGGGCACAAGGCCCGGGATGACAGAATTGGGTGAGGCCACAGTCGAGCCTCATCCACCTACCCTCAACACCTTGACGATCGCCGCGATGTCCTCCTCGGCGAGGCCTTGGGCGAGGGCGCGCTCGTGCAGGTCGAGGATGAAGCCGGGCACCTCGTCGTTGATGCCGAGGTCGCGGGCGTGTTGGCGGATGGTTGCGGCGGCCTTCGCCCAGGTGCGGATCGTGGCGCCGGTCTCGGCATAGCTTCCGTCGTGGATGACCTTCGCCGCCGCGCGCGCGGCGTCCCCCTTCAGGATCATCGAGGCGAGCACGTCGGCGCCGATCCCTTCGGCCTTGCAGATGTTGGCGGCATGCAGCGCGCCGATGATCGAGCCGAGTTCGCGCGTGAGCAGCGCGAAATCGAGCGCCGCCGCCGCGCCGATCTTGGGACCGAGATAGCGTTGATGGCCGCCGAGATGGGCGAGCAGGCCCTTGTAGCGCTCGTAGGCCTCTTCCTTGCCAGCGAACAGGATAAGCCCATCTGATGTGCCGATGTGTTCCGGATAACCCATGATGGCGCCGTCGAGATAAGTGGCACCTTGGCTCCCGAACCACGGCTCGCTCGCTCGCGCCTCCTGCGGCGTACCAGTCGAGAATTGCACGATGGTCTTGCCGGCAAGTGCCGAGCGCGCTTCGGGCATATCCAAAAACGCTTTCGCACTGTTGTAAGTGTCGACGCAGATGATCGTGATGGGGCTAGCCGCGATCGCCCCGGCTGCGTTCGTAGCCAATGTGGCGCCCGCCGCGATGAGCGGTCCGGCGCGCGAGGCCGTCCGGTTCCACACCGTCACCGCCCGGCCGCCCTTGAGAAGCGCCCGTGCCAGCGCCGCCCCCATAGACCCGAGACCAATCACCGATACATCGCTCATTTGATCTCCTGCGCGCTACCGTTACCTGTGTTTTATACCACCTAGCCGGGGCCAATTCAGCCCCTGAGTCGCCCACGCCCTTGCCGTGTGCTACCAACAGCCGCCGTGGAGCATCTTCCGGCGAAGTGGCTTCCTGGTTCGTCGCGGAACTTGCGACCAAACATAGTTGGCGAGCTTGATCATGGACAAGATCTTCGGCGGCAATCCCATCTCGGTCATCGTCAAGCTGATCGTCCTCTCGCTCATCGTCGGCATCGTGCTTGCCGCGCTCGGGCTCGATGTGTTCTCGCTGATCGACAGCCTGCAACGGCTGGTGCTCCGCATCTACGACATGGGCTTCGACGCCTTCGCCTGGGCCTTCCGCTATCTGCTGCTGGGCGCCGCCGTCGTCGTGCCGATCTGGCTCATCATCCGCCTGATGAAGCTCGGTGGGCGGTCGGGCGAGAACCGCTGATACGATGGGCATCGGCACCGTCGATGGCGATGTCGGGATCACCCGGCCGGTGACGCATGCGAGCATCCTGACGCTCGCGGTGCCGATCATCCTCTCCAATATCACGACGCCGCTCGTCGGCCTCGTCGACACGATGGTGATCGGCCAGCTCGGGATCGCCGCCCTTGTCGGTGGCGTCGCCATCGGTGCCACCGTCTTCTCGCTGCTCTATTGGAGTTTCGGGTTTCTGAGGCTCGGCACCTCGGGCATGACGGCGCAGGCCTTCGGGCGGCGCGACCAACCCGAGATCGCCGCGACCTTGCAGCGCGCGCTGCTGATTGCGGTGGCCGCCGGCCTCGCGCTCATCCTCCTGCAGGTGCCGATCCGCAACTTCGCGCTGTGGGCGATCGGCGGCTCGCCCGAGGTCGTCCAGGCGGCCGGCACCTATTTCGACGTGCGCGTCTGGAGCGCGCCTTTCACTTTCATCAACTTCGCGATCCTCGGCTGGCTCGTCGGCCTCGGCCGCTCAGGCCTCGCCTTCGTTATCGAGATCGTCCTCAACGCGACGAACATCGTGCTGTCGGTGGCGTTCGTGCTGTGGTTCGAGTGGGGCGTCGCGGGCGTCGCGGCGGCCACCCTCATCGCAGAGGCGATCGCGGCAGTCATCGGCATCGTGATCGCCTACCGGCAGATCGGCGCCCATGGCCACGCCCAGCCCTGGTCGAAAGTGCTCGACCGTGCGCAACTTCTGCGCGTCGCCGCCGTCAACACCGACATCATGATCCGCAATTTCTGCCTGGTCGCCACCTTCACCTTCTTCACCAGCCAGGGCGCGCGCACCGACGACATCACGCTCGCCGCCAATGCGATCCTCTTCGACCTCTTCGGGCTCACGGCCTATCTGCTCGACGGATTTGCTCAAGCGGCGGAAACCTTCGTCGGCCGCTCCGTCGGGGCAAAGCAGCGTCGAAGACTCGTGGAGGCGATTTGGCTGCCGTCCCTTTGGTCGGGCGGCATGAGCTTTGTCGTGGCGCTCGCCACCTGGGTGCTCGGCGGCCCCCTCATCGACCTCATGACGACGAATGCGGAGATCCGCGGCGTTGCCCGCGACTATCTCCTTTGGTGCGCGCTTTCGCCCATCGCCGGCTTCTTCGCCTTCCAGTGCGACGGCATCTACATCGGCGCGACGCGCACCGCCGACATGCGCAACATGATGATCCTGAGCCTTGCGCTCTATCTCGCGTTCGCGGCGCTGCTGACGCCGCTCTATGGCAATCACGGGCTCTGGGCGGCACTGATGGTGTTTTTCATCGCGCGCGGGCTGACGCTCGGATTGCGCATTCCAGCACTCATCCGTGCGACGACACCGGCGTAGGCATGGAATGATCATGCTTACGGGGGTCAGACCCGCAGGGTCTGACCCCAAGCCGGCACCCTCGTGCGGGGTCAGACCCTGCGGGTCTGACCCAAAATCGCAGATCGCGCGGTCCCAACGAGCCGAAGCAACATCAAATCGAAAGCTCCGCCCACGCCCTCGCCTTGCTCCCCACAAGGGGATCGATGTTCTCAACGCCGCGCCGCTCCATCTCCGCAACCAGCCCCTGCTTGATCCACTCGATCAAGCCGAAGCCCTCATAGACGAGGCCAGTGTAGAGCTGGATCAGCGACGCGCCCGCCTCGATCTTTTCCAGCGCGCGCTGCGGACTGTCGATGCCGCCGATGCCGATGAGCGGTACTTTGCCTTCGGTCAGCAGATAAACCCGCGCGAGCATGCGGGTCGAGCGGCGGAACAGTGGCCGGCCGGAGAGGCCACCGGTTTCGGCGGCATGGCTCGTGTCCCCCAAACCATCGCGCGACAGCGTTGTATTGGAAACGGCGATGCCGTCGATGCCGCGCTGCATGAGGACGCGCACGACGTCCGGCAGATCATCATCCTCAATGTCCGGTGCGAGCTTGACGAGGATCGGGCGCCGCGGCGCTCCGGCCTTCACCGTCACCTCCCGCGCCTCGAGCACGCGCACCAGCAGCTGATCGAGTTCGGCCGGTGCTTGCAGATTGCGCAGGCCCGGCGTATTCGGCGAGGAGATGTTGACCATCAGATAGCTCGCAACAGCCGCAAACGTCAGCACGCCTTGTGCGTAGTCGGCGGCGCGATCGGCCGTGTCTTTGTTGGCCCCGATGTTGACGCCGACGATGCCGGGGAGCGTCCCTCGCAACCGTGCCAGCGCCGCGCCGTGGCCGCCATTGTTGAAACCGAGCCGGTTGATCACCGCATGATCGCCGGGCAATCGGAAAAGCCGCGGCTGTGGATTCCCGGCCTGGGGCTTGGGCGTCAGCGTGCCCACCTCGGCAAACCCGGCCCCCATGCCGATGACGGCCCGAAAGGCGCGCGCGTCCTTATCGAAACCGGCGGCGACGCCAACGGGATTGGCAAAGGTCAAGCCGAGCCGCTCGACTCTCAAACACCGATCGCTCTCAGGCGCCGGGAAGTAGAGGCCCTTCTCGAACGTCGCGATGGCGGCTGAATGCGCCCGCTCGGGCGGAAGATTGCGCAAACCCGCAAGTGCTGCCCTCTCGACAAGCCGCCTCATGACCCGATCCGATCCGGCAGTACGTAGTGGCCGGACGCGTCGCGAGTGAGCGTTTCCTGCCAGAGCACATCCGCCAGCCGCAACCCAGCGTAGAGATGCGGGAACAGCTGGCCATCCCGCGACGGCTCCCAGCGCAGGGTCTCACCTAGAACGGCAATGGGCACTGCCACCAAAACCAACCCGTTATCCTCTGGACGGCAGAAGTGCCGCGCCAGCGTGCCCTCGAGCTGCCCGGCCGCCGACAAATGGATGAATCCATCGCGAAGATCGTCCGCTGAGCCGCCGAACACGCCCTCCCGTGTGAGCACGTCCCATTCCGCGGGCCGCAGCACCTTGTAGACAACCACTTCTGCGGGCATCGCCACCGCCCCAACCTCCAATTTGCAACGACGACGGATTATTATTTCGCCTCAGTACTTTCCGGCCATTGCTTGACCCACCTCCGGGCTGCTATCGATTGGACGCACGGGAGCACAAGGTCGGCCGCCCGGCAAGCACAGCATCCACCGCCCAGCCATGGGATCCAGTTTCATGCCTCCTGCGCATGCGGCAGAAGCGATCACGGTCGGCGAGCTGCTCGGCGGTAGCCGGTTGTTCGGCGTGCCGCAGTATCAGCGACCCTACTCCTGGCGCAAGCGGCAGGCCGATCAGCTGCTGACCGACCTCTTCCAGGAGCTCGACGCCATCGAGGTCGACCGGCGATGAGAGCCGCAACCATTATCTGAGCCAGATCATCATTATCGATAACACGCCGCCGCGCCGGGCCATGCGCGCCTTCACGCGTGGCAGCAAAGCGACAAGCGAGATCGTCGACGGCAAACAGCGTCTAACGACTTTGACCATGCTGATCGCAATCCTTCGCGACCTCCTCGGCCCCGAGGGTGCGTACCTCGAAACCTACCTCAGCGAGACCGGCAAGAGCCGGCATTGGCCCAAGGGCACGTCGCGGCTGGTGATCGAAGGCCACGAGCAGGATTTCCTGGCGAAGCACGTGCTGCCGCCCGGCTCGGCCACCAACCGCGTGCCGAAGGAGCTCTTGCACGAGAGCACGCGCCGGATGCGCGAGGTCCGCGACTATCTGCATCGCGAGCTGAAAACCGTGCCGCCCGCGCGCCTCGCCCGCTTCGCCAAGATGCTGCTCGAGCGCTGCGATCTGACAGTCATCGTACCCAAGGACATCGCCAGCGGCTATCGGACGTTCGTCTCCGTCAATTTCCGCGGTAAGCCACTGTCGACCACCGACATCGTCAAGGCCGATCTGTTCGGTCACATCGAGCCGGCCGAGCGGCGCAAGCTCAACGAGCGGTGGCTCGCGCTCGCCGAGCGGCTCGAGCCCCATCCGGAGAACGATGCGGAGGCGAAGAAAGCGGCGAGCTTCGACAACCTGTTGAGCTATGTGCACAAGCTCCGGGCCCGGCCGGGCACCGGCATCTTCCAGGGTATCGCCGAGCTCGCATCCGCGTCGAGCGATCCCAAAGCCTTCATCACTGATGTGCTCGAGCCGATGGGCGATATCATGCTCGCCATCAAGCGCGCCAGTCACAGCGGCAATGCCGCGCTCGCGCCCGACATCAATCGCGTGCTGACGGCGTGCAACTGGTTGCCGACCAATGATTGGGTGCCGGTCGCCATGGCGGCGCTGCATGCCCATCCACGGCGGCCAACCGAGGTGCTGAAAATTCTCGGGCTGCTCCAGCGGCTCGCCTATGGCTTCCTGATCCTGGGCAAGGGCGGCCCGGCGCGCGAAACCCACTATCGCCACATCCTGAAAGCCATCGCTGACGGTCGCAGCCTCGCCGATCGCACCCATCCGCTCACGTTGACCGACGACGAGGACGACGGCATTGCCCGCGGTCTCATCAACGGTCTTTATCGGGCGCGCTCTAGCCAGTGCCGGCCGGTGCTGGCCTGGATCTCGGCGATCGGTAGCGAGGCGGAGCTGCCGGCCCGGCTCGACGACGTGACGGTCGAGCACATCCTGCCGCAGACGGCCGCCGAGATCGCCTACTGGCGCAGCGCCTTTCCCGAGGCCCGCATTCGCGAGGCCGCCACCCGTAGCCTCGGTAATCTCGCGCTCATCACGAGGCGGCAGAACGATCGCTGCAAGAACGCGCCCTATCCGGAAAAGATCGCGGTCCTGTTCGAGGGCGACAACGCGAGCCGGTTCGAGATCACGCGCATGCTGAAAGACATCGCCGACTGGACACCTGAGGCCGTGCTCCAGCGCGAGACGATGCTGTTCGAGCGCGTGGCCAAGGTCTGGGGGCTGAAGTCGACGGGCCGCTCGAAGCTGGCCCAACTCCTCAAGCCGTAAGCTCGCCCGCCAACCCCTTCGCGATGAGCGCTCTCGTTTCCGGCACGCCATACAGTTCGATAAACGAGCCGAAGCGCGGGCCCTGGCTCTGGCCGATCAGCACCTCGTAGATCGCCTTGAACCAGTCGCGCAAGCTTTCGGCGTAGCCGTGCGTCTTGCCGATCTCGTACACGATGTCCTGCAGCTCCTTGCCCGACGCGTTGGCCGGGGCCGAAGCCAGCGCCGCGTCGAGCGCTTCCATCGCCACGCGCTCTTCCGCGGTGGCCAGGCGGAAGGTACGCTTAGGCTTGTCGAAATCGTTGAAGTAGCGGACCGCATAGCCCGCGAGCCGGTCGAGCGCCGGATCGTTCTCAGGCGAAGCTCCCGGCGCATGCCGCTTGATGAAGCCCCAGAGCGTTTCCTTGTCGCCGGCGTTGGAGGCCGACACAAGATTGAGCAGCAGCGCGAAGGAGATCGGCACCTTCACTTGCCGAGGATGGCCAGCATGAATGTGCCAGGCCGGGTTCTCGAGCTGGGCCGCCAGCGCTTCGTTCGGCACCTTTTCCAGATAGGTCAGATACTCGTCGACAGCCTTCGGGATGACGTCGAAGTAGAGACGCTTGGCGGTCCTGGGCTTCTGGAACATGAAGAGCGCGAGGCTCTCCGGTGTCGCATAGGTCAGCCACTCGTCGATGGTGATGCCGTTGCCCTTGGACTTGGAAATCTTCTGGCCCTTGTCGTCGAGGAACAGCTCGTAGACGTAGTGCTCGGGGGCCTTGGCGCCGAGCACCTCGCAGATCTTGTCGTAGATCGGCGCGTTGGTCTGATGGTCCTTGCCGAACATCTCGAAGTCGACGCCGAGTGCCGCCCAGCGCATGCCGAAATCGGGCTTCCACTGCATCTTCGTGCGCCCGCCGGTCACCGGCATTGTGACGTCGGTGCCGTCCTCATCCGCGAAGGTGATGGTGCCCTTGCCGGCATTGATGGCCTTCATGGGCACGTAGAGCACGCGACCCGACAAAGGCGAGACCGGCAGGAACGGGCTGTAGGTCTGCTGGCGTTCCTCGCCGAGTGTCGGCAGCATCACCGCCATGATCTCATCGTAACGGTGGAGCGCCTTGATGAGCGTCTCGTCGAACCGGCCGGCCTTGTATTCTTCTGTCGCGCTCATGAACTCGTACTCGAAGCCGAAGCCGTCGAGGAAGCGGCGGAGCATGGCGTTGTTGTGATGGCCGAAGCTCGCGAACTCGTCGCCGAAGGGATTGGGGACGGTGGTCAGCGGCATCTGCAGATAGGGTTCGAGCGCGGCGCGGTCCGGCACGTTTTCCGGGATCTTTCGCATGCCGTCCATGTCGTCCGAGAAACAGATGAGCCGCGTCGGCACCTGGTCCGCCGTCATCAGGCGGAAGGCATTGCGGACCATGGTCGTCCGCGCCACCTCGCCGAAGGTGCCGATATGCGGCAGGCCCGAGGGGCCGTAGCCCGTTTCGAAGATCACCGTCTTGGGCGTCTTCGGCGTCTTGCCCTTTGCCTCAATGCCGAGCCGGATGAGCAGCTTCCTCGCCTCCTCGAACGGCCAGGCTCTGGCGCCCCATGCCGCCTCGACGAGAGCGGGAGTGATCGGCGGGCCGGCGTTGTGGGCAGCGGTGGTCAAGACGATGGCTCCTGGGCCTCAGGCAAATCGCAAACGAATGTATCGGGAATTCGCGGAAGCGAAACTAGAGTGCTTCCGGAAAAGTGCGAAGCGGTTTTCCGAAAAGAAGCACGACAAACCAAGGAATTAGGGTGTTGGAGTGATTCAACGAAAAACGGAAACACCCTAGTGAGGCGGGATAGGTGCGTCAATTGCAGGGGAGCCGCACGCGCCACGCGATCCTTCGCGCATTTACGTGGTGACGGCCGGCAGCCATACTTTACGGCATGGTCGGTTGGGTCTGCCCTCGGACCAAGTCCGGGGTTGAACCAACCTACTTAGGCGGCCAACTCGAGAGCAGGACTTCCGCAATGACCTCAGCTTTCAAGCATCTTCTTTCCCCTCTCGACATTGGCCAGAAAACCGTGCGCAACCGCGTGCTCGTCACCGCGCATGTGCCGCAGCTCGCCAAAGACGGACGGCCTCAAGAAGAATACGTCGCCTATCACCGGGCGCGGGCCAAAGGCGGCGTCGGCATGCAGATCACCGGGGCGACGCCGGTGCACGAGAGCAGCGCGCTGCATTCGCGCAGCGCCATCCACAATCTCGATGACAGCGTAATCCCCGGTTACCGGATGCTCGCCGATGCCGTGCATGCGGAAGGTGGCACCATGCTCGCCCAGCTCGCCCATTACGGGGCGACCATGGAGAGCAGCGGCGAGGCGGGACAAACCATATGGGGCCCGTCCGAGAAAGCCTCCGAGGTCGTCCGCCAGACCCCGCACCAGATGACGATCGCGGAGATCCGCCAAGTTGTCGATGCGTTCGGCCGGGCGGCGGGGCGCGTCAAAGCCGGCGGCATGGATGGTGTGGAAATCCTCGGCGCCTTCGGGTTGCTGATAGCGTCCTTCCTGTCGCCCTACTCCAACAAGCGCACCGACAGATACGGCGGCTCCGTCGATAATCGCATCCGCCTTGCCATCGAGGTGAGCGAGGCGGTGCGCGCAGGCGCCGGGCGCGACCTCATCGTCGGCATACGGGTGCCGGGCGATGAATATGTCGAGGGCGGCCTCGATAGCGCAGCCATGCAGGAGATCACGCGTAAGCTCGAGGCGACGGACCTCCTCGACTATTTCAACGTCGCCGCCGGCACCAACATGGATCGCATCATGCGCGCCGCCCATTGGCCGCCGGCGCCGGCCCCGCACGGGCTCTACGCGCATCTGGCCGCCGCCATCAAGCAGGCGGTGAAGCTGCCCGTCTTCGCCGTCGGCCGCATCGTCGATCCCAAGCACGCCGAGCGGCTCCTCGCCGAGGGCCAGGCCGACATGGTCGGCATGACGCGCGCCCACATCGCCGATCCCGAGATCGTCGCCAAGGTGAAAGCCGGGCACCCGGAAGAGATCCGCCCCTGTGTCGGCGCCAACGTCTGCATCGCCCGCGTGCAGGCGGGGAGTGCGGTCAGATGCATCCAGAACCCGGAGACGGCGCGCGAGCATTCCTGGGGGGCGGTGAAGCCGGCCAAGAAAGCCAAGCGCATCGCCGTGATCGGCGCCGGCCCGGCGGGATTGGAAGCCGCCCGCGTGGCGGCAGAACGTGGCCATCGCGTCACCATCTATGAGAAAGACCAGGTGATCGGCGGCCAGTTCCTGTTGCGCGCTTCGATCCCGGTCTGGAGGGAATTCGACCAGGTCATTTCCTGGCGCCGGCGCGAGCTCGAGAAGTTGCAGGTGAGGATCGAACTCGGCCGCGAGATCTCGGCGGAGGATATCGCCAGGCTCGACGCCGATACGATCGTGCTCGCGACGGGGGCCGAGCCGCTCGTCGAGAAGGTCGCCGGCGCGGAGACGTCGGAGATCGAGGTGGCAACGCCCCACGAGGTCGTTCGCCATGGCCGGCCCGATGCGCGCATCGTCGTGATCTGGGATGCGGCTGGCGGCACTGTCGGCACCGGCGTTGTCGAGGCGCTGATCGCCGCCGGATCAACCGTCCACGTCGTAACGCCCGCCTTCGCCGCCTACGAGGACATCGATCTGATCCAGCGCGTGCCGCTCTACCAGCGCGTGCTCTCGGCCGGGACGCGGCTCATTCCAACCTCGGAGGTGGCCGCCCTCGAAGGCCGCGCGGTCATCGTTCGCAATGTCTACACCGGCGAGACGCATCGCATCGAACCGGTCGACCTGCTCGTTGCCTGGCGTGGCAACAAAGCCCTCGATGGCTTGCGTGACGCGATCGAAGCGGCCGGCATCGAGTTGCAGATGGCCGGCGATTGCGTCTCGCCGCGCACGGCCGACATCGCCATCGCGGAAGGGGCGCTGGCGGCGCGGACGGTGTAAACATGACATCGCCGAGACCTGAGATCATCACCAGCCTCGCCAATGAGAGCATCAAGCTCGCGCGCTCGCTCAGCGATCGGAAAGTGCGGCGCGAGACGGGCCTCTTCCTCGCCGTGGGCCGCGACATGCTGGAGCGCGCGCGGGCGGGCGGCTACAAACCTCACAGCCTCTTCGTCGACGTACGCGCCACCGGTGAAACCTGGGCGAACAGCCTTCAGGCTTGGGAGCAAGGCACGAAAGCGCGTGTCTCGCACGTGACCGAGACGGTCATGGCCAAGCTGTCCGGCATGAGCAATCCGCCAGCGGTCGCCGCGCTGCTGAAGCAAAGGCACGCGATGCTTCCAATGGCCACGGGATTTTCAGAGCAAGACACCTGGCTCGTGCTGGAGGACATCCGCGATCCCGGCAATCTCGGCACTATCCTGCGCACCGCCGATGCGGCGGGCGCGAAAGGCGTCATTCTCGTTGGCGACTGCGCAGATGTCTTTTCGCCCGAGGCCGTGCGTGCAAGCACCGGATCGATCTTCGCCATGCCGGTCGTGACAACGACGACCGACGACTTTGCGAAATGGGCAACGAATTGGCCCGGCCTTATCCTCGGCTCTGCGGCGTCCGGAGCGGTCGACTATCGCGATGCCGCCGAGAGGCATCCGGTGCTGCTGTTGATCGGCAGCGAGTCGCACGGCCTCTCCGCCCGCCTGACCGCCGTCTGTCAAACGCTCGCTCGCATCCCGATGAGCGGTACCGCCGAAAGCCTCAACGCGGCCACCGCCACCGCGCTCCTGCTGTACGAGGTCCGGCGGCGGTATTTGACGGGATGACGAGCGCAAGTGGGGTAAGGACGGAGAAACCGCGCATCGAAAAGACTGCTCCGTTATCCGAAATGAACCAAACCTCGCACCACCGCTTGAGCCGGCCCTCGGCCCGTGCGAATGCTCGGCGCCCGTCAATAGGACCGACTCGCAACACATGTCAGCCGCCCTCCTCTCAGAGCCCTTCGACGCCCTCGGCGATCGCTATGATGCGGTCATCGTTGGCTCGGGCTATGGGGGCGGCGTGTCGGCCTCGCGGCTGGCGCGGATGGGGTTGACGGTCTGCGTGCTCGAGCGCGGCAAGGAGTATCCGGCCGGCAGTTTCCCAGCGCGATTTCCAGACGTGCGCGCCGAGCTGATGGTGTCGGGCGGACGGTTCGGGCGCACCGGTAAACCCGGCCTCTACGATTTCCGCTACGGCGAGGACATCCATGTGCTCGTCGGCTGCGGATTGGGTGGCGGCTCGCTCGTCAATGCGGGCGTGTCACTCCGGCCCGACGCGCGCGTGTTCGCCGATCCAGTGTTTCCCGGCGAGGTCGGCGGCGACGGCACGCTGGATGAAGGTTTCGCGCGCGCCCGCGCCTGGATAAGACCGGCGCGCGATCCGGAGGCCGCCAACCTCACGAAATCGAAAGCGCTCGCCTCGGCGGGCGGCGTGCTTGGACCTGCGCCGGTCGCGGCCCCTGTCGCCGTATCTTTCGAAGCGGCGGTCAATCCGGCCGGTATCGCGCAGCCCGCATGCACCCGTTGTGGCGACTGCTGCGGCGGCTGCAATGTCGGCGCCAAGAACACGGTGGCGACGAGCTATCTGCCGGATGCGGCGACGCATGGTGCCAAGCTCTTCACGGGCGTGACGGCCTCGCACGTCGAGAAGGTGGGCGGCCGCTGGCGCGTTCACGTCACGCCCTCCGGCAAGGCGAATGCCACGCCGCGCATTATCGAGGCCGAAATCGTCATCCTCGCCGCCGGGACACTGGGGTCGACCGAGTTGTTGCTCCGATCGCGAGAAAACGGCCTCGCACTCTCGCCGCGCTTGGGCCACCGCTTCTCCGCCAACGGGGACATCATTGCCTTTGCCTACAACGCGCGAGACCGCGTGCACGGCATCGGCATCGGCCACCCGGCCAAGCCCGGCCTCGATCCGGTCGGCGCGGCGGTCACCAGCGAAATCGAGATCGACGACCCGGACGATCTATCGCATTCGATGTATGTGCAGGAAGGCGTGCTGCCGTCCTCGCTCGGGCCACTGCTGCCGGTTTTGTTCGTGCCCGGCGGCAAGATCATCGGCGCGGCGCAGGCGCTCATCCGCGGCGTCTATGAGGGTCCGCTGTCCAGAACCCACACCTTCTTCGTCGTCTCACACGACACGGCACAAGGCCAGATCGTGCTCGACAATGGCCAGGCGACCGTCCGTTGGGCGAACGTCAACGACGAGCCGGTGTTCGCCCGCGTCGATGCCGCGCTGCAGAAACTCGCGGCGGCGCGCGGGGCGAGCTACGTCAAGAACCCGCTGTCGGAGGGGATGATGGGCCGCAAGCCCGCGACCGCGCATCCGCTCGGCGGCTGCGGGCTCGGCCGCGATCGAGCGGCGGGCGTCGCCGACCACCTGGGCCGCGTGTTCGACGGCGATGCCGGTGCCTCCACTTCGGCGGTGCACGAGGGTCTCTACGTCTCCGACGGCTCGGTCATCCCGCGCTCGCTCGGCGTCAATCCGCTGCTGACGATCACCGCGCTCACCGAGCGCATGCTCATCCATTTCGCCGAGGCCCGCCAGCTCCGCTACGACATCGCGCCGAGGGTGGAGTGAGATGACTGACTCCTCCCTCGATGATCTCGTTACCATCCGCGACTGGCTGCGCTATGCGGTCTCGCGCTTCAACGCGGCGGAACTCGTCTACGGCCATGGCACGGAGAGCGCGCTCGATGAAGCCGCGTTCCTGATCCTGGCTACGCTCAGACTGCCAATCCACGAGCTGGAACCCTGGCTCGAGGCGCGACTGACGCGCGATGAGCGCTCGCGGATCAACGATCTCATCGAGACGCGGATAGCCACGCGAAAGCCCGCGCCGTATCTCGTCGGCGAGGCCTGGATCAAGGATTTCCGTTTCGCGATCGACGAGCGCGCGATCGTGCCGCGCTCATACCTGGGCGAGCTGATAGTCAATGGGCTGGACGTCGCGCTTGGGGATACGTCAAAAATCGAACGCGTGCTCGATCTGTGCACCGGCGCCGCGCCGCTCGCGATCATCGCGGCACACATCTTCTCCGGCGCCGAGATTGATGCCGTCGAGCTGTCGCCAGCCGCACTGGAGGTCGCACGCCGCAACGTCGCCGAGTACGGTTTAGAGGATCGCGTGCAGCTCCTCGAAGGCGACCTCTACGCGCCCCTCGCCAAGCGCCGCTATGATCTGATACTCGCCAATCCGCCCTATGTCACCGATGCTGCAGTGTCAGGGTTCCCACCCGAATTCCAGGCCGAGCCGAAACTCGCGCATGCCGGCGGCGCCGACGGGCTCGACCTCGTCCGCCGCATCCTCGACGGCGCACGGCAACATCTGACGGATCGCGGCCATCTCATCGTCGAGATCGGCATGGCAAAACTTGCGCTCGAGCAAGCCTATCCCGATCTCCCCTTCCTCTGGCTCGACACCGAGACAAGCGAGGGCGAGGTGTTTCATCTGGAGGCCGGCGTGCTTGCGAAAGCAGGTCGCGGCAAAGCCAAAAGCAATGGCTGACTTGCCGTGCCTGTTTCGAACGGCTACCTCAAGGGCCACGATCCCCAATAGGAGTAGCCCTATGTCCTTCAACGCCCTCGTCGTCTCGAAAGCCGAGGACGGCACGATCTCTCAAGCCGTCGAAATTCTGGCTGACGCGCGGCTGCCCTCCGGCGATGTCACGGTCGCGGTCGAGCATTCGACGCTCAACTACAAGGACGGGCTTTGCATCACCGGCATCGGCGGCCTCGTGCGCACCTTTCCGCATGTACCCGGTATCGATTTCGCCGGCAGCGTGCTGACCTCCAATGACGCGCGCTACAAAGCCGGCGACAAGGTCGTGCTCACGGGCTGGCGCGTGGGCGAAGCCTGGTGGGGCGGCTATGCCGAAAAGGCGAGCGTCAAGGCCGACTGGCTGGTGCCGCTGCCGAAGGGGCTCACCACGAAAGACGCAATGGCCGTCGGTACGGCGGGCTTTACCTCCATGCTCGCCGTCATGGCGCTGGAAGCCCACGGTCTCAAACCCGGCAACGGCCCGGTGCTCGTGACGGGTGCGGCCGGCGGCGTCGGTTCGGTTGCTGTCGCCATACTCGCCAAGCTCGGTCATGAGGTCGCCGCCGTTACCGGCCGTCCGGAGACGGAGGACTATCTCAAGGGCCTCGGCGCCAGCCGCATCGTGCCGCGCGCGGAGCTCAACGAAGTCTCCAAGCGCCCGCTCGAGACGGAGACCTGGGCCGGCTGCGTCGACGCCGTCGGCGGGGCGATGCTCGCACGCGTGCTCGGGCAGATGAAGTATGGCGCCTCGGTTGCGGCGGTCGGGTTGGCGGGCGGCGCAAACTTGCCAGCGAGTGTCGTGCCCTTCCTGCTGCGCGGTGTGAACCTGCTGGGTATCGACAGCGTCATGCGGCCTTACGCTGATCGCATCGAAGCCTGGAGCCGCATTGCGCGCGACCTGCCGCTCGACAAGCTGCGCCAGATGATCACGCCGGCCAAGCTCGAGGATCTGCCCAAGCTCGGCAAGGCGATCATCAAGGGCGAGGTCAAGGGCCGCGTGGTCGTCGATTTGTAGGGTTCATCCGAATGCGGCGGCTCGTCCGGCTCTTTCTCATCGCCGCGCTGATCCTCGTCGCACTCGTGCTGTTGCTGCGCGAGACGGGCGTCGACCAGGGCGCCATCGACAAAGCGATCCAGACCGGTCTCGACACGGCGGAAACCGGTTATGATCTGGCGCTCCGCCCGAACGCGACACTCGACGAACGCATCGCCGAGATCGGGCTGCGGGCGACGACGCGGCTCGAGGAGAAGTTCCGCGCGGCGAAAGTGAACTGGCCGCCCAAGCGCGTCGCCCTCCTCGCCTTCAAGGACGAACGGATCGTCGAGTTGCAGGTCCAATCCGCCGACGGTCGCTGGCAGGCCGTGCATCGGTATCCGGTAAGGGCCGGTAGCGGTGTCGCGGGGCCGAAGTTGCGCGAAGGCGACCGGCAGGTGCCGGAGGGTCTTTACCGCGTGACCTTCCTCAATCCCAATAGCAGCTACCATGTTTCGCTGCGGCTCGATTATCCGAACGCCTTCGATTCCGAGATGGGCCGGCGCGATGGCCGCAGCACGCTCGGCGGCGACATCATGATCCACGGCCGCGCCGCCTCCATCGGCTGCCTCGCGATGGGCGATCCGGCTTCGGAGGAGCTATTCGTGCTGGCGCACAAGGTGGGTATCGCCAATGTCGCTGTGGTGATCGCGCCTAGGGACTTTCGGAAGCCACCAGAGGACGCGCCGCGAACCGGTCCGTCGGATGCGCCCGCTTGGCTGCCGGAACTCTACACTCAGATCGAGACGGCTCTCGCGAGCTACCCTCGTTGAGCAGCGGGGCGCCGGGTACGGCACTCAAACTCCGAACCGCACTCATCGCAACACCGTGCTGCGCGATGATGTTCGGACGCCCCATCGGGGCGTCGGACGGTAGCCACGGGGTGACGCGAAGCGAACCCGTGGAATCAGGTGCGACTTATCTCGGATCGCCCCGGCGGGGCGAAGGAGGCTTCCACGGGTTTCACCCGTGGCTACAGCCCACGGCCTCGTTGGGGCCGCGCGGCAGATTGGGCAGCGAGTCTGCCGGTGCACAATCGGTCCCTCGGCCACCACGCTCCTCCCCATTTTGATTCCCCCGGCCGATCCAGCATATCTGCTCTCGTCGCGAGCTGCTTCGGCAGCCCCCCGCCGTTGAAATGCGCGAACAGTTGCACTTGATTTTCGCGACAAGCTGGATCGTATGGACTCTGTTGAGAACTCTGGAGCCTCCACACGTGCTGACCCTCGATCACCTCGCTGTCATCGCCCCGACGCTCGCCGAAGGCGTCGCGCATGTGCGGGATTGCCTCGGGCTCGAGGTGCCGTTCGGGACGCATCACGACTACATGGGCACTCACAATCACCGGCTTCAACTCGGAAACTCTGTCTATCTGGAGATCGTGGCGCTCGATCCGCAGGGATCGGCTTCCGGCCGGGCGCGTTGGTTCGGCCTCGACAATCAGGACAGTGTCCGATCGGACTGGAACGAAGGCCGCCGCCTGCGCGGGTGGGTTGCCAACACGGAAGATATCGATGCCGTTGTTTCAACCCATGGCCCGATCTTCGGCGACAAGGTTCCGCTTCCCCCCGCCAACCCAGCTTTCGCCTTCACAATCCCCGAGGACGGATCGCTCCCCCTCGACGGCGCGGCCCCCTCGATCATCGACCATCGTGGCGACCCCACCTCGATGTCGGAAATTCCCGATCTCGGCGCGCGTCTGCGCTCGCTGACGCTCGAACATCCTTATCCTGCTGCCATCGAAACGCTCTATCGAGACCTCGCTATCGCGCATCCGCCTGCGATCGTCCTTGGCGCGAAAGTCCGTTATCGGGCACTTATCGAAACACCGGCCGGCCTTAAAGAGCTAACGTGAGACCGCCCTCGCCACCTGTCCGCGCTGCACAACGCTCTGGCGACGCCCCATCGGGGCGTCGGGCTGTCGCCACGGGTGAAGCGAAGCGAACCCGTGGATTCCCGGGTGGGGTCGAAGTCGCCCCGGTGGGGCGAAGGAAACGGCGGGGGAAGTGGCGGCGCGCAGATGGCGGCCCTCGCCTTGCCGACATGCTTCGCAAGCTGCATGTTGGCCGGCGAGTGACATTCCCCCGCCGGAAATCCGGGCAACGCACAAGCGCCAGGAGCCGCACATGAACCTGTCATTCTCCATTTTCATCGAGGCCGCATGAGCATCTACGAAGAGCTGGGCATCACCCCCATCATCAACGCCAAGGGCCCGGCCACGCGGCTCTCGGGCGGCATCATGGTCCCTGAGGTTTCGGCCGCCATGGCGGAAGCCTCGCAACGATGCGTCGACATCGCCGAGCTGCAGGCCGCCGCCTCACGCGTCATCGCCGAGGTGACGGGAGCGGAAGCGGGCTATGTCGCCTCCGGCGCCTCCGCCTGCCTCCTCATCGGCACGGCCGCGGCGGTCGCGGGCCTGGATCCCGGCCGCATGGCACGGCTGCCCGATACGCGCGGCATGAAGAACGAGGTCGTCATGGTGCGTAGCCAGCGCAACTTCTACGACCACGCGGTCAGAGCCGCCGGCGTCAGCATCGTCGAGGTGGGGCTGCCCGACCGCTATGCGGGCGCGGGCGTGCGCGATGCCGAGGCCTGGGAGATCGAGGACGCCATCAGTGAGCGGACGGCCGCGGTGTTCTACGTCGCCGATACCGCCGCCCAGCCGCCATTCGCCGAGGTGGTGGCGGTGGCGAAATCGCGCGGCGTGCCGGTGATCGTCGATGCGGCGGCCCAGCTGCCACCGCAGGCCAACCTCCGGCGCTTCATCGCCGAGGGCGCCGATCTCGTCGCCTTCTCGGGCGGCAAGGCGATCGGCGGCCCGCAGGCGAGCGGCCTGCTGTGCGGACGCCGCGACCTCGTCATGTCGGCGGCCCTCCAGCATCTCGACATGGACAATTTTTTCGACGCCTGGGAGCCGCCGGCGGATCTCATCGACAAGTCGCGCCTGCGCGGCGCGCCCCAGCACGGGATCGGGCGCACCTGCAAAGCCGGCAAGGAAGAGATCGCTGGACTGCTGACGGCACTCCGACTGTTCGTGGCCGAGGGCGATGCGGCGAGGCATGCCCGCTGGCTCGGGGCCGTTCGCCGGATCGAAGCGGGCCTCGCGCGGGCGCCCGGCCTCGCCACGAGCGTGACCGGCGCCGGCGATGAAGGCGCCGTCCCCATGCTGGTGCTCGACTGCGCGGCGGCATCGATCGGCGCCCGGGAGCTGCTGGCGCGCCTTCAGCACGGCAAGCCCTCCGTCGTCGCGGACCCCGAGCGCCGCGACCGCAACCTCGTGACCATCAATCCGATGTGCCTGGCGCCCGACGAGCCCGACCTCGTGGCGCGTGCGATCCTCGACGCGCTCGGGTGAGAATGGACGGGAACGGTTAGTTAATAATAAACTAGGTGATGCCGCTCGACAAACACGCGCTCAGGGCCAGGATTTAGAGCGGCGCAGAAGAGGACGGCGGCACTTTCTACCATCCCCAGCATGACAACCACCGAAAACACCCACATGGCATCTCGCCTCATCCGGGAAACGCCCGAAGCCATCACCCTCGCCTTCATGAACCCCGATGTGCTGGTCCGCTGGCTGCCGCCGAAGGGTGCGACGGGCAGGATCGATGTCTTCGAACCTGTTGTGGGTGGCCGCTTCAGGATGACGCTCGCGTTTGACGGTGGGCAAGGCAAGTCATCGAAAAACACGGATGTCGTCGAGGCTCGGTTTGTCGAAATCGCGCCGGGCGAGCATATCGGCTGGTCGGTGGAATTTGTCTCCGGCGATCCGCGATTTGCCGGGACCATGATCATGACTTGGCGATTTCAGCCTGGCGCCGAGGGCACGACTGTGACCGTGGCTGCCGATCATGTGCCCATCGGCATCGGCCAGCCAGAGCACGAAGCCGCGATGGCGTCCACGCTGGCCCATCTCGCAGAAGTCATTGAAATCGGCTGACCACTCGAGAGAGCCGGGCTTCAGCCTTGGTCCTCAACCACCCCTGCGACGGATTGTCCTCGATCCGCGAAGACGTTATTGAAATCAAATGCGATTTAAGGCTTGGCCACAGTTCGGACCGACTCAGCCAGGAGAATCACTTAAGGTTTGTCCACCGATAGGTGCCGCCATGCGCTCTGCCGGTTGTTGGGTTCTCGCACTTGTGTTGGTGTCGTCCGCCGTGCGCGCGGAAGATGCGCCGCAGCCGGAGGCGGCCTCCCCCGGCGTCGTCGTCGAGGGCAGCGAGAACGTTACGATCGGCGGGCAATCGGCGGCGCGGGTTGGAGACCAGACGAGCACGGGCGCTGTCGTCGTGGAAGGATCGAGCAACGTCTTCATCAACGGCAAGCCCGCCGCGATCCAGGGCGGCGCCACCGATTGCGGAGGCATCGTCATCGGCAGTTCCTCTGGCGTTTACATCAACGGCAAGCCGGCGGCTGGCACGGGTAGTGTCGCCACGGGTTGCGCAGAGCAATAGGCGCGACGGATCGATATGCTGAGGATCGCCCTCGCCAGCGTTGCAACGGGACTGATGGCTTTCGCGGCCGTCGCCTTCTGGCCGTCGGCCGGACCTTCGCGCTCGGTGAGCATTTCGGTTGCGACAACCGCCAGCACGGATGCGGGCGCTGACGGCATCGGCGAACTGCTGCAGGGATCGCGCGCCGGCGAGGAAAACTCCACCACCAACGGCGAGGTTCAGCTCGCGAGCCTCAAGGATCAGGAGAGCCTCGCCTTCGAGCCGCCGAACGAGGAGTCCGGGACTTCAGACTACGATGACGGATCAGCGACCGAGGGCGAGGCCGCACCTGTTGGGAGCGACGAGCTTACGGGTGAGGTCGCGCTGGAGTCACCGTCTGCCGAAGACAACCCCACGGCCTCCTTCGACGAGGTCGATCAATCCCTCGCCGGCCCCGACGGCGAAAAGCATCCGCGCCTGCCGGTCAGGAAGCCAAGGCTCACCACCAAGGCTGACCCGCCGCGCACGAACTACTCGCTCGTGGAACGCGTGGCCGAGATTGGCCCCGGCGCCATCGCGCGGCTCGAGGAGAAGTTCAGCGATGCCGGCGTTGCCTGGCCACCGCAGCGCCTGGCCTTCCTCGCCTTCAAGGAGGAGCGCTTCATCGAGGTGCAGGCACAGTCAGCGGGCGGCGGCTGGGCGCCGGTCTACCGCTACAAGGTCGAGGCGGCGAGCGGAGGCTCCGGACCCAAGCTCGTCGAGGGCGACCGCCAAGTGCCCGAGGGCCTCTACAAGATCGTCTCGCTCAACCCCAACAGCCGCTATCATGTCTCGCTCCGGGTTGGCTATCCCAACGACTTCGACCGCGCCATGGCGAAGGCCGACGGCCGCAAGAAGCTCGGCGGCGACATCATGATCCACGGCCGGAACCTCTCGGCCGGGTGCCTCGCGGTCGGCGACGACGGCGCCGAAGAGTTCTTCGTGATGGCGCACGCCATTGGACTGGACTACGTCGATGTGATCATCGCGCCGCGCGATTTCCGCAAGCCCTCGGTGTTCTCCTCGGTCAAGGAGACGATCAACTTCGGCCAGCCATCCTGGTTGCCCTCGCTCTACGACACCATCAAGACCGCGCTCGAGCCCTTCCCCGAGTTGCCGCCGACCGTCACGCCGAACATCGCGCAGAAGTAGCCTGACGCGATCCCGCAAAGAGTTTGTCTGCCCTGGGGAAACTCACGGGCAACACCGGTACCCCCCAACGCCTGCTCGTCGGTTGCAACGGCGGAACGCGAGACCGCCCTCGACCTGATCGGCCGTCAAACATGAGGACATCAGAGGAGCGTCACGCTCGGTGGCGACAAAGCCTACAACGTCCCGAGATTCGTTTCGGACTTGCGTCTGTTCGCCATCACGTCGCATGTGGCGGCCAAGGACAAGAACTCGGTGATCGACCAGCGCACGACCCGGCATGCGGGCTACGCGGTCAGCCAGAAAAAACGCAAGCTGGTGGAGGAGGCCTTCGGCTGGGCCAAGACGATCGTGGGTCTCACCAAGGGCAAGGTCCGAGGCTTGCCGCGTGTGCGTTAAGCTTTCACCTTCGCGATGGCTGCCTACAATCTGATCCGCAGGCCCTAATTGTTGGCCCCGGCATGATCGGCGGGGCCAACAAAGGCCGGCAAAGACAAAGCCGACGCTGAAATCCAAACCGACCGCACCGTCGAACCCGGGTAACGGGAATAAGCTTCCAGCTCGACGCACAATTCAACAGCCTGCTAAATCCGAACCTCCTTTTGCAGCCGATAGAGCTTGCGCCAGCGATCGAGGCGCGGTGCCTGGGCGTCTGCGAGTGGGCGGTTGGGTTCGATGATCTTGACGAGCTTGGGCGGCGTGCAGATCGCGAACGGATCGGCACTCTCGGCGGCGATCAACCCGAGGCGAGCGGCACCATACGCGCCGCCGAGCTCACCCTCCTCGGGAACATCCATGGTGATGCCGAGCGCACTCGAGATCGTTTCGAGCCAGACGTGCGAGCGCGAGCCACCACCGACCGCGGTTACCCGGCGGACCTCGGTGCCGGCCGCGTTCAAGACCTCCAGGCAGTCAGCGAAAGCGAAGGCGACACCTTCCAGCACGGCGCGTGTCAGGGCGCGGCGATCGGAAACGTGCGCGAGACCGACGAACGCACCGCGGGCCAGCGCGTCGTTGTGCGGCGTGCGCTCGCCGGACAGATAGGGGAGGAAGAGCGGCGCATCGGGTGCGGGTGGCTCGCGATCGCCTTCGCATTCGGCGACGAGCTCGGCCGCCGTTCGTCCCGTGATGCCGGCGAGCCATTCGAGGCTCGCGGCCGCCGAGAGGATGACGCCCATCTGGTGCCAGGTCTTGGGAACTGCGTGGCAGAAGGCGTGCACGGCGCTCTTGGTGTTGGGCGAATAGCGCGCATTCGAGACGAAGAGCACGCCCGAGGTACCGAGCGAGAGAAAGGCTTCGCCCGGCCGGACGGCGCCGATCCCGCAGGCGGACGCCGCGTTGTCGCCGCCGCCACCAGCGACAACGGGACGGCCGTCGATGCCCCAGTGGGCCGCCAGTCCGGATCTCAGCGTGCCGCTCGCCTCTGTGCCCTCGACGAGCCGCGGCATGTGCGAGCGATTGAGACCGGTTGCCGCCAGCAGGGGCTCGCTCCAGTCGCGCGCCGCCACGTCCAACCAGAGCGTGCCCGCCGCATCCGACATGTCGGAGACATGCTCGCCGGTGAGCCAGAGCCGGACATAGTCCTTGGGCAGGAGCACCTTGGTGGTCTTGGCAAAGATCGCCGGCTCGTGGCGGCGGACCCATTCGAGCTTCGGCGCTGTGAACCCCGGCATGACGAGATTGCCACCGAGCGAATGGAAGCGCGGCTCGCGCTCGGTCAACGCGGCGCATTCGGCCACCGAGCGCCCGTCGTTCCACAAGATCGCCGGGCGGAGCGGACGATCCGACGGATCGAGCAGAACGGCGCCGTGCATCTGTCCGGAAAGGCCGATGCCGCGAAGTCCGCCAAGCTCCGCGGCCGATTTCACTCGCAACTCATCGAGCGCCGCGCCGGTCGCCTTGATCCAGCCGTCGGGACTCTGCTCCGACCAGTCCGCGTGCGGACGCGACACCTCGAGCGAAGCGCTGGCACTTGCAACCGATCGGCCCTCTGCGTCGATGAGAAGCGCCTTGACCGCCGAGGTCCCGATATCGATGCCCAGATAGCTCATGGATCGACGTGCGCCCTTGCGCCAGCTGGATTAATCCTCGCCCGAAGAACCGCTTCGGCGCCGCCCGCGAGCCATCGCCCACATATGCACTCACTCAGCGCGCCGCCGCCTGCTCGAGCGGATGCTGAGATACAGCATGAAGATCGCGACAAACACGAGAATGTTGATGATAGAGGTCAACGCATAGAGCTCGGGCTTGATGCCGAAGCGCAGCGCGCCCCAGGCAACCGACGGCATCGTGGGAGTTGCACCCAGCAGGTAGAACGAGATGTCGAGCCCATTGAGCGACAGCACGAAGGCGACGATCAGGCTGCCGAGAATGCCGGGCCAGGTCAGCGGCAGCATCACCTCGAGGAAGGCGCGTGCCGGCGAGGCGCCACACACCACCGCCGCCTCATTCATGCGCCAGTCGTAGCGGTAGAGCAGCGCCACCATGATGAGGAAGCAGAACGAGAAACAGTGCACCGAATTGGCGATGATCGCCGTCACCATGTTCCCTCTCAGCTCGAAGACCAGGTAGTAGAGGGCCATGGACGAGATGCCGAGCAGGATTTCCGATACGAACAATGGCCCGGCGAAAATGATCGCATAGAAGAGTGCCCGGCGGCCGGCGAAGCGCAGCACGCCGACGGTTGCGAGAAAACCCATGACCGTCGACAGGATCGCGGTCGAGGTCGCGATGATGATGCTGTTGACGAAGGCGCTCTGATAGATCGTGTTGGTATAGAGCCTGACGTAGCTCGCGGTGTTGAATTCCGGCGGGTACGGAAAGATCGGCTTGCTCGACAATGACGCGAACAGGATATGGACAATCGGCATGTAGAGAAACGCGTAGGCGACCAGCAGGATCGCCGCCAGTGTCCACTTGATCAGCCCAGAGTTCTTCGCATCTGCGTACATCACTGCCGCCCCAGTCCGGTGAAACCGGTGCGCCTGAGGTTGATGCCGAGGCTGAGCACGCCCAGCACCAGCAGCGAGAATACGACGAGAACGACGCCCATGGCTGCGCCCAGCGTCCAAGTGCCGGACTCGCCGAATTGCTGAGCGATCGACATGCCGTAGAGCGTGCCGCTCGGACCCCCGAGGAAACGCGGCGCCAGCGAGGCCGACATCGTCGGAATGAAGCAGAGTAGGAAGCCGATGATCGTGCCTGACAGGTTGAGTGGCCAGACGATTTCGGCAAAGACGCGCCGCCGGTTGGCGCCACAAGCGCTTGCCGCGCTCGCCAGCCGGAAATCGAAGTTCAGCAGCGACAGGTAGATCGTCGTCACCACCATCGGCAGGTAGAGGTAGACGAGCGCGATGAACGTCGCCGTGTCGGAATACATGATGAAGCGCAACGGCGCCGATCCGAGCCGTATCAGCAAGCCGTTGATGAGGCCGGTCGGACCGAGCATGCCCTGGAGCGCGATCAGGCGCAGCACCTCGCCGGAGAGGAACGGCACCGCCAGCAGCAGCGAGAAAATCAGCTTGTAGCGCCCGCCATGGCGCACGATGAAGAGCGCGATCGGCCATGAAACGACGACCAGAAAGATCGAAACCGCGGTCGCCATCACCAGCGAGCGCACGAAGAAAGTGATATAGGCCGGCTCGGTGGCCAGGATGACGTAGTTCTCCGTCGTCCATTCGCGGATGATCTTGTAGTTCTGGGACTGCCAGAAGCTCAGGATGACGAGGGCGATCTGGGGCAGGATAAAGAACACGGCCAGGAACACGGCCGGTACATGCAGGAAGAGATGCTTGTTCAACCGGTTGCCGGCCGCCGCCATGACTCAGCTCCCGGCCAAGAAGACGTGGCACTGCTTCGCATTCCACGTCAGCGAGAGTTTGGTGCCGATCGCGACCGGATCCGCGTTCTTGGTCTGCACCGCGATGATGCGCTCGCCGGCCTCGGTTTCAAGGATGTACTCGACGAACGGACCGCGCAGGACCACGTCGGCGACAGCCGAGGGAATGCCAGTCGCACCCGTTTTCCAGGGTGACAGTTCAAAACGTTCGTTCTTGACGAAGACTTCGGCCCTCGCATTGCTCGCAGCGCTCGCTGCATGGGGAAACGAATAATCGTACCGGTTGAGCTTCACTGACTTCGAGCCGGCGTCGAACACCCCCTCGAAGCGCGTCGACTTTCCGACGAAGCGCGCCACGAACGGCGTCGGGGGATGATCGTAGATCACCTGCCGCTCGCCCATGGCCTCGAGCTTGCCCCCGTTGACGACGGCGACGCGGTCGCTCATCGACAGGGCTTCTTCCTGGTTGTGCGTGACGTAAACGAAGGGGATGCCGAGCTGCTTCTGGTAGCGGCGGATTTCCACTTCCATTTCGTTGCGAAGCTCGCGGTCGAGGTTGGCGAGCGGCTCGTCGAGCAGCAGCAACGTCGGATGGGTGACGAGGCCGCGGCCAAGCGCGACGCGCTGCTGCTGGCCGCCGGAAAGCTGGTCGGGAAAGCGATCCATGAGCCCTTGCAGCGAGAGGATGGACTCGGCCCAGTCGATGCGCTCCTGGATTTTCTGGGGCGGCTGCTTGGTCATGCGCAGCGGAAACGCCAGGTTCTCGCGCACGGTGCGATGGGGAAACAGCAGGAACTCCTGGAACACCATGCCGATGCCGCGTTTGTGCGGGGGCAGGTCGGTTACATCGGCGCCTTCGAAGAAGATGCGCCCCGCTGTCGGCCGATCGAGCCCCGCGATCAGGCGAAGTAGCGTGCTTTTGCCCGACCCGCTCGGACCAAGAATGGCGATGAACTCGTGCTTGGCGATGTCGATGCTGAGATCGTCCAATGCGCGAACCTGGCCATAGGTTCGCGAGACGCCGGCGATACGAATGTAGGGCGCCCCATTGCCGTTCTGGTCAGCAGCCATGAGCGAGCTCTCGGGATGGAGGGACGCAATACTCTCCGGCAGGTCTCAACCCGCCGGAGAGTGTCGTTGGAGCACAAGATCAGGACTGACCCGAGCCTAGGCAGCCTGCACGTTGGACCACACCCGCTCCCACTTCTCGGGCGCCGAAGGCTGGTCGAACATCATCAGGTCGGCGATCTCGCTGGAGCGGTCCATCAGGTAGAGCTTGCGCTCGTCCTCGGTCGAGATCGATCTCAGATCGACGGTCGTCGAGCAGCCGGAGACCTCGCCGATCCGCTTGATGACGGGAGCCGACACCATCCGATCGATGAACCGGTTGCAGAGGTCGAGCATCGGTCCATCCTGAACGCCGGTGGTGATCAGCCAGGTGTCGACCCAGCCGAGGCCGCCTTCCTTCATCTTCAGTGTATGACGCCAGTCCTGCGCCGGATTAGCGTCCTTGGCGGTCAGCAGCTGACGGAACACCTGCGCGAACTCCACCGCCGCGACGACAGTGCCGCCCTGCAGGAGTTGGTAGAGGGTCGCATTGTCCTGATAGCGGGTGAGCAGCAGCTTCTTCTGCTTGATCAGCTCCTTCTCGATTTCCGCCAACTCCTCGTCGGTCAGTACGTAAGGGTTGAACGTCTTGCCGTCAGGGCGCGGCTTGTCGCGCGAGCCGAGGCGATCCGTGACGATGAGCGCCGCGAGCGCGATGTTCTCCTCGAAGCGCGCGCTGGTCGACAGCCGGCCTGACCAGGCTTCATCGAACATGCACTGGACCGTCTCGGTCTTTTCCGGCGCCACGACCTTGGCATCGTAGGTGATGCCGTAGGCGCCCCAGCAGAACGGATAGCCGATCTTGCTGCCGGAGTCGGGATCGGTCAGTACCTTGAAGGCTTCGGCCTGGAATTCCGGCAGGTAGCCGGCCGAGGACGGGACTTGCGCGTAGTCGACCGCGCGGATCAGCTTCTCGCGGAAGTACAGCCGGGGCCAGAAGCCGTCGGCCTGGACGAGGTCGAACTCCTTGGTGCCGCCGACCCTTAGCTTGTTATAGGCCTCGGAATTGCCGTCGAAGAAGGTCGTGACGAACTTGATCTTGTTCTCTTCCTCGAATTTGGAAATGACCTCGGGGACGACATAGCCTTCCCACATCAGGGCCCTGAGTGACTCCGCCTGCGCGTAAGAGGGGCGGATGTATGGCATCGACAGCGCGGCGCCTGCGCCGGCGGCGAGGACGGTTCGTCTGCTAAGTTTCCTTCCCGACATTTTCGTTTCCCTTTCCTTGGTCAGTTCTTGTTTGGCACTCAAGCTAGGCCGCCGCGTGAGAAATGCCAATGGCCCAGCGGCGGCGCTTCTGCCGGACCTGCACCTTGTCAGGCAATTCCTTCCGCCTCGATCGAGCCCAAAACCTCGTCGAGCACATCGAGCGCGTGCGCCATGTCCTCATGCGTGCAGTCGAGCGGCGGCTTGATCTTGATGAGGTTGCCGAGGCCGGCATAGCGGCTCTCGCCGAACAGCACGCCCTTCTTGACGCCACGCTTGTAAACTTCGGATGCGGCCTTCGTCGCCGGCTCCTTGGTGACCCGATCCTTGACGAGCTCGATGGAGACGAACAGGCCGGGTCCCCGGATATTGCCGATGAGCTTGCGGCGCTCCGCCATCTCGTGCAGCCGCTGGGTGGCGAAGGCGCCGAGACTACGTGCCTTGCCGCAGAGATCGTCGGCAATGATGGCGTCGATGGTTGCTATGGCCGCCGCGATGCGCCACCGGAAAATTGCCCGAAGGTCAGCCCATCCTCGCCGGGCTCGAAGCCGGTCAATCGCTCGTAGCCATGATGCCGGCCAGCGGGAACCCGCCACCGATGCCCTTTCCGAAGGTCATGATGTCCGGCACGACGCCGAAATAATCGGAAGCGAACATCGCGCCGGTGCGCCCGAAGCCGCTCTGGATTTCATCCCAGATCAGAATGATGTCATGTCGGTCGCAGATCTCGCGGATGCCCCTGAGGAACGAGACCGGCAGGTCGATGTGCCCGCCATTGCCGGGAATGGGCTCCACCATGATGGCAACGACACCACCGTCGACGCCCTTGAGGATCGTATCCTCGAGCAGATCCAGGCACAGCCGCGAGTCTCGTCTCGATGTCCAAGCCGACGCGCGGACGGTAAGGATCGGGATGGGGCACGCGAATGAAGCGCGGCTGCATTGGCAGGAATGGATTGTTGGGGTGAGGCCAGCTCGCCGCGATCGTCGACATCGAGCGGCCATGGTAGGCGTCCTGCAGGATGATGACGTTGTGGCGGCCGGGCTTGTTCTTGAAGGCCACCTTGATCGCCATCTCGACGGCGTTGCTGCCGTGCAGACAGTAGCCGATGCGATTGAGATCGCCCGGTGAGATCTCGCGCAGCTTGGCGCTCAATTGCAGCAGCGGCAGCGTATTGAAATTCGGCCGGGCGTGCGAGATCTCGCGGAGCTGGGCGATCGCCGCCTCGACGACGCGAGGGTCGTTGGCGCCCAGATTGTTCGACCAGGCCTGCGAGGTGCAGTCGAGATACTTGCGGCCCTGATCGTCCCAGACATAGGAGCCCCTGGCGCGCACCAGTGTCAGTTTCGACGGGATCGCCATCGCGCGGGTCATGGATCAGCGATCGCTTGCCGCGCTCCATCACGCCGTTGAGCCCGGATGTCTCCGCCGCGCTGATGCTCATGTTTCACCTCGTTCGCCTGACCAATCGCGATCTATCCATGCGAGGGCCATTGACAACAAAGTCGAAGGGTAGAATGATTAATTCATGACGCTTATGAATATCCAGCTCAGGCATATCCGCTGCTTCATGGCCGTTGCGGATGCGATGAGCTTTGCGCGCGCCGCCGAGCGGCTGCACGTCTCGCAGCCCGCGTTGTCGCAGACCATCATCCAACTGGAGGAGCGGCTCGGGTTCCCGCTGTTCGAGCGCACGACGCGCAGCGTCGCACTGACGGCATCGGGCAAGCGCCTGATGACGCGCGCCAAGGCGCTGAGCCTGTCTCTCGAGGCGTTCGAGGACGAGGCGAGGTCCTTGCAGTTTTCGCT
Source organism: uncultured Alphaproteobacteria bacterium (assembly GCA_963741525.1). Classification (GTDB taxonomy): domain Bacteria; phylum Pseudomonadota; class Alphaproteobacteria; order Rhizobiales; family Hyphomicrobiaceae; genus JANNSX01. The sequence goes on from CAVUIW010000016.1 coordinate 165,862, forward strand.
CAAGAACGAGCTGCGCGTCGGCTACATGATCGGCACGGCGGTTCAGTTCATCCCGGAGATCGTGCGCGAGTTCGAGCGGCTGCGGCCCGATGCGTCGCTGCACCTGCAGGAGTTCGACTTCCGCGATCCGACCGCCGGATTACGCGACGGCAAGGTCGACTGCGGCATCATCCGGCCACCGGTCGGCCTCGACGGCATCGAATTGGTCGATATCGCGCGTGAAACCTGCGTCGTCTGCCTGCCGACCGGGCATCGGCTGAGTCGGCAAGAAGACCGTCTTGCTCGACGACATCCTGGACGAGCCCATCGTCGCCGCGCCGGTGCCGGGCATTTGGCGCGATTACTGGCTCGCAAGCAGCTACCGCGCCGGTCGCCCGGCCAAGGTCGCCTACGAGGCGGCCACCGTCGAGTTCGGAGCTGCAGGCCGTCGCATCCGGCCGCGGCATCAGCATCACTTCCGAGAGCACCGCCAGCTACTATGCCCGGCCCGGCGTCGTGTTCAGGCCGATCGCCGACATGCAAAAATGCGTCGATCGCCATCGGCCATCGCGGGCCAGCCGAGCAAGCTGGTCGCGGATTTCATTTCGGTCGTCAGAAGCGTGTCTGCCTCTGCTCGCGGTATCGGGCGCAAACGCCCGGCCGGCGCGGGCGATCCGGCCGCGATCAAGCCGTGCACGGCAACGCTGGGCAAGGATGAATAGCGGCAAACGGGGGGCTCGATCCGGTGGCCAGACCGGCATTGGCGGACCTTGCCCTACAGCCCGAGATAAGCCTTTCGGACCTCCGGGCGGCCCATGAGGTCGGGGCCGCTGCCCGTGAGAACGATCCGTCCGTTCTCGAGCACAAAGGCCTGGCCTGCGAGCGCGAGCGTGCGGTGAACGTTTTGCTCGGCGATCAGGATGCTGATGCCGAGCCCGCTGAGTTCGGTCACGAGATCAAAGATCTTTCCCGCCATGATGGGCGCCAAGCCCAGTGTCGGTTCGTCGAGGATGAGCAGCCTTGGCCCCGCCATCAGCCCGCGGGCGATGGCGAGCATCTGCTGCTCGCCGCCCGACAGCGTGCCAGCCATCTGCCTGCTGCGCTCTTCCAATATGGGGAAGCGGGCGAACATCTCGGTGAGCTTCGCATCGGCCGCATGCCGCGCGCGCGGTGCGATGGCGCCAACGCGCAGGTTCTCCTCGACCGTCATGTCGGGAAAGACTTGTCGGCCTTCCGGGACGAGGGCGATGCCGCTCTCAACGCGCTCGTGACAGGCAAGGCCGGTTACATCCTTACCATCGAACAGGATGCGTCCAGCACGCGCCGGCAAAACTCCGGCGATGGCGCTCAGCATCGTCGTCTTGCCGGCGCCATTGCCGCCGATGAGCGCCGTGACGCCGCTTGCCGCGACCTGGAGCCGGACCTGGCGCAGCACCTCGACGTCGCCATATCCGGCGGAGAGATCGTCGACCTCGAGCAGCGCCATCATGCTCCGGCCTCGCCATAGTAGGCGGTCAGCACGCGCGGGTCGGCAGCAACCGTCTCCGGCGAGCCCGCCATGACGAAGCGGCCGTGATGCAGCACGACGATCCGCTCGGAGAGATCGACGAGCGCGCGCATGACGTGCTCGACGACGACGAGCGTCAGGGTGTAGCGCTGGCGGATTTCGCGGATGAGCGCAACCATCTGCGCAACCTCGGCGGGGGTCAGCCCCGCCATCACCTCGTCGAGCAGGAGCACCTTGGGGGAGGCGGCGAGCGCACGCGCGACCTCGAGCTTCTTCTGGTCGGAAAGGGTCAGCGCGCCGGCGGGTTTGTGCGCTTGCGGCGCGAGGCCGAACTCCGTGATAATCGCATGCGCGCTGGCTTCCGCCGCCTTCCGCGAGGCTGCGGGTGTCCTGCCATAGAGCGCCGCAGTAGTCACGTTGCCGAGGACTGTCTCCGTTCTGAACGGCCGCACAATTTGGAATGTGCGCACGATCCCGCGCCGGCAGATGCGATCGGGCGAGAGGCCAGTGATGAGCCGGTCCTCGAACACGATCTGGCCTGTCGACGGTGCGATGTGGCCCGAGATGATTGCGAAGAGCGTTGTCTTGCCGGCGCCGTTCGCGCCCATGACACCGAGGATCTCGCCCTCGGCCACGTCAAAGGAGACATCGGCGAGCGCTTGTAGCCCACCGAAGCGCTTCGAGATGCGCGAAACAGCGAGCAGTGTCATGGATCGGCCGCCTTTCGCCGCGTCCAAAGCCCAAGAAGGCCTTTCGGTGCGAACATGACAAAGCCGATGAGGAGAAGCCCGAGCAGCACGAGGTAAAGCTGCGGCGCGCGCGCCCACAACAACTCCTGCACGAGCGTCAGGAACGCCGCCCCGAGCAGCGGTCCACGCGCATCGTCGCTGCCGCCGATGATCGCCATGACGATGATCGACAGTGAGATCATCGGATTGAACACCTGCCCCACCTCGAAATAGGTCGAGCGCAGGACGAGGATGCCGCCCACCATGCCCGGCACGAAGGCCGAGAGGCCATAGGCGAGGGCCTTGTAGCGCACTACCGGAACGCCGATCGTCTGTGCCGCCGTCTCGTCCTCGCGGATGGCGTTGAGACCAACGCCGAAGCGGCTCGGCTTCACGATTAGCGTCAGTGCCGTCGCAACGAGCGCAAAGATCGCCATCCAACGGAACAGCACGGCATTGTCGGGAAGACCCATGAGGAGGCGGCTCGAGGCCCCGAGCGCGCGTTCGGCGTTCAGGATCACGTGGCGCATGAGCTCGGCGATGCCGAATGTGAGTACGACGAAGTAAGGTCCACGCACCCTGAGCACCGGCAGCGCGATCAGGATCGCGAAAAGGCTCGCGATGCACCCGCCGGAGAAGAGCGCCGCCCAGAGCGGCAGAATCTTCCAAGTGAGGACGGCCACATAGGCGCCGATGCCGACAAAGACCACGTGACCGAGCGAGATGTAGCCGGTGAGACCCGAGAACAGGACCCAGCTCTGCGTCAGCGCGATCCACATGCACAGCGTGATCGCGACGCTCAGGCCATAGGGCTCGAGCAGGATGGGAAGCCCCGCGATGACGAGCACCCACGCGAGCCCGGGTGCCGCGATCCGGCGGTCAATCATCGGGCGCTCCTGAGGCCGCGCAAGAGCCCCTGGGGCAGCAGGACGATCGTCAGCACGAAGAGGCCGTAGAGCAGCACGCTCGAATAGGTGCTCGACGTCAGCGCGACGCCATAGGTCTGCACGACGGCCAGCGCGATCGCGCCGATGATGCTGCCCCAGATGTTACCAAGCTGGCCGAGGATGATGACCAGGAAGGCCGTCACGGTGAAGGGAAAGCCCATGAAGGGTGTGATCTGCTCGGTCATGCTGAGGAGCGCGCCGGCAACGCCCGCCGAGCCGAAGCCAATGTGGAAGGCCAGGCGTTGCGTCCGCTCGACATCGACGCCGACGATTTGGGCTGCCTTGCGGTTCTGGATCAGCGCCTTGATCGCAAGGCCGTGTACGGTGCGTTTCAAGAAAATGAGGATTGCGATGAGCGAGGCGGCCGAGACGATGAGGATCGAGAGGCGGTTGACGCTCATGCGGACGCCGCCCACCTCGATGACGTCCTTCCAGAAATTGTAAGCCCGGGGCGTCGCGGTGAACGCGAGCGCCATCAGGTTCTGCATGACGATCGAGACACCGAAGAAGACGAGGAGCGAGTTGGACTCGAGCCGCTCGATGGGGCCGCCCTGATCGATGAGCCGCTTGAAGAGGCCGCGATAGAGAGCGTGGCCGATCAAGGCTGCAATCGCCGCCGCGACCGGCAGGATGACGGGCGGCGGCACGCCGAGCAGCGTGAAGGCGCCATAGGCCACATAGGCACCAATCATGGCGAGGTCGCCATGGGCGATGTTGAGGAGGCGCATGGTGCCGTAGACGAGGTTCAATCCGACGGCGAGCAACGCATAGAGTGCCGCGAGCACGAGTGCCGAGAAGAGGAGCTGGCCGGAGAGGAGAGTGGACACGTCGTCTCGCGGATTGGGCTTGTGCAGAGACCGGCCTTGGCCACCGGGACGCCGGAACGAAAGAAGGGCTGCCCGGCAACCGGGCAGCCCTCGTCACTCAGCGCGCCTTATACTGCGAGGTCGCGATGTCGGCCGGCCAGACGAGGTGCATGCCGTCGGCCTGGATCTGCAGGAAGGCCGTCGGCGTGGCCGCATTCTCGACGCCGTTGAACTTAACCGGCCCGTTGATCGTGTCGAAGGTGCCGCCGGAGATCTCGGCGCGGAGCTTGTCCTTGTCGAGACCGGCCTTGGCCACCGCCTGCTGTAGGATCTCGCAAGAGATGTAGGCGAGCGCGGTGTCGAGATAATCGGGGCCGGAGCCGTACTTGGCGACATAGGCGTCGTAGAAGGGCTTCGCCTTCGGCCATTTCGACTGGAACTGGCTCCAATGGCCGATGGTCACGATGCCGTTGGCGGCCTCGCCGAAGGCTTGACCGAAGGCCGGGATCGTCGGGCCGACGAGCATGAACATGAAAGGCGCGGCGACGCCTGATTCCTTGAGCTGCCCCATCATGAGGAAAGAGTCGTTCGGATAGGAAAGCGCGACCACCCCGTCGGCGCCCGACTCCTTGATTTTAGTGAGCAGCCCCGACATGTCCTTGATGTCGGGCGGATAGCTCTCGTTGACCGCAACCGCGATCCCTTCCTTCTCGAGGGCCGGTAGCAGGAACTGCAGGTTCTCGGCCGAGAAGGGCAGCACATTCGAGATGATGGCGGCCTTCGTGACGCCGGCCTGCTTCATCATCTTCGCAAGCTCAGGTCCGATCTTGTCGGGGATCGCCGAGGTCGTGAACCAGAGATTGCCGGGCTTGACCTCGCGGATCGCAACGGAGGCCGCCGTGTTGCCGACGACCGGGAAAGCGTATTTCTCGAGGATGCCGGCGATCGCCAGATGCATCGGCGTGCCCCAGGGCGCGAGCAGCAAGTCCACCTTGTCGCTGGTGATCAGCTTCTCGTAGATCTGCGCCGATTTTCCGGGATCGGATTCATCGTCGTACCAGACGAGTTCGACAGGGCGCTTCTCGCCCGCGACGTCGAGGCCGCCGGCCGCGTTCACCTGCTCCGCCCACAGCTCATAGGCCGTGATCTGCGAGGGTGCGGCCTGCGAGAACAGGCCGGTCTTGGCGATCGAATAGCCGATGCGCACTTTCTCGGCGGCGCTGGCGAGGCCGCTGCCAAGGACGAGCGGCACGGCGGCGGCAAGGCCGGCCAGGATCATTCTGCGATTCACGTTGTTTCCTCCCTACTCGAGTTTGAATTTTGATTGGCACTCGCGCACGCTTCGCTCAACGCCCCGAACCTGACATGAAATGACAAGCCTGTTCAATCCAGACGCCGGCCGGGTCGCCGCTGACATAGCTCGCCTGGAAATGGTCCGCGCCTTCGAGCGACAGCTCGCGGACGGCATTGCCATGCTTTCGGAGCTCTGCCGCGAACTCGCCTGCCTGCCTGAAGAGATGCGGGAAGTCGGCCGAGCCATAGGCGACGAGAAAGGGCGGGGCGCCCGGCTTGATGTGGCGGATGGGTGAAGCGGGCAGCTCTGCGTTGTTCTCAGGCGGGCCCAGGAACCTGGGCCGCGTGGAGAGACCCGAGCCCTCGCCGAAAGTGTAGGTGCCCGAGATTGGCAGACATCCCTTGAGGACATCGTCCGGCAGGCCGCGCGATTTCTGCCAATCCGTCATGACGCCGAGCAGGCTCGAATAGTGTCCACCCGCCGAATGGCCGCCGGCGAAGATGCGTTGGGGTCGCCGCCGTGCTGGTGGATGATCCGATAGATCTTCGCGATGGCGTCGGCGCAATCGTGATAGCCAGCGGGGAAAACATGCTGCGGCGCGAGGCGATAGCCGATACTGACGAAGGTCACGCCGCGCGCGTTGAGCGCCGGTGCCATGAAGGCGAGCCATTCCTTGTAGCCGTTCGTCCAGCCGCCGCCGTGGATCATGGCGAGTACGATGCCACTCGGTTTCTGGGCAGGGCAGACGAGCAATCTCTGGTAGGGATCGGGCCCGTAGGGGACATCGATGCCAGTGACGCCAACGCCGAGGCGCACGGCCTCCTCGTGGTACTTTGCGCCAATCGGACTGAAAGGCTCCTGGGGCGGATAGTCTTCGATCCGCATCACTCGGCCTCCAGCATGGCGTCGAGCACGCGCTCGGGCGTCATCGGAAGCGCGCGCAGGCGTACACCGGTTGCCGCCGTCACGCCGTTTGCGATTGCCGCCGCCACCGGATTGATGCCGACCTCGCCGACGCCCTTGGCGCCGAACGGCCCCTCTGGCTCGGCGGCCTCCACGATGATGGTGTGAATGCCATGCGGCGCATCGAGCGTCGTCGGCACCTTGTAGTCCATGAGCGTCGGGTTCGCGAGGCGCGGCCCGTCCCAAACCATGGCTTCGGTCAGTGCAAAGCCCATGCCCTGCACGAAGGCGCCTTCCATCTGCCCCTCGACCGAGCCCGGATTGATGGCGCGACCGACATCCACCGCCGACCAGGCCTCCTTCACGTCCGCCTTGCCGCTCGCCTCGTCAACCTCGACATCCGCAATGGTGCAGACAAAGCTGTAGACGCCGATCTGCGGGAAGGGGAGCCCGCGCGCGGCGGCACGCTTGGGATCGAGCGTCGGCTTGTTGAAAACCCAGGTGTTGTGGCCGACGATGGGACCGCCGGAGCGCCAATGCGCGCGCAGTGAGATGTGGAGGAACGGCACTTCTTTTCCAGGAACACCGACAACACCGATCTTGCCACCGGGGCGCAGCTCGAGATCGCCGACGTCGCATTCGAGCATCTCGGAGGCGTGGATCTTCAGCTGCTTCTCGACCTCGAGCGCCGCGGCGACCACTGCGCGGCCGGTGGTGTAGGTGACGCGGCTCGCCGTCGTGCCCCAGTTGTAGGGCGAGCCGTCGGTGTCGGGGCTCGCCAGGCTCACCTGCTCGACGGGGACCTTCAGCGCCTCGGCGCACATCTGCACGAGCACGGTGTCCGAGCCCTGACCGATATCGACGGCACCCGTATTCAGAACGATCGAGCCGTCCTCCAGCACGCGCACGATGGCGCCAGTACCCAAGAGGCCGCTGATATGCGCGCCGATGGCAACGCCCATGCCGCGGCGTTTTCCGGGCGAGGCGGGGAGCGACGCGCGCCGGTCCCAGCCAGAAGCCGCACGCGCCTTCTCGATGCATTCCGCAAGGCCAATCGAGGCGAGCTCGCCGCCGCAGAACCAGCGATCACCGGGCTGCGTCATGTTCTTGACGCGCATATCCAGCGGATCGAGCCCGAGCCTTGCCGCGATCTCGTCGATCTGGCTTTCACCGGCAAAGCTCACCTGCGGATTGCCGAATCCTCGGAAAGCGCCGAAGCGGAGCTTGTTCGTATAGACGAGCCGGCCGTAGGCGCGAACATGCGGGATGCGATAGGGCCCGCGCGACATCAGCAGCGAATATCCCAGCACGCCAGGCGAATTGTCGCCGTAGGCGCCGCAATCGAGCAGCACCTCGGCTTCGCGGGCGACGAGCGTGCCGTCCGTCTTGGCGCCAGTCCGCATCCGGATCTTGAAGGGGTGGCGCGCGCGGACAATTTCGAAATCCTCTTCGCGATTGAGGATCATCTTGACGGGCCGCCCAGTCTTGATCGCCAGCATCACAGCCATGGGCTGGACGTGGGCTTCCATCTTGTTGCCGAAGCCACCGCCAACACGCGGCGTCAGCGAGCGCAGCTTCGACATCGGCAGCAACAAGGACTCGCAGACATTCGCCTGCACGCGGAAGACGGACTGGTTGGCCGACCAGATCGTGACACGGCCGGACGCGTCGACCTCGGCGAGCGCGCCGCACGGCTCGATGGCGACGTGCGCTTGAGCTGAGGTTTCAAAAATTCCCTCGACGATGACGTCGGCTGCGGCGAAGCCTTGGGCTATGTCGCCCTCGGACAGCTCCGTCTCCGAGGCCACATTGCCGCCGCACACGGCCGGCCAGACCTTGAAGTAGCTGGCGAGGTTCTCGTGGATGGCGGGCGCGCCGGCCTCGAGTGCCGCCTCCGGTGTGAGCAGCGCGGGCAGCTCCTCGTAGTCGACGCGCACGAGGCGCGCGGCCCTGCGCGCGGTTTCCTCGTCGATCGCGGCGACACAGGCAACCGGCTCGCCGAAGTAGCGCACCTTGCCCTTGGCGATCGGCGGCTCGTCCTTGATGAAGGCACCCATCCGCCCGTCCGGAAAATCATCGCCCGTCAACACCGCGACGACGCCGGGCACGGCTTTCGCCTCGCGCGTGTCGTAGCCTTTGATGCGGGCATGCGCGACATCGGCTTGCGTGATCGCCGCATGGAGTTGGCCGGGCCGGTTGAGATCGGCGATGTACTGCGCGCGTCCGGTGATCTTCTCGAGGGTCTCCAGGCGCGGCAGGCTCGCGCCGACGGCGGTGGCAATGGCAGCGCTCATGTCCCACCCTCCGCGGCGAGCAGCACCGCATCGACGATCTTCTTGTAGCCCGAGCATCGGCACAGATTGCCCGACAGCGCGCGCTTGACGTCATCGGCCGTCGGCTTCGCATTCGACTGCAGGCAGACGTGGGCGGCGAGCAACATGCCCGAGGTGCAGAAACCGCACTGCACGGCGCCCGTCTCGGCGAAGGCTTTCTGGATGGCGGAGAGCCGGCCACCGGGCGCGAGGCCCTCGATGGTGGTGACCTCCGCGTCGACGCAGTTGGCGGTGAGCGACAGACAGCTGCGGACGGGCCGCCCGTCGATCAGCACCGTGCAGGCGCCGCAGACACCTTGATTGCAACCGCGTTTCGATCCTTGAAGGGCGAGATCTTCTCTCAGTGTTGTCAGGAGTGTGTCGAACGGACGGACGGCTGCCGTTCGTTCCTCGCCGTTGATCTTGAGGGTGACGGAGAGCCGGGCGGTCATGACATGTCTGTGGGTTGGCGCGAGAGCGCGTTGAGTGTCTTGGCGAGGAGGCGCGGAACGACCTTGCGACGGTAGTCCGCGCTGGCCCGCGTGTCGTCGAGGGGGTCGAGGTGGCTGGCGATGAGATCGCCCGCGCGCGCGATCGCGGTTTGCGTCAAGCCCTCGCTCGCGAGCAATTCTTCCGCGGCATCGACGCGCACGGGCGCCGGTCCGCAGCCGCCGATCGCGAGGCAGACATGGGCGGGACAGCCGCCCGAGATTTGCAGCACCGCCGCGACCGAGGCGATGGCGAAGTCGCCAGACACCCGCGCGAGCTTTTCATAGTGCGCGACCGTTCCTGCCGGGGCTGGAGGAATCAGCACCGCCGTCACGATCTCTCCCGATTGAAGCGCGGTCTCATACCAGCCCGTGAAAAACTCTTGCGCTGTCACCTCACGCCGGCCCGCCGGACCCGCAATCTCGACCCGCGCGTGTGCTGCGACGAGCGCCGGCGGATAATCCGCGGCCGGATCGGCGAACGAGATCGATCCACCGATCGTGCCCATGTTGCGGACGGTCGCATTGGCGATCTGGCGCGCGGCCAGCGCGACAATCAATTGCCCGTCGCGCAGGTCGCTTTCCTCGGCGGTTTCGCGGTGGCGGCGCATGGCGCCAATGCGCGCGGTACCGTCAGGCAAGCGGGAGAAACCGCGCAGTTCCGAGATGCGGGCAAGACTAACCAATACGGATGGCTCGGCCAGGCTCGCATTCATCATGGCGACCAGCGTCGCCCCACCGGAGATCGCGCGCGCGCCCTCGTTCGCCAGCAACCCCAAGGCCTCGGCGAGCGTCTCAGGGCGATGCAGTGCCGCAACCATCACGCGGCCTCCGCCGCTTCCGCCTTCGCGCGGAAACTGTCGGCGAACTGGCGCCCGACGCTCTCTGCTTTTTTCTTCATCATGCCGAGCCCATACTTCCCCAACCGGCCGGAGATGGTCACTTCCGACGCGTAGTGCACGATCGTCTCGCCGCCGGCCGTCGCTTCCAGCAGAAGCCGGCTTTCCGCGCTGACCGTGCTCGCGCGTGTCCCTTCTTCTCCCCGCGTGCGGGTCGAGACCTCGTGCAGAGGAATTTCAGAAACGACCTCGACCTCCACGTTGAAGCTCGCCGAGATAGGACCGACGGAGAAACCGATCTCCGCCTTGTAGAGCGTCGGCGTGACCTCGCTGATCTCCTTGCAGCCGGGGATGCACGGCACAAGCACGGCGGGATCGCGGATCAGCCGCCAGACATGCTCGCGCGGCGCCTTCACGACGAAGCTGTCGGCGATATGCATGGGGTAATGCCTGCTGTTCGGTGTCGGCTCGCCTTCGTCGACGCGACCTAAACCGCGCGCTGCCGCGCGACTTTCAGCTTCGCTTCCACGATGCGGCCCTTCTCGATGATCGTCTTGTTGTCGAGGATCACCGTGCAGTCGCGCAAGGGAACGTCGTAGTGGCCTCGCGTCGCGCGCTTTCCCCCGCCTTGCGTGTTGGGTCCAGTCGAGAACAGGAAGTTGCCGGGGAAGGTGCGGGCGGCGGCGCGGCTGCGCTCGGGCTCGTCGCCATTGAGCGCGATGCCGTACCAGAGCGATTGCGGATTCATGCCCCAGCCCAGATGCGAGATGGCATAGGGATCCATGTCGTCCGGACCCGTCTTGTTGTCGTCGAGCCAGTCTTTCATCAACTTGGCATCCATGCCGCCTTCGATCTTGCGGATGAAGCCGTCCTTGATGGTGAGCCGCACCTCGTCCTGCACGTAGCGGCAGAAGGGCAGGATGACGATGTCGCCCGGCGCGAAGACGACCGTGCCGTTGGCCGAGCCCTCGTTCGGGAAGGTGTGGATGTGGCCGGCACCCCAATGGTCGAAATGGCCCTTCTCGTCGGCATATCCCCACTGCGTCATGACCGGGTACTCGCCGCACTTGTAAGTAAAGTCGGTGCCGGCATCGCTGACGACGCGGACCTCCTTCGTCTTCTTGTACAGCTTCTCGGCTTCCCGCATCGCCTCCTTGAGGCCGGGCGGCGACATGAGCTGCTCGAGATCGTCCGGCGCATCGATGATCATGAGCACGCGCGTGCCGCCGTCCATCACCGCCTTGAGCCACTTCGTGAACAGCGGCACATGATAGATGACGATGAGATCGGCGGCCTTGACGGCTTCGAGCGTGCCTTTGCACTGACCAATGGTCGGCACGCCGACTTTTGTCCAGGATGGGATCGAGTTGACGCACATCTCGTAGATGTCGGCGCCGAGCTCGTCGGCGGCCGCGAAGGCCGCCTGGATATACTCGCGCCGCGTCGTCAGATCGCTGACGAGGGCGATCGTCTCGCCTTTTTCAACCTTGCTCAGCCTGAACTGCTTCAGATAGAGCGAGGTCAGCTTCGCCGGGTTGACTTCCTGAACGCGTACGGCACCGTGGAGCATTCCGTTCCCCTATTTTGGTCGCAACTCGAGCAGTGTGATCAGAGTCGAATGGCAGCGCTCCGGCAAGGCAAGCACTCTCCGGCTCGTGACCTTGGCCGCGTTGGCTAGGTTCTGGCTGTGGCCGATACCGACAAGGATATCTTGCACCTTGCCTGCGAGAACTCAAGAGTGCTTCAAGTTCGAAGAACCGGTCGCGTAAGCGAGCGCATGGATCGCGTAGGACGCGGCCGTTCGGGAGGAAAGTCATGCTGGGGCCAACGGGGCATGTCGATCACTTCACGCGCGAACGGCTGCCACCGTCAGAGCTTTGGCCCGAGATCAATCTCGACGGCTTCGACTATCCCGAATGGCTGAATTGCGCGGTCGAGCTGACCGACCGGATGGTCGAGCGCGGCTTCGGAGACCGGGTCGCGCTCATCGGCAATGGGCGCCAGCGCACCTACAAGGAGCTGGCGGACTGGACGAACCGCCTCGCCCGCGCGCTCGTTGAAAACTACGGTATCAAACCCGGCAACCGTATCCTCATCCGCTCGGCGAATAATCCGGCCATGGTCGCCTGCTGGCTTGCCGCCACGAAAGCGGGCGCCGTCGTCGTCAACACCATGCCGATGCTGAGGGCAGGCGAGCTGGCACAAATCGTCGACAAGGCCGCGATCGCACTCGCCCTTTGCGACACGCGCCTCATGGACGAGATCGTCGCCTGCGCGAAAACCTCCCGTTTTCTGAGGACGGTCGTCGGCTTCGATGGTACGGCCAATCACGATGCCGAGCTCGATCGCGCGGCGCTGACCAAGCCGGTCCAGTTCACGCCGCCACCGACCGGCCGGGACGATGTTGCCCTTATCGGCTTCACATCCGGCACGACGGGCGAGCCCAAAGGCGCAATGGCATTCCACCGCGATATCCTCATCATCGCCGATGGATATGCGAAAGAGATCCTCGGCGTGACGCCCGACGACGTATTCGTCGGCTCGCCGCCGCTGGCCTTTACCTTCGGACTGGGGGGTCTTGCCGTGTTTCCGCTGCGCTTCGGCGCCTCGGCCGCGCTACTCGAGCAGGCGACGCCCCCTAATCTCGTCAGCATCATCGAAGAGTACAAGGCGACGATCTGCTTCACCGCGCCGACGGCCTATCGCGCCATGCTCAAGGCCATGGCCGAAGGCGCCGATCTCTCCTCGCTGCGCGCGGCGGTGTCCGCCGGGGAAACGTTGCCCGCACCCGTCTATCAAGAATGGATGGAGCGCACCGGCAAGCCCATGCTCGACGGCATCGGGGCCACCGAGATGCTGCACATCTTCATCTCCAACCGGTTCGATGATCACCAGCCGGCTTGCACGGGCCGGCCCGTCAGCGGCTACGAGGCACGCATCGTCGATGAGAGCGGGATGGAAGTCCCACGCGGCGAAATCGGCCGGCTCGCCGTGCGCGGCCCGACCGGCTGCCGATATCTCGCCGACGCCCGGCAGGCCAAATACGTCGAGCGCGGCTGGAACGTGACAGGCGACAGCTTCTGGCAGGACGAGGAGGGCCGCTTCCACTTCGCCGCCCGCTCCGACGACATGATCATATCCTCCGGCTACAACATCGCCGGTCCGGAGGTGGAGGCAGCGCTACTATCTCACGCCGACGTGCTGGAGTGTGCCGTTGTCGGCGCGCCCGACGAGGAGCGCGGCATGATTGTCGAGGCGCATGTGGTCCTGGCAAAGGGTCGGACAGGAAGCGACGAGCTGGTGAAGCTGCTGCAAGACCATGTGAAATCGGTCATTGCGCCCTATAAGTACCCACGCCGGGTACAGTTCCTCGAAGCACTGCCAAAAACGCAAACGGGCAAGATCCAGCGCTTTCGATTGCGTCAGTAGGACTGCAGTCGCCCCAGGAGCTTGCGAAGTTGATCGGAGTGTGTGGCCCCGTCCGACCCAGGTCGCCGGTGCTACACCACGATCAATCCACGGCGGACAAATCGAAGTTCTCGCCAGGAAACCACTTGGCGAGACGGATGTCGGAGGTGCGGGCGTGGCCCTCCATGCCTTCCAGTCGCGAGATGCGCGCGGCGACGGGAGCAATCGAGAGATTGGCCTCGCGCGTCATGCGCTGCCAGGTGACCGTCTTCAGGAATTTTCCCACTGATAGACCGCCGGTATAGCGGGCGGCGCCCTTGGTGGGGAGAATGTGGTTGGGGCCGGCAACCTTGTCACCGAAGGCGACCGTCGTTGCCTCGCCCAGGAAAAGCGAGCCGTAGTTCTGCAGGCGGCTATGCCACCAGTCGAGATCCGCGCACTGCACATGTAGATGCTCGGAGGCGTAGAGGTCGGCGAGTTGCGCGGCATCCTCGCGACTGCTGGCGAGGGTCACCTCCGCATAATCGCGCCAGGCCTCGAAGGCATTCTTGCGATTGGGCTCTGGCAAGCGATCGATGACCTTTGGGGTCAGCGCGATGACGCGTTCGGCCAGGTTCCGATCGAGCGCAATGAGCCAGACCGGCGAGTTGTAGCCGTGCTCGGCCTGACCAATGAGATCGGTGGCGACGATCTCGGCGTCGGCTGTGTCGTCGGCGATGATCAGGCTCTCGGTCGGCCCCGCGAACATGTCGATGGCGACCCGGCCATAGAGGATGCGCTTGGCTTCGGCGACATACTGGTTGCCCGGACCGACCAGGATATCGACCGGCGGATTGCCGAACAGGCCGAATGTCATGGCGGCGATCGCCTGCACGCCGCCGAGGCTGAGAATCCGATCGGCGCCACACAGTTTGAAAGCGTAGAGGGCCGCGGGATGGATGCCTGCGGCCGAGCGCGGCGGCGAGGCGGCGACGATGTGCCCGACGCCTGCGACCTTGGCCGTCGTCACGCTCATGATAGCGGACGCGATATGGGCATAGCGCCCGCCCGGAGCGTAGCAGCCGGCAGATGCGAGCGGCAGATTTTTGTGCCCCGCCGTGAGCCCAGGAGAGACCTCGATATCGACGTCCTGGATCGCCGCGCGCTGTGCCTCGGCGAAGCGGCGGACGTTGTCGTGGGCGAAGCGGATGTCGTCCTTCAGTTTTGTGGGCACCAGCCGCTCGGCGGCCGCGATCGTATCAGGGGAGACGACGATCTCGCCATCCCAGCCGTCGAGCGCGCGGGCGTACTTCTGAGCAGAGACCTCACGGCCCTCCTCGATTTCGGCAAGCATGGCGGCCACGCTCGCGCGCACATCGGCCTGGCCGGTCGCGGCCGTTTTGGTTGCTTTCTTGAGATACTCGACGCCCATGGCGTCCTCCTCCCGCTGGGGCAGCGTTACATCCGCCCTTTCCAGGGCACGAGGCGTCGCTCCAGGAAGCGCATCAGCATATCGAAGGCATAGGCGATGGCGGCTATGATCACGATGCCGAGGATCACCGTCGAGGTCTGGAGGAATTCCGAGGCCGACAAAACCATGAAGCCGATGCCGTTCGTCGCGGCCACCATTTCGGCGGCAACCAGCGTCGTCCAGCCAACACCCATGCCGATCCTGACCGCCGTGATGATCTCGGGGAGCGCGGCCGGCAGGATCACCTGCCAGAGCACCTGCCAACGCGACGCGCCGAGCGAGTAGGCGGCGTGGATCTGCTCGATGGCGGCCGAGCGCACGCCCGAGCGCGTGCCAATGGCAACGGGTGCGAAGATGGCAAGGTAGATCAGCAGCACCTTCGAGAGCTCGCCGATGCCGAACCAGATGATCATCAGTGGTAAGTAGGCCAGCGGCGGCACTGGCCTGTAGAATTCGATGGGCGGATCGAAGACGCCGCGCATCACCCGGCTCATGCCCATGGCGAGCCCGATCGGAACGGCCGTGGCGCAGGCCAGCAGCAAGGCGCCGAACACGCGCGCGACGCTGACGCCGATGTGCTCGAAGAGCGAGCTGTTGGCAAAGCCATCCTGCCAGATCGTTATGAACTTTTGCACGATCGCCCAGGGCGAGGGCAGGAACAGCGGCTTGATCCAGCCGAGCCAGGTCGCGAGCGACCAGACGCCGATGATGACGGCTCCGGAGATGGCGCTGATCAGAAGGCTATCGCCTTGGCCAGGAACGCCGTAGGTCTCGCCGGGCCGGGTGGGGCGCGCGCGCATGAGCGCATTTGCTTTGGCCGGGCGCGGTGAATTCTTCTTGGCCGGGCGGCTCGCGTCAGACGTGGTCAAGGGAGCCCGCCTCCTCGTCGCCGAAAATGATGCCGAGCACCTGCTCGCGCAAACGGATGAACTCGGGCGAGGACTTGACCGCCCGCGCGTCACCGGACGCGAGGAAGTTTCGTCCGAAATCGATATCGAAAGTGTGCGTGATGCGCCCCGGCCGCGGCGACATGACGACGAGCCGGGTGCCCATGAACAGCGCTTCCTCGACACTGTGCGTGATGAAGAAAACCATCTTGCCGGTCTTCTGCCAGATGGAGAGGATCAGCTCCTGCGCCTTCTCCCGCGTCAGCGCATCAAGCGCGCCGAGCGGCTCGTCCATCAACAGAATCTCGGGATCGTTGGCGAGCGCCCGGGCGATGCCGACCCGCTGCTGCATGCCGCCGGAAAGCTGATAGACCGGATGTTTTTCGAACGCGTCGAGCCCGAGCTGAGTGAGAAAACCGCGGGCGATCTCATAGCGCCTCGCCTTGCCCTCGCCGCGCAGTTTCGGACCGAAGGCGACGTTGTCGATGACGTTGAGCCAGGGCAGCAGTGCATGCTTCTGGAAGACGACGGCCCGGTCGGGGCCAGGCCCCACGACTGTCTCACCATTGAGCTGGATCGATCCATCGGAAGGCGCGATGAAGCCGGCGAGGAGGTTGAGCAACGTTGTCTTGCCGCAACCGGAGGCGCCGAGGACGACGATGAAATCGCCATCTGCGATGTCGAGACGAACGTCTTTCAACGCCGTCACGGACCCGGCGTGGGTCCCGGCTGGAAACACGACCGACACATTGTCGATGACGAGACTACTCACCTGAGTTTGCTCACTCGAAAAGGAGAACGACGGCTCGAATGCCAAAGATGCGGGGCCACGGCATCGTTCTCGAACACCGTGGCCCCGTCGCCAGGCCCAACAGACTACTGCTGAGCCGCCTTCAGATAGTCGGCATTGACGAACTTGGAGTAGTCGTCCAGCGCCGCATCGATGCGCTTGTTGGCCGCCAGGAACTTGGCCGTTGCGATCATGTTCTGCTGATTGCCGCCTCCGAGCCAGGCTTCAGACGCCATTTCGGCGAGCGTCGGGAAGCCGTAGCCCGTCAGAGCCGCCGGAATTTCGGCGGCCGGAGCACCCGTCGCTGCGGCAATGCGCTGAATTTCTGCCGATTCCGCCGTCCAGGCGGCAGCGTTCGACACATAAGCCTTGTTGGCCGCCTCGAGCGTCTTCAAGAAAGCCGTCATGAATTCGGGATTGGCGGCCGCGAACTCGCGATTGACCACCCAGCCGTCGAAGGTTGGCTTACCGGCCACCTCACCGGCATGCATGATCTGCTTGCCCGTCTTCATGGCGAGGCCCTTGGCGGGCTCCCAGATGAATGTCGCATCGATCTGGCCCTGCTCCCAGGCGGCCGAGATCTGGTCGGGCTTCATGCCGATCACTTCGACATCGGCCTCCGCAATCCCGGCATTCGCGAGCGCGCCCATCAACGAATAGTGAGCCGTCGAGCCGAGCGGAACGCCGACCTTCTTGCCCTTCAGATCTTCGACCTTCTCGATGCCAGAGCCGTTGCGCACGATGAGCGCCTCGGCGGCGCCGATTGCGTTGGAGATGGCGAAGAGCTGATAGTCGACGCCCTGTGTCGCGCCGATGGCGAGCGGCGAGGAGCCGAGCTCGGACACCTTGATGTCGCCCGAAGCCATGGCGGCGATCACCTCGGAGCCGGCGCCGAACTTGCGCCAATCGATCTTCCAACCGGTGTTCTTGGCGAAATCCTCGAGCGCGGCTTGGAACGGCAGCGGCGTGCCGAAATGGCCGATGATGATGGACTTATCCTCAGCCATCGCGCCGGATGCGAGACCGATAGCGACGGCGCTCGCTGCTAGGCCTTGAAGCATACGCTTGAAGTGCATGGTAGTCCTCCCTGGTTGGACAGTGCCGACTCGCCGGGTTGCATTGTTTCGGGCGAGTGCAGCTTTCTCTAGCGCAGATTGGCACGGCCACTTTGCGCTGGAAATCGGTTGTGTGGTTGGTGCGATCGCGAACCTCATGCGGAGCGGATCCGGATCAATGTCTTACGCCGAGGTTCGTCCGCGGCAGCCACCGTCGAGGCCGGTACGCGCGTTCCAAGTCCGCACGCAACGATCTCCTCAACAAGCACATCGAGCGCATCGAGCACGTTGTATCGGTCATCGAGAGTATCCGCGAGCACCGATAGCTCCGTGCAGGCAATGAGGAGGATATCGGCACCTCGGTCATTCAGGTCGTCCGCCGCGGATTGGAGCGTTAGGCGCTGGCTCGATCCGGTATCGCCGCGCTTCACCGCCTTGATCGTGCCCATCAGCTCGTCCTGATTGCCGGGATAGACCGTCGAAATCCCGTGAGCCTCGAGTGCGCGCTCGTAGAGACCCAGCGTCCGCACGGCGGTCGAAGCGAGCATGCCAACCCGCCGGTTCTTCAGCAGCATGCGCGAGATGCGCTCGGCCGTGAGGGCGATCATGTCGAGGAGCGGCACTTGCACAGCCGCGCGGATGTCGCCGGCATAGGCATGCGCCGTGTTGCAGGGCATCGCGAGAACGCTGGCGCCGGCCGCCTCGAGACGCATCGCCATGTCGACGAGAACCGGCGCCGGGCTTTCACCCGTCTTGTCGATCAGCGCCTCGATGCGCGAGGGTACTTTCGGGTTGTGCTCGATGAGCATGCGGATGTGGTCCTGGTCGTCGCCAGCCGGCGTCACCTGGATCACGCGCCGCATCAGCTCGACGGTTGCCTCCGGACCCATGCCGCCGAGCACGCCGACGATGAGAGGTAAGCCTGCCGCGCTCATGACGCCTCCAGGACAAAGCTCTTGGCCGCCTCGGCGGCCGCGCCCGTGCGCACGGCCTCGCGCGCCTCGAACGCACATTCGCGAATGATCTCGCCGATGAGCCGGCAGTCGTCGACCGAGAAGGTGAGCGGCAAGCGCATGTCGAGCAGCCCTTCGAGAACGCGGTCGGTCTGCGGCAGGGCCTGCGGCTCGATGTAGCGCCAGCTGTCGTGCCGGCTCGTATAGGCGACGGGCTCGCTGGCGCCGAACCATTTCAGCTCGACGCCGCGCACCTTGCAGCGCCTCAAGAGATCGAGGATGCCTGCCTTGCCGAGGTCGGGGGCCAGGAACTGGAACGAGCTGCCGACATAGGTTTCCTGGGGAGGCCGTTCGGGCACCTTGATGCCGGGAAGGTTGCGCAGCGCCTCTTCCATGGCCCGGTAGCGCGCATTCCAGCGCTCGCGGTTCGCATCGAGCACCTCGAGCTGGGGCCTCAGGATCGCCGCGCGCAGATTGTCCATGCGGCCGCTGCAGTTGGGCGTGTCGAGGCGGATGTCGGCGAACACCTCCTTGCCGGGGCCCGCGCTATGCCGCTCATAGAGCATGTAGGAGCCGGAGAGGATCGTCGCCCGCGCCATCAACTCGGCATCACGCGAGATGATGAAACCGCCCTCCCCCGAGTTCGCGTGCTTGTAGGTCTGCGTGCTGTAGCAGGCGGCGAGGCCGTGCAGGCCGCTTTTCGTGCCGCGCCAGGAAGCCCCCATGGTGTGGGCACAGTCCTCGATGACGGCGACGCCATGCCGATCAGCAATGCGCATCAATGCGTCCATGTCGACGATGTGTCCGCGCATGTGCGAGAGCAAGAGCACACGCGACTTGCTCGAAGTAATCTTTCGCTCGAGGTCGGCAAGGTCGATGACGAGGTCGTCTGTCACCTCAACCAAAAACGGCCGCCCGCCGGCGCCATGAATAGCACCCGGCACCGGCGACAGCGTGAAGGCATTGGTCAGCACCGGCTCGCCCGGCTTGACGCCATAGGCCCGCAAGGCGGTCGTCAGCGCATAGCCGCCCGAGGTCACGGCGAGGCAATAGCCCCCGCCCATATACGCCGCGAACTGCTGCTCGAGCAGCACGGTCTCCGAAATCTCGCCCTCGGCGACATTGTAGCGATGCAGGCGACCCGAGCGCATCACGGCAACCGCACGCTCGATCGCCGCCTCCGGGATCGGCTCCTGCTGGGTAAAGTTGCCCTTGAACACCTTCGCGCTCATCGGAGCCTCCTCGATCTTACGCGGCGGCCGTCAATCGCTCACTGGCGGTCAGCTCTTCGCGGTAGCCGAACAAGCCTGCCGCGCCGCCGGTGTGTATGAACACGATGTTCTGGCCCTTCTTGTAGAACCCCTTGCGCACTAGGTCGATGAGGCCGGCCATGCCTTTGCCGGAGTAGACGGGATCGAGCAGAATTCCCTCGTGGCGGGCAAGCAAGGCGATCGCCTCGTGCGTACTGGGCGCGGGAAAGCCATAACCCTTGCCGATGTAGTCGCAATTGGCGACGACGTGCTCGCGGCTCAATGCGCCGGCGCAGCCGAGCCGATCCGCCGTTGCCGCGGCGAGCTTGTAGACGTTCTCCTCCTGCTTCTCACGCGGCGCCCGGACGCCGATGCCGAGCAGCGGGATGCCGCTGTTCATTCCCGCCAGACCCACGGCCAAGCCGGCATGCGTGCCAGCGCTGCCCGTTGCCGTCACGATGTGATCGATCCTGAGGCCCAAGGCGTTCGCCTGGGTGACCAATTCGATGGCGGCATCGACATAGCCGAGCGCTCCCGTCACATTCGAACCACCGCCGGGAATCGCGTAAACTTTCCGGCCGGTCTTGCGCAGCGTCTCGGCGACCTTTTCGAGTTCGGCGTTCATGTCGGCGGTGGCCGGCCGGCGTTCGATCGTGGCCCCGTGCATGACATCGAGAAGCACATTGCCGTTCTGCGTGTACTCCGCATCGGTTTTGGCCGTGCGGTCCTCGAGCAGGATGTGGCAGGCCATGCCGAGCTTGGCCGCCGCCGCCGCCGTCTGACGCGCGTGATTGGACTGCGTCGCGCCCTGCGTGACGACCATGTCGGCGACCTGGTCGCGGGCCTCCGCCATCAGGAATTCGAGCTTCCTCGTCTTGTTGCCGCCCGTCGAAAGCCCCGTGCAGTCGTCCCGCTTGATCCAGAGCGATGGCCCGCCGAGCAGCCGGGAGAGGTTCTCCATGGGCTCGAGGGGCGTCGGCAAATGAGCGAGGCGGATGCGCGGAAAGCGAGCGAGATTCATGCCGGTGCTCCTTAGAGCATGCTGCGATTAGGTGGAATCCGGCTAATCGCGAAAGCATGCGACCAGCCAACAACCTAGAGCGGGCTGTTGCTTCCGTCTAAATACAGTCCGCTCTAGAGGGCCAGAGCGGCAAGCCTAGCCTTCGTGGCCTCCGGTTGTGAAATGCCGAATCCGGCTGATATCATGCACGATCGGCATAATGTTCTCCGAGGCGTCGATGGAACTCAAGTGGCTGGAAGACCTGGTGGCGCTCGCCGAGTCGGGCTCGCTCACCGAGGCGGCACGGCGGCGCAACGTCACCCAGCCGGCCTTTACGCGGCGCATCAAGGCCGTCGAGGAGTGGCTCGGCTTCGAGGTACTCGACCGCACGCACAAGCCGGCGCGTGCCCTGCCTTCGATCGTGCAGCGGCTCGAGGCCATGCGCGCCCTCAGTGTCGATCTGCGCCAGTTCCGCGACGACATCCTCGCCGCCGAGAGCGCCCCCCGGCGCATCGTCATCGCGGCGCAACACGCGCTTGCCGTCGGTCATCTTCCCGCGATGATCGCCCGGGTGCGAAGCGCGATGCCGGCAGTTGCCTTTCGTTTGCGCTCGGCCAATCGCGACGAGTGCTACTCGCTCCTAATGACTCGCCAGGCGAGCATGCTCGTCGCCTATGAAACACCGCGATTGCCCATCGCCGCCAACGAGACGTTGATCGAGAAGCTGAAAATCAACGAGGACTGGCTCGTGCCCGTCGCTTCCCCCGCCAAGGCGGTGGATGCGTCGCGTCGCAAGGCCCGGCCGTCCGAACGAAACACGCTCGGCATCATCGCCTATCCGCGCGATGTCTTCTTCGGCAGGCTTCAACATGAAGAGCTGTTGCCAAAGCTGGCTGACCGCCACCGGCTCGACACCGTCTGCGAGACGGCCCTCGTGCCGGCCGTCCTGCAACTCGCCATAGCCGCCGTTGGTATCGCCTGGGTCCCGAGGCGGATAGCCAGCCCGGCGGTATCATCCGGCGCACTCGTCGAACTCGGCTCGGACTTCGGCCGAATCCCCCTCGAGGTCGTCATTGCCCGCCTGCGCACACCGCGATCGCGTCTTGCCGAGAGTCTCTGGACGCAGTTCGAATTGACGTCCAGCTCGAACAGGGCGGATGGCACTGAGCGGTGATTGGCCCGCGAGTACAGCCTCGGAAAATGGTCCATGATGTCGAAAAAGGACGGCCGGTCCGACCTGCGTAACGCTCGGCGGTCTTGGTCCGCCGCTACGCACCGCTTGTCATTTGGACTGCTGCGGAGAGGGCGAAGTCGACGCCTTCTCCAATCGCGTTGGCAGGATCGCTCCTGAACCAACGGTAGAGCGTGAGCTGGCGCGCCGAATCAGTCATGGTCGGGCCGGAAAGCTCGGGTGTGCGGATGGAAACGACGCTCTACTTACCGGTCAAGCAATTCCTCGAACGCTTGGGCTTCGAGGTGAAGGGGGAGATCTGCGGTTGCGACGTGGTGGCCCTCGACAAGGGTTCGCCGGCAGCTGTCGTCATCGCCGAGCTGAAACTCACGTTCACGCTCGACTTATTGCTGCAGGCGGTCGACAGGCTGCCGGTGTGCGACGACGTTTGGCTTGCGGTCCGCGCGTCGCGTCGTGGGCGCGGACGAGAGAGCGATGCGCGCGTCCGAAAGCTCTGCCGTCTTCTCGGGTTCGGCCTGATAGCCGTCTCGCCGAACGGACATGTCGAGGTCATCGTGGAACCCGTTCCCTGGCGGCCACGGCGAGACCCGAAGAGGCGCTCGCGGATCGTCGAGGAGCACAGCAAGCGCCGGGGAGACCCGGCGACAGGTGGGAGCACACGCCGGCCAATCATGACTGCCTATCGGCAACAAGCGCTGGAGTGCGCCAAGGCACTGGCCGCGGCGCCAGGCCGGCCGCGCGATCTGAAACCCGCAATGCCGGACGCTTCCAAGATTTTGCTGCGCAATGTTTACGGCTGGTTCGAGCGGGTCGAGCGAGGCCGATATGGTTTGACCGAGCGCGGTCGCACTGAACTCGCACGCTGGGCGGATGGCCAAGCAGAGCCAGCCCCCCGCGCGTCCATCCTCGAATAGGAGAGAGCGAGGGGACTGGCCAACCGGGGGCGAGTGAAAGTTTCTAAACCCTTGATTTTGTTGGTCGGAGCGGGGAGATTTGAACTCCCGACCCCTAGTCCCCCAGACTAGTGCGCTAACCGGGCTGCGCTACGCTCCGCCGGGGTCCCTTTTGCCGGGTCGAGGGGCCAAGGTCAATGGCGGCCGGCCGCCTTGCTTAGCCCGACGCGAGCGGTGTCGCCTTCTTTGGCGCCGGGAAAGCCTTGTCGAGAGTGGCCAAGTCATCGGCGGACAACGTGAGATCAGCCGCCTTCCGGTTCGCCTCGACACGCTCAAGGCTGGATGATTTCGGGATCGAGATGACATTGGGATCGCGCATGGTCCAGGCAATGGCGATGGTGGCCGGCGGCACGCCGTGCCGCTTCGCCACTTCGATGACGGCCTTATTGCCCACCACCTGGCTGCCGCCGAGCGGCGTATAGGCCATCACCGCCACCTTGGCGTCACGGCTGGCCTTGAGAAGATCCCACTCGATGCCGCGTTCGGCGAGATTGTAGAGCACCTGGTTGGCTGCACAGTTGCCGCCACCTGCCTGGTCCATGACTTTGGCCGTGCCCTTGGCATCAAAATTCGAGATGCCCCAGTGCCGGATTTTGCCGCCTTTGCGCAGCTCCTCGAAGGCCGCGACTGTGTCGGCGATCGGATGGCTGCCCGGCCAGTGCAGCAGATAGAGATCGATGCGGTCGGTCTTCAAGCGCTTCAGGCTCCGCTCGCAGGCCTCGATCGTGCCATTCCGCGAGGCGTTGTGTGGATAGACTTTGGAGACAATAAAGAGCTTGTCGCGCTGGCCCTTGGCGGCCTCGGCCACCACCTCCTCCGCACCACCCTCGGCATACATCTCGGCCGTGTCGATGAGAGTCATGCCGAGATCGATACCCCGCCGGAGCGCCCTGACCTCGGCCGCCTTGCCGGCCGGCGTGTCGCCCATCTTCCAGGTGCCGAGACCGAGTTGGGGGACAGTCTCGCCGGTTCTCAAGGTGGTGTGGCGCATGGGGCCTAGATGATGCTGCGATTAAGTGGACTCCGGCAAATCGCGAAAGCATGCGACCAACCAAGTGTCTCGAGCGGGCTGACGCTTCCGAGTAAACGCAGCCCGCTCCACACTGTCAACATCTGTTGTGGCGAGACACGATGTGGCCGAAGCTTGCTCTGTTGTGGCAGGTCCTGCCTGGGATCTGCCTGAAGAGCAGCCGCCGGATTATCGGAAACAGGGAGCGAGCCATGCCGGGCATCCTCGAGCCGAGGGCCTTCATCTCGTACAGGCACACGGAGCACGAGACGGGAGCGGACGCCGATACGCTCAACCGTCAACACCGGGCCTGGGTCGAGCGCTTCGCCGGAGATCTGAAGGCGAACGGCGTCGAGGCCGTCTACGACGGGCATATCCGGGACTGGTTCGCGCCCTACACGACGAAGGATCCGTTCCAAGTGGCCTTTCTCGCCGAGCTTTCGACGATCGGATGCCTCGTCTGCCACGCCTTCATCCCTGTCCTGACCCCGAGCTACATCGGCCGCCTCGGCTATCGAGACTACCAGCGCCAGAGCGAGGCCCCGCACAGCTTCGTCCACGAGGAATGGCAGATCGGTTGCTTCTACTGCAACCATGGCGTGATGCAGTACATTCCGATCGTCCGCGCCGGCGAGCCCGAGCTGATGGCGGGTCTACCGCTTGGGCTCGGCCCGGAGAACGCCTTCGACATGCGCGATCCAGCCGACTATCCGCTGCAGGTCCGATTCATTGCCGAGCGCATCCATCAGGCCTGGGATGGGGATGCGCCATTGATCACGGCCCGCCTCGAGGATTGGCTGAGCCTCTACGTCAATTGGTGCCGGAGAAACGATCCGCGCTGCGCCACCGCCAAGGTCGATTCGTGGAGCGCCGATCTCGCTCGGCCAAGGCTGTTTCTCGCTGAGGTGCTGCAAAGACACGGTAGCGGCCGATCCGATTGACCGGGCGGCCGGTCGAAGGCAATGAGCAGCGTTGCCACGGGCTGCGCCTGCGTGTTGCGTCGGGCCACGGCCTCAATGCCCCGTCGGCCCGACGTTCACTTCGATCAGCACGAACAGCCGGTTGCTGAACAGAGTGGCGGAGACGATGAACGCACAGATGGACAGCCAGCGGATCATGACGGACTGGTCTCCGATTGCACCCCGTTATCACCCCAAAGCCTCGGGATTAATCTCCCCTCGTGGCGCATGCTGCCAACCCCGCCGCTTCCATGCATGATGAACATGGAATGACCGGTATTCCGCCCCTTCCGCAGCCCCGAAAGCCGTGTAGTCTGCGAGCAACGATCCCTCCCTGGAGCTCCCGCCATGCAGCAGCGCGTCACCACACTCGACAAGCCGAAAACCGCCGATCCGTTGGCGCCGCTCGCCGAAGCCGAGATCATCCGCGCGGCAGCGATCGTCCGCGCGGCCCACGATCTCGGGCGGGGCATGCGGTTCGAAACCATCGAGCTGGCCGAGCCTCCGGCGGCCGTCCGCGCCAAAGTCAACGGCAAGGCGCCGCCCCGGCGCGCCTTTGTTGCCACCTACGACACGGCGACAGGCCGGCTCTTCGAGGCATCCGTCAATCTCGACAAGGGCAAGGTCGAGAGCTGGGTCGAGCGCAAGGGCGCTTTCCCGCGCATCGGCCCCGACGAATTCCTCGATGCCGAGAAGGCGGCGCTCGCCGATCCGCGTTTCGTAAAGGCCTTGAAGCGGCGGGGCATCACCGATCTCTCGCTCGTCTGCTGCGATCCCTGGTCGCCGGGGCAAGGCCTGCTTGGAAGTCGCGAGACACACCGGATCGTGCAGACCATCGTCTGGGTGAGGAAGCGCCCCTTCGGCAATCAGTTCGCGCACCCGGTCGAGGGTCTCTGCGCCGTCATCGACATCAATACCGGCGAAGTGCTGTCCGTCACCGACGAGGGGCCGGCCAAGGTGCCGTCCGAGGAGCGCGACTACGCGGAAGGTTTCCAGAAGACCTGGCGCACTGACCTCAAACCCATCGAGGTTGTCCAGCCCGAAGGCCCGAGCTTCAGGGTCGATGGCAACCGCGTCGAATGGGCCGGCTGGCGGTTTGCGGTCGGCTTCACGGCGCGGGAGGGCGTCGTGCTCCATGATCTCGAGGTCAAGGATGGCGCCAAGCATCGCTCCATCCTCCGCCGCGCCTCGATCGCCGAGATGATCGTGCCCTATGGCAGCCCCTATGGGCTGCATCCCCGCAAGAACGCCTTCGACTGCGGCGAGTACGGCATCGGCGCCATGGCGAACAGCCTGGTGCTCGGTTGCGACTGCCTTGGCGCCATCCACTATTTCGACGGCGTGCTCAACGGCATCGACGGCAAGCCGCAGGTCATCAGACAAGCCATCTGCATGCACGAGGAGGACACCGGCGTGCTGTGGAAGCATGTCGACTTCCGCACCGGGCGTGCCGATGTGCGGCGCGGGAGGAAGCTCATCGTCTCCTTCATCGCGACCGTCGGCAACTACGAGTACATGTTCTACTGGTCGCTGCATCTGGACGGCACCATCGCACTTGAAGTGAAGGCGACCGGCATCATCAACACCGCCGGCATCGATCCGCCGGAGGCCACCAAGTTCGGCGTCGAGGTGGCGCCCGGCGTCATCGGACAGATCCACCAGCACCTCTTCTGCGCGCGCCTGGAGACGGCGATCGACGGTGCCGATAACGCGGTTGTCGAGCTCGACACGAAGCTCGAACCGCCAGGCGGCGCCAATCACGCAGGCAACGCTTTCCGGATGCACGAGACGCTGCTCGAGACCGAGAAGGCGGCCAAGCGCAACACCAATGCGGCGACGAACCGGTACTGGAAGATCGTCAACCGGAAGAAGAAAAACCGCTTCGGCCAGCCGGCGGGTTACCGGCTGATGGCGACGAACGCCATCACCGCTTTCGGGGGCCTAAGCTCGCAGCTCGGCAAGCGCGCGGGATTCACGCGGCATCATCTCTGGGTGACGCCGACGACGGAGGGCGAGCGCTGGCCGGCGGGCGACTATGTCAATCAGAGTTCGAAAGGCGAGGGTTTGCCGAAGTGGACGAAGGCGGATCGCAATGTCGTCGACCGGCCGCTGACGGTTTGGCATGTGTTCGGGCTGAACCACTTGCCGCGCGCGGAGGATTTTCCGGTGCAGCCGGCGGTCTCCTGCGGCTTCTCGCTGATGCCCGACAACTTCTTCGCCGAGAACCCCGCGCTCGATATTCCGCCGGCGAAGAGCAAGAAGAGTTGTTGTGTGTGATCGTCATGCCGCCCGCGTGAGCAATCCGAGATCGCAGCGCGACCTTCCCTAGCCCGTCCTGCTGACGAAAGTCGGCATCCACGGGAGTTTGTGGTGAGAGCAAGGTCACGCCACACGGCACGGCCTCGGATCAAATCTTGCCCCTCGTGGGTGGTCGCGTTCGCGACCATGACGGTGAGAGGAGTGGATGATCGCGCTCGCGACCGTGAAGGTGGGTAGGAGGGGAGTCGAGAGCGACAAAGAACGGACGCGCGCATCGCGCCCCAAAACCCGCCAGGACTACGCCCCCACAAGCGCCTCGTACACATGCCGCTGGAAGAAATGCACGTGGTGCTCGGAGAACTCCGGGTGCTCGCGGTCGACGACGAACTTGCCCTGCCGGTAGCCCTTCGAGTGCAGCCCCTTCTGGACGCGCTCGAAGAGGCGCTGATCCTCGGGGAAGAGCGTGTCGCTGACCCAATCGATGAGCTGCTGGCGCTCGGGCGTGATCTCGCGAGATGGGAAATAGTAGTCGTGGCGGATGAGCGAGGTCTCGGGGCCCGTCGGAATGATCTGGAACATCACCGCATTGGCCGGGCCCGGGAACCATAGCGGCACGAGCGCCGGGAAGATGAAGCCGAACAGCGCCTGCTGCTCCATCGTCTTCTCGTCGAGCTTGTAGGCGGAACTGTCGAGGCTCTTCTTCTCGACGGTGTGGGTGAAGGTGATGCCGTCATCCGACCAAACCGCCTTGTTGTCGTAGTCGATGAGCTCCATCAGCGACTTGTGATTGACCGCGCAGTGGTAGCACTCGTGATTGTTGTCGATGACCGTCTTCCAGTTGGCGGCGACCTCACGCTCACGGCGCACAACCCGAATGAGGTCGTCCTGGCGCGGACAGGCGATGTAGATGTCCTCCAGCAGCTTGCCGGCCACCTCCGTCATCGGCCGCGCATCGGGATCGAGGTTGACGAACAGGAAGCCCGCATAGCTCTCGAGCCGGATCGGCTTTAGATCGGCATTCTCCGGGATCCACTCTTTCAGCGTGTCGCGCCCGCGCGCGCCGCGGAAACAGCCGTCCGCTTGATAGCACCACTGATGATAGGGGCAGACGATGAGCTTCGCGTTGCCCTGACCTTCGAGAAGCGGATGCGCGCGATGGCTGCAGACGTTGTAGAAGGCGCGCAGCTCGCCATCGGCCCCGCGGATGATGAAGATCTCCTGATCGGCGACGCTGCCCGTCAGATAGTCGCCGGGCTTGAGCACGTCCGATACATGGCCCTGATACCACCAGGAGCGATGGAAGATCGCGCCGTGCTCGCGCCGGTAGACGTCCGGGTCGTAGTACCACTCGGCTGGCAGCGTCCAGGAGCGCTCGGGGTTTGCCGGATCGAAGAGACCTGCGTCGAGCGCTGGCGGGCGGGCGGGAAGGATTGGTCTGTTCATGACGTCGCTCTATCAACGGATGCCGGAACCGACTTTACCACGCTGCGATCCGGCCGGGTACGCGCGAGGATCAGGGCAGACCGGCATCCTACTCCGCAGCCACACGCCCTGCCGCGGGCAACTCCCGCCGGATATAGTAACCCGGATCCCGCACCTGCCGCAGCAACGCCGGAATGATCTCCGCATAGGCGGCGATGAGGCCCGGCGCGGGCGGCGGGCAATAGGGTTTCAGCTCCTCGTGCAGCTCCGGCAGGCGGTGATAGGGGATCATCGGGAACATGTGATGCTCGATATGGTAGTTCATGTTCCAGTAGAGGAAGCGAAAAATTGGGTTCATGAGCACGCTGCGGGAGTTCAGCCGGTGATCGAGTACGTCCTCGGCGAGCCCGCCATGCTGCGTGAAACCGAAGACGACGTGCAGCCAGGCGCCGTACATCGATGGCAGCGGCCCCATCAGCAGCATCGGCAGGATCGAGCCGGTCCCGAGCGCGAGCGCCGCCGGGATGGCATGGAGCATGGCCCAGACGCGCGCGCCGCGAAAGACTTTCGGCCGTTCGCTCTCGGGAATGAAGGTCGTCTCGTCGGGGCTCAGCCGTCCGAGCGCATGGCGCGTAACGCTCCTGGCTGTCGCGATCACCTGCGGCACGGCGAGGAATACTAGCAACGTCCGCAGGATCACGATTGGCCGCATCAGCGCGATCTCCGGATCGCGGCCGACGATGAGGGTGTCGGTATGATGCCGCGCATGGCTCCAGCGCCAGACCGTCGGCTCGCGCATCACCATGAAGCAGGCAAGGTTGTAGACCGCATCGTTCAACCACGGTGACTTGAAAGCCGTACCATGGCCGGCCTCGTGCCAGCGGGAATCGCTCGATGAGCCATAGAGCACGCCATAGGCGAGGAAGCAGGGCAGCGCCCACCAGGAGCCTTGCACCCAGAGCCAGGCGCTGAGGCCGCCGGTTACCAGAGACGAGACGATCCAGATCGCCGTATCGCGGATCGCCGGACCATCGGCACGTTGCATCAACGCCTTGAGCTTGGCCCGCGGGATCGGTGGCTGATACCAGGTGGCATTGGCGAGACCCGCCGCAATGGCATGCTGGCCGTCGCGCCCGGTCAGGCTGTAGTCACGGCGGGGAATGGCGGCATCCGTCATGCGCGTTTCCAAGCTTTGACGAAGGCACCATAGAAACCCGCGGTTCGGGCTTCAATAGCCAAACGTCCCGTTGCACCGGATTTGACCTTCGGGCAAAACCAGAGCGCCAACCGAGACCGACCGCATGCCTCGCAATCTCCGCCGTATCGAATGGCCGACCATCTGGCTAGCGCTCGCCGATACGGCGGCGTGGGCCATGGTCATCTATCTGATCGGCGCCGGATACTGGTGGCTCTGGCCCTTCGCCGTCATGACGATGACGCTCCACTCCTCGCTCCAGCACGAGGCGCTGCACGGCCATCCGACCAGCGACCGCTTCCTCAACGAGGCCTTCGTCTTTTTGCCCGTCGGCCTTGCCTATCCGTATCGCCGCTTCAAGGCGCTCCACCTCCAGCACCATCACGACGAGCGCCTTACCGACCCCTTCGAGGATCCGGAGAGCAACTACATGGCGCCCGAGGCTTGGGCGAAAGCAGGCCCCGTCCTGCAGACCCTCAGACGCTTCAACAACACTCAGGCCGGTCGCCTGACGGTTGGCCCGGCCTTCTCGGTCATCGGCTTTACCCGAAGCGAGTGGACGCTCGTGCGGGCGGGCGCGAAGGAAGTGCAACTCGCCTGGCTGCTGCATGCGATCGGCATGGTGCCTGTGTTCTGGTGGGTGACGTGGGTTTCAGGCATTCACCCGCTCGTCTACATTCTGGGCTTTGCCTATCCGACCTTGTCGATGTTATCGGTGAGGACCTTCATCGAGCATCAGGCCTCACCCGAGGCGGCGCACCGCACCATAATCAACGAGGATCGCGGGCTCGTCGCCTTCCTGTTCCTCAACAACTCCCTGCACTTCGTTCATCACAGCCATCCGACGGTGGCCTGGTACAAGCTGCCGGCCCTATACCGGCAGAACCGAGAAGCGTTTCTCGCTGGCAATGGCGGCTATCTTGCGCGAAGCTACGCCGAGGTGCTGAAGCGTTACGGTTTGAGGCGTAAGGAGCCCGTCGAGCATCCGCTGATGAAGCGCGGGTTGTGGCGGATATCGCATCCCGACATCGGAGAATAGACGTGGCGCCATTGGCCAAATCGCGCGCACCGAAGGCCGTCGCCTCGCTGCCGATGTATGATTGGCCGGAGGTCTCCCCTGTGGTCGACCGGCTTTGGGAGGGCGTGGCGGCACGCCTCCGCGAGGCCAAAATGCCGACACCCGGACAGCTTGTCCGGCGCACCGATCATACGAGCGTCTGGCGAGAGCCCGGCCTGGTCCTGAGCCAGACCTGCGGCTATCCTTACGTGAAGTCGCTGCGCGGCAAGGTCACGCTGGTCGGTGCACCAGTCTACGACGTGCCGGGATGCCATGGCGCGACCTATTGCAGCTTTCTCGTCGTCCGCCGAGACCGATCCGGTCTCCTCGATCGCCGCGTTGCGCGGCCGGCGTGCCGCCGTCAATGGTTGGGACTCGCAGTCGGGATTCTCGGCTCTGCGCGCGACCGTCGCGCCCTTTACCGGCGGCGGCCGGTTCTTCGGCGAGGTAAAGGTCTCCGGCGGTCACCGGGCCTCGCTGCGTGCCGTGGCTGAAGGATCAGCCGATGTCGCCGCCATCGACGCCGTGTGTTGGGCTCTGGCCCAGCGGCACGAGCCGTCGGCCTTTGCCGGGCTGCGCGTGCTGGCACAATCGCCGGCCGCCCCCTCGCTGCCCTTCATCACCTCGAGCGGTGGCGATCCGCTCCGGCACGTGACGATGCTCGATGCACTGAGGCAAACGCTGACGGCAGGCGGCCCGCTCTTCCGCAACGCGCTGTTCCTGACCGACGTGCTGCCGGTCCAGGACGAGGCCTACGACCGCATCACCGAGATCGAGCAACGGGCAGCCCAGCTCGGCTACGCGACGGTCGCGTGAGGCGTCATCAGACCGGCCAGAAATCCGCCGTCGTCAGCTCGAGATAGGTCACGTAGAATTCGGTCAGAACGGCGATCTCAACCGGCGCATAGTCCATGCCGGTGCCGTCGCGATCCCACCACAGCGTGTCCGTCGGTGTCTCGAAGATGAGCTGTGCGGCATCGAGAGTGGCCGCAGCCGAGTTGGCATTGACGAGCTCGGTGTCGTCGAAGTCGGCGCCGAGGCCCAAGGCATCGAGGTCAATGACCAGAATGTCGCCCTGGTCGCGGTTGAAATCGCCGATGGTATCGAGGCCGAGATTGTGGGCGAGCACGATCTGGTCGGCGCCGAGCCCGGTGTAGATGGTATCGAGGCCGTGACCGGCATTGAGGACATCGTCGCCGGCGCCACCGTAGATCCGGTCATCGCCGGTTTCCCCGAAGACCTTGTCGTTCTGATCATGAGCGTAGATGAGATCGCTGCCGGTGCCGCCATAGATCACATCGTCGCCGTAGCCGCCGGTCAACTCGTCGGCGCCGTCGTCGCCATAAAGCCGGTCGTTGTCCGCACCGCCGAAGAGGCGATCATTGCCAGCGCCGCCCCTAAGAACGTCCCGACCCAAGTCGCCGACGAGCTTGTCGGCATCGCCGTCGCCGTACAGGAGGTCGTTGCCGTCCTCGCCGCGGAGCGTATCGATGCCGGCGCCGCCGAAGATCTTGTCGTTGGCGACGCCGCCGTAGACGAGATCCTTGCCGGAGCCGCCCAGCAGCTTGTCGGCGTCGCGGCCGCCATAGAGGCGATCGTCACCCCCCTCGCCGTAAAGGATGTCGGCACCATAGCCACCGACCATGTTGTCGTTGCCGGTTCCGCCGTGAGCCTCGTCATTGCCCTCGCCGCAGTCGAAGCCGTCATTGCCGCTGAAACCGATCAACTTGTCGTTGCCGGCAAGGCCGCGCAGCCGGTCGGCCGTCGAGGAGCCGATGAGATAGTTGTCGTAAGGGTCGCCCTTCACCCAGACCATGTTCCAAAGCTCCGCCACCCGGCGGCCACTCCGCCGGTCCGGCGAGGACCCTGGCAGATCAGGCTTGGCAACCGGTTAGGACGGCGAAGCCGGGCGGACCTACAGCTAAGGCGGGATTAAAGGCGGTGCCGGAATGGGCTGAAAGCCTGCTCAGCGGAGCTGCCGGCCCTCGGGCAAGCGACACCAGCCGCTCGAAACGGGCATCGACCCGCCGGCCGCCGACGGCCTCGATCTCCTGGATGGCGGATTTGAGGGCGAGCGCCACCTTGCGGAGCTGGCCGACGTCCTTCACGTCCCCGTAGATGTACTCGAGCGTCAGCTTCACCGATTGCAGATCGACGGCGGGAACACCGCCGGAACGCTCTTTGTTGACCACGACCAACGCCTCCCTACTCGCAAGGCCTTAACCCAGGCCCAACACGCCCTGCGACGACGCAAGAAACGTGCAACGCCCCCCTATGGCTCGCTTTTCCTCCCCTCGGAACGCCGCTCCAGAACCCCGGCCGGCACGAGCCTTGGCCTAATCTTTTACCTTTCTCTGCGAGATTTCCAAGGCCCAACAAGAGGTCCGACGCTGCATGGCTGCGGGTCCGCGGGAGCGTAAGTCGGGGGTCCTAAGGTGTCGCGTTCCAAGTCACGCGTATTAATCATCGTCGAAAACCTGACGCTGCCGCTCGACCGGCGGGTCTGGCAGGAGGCCACGACCTTGCGCGATGCCGACTATACCGTGTCGGTGATCTGCCCGGTCGGTGGCAAGTACCGCCAGTCGTATGAGTGCCTCGACGGCATCCATATCTACCGCCATCCCCTGCCCTTCGAGGCGGACGGGGCGCTCGGCTATGCACTCGAGTATTCCTGGGCGCTATTGTGGGAATTCGCGCTGTGCTGGCGCGTGTTCTTCAAAACCGGCTTCGACGTCATTCAGGCCTGCAATCCGCCCGATACGATCTTCCTCATCGGCGGCTTCTTCAAATACCTGTTCGGCAAGCCCTTCGTCTTCGATCACCACGATATCAATCCGGAGCTCTACGAGGCGAAGTTCGGCCGGCGCGGCGCGTTCCACACGCTGCTGACCTGGCTCGAGCGCATGACCTTCAAGACGGCCGACGCCTCGATCGCCACCAACGAGACCTTCAAGGCCATCGCCATCGAGCGCGGCGGCATGGACCCGGACAAGGTGCATATCGTCCGCTCCATTCCCGACCTCGGCCGGTTCCGCCGGATGGAGGGCGATCTCGCGCTGAAGAACGGCCGCAAGCACCTCGCCGGCTATGTCGGCATCATGGGGGCCCAGGACGGAGTTGACCTCCTCGTCCGGGCCATGGCGGATATCGTGCACACCCAGGGCCGTGACGACGTGCAATGCGCCATTGTCGGCTCGGGCACGGAGTTGGAAAACCTCAAACGCCTCGCCGCCGAGCTGAAGGTCGAGAAGCACGTGACCTTCACGGGCTTCCTCTCCGGCGAGCCGCTCTTGCAAGCGCTCTCGACCTTCGATCAGGGCATCATCCCGGACCCGAAGAACGTCTACAACGACAAGATCTCGATGAACAAAGTCTTCGAGTACATGACGCTCGGCATTCCCTTCATCGCCTTCGATCTCGATCAGACGCGGGCGACCGCGGGCGATGCCTGTCTCTATGCGGCGGACAACTCACCGCTCGACCTGGCCAAGCAGATCCTGCGCCTCGCCGATGACACCGAACTCGCCGCCGCGACCCGCGCCGAAGGCCAGCGCCGTCTCGCGACCGAACTCTCCTGGGAGCGCGAGCAGAAAGAACTCCTCGCCCTTTACGAGCGCGTTCTCGCGGGCAAACCCGCGATCGAAATCCGCAGTCAGCCGGCCTGACGCTCGAACGAGATCAACCCGGATCGGCTTCCGCCACTTGTGCGGCTGTCCAGAGTGTCTTGTCGCGTTGGCCGCGGGAATTGCGCACGAGATTGAGGAACCGGCGCCTGAGATCGGCGAACATCACAAGGAAGCCGCTGCCGAGCGCCAATAGCACGATCGCCGTCAAGAGCAGGGTCCCGAGGCCCGAGCCGATCCACGTGCTGGCATCGACCAGCGTCCAGCACAGCACGCCAACCACCGGCGCATAGGCGAGGCGGCCGAGCATGGAGTGATGGACTTCAGGCTCGATCTTCCCGATCCGCCAGGCATGAAACAGCAGCGCCAGGGCTTCGCCGGCAATACCAGTCGCCGCCACGAGGATCAGATTGGCTCCGAGCATGGCGAGCACGATCGCCATGACAAGTGCCGAGGCCCGGAGCGCACCACCGATGGTGAGGCTCTTCGGCTCGCCGGCCACGAGCAGGAAGGCGGTCAACGGCGCTTGCAAGGTTCTCAGCGCCCACATGGTGGCGAGCACGGCCGTCAGATGCCCGAGCCCCGCGTATTTCGGCCCGAACACCAGCGCCACGATATCGCCGCCGAGCAGGATGAAGCCGGCGAGATAGCAGGCAACGATGACCACCGTGATCTCGATCGCGAGCAGGAAGCGCGTCCGGCGCAGCACGGGCTGGCGGTCGAGCTCGGCGAACACGGGAACGAGCAAGGATGTCCCAGCCCGGCTCATGAGGATCGCCGGCATCATCGTGAGCACGAAGGCCACCGAGTAGGCGGCGAGCGTCTCGACGCCGTAGAAGCGCCCGATGATGACGCGGTCGCCTTGGAAGACCGCGAGCAGAGTCAGCGCCGAGATCATCGCCGGTCCGGTGAAGGCCATGATCTGCCGGAACCAGTCGCGGTCGAAGCCGAGCCGGTAGCCGTCGCGGGCGAAGAGGTGCGACACGATGAGTTGCAGCAACGCTTGCCCGATGGCGATCCAGACCATCGCCTCGTAGCCGCCGCTCCATTGCACGGCCGGATAGGTCATCGCGAGCGCACCGGCCTGGGGCAGAAGCTCGACGAGGATCGACGGCGTGCTGTTGAGATCGCGTTGCGCCCGGCGGCAATCGAGGCTCATGCCGGCGCGGATCAGCGGCACCAACGCCAGCAGCATAAAGGCATGCGCCGTATCGGCGATGCCGAAGAGGCTGGCGGCGAGCGGCGCCGTCAAGGCGAGCAGCAGGCCGACCAGGACGCCCCTGATAGCGATCACGAGTTGAGCTGTCGCCAGCAGCCGGCCGAGATCGGCTGCGCGCGCTTGCACGATCAGCCGGTCGACGGCCGGATCAGTCAGCATCTCGAAGGCTTGCAGCGTGATGGTGAGGACGGCGGCGATGCCGAAGTCGCCCTTGGAAAGGAAATGGGCAAGCAGCGCGTTGCGAGCCAGCGCCAAGAGTTGCGCCAGGCCATAGCCGCCGAACAGCAGCAGGCTCTGCCCGACGATGCGCCGGCCGGAATGCCGTGAGTTTTCAGCCGTGCCGGAAGCCGCCACCTGAGCCCTCGATGCCCCTCTAGAGCACTTGACCTCCCAAGTGGGTACCGGTTGGTCGGAAGTAAGTGCTCAAAGCCAACAGACTGGAGCGCCGATCTCGTTCAATCGGATCGAAGAGCGCTCCAGAGCGCGGACCGGCAACCCCGTCCGGCCCTAACCTCGAATCCTAAGGGACAGGCGTTAACGGGTCATTGAGGTATGGCGCCCTTAGCGGGCGACCGGAAAAGCCTGTCCCGGCGAAGGCCCGGATCCGAAGCGGTTTTCCGATAAGAAGCACGATAAGCCAAAGAGCTAGATAGGAGTGCATCGAAACTCCGATTTAGTGCCGGTGCATCCGGTCGAGGAGCCCCGCGGACAGCCGCTCCAGCAAGCCTGGCTTGGCAAAGCGGCGATAGTCCGGTCCTGCCGCCTTGCTGCGTGCGGGCAGTTCCACCGGCTCGAAGCGAGATTGCATCGGGTGCGAGACGCCATTCGGGCCGGCGCCCTGGATCGCCAAGGTCAGCTCGGTCAGATGCAGCGTGAAGGCATGGCTCGGGAAGTGCGGCCGCCCAGTCGCGATCGCATCGGCAAGCTCCGCCACGCCGATCGCCTTGTCCTGTTGGCCGAGCTGGCGGCGCTTCAGGCGGTTCAGCAGAGTTTTTGGCGACCAGCCGCGCTTGCCGAGCAGGTCGATGGGCTTGGCCGACCCCGGCGGGGCCGTGCGCAAAAGTGGAACGCGCCGCCCGCCCACTCCGAACAGCGATTGCAGAGCCGAGCTGGTGCGCAGGGTTCGCGCCTTGCGCGCATTCATCGTCAACTTGCCGAAGGGTTCCAGAAAGACCGGGCAATCGTAGTGACGGTAGGTGTCGGCATGCACCATGCCGCGATTGCCGATGATCCGCATCCGGTGGTCATAGGGCGCGGCGATGGAGCAGGTGACCCGCCCGACCACGCCTGAATGGAAATCGAGACACGCGACCGAAAAATCCGGCGTATCGGCGGGTTTAAGCGGCAAGGCGGTCTTGTCGGGCAGGGTGTGCTTGGAGAAGGCCGTCACCTGTCGCACCGGACCGAAGATCGCGCACATCCAGGTGAGGTGATAGCCGACATGCTCCCAGGTGCACCCCATCTCGTACTCATGCAGATAGGGCCAGGGCGCGCCGCTGCGCGAGGCCCAGCCCTCGGGGCTCATCAGGTAGATCGGATTGTCGTCGAACTCGGCGTAAACGAGCCGCACATCGCCGATGGCGCCATCCTGGACCAGTTTCCACATCGTCTGCGAGGTCGCCGACAGCGCGTTCGAGGGCGCGCAGGAAATCCTGAGGCCCCGCGCCTCGGCCAG
Organism: uncultured Alphaproteobacteria bacterium; assembly: GCA_963741525.1. Lineage (GTDB taxonomy): Bacteria > Pseudomonadota > Alphaproteobacteria > Rhizobiales > Hyphomicrobiaceae > JANNSX01. Next base: position 203,021 of record CAVUIW010000016.1, read on the forward strand.
CGCGAACAGCTCGCGCGCCTCATCCAAATCCGTGACGAAGGGTTTCTCCGAATAGACATGTTTGCCCGCAAGGAGCGCGGCCTGCGTGACCTCGAAATGCGATTCGATCGAAGTGAGGTTGACGATCATCCCGATGGAGTTGTCGGCCAGCATCGCCTGGGTGTCGGGATAGGCGTGCAGGCCATGGTAACGCGCGGCGCGGGCCAGGGCCTTGGGATCGCGGTCAGCGATGCCGGCGATCTCCAGCCCCGCATGGCCAGGGAGCGTGGTCATATAGTGATCAAAGACATAGCCGCAGCCCACGATCCCGATGCGCATCCGCGGTTTCCGCTCTGGTTCAGGTTGTCCGATAGCTGCGACGTCAGTGAAACTGCGCTCGAGCTGAATTGATCGCGGCCATGATCTCGATGCTTTCCGAAAGCGGCATCAGCGCCGAAACGGTCGCGCGGGCTTGCAGGTGCTTCGCCACCTCGGCCGCCTCGTAGTGATAGCCGTTGCCCGCATAGGGCTTGTGGATCACGCGGCCGCCGCCCCGCAGCGGGGCGAGCAACTGGTTCAGGTGCTGTGCCGGGCCGCCCTCGCGCAGGCTTTCGAAGCGCCCGCCGCCTTGCCGACTGCTGTCGCGCGGGGAAACCGGCATGAGCCGGGCCCGATGGGGGCGGTAGATGGGGGCTTCCAGCCGCAGCAGGCCGCGCGTGCCTGCCAGCACCAGGTCGTTTGGACCCGGCGCGCGCAGGCTCGCCGTCAGCGTGGTCATCGCGCCGCTCTCGTGGCGCAGGATCACACTGCAGTCCTCGTCTACGCCGGTCTCGCTCAACCGGCCAATCGCGGTGACCTGTGCGATCGGACCCAGCAGCTGCCGTGCCAGCGACAAGGGGTAGACGCCCCGATGCATCAGCGCGCCGCCGCCGCGTGCGGGATCGAACAGACTCGCGCCGGTATCGGGTAGGTCCGAGCCCATGAAACTCGCCTGCAGGCTACGCAGCTCGCCGAGCACGCCCTCAGCGACCAGACTGCGCACTTCGGCCATCAGCGGCAGAAAGCGCGTCCACATCGCCTCCATGCAGAACGTGCCGGCAGTGATGGCGGCCGCGACGATGCGCGATGCCGCGGCGGCATCCATCGCGAAGGGCTTCTCGATCAGCACGGCCTTGCCCGCGGCGATGGCCAGCAATGCATGCGCCTCGTGCTCGGAAGGGGGCGTCGCGACGTAGACGGCGTCAACGTTGTTGCGGGCGACAGCCGAAGCGTAGTCACCAGCGGCGCCAATCCCGAAGCTGGCAGCGAATTTCTGGGCCTTGGCGGGATCGCGTGAAGCCACGGTCGAGACGCTGGCCGATGCCCCGAGCTGGCGAAGCCCGAGCACGAACTTGCGCGACACCACGCCGGTTCCAAGGATCGCCCATCGTGTTTGGGAGGCTCGAATTATCGCGAAAACGATAGGGGTTTTCGGCCCGCCTATCCAGAAGCGAGCCGCCTACTCAGGACGTCAAGGTGTGCGCGTGGAAGGGTCTGGGGGTACGGGCGGCAAGCGGCCGTGCCGACATTACCGCATGGCGCGGCCCGCTATGCCGCCGCGCGGCCGGCAGCGGCTGACGCAGCGGATCGGCCATCCAGCCGCCGGCACCCAGCAGCATGAAGAAGTAGGCATGCGTGCTGTCCCAGTAGTGCACCGTCAGCGCCACGAAGACCATGGAGAGGATCGAGATCGTCCAGGCGTAGGAGAGCTTCCGCAACTCCATGGAGGCCTGCCGGTGGGCGCCACGATAGACGCCGCGGGTCAGCAGGATGATCGACAGCCCGAGCAGCACCGGCGCCGGGATGCCGACGCGCATCATAATGACGAGCCAGAAGGCGTCGACCGAGTTCGAGCTCATCCACCACACGCGCGTCCAGTCGCCCCGGCCGATGCCCCAGAGGGGATTGTTCCAGACGTTTTCGAGGCCATATGTCCAGATCTGGATGCGGGTGTAGGCGGTCCAGGCATCGATGGTGACGCGGAGCACGATCGCCTCGATGGCGCCGCGGTTCGAGGCGAGCTCGATGATGATGTAGAGGATGACCGCGACGATGATCGAGATCATCGCCCGGAACTGCACGCGGCGCGTCAGCTTCTCCCAGACGATCATCGCCGTCTGCACGAAGATGCACAACAGCGGCGCCGAGGAGAGGCTCAGAAACGTTGCCCCGAAGACGGTGCCGCCACGCGCAATGCGGCCGGTGTAGCTGCGAGACAGGAACCAGGCGTAGGCGAAGAGGCTCGAGCAGAAGGTGCCATAGAGGATCGGGTGGTCGAAGGAGGCGGCGGCGCGCGTCAGTCCCAGCCGCTCCTCGATCCTCAACCGGTAGGTGGAGCCGGTCAATTTCTGCAGCCAGTCGCGCAAGAAATGCTGACCGATCACCGACTCGACGAGTGCGAGGATGCCGAGGACGAACAGCACGCCGAGCAGCAGCCCAATCGTCGCCTTGAAGGCAGCCTTGGTGCGAATGTAAGCGCGAGCGATGACGTAACCGCCGAAGCTCTCGAGGGCGAGCGCCCCGCCGAATTCGCCGCCTTCGCCCAAACCCTCATGCTTGATGAGAACTCCGAGCGTCCAGGAAGCGTACATGAAGAACATGACGTCGAACGCCGTCATGTGCATGCCGCGGCCGGCCAACAGCTTCCACACGGCCGGAAGCACGCCGAGCAGAATCGCGATGCGGTGCAGCGGCAGGCGCACCGAGCCCACATAGACCGACAGCTCGGAGGGTGAGATGATGCCGATCACGAGCAAGAGCACCGGCCAGGGCACGTCTCTGAGGACTCGCGGCATCGGTCTCGCGCCTCAGATTGTCGCGAGTGACAGGAGATAGTCGCCATAGCCGCTTTTGCGGAGAGGCTCGGCCAAGGCGGCAAGCTCGCCACGGCCGATGAAACGCATCCGGTAGGCGACCTCTTCCGGGCAGCCGACCTTCAGACCCTGCCGTTCCTCGAGCGTCTCGACGAATTGGCTGGCTTTGAGCAACGAGCTGAACGTGCCCGTATCGAGCCAGGCATAGCCGCGCCCCATCAGCTCGACATTGAGCGCGCTTTCCTTGAGATACATCTCGTTCAAGGTCGTAATCTCGAGCTCGCCGCGCGCCGAAGGCTTCACGCGGCGGGCCATTTCCGTGACGCGATCGTCGTAGAAGTAAAGGCCGGTGACGGCATAGTTGGATTTGGGCGCCCTCGGCTTCTCCTCGATCGAGGTGGGCCGGCCGCTTCTTGTCGAAGCCGACGACGCCATAGCGCTCGGGATCCTTCACCGCATAGCCGAACACGGTTGCGCCGTTCCGGCGTGATGCCGCCCGCTGCAGCAAGTCGGTCAAGCCGTGGCCGAAAAAGATGTTGTCGCCGAGCACGAGGGCCGCGCGGCCCCCGCCGATGAATCGCTTGCCGATGTGGAAGGCTTGGGTCAACCCCTCGGGCCTCGGCTGCACGGCGTAGGAGAGATCAATGCCCCATTGCGAGCCGTCGCCCAACAGCCGATGGAATTGCGGCGCATCGTCCGGCGTGGTGATGATCAGGATATCCCGGATGCCGGCGAGCATCAGCGTCGTCAGCGGATAGTAGATCATCGGCTTGTCATAGATCGGCATCAGCTGCTTGGAGATGGCCTTCGTCACCGGATAGAGGCGCGTGCCCGAGCCGCCGGCGAGGATGATGCCCTTCAAGGGCTTCGCCGGAGGACGTTTCGCTCTGATGTCGCGTGATCTCGCCATTGCCATATCCGCCTCAATAGGCCTTGCGATGCTTCAAGCCGTAGAGCGGCGTCAACAGCAGGATCTTGAGGTCGAGCCAAATCGACCAATGATCTATGTAGTTAAGATCGTGCTCGACGCGGCGCTGCATGTCCTCGGCCGCCTGCGTCTCGCCGCGGAAGCCGCAGATCTGTGCCCAGCCGGTCAAGCCCGGCTTGACCTGATGACGATTGGCGTAGCGCTCGAGCATGTCGCCGTAGAACTCGTTATGGACGAGGGCGTGCGGGCGTGGGCCGACGAGGGACATCTCGCCTTTCAATATGTTGATGAGCTGCGGCAGCTCGTCGAGGCTCGTCCGGCGGAGCCATTTGCCCACGCGGGTGATGCGCGGATCGTCCTTCGTCGCCTGCTTCACTTCGGCGCCATCCTCCATCACGCGCATGGTGCGGAACTTCAACACCTCGATGACGCGGTGATTGAGTCCGTGCCGGCGCTGGCGGAAGAACACCGGGCCCGGGCTGTCGAGACGGATGGCGAGCGCAATCAGCGCCATCAGCGGCGCGGCGATAACAATGAGGCCAAGCGCCAGCGCGAAATCCTCGACTGCCTTCACGATCGGTGACCAATCGGCCATCGGCTTCGATTTCACATCGAGAAGGCCGAGCGGCCCGAGACTCGAGACCTTGTGGCGGGCCGGATCGGCATCGATGAGATCGGATGCAATGTAGGTGCAGACGCGAATGCGAACGGGCAGTTGCTCGAGCTTGCGGGAAATCTCGGTGATGCGCTGGTCGGCCGCCTGCGGAAGCGCGATGACGATCTCGTCGATGAGACCGTTGCGGCCGGCTTCGATCAGGTCCTTGAGGCGGCCAGCCATCGGCAGCCCCGACATATCGACGCGTTGCGGGTTCTGCCTATCGTCGTAGACGCCGACGAGGCGGGTGCCTTCGGGATGGCGCTTCACGTGCTCGACGAGCTTCAAGGCGATACGGCCGGCGCCGTAGACGGCAATGCTCGTATCGAACAGGCCGCGGCGGCTGTAGCGTGCGAGGAGATGGTGCGCCGCGGTCCGGGTCGCGAGGAGAATAACGACGGCGAGCGCGAGCCAGAGGGGAAACCAGGAGTCCGGGAATGCGGTCGCGACACCGAGCGTGCTCGCAACTGACTTTACGATCGAGAAAGCAACGAAGAGTCCGATCCCATGGCGCACCGGCGCGATAGCAAGCTCCGTCATACGCCGCGGGCTATAGGCGCCGAGCCAACGCAGAACTAGATAGGCGACGGCGGCCGTCAGGAGGAGAACCTCGGCGAAGGCGAGCTCGAATCCGGAAAATCCAAGTGAGCCGGCGCCAGCCCACAGCGCCGACAGGTAGCCGGCGAGCATGATGCCGAGCACGTCGGCGCCGGCGACGAGATCGAGCGTGACGTTCTTCGACCAGCGGCGTTCGAGCGATATGCCCGCCACCGGCTCAATATGCTCGCCGTTGCTGGTCGCCTCGACTGTCATACGCTGCCCAAAAACTATCCGGCGGCTCAGGCGAGCCGCCTTTCCATTCGCTGACGAATCTGAGCCGTTAGACTGAACGTTGAGTTAAGCATAGAGTTCTAATGCAATGATTTTAAATGATTTTATTCCGCGTGATCAGGCGGCTCGGCGGAGAAGATTGCGCTCGCCATAGCTGCCGAGCAGCGCACTCATCTCGTTCGGCATGGCATCCACCGCGACGTCGTTGACGACGACGCCGGTCATCGTGGCGCCGCTCAAGGCCAGCAGCTCGCCCGCGCGTCTGACCAGTGCATTGGGCGCCCGGCGCCAGCGGCTGACAAGAACGGCCTGATCGGCATGCTCCGCGAGAATGCGGGCATCGACGACGGGCATGACCGGCGGCGCATCGACGATGATCACATCGAATTCGCGGCGCAACTCAGAGAACACCTCGGCCATGCGGCGGGAGGATAGAAGCTCGGGCGCACTCATGCGGCTCGGCCCGGCGCCGCGCGCCGCCAGGAAGTTGAGGCCCGTCGCCCGGTCGTTGACGATCGCCTCGCGCGGCGCCGTCTCCGACTGCAAGCAATCGAGGAGTCCCGATCCCGCATCCGGCATGAGCTGGCGTGTCAGCGTACCCTTTCTGAGATCGGCGTCGACCAGCAAGGTCTTCACACCCGACAGCGCATAGAGATGGGCGAGATTGGAAGCGATGACGCTCTTGCCCTCACCCGGCAGCGCCGAGGCGACGAGCACGACCTCGGCCGCATCCCGCCGCTCGCTGTCGACGGCGATGCGGACCGCCCGGACCGACTCGGCGAAGGAGGTGTGCGGCTCGGCGACGATGGCGCGGATGCCACCCATCGAATCTTCAAGACCGCCCGACCGGCCGCCGCGGAATGCGGGCACCGAGGCCAGATGGCGCAACCGCAACCGCGCCTCGATCTCCTGCGGGCGAACGAAAGTAGGCCGGAGCAGCTCGATGAGTGCGGAGAAAACGAAGGCGAGTCCGAAGCCACCGGCGAACCCGAGGAGTGCGAGCTTCAACTTTTTCGGCGCGACGGGCGAGAAGGGCCTGACCGCCGGATTGACGATGCGCGAGTCCGCGATTTGCAGCGACTCCTGCTGCTTGGTCTCGCCCGCCCGCTTGATCAAGCTCTCGAAGACGGCCCTGGCCGCCTCGGCGTCGCGCTCGAGCTCGCGAAGTTTGACGCTCGCCTCGCTGGAGGCATTGGCGACCGTCTTCGACTGCTCGAGGCCCGCCTCGAGCTGCTCGAGGCGGCTCTGCGCCACCTCGTACTCGTTGCGCAGATTGGCGACGAGCTTCTCGATCTCGAGTTTCAGCTGATAGCGCGCATCCTTCAGCTCGGCCTCAACGGCGACCATCTGGGGATGCAAGGGTCCGTAGCGGGATGCGGCCTCGGCATGCCGGCGCGTGATCCGCGACAATTCCTCCTTAAGCGCGGTGATCGTGTTGTTCGCGAGCACGGACGCGACCGTCTCCTGGCCATCCGTGGTGGTGGCGAGGCTTTCGACCTGCTCATAGCGGGCGCGGGCCCCGGCCGCTTCCGTGCGGGCGGTGATGAGCTGCTCGGCGGTACGGGCGAGCTCACGCTCGTCGAGTGGATGTCCTTCCGACGATTGCAAGCCATTCTCGATCCGGTAGGCCGCGACCAGCCGCTCGGCATCGACGACCTTTTGCTTCATCTCCGCGGCCTGCTTGTCGAGCCAGAGTGTCGCCTGCTGGGCTTGATTGGTCTTGGCCTCCACCTGCTCGGCGACATAAGCGTCCGCGACCGCATTGGCGATGGCCGCGGCCTTTCCCGCATCCTTCGATTTGACCGCGATCTCGATCAGGAACGAGCCGCCGACGCGCCGGGCGGAAACCCGCGAGCGCAGAATCTGTACGGCGAGGAGATCGGCCTCCTCCGCTTCGGCCCAGCCGGTGCCGGCCGCCGCATCACCGTTGGGCGCATCGGTCCGGCCGATGAGCCGCTTGATCTTGTCCTTGATGGTCGTGCGCCAGCCGGGGCCCGCTTGGAACTCGGCATCATCCCTGAGCTTCAGCTGGTCGACCACCCGGCCGGCGATGCGGGCCGATTGGATGATCTCGATCTGGCTGTCGATGGTTGGGCTGTCGGGATCGAGCTCGGAGACGACATCGGCCATGTCGGAGATTTTGGTCCGGCGCGGGTCGATCTCGACGGTGGCGGTTGCCTCGTACACCGGGGTCATGAGCAGACCGATGCCTATCCCTGCCGCCGTGCCGATAACGGCGACGGCAACGATGATGCGAGCCCGCCGGCGTAACAACCGCAAGGCGTCGGCGATCGTCGGCATGCCCGATGCCGGCGTTCCGTTCCCCTGCCCGATGTCGTCGTACGCGGTCACGTCGACCCTCAAAACCGTATTTTCAATCCCGCAGTGTAGCGGTTGTCTTGCATCTCGAAGTCGGCATCGGAAGAAAATCTCTCCCGATGCTCGTATCCCATAGTAAACAGAAGATTTTTATTAATCGTGTACTCGGCGCCGATTATGCCAACGTAAGTATCATCCGTTCGATCACCCTCGACATCGAACCGTGCATAGCCAAGGGACGCCGACAACATCAGGTTGCGCATGGCCTCGTAGTCGACCTTGAGCTTGGCTTGGGTTCCAAGAGTCGCACCGGAGCTGCCGAAGCTCGCCTCATCGATCGACTGTCCGGCTGACAGAGCCATCGTCAGGACAGGCGAGGCGAGCCACTGCAGCCGGCCGTCGTAGACGAAGGCGCCGAACTGCCCGCGGCTGTCGTCGTCGTAGTCGACCAGGCCATAACCGCCGGTCACATAGGCGCGCCAAAGGGGCGAGAGCTCGAAAGCGAGACCGATCTTGGCATCGTAGAGCGTCGCATCCCGCAGCCCGTCAACGTCCTCGTGATAAGTCTCCCGGCCGGCTCGGAGCGACCCCAGCAGCTTGTAGCCGGGAGAGAAACGGTAGTTGAGGCCGAGATAGGTCCCATAGCTCGTCTGATCGCGGAAGTCCTGGTCTATCGCCGAGCCATCGAAGGCTTCGACATCGCTGTAGTCGCGGTCGGCGAAATCGAGGCCGAGGCTAGCGCCGAGACGGCCCTGGTCGCGGGTGAGGACAATCTCAGCCTCGTTGGTGAGCACCGGCACGGGTTCGCGAGCCTCGATTGGGGCTTCAGGAGCGTCGCGCTCCTCGTGCTCGTAGGTCGAGCCAAAGCGGCCACCCAGGGCATGGCCGTGGTCGATATCGAGCCGCCACTCGGCGCTCGCGCTGCCGTCGAGGTAGTTGTTCTCCTCATGCTCGGCGAAACTCACATATTTTCCGTCGAGATAGACATCGAAAAGGTGGCGCGGAAGGCGGGACATGAAGGCCATCGACGCCGTGCCTTCGGAGCGGAAGTCGGCGAGCGTGTCCTTGGCCGTCAGGTAAATGTTGTCGTCGTATGTCGTACCGGCACCAACCGCCAGGTAGAGCAGGTAATTGCCGAGATTGATGCCGTCGGGCAGGAGGTGCCGTTTGGCGTAAGCGCCCGCTGTGGTCGCGCCAAAGTTCTTCTCATCATACCATCCGTCGGCGTTTTCGATCTGGGCGAGTGTCGCGGCGTAGCGCTGCTGCGAGAAGTCGAGTGGCTGCGCCGCGGCGGGGGCCGCCGGAAATGAATGCCCCAGCCCGAAGAGCCAGAGCAGGCCGGCATATCTGGTGAGGGATCTCAGCATGCGCGGAGGCATCCAGCCTCAGAAGAACCGTTCGGGGATGCGGATATTGTCGCCCGGCAGCACGAGGCCCGCTTCGGCGATCGGCACCTCGCGCTCGACGGTCTCGCCGTCGCGGCGGAGAAAAATGCTGTCGGTGACGGCGCGATAGCTGAAGCCACCGGCCCTGGCGACGGCATCGATGAACGTCATGCCGGTGCGGAACGGGAATTCGCCGGGATTGCGCACCTCGCCATGCACGTAGAACGGCCGGAGGTTGGTCACCTGAAGCGTCACGCGCGGGTTCTTGAGGTATCCGTCGGACAATCGTGCGCGGATGCTGCCCGTGAGCTCGGCGATGGTGAGCCCTGCCGCCTCGACCTCGCCGACAAGCGGCAGCGCCACGGTTCCGTTGCCGCCGACCTCGATCTCGCCCGACAACTGGTCCTCGCCGAACACGACGAGCTTCAGCTTGTCGCCGATGACGAGTTTGTACGCGTTGCCGAGGTCGGATGATTGCGCGCTCGTGAATCCGGCGGGCAGTGTCGAAGAGCCGCCAGCACACCCGGCCAGCGCCAGCGCGGCAAGTGCCAACACGCCAGCAACCCAGATTTTTGCTTCCCTACGCAGCACGGCAGCGGACCCTCATTGCCGGCGGCCGGTCGAGCCTGCGCGCCGGACCCCGGACTAACTCCATCTTGGGCCATGCTGCGCGGGACAACTTAGGCGCGAATTAATCACGCCGGGCAATGGTTTGGTATGGTTACTCGGCCGTTGCCGGATGTGCGGGGCGGAGACAGCGGAGACATTAGTGCTGCCGGCTATTAAACCAGGTGCCCGCGACGATGAGACCGACACCGGCCAAAGTGGCGAGGCTCGGCACTTCGCCGAAGATGGCAAAGCCGATGAGCGCGCCCCAGACCAGCCCCGTGTACTCGACGGGGGCGAGGCGGGCGGCCTCGGCGCGAAAGAAAGCCGTGGCGAGCCCGATATGGCCCGCGCACCCCAAGGCCCCCATGGCTGCGAAGAGAAGCATGTCCCCGGTCCCCGGCGTTTTCCAGACGAAGTAGGCCAGGGGACTGAGGATGCAGGCCGGCACCAGGCTGTGCAGGAACACGACGACGAGGATCTGATCCTTCTGGGCCCGGGCCCGCAGCAACACCATGGCGAGCGCATAGGTCAGCGCCGAGCCGACTGCGGCCAATGCCCCGAGCCAGGCCGCATCCGAATAGCTGCTCCGCCCGATCTGGCCGCCGAGCATGACCAGCATGCCCAGGAAGCCCAAGCCGAGCCCAGCCCAGATCCGCCGGTCGAGTTTCTCGCCCAGGATGAGGGCGCCGAACAGCACCACGAAGAATGGAGAGGCAAAGGAGACGCCGATGGCGTCCGCCAGCGGCAGCACGGATAGCGTGTAGAAAAAGAGGGACGCCGTCATGGCGACCAGCACGCCACGCAGCGCATTGACCCGGATCGATTCGGCGCTCGGCCAGCCGGCCCGGAACACGACCGCGAGCGTCAGTGCGAAAGCCGCGCCGAACACAAATCGCATGAAGGCGACCTGCGGCGGGGAATAGCGGGCCGTCGCCTCCTTGATGGTCGCATCCATGACGGTAAGGATGCCGATGGCCACGGCCGCGATGAGCACGGGGCTGACGCGGTCGAGCCAGCGCGGGCCAGCCTTGGTCAGGGGTGTCGTCCCGGTCATTGGGTGCTCGAAACAGAGCACTTTCCGGCCAAGTGGATTCCGGTTGGCCGAAAGAAAGTGCTCAAAGCCAATAGCCTAGACCGGCTTTCCGATTCGCAAGGATCGGAGAACGGTCTAGAGCGCAACCCCACCGGCTGCGGCGCTCACCAAGCACGCAGCTCCAGATTGGACAACCCCGGCCCCGGCCGGCTGGCGCTACATGCGGTTGATGGTCGCGAGTTGGCGGACGATGTCGTAGTCGCAAACGATCTTGTAGGGATCTTTATGGGCGACGATCACCACATAGGGATCGCGCTCGGCGGGGCCGAGCAGGCTCTCGCCGATCTGCCAGTATGGCTCGCTGTCGGAGGAGCGGCCGAGCGAGATTGAAATCTCCTTGGGCGCCGACCAGGCCGAATAGGATACGGAGAAGTTCCGGTGATCGGCCTCGCGCTCGCAGGCTTCCGTCGCATCCTGCCGATAGGTGTTGAGCAGCACCTCGGTCAGCGCGTTGCGCTCGACATATTCCTGGTATCCGACCTTGCCGGCCGCGAGCAGTCCGACCAGAAGCACGAGAGAGCGCATGCCGCCACCATCGGAGCCCCAACCGCCCCACGGTTGTGAGGGGCTCCGCCAGAGCCGTATTCTGGGCCGCCATGGTGAAGAAAACGTTGCCCGTTGCACCAGATGCAGAGCAGCCATGGGCGCGGCCGTCGCCATCCTTGCCATGCGCCACCGGCTCGGGCATGCCTCGATCAACGCGTTTTCAACGCCGAGCGAGAACGAGTGGCCCCGCGCATCGTCATCACCCGCAAGCTGCCCGACGCCGTGCTCGAGCGTGCGTCGCAGAGATTTGACGCTGTGCTCAATCCCGATGACCGGCAGTATTCGGAAGAGGAGCTCGCGGACCTTCTCCAGGAAGCGGATGGGGCACTGATCTGCGTCGCCGACAAGTTCACGGCCGAGTTGATCCAGAGCCTGCCGCCGCGCTTCAAGATGGCCTCGAGCTTTTCCGTGGGCCTCGACCATATCGACCTCGAGGCAGCTCGACAGAAGGGCATTCGCATCGGCCACGCCCCGCACGGTGTCACGATTGCCACAGCCGAGATCGCCATGCTGCTGATACTGGGCGCCGCCAGGCGGGCGCCCGAGGGCGAGCGGCTCATTCGCGAAGGCCGCTGGGGCGCCTGGTCGCCAACCTTCATGCTCGGCCACCGGCTCGACGGCAAGGTTCTAGGTATCTTCGGCATGGGCCGGATCGGAAGAGCGCTCGCCAGCCGGGCGCGCGCTTTCGGCATGGTGATCCACTACTGCAACCGGCAGCCTCGGACGGAGGCCGAGGCACAGGGCGCGATCTATCACGTGAGCATCGAGAGCCTCGCCACCGTCTCGGACGTGCTGTCGATCAATGCGCCCTCGACGCCTGAGACGCGGCGCATCGTCAATGGGTGGATGCTTGCTCACCTGAAGCCCGGCGCGATCTTCATCAACACGGCGCGCGGCGAGCTGGTCGACGATGCGGCTTTGATCGATGCATTGAAATCCGGACACGTCGGCTATGCCGGGCTCGATGTGTTCGAGGGCGAGCCCAAGATCAATCCCGGCTATCTCGCGCTCGACAATGCCTTTCTCCTGCCGCACATGGGGTCGCAAACCATCGAGGCGCGAACGCAAATGGGTCTGGAAGCACTGGCCAACATCGAGGCCTATTTCGAGGGGCGGACAATCCCATTTCCGGTGGTGTAGGCGATGGCGGCAGCCAGTAAAACCCCCACGATCGGGACCGCATCGGCCGGCAAGGCCGGCGGCGGCGCCCTCGTGCTCGTGGCGCCGGTGGTCTTCCTGCTGCTCTGGTCGGGCGGCTATGCCGTCGCCAAGATCGCGCTCGAGCATGTCGAGCCGTTCACGCTGCTCTCGCTGCGCTATGGCTCGGCGCTCATCATCCTCCTCATTCTGTTCGCCGTTCTGCGGCCGCCGGTGCCGCAGCGCCCTGCCGAGCTCGGCCACATCATGTTCGTCGGCTTTCTCATCCAGTGCGTCTATTTCGGACTGAGCTACGTCGCCTTCTGGCTCGGCGCCTCGGCGGGCGCCGTGGCTCTCATCGTCTCGCTGCAGCCGATCGTCGTCGGCATCCTCGCGCCGCTGTTCGTCGACGAGCGAGTGACGATCTGGCGCTGGATCGGCCTGTTGTTGGGCCTCGCCGGCGCGGGGCTCGTCATCCAGTCGCGATCGGCGGTGGACTCAGGCAGTCTGTGGGCCGTCGCGGCCGCCGTCGGCGCCCTGTTCGGCATGTCGACGGCGGCGATCTACGAGAAACGCTTCGGCATCAATGCGCATCCGGTGACGAGCAATGTGCTGCAATACGGCATCGGCTTCGCCATGCTGACGCCGATTGCGCTGCAAGTGGAAACCTACCGAGTTCGCCTGGGATCTCGAGTTCGCGGCATCGCTGGCCTATCTCGTGATCGGCAACTCGCTCATCGCGCTGACGCTGCTGCTCGCCATGATCCGCCGGGGCGAGGCCTCGCGTGTGTCCGCCCTCCTCTTCCTGGTGCCGCCGCTCGCCGCCCTGATCGCCTGGGTGCTGATCGGCGAGGTCATGCCGCCAATCGCCTGGGCCGGATTGGGGCTGGCGGCGGCGGGCGTCGCGCTGGCGACGCGGGGTGGGTCATTGGTGAAGATGCGCGGCCGGACAGATGCGAGATCAGATGGCAGATAAAGTCTTTCCAGGCTTCGACTTCGCCGACACGGTAGCGCCGCTTGCGGCGTCCATAAATTCGAACGGGCACGTGAATGTCGGGTACTATGGCGTGTACTTCGATCAGGCCGCCGGCACCTGGCTGACGGCAAACGGCTTGTCGGATGATCTCATCGAGGCCGATCGCGCCAGCCTGTTCGCGAGCGAAACCCGCACACGGTATTTCAGGGAAGTGCTCCTGGGCGGACAGATCGATGTTTTCTTCCGGGTCGAGGACCTATCGCCGAAAGCGCTACTTGCCCATCTCGTCATGCGCGATCCTGAGACGGCTGAGATCATCGCCGTGTTGGAGTGCCTCTGGCTCAGCGTCGATCTTGCGACACGCCACGTCGCTCCGATGCCGCAGCAGCTGTTCGAGAGTTTCAGCGCCGCCAAGGCCCGCCATCACGCGGTGACGCCCGACTTGCCGTTCAAGGGTTTGATCGCGTTCAGGCGGTGATGTGCAAGCCGCAAGCTCGCGATCTGTCCTCGACCCATCACCCCATCCGCCCATACCGCCGCATCACCTCGACGAGCTTGCCATGATCGATCGCCCGGCAGACGTGGCCGGCGGGCTTGACGGTCGGGGTATCCTCGGCCGCCAACATGGCGTTGATCACCGCCTCCTCGATCGACTGGACGGCGGCCTCGTAGATCGGATCGAACACATCGTCGTTGATGGCCTCGAAGGTGAGATGGCCGGCTGAGAAGTCCGGCATGGCCATGCGGTTCGCGGTCGAGAAGGCCAAGAAGATATCGCCCGACGAGTTGCCCCCCGCCGTGCCGCCGCGGCCGATCCCGATGGTCGCCCGCTTGGCGACGCGGCGGAGCTGGTGGGGCAGCATCGGCACGTCGGTGCCGATGACGACGATGATGGACCCCTGCTCGCGCTTGTCGAACAGAGTGTCCTCGTTCAGGTGCTTGCCGACGGGCACGCCCAGCACGGTCAACCAGTCGCGCCTGCCGTGGTTCGCCTGCACGAGCGCGCCGACCGTATAGCTCTTACCGTCGACGTCGAGCCGTCTCGAAGACGTGCCGGTGCCGCCCTTGAACTCGTAGGCGATCATGCCCGTGCCGCCGCCGGCATTGCCTTCCGCGACCGGCCCACCCGCCGCCGAATCGAGCGCCTGCCGCGCCAGCGCCTCGGTGACGTGCAAGCCGTTGATGTCGGAGAGCACACCGTCATAGGTCTCCGCCACCACTGGCATCGCCCACAGGTGGCCCGAGGTCCACTCCTTGGCGTAAGTGTCGATGGTCCATCGCACTGCAGCATGATGGACGATACCGACCGAATGCGTGTTGGTGATGCAAATGGGGCCGATGAAATAGCCGCCATCCTCGATCCAGTGCGTGCCGGTCATCTCGCCATTGCCGTTGAGCTGGTGGAAGCCCGCCCACACCGGCCGGGGCACGGGATCATCCAGGCGCGGCAGGATCGCGGTCACGCCAGTCCTCACCTGCGGCTTGGCGCCAGGCCCCCCCGAGACGAGCGTCGCGAAGCCGACGCCAACGCCGGGGATATCGGTGATGGCATTGTTTTGACCGGTGACACCCGGGAAGGGCAGGCCGAGCGCGCGGCCACGGAGTTTCGACAAGGCGGTGCCTCCTCATTCTTCGACCTAGAGCGCTATTCGATCTGATGGAATCAGATCGGCGCTCTAGGCTTTTAGCTTTGTGCACTTTCTTTCGACCAACCGGTATCCACTTGGTCGGAAAGTGCTCTAGGCCGGGCGGCCGGCAATTGATCCATAGCCCTGATAAGTGCTATCAGACGGTTGCGAGCTTAGGGAAGTCGGTCAACGATTAAGAGCAGCTCGGCAGCGCCGGAGATCGCAAGGGTCCCGCAAGACCCTCTCGATCATCGGCAACGGACCGTGGTCGGGGGGCCAGGTCATGGGGTGGATGGGGACGGCGCCGGCCGGCTGAAGAGCCGGGCTTCGTCATTTGTCACTCACTCCAATTGCTAGAGTGTCGCCTCCCGGCACAACTTGGAAACAGTTGGGCCCATTTTCGGGAGGACGACAAATGGCCAATGCGACAACTGCCGCCAGTAGTGGCGGCGAGCTTCATCGCGCTATCGATTGGCGTGGAGCGTTTTGGGTTGCGAGCGGCGTTCCGGCGCTCGTGTTGTTCTCGATCGGCGGCATCGCCAACACCGTCGGCAATCTTGCCTGGGTGGTATGGGCGCTATCGGTGCTGATGGGCTTCCTGCAGGCCTTCACCTACGCCGAGATCGCCGGGCTTCATCCCAATAAATCAGGCGGTGCCTCGGTCTACGGCGCGACGGCCTGGCTGCGCTACTCGAAGTTCATCGCGCCGCTGTCGGTGTGGTGCAACTGGTTCGCCTGGTCGCCGGTGCTCTCGCTGGGTTGCGCGATTGCCGCAGGCTACATTCTCAACGCGCTGGCTCCCATCCCGGGCGCCGACGCGGAAGCCGTGAGAGCCTGGGTCACAGCCAATGCCGCCACGCTGACAGACGTCTCGCCGCGCGTCACGGAGTGGCTCGCCGACGCGGCCAATGCCGGCAAGACCGCCCAGGACGCCATCGCGTCGTTGCTCACTCAGGATGCCATCGCGGCACTGACACCGGCGATGCAGACTTTCAACTTGGGAAGTTTCGTGATCCCAGGCCTCGGTACACTCAACTTCAACTCGACCTTCGTCATCGGCACGATCCTGATGCTCATCGTGTTCGCGATCCAGCATCGCGGCATTATCGGCACGGCCAGCACGCAGAAGTGGATCGGCCTGCTGATCATGGTCGTCATGTTCATTGTCGGCATCGTGCCGATCCTGAACGGCGGCTTCAGCACGGCAAATGTGGCCGGCCCGTACTGGCCGAGCGCCGAAGGCAATGCCGGTTGGACGCTGTTCCTGGGCGCCATGTTCATCGCCGCCTGGTCTACCTACGCCTTCGAGACGGCCGTCTGTTACACGAGCGAGTTCCGGGATCCGAAGACCGACACCTTCAAGGCGATCTTCTATTCCGGCCTCATCAGCATCGTGCTCTTCATCCTGGTGCCCTTTACGTTCCAAGGCGTGCTGGGTGTCGAGGGCATGAAGGATCCCGGTATCGTGGCCGGCACAGGCGTCGCCGACGCCATGGCCAACATGGTCGCGGGCGGCAACGCGCTGATCAAGCAGATCTTCGTGGCGTTGATGATCCTCGCCCTGATCCTCGCCATCATGACAGCGATGGCCGGCTCCTCGCGGACGCTCTATCAGGGGTCCGTCGACGGCTGGCTGCCGCGGTATCTCGGTAAGGTCAACTCGCATGGCGCGCCGACGCGGGCCATGTGGACCGACCTCGTCTTCAACCTGTTCCTGCTGGCCATCGCATCGGATGCCGGCGGCTACTTCTTCATTCTCGCGGTCTCCAACGTCGGCTACATCATCTTCAACTTCTTGAACCTCAATGCCGGTTGGATCCATCGTATCGACAGCGGCCATCTCGAGCGTCCTTACCGGGCGCCGAGCTGGCTCATCGCCGTCGGCACGATCCTCGCCTTCGTCAACCTCGTCTTCCTCGGAGCGGGCGCGAAGGTCTGGGGCTACGGCAACGTGACGCTCTGGGTCGGCCTCGCCTTCGCGGCGCTGATCATTCCGGTGTTCATCTTCCGTCACTTCATGCAGGACGGCGGTCGATTCCCGGATCGGGCGCTGGCGGACCTCGGCCTCTCCGGCCAGGATCTGGGCGAGCGGAAGGCGGGCATGCTGCCCTACCTGACGCTGCTTGCGGGCATCGCCGTGGTGCTCATCTCAAACTGGCTGTTCCCGATGCCGGGCTGAGGGCTGCAACCAGACAACCACATGAAAAGGGGGCGGCCCGCGGGCCGCCCCTTCCATTTCCGATACCTCGGAGTATGGTTAGCGCTTCACCAGCGCGTTGCGGATCTCCTCGACGAAGGACTTCCGAGCGCGGCTGCCTCGAATGCACTTCCTGTTCGTCATGCCGGCACTTTGCTTACAGCTTCCGTCAGGTCCCGGATCCCTCAGGGCACCCTTGCTGTTCGGCTAGCAGCGACCACACCCAGGGTCCGCAGAGGCCTTCCAACTCCAAGTCATCGGCCGTATACCACTCCGGCCAGATTGCGCCAGTCAAGGCACTTCGCGACATGCTTGGCGCACCAAAAAAGGGCTGCCTGCCGGATGGCAGACAGCCCTTCGAGATCAGACCGGCAGGGCGGATGAAGGTCATCCGCCGCTCAGGCCATGATTACTCGGCGTTCGCCTCGGAGAGCGAGCTCTCGACCTTCTCGAAGGTCTCGTTGAGCTCGTCCTTCATGGTGCCCAGCGCCGTGATGATGCCGATGCCGACGATGGCGGCGATCAGCGCGTACTCGATGGCGGTGGCGCCGGACTCGTCCTTGCCGAAGCGCGCGAACAGCTTGTTCATGTCTACTCTCCCAATACCAATCCACTTCAACAGTTCAACTGCCGGATGCGACCCACAGATCTGAACCTGTTTGTTCTTTTGCCGCAAAACTCCTAAACCTTTATGAAGCCAGTCAGCATTTTCACCACCAGTTGGCGGACCGGAAACAAGAAAGGGCTGCCTGCCGGATGGCAGACAGCCCTTCGAGGTCAGACCGGCAGGCCGGATGAAGGTCATCCGCCGCTCAGGCCATGATTACTCGGCATTCGCTTCGGAGAGCGTCGACTCGACCTTCTCGAAGGTCTCGTTGAGCTCGTCCTTCATGGTGCCCAGTGCCGTGATGATGCCGATGCCGACGATGGCGGCG
The DNA here is from genome assembly GCA_963741525.1 of uncultured Alphaproteobacteria bacterium. GTDB lineage: Bacteria > Pseudomonadota > Alphaproteobacteria > Rhizobiales > Hyphomicrobiaceae > JANNSX01. The sequence goes on from CAVUIW010000016.1 coordinate 221,091, forward strand.
ATCAGCGCGTACTCGATGGCGGTGGCGCCGAACTCGTCCTTGCCGAAGCGCGCGAACAGCTTGTTCATGTCTACTCTCCCAACTGATTGCCACGAAGCATCGCAGCGGGGCCGAAGCCTTCCGGCCGCGAACTCGGGGAAGAGAATACACACAAATGTTCTAATCGAGCTTGAAACAGGTCCTTGCAATTTTAGCGATGGTCGAGATTTATTGTCCGGTGCGGCACTGACGTGTATGATGGCAAAAAAAATGGAAAAAGGGCTGCCCGCCGGCAGGCGGACAGCCCTTGCAGACCGGTGAAACCAGTCGAATTACTCGGCGTTCGCCTCGGAGAGCGACGACTCGACCTTCTCGAAGGTTTCGTTCAGCTCGTCCTTCATGGTGCCCAGCGCCGTGATGATGCCGATGCCGACGATGGCGGCGATCAGCGCGTACTCGATGGCGGTGGCGCCGGACTCGTCCTTGCCGAAGCGTGCGAACAGCTTGTTCATGTCTACTCTCCCAACAGATTTACTCGAAGCTGAGCGGCAGGAGAGAACCTCCGGAACCGCCACCCCTAATTGCGATCCTGGCACAAACGCTCTAATCGAGTATGAAGATGGGCGGCGCCGGAGGGATTTGGAATGGACATACTTTCCGTGTGCCTTATTGCCGAATGACCGGCTGAAAAAGCGAAAGGGCTGCCTGCCGGATGGCAGACAGCCCTTCGAGATCAGACCGGCAGGGCGGATGAAGGTCATCCGCCGCTCAGGCCATGATTACTCGGCGTTCGCCTCGGAGAGCGAGCTCTCGACCTTCTCGAAGGTCTCGTTGAGCTCGTCCTTCATGGTGCCCAGCGCCGTGATGATGCCGATGCCGACGATGGCGGCGATCAGCGCGTACTCGATGGCGGTGGCGCCGAACTCGTCCTTGCCGAAGCGCGCGAACAGCTTGTTCATGTCTACTCTCCCAATACCAATCCACTTCAACAGTTCATCTGCCGGATGCGACCTGCAGCCTTGAACTGGCGGAGAACTTAGGCCCAGGACTTTAAAACCAAGTAAAAAAATGAGATTTCCAGCCGTTTACAGATATTGCCGGACCAATTAACATCCTGCATTATTGGAATTAATTCGTGTCAACCAGCGTAAATAGTGTGTTGAACAAAGATCTTCAGCAGATGATCCAAGCCAGTTTCCAAGATGAGATCGCCGCATCGTGGTTAGGCACCGGTTTCTTCCGGCTATAACCGCTTAGCGCGCCGGTCTCCACAAGCCTGGCTGGCCCCGATCATCCATCCATCCCGATCCAGCGCGCTCAAATCCATTCCAGCCGGGCCTCACACCCGCTATCGCCCGCCGGAACGAAACAGTCGTTTGCTAATCCTTCATCATTTTGCGGCTCAATTCCCTCCATCGGCGTTCTTCGAGGGCGCTTCAACTCTGTCACGAGGCTTCGTCATGACCATGTTCTGCTTGAGCGGCGCCCTGAAACGCGCCTCGCTCGCGATCGGCGTATTGCTGTCGCCCAATCTGGCCGCCGCCGAGGATCTCATCGTTCAATACGACCAGGCGAGGCTGCTGCGCCTGCCGGAGCCCGCCGCCAACATTATCATCGGCAACCCCTCGATCGCCGACGTGACGCTCCAGAGCGCCGAGTTGCTCATCATCACCGGCAAGACGTTCGGCGTCACGAACATGATCATCATGGACAAGAACGACAAGATCATCTTGAGCCAGCGCTTGATGGTCAAATCGGACGACCAGAAGGTCGTGAGCCTGCAACGCGGCATCTCGACGACGACTTTCGCCTGCATGCCCAAGTGCGAGCCGATGCTGAAGGTGGGTGATGAGCCCAACCACTTCTCCGAGGTCGCCAAGGCCGGCCAACAGAAGATGAAGATCTCGTCTGACGGCGGCGGAGAGGAAGTCGCGAACTGATTTCGACTGGACCCCAAAAGGTCACGGCACGGGGCAGGGAGGGGCTAGTGGCCCGTCGCGCCTAAATCGCGTCATGGCCGCGAGCGCTTTCGATTTAGGCGCGACATAGGGGCCACTAGCGATATCATTGGCTTAGTGTGGCGTTCAACGCGCCTTAGTTGACACGAACCTCGCCGCAGTACTGGTCAACTAAGGCGCGACGCCACACTTGCCTGCCCCGTGCCGTTTCACGGGCGTCGGCCTTATGAGGGGCGGCCTGCCGGTGATTACAAGACCCGGCGGGATGGGCTTCCCGTCGCGTCCGCGGCTTCTTCCGGAGTGGGCGGCCGGACGAAGCGTGCTGTTGCTCTTTGGGGGCCGGTGGCAAACCGGTGCGCATCAGCGATGCCGAATGTCACACGAAGAATTTAAAAATCGCCGAAATTTTTTCGTAAATATAATTTGCCAATGAATTGTTATCTGGTGCGTTTTCTACTTAACCAGACAATTATAAAACTTTAGCAGTTAACGCGTTTCTAATGTTTATTCCGTCCTATTGGCCGGGAAGGTCGTAGTGCATCGTGAGGCCCGCAGTATGAGTATGGTCGTGAACGCCGATCGCGCATCGCGCGCTCGTTGCGCCTTGAAACGCCTCAGGTCGCTGAGAAAGGCACAAGACGGCTTTACGGCCGTCGAGTTCGCGCTCGTCATCGGGCCCTTCCTGGCGCTGCTCTTCGCCATCATGGAGGTCGCCCTCGTCTACTTCGCGACGTTCTCGCTCGAGAACGCCACGGAGCAGGCAGCCCGCCTCATTCGCACCGGCCAGGCGCAAGGCTTCAGCGCCGGTGACTTCAAGAACTCCGTCTGCGAACGCGTCCCGGCCTTCATGGACTGCGACAACGATCTCATCGTCGATGTCCGTACCTTCCCCTCGCTCAACGATGCCGCCTCCGGCTCCCCGGATGCCGTCGATGATGACGGCAACATGATCGACGGCTTCGAGCAGTTCAACACCGGCGGCGGCGGCTCGATCGTGCTCGTCAATGTCTACTACCACTGGAAACTGTTCGCAGCGCTTCCCGATATCGGCAAGTTGCTATCGGGCGGACAGAACAGCATCGGCCTCGGCAACCTCGCTGACGGCAGCCGGCTCATCACTTCCGCGACTGTCTTCAAGAACGAGCCCTTCGACGGCTAACCGGCCGAGACTGATCCGAATTGGCCCCGATCAAGGATTGCAAGATGTCTCTCTCGAATGCACTGAGCCGGCGCGTCGAGGCCTGCCGCCGCTTCTGGCGCACGGCAGCTGAGGACAAGGGCGGGTTCGCCGCGGTCGAGTTCGCCATGGTCGTGCCGATCATGATCGTACTCTTCCTGGGCTCGGTGGAGTTCAGTCTTGCGCTCTCCTACGACCGGCGCGTCACCGCCATCTCGAGCGCGACCGCCGACCTCGTCGCCCAGGAAGAGGAGGTCAACTCGAACTATCTCGACGACGTCATGAAGATCGCCGACGGCCTCCTGCCGCCCGGTGCCGACTTTACCGATCTCGACATCAAGCTCGTCAGTGTCGTCACCGATGCCGACAGCAACGTGACGGTCAGCTGGAGCTATAACCGGACGGGCGGCGAGCCCTATCCTCAAGAACTCCGCATATAACGACCTGCCGGCGGACCTCGTCGAGCCGCTTTCGAGCGTCATCGTCTCCGAGGTCTCCTACGTCTACAACCCGCCGGTCGGCCATTTCATCACCGGCAACATCACTCTGAGCGAGCGGTTTTTCCTGCGTCCCCGCAAGAGCCTTCAGGTCACAAAGACCGACTGAGCCGATCCGCTGATTCTCAATTCGAAGGGCTCCCCGGCTCGGCTGGCGGAGCCCTTTGCATTTCTGCGGCACATTGCGTTTGAACATTGTTCAGACCCACCCCATATTCTCAGCGAGTCTTCGTTCGAAGAGCAGAGCCCGATGGCCCGCCGGTCCGACCATACGCCCGAGGCGCTGCGCGCACTGATCCTCGATGCCGCCGAGGCGATCGTCGCCGCCGACGGCTCTCGCGGCACTCACGGCCCGCGGCATCGCCGCCCGCATCGGCTATTCAGCCGGCACGATCTATCACCTGTTCGCCAATCTCGACGAAGTCGTGCTGCATATCGAAGCCCGCGTCCTCGAGCGGCTCGAGGCTGCCTTGACAGCACTCCCGCCCAGCAAGGCCCCGGAGGCCGGGCTCAAGGCGCTGGGCCGGTCCTATCTCGCCTTCACGCGCGCCAATCCTAACCTCTGGGGCATGTTGTTCGAGCATACCCTTCCCAAAGGCAGCGAGACGCCGGATTGGTACGCCGAGCGGCTCGGCCGGTTGCTCGCCGTGCTCGAGCGCGGGCTTCAACCCTTCTTCCGCGCCGAGCATGCCGCCGAACGCATTCGTGCCGCGCGCGTGCTCTGGGCGAGCGTGCATGGCATTGCTTCATTGTCCGTCGCCGACAAACTATCGAATGTCACAACGGAAACGGCCGCCGCCTTGATCGACGATCTCGTCACCACCTATGTCGCCGGTCTTGGCAATCGCAAGCGGCGCTGAGAGGACCCATCCCATGGCAACCCTTTACGACATCAAGCCTTGGTTTCAATCGATCCTTCGTCCAAAGGTTGCCGATCTCGCCGCCCACGGCATCACCGCCAACGAGGTGACGCTCGCGGCCCTCGCCATGAGCTGCGGCGCCGGCGCGCTGGTCTGGCTGTTCCCCAACTCATCGATCGTGTTGCTGCTTCTCGTCGTCGCGCTTGGGTTGCGGATGGCGCTCAACGCCGTCGATGGATTGCTGGCGCGCGAGCACGGCCAGGCAAGCCCGCTCGGCGCGCTGCTGAACGAGATCTCCGATCTCGCTTCCGATGCGGCCCTGTATCTACCGCTGGCGCTCGTCACCGGCATTCCATCCACACTCGCGATCATCGCCGCGTCGCTGGGCCTCGTCGTCGAGGGCGCGGGCCTCGCCGCCCTGCTGATCGGCGCGCCGCGCGGCTATCAAGGCCCGATGGGTAAGAGCGATCGGGCCTTCGCCTTCGGCCTGCTCGCCTTCCTGTCGGCAATCGGCGTCGCCGGCACGACGCTCTCCTCCATCATCCTCATCGCCATCATCGCGTTGGCGATCTGGACCATCCGCAACCGCGTGATGGCGGCGCTCGACCACGGACAGCCGGCCACGCCATGATCGACAGCCCCTTCATCGATTGGCTGGCGAGCTGGGGCGGTCTCACGCCCAACACCTTCGTCGTGCTCGTGGGCCTCGTCGTCTTGCTCGGCATGGCGACGCTCGCCGCCGCCTATCTTTCGCGCGGCAAATCCAATGCCGGCGAGACGGAGCTCGAGCTGCGTGTCTGGTCCTGGTGGGTGATCGTCGGCCTCATCGTCGGCGCCTTGCTGATTGGCCGCACGATGGCGCTCGTGCTCTTCGCCTTCATCAGTTTCCTGGCGCTGAAAGAGTACTTCTCGATCATCCCGACTCGGCGCACCGACCGCGCCGTGCTGTTCCTCGCCTATGTGACGATACCCTTGCAGTTCTGGCTCATCGCCACCGAGCAGTACGGCATTTTCATCGTGCTCGTTCCGGTGTGGATGTTTCTGCTGCTGCCTTCGGCCATGGTGGTGCTCGGACAAACGGAAGGGTTCCTCAAGGCCGTCGGCACATTGCACTGGGGTGTAATGTCGACCGTCTACAGCCTCGGGCACATGGCCTATCTGCTGGTTATGCCGAAGGAGACGGGGGGGATCGCGGAGGGCGCGGCGCTCGTCGTGACGCTGCTCGTGCTCACCGAGCTCAACGACGTCGCGCAATACGTCTGGGGCAAAGCGCTCGGCCGCCACAAGATCATCCCGAAGGTGAGCCCGGGTAAAACCTGGGAGGGATTCCTCGGCGGCATGGCGACGACACTGGTCGTGTCTTTCTTGCTGATCCCCTTCCTGCTGCCACACCTCTCCGCCGAAGGCGCACTCTCCATCGATTGGTGGATCTTCGTCCTCCTCATCGGCCTCGCCATCTCGCTCGGCGGCTTCTTCGGCGACGTGACGGAATCGGCCGTCAAACGCGATCTCGGCATCAAGGATTCGGGAACGCTGATCCCCGGCCACGGCGGGATTCTCGATCGCGTCGACAGCCTGATCTTCACCGCGCCCTTGTTCTTCCACATCACGCGCTACTTCGCGACCGGCTATTGGTGAGCGGGCCGACGCCGATGCGCACATGGTTGAAGCTCGCTTTCTTCATTCTGATCGTGCGCCCGATCGTGCTCGTCGTCATGGGCCTCAACGCGCGCCATCGCGAGCGGCTGCCGAAGGTTGGTCCTGCCATCGTCGTCGCCAACCACAACAGCCATCTCGATACGCTGGTGCTGATGTCGCTATTTCCGCGGCGGATGATCCCGCAGCTGCGTCCGGTCGCGGCGGCCGATTATTTCTTGAAGTCCCCCCTCCTCTCCTTCATCGCCCTCGATCTCATCGGCATCATTCCGCTGGAACGGCAGCAACCGAACCGGGATGCGGTCGACAAGCTCTTCGCCGAGCCGGTCGCAGCGCTCGATCGCGGCGAGATCCTCATCCTGTTTCCGGAGGGTACGCGCGGCGAGCCCGAGGCGATGGCGGACTTCAAGTCGGGCGTCGCCCGCCTCGTGCAGCAGCGTCCGGATGGTGCCGCTGGTGCCGGTTTTCCTGCACGGCCTCGGCAAGGCGCTGCCCAAGGGCAGCTGGCTGCCGGTGCCATTCTTCTTCGATGTGTTCATCGGAAACGCGCATCGCCTGGCCCGGCAACAAGGCGGCGCTGATGACCGCGCTCAAGTCCGAGATGGCGGCGCTGGCGGCCGAGGGCGTGTTTCCGGAGTGGGAGTGAACGGGCGCGTTATAGAGAGGTGGCTACGCCTGCGCCTTCGGCAGCCGTGGCTTCTCGATGCCGGCCATTTCGCAGAGCGTGTCGACGATCGAGGAAAAATCGTTGCCGCCATCGCCACTCGCTCGCGCCAGCGAGAAGAACTCGCGCGCGGCGGCCGCCGCCGGCATCGGCACTTTCTCGGCGTGCGCGGAGGCGAGGATCACCGACAGATCCTTGTGCGCGAGATCGATCGTGAAGCCGGGCGTGATGTCACCCGCCAGCACCTTGTTCGGCCAGTTGATCTTGAGCTGACCGTTCGTCGCCGTCGTGCCGTGCAGTACCTCGAGCGTCTTGGCTAGATCGAGGCCGAAGCGCTGCGAGAGCGCCAGCGCCTCGGCGTTGAGCTGGCAGAGCACGATGGCGAGATAGTTGTTGACGAGCTTCGTGCGGATGCCGGTGCCGACGCCGCCGCAGTGATGGATGGTCGTCCCCATGGCCTGGAGCAACGGCAGAACCTTCTGAAAATCCGCGTCCGACGCGCCGACCATGAACAGGCTCTCGCCGCGATCCGCATGCCAGGCGACGCGGCCGACCGGCGCATCGACGATGCTCATGCCGCGCGCGATCGCCTCACGGGCCAGCAGATCGGTGGTCTTGGGCTCGACCGTGCTCATGTCCATGATGATCGCGCCGGGTTTCGCATTGGCGAGTACGCCATCCGCGCCGAGCACGGTCGCCTCGACCTCGAGGGAGGCGGGCAGCATGGTGACGACGACATCGCTCGCTTGCGCCACGCCCGCCGCACCATTTCCGCGCCGCGCACCGAGGGCCTCGAGTGTCCGCACCGACTCGGGATTGATGTCGTGCACGACGAGCGAAAAGCCCTTTCTTGGCGAGGTTCGACGCCATCGGCCGCCCCATGCGCCCGAGCCCGATGAATCCGATGGTGGTCATGACGATCTCTTTCCTCGACAATCACTTAAAGCTTCCGCTTCCTTTCCTCCCCCTTTTTATGGGGGAGGACTGTTCGCCTTGGGTTTAGCGCAGCCTAAACCCTTAGGCGAACATAGGTGGGGGTGCTCGTGCGGCAAGTCCGATGCTATTCACTTTCCGATGGCCAACATCCTTGCACAAGCTTCGCCGCAATATGGCTCGCGTGTCGTCGTGGACGTCATCGCTGATGCGTTGCCCTAGTCCGCTTCGGCTCTCCACGTCTTGATTCGCCGAACCAACACCCCCACCTAGGCGCGCCTAAGGACTTAGCTGCTACGCCGCTAAGTCCAAGGCGCGCGGTCCTCCCCCATAGAAAGGGGGAGGAATCTGTGCGGTGGCTTTCACGCCACTGCACCACCATTCGAGTGCGTTCACCCAATCAACGCAATCCAATCGTCCTCGCTCAACACCGCCACGCCCAGCTCCCGCGCCTTGTCGAGCTTCGACCCTGCCTCGGTCCCGGCGACGACGTAGTCGGTTTTCTTGGAGACGGAGCCTGCCACTTTGGCGCCCAAGCGCTCGGCTTGGGCTTTCGCTTCCGAGCGGGTCAGCTTCACGAGCGTGCCGGTGAAGACGACGGTCTTGCCGGCGATCGTCGAGCCCTCCGCAATAGGGCGCTCGAAGGGCGCGACGGTCACTTCACCGATGAGAGCATCGACCGCTTGCCGGTTATGCGGCTCGCCGAAGAAATCGACCAGCGCGTCGACCGCGGTCTCGCCGATGCCCTCGATATTGTCGATCTCCTGGTAGGCCTCGCTGTCGCGCCCGCCCTTGATCGCGGCGTCGACGGCCTGTCTCAGCGCCTCGACCGTCCCATACGCCTTCGCCAAATCCCGCGCCGTCGTCTCGCCGATATGGCGGATACCCAGCGCGAAGAGGAAGCGGTCGAAAGCGATCGTCCGCCGCGCCTCGATGGCCGCGAACAGGTTCGCCACCTTCTTCTCGCCGAAACCTTCCTTGTCCGCGATCTTATCGGGTCGCCGGGCATCTCCAGCCGCCAGGGTGAAGATGTCGGCCGGGGTCTTGATGCGCCCATCCGCGAAAAAGGCGGCGATCTGCTTCTCGCCCAAACCCTCGATGTCGAAGGCATTGCGCGAGACGAAGTGACGGAGCCGTTCCACCGCCTGCGCCGGACAGACGAGGCCACCCGTGCAGCGCCGGTCCACATCCATCTTGCCGGTTTTCTCGTTTAGCTCGCTGACGGCGTGGCTGCCGCAGGCGGGACAGGTTTCGGGAAATGCATACGGCTTTGCGCCCTTCGGCCGCTTCTCCTCGATCACCTTGACGATCTGCGGAATGACGTCGCCCGCCCGCTGCACGACGACGGTGTCGCCGATACGGATATCCTTGCGGGCGATCTCGTCTGCATTGTGCAGCGTCGCGTTCGAGACGACGACACCGCCGACATTGACGGGCGCGAGCTTGGCGACCGGCGTCAGCTTACCCGTGCGGCCGACCTGGATCTCGATATCGTTCAGTACCGTCACAGCCTGCTCAGCCGCGAATTTGTGCGCGACCGCCCAGCGCGGCGATCGCGAAACGAAGCCCAGGCGCTCCTGCAGGTCGAGACGGTTCACCTTGTAGACGACGCCGTCGATGTCGTAATCGAGCTTGGCGCGCTCATTCCCGAGCATCGCGTGATAGGCGATGAGCTCCTCGGCGCTCCGGCAGAGCTTCATCCGCGGATTGGTCGGCAGGCCCCAGCGCTTGAAGGCCGCGATCACGCCGCTCTGCGTCTCTGCTGGCAGCGCCGATGCTTCGCCCCAGGTGTAAGCGAAGAACTTGAGGGGCCTCGTGGCGGTGATCCCACTGTCGAGCTGGCGCAGCGAGCCGGCGGCCGCGTTGCGCGGATTGGCGAAGACCTTCTCGCCCGCCTGCTCCTGCTGGGCATTGAGTTTCAGGAAGTCGGAGCGCGCGAAATAGATTTCGCCGCGAATGTCGATGCTGTCCGGCACATCCTTGCCGGCGAGCGTCTTCGGCACCTCGCGGATGGTCATGATATTGGCGGTGACGTTCTCGCCTTCGGCGCCATCGCCGCGCGTCGCCGCCTCGGCGAGCTTGCCGTTGTCGTAGCGCAGCGAGATGGAAAGCCCGTCGATCTTGGGCTCGGCGGTGACCTCGAGCGGCTCCGCCTCGCCGAGTTTCAGGAAGCGGCGGATGCGATCGAGGAACTCGACGACGTCGCCCTCGGCGAAGGCGTTGGATAGCGAGAGCATCGGCACGCGGTGGCGAATTTTCGCGAAGGGACCGGCGGGCGCGGCGCCGACCCGCCGCCTCGGGCTGTCAGGGCGGACAAGATCGGGAAAGCGGCGCTCGATCGCCGCGTTGCGCTGGACGAGCGCGTCGTACTCGGCATCCGTGATTTCCGGCGCGTCCTTCTGATGATAGAGGTCGTCGTGGCGGGCGATCTCAGCAGCGAGCCGCGCCAGCTCGGCGGCGGCATCGTCGCGGGATAGCGATGCGATATCCATCTGGGACTCGCCTGACTTCGCCGTTTTCTTCGCCGCCATGGGTCTGTTCCGGGCCACGCCAAAGCCACCTGCCAGAGCCATGGTGGCCGACGGAGCAGGATCGTCAAGTCGGGTCGGTTCTGGATTTGCAGGCAGGCGTCAGGTCGGGCTCGGCTGGATCGCCGCGTTCCAGGCCTTGGAAAGGTCCGACTCGGTATTCTCTTCCGGCTTCAGGCCCGTATTCGCCAGCAGCGCATAGGACTCATTGTACCAGCTGCTGTTCGGGAAGTTGTGGCCGAGGATGGCGGCCGCCGTTTGCGCCTCGGGCAGGATGCCGAGCGCCAGATAGCATTCGGTCAGCCGGTGCAGCGCCTCTTCCACATGCCGCGTCGTCTGATGCTCGACGACGACGGTCTTGAAGCGGTTGATGGCGGCAAGATAGTTGGCCTTCTTCAGATAGAAGCGGCCGACATTCATTTCCGAGGCCGCAAGCAAGTCCTGGGCGACACGAATGCGGTTGCGGAGCTTCCTTCGCGTAGGACGACTGCGGATATTGCTGCACGAGCGTCGTGTATTCCTCGATCGCCTTCTTCGTGTAGCTCTGGTCGCGCACCGAGTCCTGCATCTGGTCGTAGTAGGACGAGCCAATGACGTAGTGGGCGAGCGCGGCATCGTCGGTGCCGGCATGCATGGTCGTGTAGCGGCGTCCCGACAGAATCGCATCGTCGTACATGCCGGCCTTGTAGTAGGCGTAGGCGGCGAGCGCCAAGGACCGGCGGGCGTAAGGCTTCGAGGGATCGTTCGAGAAAGGATAGTTGCGCTCGAGATCCTCGAACTTCTTGGCCGCGTCCTCGTAAGAGCCGTCGGCCATCATGGCGTCGGCGTCCGTATACATTTTCTCGGGCGGGTCGGGGTTTTCGAGGCTCGCGGTCTCCTCGCCACCGAACATCGAACAGCCACCGAGCGGAGCCGCGGCTATGAGGGCAAACAGAGCCAGCGCGGCAGGCGACATCAAACGCCGCCCGAAACCGGCGCCGCCTGTCTCCTCACGCTTCATGATCCCGAACCCCAAACCATCCCCCTCGGCACGTGCATGCGCTTGCCTTGTCGTGCTTCTTGCCGGAAAACCGCTTCGCACTTTTCCGGAAGCACTCACGTCTCTGCTTTGTCATGCTTCTATCGGAAAACGTTCGCCTTTGAACTGCTGCTTTGTCATGCTTCTTATCGGAAAACCGCTTCGCACTTTTCCGGAAGCATACGTCTCTGCTTTGTCATGCTTCTTATCGGAAAACCGCTTCGCACTTTTCCGGAAGCACTCTAGCTCAATAGGCCAAGACACCCCATAACGCCAACAGAATATGGTGATTCTTGGCCTTCGCGAGACTTCCACTTCCGCTCGCCAGGGAAACGTTGCCGCATTGCCGCGCGGAGGTCAGTCATCGAGCGGAGCACATCACATCGCTCGACCGATCCGTGAGGGGCGAATGACGGATTTGACTACGTCCGGTCGGCGGCAAAGTTGGCGGCGGAGACCGCGAATGACGCTTCGGCCCGGGAGGCCTCGCGATGCCGGGGCGCCTCGACGAACGTCCAGGCCTCGTCGTCGGCGAGCAATGCCTTGACGACCATGGCGTTGAGGCGGTGACCGCCGCGCTTCGAGCGATAGGCGGCCAGCAGTGGCGCGCCGGCAAGTGCCAGATCGCCCACCGCGTCCAGCGTCTTGTGACGCACGAACTCGTCGCGATAACGCAGGCCTTCTGGATTGATGATCTTATTGTCGCCGATGGCGATGGTGTTGTTGAGCGAGGCGCCGAGCGCCCGGCCGGCGGCCCAGAGCCGCTCGACATCGCTCATGAAACCGAATGTGCGAGCCCGCGACAGCTCGGCCCGGAAAACGCCCGGCGACATCTCGACGGCCATGCGCTGACGGCCGATGACGTCGGAGTCGAACTCGATCTCGACATCGAGAAAGAAGCCGGTGTGGGGGAGAAGCTCACCCCAGCAGCCGTTCTCCTCGACCCGGATGGGTTTCAAAACCTTGATGAACCGGCGAGGCGCATCCAGCTCGCGGATGCCAATGTCGTCGATTGCCTCGACATAGACGCCGGCGCTGCCATCCATGATGGGTAGCTCGGCCGAGTCGACCTCGACCACACAGTTGTCGACGCAGAGGCCGCGGAGCGCGGCGAGGAGATGTTCAACGGTCGCAACCGTCGAACCGTTCGCATCGCCGAGAATGGTGCAGAGGGTGGTGCCGGCCACGGAGCGGACGTCGGCGGGAATGTCGGCGAGAACTTCGGAGTCACGAGTGACAATGAAGCGGATGCCAGTGCCGGCATCGGCCGGATGCAGGACCATCGAGACCGGGGCGCCGGAGTGGACGCCAATGCCGGAGAGAACAATCTCTCCAGCCAGGGTCGTCTGGCGCGCGCCAATAAAACGTTTCGACATTCGGGTGTCCCCCTCGTCCCCAGCGCCGGTCTTGGACACGTTGACCAGTCGCAAGCTGCCCGTCCGTCACTCACTTTGTTCAGGGCTTTTACACACCGCCCCTGGTACGCCGAGTGATCAGTCGTTTACCTTGATGACGACCATAGCCTCGACCATGGTGTGGTCAAAATCACGCTTTCTTACACTCTGTTACGCAGATGGCGCGGGCGGCCGGATGGGACGCGAAAACGCCGGCATAGGCGTCGACTTGTGTCTACGCCCTAACCCGGACTGGCCAATTCCCCTCGCCACATTTGCGTGCGAGCAACTGGCGGAACTACAAGAAACCGTCACAATATCAACGTGTTCCGGACTTGGGTCCAAAACCTCCGAAGCCCGAGCGACGCGGTCCGAGCAACGGTTCACCGCTCTCGGTGCGACCCTCGCCAGTGGACCCGGCCGAACCCGACGGGCCATACCCATTGTTCGGGCCGGCTGCCTCCCCACCCGGAGATCGCCTGGCGCCACCCGGCTCGGCGCCGGCTGATTCGGCCAGCGAATCACTCGTCTCCTTCAGCCGGCCTGCCAGCCTCGCGAAGAGTCCGGGACGCCGCTTATCCACAGTCGCATCGGTAGACTTATGCGCCTTCAGCTCGCGCTGTGCGATAGGGGGAAAATCGTCGACCTCTGGCATCCGCCGGGGTCCGCGGCGCACATCTTGAGGAGCCTGCGGCGTAAACGCCCGATCGGGCTCGAGCGCTTGTGGCCGCCGGCCGGCCGGCATTGCCTGTGGCGGCGTTCCCAGCTCGATGACGACATCGCCTTGGCGGATGGGCCCACGCCCGGAGGGAGGGGCCGGTGCGGCAGACGGCGGCCCGCCCAGGGCATCGCTCAGCCGGCGCGCCAGATGCGGGTCGGCGGCAGGCTTTCCTGCCATCGCCGCCGCAGGCTCGAGGCCGGAAGCCACGACCGATACGCGTAAGAGTTCGCCGAGGTTGTCGTCGAAGGTCGCGCCGACGATGATGTTGGCGTCGGGGTCCACTTCCTGGCGGACGCGGGTCGCGGCCTCGTTGACCTCGTAGAGGGTGAGGCTGCGGCTGCCCGAGATCGACACCAGCAGCCCCTTGGCGCCGCGCAACGAAACATCGTCGAGCAACGGATTGGCGACGGCCAGCTCGGCCGCCTCGACGGCGCGCGTCGGACCGGCCGCCTCGCCGGTTCCCATCATGGCCGAGCCCATGCCCGACAGCACGGTGCGGACGTCGGCGAAATCGAGATTGATGAGGCCTTCCTTGACGATGAGGTCCGTCACGCAGGCGACGCCCGCATGCAGCACGCGATCGGCGAGCAGGAAGGCATCGGCGAAGGTCGTGCGCTCGTTGGCGATGCGAAAGAGGTTCTGGTTGGGGATGACGATCAGTGTATCGACGTGCTTCTTGAGCTCGCTGATGCCGGCTTCCGCCATGCGCATGCGCCGGTTGCCCTCGAACTGGAAAGGCTTCGTCACGACACCGACGACGAGAATGCCGGCTTCCTTGGCGACGCGCGCGATGACGCCGGCGGCGCCCGTGCCGGTGCCGCCGCCCATACCTGCGGCAACGAAGAGCATGTGGGCGCCCGACAATGTCGTACGGAGCTCGTCGATCGCCTCCTCGGCCGCCGCCTCGCCGATCTCGGGCTTGGAGCCGGCGCCGAGACCCTCGGTCAGATTTGCGCCGAGCTGAATGCGCTGCTCGGCGCTGGAAGCGAGCAGGGCCTGCGCGTCCGTGTTGGCGGCGACAAACTCGACCCCCTCGAGCCCGGCCGCGATCATGTTGTTGATGGCATTGCCGCCGGCCCCGCCGACACCCATGACGATGATGCGCGGACGAAGCTCCGTCAGATTGGGAACCTGCAGCTTGATGCTCATGCCCGCCTCTCGTCTCTCCGATCGCACGGCCCCTGGAGCCGATCGATGCCTCTAGCTACCGGACGTGCCGGTCTTCGCCTCGTCGTCCCAGAAACTTTCCCTGAACCACTGACCGGTACGCGCGATAAAACCCGGCGCGCGATCCCGTTGCCGCAGCACATCCTGCGCACTCCGGCCGCCGGGCGCCTGCGCCAGGCTCGCCAAACCAACGACCGCGGCGAGCGAGGGCGACGCCAGACCGGACGGCAAGCCCGGCAGACTGCGGATCACTCCGAGCCGGACGCTGCATCCGAGCACGCGCATGGCGAGTGCCGGCAAGCCGACGATCCCACTCGCGCCCCCGGTCAGGACGAAACGGCTCGCCACCGCCGCGCCATAGCCGCTCCTCTGCAACCGATCCTGCACCAGCCCGATGATCTCCTCGATGCGCGGCCGGACGATCTGCCGAAGCCGCGCCTTGCTCGTATGATACAGCTCGCCCTCGCCACCCCCCGCGACGGGATAGGTGACGAGGTCGTGCTCGTCGGCATGCGCCCCCATCAGATTCGCATATAGCGTCTTGATTCGCTCGGCCTCGGCAAGGGGCGTCGAGAGGGTACGGGCGATATCGTAGGTCAAGTGATTCCCGCCGACCGCAATGGCGTCGGCATAGACGAACTGGCCGTCGAGGAAGGCGGCGACCGAGGTGGTGCCGCCGCCCATGTCGAGAACGGTGACGCCGAGCCGCGCCTCCTCCTCCGTCATGGTGGCGAGCGCGCTGGCATAGGGCGCTGCGTAGATTTCGGCGACGCGGAGCAGACAGCGCTCGACCAGCAGCGTCAGATTGCGCACCGGGGCTTCGTCCGCCGTGACGGCATTGACGTCGAGGGAGAGGCGGCTGGCGGCCATGCCGACGGGGTTGGCCACCGGCGTCTCGCCGTCGAGCCGGTAGCCCAATCCGTGCAGATGCAGCAGCGCCCGCCCGTCCGCGGAGACGAAATCCTCGGCTGCGGCGAGCACGCGATCGAGATCACGATCCGTCACGCGAGCGCCACCGACGTCGGCACTCGCCGCGAAAGTCATCGAGCTGATCCGGCCGCAGGTGGCGGCGACGACCACCTCCTCGACCCGCACGCCGGCCTGCGCCTCGGCGCGCCCGACCGCCGATCGCACCGTCTCCTCGGCAAGATTGAGATCGGCAATGCTGCCAGCCTTGATGCCTTCGGAGCGGCTCTGGCCAATCCCAAGGATACAATTCCCCGGCCGAGCCACGATGAGGCAGGTGGTCTTGAACGTGCCGACATCCAGCAGCGAGACGATCTCCTCGGCGGGCGGTTTGGCGATCCTGTTCAGCATGACCGAGCCATCGCGCTAACCCGACGCCCCGGCGGGCGTCAGCACGAGTTGCGCCGGAGTGCGCAAATCGATGGCGGCAAGACTGCGGTCGAGGAGCTTGTATTCGCTTGACAGCGCTTCCAGCCGGGCCAGAGACGCTTCCGGATCGCTCGCCGAAAGCAGCAATTCCGGGCCGTTCTTGAGTTTCAGCGTCCAGCGGCGGCCAGCCACGCGAACGGCAGCACCCAGTCGCTCGCGGATCTGGGGATAGCGCGCGACGAGGGCGAGGATCTTGCCCGCCTCCTCGGCGGCGCCGGCGCCGGCGACGATCGGAAGGTCTGGATAATCGGAAGGGGCAGCGGGCTCGAGGGTCCGCCCGTCCTTGTCGATCAGGAACGGCATCTGCCGGTTCTGCCAGATGGCGAATGGCGTGCGCTCGGTCAAGCGCGCCGTGACCTCGCCGGGAAGTGCGCGGGTAATCGAAACCGATTTGATCCAGGGCAGCGCCTCAAGACGTACGCTCGCGGCTTCGGCATCGAAGGCGAGGATCGAGCTGCCCGGCGAAACCTGGATGGCGGCAAAAACATCATCCGTCATGGCCCGGTCCAAACCGGTCACACCGATCTGCGTGACGCCGAGGCCGAGCTTGACGGCGAGCACATCGAGCCGGGCGAGCGCCTCACTCCGGCCCGGCCATTGCGCGAGCGAGAGAACGGCGAGGAGGGTGAGGAACCCCGTCAGGACCCAACGCGCCATGCCCGCCGGCAAGCGTACCGATGGACGCGTGGCATGGCTCGCAACCGCCTCGATCCGGCGGCGACGGAGCGGCAAATGTGCAGGCTGAGGGCTCGACCGTCTCAGCGGTTGCAAGAAGCGTCCTCCACCATCCAACCGACCAGCTCACCGAAGCTCAGACCCACGTGCCGGGCAAGATCGGGGACCAGCGAGGTCTCCGTCATGCCGGGTTGCGTGTTCACCTCGAGGCACACCGAGCTCGTGGCTGCCATCGGCGCGTTCGTCGAGGCGGAAATCCGCTCGCGACACGCCACGGCACCCGAGAGCCCGATGGGCCATAAGAGTAAATGTCTGTACAGAAAGGTAAATATTCGGTGAAAGCGCGGCCGGTAGGATGTGGAGAGAGCCTCCTTTGGCGTATTTTGCTTCGTAGTTGTAGAAGTGGAGCGAGCCGGCAGGCACGATGTCGATAACATCGAGCGGCTTGTCGGCCATGACGGCGCAGGTGAGCTCGCGGCCGGGAACGAAGCGCTCGACGAGCACGGTCTCGCCGAGCTGCCAGTCATCCGCCAGCAGCTCCTGCGGTGGATGCTGGTAGTCTTCCTTGACGATGAAGACACCGACGCTCGAGCCCTCGTTGACGGGCTTGACCACATAAGGCGGCGCCATCAGATGCCGGCGGCCCGCTTCGAAGCGCGAGGCGACGATGCCGTCGGCGACGGGAATGCCGGCCTGGCGCATGACGTCCTTGGCGCGCTCCTTGTGCATGGCGAGCGCCGAGGCCAGCACGCCGGAATGGGTATAGGGAACCTGCAGATATTCGAGGATGCCCTGGATCGAGCCGTCCTCGCCCCAGCGCCCGTGCAGGGCATTGAAACAGGCGTCCGGCTTCACTTGTTGCAACACGTTGGCGATGTCGCGGCCGACGTCGATGCGGGTGACGCGATAGCCCTCGCCCTCGAGTGCATCGGCGCAGGCCTTGCCGGAGCGCAGGCTCACTTCGCGCTCGGCCGAGAGGCCACCCATGAGGACAGCGACATGGTTGTACTTGCCGCTCATGCCGCCACCCGTTTTGCTGCGAGCGCCTCGCCCTTTTCATGTCCCGGCAGCGGCTCGCCGAGCCTGATGATCTCCCAATCGAGAGCGACACCGGAGATTTCGAGCACGCGCGCGCGCACGGTTTCGCCCAGCCGTTCGATGTCCTCGGCAGAGGCCGCGTTCTCGTTGATGAGGAAGTTGCAGTGCTTCTCGGAGACGACCGCATCGCCGATCCTGAAGCCCCGGCAACCCGCGGCATCGACGAGCTTCCAGGCGCTATGGCCTGGCGGATTCTTGAAGGTCGAGCCGCCAGTGCGCGCCTTCACCGGCTGATGCGTCTCGCGATACTCCGCGACCTCGTCCATGGCGGCGAGGATTTTTGCGGGCTCGCCAGGGCGGCCCTGATAGAGCGCCTCGGTGAAGACGAGATCGGGCGGCGCATCGCTGTGGCGATAGCTGTAGCCCATGTCGGAGTTGCTGAGTGTGAGCTTGCGCCCTTGCCGGTCGACGGCTTTCAATTCGACCAGAATCTCGCGCGTCTCGCCACCATGCGCGCCCGCATTCATGCGCAAGGCGCCGCCGATCGAGCCGGGAATGCCGCGATAGAAGGCAAGGCCATCAATGCCCGCGTCGGCCGCGATCCGGGCAAGGCGCGCATCCGGAACCGCGGTGCCGGTCCGCAGCCGGCAATCCGGCTCGGCGGTTGTTTCCGAGAAGCCGCGCCCCAGCCGGATGACGACGCCGCGAATGCCGCCATCGCGAACGAGAAGATTGGAGCCCAAGCCGATCACCGTAACCGGCACCGCGCCGTCGAGGCTGGCAAGCAAGGCCGCCAGATCATCCGTATCGGCGGGCTGGAACAGCACCTCGGCCGGTCCGCCGGCGCGGAACCACATCAGTTCGGCGAGCGCCTGGCCTGCCGCGAGCCGTCCCCTGAGATCCGGCACGGCCCGCCGGATCTCGGCGGCGAGGCCGGTCTCGCTCACGCCACGCCCCCTGCCGCCTGACGGGCGCCGTTGAGGCGCTGTGGCAAGGCGTAGGCCCAATCGGTGATGGTTCCAGCGCCAAGGCAGACAACCAGGTCGCCCTGGCGGGCCATTGTCGCGACCAGTGGAGCCAGCTCATGTTCGCTGTCGACAATGGCGACTTGTTTGTGCCCGGTCTTGCGGATGCCCTCGGCCATCGAGGTGTGGGATATGCCGGCGATCGGTTGCTCGCCCGCCGTGTAGAGCGGCGTGACGATGACGCTGTCGGCATTGACAAAGCAGCTCGAAAACTCCTCGAACAAGCTCTGCACGCGACTGAAGCGGTGTGGCTGGAACACAGCGACGACGCGTCCCGACGTTGTCTTGCGCGCGGCCTTGAGCACCGCCGAGATCTCCACCGGATGATGCGCATAGTCGTCATAGATGGTGACGCCGTTCCAGGTGCCGGTCGCCGTGAAGCGGCGTTTGACGCCCGAGAAGCCGGCGATCGCGCGCTTGGCGACATCGTCCGCAATGCCGGCCTCGAGGGCGACGGCGAAGGCGGCGATCGCATTCAACGCGTTGTGCTCGCCCGGCACTGGCATGCGCATTCCGAGCACGGCACGAGCACCTCCCGCCATGCGGCGGCCGACCTCGATGTCGAAGACGAGACCGCTGCCTTCGTATCGCAGATTGCGCAACCGGAGGTCGGCATCCTCGCTGACGCCGTAGGTCACGAACTTGGCCGAGCACTGGTCACCGATCTCGGTCAACATCTGGCGCACGACCGGATGGTCGATGCAGGTGACGGCCGCGCCATAGAAAGGGATGCTCTTATAGAAGGTCCGGTAGGAGGCGTGCATCGCCTCGACCGAGCCGAAATAGTCGAGATGCTCGGGGTCGATGTTGGTGATGACGCCGATCTCGGTGGGCAAGCGAATGAAGGTGTCGTCGCTCTCGTCAGCCTCAACCACCATCCAGCGGCCATGCCCGAGCCTCGCATTCGTGCCCCACGAATTGACGATGCCGCCGGTGATGACGGTCGGGTCGAGCGAGGCTGCCTCGAAGACATGGGCGATCAGCGATGTCGTGGTCGTCTTGCCGTGCGTACCGGTGACCGAGACCGTCGCCCGCATGCGCATGAGCTCGGCCAGCATGTCGGCGCGCCGGATGACCGGCAGGCCGCGCTGGCGGGCGGCGAGCAACTCCACATTGTCCTTTTTGATGGCGCTGGAAATCACCACATAGCGCGCGCCGATGAGGTTAACGGCGTCATGGCCGATGAAGATGCGGATGCCCCGGTCGCGCAACCGGCGCACATTCGGGTTCTCCTTGGCATCGCTGCCCTGAACCGGATATCCGAGCTCCAACAAGATCTCGGCAATGGCGCTCATGCCGATACCGCCGATGCCGACGATATGGAACGGGCCGATCTCCTTCGGCATTTCCATGATTAACAACTCCCTCGGGCGGCGCCCCGCCACCCCAAAGGCACCGCGCTTGCAGGTGCCATGCCGCCTCAGCGCCCCCGCCGATCACAAGGTGAACGGAGCGGCGGTTGCATCGGACACTCGATAGAAACCGGCCAATTCGGCGAAAACAAGGTCTGTTCTGGCACACGCGACCCTAAAGGCAAACCCTATCGGGAGCGGAGGCGCACGCGCTCGACCAGGTCGGCCAGGCGGGAGACGGCATCGGGCCGGCCTTGGCCCCGGGCGGCGGCGGCCGCGGCGGCGAGCTTTCCGGGCTCACCGAATAGGCCGGCGAGGAGTTCCGCTAGTCCGTCGGGATGGAGCCCCCGCTGCTCCATGCACCAAGCCCCTCCGGCCTGTTCGATCCGCTTGGCATTGTGGAGCTGATCGTTGTCGAGGGCGTGGGGAAGCGGCACAAGAATCGCCGGGCGGCCGAGCACGCCGAGCTCGGCGAGCGTCGAGGCTCCAGATCGGGCAATGACCAGCTGGCTCCGCGCCATCCGCTCCGGCAGGTTCTTAAAAAAGGCGCCGAGCTCCGCCTTGATGCCTTCCGACCCATAGGCCGCCTGGACCCGGGCGAGATCCTCTTCGCGGCACTGCTGCACGACCTCGAGGCGCGCCTTCATCTCCGCCGGCAACCTTGCCAGGGTAGCAGGCACGATGTCCGAAAAGAAGCGCGCGCCCTGGCTGCCGCCGAATACGACGATTCGGATTGGGGATGCCGGTCCGATCGGCTCGTAGTTGAGGCGGCTCCACTCGATGACGGCATTGCGCACGGGATTGCCGGTGACCGTGACCTTGGCCTCGGCACCGGGCGGCAATTTGGACGTTCCCTCGTAGGACGCTGCAATGGCGCTAACCCGCCGAGCGAGCACCCGGTTGGCGCGCCCCATGACGGCGTTCTGCTCGTGCACGATCGAGGGGACCTTGAGGAAGCTCGCGGCCAGCAGCGGCGGAAACGTCGGATAGCCACCAAAGCCGACGACGGCAGAGGGCGCACGCTCCTTGATGAGGCGGCGCGCCCGGGTGAAGCCGCGCGTCAGCGTCCAGCTGGTTCTCGCCAGAGCCGCGGGCGAGCGGCCGAGGACCGTCGCGGACGGCACCTGGTGCATGGCGCGGGCCGGGAAGTCGCCGCCGTAGTGACCGGCACGCTCGTCGGTGACGAGCTCGACCTCGATCTCGCGGCGCTTCAGCTCCTCGGCGAGCGCGAAGGCCGGAAAGAGATGTCCGCCCGTGCCGCCCGCTGCGAGGAGAACCATGCCCTTCGTCATGTCCGGCGCATCCCTTCTTGAGCGGGCTCGACCCTAGGCATGACCCGGCGCGCCGATCTTGGCACCCCGCCTTGCCGGCCCGGATCGACGCGCCGGCGCGTGAGCGCGAGCAGAAACCCGAGTGCGATCGACGTCCCGAGCATGGAGGAGCCGCCATAGGAGATGAAGGGCAGCGTCATCCCCTTGGCCGGCAAAAGCCCGACATTGACACCCATGTTGATGAGCGCCTGCGCGGCGAGGAGGAGCACGAGGCCCGACACCGCCAGCCGCACGAACGGGCTCGGCTCGGACCATGTGTGTGCCATGGCGCGCCAGACGATGAAGCCAAACAGCCCAACCAGCAAAAGACAGGCGATCACGCCATACTCCTCGGCGACGACGGCGAATATGAAATCGGTATGGGCATCGGGCAGCGACGACTTGATGGTGCCCTCGCCGGGGCCGCGTCCGAGCCAGCCACCGGCAACGAAGCTCTCGCGGGCGCGATCCATCTGATAGGTATCGCCCGAGGCCGGGCGCAGGAAGCGGTCGACGCGGGAGGCGACGTGGCCGAAGCCGAGATAGGCGACCGCCGCCAGAACCGCCGCGATGGCGAGGAGACCCGCCATCCACTTCAGCGGCCGGCCCGACAGGAAGAACAGGCCCATCCAGACGATGACGAGCAGAAGCGCCTGACCGATGTCAGGCTCGAGCGCCAGCAGCAGCACGGAAGCGGCGAGCAGTCCGCCGGCAAGTGCCAGAGCGGCGAGCTTGCGCACGCCCGGCTGCGAGAGGAGGCTCGCCACCATCACGGCGAAGGCCGGCTTGAAGATCTCGGAGGGCTGCAGCTGCTGGCCGCCAAAGACCAGCCAGCGCTGGGCGCCGTTGATCTCGGGGCCCACGAGCAGCACGGCGAGCAATCCGGCGGCACCAAATCCGGCCAGCACCAGGCTCACCCGCTTCACCTCGATTGGCCTCAGCATCGAGATCGCCAGCATCACAGCGGCGCCGATGAGGACGAACACCGCATGACGCTCGACGAAGTGGTAGGCATCAAAGCCCTTGCGGACGGCGACGGCGGGGCTGGCGGCGAGCGACAGCACGAAACCGACCATGAGCAGAGCGAGCACGGCCGCCAGCAGCTGGCGGCTCACCGTCCACCACCACTCCGCGAGGAGACTGCGATCGTCGCGAGCGAGCGCCATGGGTGTCAGCCCTCCCGCGCCTTGCCGGCCATCAGGCGCTCGACGATCTCGACGAAAGCGCGGCCGCGGGCCTCGAAATCAGGGAACTGATCGAAGGAGGCGCAAGCCGGCGACAACAGCACGACCTGTTCCTGACCCGTGCGCTTCGCAGCGTCGGCAGCGACCTCGGCTGCACGCGCCACCGCCACATCCAGCCGCCCGCAGCGCTCAGTGCCGGCTTCACCAGCGAGTGTCGCGGCGAACTCCTCCGCTGCCTCACCGATCAGGAAGGCGCGCTCGATGCGCGGAAAGTAGGGCGCCAACGTGGTGATGCCGCCCGCTTTCGGCCGCCCGCCGAGGATCCAGAAGATGCCGCCCGGAAAGGAGGCGAGAGCCATCCCGGTTGAATCCGCATTCGTCGCCTTGCTGTCGTTGACGAACAACACATCGCCAATGCGACCGACCTGCTGCAGGCGATGGGCAAGGCCGGGGAAGCTGCGGCAAGCAGTGATGTGCTGCCCAGGGCCTACGCCCGGCGTGACGGCCGTGGCAAGCGCGACAGCGGCCAAAGCGTTCTGCATGTTGTGGGCGCCACGGAGCGCGCCGACCGCTCCGAGGTCACCGATTTCTCTCGATTGCCCTTCAGCCGTCAGGACAATTCGCGTCCCCTCCGCTTGCAAGCTCATCGGGTAAGCGCCGGCATGTCCTGCGACCGATATGGCCGCGAGCGGTTCGCCCGACTGCCGCCGTCGCTCCGCGATGGCCCGGCACCAATCGTCGTCGACACCGATGACCGCCACGATGGCATTGGCGACGAGCCGCTCTTTCACCTCGGCGTAGTGCTCCATGGTACCGTGGCGGTCGAGGTGATCGGGGGTCAGATTGAGGAGCGCCGCCGCGTCGGCGCGGAACTGAGGCGACAGGTCGATCTGATAGGAGGACAGCTCCAGGACGTAGACGTCCGTCTCGCCAAAGTCCGGCAGGCCGAGCACCGCCTCGCCGATGTTGCCGCCGAGTGCGACGCGAAGACCGGCTTCCTTCAAGACGTGAGCCGTCAGCGCGGCCGTTGTCGACTTGCCGTTGGTGCCGGTGATGACGACGATGTTTGCTGCGTGCCCGCGGTGCCGGCGCTCGAGATAGAAAAGTTCCGTATCGCCGATGATCGGAACACCATGCGCCTTCGCCCGCTCGACCGTCCAATGGGGTTTGGGATGGGTCAGCGGCACGCCGGGCGCCAGCACGAGCGCGGCAAAGCCGGTCCAGTCGGCCGTCGATAGATCGGTCGGCGCGAAGCCTTCGGCTGCCGCCCGCTCGCGCGATTTTTCCCCGTCGTCCCATGCCGAGACGTCCGCGCCGCCGGCCTCGAGCGCGCGCACGGACGCCAGGCCCGAGCGCGCAAGCCCGAAGACCGCGACCCGCCGGCCGGCGAATGTCGTAATGGGAATCATGCAGCCGAGCTTAGCGCAATTTCAGCGTCGCCAGACCGATCAGCGCCAATATGACCGCGATGATCCAGAACCGGATGACCACCGTGCTTTCCGGCCAACCCTTCTGCTCATAGTGATGATGCAGCGGCGCCATGCGGAACACGCGCTTTCCCGTCAGCTTGAAGGAGGCGACCTGGACGATGACCGACATCGTCTCCAGCACGAACAGGCCGCCGATGATGGCGAGCACGATCTCGTGCTTGGTTGCAACGGCAATGGAGCCGAGCGCGCCGCCCAAGGCGAGCGATCCCGTATCGCCCATGAAGATCTGGGCCGGCGGCGCATTGAACCAGAGGAAGCCGAGCCCAGCGCCCAGCAGCGCGCCGCAAAACACGGCGAGCTCGCCGGCTTCGGGAACGTAGTGGATTTCCAGGTACTTGGCGAAAACGGCATTGCCCGACAGATAGGCAATGAGGCCAAAGCTCGCGGCGGCGATCATCACGGGGACGATCGCGAGCCCATCCAAGCCATCGGTCAGGTTCACCGAGTTGCCGGCCCCGGCGATGACGATGACGCCGATGGCCAGGAAAAACAGGCCGAAATTGATCGCCGTATCCTTGAGGAAAGGCACCGTCAGCGAGGACGACAGCGCAGGGTCGCCCAGTTGCATCACCGCCCATGTCGCAAGCAATGCCACCAGGATCTCCAGCGACAGCTTGATGCGGCCCGAGAAGAAGTGCGAGGCACGCTGGCGGGTCACCTTGAGATAATCGTCATAGAAACCGATGGCGCCATAGGCGAGCGTCACGCCGAGCACGATCCAGATATACTCACTCGCCCAGTTGGCCCAGAGCAGCGTCGCCACCAGCACGCCCGCGAGGATCATCAGACCGCCCATGGTGGGCGTGCCCTTCTTCGTCAGGATATGGCTTTGGGGGCCGTCCTCGCGGATCGGCTGGCCCTTGCCCTGCTTGATTCGCAGCAGGTTGATCAACGGCTTGCCGAACAGCATCACGAACAGCAGCGCCGTCATGGTAGCGCCGCCGGTGCGGAAAGTGATGTATCGGAAGACGTTCAGCGCGCTGATCTGGTCGCTGTAGTTGACGAGTTCGTAAAGCATGCCGGCCCTCTGGACCTTAAGCGGCCCACTGATTCTTGCAAACGCACGTTCCACGGCGAACCGGAAACCACTTCGCCTGAACGTGCGCTATCCCCTAAAGCCGGGCGAGATGCTCTTTCAACGCGGCCACCAGAGGTCCCATGCGGCTCCCGAGCGAGCCTTTTATCATGACCACGTCGCCGGGTTGAACCGTCTTGATGACGCTATCCCGCAACTCTTCGGAGGACGCGGCATAGGCGCAACGAAGGTGAGAGGGGAGATTTTCGTAGAGCCGCGCCATGTGAGGGCCGCAGGCGAGCACCAGATCGGCGCCGGCGCTTTGGACCGGCTCGGCCAGCCCGGCGTGGAGGGAATCGGCCTGAGCCCCCAACTCGCGCATGTCGCCCAGCACCACGACCCGGCGCGGGAATTTCTCGCGCGGCGTCGCCGCCATGGCAGAGAGCGCGGCGCGGACCGAGAAGGGGTTCGCGTTGTAGCTCTCATCGATGAGGAGCACCTTGCCGCCCTTGACGGCGATCTCCTGCCGGGCCCCCCGGCCGATGGGCGCCGCGACCTTGGCAAGCTCGGCCGCGGCTCGGGCGAGATCGCCGCCGATGGCTGAGACCACCGAGAGGACCGCGAGCGAGTTCATGACATAGTGCTCGCCCGGCGCGCCGATCCGGTAGGCGACCTCGCGACCATCGATCAGCGCGCGGACGGAGCTGCCCTCGGCGTCGGCGGCGAGATCGATGAGGCGGGATTGGGCCTCACTCGCGCGGCCGAAGGCGAGGATGCGGCCGGCGCCCGCCACGTTCGCAGCTTTGGCCAGCCGCTCGAAATGCCGGTTGTCGGCGTTGAGGATGGCCGTGCCGCCCGGCTGGAGACCAGAAAAAATCTCGGCCTTGGCGTCGGCGATCGCCTCCTCGCTGGCAAAAAATTCGATATGCACCGGGCCGACGGTGGTGATGATCGCGACTTCTGGCTCAACCAAGCGTGACAAGGGCGTGATTTCACCCGCGTGGTTCATGCCGATCTCGAACACGCCGAACTGGGTCGCCGCCGGCATGCGGGCGAGCGTCAGCGGCACGCCCCAATGGTTGTTGTAGGATTTCTCCGAGGCATGCGTCGCGCCGTTGGCCGATAGGCAGAGCCTGAGCGCCTCCTTCGTGCCGGTCTTACCGACGCTGCCGGTGACCGCGAGCACGCGGGCTTTGGTTCGTGCACGCGCCGCGATGCCGAGGCGCTCGAGCGCTTTCAGGGGGTCGTCGACACGGACGAGCGCGCCTTCGTTCGAGGACGCATGGAAGTCCGATCGCACCAGCGCCGCCGCCGCGCCGGCCTCAAAAGCCTTCGCCACGAACTCGTGGCCATCGCGCTCGGCGGCGAGTGCCACGAACAGATCGCCCGGTTGCAACGTCCGCGTGTCGATGGAGACGCCGCCGATGGGGCGCGTGAGTGCGCCGTCGAGCTTGCCGCCGGTCGCGGCGAGCAACGCCTCACCCGTCCAGAGCGGCTCAGCCATCGACACCGATCTCCTTGAGGGCCGCGCGCGCCGCCTCGTGGTCGGAGAACGGGATCACCTTATCGCCGATGTACTGCCCTTGCTCGTGGCCCTTGCCGGCGATGAGGATGACATCGCCCTTGCCGATGGACGTGACCGCCGCGCGGATGGCCTCGCCCCGATCGCCGATCTCCTCAGCGCCGGTGGCACCCGCCATGATTTCGGCGCGGATCGCGGCCGGCTGCTCGGTGCGCGGGTTATCGTCGGTGACGATGACGCGATCGGATTTGGCGATGGCGATCTTCCCCATCACGGGCCGCTTCAGGCGATCGCGATCGCCGCCGCAGCCGAACACGCAGACGAGCTTGCCGGTGACGAATGGGCGAAGCGCATCGAGGGCTGCCTCCAAAGCATCCGGCTTGTGCGCGTAGTCGACGACGACGAGCCCGCCCCGCGCCTCGCCGACGATGTCGAGACGGCCCATCACCGTCTCGAGCTTTTCCAGCCGCGCGAACACGCCGTCGGCCATGCTGCCGGTGACGAGGCAGAGCCCCGCCGCGACGAGGGCGTTCGACGCCTGATAGGTGCCGATCAGCGGCAGCCTTACCCGATAGGTCTCGCCGTCATGGCTCAGCCCAAGCTTCTGCGCGAAGCCATCGCGCTCCAGGCTCAACAGCTTGATGCCGCGCCCCTTGATGCCGACCGTGAAGACCTTGAGGCCATGGCCATAGGCCTCCTCCACCACCTCTTCCGCGCGCGGCGCATCGAGATTGACGACAGCGCCCGCGCCCTCCGGCAGCACCGTGTTGAAGAGGCGCTTCTTCTGGTTGAAGTAGTCTTCCTGATCCTTGTGATAGTCGAGATGGTCGTGGCCCAGATTCGTGAAGGCGCCCGCGGCGAGCTTCACACCATCGAGGCGGCGCTGCTCGAGGCCGTGGCTGGAGGCCTCCATGGAGAGATGCGTCACGTCCTCGCGGGCGAGATCGGAGAGCAGCCGATGCAGCGTCACCGGCTCGGGCGTGGTCAGGCTCTCGGTGATGCGCCCGTCGGGCCGGATGAGGCCGATGGTGCCGAGGCTTGCCGCCTTGTTGCCGAGCCCACTCCAGATCTGGCGCACGAAGGTCGCGACAGAGGTCTTGCCGCTAGTGCCGGTGACGGCGGTGACGGTCTCGGGCTGGCCGTTGTGGAAGCGGGACGCCATCAGCGCCAGCGCGCGCCTCGGATCGGAGGAACGCACGACGGTTGCCTCGCCGGTGTCGGGCAACTCCACGTCGTGACCTGCGAGAATGACGGCGGCGCCATTTTCGATGGCCTGGGTGACGAACTTCGCTCCATCGGTCTTGGAACCCGGCATCGCCGCGAACACGAACCCCGGCTCGACCCTGCGGCTGTCCGGCGTGATCCCCTCGACATCGACGCCGCCTGCAAGCAGGCCGGTCGACATCTCGTCGTCGAGAAGTTGGCGGAGCTTCATGGGGGTGTGCGATCCAAGGCTTGGCGGGCGATCCAAAACCGTATGCCTAAGAAAAACTGAGTCATTCCCGACTAACGACCAGCCTCAGTCTTGGTCTCTGAACTTTCGTCTCTGGAGCGACTAGCTCATGCATCCTAGCAAACTCATCCGGAGTAGTCCTAAGCGCCTTCGCTAACTCCTGCATCGAATACCCAAGTTCGTTAGTGTGCGCGGCAATCAAATCGGGTACTAGTTTCGTTTGCTCTTTTGCAAAATCAAACTGAGGCGGCTCTTTTTTTCTATATTCTTTCATATCAATCCACAGTTTTGTTGCTTGGTGCGCGCTAATCACACCAATTTCGCGCGCCCTATAAATCAAAGCTGAAATCGCAACTCTCCACTTCAACTTCAATTGACCCAAGTACGGCAACGTCAGTGTTCGAGCGGACAAATCAGCTATGACGCCATCCTTCGGCATTAGGAGTGCGGCAGCGAATTCATTAGCCTCCTCCTCCATCGCTTCATATGGGAATGCATGCAACACAGCATGTGCGTACTCGTGCGCCAAGCTAAATCTCATACGATCGGCCGGACGGTCTTTGTTCAACACGATCACTGGCCGGGTCTTAATTGGACGTAGTGTAAATCCATCCACATCCGCACCTTGGAAGTCAGCATGAAACACTGATACGCCTGAAGCTTCGATGTATGCCGTCAACGACAGGAGTGGTCCATCGCCAACCTGCCAAGAGGCGCGCACAATGCTCGCCGCTTCCGTTGCCGAGGCGACAGCGCGGGCGTTCTGACCGGCGAGGTCCCTTCCGTTTACAACCTCAAACTGGAGAAGATCAAACTCAGGAACTAAATCAATCGAATCCATCAACATTCGAAGATGTATAACGTAGTGATTACCATCAGCAACGACCCCCCTTAGTTGTTTTGGAGAGACTGTCGATTTCTTGCGGTACGCGGGCGAGTGCAAACTCATAGGGCTCGAGTAAACAAGATCAGCCTGGTAGAAGAACGCAGGTGGAACATTTAGGGAATTCGCCATAAAGCTGACTTGTGCGTTCGATAACTCATCTCGTTCTCCATTCTCAATACGAGAAATCGCTGCTTGTGGAACCAGCGACGCAGAGGCTAGTTCAGTCTGAGTCATGCGCCTCTTTTCACGCGCCAGACGAACCATCTCCCCGTTTATCTTCTGACCCAGCATCTCGCTTCTCCCGTGCGGTCGTTTTGACCTTGATCTTGGTGCCCGGCACGCCCTTCTCAGGGGCCGGCTCACTTGCTTTCCTCTCACCAGCCACCGCATCGCGATCTAATTTCAATGCGATACATCGCCGATCAACACCGTCCGCATACATCAGGTAAGCGGCAGATATTCGTGTGAATGCCGCGTCGGGATAAAGTCCAAGGAACATCAACCCCGACTCCGGCACTTCTATCTCGAACCCAGGAAGGTAACCCGATGCCGCCCCGGCTGCTGACGCGAACTGATGCTTGCTTTTGCTAACTCCACCTCGGGGACCCGCCAGATGCACCTCCAACACCACATCTCGCATCGGACTGCCAACTGGCCCCCTGCAGATCAACTTGTTTCCCGGTCCCGACGGGGCCGTCCTTATCTCCCATCCCAATTCGCGAAGCTCAGCAGCTGCGACTGCACTCGGCAATGAGCTGTGGATGGCGGAGCCGAGGGCGGACAAATCCGTCAGGTCGTAGTGCTGGACATTGCCAAGCCCAGTCAGTAGCTTCTCAAGCTCGGTTAGCAGCTTGCTAACTGGATTCGCGATAGTCTCTGCCAGCGCCGCAAGCGCGGCCTCACGGTCAATCATAGTGTTGCCCCCATTTGGGTGTTCAACGTTCCCCGGCACAGACCTCTAATTCCTATTCAAATTTTATTCAAGTCCTGAATAGAAATTTGAAATTTTCCCGGCCGGGCGTGGCGGAAGCGCATCACATCCCCACCCCGTCACGGCCGCGAAGGCGGCCGCCTAGCCATGTCGGGCTGGGCGCGCACAAGCGTCCTCGTGCACGAAGCTCGACCGAGAGACGAACGCCAACTCGCACGGCATCGCATCCCCGAGGTATCAGACCGAGCATCCTCGCTGGCTTGTCTGGGCGGCCGTCTTCGCGGCCGTGACGGAGTGGGTGGGATATCGCGTATGCGCAAATCCCCCCTCACCTTGCCCTCCCCTCCCCTCTCGGGCATAATGTACATCAGATAGGCCGGTGATCGGCCGCTCTCTCGTTTTTTGGTCGAGACGCTCGCTGGTTTGTCGGACGCCTTTTTCCAATATTCGAGCTGTCCGGAGATGCGTGCACCCGGACATCCAGCTCGCGTCACGCTACCGGAAAAAGGTCGACAATGCGCATTCAAGGCGTCGTGAAATTCTATAACAGCAACAAAGGCTTCGGCTTCATCCAGCCGGCCGACGGATCAAAGGACGTGTTCGTCCACGCGACCGCGCTCGAGCGCGCCGGCATCCACAGCCTGAACGAGGGCGACAAGGTCTCCTTCGTGCTCGAGGACGACACCAAGGGCCGCGGCAAGCAGGCGGGCCAGCTCGAGAAGGCGTAAGGCCTCCTCGCCTGAAGTTTCGGGCAGCCGGGCGCCCCAGGCGGCCGCTGTCCGTATTTGCTTTTTTTGGCATGCCGAACGAACGGGCCGCGGTACCCTCGGGCGCCGGGCCTAGCTTGCGCTCACCACGAGGACAACAGATTTTGGCCACCCAAACCGATACCAAGCAGGCCCGCGGCACCAAGCGCACCTGCACCGCCTGCGAGGTGCGGTTCTACGATCTTGGCCGCTCGCCCATCATCTGCCCCGGCTGCGGCGAGCAGCATGTTCCCGTCACCCGCCGCGAGCGGGAAGCCGCGGCCCGCTCGAGCTACTCCATGATGCGGCAGGCGCCCGCCGCCGTGATCCCGGATGCGATCGCGAGCGAGGTGCCGCCCGAGCTGATCGCCGAACTCAAGGACGAGCCGGTGGACGCGGAGGCCGACGCACTTCCCGCCGACGATCTGCTGCTGGAAGAGGCGGAGGAGGAGCTCGACGAGACGGAAGGTCTCATCGAGCCGGAAGTGGCCGCGGAGGAGGAGAGCCCCTGACGCAGCCGACCTGAGGCCTAGGGTGTTGCCGTTTCCTGTCTCTTCACTTCAACACCCCAGATCTTTGGTTTGTCGTGCTTCTTTTCGGAAAACCGCTTCGGATCCCGGCCTTCGCCGGGACAGGCTTTTTCCGGAAGCACTTTAACCCAACCAGGAGCTCGACCATGTCCTTGCCGCCAAAGCCGAGCCGCTACGACCGCTTCGTCGAGCGCGAGAAGGCGCAGAACTCCTTCTGGAAAGAGCAGCAGAAAGCCGACCAGGCCCGTATGGCAAACACCGCCCGCCTCAAGGCGCTGAGGCTCGCGAAGGAAGCCGCCGACAAAGCCGCCGTCGAAGCCGCGCCTGCGAAGCCGTTGGTGAAGCGCGTGCGGAAAGAGAAGTAGCGGCGACACGTTTTGCACCCGGCGGTTCGTGTGCGGCGATGCGGGCGACCGGCCGGCCGCCCTTCTTCATGGCTCTGGCAATAGCATACTTGATGGCGATCGACCGGCATCGCCGGGATAGTCCACCCTTGCCAGATAAAGCCCCTGCGGCGGGGCGACGACCCCGCATGCCGCGCGATCGCGCTGCGCCAAGGCCCGTGCCATCTCTCGCACCTGCCAACGCCCTTCGCCGACATGCTTCAGCGAACCCACCATCGAGCGCACCTGATTGTGCAGGAACGAGCGCGCCGAGGCGTTGATGTGGATCTCTTCGCCCGCCCTTGACACATCGAGCCGGTCGAGCGTCCGATCGGGGCTCTTGGCCTGGCATTGGGCAGAGCGGAAGGTCGTGAAATCGTGCCGGCCGACAAGCGCTTGTGCCGCTTCGTGCATCGCCGCGACGTCGAGCGGTTTCGTCACATGCCAGACGCGATCGCGGTCGAGCGCCGGGGGGCTCCGGCGATTGAGAATGCGATAGAGATAGTGCCGGCCGATCGCGCTGAAGCGGGCATCGAAGCCGTCCGGCACGATGGCCGCCGCCAGCACGGCGACCCGGTCGGGGCGCAGATGGGCATTGAGCGCCTCGCGTACGACATCGGCCGGCCAATCGCGTGTGAGATCGACGTGAGCCACCTGCCCCAGCGCATGTACGCCCGCGTCCGTCCGCCCGGCCCCTTTGACGGCCATATCCTCGCCCGTGAAGCCCTTCACCGCTTCGCCGACTCGCGCCTGCACGGAAGGCTGACCGTCCTGGATCTGCCAGCCCGCGAAGGGTGATCCGTCGTACTCGATGATGAGCTTGTAGCGCGGCATGGGGTCATTCCGTTCCAGGCACGATCGCTTCACCATGCCAGGCTCTTTGCCTTATCGTGCTTCTCATCGGAAAACCGCTTCGGATCCCGGCCTTCGCCGGGACAGGCTTTTCCGGAAGCACTTTAGGCCGGCCGGCGGCTCTTGATGGCGGCGGCGAGTGTACCTTCATCCAGATAGTCGAGCTCGCCGCCGACGGGCACGCCTTGGGCAAGGCGCGTGATCTGCATGCCGTCACGCTTCAATTCATCGGCAAGGAAATGCGCGGTCGTCTGGCCCTCGACGGTCGCATTGAGGGCCAGGATGATCTCTTTGACGGCGGGATCGGCCGTGCGTTGCATCAGGCCCTTGATGTTCAAGTCCTCGGCGCGAATGCCATCGAGCGGCGAGAGATGGCCGCCGAGCACATGATAGCGGCCCTTGACGACGCCCGCTCGCTCGAGCGCCCACAGATCCCCAATTTCCTCGACCACGACGATCATAGAGCCATCGCGCCGAGGATCGCGGCAGACCGTGCATGGCGAGACGGTATCGGCATTGCCGCAGGTCGGGCAGATGGTGATCCGCTCGGCGGCCTCGGCCATCGCGGCGGCGAGCGGCGCCATCAGCTCCGTGCGCTTCTTGACGAGGGCGAGTGCAGCCTTCCTGGCCGAGCGGGGGCCGAGCCCCGGCAACTTTGCCAAGAGCTGGATCAGACGCTCGATCTCGGGGCCAGCGGTCGCGCGGCTCATTGGGTCTCCGCCACCAGATCGTATTCCTCGGCCTCGACGATCCGGGCCTTGACGATATCGCCGGGCTTGGCGCTAGAAAAACCATCGAGGAAGACCGACCCATCGATCTCCGGCGCATCCCACTGGGACCGGCCGATGGCACCTTCCGCATCCACTTCGTCGATCAGCACATCGATGGTCCGGCCGACCTTCTCCTCGAGCAGCGATGCGCTGATCTCTTGCTGGAGCGACATCAGCCGGTGGAACCGCTCTTCCTTCACCTCGTCAGGGACATGCCC
Source organism: uncultured Alphaproteobacteria bacterium (assembly GCA_963741525.1). Lineage (GTDB taxonomy): Bacteria > Pseudomonadota > Alphaproteobacteria > Rhizobiales > Hyphomicrobiaceae > JANNSX01. The sequence goes on from CAVUIW010000016.1 coordinate 254,418, forward strand.
CTCGAGTGCATTGGCCTTGGCGCCATCGACATTCTCATACTTGAAGCAGCCGAGGCGATTGATGCGCGCCTCCTTCAGCCAGTCGAGGAGGAGTGCGAAATCCTCTTCCGTCTCGCCCGGGAAGCCGACGATGAAGGTCGAGCGGATGGCGAGGTCGGGGCAACCACGCCGCCAGCTCTTGATCCGCTCGAGCGTTTTCTCGCCATGGGCCGGACGGCGCATCGCCTTCAGTACTTTCGGACTGACATGCTGGAAGGGGATGTCGAGATAGGGAAGGATCTTCCCCTCCGCCATCAGCGGGATGACACCATCGACATGGGGATAGGGATAGACGTAGTGGAGCCTGACCCAGGCCCCGAGTGTTCCAAGCGCGGTTGCCAAATCCAGGAACCGCGCGGCGAGCGGGGCGCCCTTCCACGGGCTCGTCTGATACTTGATGTCGAGGCCGTAGGCGCTCGTATCCTGCGAGATGACGAGCAGCTCCTTGACGCCGGCCGCGACCAGCCGCTCGGCTTCCGCCATGACGCTTCCCGCCGGCCGGCTCGCCAGACGGCCGCGAATGTCGGGAATGATGCAGAACGAGCAGGCGTTGTTGCAGCCTTCGGAGATCTTCAAATAGGCGTAGTGGCGCGGTGTCAGCCGGATGCCCTCCGGCGGCACGAGGTCGACGAAAGGATCGTGCAGCGGCGGCACAACCTTGTGCACCTCAGCCACCACCGCCTCGTACTGATGCGGCCCCGTCACCGCCAGCACGTCCGGATAGCGGTCGCGGATGCGCGCCTCCTCGACGCCGAGGCAGCCGGTGACGATGACCTTGCCGTTCTCAGCCATCGCCTCGCCGATCGCCTCCAGGCTCTCCTCCTTGGCCGAGTTCAGGAAGCCGCAGGTGTTAACCACCACGACGTCGGCGCCTTGGTAGTCGGGGGCGATGGCATAGCCCTCGGCCCGGAGCTTGGAGATGATCCGCTCGCTATCGACAAGTGCCTTCGGGCAGCCGAGCGAGACGAAACCCACCTTCGGCGTTCTGGCCTGGCCGGTCTTCGCCTTGGCAGGCCGTGCGGGCTTCGCAGCCGCGCGGCGCGCGCGGGCAGTCTTTGTCGGGGCGGGCATCAGTTGGTTCCGGTGGGCACCGTCGAGCCTATTCGGCGGCGCTCCTACCGCCAGCCATATCCATCAGGCGGTGCGTGGCGTCAACCGTGGCGAAGGTCTTGGCGTTAAAAGGCCGGCCCTGCGCCTTGGCCACCTGGAGCAGCAGCGCATGGGCTTCGGCGCCCAGCGCACGAGTTCGCCGATCAGACAGCAGCGCCTCCCGCATCAGCTTCGTGTATGCGGTGCCAGGCCGGTCGCGTCTCGATTTCGGTGTCGGATCGGGTGCGAGGCCCGGCGGGTCGGCCAGGAGCCGCATGGCCAGCATCAGGTGGTTCTTCGCCGGGTAATGCTCGATATAGCCGCAGGCGCGCATCGCCTCTCGCGCCCGCCAGAGAATGAGCGCCGAAATCTCGTAGATCTCGAGCTCGTGGGCCGGGTTGAAGATCTTCTCCGGCACCAGTGCCCGCATCGCCTTCCAGTTGCCGCCCTGCGCCAGCTCCGGCCGCTCGAGCACGACACTTGCGAAGGCGCGCATCATGTCCTCGATGTCGACGACCCGAGAGCCATTCTCGCGGGGCCAATCCGAGCGCACGCCGCGCTGGCGCTCGAGCCACAGGACGCGCTCTTCCTTGCCGTTCCGCACCGTGTCGAAATGGAGCTGTAGCCGGCGAACGAACGGCAGCCTGCTGAAGAATTCGACCGGCGCAATGGCGGTCTGCCGGTTGCTCGCCACCGATATGCGGTCGACCAGATCACGATCCTGGGTGGCGACGATCTTCGCCAGCACATTGACACTCGGATCCAGCGCCGCCCGATGGCGGTACAGGCTGAACGAGGTCTGACAGCCGTTGATGATCTTGAGGTCGTGACACTCGAGCGTCCGCGCATCGGTCAGGCGCACGGCTCTCGCGACGATGGTCAAGCCGTTATTGAGGAGATGGAAGCGGCAGCGCGACGGGCTGTCGAGCGTTTCGCCAATCTCCGCGTTGACGCTGCCCGCTGTCTCACCGAGGTCATAGCGTACGTTTTCGGCAAAGAGCTCTGGGCGAAGCTTGCCGTCCACGCCCACAAGAGCTCGTACGAGGTCGCTGGCACAGATCCGTCCGCTCCAGCTTTCGACGGCCGGCATCCCGTCCACGTGCACGTCTGCGAACACCGTCAGCTCGGAGAAGGGAAGTGTCACGACGTTCCGCCGCTCATCGAGGTCCGAGATCGCCATCAGCTCGGGCCCGTCGATCAAACAAATCGTCACCTCCTCGAAGAGTCCGAGCCGCTCCAGGCTCTGCCGGCGCAACTCGAGTACGCCATGATGATTGGGGCGCAACTGTTCCCGCAGGCCTGGCCAGACGATGTAGAGCGTGCAGCGCGGCTTGCGCTCAATTCCGCGTTGATCGAGCGCAAAAAGCAGCGCTTCCTTCAGCCGCCGCCAGTGCTGGATCTGTGCGTTCTCGGTGAGTAGCGCTGCATCCGCCGCGAAGTTGTCGATGCCCGTGCAGGATTTCAACAATTTGCTCTCGCCGAGATAGTCCAACAGCGTCGCCTGCACGAAGACGAAGTCGATGACCGATGCCTCGCCGACGTGGTCCAGCGCCTGCATCAGGTCCTCCTCGCTCAGGACCAGCGTACCGTCGACGAACAGCCCGATGGCGTCGAGCTTGGCGTCATCGATACCGCCGGTCATCAAAGCGAGGATATCGTTGCGGTCGGCCTCGTGATGACGAATGCCGTTTATCACCGCATGCGTGGCCAAAACTTCGAAAACCTCGGGGGCAACCCAATTCCGCGACTTGCCGGCCGCGGCCGGCTCACTCGCAAGGCCCCACGCGGCAGCACACGCCGCGAGGCGTGCAGCCAGAGCCTGCTCCACGATCATCTCCCTAGGCACTGCGCGCCGGATGATTGTGTCCGGGAGGACTTGGCGCTATTTGCTCAGCCGATGTACTTGCTACAATGTTGTGACAGCAACAAATGGTTGGATCAAGCGGCAGATATCCAATCGCTCTACGAGAATGTCAAAATCTCAGCACGCGAAGCCATCGTGCAACATCGAGCAGCGTCATGGCCGCGGAAGCGAAATAAGTGAAAGCAGCCGCGCGCAAAATTTGTTTTGCAGCCGGCAGATGCTCCGACCCAAGATAACCGCCCTGCTTGAGCACCGGCAGCGCGCGGCGAAAGCTCGCGTCGTACTCGACCGGCAGCGTCAGCGCGTGCATGACGACGTTCGAGCCGAGGATCAAGACGCCAACCGCCATGTCGGCGAACATCACCATCGGATTGCGCGTCATGAGCATAAGCAGCGGCCCGGCCAGCATGACGATGCTGCCCAAGCGCTGGACGTTCATTGCCTGCTTCGCCGCGATCGTGCGCTTCTTCAGCGGACCATAGCCGGCGCCGTCCTGGATGGCGTGCCCGCATTCGTGCGCGGCGACCGCGACGGCCGCAAGAGAGCGGCGCGCAAAATGCGGCGGCGACAGGCGGACGGCCTTGTCGGCGGGATCGTAGTGATCCCCCGCCTTCGTCATCTCGACCTTGACGTGTTCGAGACCCTGCGCGTCGAGAATGCGCCGCGCGACCTCGGCTCCGGTGCCGGGCATGTCGCGTCGCTCGGCGGAATGGCGTTTGAGTACGCTCTTCACCCACATCTGGGGGAGCATCGCGAGAGCCAAGATGGTGGCAAGACCGAGCAGCAGGTAGGGCATGGGCCGGGTTGTAGCATTGGCGGGGGCATTGGCCAAAGCGGCGCCAGCCTCCCAGCCGGCGCCATTATCATTGTCGGCTGCGCTCGCGGGTCAGAGTTTTTCGTACTCCGCGATGTAGCGCAGCACCTGCTCCGAGAAGCCGTCGATGTGCACCCAGCGGCCGTAGCCGATGCCGTTGCGGTGCGAACCGACATTGATCATGTAGTTGGCCTTGCCGAAGGCAGGCGCCTCGAGCGGGCTATCGCCGGCAAGGCCACAGTCCTGCTCGTCGGTGATGACGATGACGCGGTCGACCTTCGGGTGCTTGGGCTCGAGGAAGCGCATCACCTGGTTGAGGAAGATGCCGCCGCCGCCGAGCGGCTGGCAGATGCCATAGACGGCATCCACCAGCGCCATGCCCCGGCGAGCCGGCACCCGTTGCGTGGCGTGCACCCGTGTCGCGTCGTTGCCGGCCGTCGCGTAGATCAGCGGATCCTCGCAGATCTCGCGGGCGATGGCGCCGAGCGCGGAAGCCGCGAGCGCCCGGTTCATATCGGACTTCCGCGACATCACGCCTCCGTACATCGAGCCGGACACGTCGATGATGACGAGGCTTCTGCCCCGGAGCTTAGGCGTTTGCGCAAGCCCGGCGAGCATTGCCTTGTCGATCGCCGGCTCGAGCCCAGGCGCGGCCTTGGCCGCCGCGATGTAGCGGAACGGCAGAACGCGCTCGGCCCCCTTGCGGGCGAGGATCGCCTTCTCGATGAGCGTCTGATCGACGCCAGCATCGGTCATGTTCCGCAAATTCCGGAGCAAAGCCAGATAGCCGAGCTTGCCCGACTTGAGGAGCCGCTCGAAGGTCTCGCGCTTGTCGGCGCCGCCCGAGAGCGCGACCTCCCAGGTGTCGGGAGCATCGAGCTCCTTGGCCGCGAGCTTCTTCCAGGTCTCCGCCTGCTCGGCGGCCTTTGGCTTGGCATGCACCAGGAACAGCACATCGCGCAGCCGCACCGGGCCCGGCCGGTCGTACTTCGCGAGCTCATAGGCGTCGAATTTCTCGAAGGCCCGCGCGAGGCCCTTCTTGAGCTGCGCCGACAGCGGCTTCCGGCCGTTGCGCCAATAGATGGCGACGAGCTCGGACAGCTCATCCGCGCGCTGGATCACCTCGGCCACCGTATTGGCGACGAGCTTCTCGCGCTTGGCACCCGTGCGGACGAGCACCGTCAGCAGCAGCAGCGGCGCATGGCGCAGGTTCATCTTGGTGCGCGCCTCGATGGCGAGCTTGGCCAGCGCCTCCGGATCGACGCGCGCCGCCAGATCGCCGATGCGAGCCGAGATGGTCTCGCCGTCCTCGTAGAACTCGTCCTCCCACAGCATGCAGGAGAGCACCGAGCGGCGAAGCTGGCTCATGTCGTCGAGCGGAGCGAAGGCTTCCGCGCCCTCGTGGGTCTTGGCCTGCTTCCGCTTCAAAATGTTCAGGCGCATTTCGCACTCCTCTTTCACTCGAAAAAACGCGGCCAAGAACGACGCCAGCACGCACTATCATCCGATGCGTTTCATTGCGCTACTGCGTCTTGGTAACAGGGGCGCGCGTCGCTCCTCGGCCGCCCGAGCATTTTTCCGACGAAGTGACATCCCATTTCGCCGAAGATAATGCGGTCGATCAAAAAAAGCCGGAGTGGGCTTCAAGCTCTGAAGGAGCGAAGCCCACTCCGGCAGGCCGGCCGGAGGGGGAGGGGGTACATCCAGCCGGCAAGTCAAATCAAGTAGTCCGGGGAACATGCGGAACGGAGACGCCCGCATGCCTCGCACGGCGAGACCTTTGGGCTAGTGCTCTACCGCTGAGCTACCCCGGCATAGCACCGGGAGTGGGATTCGAACCCACGACCTCTTCGTTAACAGCGAAGTAACCGTTACCTTCACCACCGGACAGTGGCAGCATCGTCACCGACGCGGCCGCTTTCTTGATCGTTGTTGTCAACTCCTCTCATCGTTTCGACTGTTCTCTTGGCCTGTCGTGCTTCTTATCGGAAAACCGCTTCGCACTTTTCCGGAAGCACTTGGGCCGTCCGAGGAACATGCGGGACACGGGGTCCGCCCGAGGGCGGCGCTCGTTGCCTAACGAAGTACCCGTACCCTTCACCATCGGACGGCTCGAACTCTTCACTTGGCCTTCAGGCAAATCTCTCGCGTTGCCCGGCGCGCCGCTGCGCGCGCCGGGAGCTCATGATCGGCCGTTGATCGGAGGGCCAAAAGCAGCGAGGCCCTCCGCGGCGCTTGCCGGGGAGGGCCTCGAGATCACCTCGAAGCGCGGATTGCGCTTCCTAGGTCGAACTCAGCGGGCCATCCCCGGTTGTCCAAAGACCAAAACCGGGTACGCACATCGCGTTCCCGGCTTGGCCGTTGGTTTTGATTTTCGTGTACATTGGCATCCGTTAAGCTCGTCGTTTCCATTGTCTCGTGCGGCGCAAGTCGCCGCGGGAGGGTGCGTATGATGGATTTTTCAATTTATGTCAACGAGAATTTTCGTATCGCGAATCTGATACACACGCTCCCGCACTGCTCATTCCGTGTCGATATCCCAGAACCGCCGCCGGCTCTCGCGCTCGATATCGAGACGCGAGACGCCGATGTCGTGCAGCATCCGATCGTCGAGATCGCGCAGATCTCGTCGGGTCTTAGCGATGCGGATCATGGCGTCGAGCCGGCGCAGCGGCCGCCAGCCAGCGGCTGTCCGCAGCAGCGTGCGAAACGGCTCGACCGCCGCCTCGTAGGCGTGACCCAGCGGCGAGAGGTTGCCGAGCGGGCTGTGGTTGTCATGGATGCGGCTCATGTTCGGCCTCCTTCATTTTCGTGTGTCGGCGGGGCATGCCGCGCCGGTCACCATCAATATGGAGGATGCCTCCTGACAGCATCGCGTCAGGAGCTTTGTCCGGCGAAGCGATCCTCCTGACAGCGTGGTGTCAGGAGGTATAGTCTTTGGCCATCTCTCCACAGGCCGATGCGCGAAATCGCCGATGGCCGGTGTAGACTGGCGGCATCCCCGCGAACCCAACCTGCGAGTGACCGCGCCCATGCGCCGTGCCGACCGACTGTTCGACATCATCCAAGCGCTGCGCCAGTCGAAACTCGTGCGCGCGAAAGACCTTGCCGAGCAGCTGGAGGTGTCGGAGCGCACGATCTATCGCGACATCGCCGATCTCATGGCGTCTGGCGTGCCGATCGAGGGCGAGGCCGGCGTCGGCTACATCCTGAAAGCCGGCTTCGATCTGCCGCCCCTGATGTTCAGCGAAACCGAGATCGAGGCCTTGGTGTTGGGCGCGCGCATCGTCGAGAGCTGGGCGGATGCCGAGCTCGGCGAGGCCGCGAGCCGTGTCATCGCCAAGGTCGAGGCGGTCATTACCGACAAGCTCCGGGACTACATGGCGCAGACCGCGCTGCTCGCGCCGCGCACGCGCTTCATGGAGCCGATCCGATTCGATCTCGGCGAGCTGCGCCGTGCCTTGCGAGAGAATCGCAAAGTACATTTCGCCTACACCGACGGCATCGGCGATCCGAGCGAGCGGACCGTGCGCCCGCTCTCACTCGCCTACTTCGGCCCCGTCTGGATGCTTGCCGCCTGGTGCGAGCTCAGGGTCGATTTCCGCGTCTTCCGCCTCGACCGCATCCGAGGCTTTCGCATCGAGGAGGAGCGCTTCAAGCCCGAGCGCGGCAAGACGCTGAAAGAGTTCCTCGCCCGCGACCAGACCTGGAACCGGGGGAAGAAGCGGCCCGGCGTCACCGATTTCGACGATATCGTTTGATAGGTAGGTTGGGTCGATCCCGGACTTGGCCCGGAAGGGGACCCAACAGCGGAATCGGCGAGTGGCCGTTGGGTCTCGTTCCTCGACCCAACCTACAAATTCCGCTCGATCGTCCGGACGAACACGGCGAGCGTAAAGCCGGTCTCGGTGCGCGAGTTGTGCTGCGTGCCTTCACGAAGAATCACGAAGTCGCCGGGGCGGAACACTGTGCCGTCGTTCTCGATGAACTCGCCGTCGAGGACGAGGATGGGTTTGTAGGCGGCCTTGTCACGGATGTTGACGACGATGCGGTCGGAAGGGCGCGTGGGGGGTCATGGGCTTCAGAGAAAGGTTAGACCTTAGGCAGCCATGTCGTCGCTGCCGTCATGACCACGGAGCACGAGCTTGAGCATCGGGTGCAATTTGACTTTGCTTGTACAATTCAGTTCTCGTGGGTCCAAACTTGCAGAATCTTCGAAGCAGTACCTATAGGGTTCGTCGGGGTGCACCTTCACGCCCAGGGCGCCGATCTTGTAGAGGCATGCAGCCAGGGCGACGGCCACGCGATCGGTGTCTGTCACATCACCTTCGTAGACTCCATGCGCAGCCGTGATGACATCGTCCACTCCAGTTAGCTCGGCAGCTTTCAACACCAAAGAATCGAGCTTGTCGCCAAGCAGATCGCGAACCGACTTCAGCTCCTCAGCTGACCCTGCAATAGCAAGATAGTCATCAATCAATTCGTGACACGATCGCCATTCTTTCTCCAAAGCATGAAGTCGATCTCGCGAATACGCATTCTCCGCCCGATAGACGTCATGCGCCGAAATCGGCAGCACGATTTCTCGCCCTGCGATGTTAAGTATCTTGTTCACAAAGGCGATGACATCACGAGGTCGGCGAAGCGTTCGAGATACCAAGAACGACCTGATGGGTTCACTTTTCACTTTAACTGGCAGAACGTCTTCGATGCGAATACCTTTCGAAGCATACTTATGCTCGAACAACCTATCGATGCGAAGCTCCACCAGCTTAAACAGCTGATCATTGCTCCAGCGAATCCGGGCCATCATGCCGTCGAGCTTCTCAGGTTGGAAATGCCTGCCGGGATTATCTCGAAGCGTGGCCTCAAGCAAATCTTCTCGTAGCGCAACGATTATCTTCAAATTCTCAATTCTCTTGAATGTTTTTAAACTCGCCAAGAGACCGCCAATGAGCGGATACTGACATTCGTCGCTCGCCCAATCCTCATCCAGATCATCGATTAGAATAAAGAATTTCTGATCTTTATCTGCGAGGAGCCCATTTACTGCCTCGATGGTCTGCGTCAACTCTCGTTTTTGAAGATTGGAGACGATTCTCTGTGCCCTCTGGCGAATTTCCAGCTTTACCTCCTCAGAGGACTCCTTGGCTTTTTCCAACTTACCTTCTAGCTGACCGATAGAGCAGCTGAGGTCAGCAGCAATCTTATTTGCCAATGCGGTAGTCTGCGCTCGTGAAATCTCATCGACATCTATCCAAAATTGATCTTGGTGCTGAACAAGGTAGTCGACAACAATTTTGAACCTCTGATCCCTCTTGATCATGTTCGTGCACTGCGACACGAACATTCGGAACTTGTCCTCTGTACGAACCCCAAGGCATTCTCTTATGGTGTGTATGCAGAGTATATGATTCCACAGCAGCTCGAAAAAGACACGCAGATCGACGCCAATCTCGCTGAGTTTTGCTATGATTGTTGAGTTAGCCACATACGCGAAGGATGCGTCTTTTGGGATGAGCCGTGAGACATTTCTGCAGCGATCCTCTATGTGCCAGAGTATGGCTGATTTTCCTGCGCCGGTGCGCCCAAGGATAATCCGAAGGTTTAAGTCGTGCGATTTCAGCTGCTCGACAATGGGCAATCCAACAAAGCAGTGGCTTAGAAATTGCAGGTCGTCTTCGGCAGCCGGCGATCCGATTAGACTCGCCTGGCCTGAGCCGAACCCGGGAAGTTTTGCTGGCCATCTCCCACCAATCGGTTGTGAGCAGCCATTTTAGCACAATCGGACGTATCGCGAGGGGCTCGTGATTTATCCCTACCCCCGCATGCGCTCGGCCTTCGGATCGAACAGTGGCTCGAGCTGCAGCTTCGCCTTCCGCATCTCGCCCAAAATTTCGATCTCCCATTTCGCCTTCTCGGCGCCGTTGCCCAAGACCTCCGTCGGCACGTAACCGATGGCGAGAGACTTGTCGGCGTGGTGGCAGTAGCCGCCCGAGGTGATCCAGCCGACGACGTTGCCGTCCTTCCAGACGGCTTCATCGCCGATGGCATCGGCATCACCGGCGTCCACCACGAAGGAGACGCGGGCGCGCTTCGGCCCCTCCTCCTTCTCCTTCGCGGCTCCGGCGCGGCCGATGAAATCGTTCTTGGAGAGATCGACGAAGCGGCCGAGATCGGCTTCGAAGGGACCGTAGATCGGGCGGAACTCGCGCGACCAGGTGCCGAAGTTTTTCTCGCGCGCCAATGACAGCAATGCTCGCGATCCGAACGGGCGGATGCCAAATTCCTGCCCCGCATCCCAGAGCGCGGTGAACAGCGCCACCTGATGCTCGGGCTTCACCCAGATTTCATAACCCAAATCGCCGGTGAAGCTCACGCGGCCGATCATGGCCGGCACCATGCCGATCTCCATGTGCGGCCTGAAATCCATGAAGCGGAACGCTTTCACCGTGACGTCGTCGTCCGTGACCTTCGCCAGCACCTCGCGCGACTTCGGCCCGGCGATCGTCAGACCGGTCAGCTGCTGCCCGAGCGCCACCACCTTCACCGTCCCGTCGGTGGGCAGATGCCGCTCGAACCAGCGCATGTGATACTCTTCACCCGCGCCCGAGCCGAAGATGTAGAAGCGCTCCGGCCCCGCCTTGGCGAGCGAGAGATCACCGATGAGCTTGCCCGCATCGTTCAGCATCGGGGCGAGCGTCATGCGCCCCGCCTTCGGAATCTTGCAGGCGAGCAGATGCGAGAGCCAGGTCTCGGCGTTGGCCCCCGTTACCTCGTATTTCGCGAAGGTCGAGGTCTCGGCGATACCAACGCCGGCGCGCACCGCCTTGCACTCGGCCTTCACATGCGGGAAGTCCGTCGAGCGGTGGAACGAAAACTCGTCTTTCACGCCGGCCGGCGCGAACCACAGTGGTGCTTCCAGGGACCAAGAATCGCCCATGATGGCGCCGAGCTCGAGCCATTTGTGATACATCGGCGTCGTGCGCAATGGACGCGCGGCCGGCAGCTCCTCGTTGGGGAAGCGCACGCGGAAGCGGCGGCCGTAATTCTCGCGCACCTTGACGTTGGTGTAGGAGCGCGTCGCCCATTTGCCGTAGCGCGCGATATCCATGGCCCAGACGTCCATGCCGGGATCGCCGTCGACCATCCAGTTCGACAATGCCAAGCCGACGCCGCCACCCTGTGAAAATCCCGCCATCACGCCGCAAGCGACCCAATAGTTCTTCAATCCCCGGATCGGGCCGACCAGCGGATTTCCATCCGGCGCGAAGGTGAAGGGCCCGTTGATGATCTTCTTGATGCCGGCCTTCTGGAAGGCCGGGAAATGCCGGAAACCGACTTCGAGGTTCTCCGCCATGCGATCCATGTCGTCCGGCAGCAGCGTCGGCCCGAAATCCCAGGGCGTGTCCTTCGGCGACCATGGAATGCCGTGCTTCTCGTAGGTGCCGAGCAGCATGCCACCGCGCTCCTGGCGCATGTAAATTTCGCCGTCGAAATCGACCGCATGCAGAACCATCTTGCCGGTCGTCTTGTTGATCTCGGCGACCTCGGGCATGTCCTCGGTGATGAGATACTGGTGCTCCATGGCGAGCACCGGCAGCTCGATCCCGACCATGCGCCCGACTTCGCGCGCCCACAGGCCACCGCAGTTGATCACATGCTCGGCGTGGATGTTGCCCTTGTCCGTGATGACGTCCCAGGTGCCATCCGTACGCTGCTTGGTATCCATGACGCGCGTGTGCACATGGATCTCGGCGCCGCCTTTCTTGGCCGAGCCCGCGAAAGCGTGTGTCGTTCCGTACGGATCAACATGGCCCTGGATCGGATCGTACATGGCGCCGGTGAACTGGCGCTTGTCGATGAGCGGCAACAGCTTCTCGGCTTCGTCCAGCGAGACGAGCTCGACTTGCATACCGAGATACCGGCCCTTGGAGCGGATCGACTTCAGCCACTCCCAGCGCGCGGGTGTCGCCGCCAGCATCAGGCCTTCCGTCATGTGCAGCCCGACGGACTGGCCGGAGACCTCCTCGATCTCCTTGTAGAGATTGATGGTGTACTGCTGGAGCTTGGCGACGTTCGGGTCGCCGTTGACGGTGTGCATGCCGCCGGCCGCGTGCCAGGTGGAGCCCGACGTCAGCTCGAGACGCTCCAGCAGCACGACATCGCGCCAGCCTTTCTTGGTCAGGTGGTAGAGGACGCTGGTGCCGACGACGCCACCGCCGATGACGACGACTTGGGCATGCGCTTTCATGGCCGTTTCCCCGTGCCGGATTATTGGTTCGAATTGGTCACAATCGGATAGAATTGGTTATTGCCAGTGGTAGGGGATGGTGGGGTGGGGGTCAAGTTGTAGCGGCGCGCGTCGGCGCAGCCGAGCGGACACGCAGCCAGCCACACCTAGTTTTTCATCCCGGGCCGTCCATGCGGGGCATGGCTCCGGCCATGACGTGCCCGGGACCCATTGTGCCGCACGATCCGTTGGCTGAGAAAGTGTTCGGCGAGGCCCTGCACGCCAACCCGCTCCGAAAGGATTTGTATTCCGCGATGTGCGATGCTCAGTACGGTCACTCGGCGTCTACTCAAGCTCAGATGGGTCCCGGGCACAAGGCCCGGGATGACAGCTGCGGGTGAGGCGAACGCTGACGAATACCAGATCGTGGCGGAAGCGTTCGCGGATGTGGATGCGTGAGGCGGAGCATGAGGAGCATGTTAGCAAAACTCCTTCGACGCTGGTCCATGTTCGACAAGCTGCCGGAGATGAATCACGAGTTGAGCCTCGATGATCCGCAACTGGTCGCGGAGCTTTGGAGAGGCGTCGCGTCAGCACTCGCTCCGGATGGTGCACTTCGAGACATCTGGCGTTCGGAGTAAGCTCGCGGAATGGAAGGCGTTTATCGCGGAGCTGCGGCAGTCAGGACGAAGCCTCCGCTACTCGGTTGGCGATCGGCAGCCAGGCCCGGACGACATCGACCTCGATGCGCTCTGGCAAGAGACGTGGCGGCAGCATTGCGCTCGGTGGATATCAGCGGCATGCGCGAACGTGCACTTCTCCCACCCAGACATGATCGAAATCGACATCGACCCAGCCGAGGTGACGGAACAGCCTCTCCAAGTCTGGTCCAATTTGTGATCGAAGTATAGACGCCGTTGCCCGGCCGATTTTCGAAGATGAGCGTATCCGCACACAGTCTGGTCGAGCCATTCATCATGGAAGTCGATGCAAACCGGCGCGTCGTCCGACGTCCAAGGCCAATTCCCTCGAAATCTAGCATTCCTCACATCAGTCACTGTATGCCAATCCGCCCCAGTACGGCACGCCCGGCAACCATCCCTACCGATGTTACAAAGTAAACGCGTGCATATCGTCAGGGGCATGACTATGTTTCCCGGACTGCCGCACCCTCCGCCAGAGCCAGAGGAAACCGATGCACCCCCGCACTTTTCTCGCCGCCGGACTTTTCACCCTCTCGACCCTCGCCCTTCCCGCCCTCGGCCCTGCGCACGCCCCCTGGCGGGCTGTCGCGGCGCAGGCCCAGGAAAACGTCACGGTCGAGAACCTCGCCATCACGACCAGCATCGGCACGATCAAGATTCCCAAGCTGGAAGCCGAAGGCTCTTCCGTTCCCGCCTCCGACATCCAGGGCCTGCTGACGTCGACCGACTGGAGCTCCGTCGCGGCGAAAATCTCCGGCATCTCGGCGACGCGCTGGCGCGTGCCCGAGATCATCTTCGAGCAGAAGATGGGTGAGCTCAACCAGACCGTCGTCTATCGCGATGTCGTGCTCGAGGAGATCTCGGGCGGCCGCATCACGCGCATGAACCTTGCCGGCGCCGATATCGACGCAATCTTGCCGGATGGCCAGAAGCTGACCGGCCGCATGGGCGCCATGTCGGCGACTGGCGTGAACCTCGCGGCCGCCTTCGAAGTTTTCTTATCGACCTCGAGCGATCCCAACGCCCCGCTCATTTCGCTTTACGACAGCTTCGCCGCCGACGGCTACGAGATCAGTTTCGGCGATGTCGGCCAGATGAAGGTCGGCATCATGGCCGGCCGCGACTTCCGCATGCGCCCGCTCTCCACTTCGTTTGGCGACCTGATGGACAAGCTGATGGCAGCCCAACCGGCAACACCGGGAACGCAGCCGACGCCCGAGCAGCAAACCAAGGCGATGGAAGCGATTCCCGCGCTCTTCGAGATGTACCGGGCCTATTCGATCGGCGAGGTCGAAGCCCGCGACATCTCGTTCTCGGTGACGAAGCCCGAGGCTATCTCCTTCTCTCTCGCCAACGTCTTCATGAAGGATTTCGCCAACGCCCGCATGGGCGAGATGACGATCAGCGGCGCCAGCATGTCGAAATCGGGCGCCGATGGCGGCACCTTCGCGATGGGCAAGTTCACGATGAAGGGGCTCGATTTCGGCGATATCCTCACCGACTTGCAGAAGGTGATGGCCGCCATGTCGCCGGCGCAGACCACCGATCCCAACGTTCCGCCGCCAACCTTTACACCCGCGGACTTCCACATGCCGCGCTTCGACGAATTCGCCATCGAAGGCCTCGACTTCGATGGCACGATCAAAAACGATCCGGCCGATCCAACCAAGCTGCAGCATCTGAAGATGTCGCTCGGCAAGATGGGGCTCTCCGTGCGCAAGTGGTCGAACCTGATGCCGACCTCCTTCGGCTTCGTCCTCGAAAAGCTGTACATGGAGCCCGATCCGGCGGATGAGAAATTCGCTCAGATGCGGGCCGCCGGCATCGACAAGATCGACATGTCGTTCGCGACCTCCGTCGACTACGACGAAACGGCGCAACGGCTGACGCTCGAAAACCTCGGCTTCGACATGGCGAGCGTCGGCAAATTCAACATCAAGGGCACCATCGAGAACATTCCTCCCGAGACCTTCTCCGGCGACCCCGCCGCGGCGCAAATGGCAATGGCTCTTGCCGCGGTGAAGTCGCTCGACATCGAGGTGACGGATAGCGGCGCGATCGCCTTGGGTCTCGCCCAGCAGTCGGCGGCAACCGGCATGCCGGCCGATCAGCTTCGCGAGCAGATGTCGGCGATGCCGCTGGCGGCACTCCCACAGGTTCTCGGCCAGTCGCAGAAGGTGATGGATCTGGCGAGTGCATTGTCGGCCTTCGTGAAATCCGGCGGTACCTTGAAGATCGTCGCGAGCTCGCTCGCCGGCGTCGGCATGCTCGACATGGCCGATATCCCCGGCATCATGAACAAGACGGAACTCACGGCGACGGTCAGCCCATAAGGCAAACGCTCAAGCACTCTCGATCCGGTACGTGCCGGGCGAGAGGTCGCCGATCCAGGCCCACATGGCGAGCAGAGGGGCGGCGTGCGTCTCCATGACGTGCGGCTCGTCGGGTGCGTGATGGATGAGTGTGCCGGGCGGTTTGACCGCAAGCTTGCCCTTGCCCTGCTGCCAGGAAGCTGAGCCCGAGAGCACGTAGTAGAGTTCTTCGGCGCGATGCCAATGGCTCGGATAGTAGGCCCCCGGCACCTGCGTATAGAGGCCGAAGTAAAAGCGATCGTCCGGGATCGAGGTGCCTTCGCCGATCAGAGTCACGAACGCGAACTTGCTGTTGAATGAGGCCGGCATCGGCAGCTCGCCTTCGGTCCAGCCGAGATCCTTCAGCGAGGCTCCGAGCGTGCGCGCAACGGGATGCAGATCCGAAGCAGCGAGGATCGTGCCGAGATGGCGCGCGGCCGGCGGCGCGGCCGGCTCAGCTCGGAACGCCGCGCCCGCGTGCTCATCGAGCAGCCGCGCGATGCCGATGGCCTCGAGGTTTCCGGTCGCGCGGTAGGCGTCCGCCGCGGCGGCAACGAAGCGATTGATGGGATTTTCTGTCACGTTAAGCCGCCGTCCAATCGGCCAGGTCGATCACGCGAGTAGCATCGGTCGTCGCGGCGATCTTGGCGATGAGTTTCTGATCTGTCGTCACCAGCGTCGCCCCGAGCCGCTGCGCCACGACGACGTAGAGACAGTCATAAACCGGATGCTCGATGCTGCGCGCCAAACGAGCTGTTTCTGTCATCAGGCCGAACATCGGCATCACGGTGCGAAAGTAGCGCGGCAACAGTTCGGCAGCTTGGTCGACAGATGCTGCATCGATCAGGCCGCGACGCTCGGATTTCCAAAGTGCGTTCGCCACCTCCGCCAGCAAAAGGTCGGGAGCGATCCGCTCCACATCGGGATCGAAAAGACGCTTTGCGAGATCCGCATCGGGCTCGCCGATGAACCATTTGACGGCAACGCAGGAGTTGACGACGACGCGCCGCATCACTCGAGCCCCTCGCGAATCTCCTTTTTCGTCAGTGGCCGGACGGTTTTTGGAAACCGGCTCAGGAACCTGTCGGTGAGCTTTAGCAACTCCTCCGAGGTCAACGGGGTCTGCTCGATGATCATATCCCGGACCGTCTGCTCGAGCGAGCGGCCGGAAAGCTCTGCCTTGGTTTTGAGCGTCTCGATGACGCCGTCGGGCAGGTTGCGGACCAGAATCTGTCCCATGCTTCGTCCTCTCTATGCTATCAAAATTGATAGCATATGCCGGCTCACAGATCAAGTCCGGTGACTGCACGCCGCGCTGCCATCGCGCAAAATCGCACGCTGATCGGGGGCTGGCACAATTTTCAGGATACCGAAAACCATACAAAGTAGTGTCACGCTGGTCAACGAAATCGGGCTGTTAACCTTAGCGCTCCCGACGGACGGATCAGCTGGGTCATCGCGACTTGACCGGCATCCACTTGGGAGGACCAGCGCTCTAAGCCACCCGCCCGAACGCCCCCATCCGCACGGCGTCCGAGAACATCATGCCTGGCTGCCGGTCGTAGGAGAACAGCGCGATGAAGCGATGGCGCCGGCCCTCGACGGGGCTGACGCGATGCAGCGCCCGCTCGCCACGGAAGACCGACAGCGTGCCTTCCTAGAGCGGCGGTCGTTTCACCTCTGGATCGCTGCCGCCGAGTCGCGCTCGCCACGACGTCATGCTCGATGCCGCGCTCGCCCCGCGCACCCGGTCTCACCTCGAACCGGCCGCCCTTCTCCGGTGCCTGCAACAACAGACTGACGACGAAGTCGTTGGAATCGAAATGCCAGCCGTGCTGATCGCCCTCGCGCATCACCGTCACATTGCAGGCGGCAAGCGGATCGGCGGTGCAGTAGAGCTTCTCGCCAACCAGCGCGCCGACGAAGCGCGTCAGCGGCTGCCATTGGAAAAGCCCGCGAAGCGCGCCCTCCTCGGGCAGGAGGTCGGTCGCGATCACCCACTGGCAGAAAGGCGACGCCTTCAAAGCCGGATGACCTTCCGGCGGCCGATCCTGCGTCTCGTCGCGATAGACGTTGAAGGCGATGTCGCGGCGGTGGGCGCGCGGCAGGGCCGCCTCGGCCTCCGCGGTCATCGCCCGGCAAATCTCGGGTTTCAGGAACCCCGGCAGCAGGGCAAGGCCATCGCGATCGAAGCTGTCGCGCGCCGCGGCAACAGTCTTGGCAAAGGCCGGCGCCTCCGGATCGGCAATGGGATAGCGGCCGGTATCGATCAGTTTGGCCGGGTCGAGCGCCGCAACCATCATCGCCTGCTCCTTCGATCGTATCGCGCAGAGGTGCCTTCCAATCGAGCTTACCACTGTTGCGGTATGCGAAAAGGCCGGGCATTGCCTACACGCTTTCCCGATGCCAACTTTCCACCGGCGAACCCGAACCAGCAAACCCCAGGACCTTCCACCGTGACCGAGACCCGCACACTGACCATCGCCGAGATCGAGCGCCTGACGAGGGCCGCGCTCCTCGCACACGGTGCCTCGGAAAATGGTGCCGAGAGCATCGCCCGCGCCGTGGCCCTAGCCGAGGCAAGTGGCAATGCCGTCTGCGGACTGTTCTATGTCGTGAAGTTCTGCGAGCAGCTGAAGGCCGGTGCGGTCGATGGCCGGATCGAAGCCCACAGAAATCGCGACCGGACAAGACGGCCGGCTTCTCGTCGACGTCCGCCATGGCTTCGCGCATACGGCTTTCGACCGCTACCTGCCGGAGCTTATCGAGGCGGCGGAGAAGCTCGGCGTGGCGACGCTCGCTTTCCGCCACTCCTACAACGCGCTCGACCTCGGCCAGTTCGCCGAGTGCATCGCGGAGGCCGGGCTCATCGGCATCGCGATTTCGAACTCGCCGGCAACCGTCGCGCATCCCGGTATGACAAAGAAACTCTTCGGCACGAACCCGTTCGCCTATGCGGTGCCGGGGCCGAAGGGCACACCCGCACTCGTCGTCGACATGAGCACGAGCGCGGTGACGAAGACGGCGGTTATCCTCAAGGCGGAGGCCGGCGAGGCCCTGGCGCAGGGCGTCGCGCTCGATGCGGCGGGAAAGCCGACCATCGATGCGACGGCCGCCCTCGACGGGGCGATCCTTGCCTTCGGCGGACACAAGGGCGCGGCCATCAGCCTGCTGGTCGAGTTGCTCGGTGCGGTGCTCACCGGCTCGAGCCTCTCGAAAGATGCTGGATTGTTCGCGGGATCGAGCGGCAAGACGCCGGATGTGGGCCAAGTGTTCATTGCGCTCGATCCGGGCGGGCCGTCCGGCGAAGGGTTTGATGCGCGGATGGCGGCTCTCGGTCGCGCCATCGCGGAAGCCGGCGGCCGGTTGCCCGGCGAGCGGCGCCTGGCGCGACGCGCGGAGGCGGTACGCGAAGGTGTGATGGTGAGGGCGGAGTTGGTCGCGGAGGTCGAGGCGTTGGGGCGGAGCTAACTTATTCGACAGGAGCGGCTGGACCACCCGCTCATTCACCTGACCTATTCACTTCGGGCGAATGAAGGTAGAGGATGGCGATGCCAGCAAACGCGGAGAGGAAATCCCAGCGATGAGTTTTGCAAACATCTCCGACATCGTCGATACGGGCCGCTACCCGCTCGATCGCATGGACAGCACCGCGACCGACGCCCTGCTCCGCGAAGGCCGCGCCGTGCTCGCGCGCGATGCCTTGTTCACGCTGCCCGGCTTCCTGCGGTCTGAAGCGATCGTCCACATGGCGACCGAGCTCGAGGCGCGCCTGCCCTGGGCAACGCGCTATGAATCGATGAGCGCCGCCTACCCCAGAGACGGAACCCAATGGCCGTCCGGCCATCCGCGCGCGGCGGCTCATCCCTTCCGCTACCATCAAGTTCTCAACTACCAGATTCCGAACAATTCCCCCCTGCGCAAGGTCTTCTGCTGGGAGCCTTTGCGCGAGTTCCTGCGCGAGCTGATGGGCTACGAGACGTTCCATCGCAGCGAGTGCCCCCACCTTGCCCTGACCTCCAAGCTCGCCGGCGAAGGCGATACCGACGGCTGGCATTTCGACGGTAATGACGTCGTGTTCTCGGTCCTGTTGCGCGAGCCCGAGGAGGGTGGCTTGTTCGAGTACGCACCCAACATTCGCTCCGATACCGAGCAGAACTACGACGCGGTCGCCGACGTGTTCGCGGGCAATCGGGATCGCGTGCGCGTTGCCAAGTTGTCGGTCGGCGATCTGAACGTGTTCCAGGGGAACCAGACAATTCACCGCGTCAGCCCCGTCAAGGGCAATCGCAAGCGAATCGTCGGACTGTTCAGCTACGATCGCCAGCCCGGCACCAATTTCGGCGAGGCCTACATCTCCGAGCTCCGCCGCCGGACACCGGGAATCGTGCCGCTCGGCGTGGCTGCGGAGTAGCTGGGACCGGGGCGGCGCGTGCGTTAGCCGGACCGGCCTACCACCCTCCGTCCTCCGACGCGCTTACCACCAACCCAACCTCACCCACCTGCTGCCACATCATCGCACCCTCGCCACCGAGCAGCCACTGGAAACTGCTTGGCGGCGCTTCGAGAAGCGGCTCGACGAGCGGCGATGCATCATCGAAGGCATCGCGCGTGGCAATCCACTCGAAGCTCCGGCCATCGGCGGGGAGGCGGATGCCGAGGTTGCGTGGTCCGGCGGACAACGTCAGCGTTGCGTTGACGGGCACGAAGCCGGCGAGCGAAGCGAGCGCAATCGAGGCGGCTTGACCATTCGCCAGTGTGACCAACGCCGCGTGAAGAGCCGTCAGCGCGGTGCACGATAGTTCCGTAAATGCGGACGAGCGGCGTGTCTTCCGCCCCATCCGGGATGAACTCAATTTTCATTCGTCGGTCACCAATCACATACATCGATTCCATGATCGTCTGTCCGTCCCACTCGAACACTTCGCGCTCGCCGATGAGGCGCGCGTCGTGGCGCTCGTAGAAGCGGCGGCCGCGATAATTTCCGCTGAGCACGCAGAGTCCCATCGGGAGTGCATCGTGGCGCCTGGCCTCGCCGGAAACAAATTGGAGTGCTGCCGCACCGATGCCCCGACCCCGGCAGGCCGCTTCGATGTAGAGCGTCGTCAAGCTCGCTCCGCGTTCCCGGGACCGATGAATCGAGGTCGAGGCGCGCGACGCCGATATCCTCGCCATCTTCCGAGATGATCCACGTCCGAGCAGAAGGTACCGCGATCAGCGCGCGCCAAGCCCCGGCATCGTGATGCGGATTGCGATCAAGCCCATCCAGCAGCGCCGCCGGCAGAAATCCCGCAGTGCTGTCCCGCCAGCCAGCAACGACGAGGCGGCTCGCCAGCGGGGCATCGTCAAGTGTCGCTGTTCGCAATGTCGGTTGCATCCCCTGCGGTCCGCTTGCAGTCCTCACCCCAAGCATACCACCTCGCCGATACATCCGCTGCCGAACAGCACGGCGGTGCCGGCAACTGCCACCATCGCGCCGACCCACGCCTGCCAGGGCGGTGCGACGCCGGTGCGCGCCCACACCATCGGCAACACGGCGACCGGCGTCATGGCGCTCAGGGTCGAGACGATGCCGACCTCGCCTTCGGTCAGCGCCGCCATCAGCATGGTCATGCCGACGCCCATGCCGATCGCCGTGCCGATCAGGATGAGCGTCAGCGACCGGACATCGGCGCGGCCATGCATCGTCGCGCGGTGGAACGGGAACACCAGCATCGCCCAGAGAAAGACGACGCCGACAAAGGCACGCACCGTCATGGCGGCGAAGGGCTCGGCGTCGGCCATTGCAACCTTGGCCGCCACATTGCCGAGGCCCTGGCCGAGCGCCGCCGTCATGGCGAAGCCGACGCCGGCCCAGGGAATGATGCGACCAGCGGGCGAAGCTGCTCCCCGTCCACGCTCCATCGGCCGCCGCTCGCCGAACATCACGGCAAGTGAGATGCCGGCGAGGATCAGCGCCACCGCGATGATCTCCTTCACCGAGAACCGCTCGCCGAACAGCAGAAATCCCGCGAAGGCCGCGATCGGCGCGTTGAGGGAAAAAATCAGCAGCGCGTTGCTGGCGCCGATCGTGAAGATACCGGCATAGTAGGCCGGCCCCGCGACGACCATGGCGAAGAAACCAGAAGTCGCGAGGTAGATCGCATTCTCGGGCGTGATCGTCACCCACCCGCCGACAACGGCCGCGGCGGTGCCGGTCATCAGCGTGGCGATGACGAAGCTCCAGCGCACGACGGAGGTCGGATCGAGCCGGCCCTTCAGCTCGCCCATGAACATCGAGCCGAGCGCCAGCGCGATCGCCGCCCCCAGAGCCAGAAGCTCGGATTGCATTGGACTCCCCGCAACGGCGCCCTGCCGCGCCCGCCCGACCATGACCGTGTACCGCGCCCCAAGGCAAGGCTCGCGGCCGCGCGTCAGATCTGCAGGGCGGCGATGCCGAGGTGCCCTATGAAAACGGAGGCATGGCGACTAGGCTCCGGCTCTCGACAGAGGGAGCCGCCCGTGCCGACCATCCATAAATTTCCGCAGGAAGATCAGACCAATGGCTGGACGCGCACGATTGCGCCGCGCACGCCGTCGCCTCAACTCAAGGGCGAAATCACGGCCGATCTCCTGATCATCGGCGCGGGCTATGCCGGCATGGGCGCGGCCTGGACCTACGCGAGGAAACGCCCGAACGATCGCATCGTGATGCTGGACGCGCAGGTGGCCGGCCAGGGAGCTTCGGGCCGGAACTCTGGCTTCGTGCTGGGTCTCAAGCACGCCACCGACGGCAACGAGGTGACCGACCCAGAGCCGCTGAAGCGCCTCCACCGCATCTCGCAGGGCGCGACGCAGTTCCTCGACGAGATCGTGACCACCCACCAGATTCGCTGCGACTGGCGCAAGGATGGGATGTACATGGTCGCGCGCGGGCCAGAGGGATTGCGCCGCATCGGCATCCTGCAGCGCGAGTTCGAGCGCATCGGCGAGCCCTGCAGCGTGCTCGACCGGAAAGCGGCCGAGCGCGAGACCGGCACCGCGCATTACCGCGCCATGCTGTTCTCGCCCAACTGCATCCTGATGCAGCCGGGCAAACTCATCTACGGCTTGGCCGATCATTTGCCTGAGAACGTCACGCTGCATGAGCAGACCCGCGTTACCCGCATCGACTACGGGCCGAAGGTGACCGCGCATGCCGATGGCGGAAGCGTCACCGCGCCGAAGCTGATCCTCGCGACCAACGGTTTCACACCGGAGTTCGGTTACTTCGAGAAGCGCATTTTCCCTGTGCGGCTCTTTGCAAGTCTGACGCGGCAATTGACCGAGTCAGAGCGCCGGGAGTTCGGCGTCAAAGGCTGGGGCATCCTGCCGATCGTGCACACCTCGAGCCCGACCATGCGCTACACCGAGGATCATCGCATCCTGATGCGAGCCGGCATCGGCCTTGGCATCGACCACGATCCGGTAGTGGCGAAGCAGGGCGCCGCGCGACGCTATCACGAGCGCCTTTTCCGCGACCGCTTCCCGGTGCTGCCGGATGTGACGTTCGAATACACCTGGACGGGTTTCGTCTGCTCCTCGCGCAATCGGGCGCACGGGCTGGCGCAGGTCGCGGATAATGTCTTCACCGCCGTCTGCGAGAACGGAGTAGGCGCGACGAAGTCGGTCGTCTCTGGCATCGCGGCGGCCGACATGGCGATGGGTGTCGACAATCCGCTCGGCGCCGACTTGAAGGCCTTCGGCACACCCGAGCCCGTCCCGCCGTCGCCCTTCTTCGAGATCGGCGCGTCGGCGAAGTTCCTCTACGAGGATTGGCGGGATCGGGTGGAGTGTTGACGGGAGCTGACGATCCTATCAGCGAACAAGTGGCCGGGCATCGTGGCGAAACACATGCGAGCGTCACTCGCGCCACCCAAAGGTTTATGTCATGCCAGCGTCATGGCGTAGCCATGCTCCGCATGGACGACTGGCATCCATCCAAGCTGCGGATTTGCTCGATCTGGCCGATCGGAGAGTGCGAAGTCTTGAGAGATGGCCGGAATGATGGAAACAGGGGCGTCACCGGCATTGGCAAGCGTCGAAACTCTGGGACTGTGGCACGGGCCCTTGGAAGGCTTGCCAAGCCCAACCCTAGCTCGGCTATCCTCGGCCGATGCCACAGTCGCTCGCCATGACCTCAACTCCTAACCTCACCCCCCTCCTCCGCCCGCGCTCGATCGCGCTCGTCGGCGCGTCGGCGAAGCCGGACACGAACGGGCTGGCGCTGGTTCAGATGGCGCGGATCGATGGGTTCGCTGGCCAAGTCTTTCCCGTCAATCCGGGCTACGGCGAGATCGAGGGGCTGACGTGCTATCCTGACCTCGAAAGCCTGCCGGAAGCCCCCGAGCACGTCGTTCTCTCGATCGCCAATGCGAAGCTCGAGGCGGGTTTCGATTCCGCGAAGGCGGCGGGTGCCAAGGCGGTGACGATCTTCGCCTCCGGCCATCTCGATGACGACGATGAGCCGAGACTGGTCGAGAGACTTCGTGCGAAGGCGGTCGCTGCCGGCATCGCGCTGTGCGGGCCCAACTGCATGGGCTTCTACGTGCCGCCCATCGGCCTGCGCGTCGCCTCCTTTCCTTCCCCGCCAGGATTGCGGCGCGGCGGCATCGCCTGGCTCGCGCAATCGGGCTCGGCCTTCTCCGCGCTCTGCCACAACGACCGGCGGCTCGGCTTCTCGCTGTGCGTCTCGACGGGCGCGGAAAGCGTCGTAACGGTCGCCGACTACATGAGCTGGGCGATCGCCTCGGGCGAGACACGGGTTGTCGGGCTGTTCCTGGAGAGCATCCGAGCGCCCGAGCGGTTCAAGGCCGCGCTCGAGTTGGCGGCGGAGAAGAACATCCCGGTCGTTGCGCTGAAGGTCGGACGCACCGCGGCCAGCGCCGCCATGGCACAAACGCATACGGGCGCGCTCGCCGGCAACGACGCGGCCTATCGCGCGCTGTTCCGCAGCTACGGTGTGCATCAGGTCGACGACCTCGACGAGATGGCAGCCGTTCTGGCGCTTTTCGATACGCCCAAGCGCATCGGCCAGGGCGGGCTGGCGACGCTCCACGATTCCGGCGGCGAGCGCGAGATGATCGTCGATCTGGCCCTGCGGCATGCCGTGCCGTTCGGCCGGATCTCGCCGGCAACGACGGCCAAGCTCGCCGCCGAGCTTGATCCGGGGCTGCACGCCGAGAACCCCCTCGATGCCTGGGGTACGGCGCGGGATTTTTCGAACCGTTTCCAACGATGCATTGTGGCACTCAGCCAAGATCCCGACGTCGCCGTGACGATCTTCAATTCGGATGTGCGGGGCGACTATTGGTACTCGGCCGGCGTGACCGAGGCCGTGATCGGTGCGGCGGCCGAGACGACAAAGCCCGTCGCGATCGCGTCGAACACGTTTCTTACCGATGATCAGAAGCTCGCCGCGCGGCTCGCCGACACGGGCATTCCACTGCTCAAGGGCACGCAGCCGATGCTTCGCGCCGTGCGTGCGCTGTTCGCACAGCGCGACAGCAAGCGCCGTGAGCCGCCGGCGATCTCGTTCGATGACACCATCGTCGCGCGATGGCGCAAGCGGCTTCGCTCTGGACGTCCGAGCGAGTTCGATGCCCTCGACATGCTGGCGGACTTCGGTCTTGCCGTGCCGCGACGGCGGATTGTTGCATCGGCCGACGACGCGATATCCGTCCGACGCGAGATCGGCACACCGGTCGCCCTCAAGACCGCCGAGGATCACGCGCACAAGACGGAGGTCGGCGGCGTGAAACTCAATCTCGGCGATGAAACCACAGTTCGCGCGGCCTATGCCGATCTCAGCCTACGCCTCGGCCCGCGTGTGCTCGTTGCCGAAATGGCGCCGAAGGGCGTCGAAATCGGCGTGGGTGCTTTCGTCGACCCGGGCTTCGGCCCTGTCATCATGCTGTCCGCCGGCGGCACGCTCATCGAGGTGATGGCCGATGCGGCGGTGGCGCTGGCGCCGGTCTCCGAGAACGAGGCTCGCGCGATGCTGTCCGAATTGAAGATCGCACCGCTCCTCGACGGCGTGCGCGGCGCGCCTCCCGCCGACACGGCCGCGCTTTCGCGCTGGATCGCCCGCTTCTCCGCGATGGTCGCGGAAGTTGCAGAAGACCTCACCGAAATCGACGTCAACCCAGTCATCGCCGCGCCCTCGGGCGCCATGGCGGTCGACTGTCTCGTCATACCTAGAGCATTTTCCGACGAAGTGGTTTCCCGGTTCGTCGAAGAAAATGCGACAAGCCAATGACATAGAGCGATTTCCGATTCCGTAGGATTGGAAATCGCTCGAAACGGAAAGGATAAGTCCGATGGATCTCTCACTCTCGAAACGCGAGAAGGAGCTGGCCGCCAAGGGGCGCGCCTTCGTCGAGGAGGTGCTGCAGCCGTTGGAGATCGTCGTCGAGGAGCATGGCGAGCTGCCGGTGGAGCGCCGCGCCGCCGTTCGCCAGGCCGTGCGCGACTGGGGCTTTGCCGGCATCAATCATTCGAAGGAGCATGGTGGCCTCGGCCTCACGATGCTGGAGCAAACCGTCATCGAGGAGCAGATGGGTCGCCTGACGAACGGTCTGTGGACAGCGGTGTGGCGGCCGGCCGTGTGCCTGCGCTTCGGCACGCAAGAGCAAATCGACACCTACCTCAAGCCTTCCAACCACGGCGAGCGCCGCCCGTGCGTCGCCATCACCGAGCCCGATGCCGGCTCGGACGCGGCCGCAGGCAAAGCGACGGCGAAACTCGTCGGCAATCAGTGGAGCATTTCCGGCACGAAGTGGTTCGTCACCTCCTACAACGCCTCCGACTTCATCATCGTGCAGGCGAATGTCGATGGCGATCCCAAGCAGCCGACGCTTTTCCTCGTCGACAAGCCGGTCGAGGGCATGACGCATGTGCGCAGCCCCAAATTCATGCACAACTACACCTTCGATCACGCCGAGCTGGTCTTCAAAGACGCGCGCATTCCGGCCGATCGCATCCTCGGCGAGGTTGGCCAGGGCTTCGAGCTGACGAAGGACTGGTTCGTCGAGGCGCGGCTGCAGATCGCTACGCACACGTTGGGTGCAGCGGAGCGGGCCTTCGACATCGCCAACGACTACGCGGCGAGCCGCGTGCAGTTCGGCCATCCGATCCGCGATTTCCAGGGCATCGAATTCATGCTTGCCGACATGGGTGTCGATATCTTCGCGGCGAAGTCGATGCTCTATCGCGTCGCTTCGGAAATCGATCACGGGCTCGACCGGAAGCTGATCCATGCCCGGGCGAGCGCGTTGAAACTCTTCTGCTCGGAGATGGCGGGGCGCGTCATCGACAAGGCGCTGCAGATTTTGGGCGGGCGCGGCTACATGCGCGAGAACCCGGTCGAGCGGCTCTACCGCGACATCCGCGTCGACCGCATCTGGGAAGGCACGTCGGAAATCCAGCGCGTCATCATCGCCGGCCAGATCAAGAAGCGCGGGACGGAGGTGTATACGGGCTGGCCGGGGTAGGTTTGGGACTGCGAAAAACAGTTCGGCCGTATCGCGGGGGAGCGATACGGCCGGAATGGAAGTGGTAGAGTAGAGGTCGTCAGGCAATCGAGCCAGGTTGCGCCCTGGCTCGACCGCCGAAAACTTTAGCCGCCGCAGCCGTCGAGTTCCTTCTGGCGATCGGCGACCGCCTGGCGCCATTGATCGGGGGGAACCGACTCGCACCAGGCCGTATGAACCGCGATGTCCGTCGTCCAGCCGTCGCCGGCGAGATTGCAGGCCTTGCCTTCGTTCTCCTGCTGCTGCTTGGCGGAGGTCAGCGCATACCAGCTGCAATCCTCCTGGGCCATGGCCGCCGAGCCGAGCGCCGCGAAGCCCGCAAGGGCGCCGAGAGCGATACCGACTTTCATGATCCGGTGCATTGCATCCTCATCGTTTCCGCCGCTTCGAACTAGGCCGAGCGGCACCTGCCCGTTACAAATAGAGAACTCGAGGGGCCTTTCAAGTGTGGCCCAACTCGACGCGCCAGCCAACCAAAACCCGCCGACGATTGGGACAGTATCGCCCCCCATATGAACCCGCTCTGAACAGAGCCAACTCCCCGGGAATTCTACATCTGCACCCTCAGAGTCCTTGTATTTCCTAGCTTATTTCCGCCTGACGGGGAACGAGGTTCTCGTCCGCTCCTCAGCCATTGATGCGGCGGCGGATATCGTCCGTCACCTGGCCCGCGATCTTGCCGGGCGCGGGCACCGTCGCGCTTTCCCGCCGCAAGGCCTCGACCAGAGCAAAAATGGACTTGAGTGCCGGGGGAGCGGTGCGGTCGGTCACCTCGAAGGCCCGGACGGCCGCAACCGCCACTGCGCCGAGACAAAGATCGAGCATCCGCCCGGCATCCTCCTGCCCCTTCCAGGCGAGCGCCGTCGGCACCGCGACATCGTTCTGCACGAAACCGCCCGATTCTGAGCCGGGGAGGAACACCGCCTGCGCCGCCCGCCGCGCCGCCTCGCCATAGCCGACGACCGCAAAACCCAACGTGCCGAGATAAACCGTACTCTCGTCGTCGGCCCCAGGCCGCATGAGTTGCGCCGGCAATCCCGAGGTGTTGCCGTCGAGCAGGCGGGCGATCACCCGATCGCAGAGCGTCGTCAGATCCGCATAGGCCATCGCGAGCGCATTAAGGGCTGGCCAGGCGGCGGCGTTGTGATAACCACCCGTCGAATGGATCTCCCCGTTCGAAGAGTCATCCTCGGGAGGGAAATAGGTCGGGTTGTCGGAGACCTGGCAAAGCGAGATGCGGGCGGCCTCTTGCGCCCGCTCGAGGTCGCGGCGGAGGCGGCCCAGCATCTTCGTCAAGATGCGGAAGGTGACGGGCGCCTGGTAGGGCCGGCGATCGGAGGTTCCACCTTCAATCAAGGCGGAGAGCCGCTCGGCGGCGGCGATCTCGTGGGGGTCACCCTGGAGCTTCGCCGTCGCGACCGAGAAATGCGCGACCGGGACTTTGTAGGCTTCGGCGGCGAGTGCGAAGATCTCCTCCGCGATGGCGAGGCGCCGCTCGGCAATGAGCGCTCCATCGGCGACCAGCGCGGCCGCGAGCGGCGCGCCATTGATGAGCGAGAGCGATTCCTTCTCCTTCAACTCGACCGACTGCGCGAGCGGACCGAATAGCCATGAGAGGGGCAAAATTTCCCCCGCGCAGACCGCGCCGTCGAGCGGCACCGGCGGCAGCGGCCGGTCCAGCATCGCGGCGACCATTCCCGCCAGCTCCGGCGTCACGGCGGCGTGCCCCTCGATGAAGTTCGCGAGCCGCGCAAGAACCATCAGGCGGACAGCCCGCTCCGGGAAAGGCTCGCCCCAATTGGCCTGCGCGGCGATCGGGGGTTTTCGCGCATGGGCGCGGCGCTCCTCGGGAGAAAAACGCAAGTGCGCGTGCTGGCCGTAACCGGACGTCACGCCATAGATGACGATGTCCGGCTCCTCGATGAGCCGCTCGAAAGCGGCGCGGGCCTGAGCGATCCTGGCGAGCGCATTTTTGCCCAGCCGGACGCGCGCATTGTCGAAGGCAACTTTATGCGCGGCGTCGAGCGTGATGTCCGCCCGCCGCTCGAGAACGATCTCCATGGCATTCTCCTCAAATTCCCGGAGATATTTAGCATTGGGCGTCGCCCCTGTCGCGGGGCCGGATTTCCGGCGTTTCCGAATGCTGATCGTCCTTGCGCGGCGTATTTTGTGAAAAACTTCCGACAGTTTCCCATTGATTTGCCGATCCAGTCTAACGGGCGGTTTTCCAGAACTCCAACATTCACCGCCCGTTAGGCATTCCTTCTCGGCGATGCGACAGACTTCAACCTGGGGAAGCCGGTCCATGTGGCCGATCGGGTAGTCGAATGTTGTCGTTGAAAAACACCTCTCTGGTGACGTTCGCCGCAATCGTCGCGGCGCCCCTCGTCGTATTTTGGGCCTGGCCCTATTCCAGCCAAGTCGACGCGCGCATCTCGGAGGCAGGAGAGCACAATCTGTTGCTTGCCCAATCCGTCGGCCTATCGATTGAATTCTATCATGACGAGGTCGTGAATGCCTTCGAACATGTCCTGAGCGCGCACGACGCGAATGATGGCATGGTCGACACCGAGCTGCTTTCCGGGCTCGGTTTGCGTTATGCGGGCTGGGTCGACGAGACAACCGGCGCAGTGAGATCCAAGTTCGGCGTACGCGCCGACCTGATGCCGGACACCTATAGCCCCGGCGAGCTGGCGGCGCTGAAGGCCCGCCTCGCCGCCGGCAAAGCCAGCGCATTGCAAGTTAGGATCGGCGCCGACCAGCAGCCCGAGTTGATGCTCGTCTCGTCGCGTCAGGGCACGATCCTGGTCGCCGGAGTCTCCACGTCAGAGCTGGTGCGCCTCGCGGAACGCATCAACGCGAACCGCGAAATCGGTATCGAGATCGTCGACGGCACCGGCCGGATCATCGCCAGCCCGCTGAAACACTGGGAGCAGCAGGCGAAGGATCTGTCGGACTTGCAGCTCGTGGCGGATCTGACCACACATCGGCAAGTGATCTCACAGGAGGATTTGCCGGAGAGCAGTGGCCCGGCGATCGTTGCCGCTGTCCAAGCCGGCGATACCGGCTGGGGCGTGCTGGTGCACGAGCCGGTGGGCGCGGCCTCCAGCGCTGGCTCGCAGACGCTGACACTGTCGATCGCCTTCCTCATCATCTTGACGGCGGCGCTCGTCGGCTCGCTCGCGACAGCGCCTGTGGTCGGCCCGCTGATGGCGGTGAGCCGGGCTGCCCGCCGCATGCAGGACGGCGACACGGACGTCCGCATCGCCAAGCTCGGCTGGCTGACGCCCAAGGAGGTGCTCAATCTGAGCCAGGCCTTCAATGCCATGGCCGAAAGCGTCGCCAGCTCGCGCGCCCAGGAGGCCGAGGCGCGCGCCAAGGCCGAGCAGGCGAACCTGTCCAAGACCGAGTTCCTACGCAACGTCACGCACGAGGTGAGGACGCCGCTCAACGCCATCATCGGGTTCTCGGAGGTTCTCCTCAACGAGTGCCGTCGCATGAACTTGCCGCATCGCCAGATCTCCCACGCCGAGGACATCTCCTCGGCTGGCCGGCACATGCTGAGCCTCATCAACTCGCTGCTCGACCTGTCGCGCATCGAGGCCGGTCAGTACCAGTTGCAGGAGGCGCCGACCGCGCTGGACGAAGTGCTCGCGCGCTGCGTGCGCTTCCTTGGGCCAGCAGCTCAAGCCCGCAAGACCCAGATCGAGATGCATATCGCGCCCGAGCTGCCCGATATCGTCGCCGACGAGCGGGCCCTGTTCCAGTCAGTGCTCAACCTCGCGGCGAATGCCATCCGCTATGGCCGTGAGGGCGGCCACGTCATCATCTCGGCAGTGCCCTCGCGGCTGCATGGCGTCGAGATTGCCGTTTCGGACAATGGCCCCGGCATTCCAGCCGAATACCTCGACAAGGTCACGGAGCCATTCGTGCGGGTGGCCAGCGAGGCCAATCGCAACGTCGAGGGCAGTGGCCTCGGGCTGCCAATCGTCAAGAAGCTCATCGAGCTGCACGGCGGCAGCTTCGTGCTCGAGAGCACGCTCGGCGCCGGCACGACGGCCCGCATCCGCCTGCCGGCGAACCGCCTGTTGCCGCGCACCGACTTGGCACCGGCAGGACAAGCGGCCGCTTGAGGCTTCGCTACAAATCAATGTCCCAGAAGCGCCGGTTTGCCTCTCGCTCCACGTCCGCGCGGGATACCCCGATATCGTGCAGCGTGCGATCGTCGAGATCGGCCAAATCGCGACGCTGGCGGTAAGCTGCCAACATGGCTCCGAGCCGTCGGAAGACGCGGCCCAGCCGGACCTTGAAGCGAAGTGTCCCGGTCTCCGGGTATCCGGCTGTCCAGATCGGGCGGGGGAGGGAGGTGTTGCTCATGTCGATCTCTCCTTCGTTGGAGCGTCGTTGAAGGAAAGATGGGGGCAAACGCTTCATAACGAAAACGAATAGTCATTGTCATTTACATCACGATGCGTTATGTTAAGCGCATGAGACGAGACATCGACATCGCCCTGCTGCGCGCCTTCGTGGCGGTCTCCGAGACCGGCGGCATGACTTCGGCCGGCCGGGTCCTGAACCTGACGCAGGCCGCCATCAGCCAGCAGATCAAACGGCTGGAGGAGCTACTGCATTCGGAGCTGTTCGATCGCTCGGATAAGCAGCTTCGCCTCACCTCCGCCGGCGAGCGGCTGATCGCTCCGGCCCAGCGCCTCATCGCACTGAATGACGATGTCTTCTCGACCATGATCGAGCCTGAATTCGAGGGCGAGGTCCGGCTCGGCGTGCCGCACGACATCGTCGGGCTTTACATGCCGCCGGTGCTCAGGTCCTTCCAGCAGTCACACCCACGCGTCCGCGTCTCGCTCGTCGCCTCGACGACGCCGAAGCTGCTGGAGCGCATGCAGCGCGGCGAGATCGATCTCACTCTCACCACCGAGCCGGCGCCGGTCTCGGCGGCGAACACGCTGCTGCCGGACACGCTCGCCTGGGTGGGCGCACGCGGCGGCACCGCCTGGCGGCGCAATCCCATCCCCGTCGCCATGGGCGATGAGACCTGCGCCTTCCGCGCGCATGCCCTCGAAGCCCTCAGAAAGGCTGGGCGCAACTGGCACCTGATGTTCCAGATCGGCGACACGACGCCGATGCAGGCCATGCTGGAAGCAGACATGGTGGTGGCGCCGATGCTGACTTCCGTCGTGCCGGGTTCACTCGAGATCTTGAGACCGGCGGAGGCGCTGCCGGCTCTGCCCGTCTTCTACATCAACCTGCACACGCGCAGCGCCGGGCAGAACGCCATCGCCGACGCACTCGCGGCGCAAATCCGCGCTGAGTTCGAATGCCGCTTCAAAAGAGCGGCGTGACGGGTCGGGAGCCCCGAGCACGCCGCCCCTCCCGGCCGGGAGTCCTGAGAAGTTACGGCGTCCAGATCTTGTTGCTTCCGTCACGCCGTACACCAATGCAGATCTCCGAAACCCGCGTGTCGTAGCCGACCACTTGGCACACATCGCGCTTGAGGTTGTAGCTTTGGCGGACCTCGGCGCCCGAGACCGCCATGCCGTGGCCGCGCGCGACTTGGGCGAGATAGTTGTCCTCGCAATAGGGCGTGCGGATCGGATAGCCGCTCGACATCTGGTAGGGACCGTCGCAATCGATTTTGGCCTCGGCGGTTGCAGACATGCCGGCCTGCATCGAGAGTGCCGCCAAAGAGGCGAGCGCAAGTGTGCGGTAAGTGCTCATCGTAAGCTCCTGTTAAAGCCTGGGCCGATCAGGAGCGAAACATAGTCCCTCTTCGGCCCGGTTGCAGTTCCGCCGGACACAGGCCGAGAACAATTTTTTGAAATAGTCTCAGAACGAGCTGTTCGGCCCGTTGAGAAACGTGATTTCCTCGGGCGTCGAGTTCCGGCCCAACGCAACATTGCGATGCGGAAACCGGCCGAAGCGATCGATGATGATTTTATGCAGCCAGGCATAATGGACGTTGTCGGGTACGCCCATCTCGCCGAACAGATGCATGGATCGCTCTTGCTCTCTCACGTCCTCGCTATGCTCGAAGGGAAGATAGACGAACTGTCGCTTGTCCGGGTGCAGGCGGCGGTCGTAGCCACGATCGATGGCGAGCTTGGCGAGGATGAGCGCCTGGGGGTCGGCGGCGAAGGCGCGGGCGGTGCCGCGAAACATATTTCTCGAGAACTGATCGAGCACCACGAGGGCGGCCAGCGCGCCGTCGATATGGTCGAGCGCATCCGGCGGAACCTGCTGCGACAGCTTCTCGTGCACCCAGAGGAAACGATCGCGGATCATCTGGTCGACGACCCAGTTTCTCTGGAACCAATTCTCCGGCGTCCGCTCCACGAACCAGAAGCGCAACACCTCGCCGATCCAGCTGTTGTCCACTCTCGAGCTCCTTGGCTGCAAATCGCCGGCGCAGCCTATCGTCCGGCTGGCCCGGTGCAACCCCCTCGCCGGGTTTCCATTGCCGGTGCGGCACGCCTGTGCTTGGCTCATTCGCATGACGATCGACACCAAGGACGCGAAGCTCCTCGATGCCGCGCGCGCCGCGATCGCCGAAGTCGCGCGCCATCTCGACCTCGATGCGCGCATGAGGCTGTGGGACGGCAGCGAGGTGCCGCTCGGAAGCAATGTAGCGCGGCCGCTTGTCATCACCATTGCCTCACCCGGCGTCGTCGCCTCGCTCCTCAAGCGGCCAACGCTTGACCGCATCATCCGTCACTACGCCCATGGTGAGATCGGCCTCGAGGGCGGCACGCTCATCGACCTCGCCGAGGGCCTTGCCGGCGATGGTGCGGGCCGTAAGCTCAAATCGCTGTCGAAGCTCGGATTGGCCCGGAAACTCTGGCCGTTCCTCTGGGTGAGGTCAGAGACACCCGGAGCCTCACGTGCCTTCTTTGGCGATCACGCGGGTGAGCGCCGCAAGCAGGCCGAGAACCGCGACTTCATCCGCTTCCATTACGACGTCGGCAACGAGTTCTACCGGCTCTTCCTCGATCACGAGATGATCTACTCCTGCGCCTACTTCACGGATTGGTCGAACGGCATCGATCGGGCGCAGCATGACAAGCTCGAGATGATCTGCCGGAAGCTGCGGCTCCAACCCGGCGAGCGCTTCCTCGACATCGGCTCGGGCTGGGGCGGGCTGTTGCTGCACGCGGCGCGGCATCATGGAGTCAAGGCCCACGGCATCACGCTCTCCGAAGCGCAGCTCGAAATCGCGCGGCAACGGATCGCCAAAGCGGGACTGACCGATCGCGTCACGGTCGAGATCCGCGACTACGCCGATCTCGACGGCACTTTCGACAAGATCGCCTCGATCGGCATGTACGAGCACATCGGTCTCGCCAATATTCCCAAATACATGAAATCCGTGCGCGGGGTGCTGGCGCCGGACGGGCTCTTCCTCAACCACGCGATCTCGCACCGGGCGAGCCCGGACGGCCGGCGCTTCGGCACGCGGCCCGAGCAGAAGGCGATCCTCAAATACATCTTTCCGGGCGGCGCGCTCGACGATATCGGCCACACGGTGACGGCCATGGAGCAAGCAGGCTTCGAGGTGCACGATGTGGAGGCCTGGCGGCGGCACTACGCGCAGACGACGCGGCTGTGGTGCGAGCGGTTGACGGCGCGGCGCGAGGAGGCGATCGCGCTTGCCGGCGAGGAAACCTATCGCATCTGGGTCGCCTACCTCGCCGGCGTCTCGCTCGCCTTCTCGCGCGGCACGCTGCGGATTTTCCAGACGCTCGCGAGCCGAACGGCAAAGCGGCCCTCGACGCTGCCGCCGACAAGGGCCGATCTCTACCGTTGAGGCGCGCGATCAGAACAGGAAGTCGCTCGCGGTCAGTTGGTTCGCATTGACGCCGTAGACCGTGATGGTGTCTCCGGTAGGATTGCCTTGGCCATCGACATAGAGCGAGACGATCGCGGCCGTGCCGGCGCCCTGGGTGATGTGCAGGTCATTGAATGCGACGAACGGCACCCAGATCTCGATCTTGTCGACATTGTCCTGGAAGCCGAAAATCGTGTCGTCGCCCCAGCCCGGATCGAAGTTGAACCGGTCGAAGTGGTAGGTATCGGCGCCGGCGTCGCCAATCAGCCAATCGTTGCCCCAGCCGCCTTCCATCCAGTCGTTGCCATCGCCGCCGTACATGATGTCGTTGCCGGATTCGCCCGCGACGCTATCGTTGCCAGCACCGCCTCTGAGAATATCGTTGCCATCCTGGCCATTGACGCTGTCGTTGCCGTCGCGAGCATTGATGACGTCGTCGCCGCCGTAGCCGAGCAGCCAGTTGTCATAGATGCTGCCGTAGATGTAGTCGCCCTGCTGGGAGCCGTAGACGTCCTCGATCGAGGTGAAGGTGTCGAGGCCCTCGCCGGTGTTGTGCTGCAGGAAGCTGTCGATGTCGACGGCGATGCCGACCGTGGAAGCGGTGAAATCGGCCATGTCGTCGCCGGCCCCGCCGACGAACCAGTCGTTACCCGCGCCGCCGACGATGATGTCGTCGCCATTGCCCCCGAACAGAATGTCGTTGCCGGAGTCGCCGTTCAGATTGTCGTTGTCGTCACCGGAATAGATGATGTCGTTCCCCGCGCCGCCCCTGAGGTCGTCATAGCCGCCGAAGCCATCGATCCGGTCATCGCCAGCGCCGCCGCGAATGGTGTTGAAGCCGTCGTTCCCCGCGAGGTCGTCGTCGAAGCGCGAGCCGGTGAGATGCTCGATGTCCTTCAACGTATCGAGGCCGCTGCCGCGCGTGTTCTGCGCCGCCGTCACCCTCAGATCGACGTCGACACCGGCCGTTGCGGTCGAATAGTCGGCGGTGTCGTAGTATGCGCCGCCGATCAGCGTATCGTTGCCGGCGCCTCCGTCGAGCGTGTTGTTGCCCGAGCCGCCGATCAGAATGTCGTTGCCGGCCATGCCGCGCAAAATATTGTTGGCGGCATCGCCCGTCAGCGTGTCGCCGAACCGCGAGCCGGTCAGGTTCTCGATGCCGGAAAGCCGGTCGGTGCCGTCGCCCAAGGTATTCTGGGCTGTTAGGAGCGCGAGGGAAACGCGCACCGCGGCGGAGGCCCCCCGGTATGAGGCCGTGTCGATACCATCGCCACCGAGCAACGTGTCGTTGCCGGCGCCGCCTTCCAGCGTATCGTCACCGAGACCGCCGTCGAGCCGGTCGTTACCGGCATTGCCGAACAGCGTGTCGTTGCCGAGCTCGCCGAGGAGAACGTCGTTGCCGAGCCCACCGCTCAACCGGTCATTGCCGCCGCGGCCCTCGATCCGGTCCGCGAGCGTGGTGCCGTTCAAGATGTTGTTCTGGTCATTGCCGATAATTCTCGCCATGGCACGTCCCTCCCAGCCTCGCCGCCACTGCTGACCAGCGGCCGCACGGTTCATGTCGAGAGGTTAGATATGACAGATCGGGGCGGGACCGCGTTCCCTTCGGGACACCGTTACGCGGCGTTACAAGCCCACGCAAAAAGGGGCCGCGCCATGGGCGCGACCCCTTCGTGAGATACGGCTGATCGCCGGCACCTCGCGAGCGGACCCTAAAGCCCGCTCGAGCGAAGACGCATCAGGTGACCGCTGGAGGTTGCCCCAACGTCGGTCCGGTGCGCGAAGCTCTCAGCGATAGCGCGTTGATCCCACTCGACATTGGATCACCTCCTTCCGGTTGTTGAAGCGATGTGAAATGGTCGCATGCTTCGCAGCCATTGCCAAGAGGCTTTCTGGTGCGAAGCTAGATTTTCTCCGAAACGTGCATTTTCGGCCCATCGCCCTTGGGTGCGTGCTTGACCGTTGCATGCATGATCCGGTCGAGCACGCCGAGGAACACGGCGGAGGCGATGAACGTCAGATGCAGCAGCAGCGCCCAGAATATCTTGTCGTTTGGATAGTGATCCATGTTCAGGAAAATCTGCAGCAGGTGGATCGAGGAGATGGCGACGATGGCGGACGCCACCTTGATCTTCAGCGAGCCGGCATCGAGCTTGCCGAGCCATGAGAGTTCCGAATTACCCTCGTCGAACCGGCTGACGAAATTCTCGTAGCCCGAGATCATCACCATGACGATGAGAACTCGCCACCAGCGAGGCATCGATGAGCCCCAGCATGGCGAGAATGATCTGGTCCTCTTCCATGCCAAAAATCTTCTGCACCATGTGGAAGAACTTGACCACGAAGGCGATGGCGTAGACGCCGAGCGCGGCGGCCAGCACGATGTAGAAAATCACCAGCAGCCAGCGGCTCGCCAGGATCGTGCGCTCGACGAGGTTTTCCAGCATCTTCAAGGTTCCCGTGTCCGGCTCGGTGCTTCTCTCGGTCATGGCGCGGCGCTCCCGGAATTGGTCTCGGCGAATCGGCTGCTCGATCTCGGTGATATGCATAGCCCGCACCGCGCCCGAAGAAAACATGCGAAGTTACAGACAGTTCCGGCCCAACTCGCATCCCGTTGCATTGGCCGCTCCCGATCCCCATAGTGCCACTAAACGCGATCTCCCGAGGGACCGATGCTCATCATCTACGACCGCAACGGCTCGGCGCTCGCGCGCCGCGAGACTGCCGAGGCGCCGATCGCCGACGCCACCGTCTGGGTCGACCTCCTCAATCCGACGCCGGAAGAGGAGAAGCTCGTCGAGGAGGTGCTCAAGATCGACATCCCGACGCGGGAGGAGCTGCAGGAGATCGAAGCCTCGAGCCGCCTTTATCAGGAGGATGGCGCGCATTTCATGACGGCGACTTTGATCTTCCAGTTCAATTCGCCGCGCCCGGTCTCGACCACCGTCACATTCATCCTCACGCCCTCGCGGCTGGTGACGATCCGCTATGCGGAACCCTACTCGTTCAAGATGTTCGCCGACCGCGCACTGCGTGGCCAGATCGAGTGCGGCAGCGCGGCTGCGACCCTCACCGGCCTGCTCGAGATCATCATCGACCGCCACGCCGATCGCATCGAGCGCATTCAAGGCGAGACCGATCGCCTGTCGCAGCGCGTCTTCGCGCAGGACCCCAAGGGCAAGGCGCGGCGCTCGTCGCGACGCTTCGACGAGATCCTGCACGGCATCGGCCGGGAGGGCGACATCGCCTCACGCGCCCGCGAAGCGCTGATGTCGCTCAACCGGTTGCTGACCTATTTCGGTCACGTCATGCAGGAGATGGCCGCCAAGGAGGACAAGTCGATCCGTGCACGCATCAAGACGGCGCAGCGCGACGTCAACTCGCTGACGGATCATCTCAACTCGCTCGGCAACCAGATCACCTTCCTGCTCGATGCCGTGCTCGGCATGATCTCGATGGAGCAGAATGCCATCATCAAGTTCTTCTCGGTCATGGCGGTGGTGTTCATGCCGCCGACGCTGATCGCCTCGGTCTACGGCATGAACTTCAAGCATATGCCGGAGCTGCACTGGCTCATCGGCTATCCGGTGGCGCTGGGCCTCATGGTGCTCGCAGCCGTGCTGCCCTGGCTGTGGTTCCGCTACAGGGGATGGCTGTAGGACTGTAGGCTGGCGCTGAAGACTGCGAAGCGGCCCGAAGCCCGGCGGCGGCGGCAAGCTTCGCGCCCGCAATGCTGGACTTCGCGAAGGGCTCAGCCCAGCCTACATGTCCTACGAAACTCCCGCGACGTGCGCCAACAGCGCCAATCCGCCGGCGAGCGCGAGCGTCATCGCGATGCCCTTGTGAAACTTCAACAGCATCACGGCCGAGATCGCCGCGAGCAGCATCGCCAGGACATCGGCGGAGGCGAAGTCCGGCCACCACATCCGGATTGGACCTGCCGAGAGCGGTGCGCCCTTGCGGAACAGCACTTGCAGAGCGAACCACAGCGACAGATTGAGAATGACGCCGACCACCGCCGCGGTGACCGCCGATAGTGCCGACGACAGCCACGGCACCCGGCGGATGCGTTCGATGTAGGGGGCGCCTGCGAAGATCCAGAGGAAGCAGGGCGCGAAGGTGACCCAGAGCGTCATCAGCGCGCCGAGGATGGCAATGCCCCAGGATCCTGACGATCGCAGCGCGCCGAGGAATCCGACGAACTCGGTGACGAGGATCAGCGGGCCGGGCGTGGTCTCGGCCAAGCCCAGCCCGTCGAGCATTTGCCCCGCCGAAAGCCAGCCTTTCGCTTCAACCGCCTGCTGCGCCATGTAGGCGAGCACCGCATAGGCGCCACCGAAGGTCACGACCGCGAGCTTGGAAAAGAAAACGCCGATGCCGACGACGACGTGCTCGGACCCGAGCAGCAGCGCCGCGAGCGCCACCGGCGTCCACCAGACGACGAGCCACGCGCCAATCGTCGACAGCGTACCCATGAGCGTGACCGGCGTTGCCGGCGCTGCATCCGGAGCGGGCGTGCTCGCCCCCTCGAGGAACGTGGCCCCGACGATGGCCGCCGCGATGATCACGATCGGGAACGGCACGGCGAAGAAAAACAACGCCACGAAGGCCATGCCCGCGATCACCCAATGCGCCGGCTGCTTCAATGCCCGCTTGGCGACTCTCAGCAGTGCCTCGACGACGATGACGAGCACCGCCGCCTTGACACCGGCGAACAGCGCCTGGATGAGCGGCACCTGCCCGAAAGCGGCATAGATCATCGTCAGCGCCAAGACGACGATCGCGCCGGGCACGACGAACAGCAGCCCGGCCGCCAACCCGCCCTTCAAGCCATGCAGCCGCCAGCCGGCGTAGGTCGCGAGTTGCATCGCCTCCGGCCCCGGCAGCAGCATGCAGAAGTTCAAGGCGGACAGATAGGTCGGCTCGTCGAGCCACTTCTTCTCCTCGACGAGCATCCGGTGCATCAGCGCGATCTGCGCCGCCGGACCGCCGAAGGAGAGGAGGCCGATCTTGCCGAACACGCGCAGCAGCTCGGCGAAGGACGGCCGCTCGGCCATCGCCAACTCGCTCATGCGGCGCTCCGTGGCGGCCAGCCATGCGTCTCGCCCTTGGCGTGACGAAGCCACGCGTAAAGCGCGTCGTACACCGGAAAGCCGCGATCGAGTGCCGCCGCGTCGTCTCCACCCGACAGTGCCGAGATGCCGAGCGAGACGGCGAGTAATCCGGCCGCCTCGGGCGCGAGATCGGGGCGGCCCGTATCCGCGCCGCGAACGATGAGTGCGAGCGCACGCAGCGAAGGCTCGTCGAGGCCCAGCTCGTCGAGCAGCGTGTCGAACGAGCACCCCTCGCCGCGATGGGTGAGCTCGACACCCTCGATGTCGTAGGGGATGCCGCCGACTTCCGCCGCCACATCCTTCACGAACTCCGGCTCGACGAACAGGAACCGCGCTTCCGCGTCGATGAACCGGCGAATGAGCCAGGGGCAGGCGATGCGATCGATCTTGGGCTTGACGCGCGTCACCCAGATGCTGGGTTTCGTCTCATCCCGCCCAGGCAGCCCGGCCTTCCGGATCAGCGGATGTCCCGCCTGCCGCCACGCCTCGATGCCGCCCTCGAGCGAGCGAACGTGAAGGCCCGCCTCTCGCAAAATCGCCGCCGCCAGCTGGCTGACGTTGTGGCCATGAGCACAATAGACGAGCAACTCCCGGCCCGCGGGCACATCCCCGGCCCAGACGCCGGTCGCATTGTGATCGCGCCAGCGCGCCGCCGGCAACACTGTCGGATCGGCATCGAAGACCGCCCGGCGCCGGACGTCGACGATCATCGGCGCATCGGCCGAGCCGATCCGCGCGCGCAACTCATCCAATGTCATGAAGAGCTCACCCATACCCATTCTCCCACAAGAGAGCGCTCGGCGCTTGGGCGGTGAGCCTGAAGGGGCGGCCGATCCTGCCCCGCCTCTAGCTACGCCCAGTTCGGCGGACCCGCAAGCGCTTTTGACGCCGGTCAAGGCGGAACGAGCGCAGCTGTCGTGAAGTGTAGCTATTGTCTCGATGTCGCGACCAGGAAGGAAACCGTCATGAAGAAAATCCTTTGCGCCTACGATGGCACCGATCACGCCAAGCAGGCCGTGCGGGAAGCCGCTCACCTCGCCAAGGCCAACGAGGCCAAGCTCACCATCATGGTCGTCAACACGGCGCTCGGCACGCCCCGGGCGCCGGCCATGTATCACTGGGATGCCGCCGAGGCGGACAAGGTCGCCGAGGAGGCGCGCGCGGTGGCGATGGGCTCGGGCGCGTCGCAGGCCGACCTCGTCGTCGCCCGGGCCCGCGATCCGGCCGGCGCCGTCATCCACTATGCGCACGAGCACGGCTTCGATCACATCGTCACGGGCACCGGCGAGAAGGGCGCGATCGCCAAGCTGGTGCTCGGCTCGATCTCCCACGCCATTGTCTCGAAGGCACATTGCTCGGTGACGGTGGCCCGTTAGGGTGTTTCCGTTTTTCGTTAAATCACGTCAACACCCTAGTTCCTTGGTTTGCCGTGCTTCTTTTCGGAAAACCGCTTCGCACCTTTCCGGAAGCACTCTAGCTCCTGCATGCAAGGCCATGCGAAATCCGGGTGCACAAGCGGGGGCATCCGGACTAGCCTGGGGAGTGCCGGAGGCGCAAATTGCCTCCGGCAACCTTCGGGAGGGGTGATATGGCGTCGACCGGTGACGAAGTGGCATGAGTTCAGATACTGACCGTGCCGTCGCAGTCGGTGAATCTGCCGCGCTGAAACGCAAGCTCACCCTCTGGCACGTCGTCCTCTATGGCCTCGGCGTCACCATCGGCGCCGGCATCTATGTGCTTATCGGCAACGCCGCCTGGCGCGCGGCCGAGCACGCGCCGTTCGCCTTCATCATTGCCGCGCTCGTGATGGCGCCGACGGCGCTTTCCCTCGCGGAACTCACGACCCGCTATCCGGTGAGCGCGGGCGAGGCCGCCTTCGTCGGCGCGGCTTTCGAGTGGAGAGCGCTGACGCTCCTCGTCGGACTTCTGGTTGTGGGCGTGGGACTCGTATCGGCGGCTGCGATCTCGCACGGCAGCGTCGGCTACATCCGGGTGTTTCTCGACTGGCCGCCGGTCCTGCTGTTGACTCTTGTCATTCTCGCCATGGGGCTCGTCGCCGCCTGGGGCATCGAGGAATCGGTGACGCTCGCGGCCATCATGACGCTCATCGAGATCGCCGGGCTGCTGATCGTGGTGGGCGCAGGCCTCATCGCGAAGCCAGAAAGTCTGCCGGCGCTCGCGCACACCGTGCTGCCCGACCTCGAGCCCGGCGTCTGGCTCGGCGTTCTGTCTGCCGGCCTCATCGCTTTCTTCGCCTTCATCGGCTTCGAGGGCATTGTTAACGTCGCCGAGGAGGTCAAGGACCCGACGGTGACGCTCCGCCGCGCCATCTATCTGACGCTCATCATTTCGACCGTTCTCTACATCGCCGTCGCCGCCGTCTCCGTGGTCATCGTTCCGCCGGCCGAGCTCGGCCAGTCGGAGGCGCCGCTCGCACTCGTCTTCGAACGCGCGACCGGCGCATCGCCGCGCTGGCTCGGGGCCATCGCCATCATCGCGACCCTCAACGGCGTCATCGTGCAGATCATCATGGCCTCACGCGTGATCTATGGTTTGGCCGTGCAAGGCCGGTTGCCCGCCGGTCTCGCGCGCGTCCATCCGGTGACCGCGACGCCGATCGTGGCGA
Source organism: uncultured Alphaproteobacteria bacterium (assembly GCA_963741525.1). Taxonomy (GTDB): domain Bacteria; phylum Pseudomonadota; class Alphaproteobacteria; order Rhizobiales; family Hyphomicrobiaceae; genus JANNSX01. The sequence continues at coordinate 296,641 of CAVUIW010000016.1, forward strand.
CTGGGCTGGTCGTGGTCGCTGTCTATCTGCTTGCCGTGTTTCTGCCACTCGAGCAGCTCGCCGAGTGGACCTCACGCATCACGCTCGTTGTTTTCGCACTCGTCAACGCCGCCCTCGTCCGCATCAAGCTGCGTGGCGATCCAGCGCCTGACGGCGTTGCCGTACAGCCGATTGTGGTGCCAGTGCTGGGGGCGATCATCTGCGTGGCGTTCCTGCTGGCGGGCGGGTTTGCCTGACCGTCAGACGATCTCGTCCTCGTCGAACAGCGGATCGGCACTGACCTCGCTGGTGATGCTGGTCAAGCCCTCGGTCGGCTTGATCCAGGCGATGTGGAAGAGCGCGTCGCCGAGATTGACCACCGGCAGCCGCGTCCGACCGATGATCATGCCGCGCTTGGGCGCGCTGATTTCCGTCTCTACATCCTCGTAGGGGTTGGCGACGGCGCCGATCACCTCGCCAGGCTCGACCGTATCGCCGGTCGTCTTATAGGCGAGCAGAACGCCGCCTTCGGGCGCCCGGAGCCAACTCGAGGACGTCGCATGGATCGGCGGCTCGTGGCCGTTGATGTCGGGAGGCAGCTCGATCATGCCGGTCTTTTGCATGACGCCGAGGATGCCCTTGACGCCGACGCGGATGGCGAACTCGTCGAAACGCAATCCTTCGCCCCCCTCATAGACGACGACGGGAATGCCGAGCTTGCGGGCTGCTTCACGTAGCGACCCCTCCCGTTCCGGTGCCGTCAGCATGATGGGCGCGGCGAAGGCCCGAGCGATGTCGTGCTCGGCCGCCGTCTTGAAGGCCGAGCGTATCTGCGGAAGGTTCGTGCGGTTGGCCGCGGCCGTATGCAGATCGATGCCGAGATTGGAGCGCGACACCACCTCCTGCATGAGGATGTTGGCGAGGCGCGAGGCGAGTGGACCGGTTGGATTTCCTGGAAACGCGCGGTTCAGATCGCGCGCATCCGGCAGATAGCGCGAGCGGGCGATGAAACCGTAGGCGTTGACGACGGGAATGCAGAGCAGCGTGCCCTTGAGCCGCGCCAGCTCCTCGACCCGCAGCAGCCGCCGGATGATCTCGACGCCGTTGATCTCGTCGCCATGGATGGCCGCCGAGACGAACAGCGTTGGCCCGGGCTCGGCACCATGCACGACATGGACCGCGAGCGACACCGGCACGTGGTTCGATAGCTTGGAGACGGGAATGTCGACCAGCCGGCGAGTGCCGGGCTCGATCCTCTCGCCGCCGATCTCGAAGACGCTCCGCATGCTACTCCCGTGGGCGACAGCCCGCATGAACCCTCACTCCGCGCTTCTGGTCCTGGCGCATCGGCCGTGAGACTACATCATCGGCCTTCATACATCCTTAACCGCCCTGTCACGGGTAAGCGCCGGATCGGTGAGTCTGGCACAAAGACTGCTCGCCTTGCCTCCATGAACGGCCGGTTGACGGCCCGGGTCCGCAGTAGAGGCAGCCCATGCACTGGACTATCGGCCGCCGTCTTGGCGACATCCTGATCGATCCTGACAACGGCTTCGGCGTACTGCGTCTCGTTACGGCACTGGCTGTCGTGTTCTCGCACAGCTTCTATCTACTGACCCATGTCACCGACTCCGAGCCCCTCTTCGCCACAACTGGCTTCACACTCGGCCAGCATGCCGTGCACGTTTTCTTTGCGGTGTCGGGCCTGCTCGTCATGGCAAGCCTCGTACGAACTCCGGCACTTTCGGGATTTGTCTGGGCTCGCGCGTTGCGCATCTTTCCGGCGCTCATCCTCTGCACCGTGCTGACGGCATTCGTGCTAGGACCGCTGGCGACCAACCTGCCCATCGTTTCCTATCTCACCAGCGCCGAGCCCTATCTCTATGTGCTGAAGACCGCAGGTCTCATCACCGGGAGCGCGGCGCTCCCCGGCGTCTTCGACGCCAATCCGGTTCCGGATGAAGTGAACATTCCGGTCTGGACGCTGAAATACGAGGTGATCTGCTATCTCTTGCTGGCAGCGGCCGCCGTCCTCGGCGTGTTCCGCTCCTGGGCGCTGACCGCCTTCGTCCTCGCGACGATCGCCGCGGCCTATGCGGTACCGCAGCTTGCCCACGGCGTCAGCGCCGAGGGAGGCTCGCTCGATTCAATTGCGCGCTTGGGCTTCTGCTTCTCGCTGGGTGTGCTCGGCTACGTGCTGCGCGATCGGTTGCGGATCGGCGCTGTCGGTCTCGTACTCACCGGTGGCGCCTATCTGCTCCTGCGCGGCACCGGCCTCGATTACGTCGCCCTTATCGTTCTCACCGCCTACCTCTCCTTTGCCGTCGCGAGCCTCCCCTTCGGTGTCCTCACCCCGTGGACGCGCGACACCGACATCTCTTATGGCACCTATATTTATGGATGGCCCATCATGCAGCTTATCGTCTCGCTATTCTCCGGCATCAGCCAGATGCAGCTCTTTCTGCTGACCCTCGCCGTGCTCGTACCGCTGGCCTATCTCTCCTGGCGATTCGTCGAGAAGCCGGCGTTGGCGCTGAAGCGACGGCGGCGCGCGGAGCCGAAGCTCAGCGCGCTGCGCCAGAAGATCGTCGCGCCGCGCGCCCCGATCGCACCGGGTGCCGTCACGCAGCTGGACGTGGAGGGCGAACCTTTGGCGCCGCCGCCCTCGCAGCGCCGGATCAACGCGGCGATCCGCGGCTCGACGCGCGACCGGCTGCGCGTCGTCTCGCCCTGAGATTGGCGTCGCTTGACTCGGATGCGTGACCGGCGCGTCCGGGCTGCAATTCCGGTATTCGGCTTGCTCCGCTGACAACCGGCTGATACCCCGGCCACCATGAGCGGCACGCTGACCGAAGCCTTTCCCCGCCAGCGCTGGCAGAACCTCGTCGCGGCGATTGCCTGCGTGACGGTGTTCGGCTTCGCGCTCGGGCAGATGTTTCCGCTGCTCTCGCTCATCATGGAGCGCGAGGGCATCGCGCCCGACATCATCGGCTATAACGCCTCGATGCAGCCCATAGGCATCCTGCTTTCGGGCTTTATCGTGCCACCACTCGTGCATCGCTTCGGCGCCAAGCCCGTCGTCGTAATCGCGGCCTTCGCGGCGGCAGCCATCGTGCTGTGCTACCCCTTCATGCCGATTTTCTGGGCCTGGTTCGGCTTGCGCGTACTGCAAGGACTCGCCGTCTCGACGCTGTTCTCGATCAGCGAGGCCTGGGTGGTGCGGTTCGCCGAAGGGCCCTATCGCGCCCGAATCGTCGGCATGTATGCAAGTGTGCTCGCACTGAGTTTCGGCCTCGGCTCCTACACGGTGGCGCTGCTCGGCACGACCGGTTTCCTTCCCTTTGCGGTCGGCGCGGCGGTACTCGTCCTCGCCACCATCCCCGTGCTGCTCGTCAGGGAGGATGCGATGCCGGACGAGGAGGGCGATGGCGCCACCTCCTTCCTCGCCTTCGTGACGAAGGCTCCGGTGCTGCTGCTAGCAGTCGGCGTGTTCGGCGTCTTCGATGCCGCCTGCCTCGGCTTCCTGCCGGTCTATGGCGTCAAGATGGGCATGACCGAGCAGACCGCCGCCATGACGCTTGCCGTGCTCTCCTTCGGCAATGTCGGCTTACAGGTGCTGATCGGCTGGATGGCGGACAAGTTGCCGAAGCGTCCGCTGATGTCGGCGCTGGCCGTTGTGACGGGCTTGCTGGCTGCCCTGATTCCCAGCGTTGTGCACAGCGCCTGGCTCTGGATCGTGCTGCTCATCATCGGCGCGACCTCGGTCGGCATTTACACAGTGGCGCTGGCTGAACTCGGTGAGCGGTTCTCCGGCAAGGAGCTCGTCACGGGCACGTCTGCCATGTCGACGACTTGGGGCACGGGAGCGTTGTTCGGCGCGCTGATTGCCGGGCAAGCCATGGACCTCTACGGCCCGAACGGCTTCCCCTACGCCATGGCGCTGGTGTTTGTCGTATTCCTCGCGGCGATTGCCATCCGCGAGCGGTTCAAGCGGCGAGCAACCGGTCGACCTCGTTGACGAGTGTCTTCAGGTGGAAGGGCTTGGAGAGGATCTTTGCCTCTTTCGGCGCCGCGTTCTCGGTGTTGAGCGTCACCGCCGAAAAGCCGGTGATGAACATGATCTTGATGTCGGGGTCGATCTCGCTGGCGCGCCGGGCAAGCTCGATGCCGTCCATCTCCGGCATCACGATGTCGGTCAAAAGCAGCGTGAACGGTTCTTCTTTCAGGCGCTCGTAAGCCTCGGCGCCATTGGCGAAATCCGCCACGGCGTAACCCGCTTTCTCGAGTTCCTTGACAAGAAACCGGCGCAATAGCTCGTCATCTTCCGCAAGCAGGATGCGTTGCAGCGTGCGCGGCAGGGGACCGGAGAGGGACATGGACGGCAATCCGCAGGTTGGATCAAGCGCGGGATAGAGCACGTTCAGGCGAAGTGGACACCGGTTCGCCGTCAGAACGTGCGCCAAGTCAAGACTCTAGAGCGGGTTCCTGATTCCGGTTGGACTGAACCCGCTCTAGTAAGCACACGAGTGTGGCGGGCATTGGTAAAGCAGGAATGAACAGGTGCCCCGCAAACGCGCTTTCCCCAGAAAGAGTGGGCTAGGCCGCAGTTCTCCCGTGGACAGGAGCGTGAGCCCTTGGCAGAGTGCGCGCCTATTCGGCGTGTTCTCTCCCGCGCACCCGAGCGAGCCCTGCCTGCAGGACCGGACAGACATGAGCGCCCGAGAACGAGCTGCCATCCTCGCCGAGTTGAACCCGCCCTTTCTCGTGCACCGCCCGGGCGACGTGTTGCATCCCTTCGTGTTCTCCTCGCCGCATTCGGGCCGCGTCTATCCGAAGGCATTTCTCGAGGATTCACGGCTTCCAGCGGCGACCTTGCGCAAATCCGAGGATGCCTTTGTCGAGGAGCTGTTCCTCGATGTCATGCGGCTCGGCGCGCCCCTCATCGCCGCCCGCTTTCCCCGCGCCTATCTCGATGTCAACCGAGAGCCCTACGAGCTCGATCCTGAGCTGTTCTCGGAACGGCTGCCGGACTTTGCGAACACCCGCTCGCTGCGAGTCGTCGGCGGCCTCGGCACGATCGCCCGGGTGGTGGCGGAGAGCGAGGAGATCTACCGGCGTCCGCTGACGGTGGAAGCTGCCTTTGAGCGCATCAACCGGCTTTACAAGCCCTATCACGCGGAACTCGGCCATCTCTTGACCGCGGCACGGCGGACCTTTGGCACGGGTTTTCTCATCGATTGCCATTCGATGCCGTCCGTCGGCTGCGGCCAACCCGGCCAGCGGCCGCATTTCGTGATCGGCGACCGGTTCGGCTCCTCCTGCCATCCCGGCCTCACGCGCTTCCTGCAGGCGGAACTATTGAAGCTCGGATACGAAGTGGCGTTGAACCGGCCCTATGCCGGCGGCTTCATCACCGAGCACTATGGGAATCCCAGTCTCGGCGTTCATGCACTGCAGATCGAGGTCAATCGCAGCCTCTACATGAACGAGGATACGTTCGAGACCACGCCCGGATTCCATCGCATCCAGCACGACCTCAAGGCGGTGATGGAGCGCGTCATGATCGAGGCGGCCGGCCTAATGTCACCGCGGGCGGCCGCCGAGTAGCGGCGCGACCGGCTTAGGCGCTTGGGGCCCCCCAAAAGAAAAGAGGCCGCCCGTTATCGGAGCGGCCCAAGTCTAGGGAGGAAACGCCCAAGGAGGGCAGCGATAAGGGCCAGGGAAGAAGGCCCTACCGCGTTGCAACAATCTATGTTTGCGACGCACAAATTTCAAGCCCGGCGCACGCAGACGTGACAATCTGTCGGGTCTGCGATTGAGCATCACCAAGCGGAATGCGTTCAACGCGAGCTGTGATCCGAGGCAGATCGCGGATTAAGACTTGTCGTTAGTGCGATGAAACAAATCACAGAAAACAATTCTCGCGCATCACGCTCCATGAGTCGTTAGATGCCGCCAAGGTTGCCGAGATGCCCCATGAACGATATGCGCGTTCGGCATGGCGCACGCCTCGGATCACGGCATGGGCGTAAAAAAAGAGGGGCCGCACGAAGCGGCCCAAGTCTAGGGAGGAAACGCCCAAGGAGGGCATGCGGGTCGCGAATCAATCGCTTCCCGCAAGACCACATATGGTGGGCATCGACAGGGCGAACAAGGGTATCGATAGGAGAACCGTGGCTTTTCGGCCTTACTGTTGCGGAACGGCTACGTACATCGTCGAGCCAACCTCAGTCAGCAAGTCTTGCCAAGTCATGCCGCTCCAACTCATATGATTTCCCGCCGTACAACTGTCGAAACCGCGAAGAACGGTCCAGGACATCCATGCACAGCAAGCGTACGTCATCGGTATCGGAGTTGATCGAATTCGCGCATGAGCTTGCACGACTGTCGGGCGATGTCATCCTGCCCCACTTCCGCCAGTCGATCGGCTACGACAACAAAATCGGGCCAACAGGCTTTGATCCGGTGACCGCCGCCGATCGCGCGGCCGAAGAGGTCATGCGCCAAGCGCTCGCCGATCGCTTTCCCGATCACGGCATCATCGGCGAGGAGTATGGAAGTCATGCGGCCACCGCCGAAACCCAGTGGATCATCGACCCGATCGACGGCACGCGCTCCTTCATGATGGGGCTGCACACCTGGGGAACGCTGATCGGCATCCGCCACGTCGGCCGCGCCACGGCAGGCCTCATGAACCAGCCCTTCACCGGCGAGCGCTTCTGGGCCGACGAGCGGGGCGCCTACTATAGCGGTCCCGGCGGCGACCGGACACTCAAGACGCGGGAATGCGCGACGCTTGAGCATGCCATCCTCGGTGCGACAGCGCCCGAGATCTTCCGCGAACCGGCGCAATGGGAGGCCTTCTCCCGCGTCAAATCGAAAGTCCGCATGACACGCTTCGGCGGCGACTGCCTCGGCTACTGTCTGCTCGCCATGGGTCAGATCGACCTCGTCATCGAGGCGAACCTGCAGGTCTACGACATCGCCGCGCTCGTCCCGATCATCGAGCGGGCGGGCGGCGTTGTCACGACTTGGGACGGCGGCGATGCCCAGCACGGCGGCCATGTGGTAGCCGCGGGCGATCCCAAGCTGCACGAAGCGGCGCTGAGGCTGATCAACGGTTGAGGCGGCGCTCGGTCAGGGCGGCACGATCTTCATGACGAAGGAGGTCGGCTTTTCGTCGGGGCCGAAGGGACCGGGCACTTTGTTCGAGATCGGCGGCAGGCTCTTCAAGTAGGCGGCGATGGCCTCTGCATCCTCTTTCGTCAGCTTGGCAAACGATTGCCAAGGCATGATCGGCGCGAGCACCCGGCCGTCTGGCCTGAAACCGGTCTGAATGGCAGCGACGATATCTTCCTCGCTCCACTTGCCGATTCCGGTCTCGGCGTCCGGCGTGATGTTGGGTCCATGGAAGACACCCATGCCCGGAATCTCGAAGCCGACCTCCGAGCCACCAAGGAACTTCGCCATGTCGGGCTTGCCGAAGAAATAGCCGGGCGTGTGGCAATCGAAGCAGCCGCCGAAACTGACGAGATACTTGCCGCGGTCCAGTTTTTCGTCGGCGATAGCAGAGCCGGCGGCCAAGCTTGCTGCCAACAGCAGAGTCATTCCAGAAAATCTCGATCGCACAACCATCGCTCTCTCCAAGTTTTATCTGCTCGTCGAGCAAATCAAACACTGGCGACCGAATCGATGTCAATGACCGGAAGAGCAGGTTCGTGGAAATCAGGCCGCGCCGCTGACGCCCACATAGGCGTCGAAGGCCGCCCAGAACTGCTGGCGCAGCTCATCGCGCTCCTGCAGGATCTCGTGGCGGGCATGCGGAATGACGATGTGGCGGGCGAGCTTGAGCCGCAGCGCAAAATCCTCGATGGCGCGCGATTGCGCGACACGATCCTCACCCGCAATGGCGAAGAGGATCGGTACTTGCACCGACGGCGCATAATCCGCGCGCCACAGCCGCTCCATCGAGCGGAAGGCTTCCAACAGCCAGCGGTAGGTCGCCGTGCCCAATCCGAGATCGGGCGCCGCCTCGACGACGGCGTTGTTGCGCGCATAACGCTCGCGATCGCCGGTGACCTTGTTGCCCTCGAAGGGCCAATGCTCGCCATAGTCGTCGCTGCCGCCCGGCACATAGGCGCTACCGAGCCCGACCGCGCAGGCAACACGCGCGGCATTGCGCGCCGTCGTCATCGAGACCTTCGCCTGGGAAGGATGCAGACGCACCATCGGCGCCGAGAGCACGATCTTTTCGAACCAGACGCCGGGCATGGAGGCCGCCCGCAACAGGATGTTGCCACCCATCGAGTGCGCGAGACCGATGTAGGGCGGCAGGCAATCCGGCATGACGATGTCGCGCATGAAGCGCTGCAGGTCGGCGTCGAAATCGGCGAAGTTGCGCACATAGCCCTTGCGCGGATTGCGCAACTCGCGCACCGAGCCGCCTTGGCCGCGCCAGTCCATGGTGGCGACGCCAAAGCCCCGGCGGCGCAGATCGGCGACGACCTCGAAGTACTTCTCGATGAACTCGGTACGGCCGCCGAACAGGCAGACGGTGCCCCGCTTGGGGCCCTGGCTCGCCTGCCAGATGGCGTAGCGCATCTCCTTGCCGTCGAAACTCTTCATGGTGCCGACGCGCGCGCCGCTCGGCACGGGGTTCTTGGCGAGGACGACGAGATCGCGGCGCATGGGCTGACAGCTCCGGTGTTACCGGTTAAGAGGCCGGTCAACCGCCGTCTTAGCGCATCGGGCCGCCCCGACAAACAGAGCCGCCGCCCCATGAGGAGCGACGGCTTGCAATCCGTGTCGCAAACGCCTCAGCGGGATGCCAGGTTCGCCGCAGCAAAGTTTCTTTGGACAGTGCTTGTGATTGTCGCCCTCCCCCCTTGAGGGGGAGGGCGGGGTGGGGGGTCGCAAGCAATGGACACTGCGCTTGTGTCAATCCCCCATCCCAAGCGCCTAAGGACTTACCGGCTGCGCCGTTAAGTCCAAGGCGCTTGGCCTTCCCCCTCACGGGGGGAAGAAGGTTCGCCAAATGCCTCAGTAGCTCGGCGTGTAGGCGTAGTCTCCGCCTTTGCCGCCCTGATCGACGAGATAGGCGGCAATGATGACGCCCGAGCAGCGGTCGATCTTGAGGCGGTAGACGAGCCCGTTCGGCCGCGACGCCGTGAGCCCGATCACGTCCGGATCGGCGGCGATGCCGCGCATGTCCCGCCAGCCCTGGTTGATGAGATTGGCGCGCAAGCCCCGGCGCGACAGGCAATCGCCGGCGTGCCGGCGTTTGTGCCGCTTGTAGGTGGGCTGGTAGCCCTGGCTCTCGTCGAAATACTCGCCCGAGGCGCCCTGGTCGGGCTCGATGTAGCTGTCGTCCACATTGGCCGAGGGCACCGGATAGTCCTCCTCGCCATAGCTCTGGCCGACGGTCTCGTAGGGGACGCCGTTCTCGTCATAGCCGAGATCGGCGGCTAGGGCGGGCGCGCTCCAGGCGAGCCCGGCCGCGAGTGCAGCTGCTAATGCCGATTTCATGAAAATGCCCCTTTCAACTAACCCCGTGAAATACAGAGTGGAATGGGGAAGATGAATGGGAGTGAAAGGGCGCGTTCAGGTGGAGGTTCAGGTTGGATGTTGCAGGCGCGCCGGTCACCGTGACGTGCCGGCGCGGCGATTGCCGCCGTATGGCCGGCCGATTCTGCCCCGAACCAAAAATGTTGCCCCGATAGACGCGAGAACAAGGCACCCGTATAAGTCAATTCATCACCCATCTCGAAGGTCGCCGCACGCCATGACCGACGGGCGCAACCACCGCCGCCTGGCAGCTATTCTGGCCGCTGATGTGGTTGGTTTCAGCCGCCTGACGGAACAGGACGAGGCTGGCACACTCGCCCTATTGAAGGCACGCCGGAGGGAAGTGCTGGATCCGCTGGTTGCCAAGTACCTCGGTCGCATTTTCAAGGTCGCGGGCGATGGCGTGCTGGTGGAGTTCGCAAGTGCGGTCAACGCCGTGCAATGCGCCGTCGATCTGCAACAGGGCATGGCGGCGGCGAACAATGGCATGCCCGCAGACCGCCAGATCGTGCTGCGCATTGCAGTCAACCTGGGCGACGTCATCGTCGAGGGCAGCGATCTCTACGGCGACGGAGTGAACATCGCTGCCCGGCTCGAAGCCATCGCTGAGCCCGGTGGCGTGATCGTCTCCGGCACCGCGTACGATCACGTCGGAACGAAAATCATGGCCGGCTTCGAGGACATGGGTCCGCAGGCGCTGAAAAACATGACCCAGCCGGTGCGTGCCTATCGCGTCACGGGCACACCCGCTGATGCCGTCGCGATACCCTCACTCGTCAACGACAAGCCATCCATCGCCGTTCTGCCCTTCACCAATATGTCCGGCGACCAGGAGCAGGAATACTTCTCCGACGGCATCACCGAGGACATCATCACCGAGCTATCGCGATTTCGCTCCCTGTTTGTCATTGCCCGCAACTCCTCGTTTCAATATCGCGATAAGTCCGTGGACGTGCGGCGAGCCGGTCGCGAGCTTGGCGTTCGCTACCTCGTCGAGGGCAGCGTCCGGCGCGCAAACGATCGCGTGCGCATCACGGCGCAGCTGCTCGAAGCCGAGACCGGCGCCCATCTGTGGGCTGATCGCTACGACCGCTCACTCGATGACATCTTCGCGGTCCAGGATGAGGTGACGCGGGCGATCGTCGCGGCAATTCCCCGGATGATAAACGAAGCGCAGGTTGAACAAGGCCGCCGGCGGCCGATGGCGCAGCTCACAGCGTATGACCTCGTTTTGCGCGGCGAGTGGCACGGCAATCATGGTGATGCCAGCGGCAATCCGGAAGCTCGAGCCCTCTTCGAGCAAGCGCTTGCGATCGACCCGGATTCCGCCCGCGCGCACGCCAATCTGGCCTACCAGCTCGCCTACGCCGTTTTCCAGTCGGGTTTTCAGATCGAGCTGCTGTTGAAGCGCGCGCGCCACCATGCCGAGCGCGCCCTGGCACTCGACGATGGAGATTCCACGACCCATGAAAGCGCAGCTTTCGTGTACCTGATGTGTGGCGCGCACAACCTGGCGGAGACACATGCGAGCAGGGCGGTGTCGCTAAACCCGAACGATCGGCAAGCCGCCGGCATGCGCGGCGTTGTGGCGCTGCATCGCGGCGATGCACGCTCGGCCATCGAGTGGCACCACGTCGCCCAGCGTCTCGACCCCCGGTCGTTCGATGCGGGGCGGGAGCCGAGATTCGACGCCTACTACGTCTCACGCCAGTATGCTGCGGCTCTCAATGAATTTGGGCAGTGGCGCCGGCCACCTCCGCACATGTGGTTGGAGGTCGCCGCCTGTCACGCGCAATTGGGGCAACCGGACGAAGCGACCGTGGCCATCAGGCAATTCGAAAGCCAACGGCCGGCGGCGTTTGACGTCGCGGATTACATTACCGTCCATCTTCGCATGTACGAGCGGGCCGAAGACCGCGATTTGTGGCGCGACGGCTATCGCAATGCCGGGTTGCCGGTATGACGGCCCGCTAATGCCAGCCTGCACGAAGCATGATTCTTGATCCGCAGCGCAGGCTCAGCGGCCAAGGGCCGCCGGCGCGAGCGCCGGACGCACAATGACCGACCGGCTTATCGGTCAGTCATTGTGCAAGCAGGTATAAGTCCGGGTCTGACATCGAGCGCCAAACGCATGGCTTGCAGGCCAGCTCCACGCCGGTTGTTGGCCCAAAGCATCCCATGGCCTTTGGTAGAGACTTTCTCTGAGGTAGTTGGTGCCTCCCCCCACCCCCCTTGAACCCGCAAAACCTGTTCCCCATGTAACACTCGTGATGCCGCCAAATGCGGGGCATCGCACTTCGCCGCCTGGCCCTTTGGGCAGGCAGATCAACACGTTGCTTCCTTTGGAGGACTTGTTATGCGACACGTCGATTTTTCCCCCTTCTTCCGCAACACCGTCGGCTTCGATCGCCTCTTCCAGCTGCTCGACGGCCTGCCAAACGGTACTGGCGAGGTCTCGGCCTATCCGCCCTATGACATCGAGCGCACCGGCGAGAACGCCTATCGCATCTCGATGGCGGTGGCCGGCTTCACGCCCGACGAGCTGAAGCTCGAGGTGAAGGAGAGCCTGCTCACCGTCACCGGCGAGAAAGTGGTGGACGAGAAGGGCAAGGCTTATCTGCATCGCGGCATTGCCGCGCGCTCCTTCGAGCGGCGTTTCCAGCTCGCCGACTATGTCGAGGTCAAGGGCGCGGAGGTGAAGGACGGCATGCTGCACGTCGAGCTCGTCCGCGAGGTTCCCGAGAAGCTGAAGCCCAGGACGATCGCTATCACCTCGACCGGTGACGCCAAGACGATCGAGCACAAGGCCGCCGCGTAAGTCTGAGTTTTTCCCTGAGTGCAACTGACGGGCGTCCTCAAAAGGGGCGCCCGTTTTTTGTTGAGGTGAGTTGTCGCCGCGCCGGATAAACGTCAGGGACGCAATGATACCGTACTGCAATATCTTCGACCTTTCGCTTTTGGGCGATCATCGGCGTCCTTCCCCCTCCCCCCTTGAGGGGGAGGGGCGGGGGGTCGAAAGCAAATAATTCTGTGTTCGCGTCTATCCCCCCATCCCAAGCGCCTAAGGACTTAGCTGCTGCGCATCTAAGTCAAAGGCGCTTGGCCTTCCCCCTCACGGGGGGAAGGGGCTCACAACAGGTCGATCGTTCGGTTGCTTGGTATGAGATCCTGGCGTAAGGGCGGCCGGCTCTCGTCCCCGCAAGCACTTTGTTACGGAAAGCGGTGTTCGGCAGTAGTCATTCCTCGAGATTTTTGCCGCGCAGCAAGAAGGGCGACCTGCCGGTCGCCCTCACGGTCGCAACGGCGCGCCAAAAGAACGATGCCGGTGCGGCCACCGGCCTTCCCCTCAATACACCACCACCGACCGGATCGACTTGCCGGAGTGCATGAGATCGAAGGCCGTGTTGATTTCTTCCAGCTTGAGGCGATGCGTGATCATGGGGTCGATCTCGATCGTGCCCTCCATGTACCAGTCGACGATCTTGGGCACGTCGGTCCGGCCTCTCGCGCCACCGAAGGCCGTGCCTTTCCAGACGCGGCCCGTCACGAGCTGGAAGGGGCGTGTCTTGATCTCCTGCCCCGCGCCCGCCACGCCGATGATGATGCTCTCGCCCCAGCCGCGATGGCAGGCTTCGAGCGCCGCCCGCATGACATCGACATTGCCGGTGCAGTCGAACGTGTAGTCAGCGCCGCCGATCTGGTCCTCACCGCGTTTGGTCATATTGACAAGATGCGCGACGAGATCGCCCGAAATTGACTTCGGATTGACAAAGTGCGTCATGCCGAACTTCTCGCCCCATGACTTGCGGTCGTCGTTGATGTCGACGCCGATGATCATCCGAGCACTGGCAAGCCGCAGCCCCTGGATGACGTTGAGGCCGATGCCGCCCAAGCCGAAGACGATTGCCGTGGAACCTGGCGTCACCTTCGCTGTGTTGATGACGGCGCCGACGCCGGTCGTCACGCCGCAGCCGATGTAGCAAGCGGTATCGAAGGGCGCGTCTTCGCGGATTTTGGCCACCGCGATCTCCGGCAGCACCGTGTAGTTCGAGAAGGTCGAGCAGCCCATGTAGTGGTGGACCTTCTGGCCCTTGTAGGAGAAGCGGCTGGTGCCGTCGGGCATCACGCCCTGGCCTTGGGTCGCGCGGATCGAGGTGCACAGATTCGTCTTGCGCGACAGGCAGGACGGGCAGGTCCGGCACTCGGGCGTATAGAGCGGGATGACGTGATCGCCCTTTTTCACACTGGTCACGCCAGGCCCGACATCGACGATCACGCCCGCCCCCTCATGCCCCATGATGGCCGGGAACAGCCCTTCCGGATCGGCGCCCGAGATGGTGAAATCGTCGGTGTGGCAGATGCCGGTCGCCTTGATCTCGACCAGCACCTCGCCCTGTTTGGGGCCCTCCAGGTCGACCTCGACGATCTCCAGGGGTTTGGCCTTCTCGAAGGCGACGGCGGCGCGGGATTTCATGAGGTTTCTCCTCGGAGATCGGAAGGGGCAAGTCGGAACCTTGTATCAAGAGACCATCGGATTGACCCAATTGTCCAGTCCGATGGCCTTGAGCCTGCATCGGCTGAAACGCCAAGCGAAAGCTGGCACGCTCTGGCACGCTGTTGATAAGTTGTGTAGAGTTTGAAGTTCACGGGTCTTCGGGGGAAGTCACGCGTCGTGTCCCAGTCCGCCACCGCTCAGCCCATCACCTTGGGCGTCGATGCCAGCCAGCCGCTCATTCTCGGGCCGCTGAGCGCGATCACCGGCATCATCCAGTACCGTGGCACCATCATCGTCGAAGGCAGCTATGAGGCGGACATCCGCTGCGAGACGCTGATCGTCGGGGCGACCGCCCAGCTTAACGGCGTTGTCGTCGCCGAGCGGGTCGAGATCGCGGGTCGCGCGCGCGGCGAGATCTACGCCAAGGAAATCGTGCTCCGCCCAACCGCGCATGTGGAAGCCGAGCTGATTTTCGCGTCCCTCGCCCTCGATGTCGGTGCTTTTTTCGAGGGGCGCTCGCGCCAGCATCCCAATCCCATCAAGGCCGGCCCACGCTTTCCGGCGCTGCGGGATGCCGCCGCGGCGCCCGCAGAGCGCAAATCCTCCGGGGTGTTCCGTATGGCGGCCGAATAGCCCCACGCTATCGGCGTGCTAAGCTCCGCCGAACACACCGAAAGGAGCCCTCCATGAAAGCCACTTGGAAAGGCGAGACCATCGCCGAGAGCGACAAGATCCTCGAGGTGCACGGTTATCAATACTTCCCGCGCGATGCCGTGCACATGGGGTTTTTGACGATGGCCGAGAAGAACGAGAGCGATCTCGAATGCCCGCACGGCGTACAATTCTACGATATCGCCGACGGCGAAAAGCGGAGCGAGCGCGCGGCCTGGTCCTACGAGAAACCCACCCACAAAACAATGAAGGCCATCGATCACTGGGTGGCATTCTGGGAGGATGTGGAGGTGGGAGAATAATTTGGCACCGCCACACGATTCAAAGGTCTCCACCGATCCATGGCATCCCAACGAAAGCACTCATCTGTAAGGGCACTCGATGTCCGTTGGGCGTGAGCAACGTCGCCTTGCAGCAATCATTGCCGCTGATGTCGTCGGCTACTCGACAATGGTGGAGCGGGACGAAAGCGGGACGGTTGCGCGTCTGAAGAAGCTCCGAGTCGAATTGTTTCATCCGAAAGTTCGCGAGTACGGCGGACGTATCGTCAATATCACCGGCGACGGAACTCTGATCGAGCTGCCCAGCGCAATCGACGCCGTATCCCTTGCTGTCGACATCCAACGCGGAATAGCCGATCGCAATCAAGGTGTGGCGGCCGATCAGCAAATTCAGTTCCGCTTCGGCATCAATGTCGGGGATATCATCGTCGACGAGAACGAGATCTACGGCGATGGCGTCAACATCGCCGCCCGGCTGGAGGCGCTTTCGGAGCCCGGCGGCATCTGGCTGTCGGCTCGCGTCCACGACTATGTCCGCAACCGCACCGATCTTGTCTTCGAGGATCTCGGCAAGCAAGCGGTCAAGAACATTTCGGAGCCGGTTCACGTTTACCGGATTGAATTGAGCGATGTCGTTGCTCCCCACGCCGTGCGGGCGACCGGATACCCGTCCTTGCCGAACAATCCGTCGATTGCCGTGTTACCGTTTCTCAACATCAGCGGTGACGCCGCGCAGGACTATTTTGTCGATGGCATTACCGAAGACCTGATCATGGCATTGTCGCATGTGCGATGGTTTTTCGTCACCGCCCGCAACTCGTGCTTCGCTTATAAGGGCAAACCAACCGACGTGCGCAAGTTAGCGCGCGAACTTGGTGTCGCCTACGTCCTGGAAGGCAGCGTTCGCAAATCTGGCATGCATATTCGCATCACTACACAGCTCATCGATGGCAACACGGGAAACAATCTTTGGGCGCATCGCTACGACCGGGACCTCAAGGACATTTTCGCCGTCCAAGACGAGATTACGGAAACTCTCGTCGGAGCAATCGAGCCTGAGCTCGGCAAGGCGGAGCGCGAACGGGCGCGAGCGCGGCGTCCCGACGATCTTCGTGCTTGGGACTTCTATCAGCGTGGCCTGTGGCACACGTACAAGCGCACACGGGAGGACCTTGCCGAGGCAAGGCATATGTTTGAGCAGGCAATCGCCATCGATCCGGGTCTCGCGCGAGCCTACGCCGGCGCCGAGGAAGCGATCTTCTTCCAGCTGATGGACGGGCACGCGGCATCTGGCGAGACCGCGAAGGCGACGGCACTGGAACTGGCTGAGAAGTCCGTCTCGATCGATGGCCAGGACGCGTTTAATCGCTACGCACTCGGACGCGCGCTGACCCTCCACAGGCGCCACGAAGCTGCGATTTTCGAACTGTGCAAAGCAATCGAGCTGAACCCGAGTTTTGCGCAGGCGCACTATGCTTTGGGGCTCGCACATGCAACGAGTGGCCAGCCGGCCGAGGCATTGCCACACATCGAGTGGGCCATGCGTCTCAGCCCGCAGGATCCTTATTTCGGCCAGTTTCTCGTACGGCAAGCGGAAGCCTTCCTGTTCCTCGGCAGGCTCGAGGACGCGGTGGAAGCTGCGGGGCGATCACTTCGTGAACCGAATATTCAATGGTCGCGCTGGGCGATCTTGGCGGCGGCGCAGGCGCATCTTGGGCGGCTCGATGAGGCACGTAGCAGCGTGAGTTCCCTGCAGATGCTGCGACCCGACATCAGCCTCGCCTTTATTCGCGATTATTTGCCGATCGCGGATGCCAGTGCGATGGAGGTCCTGATCGGCGGATTGCGTACAGCGGGATTAGAGGAGTGAGCCCTTCATTTGACGGCCAATTCCGACCGTTGATACAGTGGCGGGCTGCCGTCGCGAGTTGTCCTGGAATGATCGACCGCCCCCTGCTCAGCCTTACCGCCATAACCAAGCGCTTCGGCGCCATCGAGGCGCTGCGCGGTGTGACGTTCGATGTCGCGCGTGGCGAAGTGGTCGCGCTGCTTGGCGACAACGGCGCTGGCAAGTCGACGCTCATCAAGATCATCTCGGGCTTCCTGCCGCCGAGCTCTGGCACGCTCTTCGTCGACGGCGCCGAGCGTAGCTTCGCATCGCCCGCTGAATCCAAAGCCGCCGGCATCGAGACCGTCTACCAGGACCTCTCGCTCTGCACGAATGTCGATGTCGTCGCGAATTTCTTCATGGGGCGCGAGCTGACCAAGCGCGTCTTCGGCATACCCGTGCTGGATGAAGCCGCCATGGAGGCGGCCACCGCCACGGCGCTCGCCAGTGCCGGCACGCGCATTCCCTCGCTGCGCACCAATGTCGAGCATTTGTCCGGCGGCCAGCGCCAGGCGATCGAGCTCAACCGTTTCGTGCATTGGGGCGGCAAGCTGGTGCTGCTGGACGAGCCCTTCGCCGCACTCGGCGTCGAGCAGACGCGGCGCGGCCTCGAGATGGTGAAGCGGATCGCCGCTCAGGGCATCGGCATACTCTTCATCACGCACAATATGAGCCAGGCCTTCGACGTCGCCGATCGCATCGTGGTGCTGAGGCTCGGCCAGGTCGCGGGCGATCTCAAGCCCAAAGAGACCAATCAGGACGAGATCGTCGGCCTCATCACGGGCGAGGCCGCCGCAAGCCGAAAAGAAGATCGCAAGATTCAAGAGTTCAACCAAGGAGTGCAAGCATGAAAACGTTTCTACGCAATCTCATCGGGGCGACCGCCGGCGTGATGCTGGCGGTGACAGCCACGGGCGTCTATGCCGAGTCGAAAGGCAAGGTCTTCTACATGGTGCCGACGCTGCTGGACGAATTCCAGACCGAGTCGGTGAAAGCCATCGAGAAGTTCATGGGCGATGTCGGCTATGAGGTCACCTCCCTCAACGCCGACAACAAGGCCGACGTGCAGCAGAGCCAGATGAACGACGCCATCGCCCAGGCACCCAAGGCGATCATCCTCGCCGCCGTCGATTTCGAGGCGCTGAAGACCTCGATCGAGAAGGCACGCGCGGCGGGCATCCCGGTGATGATCTTCGACCGGCAGATCAAGTCGACGCCGTCCGACTTCACCTCCGTCGCCGGCACCGTCGAGATCGGATACGTCGCAGCGGGCGAGATCGAGCGCCTGCTGAAGGAGAAGAACGGCGAGGTGAAGGGCACCGTGTTGCAAGTGCTCGGCGACCCGGCCGATCCCTACACGCTCGACATCCAGGCCGGCTTCGAGGAGAAGATGAAGGCGTTCCCGGGCGTCACCATCATCACCAAGCCCGCCATGCAATGGGAAGCCTCCAACGCCGGCACCATCGTGGCAGACCAGCTCGTCGCCAATCCCAACATCGATCTGATCTTTGTGCATGCGGCGCATCTGGCGGTGGCGGCCGTCGCCTCGCTTGAAGCCAAGGGCAAGAAGCCGGGCGAGGTCATGCTGGTCTCCTCCAACGGCGCACCCGTCGGTCTCGATCTCATCCGCAAGGGCTGGGAAAACGTCGAGGTCGAGCAACCGACTTACGCGCAGGCGGCCGCACTCGCCATGTTCGCCGACAAGGTGATCAACAAGCAGGAGATCAAGGCCGGCACCTACAATGTGCTCGGCTTGGAGTTGGTGGTGAGCATCGAGGCCTGGGGTCCGAATATCAAGATTCCCGGCGCCGCGATCACCAAGGATAACGTCGACGAGTTGCGCTTCTGGGGCAACATGAAGGCCCCGAGTGAGCCCGTGAAGCCGGTGGAGTGAGCGCATAGTTGGCGTCCACGCAACGTTCCTTCGACGGATGTTCGTTGTTCTCCTCCCCCATCGCGCCCGAGGATCGCCTCCGGCGCGATGGGGGAAAGCAAGAAGCTGCGGTCCGTTTTGAGTTTTCGAGTCCAACGAATTCCCGATGACCACAATCGCCGCAGATCAACCCACACAACTCAGTCCCCGCAATCGCGCGGCTGTCGAGTTCGTGCTCGACAATCTCGTCTGGCTAATCCTCGCCGTCGTGCTCATCGTCTTCTCGGTGACGATCCCGCACTATTTCCAGCTCGGCATCTTCGCCAACATCGTCGAGCAATCGACCTTCGTCGGCACGCTCGCCATCGGGCTTGCGCTCGTCATCATTGCCGGCCATCTCGATCTCTCCGTCGAGTTCGACGCTTGGGCTCGCCGCCATGGTTCCGGCGATGCTGTTCGCGGAAAGCGGGCTCGGATACGGCATAACGCTGACGCCCGGTTGGCTCGTCATTCCAGCCTCTCTCCTCGTCTCGCTCGCGATCGGGGCGCTGATCGGCGCGAGCAACGCGCTGCTCGTCGTCAAGCTTCAGCTCAACGCCTTCATCGTGACGCTGGCTTCTTTCATCTGGGTTAGGGGCCTCGTCACGGCCATCTCTGGCGGCCGCTCGGCCCAGGGTCTGCCGGGCGAGCTTCGCGTTATCGCCACGACATCGATCTTCCAAGTGCCGCTCTATGCCTGGATGTCGATCCTCTGCTTCCTCGTCTTCGCCTTCATCCTGCGCCGGACGCGCTATGGCCGGCACATCACGATGATCGGTGGCAATCCGGTGGCGCCCTATCGCGCCGGCATCCCGGTCGACCGGCTGCTGGCGATCACCTTCATCCTGACAGGGGCAATCGCCGGACTCGCGGGGTGGTTCCTCGCGCTCCGCACCTCCGGCGCCAGCGCCAATCTCGGCACCGGCATGCTGTTCCAGGCCTTCGCGGCGGTGGTGATCGGCGGCGTCAGCCTCAAGGGCGGCACGGGCAAGCTCTCAGGCGTCTATGCCGGCGTGCTGCTGCTCTCCTCGATCAACACCGCCATCAACCTCATGAGCATGCCGGCGCATTACACGACGATCATTCACGGCGCGCTCGTGCTCGCGGCCGTACTGCTCGAACTCGCTGAAATCGATCATCCGCGCGAGGTTGACGTGAGCGGTAGGCTCGAGGGGAAGGCCGCGCTTGTCATCGGCGCGGCGCGCGGCATCGGCGCCGGTATCGCCGGGCGGTTCGTCGAGGAAGGCGCGCGCGTCGTCATCGCCGATTGGGAGGATGGGAAGGCCACGGCCAAGGCGCTCGGCGGCGGCAAGGTTGCGCGCTTCATCAAGACCGATGTGTCGAGCGAGCAGGATGTCGCGGACGCCGTTGCAGAAACGGTGGGGGCGTTCGGCGCGATCGACATTCTCGTCCAGAACGCCGGCATCTTCCCCTGGACGCTGATCGAGAACATATCCGTCGCCGAGTGGGACAAGGTGCTTGCCGTCAATTTGAGGGGCTGCTTCCTCGCCGCCCGTGCCTCGTTGGCGCCGATGAAAGTGGCCAAGCGCGGCCGCATGATCTTCACCTCCTCGATCACCGGCCCGCGCGTGACCTCGCCCGGCCACGGCCACTACTCCGCGAGCAAGGCCGGCATCAACGGCTTCATCAAGGCGGCGGCACTCGAGTTCTCGCACTATGGAATCACGGTCAATGGCGTGGAGCCCGGCAATGTACTGACCGAGGGCATGAAGGAGGCGCGCTCGCCGGCCTTCATTCGCTCCATGGAAGAGGCGATCCCACTCGGACGCCTCGGCACGCCCCGCGACATAGCGAATGCGGTGCTGTTCCTCGCCTCCGACGAAGCCGCCTACATCACCGGCACGACCATCATTGTGGATGGCGGGCAGACGCTGCCCGAGGGGAAGGATTTTCGGCTGTCGCCGGGCTGAGCGATTCGGCCGACGAAAAATGGCCGCGACGGACCTTGCCGATGGCGGCCGTTGATACTCGAACCGTCAGAGAGAGCACCAAATGGCCTTGTCCCGCCGCGCACTCATTGCCTCCGTCGCCGCGATCGCCGCGGCGGCTGCAGGGTCGTGGGCCTTGCTCCGGCATCGGGGGCCGCCTCACCGGATTCTGTCGGCTGCCGAGAAATCGTCCTGCGGCTTGACGGTCGGGGCCGTCGAGGGGCCGTACTTTGTTTCCGGCATGCCGGAAGCGGCTGGCGGCAATCTCAATGCGAGCGGCTTGAAGGGCGAGGCGATCGAGCTCTCGGGCCACGTCTATGACGGTGCGGCTGGCAGCACGCCCATCGCCGGTGCCGAGGTAGAAATCTGGCACGCTGACAGCGACGGCAACTATCATCCCAATGGCAACGGTCTGTCATCCAGCTACAAACCGGTGGAGCTGGCGCTTCGCGGCTTCGTCAAGACCGATGCACAAGGCCAGTATCGCATCGCAACCATCTATCCCGGCGAATACACCGGCCGCGTGCGCCACTACCACTTCAAGATCCGCGCGCCGGGCAAGCCGGAGCTGACGACGCAATTGATCGTGCCAGCGAAGGACGGCGACGGCCTGACCTTCGATACGGACGATATCGCGGAAGGGTTGCCCAACTGCCAGCTCCTCGCGCTCGATGCGAGCACGACACCCGCCAAAGCGAGCTTCGATTTCCGGGTGTAGCTGAGTCGATCCACCATCAACGAGTGAGCCGATGCCCGCCAACCGAAGCGTCGCCGCCCTGATCTTTCCCGATTTTGAGCTGCTCGACCTCTACGGCCCGCTCGAGATGCTCGGCATGCGCGAGGACGATTTCGAGTTGCAGCTGGTTTCGGAGAGCCAGCGCGAGGTCAAGAGCTCGGCAGGCCCGGCCGCACTTGCCGATCGGACTCTGGCGGATCGCGGTGCTTACGACATCCTGCTCATTCCAGGCGGCATGGGCACACGGCGTGAATTGACGAATGGCAAGCTGCTCGACTGGATCGGTGACACGGCCGAGCGCGCCGAGATCGTGGCAACCGTCTGCACCGGCTCGGTCCTGCTCGCCGCCACGGGCCTGATCGACGGGCGTCGTGCCACCACCAACAAGAACGCGTTCCAATGGGTCGAGAGCACGCGACCGGCCGTCCAATGGCAACGTCGGGCAAGATGGGTCGAGGATGGCAAGTTTCTGACCTCGTCCGGAGTCTCGGCGGGCATGGACATGTCGCTGCGCCTGATCTCCCGGCTGCTCGGCCGCGAAGCGGCCCTCGAAACCGCCCGATGGGCCGAGTATCGCTGGCATGAGGATTCGACCGACGATCCCTTTGCCTGACAGCACTGTCCACCCTCAGAAGCGGCCGAAACCAAGGGGCTGCCCTGCGCCACCGGCGAGTGACATGGCTACGCCACGCACCTATTGTCCCGCGCTTGGTGCGTCGCCCGACATCTAGCGGCATGCCCTTACCGCTGCGGGAAACAATGTCGACGACCGCCAAGGCCCTCATCGCCCTCACCGTGACGATGCTCATCTGGGGCATTGTGCCGGTTTTCACGCGCACGCTCGTTCTGGCGATCGATCCGGGCGAGGTGTTGGTCATCCGCTATGCGATCTCGGCGGCGCTGTTCGTGGTGCTGCTGACCGCCATGCGGGCTTGGCACTTCGATCGACGGGACTGGCCGCGCTTCCTTGCCGCCGCCGCGACCGGCGTCTTCGGTTACAACGTCGCCAACATCTACGGCTACGAAACGACGAGCGCGAGCCTCGCCAGCATCATCATCGGTACCGAGCCGGCGATGATCGCCGTGCTCGCGACGTTCATGCTGGGTGAACCGTTGCGCTGGCCAGTCGCCGCCGGAAGCGTCCTCGCCTTTTCGGGTACGCTGCTCCTGCTCGCCGGAGAGGACCTTGCCGCCTGGCTCGAGCTCGCCTCCGCGGCCACACCGGGCGCCGTGTCTCCCGCGACCGATCTCAAGGGACCGCTGCTGATCCTCGTCGCCGCGCTCTCCTGGTCGTTCTTCGTCGTCATCGTCAAGCCGCTGCTCGTCAAATACGGGACGACGAAGGCGTCCACGCTCAACGGTCTGATCGGCGCACCTATGATCTTCGCGCTGGCGACGCCGGCCACGCTCGATACCGCGGCCACGCTCTCGCGCGCCCAGTGGGGCGGCATCCTGTTTCTCGCCGTGCTCGGAACGGTGATCTCGCAGTTCCTGTGGAACTACGGTGTGCGCCACGTTTCGACCGCCAGCGCCGGCGCCTTTCTCTACTCGCTCCCCGTTCTGTCGGTGGCGCTCGCCGTGCCGCTGCTCGGCGAGACGCTGACGCCAATGATGATCGTGGGCGGTGTGCTCATTCTCATCGGCGTCGCGGTCGCGCAGTTGAGAGTTTAGCGCCCACCCGCCACCGGCCTCACGATCCGCCGCGCGACACCATCGCGATCGATGAAGGCGTGCTTGGCAACGCCGAGGATGTGCAGGACGAGGAGCGGGATGAAGGCCTGCCCGGAAATCTCATGCGCCTCCTCGACGATCTCGTGGACGTCATGGGAGAGCGCGAACGGCGGCGGGATCGAGATCACGCCGAGAATGTCGAGCGGCTGGCCAACCGACCACGGCAACAGATAGCCCGTCACCACGACGACGACGATGGCCGCGAGAAACCCCCACAGCACAAGGCTCGACAGCAGGTTGAGCAGGAACGGCTGATCGGGCTTCGCCGTCATACCGCGAGCGAGGCGGTGGACGACCCGCCAGAGGAGCAACACGCCGAGGACCGCGCCCACGCCGACGTGAAACGCATACTCCGCATCGCCGGGCCGTCCCTCGTGAGTCAGAAAGAGCGCGACGACACCGATCGCCGCCAGCCAGTGGAGGACGATGGATGTCGCCGAATAGCCTTCGGTCCGCTCTGCCGTGGTCATGCCGGCTCCCTGCTACTGCGTGATCGATCTCTGGAAAGACAACGGATCGTGTCGTTACCATCCGTCGCTACACCTCGCATTGATTTGCCGCAACCTGCCTTGCCCTCTCCACGATCACATGTTTAGAGCACGATCAGACGAAAGCCTGTCCCGGCGAAGGCCGGGATGGACGCCGGTTCGCGCGTTGGGTCGTGCTCACGGCCAATCGACCTGAGCGAACCGTCTGCTGAAAGGGGTACCTATGTCGCTGGACGAGCTTGCGGAAGACGCGGTCAAGGACAACCGCACGAGGTGGATCGGCGTGTTCATCGGCATCCTGGCGGTCATGCTCGCCATCTGCGCGATGGGCGGCGACAATGTCGACAAGGATGCCGCGCGCTTCAACATCGATGCGTCGAACACCTGGGCCTTTTTCCAGGCCAAGAACATGCGGCGGCAGAGCGTGCGCCTGGCGGCCGAGGAGTTCGAGCTGATGCTGGTCGCCAATCCGGCGATAGATGCGGCCGCGCGGACCACCATCCAGGCCAAGATCGACGAGTACAAGGCGCTGGACAAGAAGCTCACCTCGGACCCCGAGAAGCAGGAAGGCCTCGACGAACTCTTCGTCAAAGGCAAGGCGCTCGAGGCCGAGCGCGACACGGCACTCGCCCAGGATCCTTATTTCGACTGGTCGAACGCGCTGCTCCAAATCGCCATCGTGCTGGCGTCCGTCAGCATCATCTCGGGGAGCTTGATGTTGCTCGCAGCAAGCGGCGCGCTCGGACTCGCGGGCGCGCTGCTGATGCTCAACGGGTTCTTGATGGTGGTGGCGGTACCGGGGATGGGGTGAGGGCTACCAGGGGCGGGCTTTCTCGGCGTTCTTGCTGAGAGTCTCGATTTGGCGAAGCTCGACAAAGCGTTTGCGGATGGCGGTCAGAGCATCGGTTTTGGATTTGGGCTTGCGGCCCTTAGCATAACCGCAGGCGATGGCGACGACATCTGCTGCCTTGGCGCGCTTGTCGGCTACCAACTCGGCCAGCACATCATCAAAATGCTCGCGGTTGAGACCCGTGCGTCTAAATCTCCAGACGTAGTCTTCGACCAGCGTCCCATTGGGCTTGGCGTTCGCCATATCGATCTCGTCCGCACCCCCTACTCCGCCGCCAACCCCACCATCGGCTCGACCTCTCTCCGATCCGCCTGCGGGGAGATCTGGTAGCGCTCGCGGTAGCGTTTGGAGAAATGCGAGGCGGAGACGAAGCCCGACGCGATCGCGACTTCCACAATCGGCAGATTGGAGTGACGCAAAAGCCGCCGCGCGCGCTCCAGGCGGACATCCAGATAATAGCGCGCCGGCGAGCGGCCCATGTGATGGCCGAACAGGCGCTCGACATGGCGCCGCGAGATGCCGGTCTTCTTTGAAATCTCGGCGAGCGACAAGGGCTCGGCGATGTTGGCCTCCATCAGCTCGATGATGGCGAGCAGTCGCGGGTTCTGCACGCCGATGCGCGCGCCGATCGGCAGCCGTTGGCGATCATCCGGCCGGCGGATGCGATCGATGAGGCATTGCTCGCAAATGCTGGTCACCAATTCCTCGCCATGCGCCGCACCGATCAGATGCAACATCATGTCGAGCGAGGAGGTGCCGCCGGCGCAGGTGTAGATGCCCTGGTCGGCCTCGAATAGAACCGACTGCACGTCGGCTTCTGGGAAGCGCTCGGCGAAGCCCGGCAGGTTCTCCCAGTGAATGGCGCAGCGCCGCTCGTTCAACAGGCCGGCGTCCGCCAATATCCACGCCGCCGTGCACACGCCGCCGATGGCCGCGCCTTGGGCATGCATGCGGCGCAGCCAGCCGGCTACCGCGCTGTCTTTGTAGGCCTCGACCTCGATGCCGGAGCAGACGATGACCATGCGCGTCGGCGTCGGCCCGAGGCAGGTGCGCTGCACGGCCGCTATGGTGGTGTCGACGGAAACGCTGATGCCGTTGGAGGCCGTCACCGGCTTGCCGTCGGTCGACAACAGCTCCCATTTGTAGAAGGGCTTGCCCAGAATGCGATTGGCGAGCCGCAAGGGCTCGACCGCCATGGTGAATGCGATCATCGAGAATTTTGGAGTGAGGAGAAAGTAAATGTGCTGCGGCAGCGGCAGTGCCCGCTGCGACATTTGCCCATTGGTCTCGACGCGACCCAACATGACGTGCTCCCGGCCTCGTTTCGGCGCCTGAGACCGACCATAGCCCAAATGCGGCTTCGCCGATCCAGATGCGACGCTCATCCCTAACATGACCTTTCGAGACTGAGAAGCGATTGCGACATAGGCTGCGCCGCTTGCGACCCGTCGCTTTCCGACTAAGATGCGTCGCCCGGAGCATCGGCGTTCACAATTGTTTCCCTCCACTTTGTCGCCCGAACGCTGGAAAATCCGTCCATCACACAGCATCCGTCCAGGGGGACCGCCGCCCATGCCGACCGTCAAAAGCGACATCGAAATTGCTCGCGCCGCCAAGAAGAAGCCGATCATGGAAATCGGCGCCAAGCTCGGCATCGGGGCGGAGCATCTGGAGCCCTACGGTCACGACAAGGCGAAACTCTCCTTCGACTTCATCAACTCGCTGAAGGGAAAGAAGGACGGCAAGCTCATCCTCGTCACGGCCATCAACCCGACGCCGGCGGGCGAAGGCAAGACCACGACGACGGTTGGCCTCGGCGACGGCCTCAATCGCATCGGCAAGAAGGCAGCGATCTGTTTGCGCGAGCCGTCGCTCGGGCCGTGCTTCGGCGTGAAGGGCGGAGCGGCTGGCGGCGGCTATGCGCAGGTCGTTCCCATGGAGGACATCAATCTCCACTTCACGGGCGACTTCCACGCCATCACCTCGGCGCACAATCTGCTCTCCGCCATGCTCGACAACTCGATGTACTGGGGCAATCCGCTCGACATCAATCCGCGCCGCATCCAGTGGCGCCGCGTGCTCGACATGAACGATCGCGCACTCCGCGACATCGCGCTCGGCCTCAACGACAATGGCGTGGTGCGCCAGTCGGGCTTCGACATTACGGTCGCCTCCGAGGTGATGGCGATCCTGTGCTTGGCGAATGATCGCGCCGATCTGGAAGCGCGTCTCGGCAAGATCGTCGTCGGCTACGACAAGGCGAAGAAAGCAGTCACCGCGCGCGATCTCAAGGCCGATGGCGCCATGACCGTGCTGCTCGAGAAGGCGATCCAGCCCAACCTCGTGCAGACGCTGGAAAACAACCCGGCCTTCATCCATGGCGGCCCGTTCGCCAACATCGCGCACGGGTGCAACTCGGTCATCGCCACGAAGACAGCGCTGAAGCTTGCGGACTATGTCGTCACCGAAGCTGGCTTCGGCGCGGACTTGGGCGCCGAGAAGTTCTTCGATATCAAGTGCCGCGCGGCCGGGCTCAGTCCCGCCGCAGCCGTCATTGTCGCCACCATCCGCGCGCTGAAAATGAATGGCGGCATCAAGAAGGATGAGCTCGGCAAGGAGAATGTCGAGGCGCTGACCAAGGGCTGCGCCAATCTCGGCCGCCACATCGAGAACGTGAAGAGCTTCGGCGTGCCGGTGATCGTCGCTATCAACCGCTTTATCACCGACAGCGAAGCCGAGATCGCCGCCATCAAGACCTATGCGAAAACGCAAGGGGTCGAAGCCGTGCTCTGCGAGCATTGGGCCAAGGGTTCGGAAGGCACCGAGGAGCTGGCGCACAAGGTCGTCGCCATGATCGATGGTACGCCGTCGAAGTTCGCACCGATCTACCCGAACGAGATGGGGCTGTTCGACAAGATCAACGCCATCGCCAAGAAGATCTACCGCGCCGACAAGGCGACCGCCGACAAGAAGATCCTCGACCAGCTGAAAGCCTGGGAGGATGCGGGCTTCGGCCACTTCCCGGTCTGCATGGCCAAGACCCAATACTCCTTCACCACCAACCCGGACCTGCGTGGCGCCCCCACCGGCCACGAGGTGCCGATCCGCGAGGTGCGCCTGTCGGCTGGCGCCGGCTTCGTCGTCGCCATCGCCGGCGACATCATGACCATGCCGGGCCTGCCAAAGGCGCCGTCGGCTGAGATCATCCGGTTCAATGCCAAGGGTGAGATCGAGGGGCTGTTCTAAAGAGCACACACCCCGGCGACGGCGGCAACACCGGGGTGTCCGTGGCGATGCTATGCCGGTTGAGGCCGCACTTCGGCGCGTGCGAGACTTCTTTCCGGCGCGGCTGGCGGAGAGAGAGGGATTCGAACCCCCGGTACGGTTGCCCGCACACACGCTTTCCAAGCGTGCGCCTTAAGCCACTCGGCCATCTCTCCTATGCCGTCCGGGGCAATCCGCTCCACTCGCCGGTCAAACGTCCGACCGGCGCTCAGAGCCGCGAGCCCAACGCGAGTGCGGCGCAATATACTGATCGAGGCCCAATCCGCAAGATTTGAACGGCCGTGATGAAGCCACTCTAGAAAAGGCCTCCTGTGGGGCTGGGCCGCACCCATATGTTCCCGAGCCGCCGCCGTCGTGCTAGCAGGCTTGGCAAGGGAGACGTTGTGCCATGTTCATCCTGAGACTCCTGGGCAGCTGGTCGATGATCGTTGCCATTGTAGCGTTAGTCGCCGATGTCACGCGCTCACTCGCTCTGGGCACCGGCATCGCGTTCACCAGCCTGGGCAAGCAATGGTTTGAGCTCGGCCGGGGGAGCCTCAACGCCTTTCAAGCGATGCTCGAGCGATACATCCACCCTTACGCCTGGGACCCCGTCGCGACCTTCGTACTCGAGACCCCGACCTGGGTCATTTTCGCGACGATCGGCGTGCTGCTCTACCTCGCCGGCCGGCGTCGCGAGCGCGTGGACATATTCGCGAACTAAAGTGCTCCGGCCGCGCAAACCCTCAACGATTGCCGGCCGCAGGCGCCATCCGCGCCACGGCCACGCCCGCCAGGATCACGCCGAGGGCGACAAACGCCGAAAGCGCCGGCCGCTCGGAGAGCACCACTGCGCCCCAAACGACGCCGGAGATCGGCACCAGAAAATTGATCTGCGAGAAGAAAGACGCTCCCTGCCGCCGCACCAGCAGGAAGAGGATGATCGTACCGATCGCCGTTTGGAAGATGCCGAGCATGACAATGGCGAAGATCGAGGAGGCGCTCGGCGACAAGGTCCAAGGCTGATCGGCGATGAGCGAAATCGGCGCCATGATCGCGGCTGAGACCATCATGACCAAGGCTATGGTCGAATAGCGTGGTGCGCCGGTCAGCGATCGCGTCACATTTGCGTTGATTCCATAGCTGATGGCAGCCGCCGCCACCGCCAGCTCACGGATCACGTCGCCGCCGAGGCTGGTCAATCGGGCCGGCCCGATCAGGATGACGAGGCCCACGGCGCCCAGTGCCACACCCGCGAGCTTGCCCGGCGTCAGCCGATCGTCGCTGGTCACCACATGGGCGATGATCATCGCGGTCAGCGGCATGACGCCCATGAGGATGGCCGCAAGACCGGAATCGATCCGCTCCTCGCCCCAGCTGATGAGGGTGAAGGGAAGCGCGTTGCCGGTGATCGACGTCAAAAGAATGACGGCCCAGAGCCGGGCGCCCGCGGGCCATGGGTCGCGCTGCCAGAGGGCGATTGCCACCATGATTACCGAGGCGATCACAAGTCTTGCAAACGTCGTCGTGGCCGCCGGAACGGTCTCCACACCCATCTTGATGAAGGTGAAGCTGCCGCCCCAGATCGCGGCCAAGAGGAACAGCCAGAGATAGTCGGCGGCGGCAGGGACGGGCCGCGTCGAACGCGCTTCGTTGGTGGACATGCCAACCGGGTAGCATGACCGTCAGGCCGCCTCCAGCGTGCTTTGCGGGTTCAATCATTAATCGCTCCCGTGGGAGATCAATGCTTCGGAAACGATCCGTCTACGCAGCGTCCGGGTTATCTAAAATTTGAGCGATCATTTTTGCCGGATGTAAGCATTTCGCGAGTATTAACGGCAGGCGTCACGCGGCAAGCCGACAAGTCCAAGCCGCCACTGGGGGGTGCGTCTCATGAATTTCGTCTTCGTGGAGAAAGTGCAGGCCAAACGTCCGGAGCGCCATGTCGAGGCCGCGCCGAACAAGTCCCAGTTGCCCGTGCTCATCGGCCGCCAGGAGCAGCCCTGCCGGATGCGCCCCGCGGCCCCGGCAAAGTCCAGCGACAATCGCCGCGCCAATCGCAAGCCCGTTCGCCTCGCCGGTCAGGTGGCCGACGGCGCGCAGCACTCCCACGCTTGCACGGTGCACGACATGTCCGCCATGGGCGCGATGCTCGAGATGCATCCGCAGGAGACGCGGCGGCATGGCGGTGAGTTGCAGCTGCCGGAGCGCTTCTTTCTCGTCGTCGAGAACCTGCTCGAGCGCTCGGTCGTCGAATGCTACGTAATGTGGCGGAAGGGGAGCCGGGCCGGTGTCCAGTTCGTCGGTCCGATCGACACGACGGCAAAGAAGCTGCCGACGCGCAAGGCTCCGGCCAAGGCCAAGTCCGCGATCTCGATCCGGCGCTAGGGTGTTTCCGTTCTTCGTTGAATCACTCCAACACCCTAATTCCTTGGTTTGTCGTGCTTCTTTTCGGAAAACCGCTTCGGATCCCGGCCTTCGCCGGGACAGGCTTTTTCCGGAAGCACTCTAACCTCTCAAAGGAAGTTGTACGGATCGATGTCGACTTGGAGCCTCAAGTCGCCCTTGAGCTTCGGCAGGTCGTCGAGCCATTGGCGCAGATAGGCTTGCAGGTCGACCTCCTTTGGAGCCTTGACCAGCAGCCGATATCGGAAACGCCCGCGCACGATGGCGATCGGCGCCTCGGCGGGGCCCAGAACCTCGATGGTTTTGGCTGGCGGTGAGGCCCGCCCAATTTCGCGCGCCAGTGCCTCCACTGCCGGCTTTTCGCGTCCTGAAACAATCAACGAGGCAAGCCTCCCGAAGGGCGGCATCATCGCGGCTTGCCGCATACCGATTTCCCGATCGAGGAACGCCTCGCGATCGCCCGTGATGATGGCCTCCATGACCGGATGCTCCGGCATGTGGGTCTGCACGAAACCGCGTCCCGCCTTTGCGGCCCGGCCAGCGCGGCCCGTGACCTGATGGAGGAGTTGGAACGTTCGCTCGGCCGCACGCGGGTCGGCGCCGCCGAGCCCCAAGTCGCCATCGACGACGCCAACAAGAGTCAGCCCCGGAAAGTTGTGGCCCTTGGCGACGATCTGCGTGCCGATAATGATATCGGCCTGCCCTTCCGCGATCGCATTGATGATTTTGCGAAGCTCGGTGATGCCGGGCGTCAGATCGCTCGAGAGGATGGCGATGCGTGCTTCGGGAAATCGCTCGGCCACCTCCTCAGCCACGCGCTCGACGCCGGGGCCACAAGCGACCAGCGAATTCGTATCGCCGCACTTCGGGCAATGCTCCGGCTTGTTCAGCGCAAAACCGCAATGGTGACAGACGAGCCGGTCGCGGAAGCGGTGATCGACGAGCCAGGCCGAGCATTGCGGGCACTGGAAGCGGTGACCGCAGCTACCGGCAGAGCGTCAGCGGCGCATAGCCCCGGCGATTGAGGAACAGCAGCGACTGCTCGCCCTTGGCAAAGGTCTCGGCCACCTCCTGCACGAGCTTGGGCGCGAGCCAGCGGCCGGGCTCTGGCCGGTCGAGGCGCAGATCGATCGCCTGCACGACGGGCAAGGCCTGCCCCGAGTAGCGCTCGGCAAGGCGCAAGTGGCGATAGCGGCCGGTCCGCGCATTCACATGGCTCTCGATCGAGGGCGTCGCCGAGGCAAGGATCGCTGGAATACCGCCCAGCGACGCGCGCACGATCGCCATGTCCCGGCAGTGATAGGTGACGCGATCCTCCTGCTTGAACGCGCCGTCATGCTCCTCGTCGATGACGATGAGACCGAGATCCTCGAACGGCAGATAGAGCGCCGAGCGCGCACCGATCACCGCGCGCACCTCTCCTGAGGCCGCGCCCCGCCAGATGCGCCCGCGCTCCATCGGCCCGACGGCTGAATGCCACTGCACCGGCTCGACGCCGAAGCGCGACTTGAAACGGTCGAGGAACTGGGTGGTGAGCGCGATCTCGGGTAGCAGCACGAGCACCTGCCGGCCCTGCTCGATGATGCGGGCAATCGCCTCGAAATAGACCTCGGTCTTGCCGGAGCCGGTGATGCCGTCGAGCAACGTGACGGAATAGGCCTTGGCATCGATCGCGGCGTGCAGCTGGTGGATCGCCGCCGTCTGCTCGTGGTTGAACTCGGCAACCTTGTGTTTCGGGTTCGGCGCCGGCAGGCGGCGCTCGGGAATCTCAACCTGCACAAGGGTGCCACTCTCGATGAGGCCATCGACGACGGAGGTCGAGACGCCGGCCTCCATGGCGAGCGCACTCTTGGCGCGGATGAGCCCGTCGGCGGCAACCTCGAGCGCCCGGCGGCGGCCGGGCGTCAGCCGCTCGGGCGGTGTCCCGGCGAGCCGAACGCCGAATTTGGGCGCGACCGGCTCGAAGGCGGAGGGCGCACCCATCATCAAGCGCAACACCATGCCCCGCGGCGACAGCGTGTAGCGCGCGATCCACTCGATGAAACGCATGGTGAGCGCAGGCAAGGGCGGCAGCTCGAAGGCCATATCGACCGATTTGAGCTTGGCCTCGGGCACAGGTGCGGCGCCCTCGTCCGGCTTGTCCCAGACGACCCCGATTTGCGGCCGGTTGCCGAAGGGCACTGCGACGAAGGTGCCCGGTGCGAGGCTAAGCCCCTCCGGCACCGCATAGTCGTAAACCTGGTCGAGCGCGACCGGCAGCAGCACGGGCACACGCTGGAGCGGCGCGTGGGCCGTTGTGTCCTGGGGGCCTAAAGGGCTATCCAGGGGCGCGAACAGGCTGGCATGGTCTTTACGAATCACGGCGCCACCTTAAGGCCCCCTCACGTCGAAGCCATGGCGTAGGTTGGAGCAGAGGATAACCCCATGAAATTCTTCGTCGATACCGCCGACGTCAAGGACATCCGCGATCTCGCCGAGACCGGGCTCTTGGACGGCGTCACCACGAACCCATCGCTGATTGCGAAGTCGGGCGGCGACTTCAAGGCGACCATCAAGGAAATCTGCAAGATCGTCGAGGGCCCGGTCAGCGCCGAGGTGGCGGCGACGGAGGCCGCCAAGATGATCGAGGAGGGCCAGACGCTCGCCAAGATCGCCGGCAATGTGGTGGTGAAGGTGCCGCTGACCTGGGACGGCCTCAAGGCCTGCCGGGCGCTGACGCAAGCGGGCATTCCGGTCAACGTCACGCTCTGTTTCAACGCCAATCAGGCGCTGCTTGCGGCAAAGGCCGGGGCGACCTTCATTTCCCCCTTCATCGGCCGTCTCGACGATATCGGCCTCGACGGCATGGAGCTCATCCGTGAGATCCGCACGATCTACGACAACTACGTGTTCGACACCGAGATTCTCGCGGCCTCGATCCGCACGGTCAATCACGTGAAGGAGGCGGCACTCGCGGGTGCCGACGTGGCGACGATGCCGCCGCAAGTGATCCGCGAACTCGTCAAGCACCCACTGACGGACAAGGGCCTCGCGGCGTTCCTCAGCGATTGGGGGAAGACAGGGCAGAAGATTTAGGGGCTGATCGTCGCCGGGCTCGGTTCTTGGAGGGGCGACCGGCGGTAGAGCCACATTCTCCCACCAGAGACAGATTTCCCATGATCCTCGAGCACGCCATCTTGGACGTCGCGCCAGAGCGCACGGCGGAGTACGAAAAGGCCCTACGTCAAGCCTTGCCGCTGATCGCCGAGACGCCCGGCTTCATCAGTCTCGAAGTGCGGCCGTGCCACGAGCATCCCGGCCGCTATCTCTTGCTCGTGCGTTGGGAGAGCCTGGAGGCGCACGAGGTGGGTTTCCGCAAGTCCAAGCGCTACCAGCGCTGGCGGGTGATGCTGCACGGCTTCTACTCGCCGTTCCCGACGGTGGAGCACTACGGCGACGTCGTGGTCAGTGTCGATAAGGAGTAGGCAAGGTCGCGACCTCTTGGCCGCTCGCTTGTAGAGCACGGCCCGCCACCACGAGGCGCGACGATGGTACGGGAGAATTTCCGGAGCCGAGATCGTCTATTTGGTGTATTCTTTGCTCTACGGCGTGCCATCCTCGGCGTTTGGGAGACCACGGCTATGGCGAGCGACCTGACAGCCCTATTCACACTGCTGCACAAGTCGGCCGACCCGAAAGTCGCCACAGCCATCGAGACACTGCTCGGCGAGGGGGTCGAGCGCCGGCTGAACCGCATCAACGTGATCGATTTTGCCAGGATCAACGGTCTCGATGAAACCAAGTCGATCGGCGGCTTCCTGCAGGCGGCCCGCCTCGGCCTGTTCGACATGTCGTGGAACGTGCTCTGTCCAGGGTGTGGCGGTGTGCTTTCGGCTGGAACGACGCTCAAGACCGTCGACCGGGACGAGTACAATTGCGCGCTGTGCTCGGCCGGCTACGAGCCGACATTGGACGAGATGGTCGAGGTCACGTTCACGGTGACGCCGCGGGTCAGAAAGATTGCTGCTCA
Source organism: uncultured Alphaproteobacteria bacterium (assembly GCA_963741525.1). Classification (GTDB taxonomy): domain Bacteria; phylum Pseudomonadota; class Alphaproteobacteria; order Rhizobiales; family Hyphomicrobiaceae; genus JANNSX01. The sequence goes on from CAVUIW010000016.1 coordinate 330,865, forward strand.
CGATCCCGACCGGCTGCCTTTTGCGGAGTATTTCCGGCAGATTTTCTGGGCCTCGGGCATCGATCTTCCCGAAGCGTTCGAACACCTGCTGGACGACATGACGCTGGAACGGCTCGAGCTGCCGGCCAAGGAGCGGGCCATTCTCTCGCTCAACCTCGAGCCGCAGTTTCTGATCGTGTTCGATCCGGTCACGCACGCAACTCAATTCCTGGAAGTCACAGGCGAGCCGACCCGCGAGCGCCAGGCGGTCACGGTCGTGCTCGACGAGATGCTGCAACAGAACGACACCATCACCATCCCTCCGGGCCCGCTGCGGCTGACGATCGAGAACCGCGCCGACCGGCGCACGCTGCCCGGCGTTTGGATCGCCAACGACGCGATGCACGATCTCCTCGGGCGGCGCAAAGACTTCCTCACCGCCAAACGGCTACTCAGCCATCAGACGTTCCGCGATCTCCATCGGACCGGTTTTCTCGGCCTCGACCAGCGACTGAAGATCACCTCGCTAACCTTCATGTTCACCGACCTCAAAGGATCGACCCAGCTCTACGACCGCGTCGGCGACCTCGCCGCCTTCGAGCTCGTGCTCGCCCATTTCCGCGTGCTAGAGAAAATTGTCGCCGAACATTCGGGCGCCGTCGTCAAAACCATCGGCGACGCCGTGATGGCGACATTCCCGACGCCGCAAGACGCCGTCTCGGCGGCCATCGACATGCGGGGCGCCATGCGCCGGTTCAATTCCGAGCATGGCGGGACCGAGGAGGAATTCCTGCTGAAGATCGGTTTGCATGAAGGCTCGTGCCTCGCGGTGACGCTCAACGATCGGCAGGACTACTTCGGGCAAACCGTGAATGTCGCCGCCCGCGTGCATGCCCTGGTCGACAGCCAGGAAATCATCGCCACGCAAAGCGTCATCGAGGATACACATGCACGACGCGTGCTCGACGACAGCAGGATCGAGCCGATCAGGCGTGAGCACCAGTTGCGTGGGCTGAAGGACAAGACAAGCCTCTATGTGCTGCCGTGCGAGTCAGGCCTCAACGCGGGCCCATCACGGACTTATTGCAGAACTCAGGTGGGATCCTGCTCAGGCGTTGCGCCGGGCGCTGGATTCGTCTCGATCGGCGTCGAGCGTGCAAACTCAGAACACGCGGTCCGAAGCTCCGGCATCTTCCAAATGTCCCACGGCGGTTCCTCACCGTAGGATTCGACCACGGGCAGCAGCGATCGAAGCTTGGCCGCGTCACCCGCCAAGCAGGAGAAATAGGCGAACGCATTCTCATTCCAGCCGGACGGATACTTGCTCAGCATTTCCTCGAAGCCGCGCCGCATGTCAGGCCAATCGAACTCGAGAGGAAGCGAAAATCTGAACCTTGTAGTTCACGTGCTCGGCATACCAATAGAGCCTCGAATAGATGATCGACCGATCTTCGGGTGCGACGAGAGACATGGCTCTACGCGCATACCTCTCCAGACCGCCGTCATCGAGCCATTGCTCTCCATTGGCGGCGACAACATGAAAATGTGCAAACATCCCGGCAAAAACGATGGGATGATACCAGGGGTGCCGCCGCACTCCTTCCTCCATCCACGCATCAATCTCCGCAACCGGTTGATCAAGCCGTTTGGGAGAATCGATCATCAATGTGTACCACTCCGGATCGAGTTGGCCGACTTCCTTGTGTTGCAAAAGGAATTCCTGAGCCTGGGCGAACAAAGCCTTGGACGCACGAAGCGCGAAGGGGTCAATCAAGCTGGTAGCGCTATCGCGGGCCCGCATTTGCCACGCTTTCGACACCAGAAAGTTGCCGGTGATGACAATCGGGGTTGGAGACTTGGGATAAGTCGCGAGATACTCCTTCAGCCTTTCCTCAACACGCTCGCAATTCTCCTCGATACCTGCCGCGCACAGATTGCGAATTCCACCATAGAAGCCCCATAGCATCGAAACGCCACTCGGAGTTAAGCGTGTGATTGGATCGGTACTTCTCGGCAAGCTTCTCGAGGCTGCGAAACCCGTCCTCATAAACGAGTTCAGCGAGTTCACTACGAAGCCGGCTTCTCAGCGACATCTCGAATTCGGCCGTGCTCCGCCGCTTTGGATCAAGGATAAGTCGCCGCGATCTTATATCGAACAGCCATGGGCGATTCCGGCCGTAGCGGCTTCCTCGCCGACGCTTCACCGGCAGCCCACGACCGGCATTGCTCGAAGAAGCTCAAGTCGCCCCAGATCGATTGAGGCGGGGTCGAGCCGTAGTTTTCGATGCTCTTGATCAACGGTTGCAAAGTGGCCTGATCGCCGGCCAAGCATGCCATCAAAGCAAACTCATTGATGTTGAGCCCGCCGCGAGGATAGCGCTGCGACGTTGCCGTGATGCCGGCCTTGAGGTCGAGCCAGGAGACCTTCGAGGCTTTGAAGAGATCGGATCCGTAGGCAACTTCGAGCGCGTGCTGATAGAGGCGCGTGTACTGCGCCGAGCCTTCGGCCGTGCGCGTGCTCTCGAGCACGTGGCGCGCCAGGGCCTCGAGATCCGCGGCACCATCGGCGCTGCGGGTGATCAAGTGCTCGGCCGCCAGCAGCCAGGGTGCCGAATAAGACGGATTGGCACGCGCGGCCGCCGCCACGAGAGGCTTCAAGGCTTCGAGGTCCGCGCTCTCGGCGATGGTCAACCGGACAAGGATGGCGTGATAGTGGGCATCCTTCGCGACGATTTCGCGTTGGGCATCCAGCATCGCGCGGACACGTGCGATCGTCTCTTTGGAGACCGGACCGCCCTCGGCATCGCGCACACCGCGCTGGATGAGGATCGTGGCGTAGCCCAGGTAGGCCGACGCAGTCTTGGGAAACGCCTTGACCCAAGCTTCGGCTTGAGTTCGATCTCGTCGAGCTCGGCGGCATCGAGGGCCTCGTCGACGACGCGCGCCAGGCCGTCGTACTGGCTCGTCAGATACCAATCACCACCGTTCGTCGTGTTGCGAAATTCCGCATACTGCTTGAGCTTGGCATTCAGGCTTTCGAAGTTCCCGGCCCTGAACACCGTCGCGGCGTCGTTGACCTCGAACTCCTTCTGCATCAGGTCCGACAGGGCATCGTAGGCCAGCGCCTGAGTTGGCGGCAGCAGAGAAATCGTCAAAACCGTCGAAACCCACTGCAAAGCTCTGCGCATGATCTTCACCCTCGACACACGGATTTACAGACAATCGAGTGTCGGAAAGTAAGATTGCGTTTTCGATTAAACGGGCGTTCGATGTGGCCGTAGGCTGAACGATCCTTTAAGCCTGGTGCGAATTCGAAGCGGGGAAGACATTGATCGACCATCTCTCCATCGGCGTCCGCGATCTCGATGCGGCGATCGCCTTCTACGATGCGGTGTTGGCGCCGCTCGGGCTCGGGCGGCTGAAACGCTGGAGAGCGAGGGCGCGGAACATCCTCATCGCTCGGCCTCCTACGGCCTCGCAGGCGGGCGACTGACCTTCTGGCTCGAGGAGCGCCCGAGGCCGCTCCCGCCGGGCCCGGTTTCCACGTCGCTTTCACCGCGCCTGATCGGGCGAGCGTGCATGCCTTCCATGCGGAGGGCCTCGCCCACGGCCCCGCGACAACGGCGCGCCGGGTCTGCGCGAGCATTATGCGCCCGGCTACTACGCCGCCTTCCTGTTCGACCCGGAAGGCTGGCTCATCGAGGCCGTGACCTTCTCCCCAACCTACTGGCCTCCTGCCTCAAAGCCTCGCTGCCCTACTCCTCCATCCACCATTTCTCATCCCCCGTTTACCCTTCATTAACCTTCCCCGCCGAAACTCGCGAAAACGAACATATGACGAACAAACGGTCGGCGGGGAGGCTGGCAATGGCTGCCGAGGCGCTACAGCAGATCGAATACGACTCCGGGACGGACGAGTTGCCGCTGGGCGGCGACCTCGACGACGCCGTGCGCTCCTGGCTCTCGCATTTGTCCGGCGAGCGCGGGCTCGCGGAAAAGACGCTCGAAGCCTACGCCCGCGACGTCCGCCAGTTCCTGGGGAGCCTGGAAGTCCAGCTCGGGCATATGCCTTGCCTCGCCGACATGGCGACGCTCGAGCCGAAAGTGTTCCGCACCTTCATGTCGAGCCGCCGGCGGATCGGCACGGCGCCGCGCTCGCTCTCGCGCCAGAT
>CAVUIW010000017.1:0-114666 GCA_963741525.1 uncultured Alphaproteobacteria bacterium
TGTGGGGCAGGAAACTATCCTGCTGCGAGCGATTGAAGCGATGGATCTCATCGATAAAGAACAGCGTGCCCTTGCCCATCTCGCGCTTCGCCTTGGCGCGATCGAAGGCTTTCCTGAGTTCCTGCACGCCCGAGAAGATCGCCGAGAGCTGCTCGAATTCGAGATCGACGGCGTCGGCCAAGAGCCGCGCCACCGTCGTCTTACCGGAGCCCGGCGGTCCCCAGAAGATGACACTCGACAGGCGCCCGGCATTGATCATGCGGCTAAGCGTTCCCTCGGGGCCGACGAGGTGGTCCTGCCCCGTCACCTCAGCGAGCGTCGTGGGCCGCAACCGGTCGGCGAGCGGGCGCGGCGCGCCTTCCGAAGGCCGGCGGCTTCGAAGAGATTGGTCTGGCGGAAGAGTGCAGGTTTCGCGGAGGCGCTCAATTGCGGCTCAGTCCCAATCACGGCGGATGAGACCGAGCAGCAGCGCGCCATCCCGCCATAAATTTGAAAATGCCGTGCGTCGCCTCGATCCGGTCGCGCGGCCCGAGCGCCTTCAGGAACTCCGCTCGAGCCGGGCGATCTCGGGGGCACAGCCGATCAGCGTCGACATGAGCTGACTGATCCTAAGCCTGTCGTCCTGCTGCTCGAACGTGCCCAAAACCGGTTGCAGCCGCCCGAGCCGCTGACGCGGCCATCGCCGTCGAACTGCACGGAGCGCTGCGGATCGATCGTTTCCTCCGCAAAACCCCATTCGCTGCCGCGCAGATCCAATTGGAGGTTGGCGGCATGGCCAAGGGTCGTCGCACCCCAAACCACGGCCGCAAACACGCCGCATGCCAGTCCTCGCTCAAACCCACCCGCCATGCCCGCTCTGCCTCTTGCCGATCTAATCTTCCGGCTGGATGCCATGCCTCTTTGGCGAAGCTGCGGCGCCCACCCGGGAGCGGCAATTCGGCGGGAAGATGCTAAAAGGGCAGGAGTACACCGCACAGGAGCCGGTCATGCGATTGAACGACTGACGCCCAACATCGGCGCCCATGTGCATGACATCGACCTTAACCGGCCGCTCGGGCAGGAGGCCGCGATCAGCTCTACGACGGACTTATCCAGCATCTCGTTCTTTTCTTCCCCGGCCAGGACGTGACGCCGGAGGCACACGAAGCCCTGGCGTCGAGCTTCGGGCCGCTCGAGCCGCCGAACCGCTCGATCCCCATCTCCCCGGCCACGCGCCGGTCATGATCCTCGAATACGATGCGAAGCGCCGTCCGGAGAACGATGTCTGGCACTCCGATGCAACCTTCAAGCGGAACCCGCCCTTCGCCTCCGTACTCCGCTCCAAGATCGTGCCGGCCCATGGCGGTGACACGCTCTGGGCCAGCATGTATGCCGCCTATGAGGCGCTCTCAGGCCCGATGCAGCGGTTCCTCGGAGGGCTGGAAGCCTCCCACGACATCTTCACCGGATTAAGTTATCTCGACCCCGGCAGTGATCAGCACGACAAGCTGCAGAAGCTCGATCGAAATCGCACACCGTCATTCATCCGGTGGTGCTCACGCATCCAAGGTCCGGCCGCCAGGCGCTCTACGTGAATTCGAGCTTCACTTCGCACATTGTCGGCCTGAAACCTGCCGAGAGCCGAACGCTGCTCGACATGCTCTTTCGCCATATCGTGAACCCCGAATTCCAGGTGCGCTTACGCTGGCAGCCGGACACCCTCGCGATCTGGGACAACCGAGCGACGCAGCATTTCGCCGTTAGCGACTATTACCCCCAGCACCGGCTGATGCACCGGATCACGGTGATCGAGGATGCGCGCGTCGCGGCGAAGCGCGCGGCCGAGTAGAAGCGGCAAAGCAGGCGGCGGCCGGGTAGACCGACGAACCAACGAGGAGATCGCTGATGTGCCGCTACATCCTGACGCTTCTGGCTGTGCTCGTGGCGCTCGCCCTCGTCGGCCTGCTGGCCGACAAGCGCGCCCAAGGCGGCGACACGACGGTCACACCGGGCCTGCGCCTGCTCCCCGGCGACATCGACTACAAGAGCCCGAGCGGCAATGTCCGCGTCTACTTCCCGATCACGACCTCTATCGTGGTGTCGATCGTTCTGACGCTGGTGATGTGGCTGTTCAGGTAGGCGGACGATTTCCTAACTGCCCTCCTTCGCCCACGGAAACGACGGCGGAAACAGCGCTTCCGGCGGCGGCCGGCCGGGCGCGCGGGCGGTATGGCTCGCCATGAGCTTGGCCATCAGCCGGTCGGCGGCCTTGGCGAGCGCCGCCTCGTCAGCGCCGATGACCTTGCCCTCCGCCATGACCTGCCGCCCGGCGATGAAGCTCGCCACGAAGTCCCGGCCGGAGCCCGCGAGCAGCATGGTCTTGATCGGATCGACGACGGGTCCGAGATGAAACCCGGATAGATCGAACACGGTGATGTCGGCCTGGGCGCCCGGCGCGAGGCGGCCGAGATCTTCCCGGCCGACCGCCCTGGCGCCGCCGAGCGTCGCGGCATTGTAGAAGTCGGCGGCGCTCGCGGCGTCACGGCGGCCCTCGACGATGCGGCCGAAGGAAAGGCCTTGCCGCATGTTGTCGATGAGATCGGGCGGGTGCGTGTCGGTGCCGAGTGCGAGGTTGATGCCGAGGTCGAGGTAGCGCGCAAACGAGTTGAGCGCCTCCCCGTCGCGGGCGAAGACGACCGGGCAATGCACGACCGTCGCGCCGCTGGCGATGAGACGCTGAATGTCTTCATCACCGAGATCGGCACTTGGCGGTGACCGCTCATGTAGATGCCATGCGGCAGCAGCGCCTTGTCCGACAAGAGCCCATGCCGCTCGAGGAATCCGAGCGAGGTCGTGCCGTGCAGGCCCAGCACCGTCTCGACCTCATAGGCCGACTGGCAGCAATGGATGCGGAGTGGCACACCAGCCTCGCGCTGGATCTGCGCAAGGCCATCGAGCAATTCCGGCGTGCAGGTTTCGATACGGTCCGGAAGCAAGGCCGCGCGCACGAGGCCGCCGTTCGCGCCATCGAAATCCGCGATGAAGCGGCGCGCATCGGCGAGGCCGGACTTGGCCCTTGCGGGATCGAAATGCCGGGCGAGCGTTCTGTCGCGTTTTTGATAGGTCAGCCCGCTCATGACGCAGGGCCCGAGATAGCATCTGAGGCCGAGTTCCCTGGCGATGTCCGCGACCCCCGCCATCTCCTCAGCGCTCTCGGCCCAGGCGCGATAGGTCATCGAAGTGATCGGCATCGCCGTGGTGATGCCGTAGCGAATGAGGTTAGCAAAGGCGTGGCGGTATTTGAGGACGTTCTCCTCGGCCGTGTAGGCCTCGCGGGGGCCAATCCGCAGATAGTCATCCGTCCAGATGCGCCCGAGCGCGCGCTCGTCACCGGCATCGAATGTGAGGACGGTCGAGTTGATGTCGCCGAGCGCATCGAGATCGATGAAGCCCGGACCAATCAGGGCCTTGCCGAAATCGATCGTGCGATCGACCGTCCCCTCGAAGCGCCGGCCGGCATGGACGATCCGGTCGCCCTCGAAGACGACGCCCGCCTGCCGATGCAGCACATGCCCGCGGCCGTCGAAGGCCAGCGCATAGTCGGCGGTAAGGTGCGTGCGCATGATCGTGGCTCGAGCGGTTCGGACAGCCGCGCTGCCCACCCGTTACTCTCGCCCAGCCGCGTACGTGCGGCAAGCTCTTGACCAAACGAAATGGGGCGGGAGACTGGCCCCGCCCCGTTCACGTCAAGTCATGATCATCCGATCAATCTAGCGGCACGTTGAGCCACATCTGGCCACCCCAGGCCGCGAAGTCCTCATCGCCAATACCGTCGTAGGAGAAGGTCAGGCGGACCGCCGGACCATAGGCCGACTGCGCCAGGAATCCGCCTTCGACCTTACCGCGAAGCTCCTCGCGGCCCGCGGCAACGCCGCCGACCGTCGTATCGAGGTCGCCGCCCATATCCCACAGCCCCTTGAAGGAGATGTGGGGTTCGAGCGTGTCACCCTCGGCATTGACGTAGCGGTAGCCGAATTCAGGCCCGAACTCGAGCCGGTTCACCGTCAAAGTCTGGCCCTCGATCAGGACGGCATTCGAGTCGATGTAGGCGTGCTGCTTCTCGTTGAAGAAGGTGTAGCTGATGCCGGGCGTGATCCGGATCGAGTTGACCATCCAGTTGCCCTTGAGGTTCAAGTTCGCGAGCCACCGTTCCGTCTCGAAACCATCCTCATAGAAGCCACCAAACGGATCAACCGTATTGTCCGACTGCCCCCAGGCGACACGCCCGTCGAGGAAGACGTTGGGCGTCAGGCGCATACTCGCGTAGGGCCCGGCCATCCAGCCGTTACCGCTGACATTGCTGCCGGTGAGACGCGAGGTCTCCTCGGCCCAGTCGAACTGCACCAGCGCGCCGATGAGGATCGAGTCGGTGACGAGATAGTCGCCGCCGACATAGACGACACCGAAGTGGCCGAAGGTATCGGCGCCGCCGGCGTTGTCCTCGAAGTGGCGATAGTGGCCTTCGACCCAGACGTCGGTGCCCTGGCGCGAAGGATGGCTCTCAAAGCCGGTGGCCGCCGGATTGTCGACCGCACCCAGCACCGGATTGGCGACGCCAAGGCCGCTGTCGGGCGATTGCGTCAAGCCCATCAGCTTCTTCTGGTTCTGCCCCTCGTTGTACTGGAGCATCTGGCTCATGCTCGTCGAGAACTCCATGGTGTAGTCGCTCTCTTCGCCCGTCGCCGTGAAGTTGAAGGGCGTCTGAGCAAAGCCAGCCGATGCAACGCCTCCCGCCTCGTCACCCCAGAGCGTGCCGGGGAGACGGCGGTTCAGGCGCGCTCGATCCGGGCCTTCGTCGATCAGACCTTCCGCGCGATGCTTCATGAAGTTCAAGATCACCTCATGCGTACGGTCCTTGATGATCTGCTCGTCGAAGAAGAAGTCGAACGTGCAGGTCACAAGCTCACCATCGGCCAGCGGCACGCGAGCCGAGAGGCCAGCGAGATCCGTCGTGCTGTTGCCGGACGGATCGGTGCAGGCGATACCCGTCAACCGCCAACCGGGTTTCAACGCCGGCACGCGGATGTTGTAGTTGCCCTGAGCGATGTTCAGGAAGCCCTTCGTCCTCGAGCCGCCGCTGGTTACGACCGTGAAGCTCGAGCCGCCGGGCAGGCCGGTGACAAACGGGAAGTCGCCGTCGCGATCGGTGGCATTCACCACGATGTTGATCCCGGAGTCGCCCGTCCGCTTCTGGTTGGTGAAGGTGCAGACGACGTCTTCGCCCGCCGCCAAGGTCACCGTCGCCTTGCGCGCCACCTTGTCGACGACCGTCGAGCCGCCAGCGCAGGCAAGCTTGGTCAGCGACCAGCCGGCGCGGGCTGCTTCCGTGATCGTGTAAGTGTCGGGAGCAAGATCGAACGCCGCTGTTTGAGCTGTTCCTTCAGCCGGCGGCTTCAGCGACACCGCGCCGAGCGTCGACACATTGAAGCCGAAGCTCGTCGTGCCGTCGCCATCGACGGAGGCTTTGACGATCTGGAGAGAACCGGTAGTCGGGCCCTGCTCGATGAAGGTGTTGAGGAAAGTGCAGGTCCAGGACGTGCCAGACCTGATCTCGATCGTGTGGCTGCTTGCGGGCTCGGAGGGATCACCCTCCTCCTCAAATTCCTGATCACCATCCTGGATGCAGCCCGAACTCGACAACGTCCAACCTTCGACGGACGCCTCGGTAATCGTTACAGACCCACTCGGCACGCCGATGCTCTCGGAGGCCTCACCGGCTTCACCGTCGGCAGTGGGAGTCAGCGAAACCGCCTCGGTGAAGTCTCCCGACGTCACGCTGAACGTGAACGCGGTCGGCTGCGGCTGGTTGTCCGTGAGCTTGACGATGGTCAGATTGCCGCGCGCGATCTCGACGTCGGCGAGGGCGTTCTGCGGCTCGGGTAGCTCCTTTGCCGTCACGCTCGCGACGTTGTCGATATCTCCGTCGCCGCCGCCGTTACCAGTGATATCGCCGGCAGCCACGGTATAGTTGACTGCGTAGACCCAAGTCTCGCCGACATCGAGGACGCCGGGATTGACACTGTCGCCGGTTTGTACGGCGAGCGTGACAGCAGCGTAGGATTCGACCTGATCGGTCACGGCGACGCCGTTCAGGCTGGTGTTGCCAGTGTTGGCCACCGTGATCGTGTAGGTGATGATGTCGCCATCGGAGTTGATCGAGGCAACGTTTGCGGATTTGGTGATGGTGAGGGCTGAGGTCGTCACGATGTCCACAGTCGCGCCATCGGGCTCCGACGTCGCCTCTTCAGATGTCGCCGTCGCCGTGTTCACGATGTCGGTCCCAAGGTCGATCCGAGCCTGATCGACGGCAAGCGTCGCCGTGCACGTCGTCGACGCCAGCGGCGCCAGCGTCGTCGAGGGACAGGTCAGACCCGTCAGACCCGGCAGCGGATCGCTGATCGCAACATCCGTCAGCGTTACGTTGCCCGTGTTCGTCACCAGGAACGAGTAGTTCACCGTCCCTGGCGCACTCAGGCTCGTCGGAGATGCCGTCTTCGCAACCGTCAAAGATGCAGACTGCACGATGTCCACAGTCGCGCCATCGGGCTCCGACGTCGCCTCTTCAGATGTCGCCGTCGCCGTGTTCACGATGTCGGTCCCAAGGTCGATCCGAGCCTGATCGACGGCAAGCGTCGCCGTGCACGTCGTCGACGCCAGCGGCGCCAGCGTCGTCGAGGGACAGGTCAGACCCGTCAGACCCGGCAGCGGATCGCTGATCGCAACATCCGTCAGCGTTACGTTGCCCGTGTTCGTCACCAGGAACGAGTAGTTCACCGTCCCTGGCGCACTCAGGCTCGTCGGAGATGCCGTCTTCGCAACCGTCAAAGATGCAGACTGCACGATGTCCACAGTCGCGCCATCAGGCTCCGACGTCGCCTCTTCAGATGTCGCCGTCGCCGTGTTCACGATGTCGGTCCCAAGGTCGATCCGAGCCTGATCGACGGCAAGCGTCGCCGTGCACGTCGTCGACGCCAGCGGCGCCAGCGTCGTCGAGGGACAGGTCAGACCCGTCAGACCCGGCAGCGGATCGCTGATCGCAACATCCGTCAGCGTTACGTTGCCCGTGTTCGTCACCAGGAACGAGTAGTTCACCGTCCCTGGCGCACTCAGGCTCGTCGGAGATGCCGTCTTCGCAACCGTCAAAGATGCAGACTGCACGATGTCCACAGTCGCGCCATCGGGCTCCGACGTCGCCTCTTCAGATGTCGCCGTCGCCGTGTTCACGATGTCGGTCCCAAGGTCGATCCGAGCCTGATCGACGGCAAGCGTCGCCGTGCACGTCGTCGACGCCAGCGGCGCCAGCGTCGTCGAGGGACAGGTCAGACCCGTCAGACCCGGCAGCGGATCGCTGATCGCAACATCCGTCAGCGTTACGTTGCCCGTGTTCGTCACCAGGAACGAGTAGTTCACCGTCCCTGGCACACTCAGGCTCGTCGGAGATGCCGTCTTCGCAACCGTCAAAGATGCAGACTGCACGATGTCCACAGTCGCGCCATCGGGCTCCGACGTCGCCTCTTCAGATGTCGCCGTCGCCGTGTTCACGATGTCGGTCCCAAGGTCGATCCGAGCCTGATCGACGGCAAGCGTCGCCGTGCACGTCGTCGACGCCAGCGGCGCCAGCGTCGTCGAGGGACAGGTCAGACCCGTCAGACCCGGCAGCGGATCGCTGATCGCAACATCCGTCAGCGTTACGTTGCCCGTGTTCGTCACCAGGAACGAGTAGTTCACCGTCCCTGGCGCACTCAGGCTCGTCGGAGATGCCGTCTTCGCAACCGTCAAAGATGCAGACTGCACGATGTCCACAGTCGCGCCATCAGGCTCCGACGTCGCCTCTTCAGATGTCGCCGTCGCCGTGTTCACGATGTCGGTCCCAAGGTCGATCCGAGCCTGATCGACGGCAAGCGTCGCCGTGCACGTCGTCGACGCCAGCGGCGCCAGCGCCGTCGAGGGACAGGTCAGACCCGTCAGACCCGGCAGCGGATCGCTGATCGCAACATCCGTCAGCGTTACGTTGCCCGTGTTCGTCACCAGGAACGAGTAGTTCACCGTCCCTGGCGCACTCAGGCTCGTCGGAGATGCCGTCTTCGCAACCGTCAAAGCCGGCTTCGCCGTCAGATTGTTCGTGAAGCTGCAGGTGACATCGTCGCCATTGGCGAGCGTGATGCCGTCAGTGGCGTCATTGTCGCCATTGCCCGTGCAGATCAGGCTCACCAGCGTGTAGTCGGTAACGGAACTCTCGGTGAGAATGTAGGTGTCCGCACTCACCTCATGGGTCGTGCCGCTCTTGACCGTATCCGTGTCGCCGAGCGCCTGTCCGTCGTAGGACAGATCCCAAGTGTTGGCAGGCAAGGCGGGTGTGCCCGGAACCCCGTTGGCGATCTTCACGAGCGTCAACTACGCCGCGTTGTCATCGTTGTTGATCGTGCAGGTCGCCGACTGGCCCGGGCGTTAGTGCGATCTTGATTCGGCGCCGTGAAGGTGCCGCCCTCGCAGCTCCACGCACCCGCCGTGTAGCCCCCGGGGCCGCCAGTCTCTGACAGTATGTACGTCCCAGCGTCAACGTCCGAGTCTACCCCGCCCCCGCCTGCAATCGGCGTCAGACCATTCGCGTCCAACGCGAAGTCCACGGGATCAGCCGTGCCGCCGTCGTCGTTCGTCACCGTCTTCACCAGCGTCAGATGCGCCGCCTGATCATCGTTGGTGATCGTGCAGGTCGCCGCATCGCCGTTCGCCAGCGTCAGGCTGTTGCCCGAAACCGGCGCGCCATTGTTCTTCACGCAGGAATAGGCCGACGCCGTGTAGCCCGAAGGACCACCCGACTCCGACAGCGTGTACGTGCCGGCGTTCACCGCCGCATTCGTCACCGCCGCCGTCGCCGTCACGCCGCTCAATGGTGTCGGACCCGCCGCCGTCAGCGTCCACGCTGTCTCAGATGCTGAGCCACCGTTGTCGTTGGTGACCTCCTTCACCAGCGTCAGCGACGCGGCGTTGTCATCGTTGGTGATCGTGCAGGTCGCCGCATCGCCGTTCGCCAGCGTCAGGCTGTTGCCCGAAACCGGCGCGCCATTGTTCTTCACGCAGGAATAGGCCGACGCCGTGTAGCCCGAAGGACCACCCGACTCCGATAGCGTGTAGCGTGCCCGCGCTCACCGCCGCATTCGTCACCGACGCCGTCGCCGTCACGCCGCTCAATGGTGTCGGACCCGCCGCCGTCAGCGTCCACGCCGTCGCCAGCTGCCGTGCCGCCGTTGTCGTTCGTGACCTCCTTCACCAGCGTCAGCGACGCGGCGTTGTCATCGTTGGTGATCGTGCAGGTCGCCGCATCGCCGTTCGCCAGCGTCAGGCTGTTGCCCGAAACCGGCGCGCCATTGTTCTTCACGCAGGAATAGGCCGACGCCGTGTAGCCCGAAGGACCACCCGACTCGGACAGCGTGTACGTGCCCGCGTTTACCGCCGCATTCGTTACCGCCGCCGTCGCCGTCACGCCGCTCAATGGTGTCGGACCCGCCGCCGTCAGCGTCCACGCCGTCGGCAGAGCCGTGCCGCCGTTGTCGTTCGTGACCTCCTTCACCAGCGTCAGCGACGCGGCGTTGTCATCGTTGGTGATCGTGCAGGTCGCCGTATCGCCGTTCGCCAGCGTCAGGCTGTTGCCCGAAACCGGCGCGCCATTGTTCTTCACGCAGGAATAGGCCGACGCCGTGTAGCCCGAGGGACCACCCGACTCAGACAGCGTGTACGTGCCCGCGTTTACCGCCGCATTCGTTACCGCCGCCGTCGCCGTCACGCCGCTCAATGGTGTCGGACCCGCAGCCGTCAGCGTCCACGCCGTCGGCAGAGCCGTGCCGCCGTTGTCGTTCGTGACTTCCTTCACCAGCGTCAGCGACGCGGCGTTGTCGTCGTTGTTGATCGTGCAGGTCGCCGTGTCGCCGTTCGCCAGCGTCAGGCTGTTGCTCGAAACCGGCGCGCCGCCGTTCTTCACGCAGGAATAGGTCGACGCCGTGTAGCCCGCAGGACCGCCCGTCTCCGCTAGCGTGTACGCTGCCCGCGTTCACCGCCGCATTCGTCACCGACGCCGTCGCCGTCAATCCGCTCAATGGTCGTCGGGCCGGACGCCGTCAAGCGTCAAGTCCGTCGCCGCCGCCGTGCCGCCGTTGTCGTTCGATGACTGTCTTCACAAGCGTCAGCGACGCCGCGTTGTCGTTGTTCGTGAACGTGCAAGTCGCCGACTGGCCATTTGCCAGCGTCAGCTGGTCGCCTACCAGCGTTCCCGCCGAGCACAACAGGTGTGCCGGTATAGCCCGAGGGTCCGCTTTCCGTGATAATGTAGGTTCCCGCGGGAACACTCGCACTCGTCACGTTGGGTGTGCCGGTCGCGCCGCTTCCCGAAGCGCCTCCGCCTGGTCTTCGCGTAAGACAAGGTCCAGGCACCGGGTAATGCCACGCCACCACTATTATTCACGACAGTCTTCGCCAAAGTCAGTGTCGCCGGCTGCGCCGTGTTCGTGATCGTGCACGTGACGGCTTGACCATTGGCGAGAGTGACGTTGCTGTTGGTCACTGTGACGGGTGTTGACCCGTCTAAGCAGCTCCACGTGCTCGGCGTGTAACCGGACGGCCCGGTCTCAGACAAGGCATACGTGCCTGCGGTGACGGAGGTCGCTGTTATACCGCCGGGACCAGAGATGGTCGTTGAGCCTGTGGCGGTCAGAGTGAAGTTCGATGCTGTCGCCGTGCCAACATTGTTGTTCACGACGTTCTTGACGAGGCTCAGCGATGGCGGCGGCAGGCTGCCGTAGGTGCACGAGGCGCCCGTTCCCACATGCAGGCAGCTGGCCTTGAGGAATACTGATCTGCCCCTCCGTCTGGCGCATTTGACGATAACGCGCGCAGTACACTCCAGCTGTCAGCGGCACCGGCACGGCAAAATGGAACTCTGTCGCTGGAGCAAAGCTATGGTTGATTGGAAGCGCACTTGCTGGACCCGTTGGACCCGTCTGAGCCAACAACGTTCCGGAACAACTGCTCCCCGCCCACAGCTTGAGTGTAATCGTAGCCAGGCTAGGATCACCGTTCGTCTTAACCTGGAAATTACCTCCGCCAAAACTGATGCTTGACAACGCATTGAAGACGAAATTACGCGAAAAACCCACGCTTACCGGGTCATTACCGCCGCGCGATACCGTCTCCACGTAGACTTGCGCAGCGGCCCCGAAAGCCCCGCCGCTCACCCCCACCCCCGCCAGCAGCCCCACCGCCACCACCTGCGCCAGCCAGCGCCGGGCGGCGGATCGCTTGGGGAGGGACGGGCGTATAGCGCCGATGCTCTTCAATAGCCCAAGCGCGCGAAGACCCGCATCCCGCATCGCAGCCATAGAAAATCCCCCCTCAGGGTTATTACGCAGGTTAACCAAATGACACTTATTCCCCGGCGTCCATCACGGCGGTGTGAAACAGGTCAGAGATTTGCTCTGCTGTGGCAGAACAGACACGCCACTTATCCACCGAGTTTCAGACTTATTTTCGCCTCAATGCAGCGACGATTTCGCCGATTTTCGCCGATTTCGGGGCTTTTCCGCCAAGGCGACGGGAGCCGCCGGCGGGCAAGGCTCGCCGTCGATAGGCTTGTGATGAGCACAACGGCAGTCCCGCACCACACCTGCCCGGACGCGCCACGCTCCACGCAGAAGAAATCAGCCGATAATTTTATCCGATTTAGAGCTAAAGTTGTTCGTCAGTACATAGAGTGGCTTTACTATACATTGTCTCGGCATCGACATAGTTTCAATTCGACTTTTTGAAGAAATCTCGCTCACACATCTTCGCTCTACTCTCCCCACAACAGGCCGAAAAGGCCGAAACATCTCTGCAATCGACGTGACCTGAGCGCGGTCACGGCCGGGATCCGCCTGTGCGGTTGCGCAGGTCGTCCCGTCCGTCCGCCCGGCCCGCCGGCAGAGACGACGGGTGGGGTGTGTCATGAGTGCTGCAAAGCCCGTGCTGGGGCTTGCCGATATCATCGGGCGTTTGGACGGGGGCGACCGCTGGGCCGTGGGACCGATCACGGCTGCCATCGACACGACCGGCGCCTTCACCGATCCGGCCGCCGAGGCGGCTGCCACCGCCGCCGCCACGCGCGCGCTCGACCTTTGGAACGACCTCATCGCCATCGACATCGTGCTCGGCCCCGACGCCAAGCTCGGCATCGACTTCTCGACGGCGACGGCGCTCGGGGCGACCTACACCTCGTCGAGTTATTCCGGCCAGGAGAACGGCCACTGGATCTATGATTCCGCGACCGTCGCCATCAACACCACCTGGTCGACACAGAAGGATGCGGCCGATTTTGGCATTGGCACGCGCGGGTCCATGACGCTGCTCCACGAGATCGGCCATGCCCTCGGGCTCGATCACCCCGGCGGCTACAATGGCTCGGCCCAGTACGCGGCGGATGCCGAATATCGCCAAGACACGCAGCAGTACACCGTCATGTCCTACTTCAACGCCGGCAGCGACGGCTCGGGTGCCGGCCATCTGACGGCGCAAGGGTTCCACTACGCGGCGACCCCCATGCTGCACGACATCGCCGCCATTCAATCGATCTTCGGCGCCGACATGACGACGAGGACAGGCAACACCGTCTATGGCTTCGACAGCACCGCCGGCAGCGCGGTTTTCGACTTCGCTCAGAATCGCAATCCGGTCATCGCCATCTGGGATGCCGGCGGCATCGACACGATCAACGCCTCGGGCTTCGGCAGCCATCAGGTCATCAACCTCGGCGAGGGCACCTATTCCTCGATTGGCGCGCTGAAAAAGAATGTCGCCATCGCCGATGGCGCCGTGATCGAAAATGCCGTGGGCGGCAGGGGCCATGACAAGATCACCGGCAATGCCACCGACAACCGCCTCACCGGGGGCGGCGGGAACGACGTGATAACTGGCGGCACGGGTGAGGACATGCTGTTGGGTTGCGGCGGCAAGGATACGCTCAAAGGTTGCAGCGGCGACGACCTCCTCTATGGCGGCGGGGGCCGCGACCTTCTGATCGGCGGCGCGGGCGACGACCACCTCTACGGCGGAGCGGGGGCCGATACGGCGCGCTATGCCGGCAGGGTCGGCGACTATCGCATCCACACGAGTGGCGGGGTCACTACGGTCGTCGACCGCGATACCGGCGATGCCGACAAGCTCGTCGGCATCGAGAAGCTGGCCTTCAAGGGCGACTGGCTCGAACTCTGATCGATTGCTTTCAGGCGAGCACGACCAAGTCGATCGTGCCTGCGACGCCACTCACCTTGGCAGCACGTAGCGATCCTGGCTGGGCTGACGCCACATAGCCCTGCGCGACCGCGGCATCGTATGAGGCAGCATCCGTCAGTGCTCGGGTCGCCGCCGACTTGTTGTGCTTCTCGAGCTTGGCCGCAAGGTTCACGGCCTCGCCGATCACCGTGTATTCGAGCCGGTCGGCGTTGCCCAGCGCCGCGAACACGACTGGGCCGAAGCTCATGGCGCCATTGACGCTCAGCGGTTCATTTACTCCGACCCTGCGAAGCTCGCCGGCCCAATTCTCCGCCTCGACCATGATGAGGTCGAGCACGCGCAGTGCGTCCGCCGCCGCCGTCGGGCTCGGGCGGACGGCGCCGAAGGTCGCCATGACGCCATCGCCCATGAACTTGTCGATGACGCCGCCATTGTCCCGGACGATGGGCACGATGCGGGCGTGAAAATCCGTCAGCAAGTCAACCACCTGCCGCGGCGGCACCGTCGTCGAGAAGCGCGTGAAGCCACGGATATCCAGCATGAGGATGGCGGCCTGCCGCTCGGCGGCGGTGCCCGGCTCGATGACGTGATCGGCGCCCGCAATGGCCTCGGCGACGCCCGCCGACAGGAAGCGGCGCACCTCGCGCCCAGCCGTCTCCTCGCGAACGGCCGTCAGAAGCGTCCGCCGCGCCCGCCAGACCGCGGCCGTCAGAATGCCGGTGACGATAAGGATCGTGAAGATCTTGTCGAACTCGGCTCCGAGAAGAATGCTGTTCGAGGTGAGGTAGGTGACGAAGTTGCGCGTGATCGCGGTTTCAGGACTGGCGTCGACCGTCGCCCACAACAGCAGGCCCCAGCCGAGCGCGGCGGAGACCCCTGCGGTCAGCACATAGCGCGGATCGAAGCGGAGCGCGCGCAGCGCCACGAAAACGAAGATGTAGATGAAGGTCGGGATTTTCAGCGAGAAGGCCGCGTCCTGGCCGTATTGAAGATGGAACGACCAGATCAGCCCGAGAAGCAGCGCAATGTCGGCGAGGATCGACAGCACCACGAGCGCGCCGGGCAGCCGCCCGCGATAGCTCAGCAGCAGCCGCCCGAGCGTGAAGATCGCATAGATGCCGAGCGCGATCGGCACCGGCTCGTACATGGGCATGCCGGCGTCCGCCGGACGCGGAGCGACGAGAAAGAGGGCACCGAAAGTCACGACGACGGCGAGCTGCACCCAGCCGATCAGCCGCTCGCTCAGCATCTCCTGCCGGTCGATGAGAGTACGGACGCGGTCAGGAATGTGCGGGTCGGCCACCAGATCGCGCAAGCTGCCGCGCGCCGCCGCCGGTGCAACAGCGACCTTGGATCGCTCGATCGCCACGCCCCCTGCTCCCGTCGATGACCGGGTGACGGACACCACCACCCAAACTCAATATAGCTGTGGGCCGCCGCTCGCACCAACGCTCTCACAGGCTCGTGTCACGATGTGATGGCGGCCTCAGCCCAGCGGCTTGGGCAAGTTGTCGAGGTCCTCGATGTACCACTTCTCGGCTTCGACGACCGCGGGGTTCTCGCCGTTGACGTAGATCCAGGAATCGACGGCCCAGCGCTGGCCGGTCCCAGCCTCGTTGAGCACCGCAGTCCAATGCGGCCAACCGGCGACGCCGCGGAGCAGGTTCTCCTTCGAGAATGGCGCACCGACCTTGTGGTACTTCATGAAGCCGTTGCGCTCGAGGATCATCAGGTAGCTCGTCGTGTTCGTCGCCTCGTCGACACAGTCCTGCTGCGTCGGGTCGCCCGGCCCATTGTACTCCATGCCCGCACGATCAGCCGACGTGCCGATCTTGCGTCCCACATACGTTTCGAACCACGCCACCGCATAGGCGACCGCGCGGCGCTCCTCGTAGGGTGTATCCTCCTTCTTCGTCTTTTCCATCAGCGCCTTCACTTCGGCCAGCGCCGACGGCGGGAAGTTGACGCGCGTCTGCTCCTTGCAGGTGTAGGCGTGGCAGACGATGGCCGTGTTGCCTTCCGGCGCTGTCGCATGGAACTGGGCGAAATGCATGACGGGAGGACCGCTGCGATCATAGGTGCAGGCGGCGAGGGGCAACAGCAGGGCGAGGGTCACGGCGAGACGGATGCGCGACATGGATGCTCCGGGCATGCAGGCCAAAACGCCACAACGCAACGGAGCACCAACTGAACGCTACTGCCTAGCTGCTTCGCCCACCCCCTGCAAAGCCTGGCGATTGAGGCTTCTGGGGATTTCCACTACCATGTCGCCTCATGGCCACAGATCAACCCATACACGTGGTCGGCGGGGGTCTCGCCGGCTCGGAAGCCGCATTTCAGATCGCCCGCCGGGGTGTGCCCGTGGTGCTGCATGAAATGCGGCCCACCCGATCGACCGAGGCCCACAAAACCGATCAGCTTGCCGAGCTCGTCTGTTCGAACTCGTTCCGCTCGGATGATCCGGAAGGCAACGCCGTCGGGCTCCTCCACGAGGAGATGCGGCGGGCGGGCTCGCTCATCATGGCGGTGGCCGATCGGCACAAGCTGCCAGCGGGAGGCGCGCTCGCCGTCGACCGCGACGGATTTGCCGCCGGGGTCACCGCCCGGATCGAGGCCGCCCCGCTCATCACGATCGACCGCAGGGAGGTGGCCGGCCTCCCACCCGCCGAATGGGACAATGTCATCATCGCCACGGGCCCATTGACCTCGCTCGCCCTGAGCGAGGCAATCGCTGCCCGGACAGGTGCCGGGGCACTCGCCTTCTTCGACGCCATCGCGCCGATCGTCCACCACGAGACGATCGACATGGGTGTCGCCTGGATGCAGTCACGCTACGACAAGGCAGGACCCGGTGGCACCGGCGCCGACTACATCAACTGCCCCATGGACAAGGCTGAGTACGAGGCTTTCGTCCAGGCCCTGCTCGACGGCGAGAAGACGGATTTCAAGGAATGGGAGAAATCCACCCCCTACTTCGACGGCTGTCTCCCCATCGAGGTGATGGCCGAACGCGGGCCCGAGACGTTGCGGCATGGCCCGATGAAGCCGGTCGGCCTCACCAACCGGCATCGTCCCGACGTGAAGTCTTATGCGGTCGTGCAACTGCGCCAGGACAACGCGCTTGGTACGCTCTGGAACATCGTGGGTTTCCAGACCAAGCTCAAATACGGCGCCCAGCAGCGCATCTTCCGGATGATCCCGGGTCTCGCGAACGCCGAGTTCGCGCGGCTGGGCGGCATCCATCGCAACAGCTATCTCGACAGCCCGCGCCTGCTCGATCCCGTACTTCGTCTGAAGGCGGAGCCGCGTCTGAGGTTCGCCGGCCAGATCACCGGTTGCGAGGGTTATGTCGAGAGCGCGGCCATCGGACTACTGGCCGGGCGCTTCGCGGCGGCTGAACGCCTGGGCGAACCCCTATCCGCTCCTCCCACGACCACGGCCTTCGGCGCCCTCCTCAATCACATCACCGGCGGCCACATCGCCACCATCGATGAAGGCCCGCGCTCGTTCCAGCCGATGAACGTCAATTTCGGTCTGTTCCCGCCGATCGAGATGACCTTCGAGGGCAAGCGGCCCAAAGGTCCCGCCAAGGCGCTCGCCCGCAAGCATGCCCTCTCCCGCCGCGCGCTCGCCGATCTTCAGGGCTGGCTCGAGCGTGCGCCGAAGGCCGAAGCTGCCGAATAAGCCTGCGCCTTCACAGCCCAGCGCGAACACCGTATGGTCCGCGCGGGCAGCCGGGGCACTACATGAATACGTCTCTCTTTTCCTACATCTGGCGTCACACAAAACGGCAGCAGCTCTACATCCTGCTGATCGTGCTCTTGTCGATGCCGTTCTATTTCCTCTCGCTCGACCTGCCCAAGACCATCGTCAACCTGCCGATCCAGGGCAAGGGCTTCGAGACGGCGACCTCGACCCAGCCTTTCCTCAAAATCGATACGGACTGCTTTGGGTTCTGCGAGCCGGTCACACTCTTCGGCGGCGTCGATCTCGAGCGCTGGCCCTATCTCGTAGGCTTGAGCTTCCTCTTCCTCGCCCTTGTCTGCATCAACGGCTGGTTCAAGTTCTACATCAACGTCTACAAGGGCCGGCTCGGCGAGCGCATGCTGCGCCGGCTGCGCTACGAGCTCGTCGATCGCGTGCTGCGCTTTCCGCCCGGGCACTTCAAGCGGGTCAAGGCGTCCGAGATGGCAACGATGGTCAAGGACGAGGTGGAGCCGCTGGGCGGCTTCATCGGCGATGCTTATGTGCAGCCGGTGTTCCTCGGCGGCCAGGCGATCACCGCCCTCGTCTTCATCCTGGTGCAGAACCTCTATCTCGGTTTGATCGCGTTCTTCATTGTGCTGCTGCAGGCCCTCGTCATCCCGCGGCTCAGGAAGCGACTGCTGGTGCTCGGCAAGCAGCGGCAGCTGACGGCGCGCGATCTCGCCGGCCGCGTCGGCGAGATAGTCGACGGCATTCAGGAAATCCGCGTCAACGACACCTCGAACTGGGAGCGTGCCGATCTGTCGTCGCGCCTGGGCCGGATTTTCTTCATCCGTTTCGAGCTCTACAACCGGAAATTCTTCGTCAAGTTCCTGAACAACTTCCTCTCGCAGGTGACGCCCTTCCTCTTCTATCTCGTGGGCGGCTGGTTTGCCCTCGAGGGCACGCTCGATGTCGGCCAGCTCGTCGCCGTCATCGCCGCCTACAAGGACTTGCCGAGCCCGATCAAGGAGCTGATCGACTGGGACCAGCAGCGCCAGGACGTCGAGATCAAATACACGCAGGTGATCGAGCAGTTCGCGCCCGACGGCATGCTGCCTGATGGCGTTCAAAAACCGCAGCGCGAGACACCCCCGCGCGTCGGTGGCCCAATCGAAGTGAGCCGCGTCAGCGTCACCGACGACACGGGCGCACGCCTCATCGAGACGGTGAGCCTCACGCTGCAACCAGGCGAGCGGGTGGCAGCGGTCGGCCCGGTCAATGCCGGCGGCGAGTCGCTGGCCGAGGCGTTGGTGAGGTTGCTGATCCCAACCACCGGGCGAATCCGCGTTGCAGGAGTCGATCTGCAGTCGGCACCCGAAGCGCTCGTCGGCCGCCGCCTCGCCTACGCGGGGCCTCAACCCTACTTCGCCAATATGAGCATCCGCGACTGCCTGCTCTACGGCGTCCGGCACCACCCCGTCGATCCGCAAGGCGGCACGCTCGCCGAGGACGACCGTGCCGAGGCCGAGGCCTCTGGCAATACCCTTCTCGACGTCAACGCCAACTGGGTCGACCCGGCGAGCATCGGGGCCGACGCCAATTTGGCCATCGACCGCCGCCTCTACGAGGTCTTGAGGCTCGTCGAAATGGCGAGCGACGTCTACCAACAGGGCCTGCGTGGGCGCCTCGACGACAGCGCCGGCGACGACCTCAAGGCGCGCGTGCTGGACGCCCGGCGCGAGCTTCGCCATCGCCTGCAGACGCCCGAGCTCGGGAAGCTCGTCGAGCCCTTCGATCCCGCGCGCTACAATCCGATGGCGACGGTGGCGACGAACGTTCTGTTCGGCACGGCCATCGACCCCGGCTTCGCCCCGGAAGCGCTCCCCGCCAATCCGCGCTTCCTCAAGCTTCTCGCCGAAGCCGGCCTCGATGGGCCGCTGACCGAGATGGGCCGGCGGATCGCCGAGACGGTCATCGAGCTATTCGGAAACCTGCCGCCCAATCATCCCTTCTTCGAGCAGCTGAGCTTCATGGCGGCCGAGGAGCTGCCGGATTACCGCGCGGTTGCGGGCCGGGTCGCCGGTCAGCCGGACAACATCACGGCAGAGGATCGGGCCAGTCTCCTGCGCCTGACCCTCAACTACATCGAACCTCAACATCGCCTGGGCCTGCTCGACCAGACGCTCCGCGACCGCATCGTCGCCGCACGGCAAGTGCTGAGAGCCGAGATCAAACCCGGCGCCGTCGACTTCTACGATCCGGAAACCTACAATGGCGCGGCGAGCCTGGAAGAGAATATTCTCTTCGGCCGCGTCGCCTACGGCATCGCCGACGGACCAGAGCGCGTTCGCCAGCTGATCGAAACCGTGCTCGCCGAACTCGGCATGCAGGACGTCGTGTTCCGCGCCGGCCTCGGCTTCCAGGTGGGGGCCGCGGGTAAACGTTTGACGCAGGTGCAGCGTCAGAAGCTCGCCGTGGCGCGCGCGCTGCTGAAACGGCCCGATCTCGCCGTGTTCAACCGCAGCCTGGGTGCGCTCGACCAAAAGAGCCAACGCGGCATCCTCGAGAGCATCGTCGGGCTCGCGCGCACCGAGAACATGGGCCTGTTCTGCGTCTTGACCACGTCTTCGTTTGCGGGCCTGTTCGATCGCGTCGTCGTCTTCGAGGATGGCGCCATCGTCGAGGACGGCGCACCGGCCGCCTTGGCGGCCAAGGACAACAGCCGGTATCGAGCCCTTGCTGGGTAGCACTTTAGGAGTTGAGAGATGGCCAGCATCGAGGACGAGGTGAGCATGCTCCGGCGCATTCCCCTCTTCGCGCATATCGAGACGGCGAAGCTCAAACTGCTCGCCTTCACCTCCGAGCGGCTCGCTTACGAGGCCGGGCAGACACTGTGCCACCAGGGCGATCCGGGCGATGCAGCCTACGTCATCATCGATGGCGCGGCGGATGTCCTGGTCGAGACACCCAACGGCCCCTTGAAGGTCGCCCACCTCGCCAAGAACGCCATCGTCGGCGAGATCGCAATCCTTTGCGACATGCCGCGCACGGCGACGGTGCGCGCCGCGACCCCGCTCTCGGCCTTGAAGATCAAGAAGGAGCAGTTCCTGAAGCTCGTGACCGAGTTCCCAGATCTGTCGATCGAGATGCTGCGCGAACTCGCGAGCCGCCTCGCCGCAACGACAGCGGAGCTGACGGAGGCGCGGAACAAGCTGAGGCAGCTCGGCGGCTGACTCGCCATCCTTGCCTTCGGCGCCATCACGCAAACACCCGTTCCACCGAGCTCACCACCGGCTTGCCCTTGAGTCCGGCGACGATGCGATTGAGATGCTCGAGGTCCCAGACCTCGAGGCCGATTTCCATGCGCGTGAAGTCGCGGGCACGCTCGGTCATCTTGAGGGTATCGATGTTGCCGTCGAGGTCGCCGATCACCTGGGCGATCTGAGCCAGAGTGCCCGGCTGATTGAGGACGGTGACGGCGATCACGGTATGGAACCGCTCCGGGTTCTCCTCCGCGATATCCCAGGCGACGTCGATCCAGCCTTCCATGTCATCGAACTGCTGAAGCTTGGGCGAATGGATCGGATAGATGAGGATACCCTTGCCGGGCGTGACGATGCCGACGATCTTGTCGCCCGGCACCGCGCCGCCCTCGCCGAAATCGACTGGCAAACCACCTCGCAAACCGCGGATCGGGATCTGTGGCGCCTGGCCTGCTTCCAGTGTCGCCGCCGCCCGCGACGGCAAGCGGAACTTGAGCCCCATCACCTTCGTCAGGTTGAACCAGCCCTCGTCGGCCTTGCTCTCGTAGCGGTTGCGCTGACGGCGCTCAGGGGCTTTTTCCGGCTGCAGCTCGTCGCCCGGAAACACCGCCTTCAAAACGGTGATCGTCTTTAGCTCGCCCTTGGCCACCGCCACCAGCACGTCGTCGACCGTTTTCTGCGTCAGTCGCGGCAGCCCCTTCTGCACCATCTCGTCGCCATAGGCCTTGTGGGCGCTGGCGAAGGCCGATTTGAGAATCTGCCGGCCGAGCTCGCCGAACTTGACGCGCGTCTGCTCCTTGTTGGCTCGGCGGATGGTGGAGCGCGCCTTGCCGGTGCGCGCGATGCTTTCCCAGGCGGCGGGCGGCGTCTGCGCCTCCGCGGTCTGCACCTCGACCTCATCGCCGTTGCGCAGCTCCGTCGTCAGCGGCCGATGATGACCGTTGATGCGGCAGCCGACGCAGTGATTGCCGACATCGGTATGCACCGCATAAGCGAAGTCGATGGGTGTCGCGCCACGCGGCAGCGCGATCAGGCGACCCTTCGGCGTGAAGCAGAACACCTGGTCTTGGAACAGCTCGAGCTTCGTGTGCTCGAGGAACTCTTCCGAGCTGTCGCCTTCGAGCAGCGTATCGACGAGGCGGCGGAGCCAGTCGTAGGCGGGCGAACCCGCCTCCCCCTCGAGCTGGTCCTTGTAGAGATTGTGCGCGGCGACGCCGTACTCGGCGATCTGGTGCATGATCTCGGTGCGGATCTGCAGCTCGACGCGCTGGTGGCGCGGACCGACGATCGTCGTGTGGATCGAGCGGTAATCGTTCTGCTTGGGATTGGAGATGTAATCCTTGAAGCGGCCGGGCACCGAGCGCCAGTTCGTATGCACCACGCCCAAGACCCGGTAGCACTCCTCGGATTTCCGGACGATAACGCGGAAGGCATAAATGTCCGATAGCTGCTCGAGCGAAATCTGCTTCCGCTCCATCTTCCGCCAGATGGCGTAGGGTTTCTTCTCGCGCCCAGAAACTTCGGCTTCGATGCCATAGGACAGAAGCTTGTCGCGGATCGCCTTTAAAATCTCGGAGATCAAGCCTTCGTTCTTGCTGTGCAGCTCGGCGAGCTTAACGGTGACGGCGGCGAACCCCTCCGGATTGATCCAGCGGAAGGAGAGCTCCTCGAGCTCCTCGCGCAGCCACTGCATGCCCATGCGGCCTGCGAGGGGCGCATAGATCTCAAGTGTCTCCTCGGCGATGCGGGCGCGCTTGGCCTCGGGCATATGATCGAGGGTGCGCATGTTGTGGAGGCGATCCGCGAGCTTGACGAGCAGCACGCGGATATCGGTCGAGATGGCGATCAGGAGCTTGCGGAAGTTCTCCGCTTGCTCGGCCTGCTTGGTGACGAGATCGAGCTTCTTGATCTTGGTGAGCCCCTCGACCAGATGGCCGATCTCGGGTCCGAACATCTGATCGATCTCGGCCCGCGTGGTACCGGTGTCCTCGATGGTATCGTGGAGCAGCGCGGTCGCGATCGTCGCGTCGTCGAGCTTCAGCTCGGTCAGGATCGCCGCGACCTCGAGAGGGTGGGAGAAATAGGGATCGCCCGAGGCGCGCTTCTGATGGCCGTGCGCGCGCATGGCATAGACATAGGCGCGGTTGAGCAGGCCCTCGTCGGCGGAGGGGTCATAGGAGAGAACGCGCTCGACGAGCTCATACTGGCGCATCATGGGCGGTGCTCCGGCCCGTCTCTGAGGTCCTTGCGAGCAGCTGGCAATCTGGAGCGCCGGAGGTTCGCAGAGACCCACCCCGCACCCCTACCGTCCCCACGAGGGGGAGCGGGAGCAAAGCTCGTGCGTCCCTGACCACGGAGTCGCGCACGGACCAATCCGGAACTCACACTCCGGCCGTGCTCATCACAGAGCGTTAGAGAGGTTGGACGATCCCTCCTCATCGTCCCCTCCCCGTCGCGCCGACGGCGCGCCTCCGGCACGACGTGGGGAGGGACAGGATGAAGCGCGGGCCCATCCGACAGGATGGCGATCGGACAACCCAACACGTCCCGCGCGCCATCTCGCGGGATCAAATCAGAAGTCGCCCTCAGCGCGCCCTCTGGCTAGCATTGGAGGCCTCGATCGGCACCATGCTTTCCAGGCCGCGCAGCAGCTCTTCCTCGCTCATGCGATCCATCTGGGTGTCGACCGCGCGATCATCGCGACCGAGCACGGGAATGGTGCGCGTGTCGGGGGCGAGCACGGGCGCTGCCTGCGCCTCGGGCTCGTCGACCTCGACGTACTTCTGGAGGGCGTGGATGAACTCTTCCTTGAGGTCATCCGGCGAGATGCCCCGCTCGGCGATCTCGCGCAACGCCACGACCGGGTTCTTATCGTTGTCCCGCTCGACTGCCATCGGCGCGCCCTTGGCGATGGCGCGAGCCCGGTGGGCGGCGAGCAGCACCAGCTCGAAGCGGTTGGGAACCTTGTCGACGCAATCTTCGACGGTAACGCGGGCCATGCGCAAAGCCTCATGGGTGTTGGGGGATCAGCCGGGGACAATAGCGGAGGACGGGGGTGGGGTCAAGGAGGTGGTCCTTGGTACCGCGGCAATCAGCGATGTGAGCAACTCGAATTTTCAAGAAGCGGCCGATAAGCAAGGGTTTAAGGCCTCTCCATCTGAATTTGAACGAGATTTTCTCCCCCTCCCTCTATCGTGCCAGAGGCGCGCCTCTGGCACGATAGAGGGAGGGGGACGGGGGGCGTAAGCAATGACTCTGCGCCTATGCCATTTCCCCAGCCCAAGCGCCTGAAGACCTACGCGCTTCATGCCACCAGCACTTGTCCTTCCAAGTGGATACCGGTTGGTCGAAAGAAAGTGCTCAAAACCAACAACCTAGTCCGCCGATCTCATTCCATCAGATCGATTAGCGCTCTAAGTGCCTGCCTCATAAGATTGCCAGCAGTATCAGCGAGGTTGCTCGGTGAGTCGTCGTTGCATGAGAGCGATCATGGCCAGCAGCACGAAGCTGCGGGCGATCCGGGCGAGGGCCTCGTCGAGCGCCAGCGGGAAGAGGTTCTGACCCATCAGCGCCTCAGCTGCGCGAGCTTCTCGCCGCCGCGCAAGAGTGCGGGCGCGGGGCGGATCTCGCCGACCGTGACTCCGCGCACATTGTGGACGGGCGTGCGCGCAAGCCTGCCGAGCTCGGTCGCGTACTCGCCCATCAGGCCAGAGAGCACGGCTGCGACGGCGCATTCGGCGGCGCGACCGCTGCCGTCGTCGATCTTGAGAGCGATGCCGATGCCCATATCGGGGATAGTCGCGCAGTAGACTCCCTCGGCGCCGGTCTTGACGAAGGCGTGACCGTCGACGAGCCGCATCAGGCGCGTGCAGAGCCGGCCTTCCCCCGCCACGAATTCGGGTTCCTGCGTCGCGGCATCGAACAGCCTGCGCGCTGCTGCGCGGCGTTCGGCAGAAATGCCCCTCCCCCGTCGCGAGCTTCGAGAAGGCGCGGGCGATGCCATCGAGCGGCAGCGCCCAGGTCGGCACCGAGCAGCCATCGATCGCGGTGGCGTCGGCAGCGATGCGATGGCCGGTCAGGTCCTCGATGAGGCTACGAATGCGCAGCTGCACGGGATGGGCGGGCGCGACGTAGCCGGCGGTCGGCTCGTGGAGATGCTTGGCCACCGCAAGCATGCCCGCATGCTTGCCGGAGCAGTTGTTATGGAGCGCGCTCGGCGCCTGATGGGTCTCGACGAGGGCCCGTGCCGCCCCACCGCCGAGCGGAGAGTGCGCGCCGCATTCGAGCGCGTCGGGCCCGAGCCCAGCGCGCCGAAGCATGCCCTTCGCCTGCTCCACATGCCGCGGCTCGCCCGAATGCGAGGCGCAGCTAAGCGCCAGCTCCTTGTCGCCGAAGTGGAACGCATCGGCCGCGCCGGTCTCGATCAGCGGCAGCGCCTGCATCAGCTTCACCGCCGAGCGCGGATAGATCGGCCGCGTCACATCACCGAGCACGAGCAGAAGTTCACCACCCGGGCCGGCGACGGCGACCGCTCCAGCATGCGCGCTCTCGACGAGCCGCCCGCGCGTGACCTCGACGAGGATGGGGTTGAGCATCGTCATTGCACCACCTTCGCCATCGCCCCGATCTCCCCCTCCCCTCGCTGCTTCAGCCGCGACTCGAGCAGCTCGCCGGCGGCTTCGAGGATCGGATAGGCGACCGAGGTGAGATGGCTGTTGATGCGCTTCAAATCCCGGATGATGTCCATATGGATGGAGCTCGTCTCGATGCTCTCAGGGCGGCCGACGCGCAGCCGCGCGAAATGCTCGGTCGCCATGTGCACCTCGGCATCGCGAAGCAGCGCTTTCTCGCCGAGGAGCTTCCGCGCCAGCCTGACGTCGCGAAGCGTGAACACGTTGCAGGCGAGCTTCATATTGTCGGCGACGCGCGCATGAAACTGATGCAGCTCGTCGAGCCCCTCGCGCGAGAAGGCCAAGCGGTTCCTGATCTTTTTCGCCGCCAGCTCCATCAGGTTCTTGTCGATGATGTCGCCGATGTGCTCGAGATGCGTGATGAAGGTCAGGATTTCCACGAACCGGCGGCTGTCGTCCATGGAGAGGCCCGCCGCCGAGACCTTCACGAGATAGAGCTTGATCGACTCGTGCAGGCCATCGACGTCGTCGTCCATACGCTCAATGGTTTTCAAAAGCCGGAATCATCCTTCTCGAACACCTCCATGCTGTGCTTGAGCATGCCGGAAACCAGATCGGCGAGCGCCAGCGTTTCGCGGGTGGCCGACGCCAACGCCTCGACCGGCTCGTCGATCACTCCAAGATCGAGATAGCGCGGCTCGCTCTTGTCGGTCGAGGGTGGGGCGGCCTTGATGAGGCGCGTGACGAGCGTGGCGACCGGCCCGATCAATGGAAGGAAGAGAGCGGCCACCAGAAGATTGAAGGCGACATGGGCGCCAAGCACCGTCAGCCCCGGCGGAAGCCCGAGTTTCGCCAACAGCTCGGGCGCATACGGCAAGAGGGCGATCGCGACGACCGCCGTCAGCCCGCGCATCAGCAGATTGCCGAGCAGCACGCGCCGGCCTTCGCTCGCGGCTCCCAGCTGGTCGACGAAGGGCGCGATGGCGCCGCCCACATTGGCGCCGATGACGAGAGCGAGCGCCAGCGGCAGAGAGACGACGCCTGCCACCACCAGCGACATGACGAGAACGACAATGGCAAGGCTCGAATGGGCGAGCCAGGTGACAATGGCCGCCGCGATCACCGCCAGCACCGGTTGCCCTTCGAGAAAGCCAAGCACGGCGCCAACCTGCGGGGCCGCGCGCAAATCGGTGGAAGCCGTCTGGATGAGCCTGAGCGCCAGCAGCGTCAGACCGAGGCCGATGGCGATGCGGGCGATGCCGCGCGTGCGATCGGTCGCAGAGGCGAGGAACGTAAAGACGCCGGCGGCAATGAGGAAGGGCGGCAGCCAGACGAGATCGATCGAAAAGAGGAAGGCGGCAAGCGTCGTCCCGACATCGGCGCCGAGCATCATGGCGAGCGCGGCCGTCAGCGTCATCAGCTCGCGCCCGACGAAAGAGGAGACGATGAGGGCGGTCGCCGTCGAGCTTTGCAGCAGGATCGTGACGCCGAGGCCGCTCAGGAACGCCGCGAGTCGGTTGCGTGTTCCAGAGGCCAACACCCGGCGCATCTGGCCCGTGAAGGTGCGCGTGATGCCGGTGCGAACCATGCGCACGCCCCACAGCAGCAGCGCCACGAAGCCGACGAAGGAAACGAGCAGGTCGAAGCCGGTCATTGAGTAGGTCCGGTTGGCACGAGTTCGTAGGACCACTATAAGCTCATATGGCCCCGATTGGGACAAACCGCCGAGCCGACAGGAGCCCCTCTATGCAATTCATGCTCATCGAGCGTTTCGACAAAGAGGACATGATCCCGGTCTATCGCCACATCCGCGCGAAGGGGCGGCAGCTGCCGGATGGGCTGACCGTGGTCGCCAGCTGGGTCGAAGGCAATTTCGGCCGCTGCTTCCAGGTGATGGCGTGTGACGACCTGAGGCTCCTTCAGAAGTGGATCCTGACCTTCCGAGGCTTGGGCGTTAGCTTCGAGATCGTGCCGGTGGTCGACGCCCTCGCCGCCCGCGAGGTGGCGGCGCCGTTCCTCGATCAGGGGTGAGACTGTCCGCTCAGCCCGCCTTCTCGACCTCACCGCCGCCCTCGACCCAATCCTTGAAGCCACCGAGGTTGTGCACCTTCGTATAGCCCATCTCCTGCAGCACCTTGCCGCTCAGAGCCGAGCGGCCGCCGGACGCACAATAGACGATCACGTCCTTCACATTGTCGAACCGCTTGTCGTGGTAGGGCGAGGCCGGATCGGCGCGGAACTCGAGCATGCCACGCGAGACGTTGACGGCGCCCGGCACCTTGCCCGCAGCGGTCACCTCATTGGCATCGCGGACATCGAGGATCAGAACATTGCCCTTGGCCATCAGCTCGCGCGCCTTGTCGTGCGCGATGCGAGGCACGGCGGCATTGGCGGCGTCCAGCATGTCTTTCACGGTTTTTGGCATGGTTTGACCTCATAAGGGACTCTACTATTTTTGATCCATACTATACGTTGAGCCGCGTCGCTCAAGGCTTTGCGCATTCCGGTAGCGAAACCTCGAACAGCCGCTATCGTGCGCGGGCGATGAAGCACAATCGTTCCACTCGGAAAATCCGTTTGCATGTCTCGAAGATCAATCGATCTTTGTCTCGACGCAAACCGGATTTCGCCTCGCTACGACCTCGCCGAGGAGGTCCCCTTTGCTTCCGTCGAAATTTCTGCCTACGCTCATTTCGAACAGGAGCCCCCCACATGAACATGCGCCCCCTCGGCCGATCCGGCCTGTCGATTGCACCGCTCGTGCTCGGCGGCAATGTGTTCGGCTGGACGGCGGATGCGACGGCGTCGCATCGCATTCTCGATGCCTTCGTCGACGCCGGGTTCAATGCGATCGACACGGCCGACATGTATTCGCGTTGGGTCGCGAGCCACCAAGGCGGCGAGTCCGAGACCGTGATCGGCTCCTGGCTCAGGAAGAGCGGCAAGCGCGGCAAGGCTCTGATCCTGACCAAGGTCGGCATGGAGATGGGGCCCGATGCCAAGGGGCTTTCGAAGGCGCATATCCTCAAATCGGTGGACGCTTCCCTAAAGCGCCTGCAGACCGATGTCATCGACCTCTACCAGGCGCACAAGGACGATCCGTCGGTGCCGCTCGAGGAAACGCTCGCGGCCTTCGACAGCCTCATCAAGGCCGGCAAGGTCCGCGCCATCGGTGCTTCGAACTACTCAGCCGAGCGGTTGGACGCGGCGCTTGCGACCTCGAAGCGGCTTGGCCTCGCCCGCTTCGAAAGCCATCAGCCCGAGTACAATCTCTACGACCGCGCCGGCTATGAGGCGGCGCTCGAGCCGCTCTGCCGGAAAGAGGGGTTGGGCGTCATCCCCTACTTCGCGCTCGCGAGCGGTTTCCTCACGGGCAAGTATCGCAGCGAGAAAGACTTCACCCAGAGTGTGCGCGGCGCGGATATGGGCGGCTATCTCAATCCGCGCGGCTTGCGTATTCTTTCGGCCCTCGATGCCGTCGCCCAGCGCCACCAGACGAAAGCCGCAGCCATCGCACTCGCCTGGCTGATGGCGCGACCGGGCCTCACCGCGCCGATAGCGAGCGCGACGAGCATCGAACAACTCTACGTGCTGACCGCTGCGGCCAATCTCGAGCTCTCATCCGAGGACATCGCCGCCCTAGACAAGGCGAGCGCTCCCGACGCGGCCTGACGGAAACAAAAAATCGCTCACCCTGTTACGCACGTAACTGCGGTGCGGCCGGCCCTGGCCTATCTCTCGCCTATACCGCCCCAGCAGAGGCGGTCACCGAGGGAGACGGCCATGAGAACAACCGCCCGCACGAGCATCATCCTGAGCCCGCTTCCGGATCGCACGCCGCGCGAGATCAAGGCGTTGATGTCGCTTGCCGCGGCTCTCAAGGCCGACCAGCGCGTGCGCAAAGCCGAAGCCGAGCTGCGCGCCCTCAATCCCCGCCTCCTCGCCGATATCGGCTTCGAGGGCGGTGATTCCCCGCAATTCGTTCGCAGCCGGATCGTCAACTGACGACCTCTGGAGCGTGACGCTATCCCAACTCAACCACGAAAAGCCGCACGAGCGGTCCAAGCCACAGGAGAGCCCCATGAGCAGCTATGTCCTTTCAGCCGTCAGCCCCCGCCACCTCGCAACCTCTGCCCGCCGCCCCTCGCTCGTCGAGCAGATCGGCCGTTTGGTCACGGATGCCTTGGAGAAATCCGAGACGCGCCGCTTCGCTTCCGAGCTGATGGCCATGAGCGATCGCCAGCTTCTCGATATCGGCATCGGCCGCGACGAGATCGCCAGCATCGCGCGCGGTGGCCGGCGCTAATCAGCCGGCCTCAACGCCTCGCCTCCTCCCGGAGCCAGCCGAGGAACGCCACGACCGGCGGCCATTCGGCGAGCTCCGGCAGGACGAGTGCGTAGTGCGCCCAAGCCGTCGGCGCATCGCACCGGGCAGCCGCTCGAGCCGGCCGCGCCGCAAGTCGTCCTCTGCCAGCGTATGCCGGACGACAGCAACCCCAAGCCCGCTCGCCGCCGCCTCGAGCGTCAGCACCGAGCCGTTGAAGCGGATGCCCTTGCTGATCTCCGCATCGGCACGCTTGTGATGTTGGAACCAGCTTCGCCAGTTGACGGTGCTTTCGTCGTTCTCCGACGTCGTGTCGATGATGCGGGTGAGACGCAGCACGTCGTCGGGGCCCTCGATCGGCCCGTTCTCCTGGACATAGCGGGGGCTCGCGACCAGGACCACGGCATCGTCCATGAGCTTCTCGGCCACGGCATCCGGATAGTTCCCCGTGCCGAAGCGCAGCGCGATGTCGACCGCCCGCTGCTTCAGATCGACGAGCGCCAGATCAGCCATGATCTGGATTTCGATTTCGGGATGCGCCCGCTGGAAACGGTGCAGGCGCGGCGCCAGCCAGCGCGTCACATGCGAGGGAATGGCCGAGATCCGGAGCCGCGCGCCATCGCGCCGGTCGATGCTGGCGATGGCGCGCCTGATCTCGGCGAGTGCCCGGCGGACGCCGGCGGCCAGCCGTTCGCCCTCGGGCGTCACCTCGATCTTCCGCGTCTGGCGGATGAACAGCACCGTATCCAGCTCCCCTTCCAGAGCTGAGATCCTGTGGCTGACGGCACTCGCTGTGACGTTGAGCTCGTCGCCCGCCTCTTTGAAGCTCTTGAGGCGCGCTGCGGCTTCGAAAACGCGCAGCGTGTCGAGGGGCGGCAGGCGACGCGTCATCGGATCGTCCGAACGCGCCACCATGGGTCCGCGACGGATGAGCGGCACTTATGCATTCGTAAACAACTCTTCATTTGTCGGACCCCCAACATCAATCCATATACCCTACAACGGCGGACGCTTCCCCGGCCAGACCATCGACCGCGCGAGCGTGACAGCCATCAACGAAAATACGGAGACGAGCATGCGCACCACCAACACAGGGGCTTTGACTGCCTCGACCTTCCGAAGTCGCACCCGGCTCGGTCTCAGCGTCATGGCGTATGCGACGTCGGTATGGAGCGCTTTCGCGACGTACCGCCGGAGGCGGCGGATCGAAGCCGAGCTTTACGAGCTCGACGAGCGCATGTTGCGCGATATCGGACTGACGCGAACCGAGATCCCTTATCTCGCGCGGCAGCACAACCGATGAACATCCAGACCCTCAGGCCTCTGCCTGCCCTGGCTTCGCCAGCGCTACGGTGCGGTCCCGATCACCGCCCCCTCGTCTGGTTGGGAGCAAAACGGTGGGTGGACGCCTGAGGACTTGAAGCCGCATCTGCCGAGGGTCAGCCGCTGTTCCCGGTCCCGGCAGATGCGACGGTCCGGCAATCTCCCGATCGCCGGATCAGTGGACCGGCCCGAATTTCCCGATCCGGGCCGGTCCCCGTTGTCCCCATGGGCCCCGGGCGCATGTTGGTTTGGCGCACTTTCTTTCGATCAAACGGCCTCCACTTCGAGGGACGAGTGCGCTATAGCCTCGGCCCATGACGCGCAAAGTCTACCTCCGCCCAACCGGCCTCGTCCCGGCCGACCGCAGCCTCGGCCCGAGTGACTATTCGGGCCTGCTGCCGCTCTGCGGGAACGGGCCCTTCGACTTTACCGCGCTGGAGATCATCCGCCGCGACGGCAAGGCGGTCGCGCGCAGGCTCGTCGCATTGGGCGAGGTTTGGGAGAGCGGCACGCGCGCCGACTATCTGGAGGCCGACGATGTGCTCGACCGGCTGACGAGGCCCCGCCGCCGAACTCGCCGGTCTCGACATGACGCGGACGCAGATCATGGGTGTCGTCAACGTCACACCCGATTCCTTCTCCGATGGCGGGCAACTCGCCGATGCGAAGGCTGCCATCGCTCATGGTCTCCGGCTCGCCGAGGAAGGCGCGTCCATCCTCGACATCGGGGGTGAAAGCACGCGGCCGGGTTCCGATCCCATTCCGGTCGCGGAGGAGTTGAAGCGCGTCATCCCGGTCATCGAGGGTCTGGCCGCCAAGACGGATGCGGTGCTTTCGATCGATACGCGCAAGGCCGAGGTGATGCGGCGCGCGGCCGACGCCGGCGCGAGCATCCTCAATGACGTGTCGGCGCTCTCCTACGACCCGCATGGCCTCGAGACGGCGGCTGATCTCGGGCTGCCGATCATCCTCATGCATGCCCTCGGCGATCCCAAGACCATGCAGGATCGATCCTCGCTATGACGACGTGCTTACGGACGTCTACGACTATCTCGAAACCCGTATCGCCGCCGCAGAAGCGGCCGGGATCGCTCGCAACAAGCTGATCGTCGATCCGGGTATCGGTTTCGGCAAGACGCTCCGCCACAATATCGAGCTGATGGCGGGGCTCGCCCTGTTCCATGGCCTGGGCGTTCCCGTCTTGCTCGGCGCCTCCCGCAAACGTTGGATCGGCACGCTGACGGACGAGCCGGTGGCCGCCGGCCGGGTCATCGGCTCGGTCGCCGCGGCCATTGCCGGGGCGAGCCAGGGCGTGCAGATCGTCCGTGTTCACGACGTCAAGGAAACGCGGCAGGCCCTGGCTGTCGCTGTGGCCTCGGCGACCGGCCGGGAGACCCAGCGCGATGGCCCAAAAGTTGCGTCGTGAGCAGACGACTTTACCATTGGGGCTCGCGGGGCCATTCGGCTAGGATGGCCCGACTCGCGGGTTAGGCATTGGCGCTCCTCAGGGGCAACCGGTGGTCGCCCGTCCATCCGCAGGTTCGCTTGATGTGGTTGGGACGAGGAGCGGGCGACCGCCGGTCGCCCCTGCGAATATCAGTTGCATTTGGCACTCGAAGGCAGAGGCATCAAGGGAGCGAAGGGCATATGGGGCGTCGCTATTTCGGCACCGACGGCATCCGCGGGCTCGCCAACAAGCATCCGATGACCTCGGAGGTGGCGTTGAAGGTCGGCATGGCGGCCGGCCACATATTCACGACGGGTGACCATCGCCACCGCGTCGTCATCGGCAAGGACACGCGGCTCTCCGGCTACATGATCGAGAACGCGCTGGTCTCCGGATTCACGGCCGTCGGCATGGATGTGTTCCAATTGGGCCCGATGCCCACCCCCGCGGTCGCCATGCTGACGCGGTCGCTGCGCGCGGATCTCGGCGTGATGATTTCTGCCTCCCACAACCCCTTCGCCGACAACGGCATCAAGCTCTTCGGCCCGGACGGCTACAAGATGTCGGACGAGATCGAGCTGCAGATCGAAGAGCTGATGGACAAGGACTTCGACCTCGCTCTTGGCCGACGCCGCCAAGATCGGCCGCGCCACCCGCGTCGACAGTGCGCAGGAGCGCTACATCGAGTTCGCCAAGCGCACGCTGCCGCGAAACCTGCAGCTCAACGGCATGAGGGTCGTCGTCGACTGCGCCAACGGCGCGGGTTATCAGGTGGCCCCCGATGCGCTCTGGGAGCTCGGCGCCGAGGTCATCAAGATCGGCGTCGACCCCGACGGCTTCAACATCAACAAGAAGTGCGGCTCGACGGCGCCCGAAGCGCTCTGCGAGAAGGTCAAGGAGGTGCGCGCCGATATCGGCATCGCGCTGGACGGCGACGCCGATCGCGTCATCATCGTCGACGAGCAGGGCCGCATCGTCGATGGCGACCAGCTGCTCGCCGTCATCGCGGACGCCTGGAAGCGCCGCGGGCGCCTTGCCGCCGGCGGCATCGTCACGACGGTCATGTCGAACCTCGGCCTCGAGCGCTACCTCGCTTCCCTCAATCTCTCGATGGCCCGCACTGCGGTCGGCGATCGCTATGTCGTCGAATACATGAGGAAGCACGGCTACAATGTCGGTGGCGAGCAGTCGGGCCACATCGTGCTCTCCGACTATACGACCACCGGCGACGGCCTTGTCTCGGCGCTACAGGTGCTCGCCGTGGTCGTGCAGAGCGAGAAGCCCGTGAGCGAGGTCTGCAACCGCTTCGAGCCGTTGCCGCAGATCCTCAAGAACGTGCGCTACAAGGACGGCAAGCCGCTCGACAACCGCGACGTGAAGAAAGCGATCGAGGACGGGCGGGTGAAGCTCGGCAACGCGGGCCGCCTCGTCATCCGTCCTTCCGGCACCGAGCCCGTCATCCGCGTCATGGCCGAGGGCGACGACGAGGGGCTCATCAACCGGGTCGTCGGCGAGATTGTCGCGGCGCTGAGCAAGGTGGCGGCTTGATCATGCCAGAGAGTAACATCGGCAGCTGGAGCGGCAGCGGCGCGCGCATCCTCGTTCTCACGTCCTCCCCGCGCCTGGAGGGCAACTCGCATCATCTGGCCGAGAGCTTCGTCGCGGGCGCCCAGAGCGCCGGCCACGACGCCGTCCTCGTCGACCTGGCGCCGAACGTTACGCACATGCTCCGCGATTGCCGGAGCTGCCGGGGCGAGGACGGCCAATGCGCCATCGACGACAAGCACGGCGAGATCTTCGAGCTGTATCTGACGGCCGAGGCGGTCGTCTACGCGACGCCGATCTGGTGGTACGGCATCTCCGCCCAGCTCAAGGCCTTCATCGACCGCATCTTCTGCTTCATCTCGGATTCCTATCCGGATGCGGCGCGCGTTCGCCAGCTGCTGCCGCAGAAACGGGCAGCGCTTCTGCTCAGCGCCGAGGAAAGCAATTTCGCCGCCCGCCTCGGCATCGTCGAGCAGATCTGCGAGCTGTGCCGCTATCTCGACCATCCCTTCGCCGGCATCGTCACCGGCATCGGCAACCGCCGCGGCGAGGTCACCATGGATACGGCCGATCCCATGTCGGCGGCCTTCGCGCTCGGCCGCGACATCATGAAAACCCAGAGCACCGACTACAAGCTCAACTCCGAGCGGTCGAAGACCGTCTGGCAAGAAGGCGAGGACAAGTTGCCGGGGCACTGGCGATAGCGCATTGCTGCGGCACTCTGACCAGAGGAGGTGTCCCATGAGCCGCTTGGCACGCATCTTCTTCTCCGGCCTGCTGGCGCTGCTGCCGCTCGTCGTCACCATCGTGGTGCTCGGCTGGGCCTTCTCGATGCTGCGCGATTATCTCGGGCCCGGCAGCATCTTCGGTAACTTGCTCGTTTCGCTCGGCATGGGCGTCGGGGTCATCACGGCCGCGCCCTATGTCGCCGGGCTTCTGGCACTGCTCATCGCGCGTCGTTCGTCCTGGGGCTCCTCGTCGAGTCGCGGATCGGCGCCTGGTTCGTCGGCCTGTTCGAGAGCCTGATCAGCCGCATTCCCCTCGTCAATCACGTCTACGATCTGTCGAAGCGCTTCACCTCCATCATGGACACGAAGGGCAACGCCAACCTCAAGAGCATGACGCCGGTCTGGTGCTTCTTCGGCGGTGAGCCGAGTGCGGCCGTGCTGGCGCTGCTGCCCTCGCCAATGCCGGTCCTGATCGGCGCCAAGGAATATCTGGGCGTGCTCGTGCCTTCGGCCCCCGTGCCGCTCGGCGGCGCCCTCGTCTACGTGCCGCGCGAATGGGTAAAGCCCGCCGAGGGCGGTGTCGACGATCTGATGAGCGTCTATGTCTCGATGGGCGTCACGCCGCCGAGGGTTACGGCGTAGGTCGGGTTATCGCTGGGAAACACATGCTTGCGGGAGCGCGGCAGAGGGGTTGGGTGAACCCACGAATCCTCCGTTCACATCCCGTACTTCGCCAGCACCGCGCGCGCCCGTGCCGCGACCGCATCGCCGATGACCGCTTGCCCCTCCGCTGTCGGATGGAAAGCACCCGAATAGGTCGAGGCGAGCACCAGCTGGAACCAGGAGACGCTCGCGAACCGCAGCACGCGTTTGGCGATCTGCGTACCGATGTGATAGTGGCCGGTGAGGTAGGCGTCGTTGGGGGTGCGGAACCACCGGCGGCGAAGCGCGTAAGGCTCGTAGGTGCTGGGCGGAAACGGTACCCACTCGCCATCGATGCGGCGTGGGAATCTCAGATCGTCCGCCGGCTCGCTGCCCTCGAAGCTTGCGCCGATGCAGACTCCATGGCCCGCAAAGGCTCGCCGATGCGCGTCGACGAAGCTCCAGCGATTTGCGACAGCCGCCTCCTGCTGCGCTTTGAAGAGCCTCAACGCCGCCTTCTCGCCTTCCGCCGATTTCTCGCGGCTGAGATTGAACTCGGGATAGACCGTCATGCCCTCCCGCCCATTGGGGCAGACATTGCGGCCGTCCTCGAGCAGCGACATTACCGGATAGGCGGTCAGCAGCACGCGATCCATCTCGCTGTCGGGGATGTGCAGGTTGGCGCGGATGGCGCGGGCGAGCGCCTTGTAGCGATGGGCGAGCGCCGGCAGGGCCGCGAGCGATTCCTTGGTGCCGTGCACCTTGCCCATCCAGCCGCCGAGATCGCGCAGCGCGCCTGCGTCATCCAGCATGGCATTGGCGACGAGGCGTGCGAAGCCGATATCGTTGCCGCCGATCGAGAGCAACAGCAGATCGATCTTGCGCGATTTCTCACGGTCGCAGGTGATGACGAAGATGTCGTTGAGCTCGGGCACCTTGCCGTTGAGCGAGTAGGTGTACTGGTACTTCTTCTCCTCGGCTTTCTCAGCCCCGCACTGGGTGCGCGCGACGGAGGAGACCTGTGGCCGGTCGGGCGGGTGCGGCGCCCACTCGGTGCCCTTGTACTGCAGCATCAGGCCGGTTGTGATCTCGGCACCCGCGCAGGCGAAGCTCACGAAGGTGATCGCGCGCTGCGGCTGCTCGATGGCGAGTTGCAGGGCGGCGCGCACCTGATGGCTGTAGAGCGAGCGGTGGCAAGGCGCGTTCCACCACTTGGCATTGCCTTCCAGGAACGTGCTGTCGCCGATCTTGGTCCAGTCGCCGGGGCGCGTCGGATAGCCGTCGAGCGCCATGCCGTCGGGGCTCTCGCCGTAGCTCACATCGCGATCGTCGGTGAAGACGGCGGCCATGTCCGGATTGCCCTCGCCGGATGCGAAGCTGTCGCCGAGCCCCACGATGAAGACGTCCTTCACGCGGATTTTCGTGCGGCCGGCGAGCGTGCCGTCGACGAAGAGCGCGACCTCCGCGCCGGCTGGGATAGGGAATGTCGAAGGTTTGCGGCTGGTGGCAGGGGCCCTTCGCCTTGACCGGCTTTGCGTCGCGCCGGCGGCCCTCGGGCGTCATCACCCAGTTGCAGGTGCGCGCCAGCACATCGATATCGCCGGTCTCGACGATGACGCGGTGGCTCTTCGGGAAGATGTAGTCCTGGGCGCTTCCGCAAGCGGCATAGCCGTTGTCCTTGCCGCTCCAGCAGGTCTTCTGGTAGGCGGCTGCGCGCCCAGCCGCGGCCGTCCTGGCTCGCGAGCCGCCGCTCGATCGAGAGGATCGGCTGCAGCCGCTCGGCCTCGCTGAGCTTCTCGTAGGCGAGCCGGTGGCGCTCGGTCAGGCGGGCATCGGCGAACAGGCGGAAGGGGTTTTCCAGCCGCCATGGCGATCTCGGTCGCCGACGGCGGCGCCGAGGAACGTCAGGCAAAGCAGCGATCAGAAGGCTGAGCAGTCGGGTCATTGCCGGCAATTGTCCGGTGCGGCGGACGTCCTTGGCTAGGGGGCAATCGTGATGCCAATGCGACAGGATCGGACTAATCCCCAAGGCTGATCCAGTCCTGCTGGCGCGCCATATGCGCCAGACGCGGGTGATCGGCGCCGTCGCCGGTGCGCCCGAGGGGCGCAAGGCCCAGCGGCGATAGGCGGGTACCATGGCGAGCGGCAGAAGAGCGGCCGGCAGACACCCTTGCCAATGGCTGGCGCAATGGCCTCTCCGGCGGCCGCGGCCGAGCCGCTCTGCGATAGCTGCGTCGGACGTCCGCCGCCTCGGGTCCGCCGAGCTGATGGATCGTGCGGCCGGCGCCCGCGAGATCCGCCTCGGTCACGAGCGGCGCGGGTCCGTCGAGGGCGAGGGCCGCGCGCGCCAGGCCATAGGCGATCGCGGCGGACCGGATCGAGCGGTTCGTCGGGCTCGGCCTGCGCCGAGCCTCGCCAGCGCCAGCCGGAACAGCGTCCCCTCCGTCTTGCCGAGATAGACCTCGCGCGCCTGCTCGTCGGCGAAGGGGGCCGGCGACAGATCGAAGGCCATGGCGTCGATGAAGGCCGTCAGGCGCGGAACCGGAAAGTGGCCGTCCCGGATCGGCGCGGCGATCGCATCGGCGATCGGATGGCCGGCCGGTTCGCCCCGCGCCAACGCCTCGATCGCATCGCGCCACCAGGTCAGCCGGATTTCCCCCACCAGCGGATCGTGCACGAGACGGGGAATGCGCCTGACCTCGGCGGCGAAGGCGGCGAGCGCGATCAGATCGTCGCGCGCCCCGGCGGGCGCCGCTAGCGCCGCCAGATACCGGTCCGGCTCGGCAGGCGCGCGCGAGAGGCGACGATCTCGCGGCGCGAGCGCCATCCGGATCAGTAAAGATGCGCGGCGCCGACCATGGCCGCGGTCGTCGGGATGGCCAGCACGAGGTTGAGGCGCGCGAAGGTCTTGACGCGCTTGCGGGCGGCGAGCTTGGCTGCCGCATCGCCGGGCCTGAGCCCCAGGATCACCTGCATGCCGGGCCAGATCACCGCATGCACGAAGCCGAGCATGACGACACCGAGCAGCACGGAGATCAGCAGCAAGGCTCCCTTCGGCGCGGAGATGCCCTCGAAGCTCATGTGCTCGGTGTAGAAGAGGAGCACGATGCCAGACAGCACCGTCAGCGTCGCCATGTGGCGGAACCAGAAGGCGACGCGCGGCGCCACCTCCTTGTGCACGGCGGCGCGACCCGCGATCGTCGAGCGCCTCGACGGCTACGAGCTGGGCGAAGTTCACATACCAGATGAGGCCGACCCAGATCATCGCGGCGAGCACATGGACGATGCGGACGAGCACGAAGCCGATGCCCGGCAGATAGACGTTGCGGTACTCGTCGCCCCAGGCGGCCAGCCAGACGAGCGCGACGAGAAGCACCAGCGCGGCGCCGGTCGCGAAGGCGCGCGCCGGGGTCGATGTGATCCAGTCCATGGCTTAGCTCTCTTTCACTCGACCCGAAGCACGGCGGCGGCGACCGCCCGTCCCTCGGCCAGCAATATGTTGTAGGTGCGGCAGGCCGCCCCTGTCGACATCGGCTCGATATGGAGGCCTCGATCGGCGAGCGCTTCCCGAAGCATCCTCGCCGGAAACACCTGCGTCGCGCCGCTACCGTAGAGCAAAATCTCGATTCCCACCTTCTCGGCGATGAGGGGCGCGAGGCTCTCGAGCGTCACCTCGTCTGGCTTCACTGGCGCCCAGGCCTTGATGCCGCCCGGCAGCAGCAGCAGCGACCCCTTGTGGCTCATGCCGGCAAAGCGAAACCCACCATTGCCGTAGCTGTCGATCGGCGCCCGGCCAGGAAGGAACCCGTCATAGCGTGGCTCGGGCCGGCTCATCTCAGACGGATGGCGCAGCCTGCCCCTTGGGCTTCGCCGTCCGCCCGCCCAGTCGCGCTTGACGTTGAAATAGT
This sequence comes from uncultured Alphaproteobacteria bacterium, assembly GCA_963741525.1. GTDB lineage: Bacteria > Pseudomonadota > Alphaproteobacteria > Rhizobiales > Hyphomicrobiaceae > JANNSX01. Next base: position 38,798 of record CAVUIW010000017.1, read on the forward strand.
CGAGCACCGGCGCGGCGACGAAGATCGAGGAGTAGGTGCCGACGAGGATGCCGAACAGGATCGCGAAGGTGAAGGGGAAGATCACCGCGCCGCCCAGGAACAGCAGGCAGAGCAGCACGAAGATGGTGGCGCCGCCCGTCAGGATCGTCCGCGACAGCGTCTCGTTGACGGAGAGGTTGAGCAGCTCGCTCATCGGCATCTTCTTGTACTTGCGCAGGTTCTCGCGGATGCGGTCGGCGACGACGACGGAATCGTTCACCGAATAGCCGACGATGGTGAGCAGCGCCGCCACCACCGAGAGGTCGAACTCCATCTGCGTGATGGCGAAGACGCCGACGGTCAGCAGCACGTCATGCATCAGCGCGATGACAACGCCCGCCGCGAACTGCCATTCGAAGCGGAACCAGACATAGGCGCAGATGGCGAGGATCGAAACGAGCACGGCGAGGATGCCGGTGGTGCGGAGCTCCTCGGAAACGGCGGGGCCGACGACCTCGGTTCGGCGATAATCGACGCTGTCGCCCAGCGCACCCTTGATCTTGTTGACGACCTCGACCTGGGCCTTCTCGCCGCCCGGCTGCGCCTCGACCCGGATCATCGACGTCCTCGGGCCGGCCGAACTCCTGCACCTGGACATCGCCGAGCCCGAGCGCCGAGATCTTACGGCGAAAATCCGCAATGTCGATTGGCCCCGACTTCGAGCCGAACCTCGATGAGCGTGCCGCCCTTGAAGTCGATGCCGTAGTTGAGGCCCGGCACGAAGAACAAGGCCAGCGCGATGGCCATGGCGATGAGCGAGGCCGCGAGGCAGAGCCCCTTGCACCGCATGAAATCGATATGCGTGCCGTGCGGGAAGAAATCCCAACCCTTCCAGATCACCGGGCGCTCTCCTTGTCAGATCGGGACTTCGATATTGCGTTGCTTGGCGCGCGCCCGGCGCAGCCACAGCGCGACGATGAGGCGAGTGACGGTCACGGCCGTGAACACCGAGGTGATGACGCCGATCGAGAGCGTCACCGCGAAGCCGCGGATCGGGCCGGAGCCGAGCCAGAACATGACGATCGCCGCGGCGAGCGTCGTCAGCTGGCTGTCGGCGATGGTGATGATGGCGCGGTTGAAGCCGGCCTCGATGGCCGAGATCGCCGTCTTGCCGGCGCGCAGCTCTTCCCGAATGCGCTCGTAGATGAGCACGTTGCTGTCGACCGCCATGCCGATGGTCAAGCACGATGCCGGCAATACCGGGAAGCGTCAGCGTTGCCTGCACGCCGCTCATGACTGCGATCAGCAGCAGGCCGTTGAGAAGGAGCGCGAGCACCGCGAAGGCGCCAAACAGGCCATAGACGAGCATGGTCAGGCCCGCCGTGCCGATGCCGCCGATCAGACCCGCGACGAGACCGGAGCTGATCGAATCCTGGCCGAGACTCGGGTCCGACCGAGCGTTCCTCGACCACCTCAAGCGAGATCGGAAGCGCGCCGGAGCGCAGCGAGATCGACAGGTCGGTTGCCTCCTGGACGGCGAAGTTGCCGCTGATCTGGCCCGAGCCGCCAAGGATCGCCTCGCGGATTGACCGGCGCCGAGATCACGAGATCGTCGAGCACGATGGCGAACGGCCGGCCGACATTGACCTGAGTGTAGTTGCCGAAGCGGCGCGCGCCGGAAGTATTGAAGCGGAACGAGACGACGGGCTCGTTCGTCTGGCTGTCGAAACTGGGCTGTGCATCGACGAGATCCTCGCCGCTGACGACGGGCGCGACCTTGAGGAGGATCTTGCCCTTGGGCAATTTCGCATCCTTGTCGTCCCGCTCCATCGCGAAAATCTTGGAGCCCGGCGGCACTCCGGTCGCTTCTGCATCCTCAACCGTCTTGGATTGATCGACCTCGTGGAACGAAAGCTTAGCGGTCCGGCCGATGATCTCCTTCAGGCGCTCCGGATTGTCGAGGCCCGGCACCTGCACGACGATCCGGTCCGCGCCCTGCCGGACGATGGTCGGCTCCGTCGTACCCAGCGCGTTGATGCGCTGGCCAAGCACGCTGATGAGCGACGCCATGCCGTTGTTGAGGCGCTCGGTAAGCGCCGGCGGGGTCGGCGTGATCGTGAAGCTGCCATCCGGCGGCACTTTGAATGTCGAGGTTGTTGGCCGATTGGCCCGTGAAGAATGAGCCCTGCAGCGGCTGGATCATGCCATTGAGTTCGGTCTTGGCCTTCTCGATGTCCTCGGTCTTGCTGATCCGGACCCGAACGCCGTCCGCCGCTTGCCCGAGACCCGTATACTGGATGCGCGCCTTCCGCAGCCGCGTGCGCACATCGTCCTCGATCTGGTCGTACCATTCCTTCTTCAACTGATCGACATTGGCTTCGAGCAGCAGATAAGAGCCGCCCTTCAGATCGAGCCCGAGGCTCAGCGACTGTTTCGGCCACCAGCTCGGCAGGTTTGCGAGAGCACCTGCCGAGAGAAAATTGGGCAGCGCGTAGAATGATGCTGAGGAGACAGACCGCGAGGATCGATAGGATCTTCCAGCGGGAGAAATGCAGCATGGCGGTGCTCGATGCCTCGGTTGCGCGGCGGGGATTGGCGAAAGGCTAGAGATCTACTTCTCGTCCTTCGCCGGCTCGCCCTTGGCGCGGACCTCGGAGAGCGTGCCCTTGACGACCCGGACCCGCACATTGTCGGCGAGCTCGACCTGCAGCTCGCTGTCGTCGACCACCCGCGTCACCTTGCCGATGAGGCCGCCGGCCGTCACCACCGTGTCGCCGCGCTTGACGTTCGAGACCATCTCCCGGTGGCTCTTCAGCCGCGTCTGCTGCGGGCGGATGATGAGGAAATACATGATCGCGAACATGGCGACCAACGGCAGCAGCATCGTGAAATCGAAGGCGGAGCCGGTCGGTGCCGTGGTCTGGGCATAGGCGGGCGAGATGAACATGCAGACGCCTTTCGCGGAATGGAAGGGGGCGGGGTCGCCGGCCATGGGGCGCCGCCAATTTTTGGCTTTGAGCACTTTCTTTCGACCAACCGGTATCCACTTGGTCGGAAAGTGCTCTAGTTCGGGCGGAATATAGTCGCGCCCGCCCGCATTGCAACCAGACGGCGGTCGATTTCGAGGCCGCCAAGGTGACGCTCGCCAGCACTTCGGCTATACAGCCACCCAATTCTCCCCGATTGAGTCTCGCCTCACCCCGGCCGCCCTCGTGTCCCGTCCCGCAAATGCCGACCAATCTGCAGCGGGCACCTTCGGCATTTGCGGGACAAAAGGGACACGAGCGACTATAGGCTTGCTAATGCGATTTCAGATTCGCAAATGCCGTCTGTGCTCGCAGAACCGTTGGTCGGCATTTGCGAACCATCGCACTAGTGGCCCGAGCCGGAGCCCTCACGAATGGCCCATGACAAGGCCCTGATCGAGCAACTGGAAACGATCGCCGAGGCGCTCGGGCGGATCGCCCCGCCGAAGCTCAAGCCGCCCGCTTTCGATTCGGCCGAGGCCTTCGTCTGGCAAAGCAGTCCGGAAGGGTTCCTCGCCATCGAGCGCGTCAACCGGGTGCCGCTCTCGCTCCTGCGCGGCATCGACCGGACGCGCGAGACGCTGCTCTCCAACACCGAGCGCTTCGCCATGGGGCTGCCGGCCAACAACGCGCTCCTCTGGGGCTCCCGCGGCATGGGCAAGAGTTCGCTCGTCAAGGCCGTGCACGCGGAGGTGCGTGCCCGCATCGGACGAGCGCCGCGGGCGGCTCACCACCGGCGTCGACCTGAAGCTCGTCGAGATCCACCGCGAGGATATCGGCACACTGCCGATCGCCCTCTCCTACATCCGCAAGAGCCTGCATCGTTTCATCGTCTTCTGCGACGATCTCTCCTTCGATGCCGAGGACACCTCCTACAAGTCGCTCAAGGCCGTGCTCGAGGGCGGCATCGAGGGGCGGCCGCACAATGTGCTGTTCTACGCCACCTCCAACCGCCGCCACCTGATGCCCCGCGACATCATCGAAAACGAGCGTTCGACCGCGATCAATCCATCCGAGGCAGTCGAAGAGAAGGTATCGCTGTCGGACCGCTTCGGCCTCTGGCTCGGCTTTCACCATTGCAGCCAGTTGGACTATCTCGCCATGGTCAACGGCTATGCGGGCCATTTCGGATTGGGCATGCCGGCGAAGCAGCTCGAGGCGCAGGCACTCGAATGGTCGGTGACGCGAGGCGCCCGCTCCGGCCGCGTCGCCTGGCAGTTCATCCAGGAAATCGCGGGACGGCTCGGCAAGAAGCTCGATGGGGAGCGGTAGTCACAACCACTCGACCGCACCATCGTCGACCAGCATGATCCTGTCCTGCGGCACGTCGAGATGCGGCACCTCGGCGGCGGGCAGTGACAGCACGAGACCGCGCAGACACCGGCTGATGCCGCCATGCGAGACGACGACGGTCGGGCGCGTCAGCGAGGCGAGCCAGTCGTGGGTTCGGCGCGACAAGATCCGACATAGCTTTCTCCGCCGGGCGCCGAGACGGTCCAGGGATCCCGGTAGCGCGCGTCATAGCTGGGGCGATCTGCGACCTTGAGCTCTTTCCAGGTCATGCCTTCCCAGCGGCCGAAGTTGATTTCCTTCAATCGCTCGTCGGTCGAGAAATTACTGGCTGATCGGCCCAGCGCCTGAAGTACAATCTCCATGGTCTGGCGGGTTCGGAGCAACGGGCTCGCGATGAACGCGCACTCGGCGATGTCGTCGGCCATCTCGGCGAGCAGCCCACCGTTGCGCGCCGCCTGCTCGCGGCCACGCGCGTTGATCGGCACGTCCGTCTGCCCTTGCAGGCGGCCGGCCCTGTTCCAATCCGTCTCGCCGTGGCGGATGAAGTAGAGGGTGGGTAGGCCCGGAAGCTGGATGGAGGAAGCGTCAGCCGTCATTCACTCTTGAGCACCGAAATATCCGGCGCATCCTCGTTCTTCATGCCCTGAACATGATAACCCGCATCGACGTGATGCACCTCGCCGGTGACGGCGCGGCCGAGTTCGGAGAGGAGGTAGAGCGCGGAAGCACCGACCTCCTCGATGGTAACGGTGCGCCGCAGTGCCGAGTTGTACTCGTTCCATCTGAGGATATAGCGGAAGTCCGAAATGCCCGAAGCCGCCAGCGTCTTGATCGGCCCGGCCGAGATCGCGTTGACTCGGATATTCTGCTTGCCGAGGTCAGCCGCGAGATAGCGGACGCTCGCCTCGAGCGCGGCTTTGGCGACGCCCATGACATTGTAGTGCGGCATTACCTTCTCGGCGCCGTAGTAGGTCAGCGTCAGCAGCGACCCGCCATTGGTCATAAGCTTCTCGGCCCGCTGGGCGAGCGCTGTAAAGGAATAGCAGGAGATGGCGAGCGTCTTGTTGAAGTTCTCCGCCGTGGTGTCGACATAGCGGCCGTCGAGCTCGGCCTTGTCGGAGAAGGCGATGGCGTGGACGAGGAAGTCGAGCCGGCCCCATTGCTTCTTCAGCTCGGCAAACACTGCATCAACGCTTTGATTGTCCGTGACGTCGCAGGGAAGGACGATCTTTGTGCCGATCTCCTCGGCGAGCGGGCGCACGCGCTTTTCCAAGGCCTCGCCCTGGAAGGTAAGCGCGATCTCCGCGCCCTGATCGTGACAGGCCTTGGTGATGCCCCAGGCAATCGAGCGATTGTTGGCGACGCCCATGATCAGGCCGCGCTTGCCAGCCATCAATCCGGTCATCTTTGACTTTCCTGCTTAGGGTGTTTCCGTATTTCGTTGAATCACTTCAACACCCTAATTCCTTGGTTTGTCGTACTTCTTTTCGGAAAACCGCTTCGCACTTTTCCGGAAGCACTCTAGCCGAATTTCGCGGCATCCTACACGAATGACTCTACCGGTCGAGTGGACGTTCCTTGAGCCTGCATTACCGATTTTTCGCGTCGCAATCGGCCGGCTCGACCTGCACCAGGCGGCCGAGGAGACCGGCGAGCTGGTGCGCCTCCTCGCAGCTGAGCCGGGAGCCCAGATGCGTCTGGATGGCCGCCGCATAGGCCGGCCACATCTCACGCCGGAGCGTCCGGCCCTTCTCGGTGATGACCAGATGATTGGAGCGCCCATCGTCCGGCGAGGGCTGGCGCTTAACCAGCTCCTCCCGCTCGAGCCGGTCGACCAGGCGGCAGAGATTGTACTGGGCCAGCAGCACATTCGACTGGACTTGGGCCTGCGGCAGCTTGCCGTCCGGCGCCTTATCGAGCTCGAGCAGCACATCGTACCATTCGAGTGGGGGATAGCCCTGATCCTTCAGGTCGGCCTCGACGCGCGCAAGAATGGTCTGCCCGGAGCGCACGAGCTGCACCCAGGCGCCAACGGCATTCTCGGACGGGTTTGATTGCATGACGGGCATGTGATCGATAAATTGATTGCAATTGCATGCATAGCAGGCTAGGTAAGCATCCGTAAACCCTACAGCCGCACGACGCGGCCGACCGGCGCCGGATCGACGCGGACCATACACCAAAGGCCCGCTCAAGGTCACTGCGATGCGCCGGACGTGGAAAACCGCCTTAAGCGGCCAACATCCGGAGTTACCCACCATGAAGCTCTACTACTCCCCCGGCGCCTGCTCGCTCTCCCCCCACATCGTGCTGCGCGAGACCGGCCACACGTTCGACATGGAGCAGGTCGACCTCGGCACCAAGAAGACGAAGTCCGGCGCCGATTTCCTCAAGATCAATCCGAAGGGCTACGTGCCTGCCCTGCTGCTCGATTCGGGCGACGTGCTGACCGAAGGCCCGGCCATCGTCCAGTATCTGGCCGACAAGGCCGGCTCCAAGCTCATCCCGGCCAACGGCAGCCTCGAGCGCTACAAGGCCCAGGAGTGGCTGAACTTCACGACCTCGGAGATGCACAAGTCGATGGGCGGGCCTGTTCAACGACAAGCTTCCCGCCGAGGCCAAGCAGATCATCAAGGACGGCCTCGCCAAGCGGCTCCAGTATCTGGACGAGCATCTCGGCAAGAACGACTTCATCATGGGCAAGGACTTCACGCGTCGTCGATGCCTACATGTTCACCGTGCTCGGCTGGGGCCAGTATGTCGGCGTCGATGTGAACACCTATCCGAACGTCAAGGCCTATCTCGGCCGCGTCGGCAGCCGGCCGAAGGTACAAGAGGCGCTGAAGGCCGAAGGGCTCGCCTGATACTCGAACTCGTACTTGGCGAGTTCATCTCGGCAGCCACCGACCGGCGATGGTACGTGGACCGGAAGGGTGCGGAGCGATCCGCGCCCTTCTGCATTGTGGGCGGCGGGCTCGCGGCTTCCGGAAAAGTGCGAAGCGGTTTTCCGACAAGAAGCACGACAAACCAAGGGACACGGCGTTGACCCTCGGCGCCGAGCCCGATACTCAAGTCCCATGTCCCACAACACATTCGGCCACCTTTTCCGCGTGACGACCTGGGGCGAAAGCCACGGGCCGGCGATCGGCTGCGTGGTCGACGGCTGCCCGCCGGGCATTCCGCTCTCCGTCGCCGACATCCAGCCTTATCTCGATCGGCGGCGGCCCGGCCAGTCGCGCTTTACGACGCAGCGACAGGAGCCCGACACGGTCGAAATCCTGTCGGGCGTGTTCGACGACGCCTCCGGGCAGCAGGTGACAACGGGGACGCCGATCTCGCTCGTCATCCGCAACGTCGACCAGCGCTCGAAGGACTATGGCAAGATCGCCGACAAGTTCCGGCCCGGCCATGCCGACTTCGCCTACATGGCCAAATACGGTATCCGCGACTTTCGCGGCGGCGGCCGATCTTCCGCGCGCGAGACGGCGATGCGGGTGGCGGCAGGGGCCATCGCCCGCAAGGTGATTGGCGGCGTGAGCGTGCGCGGCGCGCTCGTCCAGATCGGCCCGCACAAAATCGATCGCGAACGCTGGGACTGGGCGGCGGTCGGGGAGAACGACTTCTTCTCGCCCGATCCCGGCATCGTCGCGACCTGGGCCGAGTTCCTGGATGGCGCGAGGAAGCGCGGCTCGTCCGCCGGCGCCGTCATCGAGGTCATCGCCGAGGGCGTTCCCGCAGGCTGGGGCGCGCCGCTTTACGGCAAGCTCGACCAGGATCTGGCGGCCGGGATGATGAGCATCAATGCCGTCAAGGGCGTCGAGATCGGCGCGGGCTTCGCTTCGGCCGAGTTTTCGGGCGAAGAGAATGCCGACGAGATCCGCATGGGCAACGATGGCAAACCGCGTTTTCTGTCGAACAATGCCGGTGGCATCCTCGGCGGCATCTCGACCGGCCAGCCGGTCGTCTGCCGTTTCGCCGTCAAGCCGACCTCCTCGATCCTCGCCCCCCGCAAGACCATCGATGCCCAAGGCAACGAGACCGAGATCTCGACCACCGGCCGCCACGACCCCTGCGTCGGCATCCGCGCCGTGCCGGTCGGCGAGGCCATGATGGCACTGGTGCTGGCGGACCATTTCCTGAGACATCGCGGGCAGGTCGGGTAAGTCATGGCCGTCGAGCGGCTGCAACACCGCCTCGACCGCTTCGCGCCTTACAGCTATCGCGCCGATCCCCTCCTCGCGCACTTGCCCGACGGCAAGCCCATCATCGTCTTCGACGGCGTCTGCGTGCTCTGCACCGGCTTTGCGCGCTTCGTCGTCGCGCGCGATCCAGAGGCCCGCTTCCGTTTGACGGCGGCGCAATCAGCGACCGGGCAGGCGCTCTTCCGCCACTACGGCCTGGACCCGGTCGACGTTCGAAACCAACTTGCTCATCGAAAGCGGCCGGGCCTACGCCAAGCTCGACACGGTGAGACGCATTTTACCGAAGCTCGGAGGCCTGTGGCCGGCGGCGGCGGTTCAGTAACGCTTTCTCCCGGGGCCCATCGCCGACGCGCTCTACATGGCATCGCGTGCAATCGCTATCGGCTGTTCGGTCGGACAGAGGTCTGCATGGTGCCGCCGCCGGATTGGCGTGAGCGGGTGATCGAATGAGCCGCGCACCGCTTTTCCATCGGGCCTTTGGCGATGGCCTCGCTGCCTTGCCCGCGCCCATCCGCGATCTGCACAATGTGCACGGCGATCGCAGCTTCGAGGGCCGCGTGAGCGTCGAGCGCGGAACAACATGGATAGCCCGCCTCGCCGCCGCGCTCCTGAGCTTTCCCCCGGCCGCGACCGTTCAGCGGCTGACCCTTCGCATCCGGCCCGACGGCGAGATCGAGGAATGGGCGCGCGGTTTCGATGGCCGGGCGATGGTGTCGTCGACTGTCGCCAGGTCCGGCACAGGACACTGTCGTCGAACGCCTGTTTCCGGTGGCGGCCACGTCGCGTTTGCTTCCCGATGCGACGGGCGTCACGCAACAACTCGTGGGGCTTCGTATCCTGGGATTGCCCGTGCCGCGCGCCTTGTGGCCGAAGCTCGATGTGCGCGAGGGCGCCGAAGGCAATCGCTACACCTTCCGCATGCACATCGAGGACCCGTGGGGGCGGCTCGTCGTCGCCTATCAGGGCTGGCTGGTTCCGGCGGAAAACTCAACCGGCGAGTGAAGCGCCCGCCAGCAGCAAGGCGACGCTCGCCGCCACGCCTGCGAGCAAGCGCCCACCTGTCGCCAGATACACCGCGATGCCGCCGAGGAAGGCGCCGCCGCGTACCCAAAGATCGATGTCCGCCAGCGCCCCCGTCGGCAGCATGACGAGGCGCGCGACCAGCGCCGAGACGATCGCCGTCGAGACCGCGCGCGCTACTTTGAACCACTCGCTCTCGACATCGAGGTTGCGCGAGAGCGCCACACCCGCCCAGCGCCAGGGCTCCGTCATCAGCACGCCGGCAACGAGCACGACGAGATAGGGCCACAGCGCTCCGGTCATGACGCCTGCCACCGCCGGCCGAGCGACATAGGCCGCGCCGCCGCCAACGAAGTCCGGCGATGAGCAGATCGAATCCCGGCGTCAGATAGGCGAGCGGCGGGCCCAAGAGCAAACCCAGCAGGATCGCGAGCTTGTCGGTCGTCGATTTCGCCGCCGACTGCAGCATCGACAGCAGGAAGTAGATTGGCGTCAGGAAGAAGAGCGCGGCGGCGATGAGCGCCGGCACCTCTCCGGCAATGAAGTACCCCAGCGCGGTCGCCCCCATCGCCAGCGTGAATAGCGGAACGCCGGAGCCCAGATAGTAAGGCAGCCGGTCTTGCGGAGCGATCTCGGGCAAGCGCCGCATGCCGGTGACCCACAGTGTCACGGCGCAGAAGTGGATGGCCGGGAATCAGCGCCCAGCGCGGCAGGCTCGAGCCTCTGAGATAAGGCGACAGCACGACCGCCATCGGCAGCAGTCGCGTGGACGTCAGCATGACGGCGATGGCCGAAGCGAGAAGACTGGCCCCGTGCGCCTGCTCGGTCAGCAGCGTCACTTGCGCGGGAAGCGCGAAGATCGCCGCGGTCGAGAAGACGGCAACGCCCAGATCGACGCCGAGGTCTCGCGCCAGCGCGCCGAACCCCATGACCGCCGACAGCAGGATCACGCCGGGCACGACCGGGAACTCGCGCAGGCCCCGGACGAAGGCGGCACGCGCCGAGCCGGAAGGCACGGCGTCGTCTTCGCCGTGCCCCGCCTCACGCGCCTCGGCCATGGGATCGTGCGCCTACTCGTCCTGCTTGGCGGGCGCCTTGGGGGAAACGGAGGGAACCGAGCCGCCCTTGGCCTTGCCCTTGGGTGGTCCGGGCAGCGCCTTCTGGCTGCCGGGCTTGGTGCCCTCGATCGCCTTGGCCTTGCGATGCGTGATCTTCTTCGGCGGCTTGATGGCCTTGCCGGGCTCGGGCGCTTTCAGGAACTCGAAGCCCAGCACCTTCTCGCCGTCCTTCTCATTGACGACGACACGCACCGTGCCGCCCTTTTCGAGCCGGCCGAACAGCACCTCGTCGGCCAAGGGCATCTTGATGTGCTCCTGGATGACGCGGGCGAGCGGACGCGCGCCAAAGCGCTCGTCATAGCCGCGCTCGGCGAGCCAGTCGGTCGCTTCATCGGTGAGCTCGATGGTGACGCCGCGATCCGACAGCAAACCCTCGAGCTGGTAGATGAACTTCTCGACCACGCGATGGATGACCTCGCGCGGCAGGCTCGCGAAGGAGACGGTCGCGTCGAGCCGGTTGCGGAACTCTGGCGTGAACAGCCGGTTGATCGCCTCGGTGTCGTCGCCCTCGCGTTTGGCGCGATTGAAGCCGATGGGCGGGCGCGCCATGTCGGAGGCGCCCGCATTCGTCGTCATGATCAGGATGACGTTGCGGAAATCGACCTGCTTGCCGTTGTGATCGGTGAGCTTGCCGTGATCCATGACCTGCAGAAGGATGTTGAACAGGTCCGGATGCGCCTTCTCGATCTCGTCGAGCAGCAGCACGCAGTGGGGATGCTGGTCGACGCCATCGGTGAGCAGGCCGCCCTGGTCGAAGCCGACATAGCCCGGAGGCGCGCCGATGAGGCGGGAAACGGTATGTTTCTCCATGTATTCGGACATGTCGAAGCGCAACAGCTCGACGCCCATGAGGGCTGCCAGCTGCTTGGCGACTTCCGTCTTGCCGACGCCGGTGGGCCCGGAGAACAGATAGCAGCCGATCGGCTTCTCGGGCTCGCGAAGTCCGGCGCGAGAGAGCTTGATGGCCGCAGCGAGGCTCTCGATGGCCTTGTTCTGACCGAACACCAGGCGCTTGAGGTCGCGCTCGAGATTGCCCAGCACCTCGGCATCCGATTTCGAGATCGTTTTTGGCGGTATGCGCGCCATCGTGGCAACCGTCGCCTCGATGTCCTCGACGTCGATGATCTTCTTGCGCTTGGCCTCGACCACCAGCATCTGCGAGGCGCCGCTCTCGTCAATGACATCGATGGCTTTATCGGGAAGCTTGCGGTCGTGAATGTACTTGGCCGACAGCTCCACCGCCGACTTGATCGCGTCGTCGGAGTATTTGAGCTTGTGAAACTCCTCGAAATAGGGTTTGAGGCCCTTGAGGATCTCGATCGCGTCGTCGACCGTCGGCTCTTTCACGTCGATCTTCTGGAAGCGGCGGACGAGCGCGCGATCCTTCTCGAAATGCTGACGGTACTCCTTGTAGGTCGTCGAGCCGATGCAGCGCAGCGTACCTGACTGCAGCGCGGGCTTCAGCAGGTTGGACGCATCCATGGCGCCGCCGGATGTGGCACCCGCGCCAATCACGGTATGGATCTCGTCGATGAAGAGGATCGCGCCCGGATAATTCTCGATCTCCTTCATGACCGCTTTCAAGCGTTCCTCGAAGTCGCCGCGATAGCGAGTCCCCGCGAGCAGCGAGCCCATGTCGAGCGCGAAGACGGTCGCATTTTTCAGGACTTCCGGCACTTCGCCCTGCGTGATCTTCCGCGCGAGACCTTCGGCGATCGCCGTCTTGCCGACACCGGGATCGCCGACATACAGCGGATTGTTCTTCTGCCGGCGACACAGCACCTGGATGGTGCGCCTGACCTCGGGCTCGCGCCCGATCAAGGGATCGATCTTGCCCTGCTTGGCCTTCTGGTTGAGGTTGACGCAGAAGTTGGCAAGCGCATCGCCGCCCGCCTTTTTCTCAGCCCCGCCTTCACCCGTATTGCCTTCGCCATCGGCACCACGCACAGCGCGGGGCTCCGACATGCCCGAGCGCTTGGCGATGCCGTGGCTGATGAACTGCACGGCGTCGAGCTTCGACATGTCCTGCTGCTGCAGGAAGTAGACGGCATGGCTATCGCGCTCGGTGAAGATGGCGACGAGCACGTTGGCGCCCGTCACCTCCTGCCGGCCAGAGGACTGCACGTGGATCAGTGCGCGCTGGACGACGCGTTGGAAGGAATGGGTCGGCGCCGCCTCGACATCCGTCGAGGAGACGAGGTTCTCGAGCTCGTTGTCGACATAGTCGAGCAGCTGGTCGCGCAGCTCCTCGAGATCGACATTGCAGGCGCGCATGACGGCGGCGGCGTCGCGATCGTCGATGAGCGCGAGTAGCAGATGCTCGAGCGTGACGAGTTCATGGTTGCGCTCGGTCGCATATTCGACCGCCTTGCGGATTGCAGCATCGAGGCTCGGCGAAAGGGATGGCATCGGCCCTCTACTCCTTTTCCATCGTGCATTGCAGCGGGTGCTGGTGCTGGCGCGCGAAGTCGACGACCTGCGCGACCTTCGTCTCCGCAACCTCGTAGGTGTAAACGCCGCAGACGCCCACGCCCTTGTGATGCACATGCAGCATGATGCGGGTCGCCTCCTCTCGGCCCTTGGCGAAAAACCGCTCGAGCACGAAGATGACGAACTCCATCGGTGTGTAGTCGTCGTTGAGGATAAGCACCTTGTAGAGCGACGGCTTCTTGGTCTTCGGCCGCGTCTTGGTGATGACGTCGGTCTTGCGGCCGGGATCATTGCCCGGTCCGCCCTTGCTCATCACTAGTGTCCCGCCTCGCAATTGCCGACCCATTTGCAGCGAACACTTTCGGCAATTGCGAGACATAAGGGACACTAGCGAATTCATTGGCTTGGTGTGGCGTTCATCTCGCAAATGGCGACATCGAGCGCGCCGGTAACGCTGGTCGCCATTTGCGAGACGCCACACTTGCATCGCCTTGTCTCGATCGCCAGCCACGTCCTGGGCCCCGAATGGTTGTACGCGCGACGCGTGTCGCTTGCCATCATGGCACGAATAGGTGACCGCCATTGTAAAGGCTCGGCGGCCGCTCGCGCAATCGTTCCCGAGTCTGTGCATGTAACGCACCAGCATGTCGTGAGAAGGGCACGCACGCGGAAAAAAATGCGGCCCGGCATTGCTGCCAGACCGCACTTGGAATTCTAAACTGCTCGCAGGTGCGATCAGCGGGCGTTGAAGACCCGCTCGACGGGCTTGAAGGCATCGCGCGCCATCTCGGAGTAGAGATTGCCGATCTTCGACATCTGCGCCATGTAGTCCTCGTAGGCGCGACGGGCGAAGTCGGACTGGATCTCGAGGGCCTGCTCGAAAGAGCGGGCGCTGGAGAGCTTCTCGAAGGTCTGGGTGCCGTCCTCGAAGGACCGCTTGGTATAGTCGGTCATCTCGGCGGTGAGCGTTTGCCAGCCCTTGGTCCACTCGCCCATGGTCTTCATGGTGAGGTCCATATTCTGCTGGCCGAGCTTCTGGATATCCTCGAAGCCCTTCATTTCGAAGCCTTTCATGGGGGGTCACTCCGGTTGAAAGAGGGGCTGTTGGATGCCGCCGCCTCGTGCTGCACTGCACAATAAATAGGATGCCGTCATACGTTCGTCAAGAGAAATGTTGCGGTGCAGCAGGCCGGTCAACCTTAACCCGATCCTAAGTGGTGTCCGCTAGCCTCAAAGGTGTGGGAGCCATTGTGCGGCCGCAGACCGTCCCCAATGGCGCCCCAAAAACATGGTTCCGATCTTGCCATCGGCCGCGATCGGTCGAGGGGAGTGGAGCCGGATACGTCGGATTGCGTGACGGCCGCCGCTCCGGGCCGGTTGAGGGACAGGACCGAGCATGCGTTCAGCGTTGCCCTTCGCGAGGTTTTCCAACCCGCGCAGCGCGAACCTCGTTCGACTTGTATTGGCTATCGGTCTGCTGATCCTTGCGGCAACCGTCGGTCAGCGTCCCGCCGCCGCCGCCCCCTATGCCGATTTCGTGATCGATGCCAACTCCGGCAAGGTGCTGCACTCGGACAGCGCCGACATGCCCCGCTATCCCGCCTCGCTCACGAAAATGATGACCCTCTACGTCGTCTTCGAAATGCTGCGAAAGGGCCGGCTCGCCGAGGATACGGTGATGACCGCGAGCACGCGCGCCTCGAAGGCCTCACCCTCCAAGCTCGGGCTCAAGCCCGGCGACAAGATCAAAGTTTCGGACGCCATCCGGGCCCTCGTCACCAAATCGGCCAACGACGTCGCCCTCGTCATCGCCGAGAACCTTGCCAGCTCCGAGGAGAAATTCGCCCGCTACATGACCTGGCGCGCCAAAGAGCTCGGCATGACAGGCACCACTTTCAAGAACGCGTCTGGTCTGCCCAATCCAGGCCAGCGAACGACCGCCCGGGATTTGGCGACGCTGGCGCTGCGCCTCCACGACGATTTCCCGGAATACTACGGCTACTTCAAAACCAAGCACTTCACCTGGAAGGGCCGGCGTTTCAAGAACCACAACTCGCTGCTGTTCTCCTATCCCGGCACCGAAGGCATGAAGACCGGCTACATCCGCGCCTCGGGATTCAATCTGGTGACGTCGGTGAAGCGTGGCGGCAAGCATCTGGTCGCCGTCGTCATGGGCGGCCGCACTGGCCGCAAGCGCGATGGCCGCATGCGCGATCTGCTAAACCAGGCGATGCCGAAGGCCTCGCTCAAGAAGACGCGCAAGAAATCGCGCGCCGCCGAGCCCGAGATTGCATCCAGCGCGGCGCCGGCTCCGCCAAAGAACAAGAAAGCTACGCTGGCGAGCATCGTTCCGCCCGAGCCCAAGCAGGCAACCTCGAAGGATCGCGAGCGGTTGGCCGCTCTGATCGAGGCGTCGGCCGGCGGCTCATTGGATCTTGCCGCTTCCGGCTGGACGGCACCACAGAAGAAGAAGCCGTCGAAGGCCGGCGGCTATCATGTGCAGGTTGGTGCCTTCGAGTCGGAGGAAGAGGCCATGCGCCGTCTCGCCCGCGTCAAGGCGGATGCCGGAAAGATGCTTGCCGGCGCCGATCCGATCGCGGTCGCCTTCGCCGGCTCCGACAAGACCTGGTACCGCGCCCGTTTCGTCGGCTTCGACGAGACCCAGGCCCAGTCGGCGTGTCAGGGGCTCAAGAAGCGCAAGATCGACTGCCTCGTCATGCGGGCGCAGTAGTCGCGCATCGCCAACACGCTACTTCACCAGCAGCGCGTCCTTCGCCGCATTGATCTTCGTGGCGAGATAGGTGCTGCCGCCCTGGTCGGGGTGGAACTTCTTCATGAGGTTGCGGTGGGCGTTGCGGATGTCCTCCTCGCTCGCGCCGGGTTTCAGACCCAGGATATCGAGCGCCTCGGAAACCGACATCACGGCCGTCGCGTTGTTTGTGCCCGCACCATGGCGCGTCTTGGGTTCGGCCTCCTCCTGGCGCAGCCGGTCCCGCCATTCGGGATGCTCGCGATCGAGATAGGCTTCCAGCAGCTGCCGGCTTTGCGGATCGCCGGCTCGGCACTCGCGCCACAGCACGAGCGCGTCGGAGGGGAGAAGCGAAGCGAGGTCGCGGCCGGCATAGGCGCCGGCAAGCACGCGTCCGGTCATGCGGCCTGAAGGGTGGTCGAGCACCATCTCGAGAAACGCGGTGCGCACCGAGGAGGTCTTACCGGTCGACTGGCCGGGCGAGCCGAGCGAGCCGACCGGCGTGCTCCGCCAGATCAGCAACAGGCCCAGAAACACGAACGGCAGCGCCAGCAATGGGCGGCCGGTCATGGCCAGGAAAACGGCACTGGCGAGGGCTAATGCTCCGGCGACTTTGCGCATCATCGAGGCGCGCTGGCCTTTGTGGATGGTTTGGTCGGAGGCACGTAACAGCAGAATCGGGGCGAAGGCGAGGGGGGAAGACCTGAGTCCGTACAATGTTTAACGACCGGGCTTCATCGCTTCGAGCAGGCGCCGTGCGCCGGAGGACGCCGATTGATTCGCCAGGGCCTCGACGGCCGGACGCCCGCCCTGGGCAAAACAGGCGACCGCCTTGAGCAGCTCCGCCAGCTCGGCCGCCGAGCCCTTGCCGAACGGGCAAGTGGCGCCGTCCGTCAGGCGCGCCAGCTCCTGGAACGCGATCCTTGCCTTGGCATCATGGCCTTCCTGGAACAGGAACAGCGGCACGCCAAGGAGTGCCAACGGTCCGGCCTCGCCGGCCAGCGCATCGATCTCCTCCTCGACGGCGTCGCCGACATAGATGACCGCATCGATCTTCTCGTTCGCGGTCTCCTTGGCCACATGCTTCAGGACACGGGCGATCTGCGTATAGCCGCCGCGGCAGTCGACCCCGGTCATGAGGCGCACAAGCTCATCGGCATCGCGAGTCCACTTGCTCGCCTTGCATTCGTTGGCGCCGCGAAAGAAGACGAGCTGCACCTGGAGCCCGCCCACCTCGCGAACCGCATCGAACATGCCGGCCTGGAGACCAAGCGCCATATCCCAGGTCGGCTGCCGGCTCATGGTCGCGTCCATTGCGAAGACGAGCCGCCCGCGCCGCGCCGCCGACGGCATCGCCTTCACGCGGGCGATGAAGTCGGCGACGTCGGAGGAGGGGGAGGCTTCGGGTGCGACGTCGCCCGTGGCGTGAGCTTCGCCGACCGAGGGGACGCTGCCTTTTTTCACTTGTGTGCTCATTGAACGCGACCCAGCACTCTCATCCGCGGCTGCTGTCGTCGAGCGCCACAACAGTATAGCCCAGTTGACAGCTTCGTCACGCCCCGCGAGCGCTATTTGAGCACCTCCCCAACCGCCCCCGCCGCCGCCTCGCCCGAGATGACGGCGCCGTCGAACCAGCCTTGTCCTTCGGGCGCGATGTCGGAGGAAGCGAAGGCGAGGCGGCCGTCGCGGCGCCAGGTGGCGGAGGCAGTGACATCTTCTTCACCCACGATGCTGGAAACCCAAGTCCCTCGCGCGTAGGGATCAGCGATCCAGTCGTGGTTGTCGATCTCGATGTCGCGTGCTTCGGGAAAAAAGCGGCGAACGGCTTCGAGGCCGTCCTCGGGCAGACGCGCCTGCCAGCCTTCGGAGGCGACGCCGAAGCCGACGATCAGCGTTCGCCCATCGGCGGCCATGCGCTCGGAGAACATCCACTCGATCCCGCGTCCGCTACCGGTTGCGAGGATACCAACGGCCACGCCCTTCGCCTTCGCCCAGATCTTCACGGCGCGCCCTGGATGTCCGACTTCGACCGCGTGTGCCTTGGCGTTGGCGAGCGGCGGCGAGAAGCGGATACCGGCCATCGGATTGAGGCCGGTCGAGACGAGCGCGGCGCGCGCGTCGAACACGCGGCCATCCGCCACCGTGACGCGCACGCCTTTCAGGTTCTGCAACACCTCCGCGACCGGCGCCGAAAGCTCGAGCGCGACGCCCGCCTGCCAGAGCATGCGCTCGACGAGCCGCGTTACCCCGCCGACGAGCGTATCCGCCCAAACCTCGCAGATGCCGTCCGGCGTGCCGTCCCAATAAGCGAGACTGCCGAGCAGCGAGTTGGCAGGCGTGTTCCGTTTGTCGGAGTTGCCGGAGACGGTCCACCAGGCGCTGAGGAGTTCGAGCGTCGCCCGCGGCGGGTCGACGCGGGCGAGGTATTGGGCGAGGCTCACATCCTTGAACGGCACGCCGGTGCTGTCGGTCGACTGCCCGGATTTGTAGCGCGCACTATCGGTGGCGAGGCGCCTCAGCGCCGCCTCGTGCCGGGCGCGGTCCGCTTCCGCCATCGGTCGCGTCGCGATGTAGCGCGCCGTCCCGCCACCAGCGCCGCTCGGTCACCGGATGGCGCGGCCTGAGTTCGACGCCGTGCTCCGCGCACAGCGCCCGGATGCGATGCTGCCAGGGCGTGATCCAGGAACCGCCGTAGTCGAGGACATCGGCATCGCCGCGCTTGCTCGAACCGGCGAAGCGCCGCGGGCAACTAGCCACGCGTCCGCCGAGCCGGTCGCGCGCCTCCAGGACAAGGACGCGATGTCCGGACTTGCGCGAGCTTGCGGGCGGCCGCCGCACCGGCAAGCCCGGCGCCGACGACGATTGCATCGAACACTTGACCGCTCACTTGACCTACGCCTCTCCCGCCTCTGCAGCCTTCGCGAGCAGCGCCGCGTTGCCGCCTGTTGCCGTGACGTCGGTCGTGACCACGCGCTCGACCGCAAAGCGCGGTAGATAGTGCGGTCCGCCTGCCTTGGGGCCCGTGCCCGACAACCCCTCGCCGCCGAACGGCTGCACCCCGACGACCGCGCCAATCTGGTTGCGGTTGACGTAGATATTGCCGACGCGCGCTTGGGCGACGATGCGGCGGACCGTGCTCTCGATGCGGCTGTGGATGCCGAGCGTCAGGCCGTAGCCCGTGGCGTTCACGCCGGCGATCACCTGGTCGAGCTTGTCGCGCGAATAGCGGACGACATGCAGGATCGGCCCGAACACCTCGCGCTCCAAGCCGATGGATGCCGTCGATCTCGTAGACGGCGGGCGTGACGAAGGTGCCGGTCCGGCAGTCGGCGGGAAGTGGCAGATCGAGCAGCTCCTTGGCCTCGCGGCGCATCCGCATCTTGTGGGCGTTGAGCGCCGTCTCGGCTGCCTCGTCGATGACCGGGCCGATATCGGTCGCGTAGTCGAGCGGGTCGCCGAGCTCGAGCTCCTCCATGGCGCCCGTGAGCATGGCGAGCATCTTGTCTGCCACGTCGTCCTGCAGATAGAGCACGCGCAATGCCGAGCAGCGCTGGCCGGCGCTATCGAAGGCCGACATCACCGCATCGCGCACGACCTGCTCGGGGAGCGCCGAGGAATCGACGATCATCGCGTTCATGCCGCCGGTTTCGGCAATGAGCTGCCCGATGGCCCCGCCGCGGCGCGCAAGCCCCGCCTGGATGAGCGCCGCCGTTTCGTTGGAGCCCGTGAAGGCGACGCCGGCGATGCGCTTGTCGGCGACGAGCCGCGCACCAACCTTAGCCCCGCTTCCTGGCAAGCAGATGATAGACATCGCCCGGCACGCCCGCCTGGTGCAGCAACTCGCTCGCCAGGAACGCCGTCAGCGGCGTCTGCTCGGCTGGCTTCGCCACCACCGTGTTGCCCGCTGCCAGTGCGCCGGCGATCTGGCCGGTGAAAATCGCGATCGGAAAGTTCCAGGGCGAGATGCAGGCGAACACGCCGCGCCCATGCAGCGACAGCATGTTGCGCTCGCCGGTCGGGCCGTGACAACTCCTTGGGCTCGGTGAAGCCGCGGCGGGCTTCGGCCGCGTAGTAGCGCAGGAAGTCGGCTGCCTCGCGGATATCGCCCAGCGCATTGGCGAGCGTCTTGCCGCCCTCGCGCACGATCACCGCCATCAGCCGGACGCGGTTCTCTTCGTAGAGATCGGCGGCCTTCTCGAGGATTTTCGCGCGGGCTTCGCCTCCCAGCCGGTCCCAATCGGCCTGTGCATCGGCCGCCATGCCGATGGCCTGATCGATATCGACATCGCTCGCCTCGATGACGCCACCGACCGAGATACGCCGGTCATGCGGGGCGATGACGGGCTCCGGCTTGCCGTCCGCCGCGCACGCGGCCCGAAACGATCGGCGCGGCGATGACCGGGGATTTCAGATGCGCCTTGATCTCCTCGATCAGCGGCTCCCGGATGATGCTCTCCCAAAGCGGCAAGCCCATCGAGTTCCGCCGCGCTGTGCCGAACAGATCGGCGGGGCGCGGGATCGACGGATGCGACTTCTCGGCGTTGGCATCCGCCCTCTCGATCGGATCGCGGATGATCTCGGCGACGGGAAGCTCGTCGTCGGCCAGGCGATTGACGAAGGAGGTGTTGGCGCCGTTCTCGAGCAGGCGGCGGACGAGATAGGCGAGCAGGTCCTCGTGCTCGCCGACAGGGGCATAGATGCGGCAGGCGCGGCCGAGCTTGTCGGGCCCGACCACCTCGTCATAGAGCGCCTCGCCCATGCCGTGGAGGCGCTGGAACTCGTAAGGCCGCGTGCCGGCCATGGTGTGGATGGCGGCGATGGTGTGGGCGTTGTGGGTCGCGAACTGGGGATAGAAGGCGTCGGGCTCGGAGAGCAGGAAGCGCGCGCAGGCGAGATAGGAGACGTCCGTGTTCACCTTGCGCGTGAAGACTGGATAGTCGGGCAGCCCGCGCTCCTGCGCCCACTTCACCTCGCTGTCCCAGTAGGCGCCTTTCACAAGCCGCACCGGCATGCGCCGGCCTTGCGCGGCCGCGACCCGGCGCAACCAGCGCAGCACCGGCAGCGCGCGCTTGCCATAGGCCTGCACGGCGAGGCCGAGGCCGTTCCAGCCCTTGAGCGCGGTATCCTCGAACGTCGCAGCCAGCACGGCGAGCGTCAGATCGAGCCGCTCGGCCTCCTCGGCGTCGACCGTCAGCGTGAGATCGGCCGCACGCGCCGCCGCCGCCAATCCGGCGAGGCGGGGCACCAGCTCGCGCATGACGCGCGCCTCCTTCGCCGCCTCGAAGCGCGGATGGATGGCGGAGAGTTTCACCGACAGGCCCGGCCGCCCCATCAGCCCGTCCGACGCCGCTCGCTTCGGGCGCCCGCCGCGGCGCCCGACCTGCTCGACGGCGGCGAGGTAGCGCTTGAAGTAGCGCTCAGCGTCCTCCTCCGTGCGCGCGGCCTCGCCCAGCATGTCGTAGGAGTAGCGGTAGCCCTTCGCCTCCTCCGCGCGCGCTCGCTTCAGGGCTTCGCGGATGGTGCGCCCGAGCACGAACTGGTCGCCCATGATGCGCATGGCCTGCCGCATCGCCTGACGGATGATCGGCTCGCCGCTCTTGGCGAACAGGCGCTTGACGAGATTGCCGGCCGCCCCGCCGCGCGCATCCTTCAGGCCGATGACGCGGCCGGTCAGCATCAGCCCCCAGGTCGAGGCATTGACGAACAAGCTGTCGGAGTTGCCGAGGTGGCGCGCCCAATCGCCCATCGGGATCTTGTCGTCGATGAGGTTGTCGGCCGTCTCGGCATCGGGAATGCGCAGCAGCGCCTCGGCAAGGCACATGAGCACGATGCCCTCCTCGGAGGAGAGGCCGTACTCGTGCAGGAAGGCATCGATGCCGCCATGCTTCTGCCGGCCGGCGCGGGCGGCGTGGACGAGGCGCTTGGCCATGTCCTCGGTCTTGCGCCGCTCCTCCGCCGTCAGCATGGCCCGGTTGATGAGCGAGCCGAGCACGCGGGCCTCGTCCGCATAGGCGTCGGCGGCGATCTCGTCGCGGGAAGGGAGCGGGTCGGCGGTGGCGGGTTTCGTAGCGGGTTGGCTCATGGGGCCCTCGGGATGAAGCGATTCCAGGGCGATGGTAGCAGATGTGGGGGGCGGTGGGAGGGTTGGCGGAAGCAATGTCCGCGCCGGCTATCCAGGCCGGGATGTCGCTATTCGCACGGTCTGTCGAGCCGCCAGGAAATCGGCAGCTTTTGCGATGCTGTCCAGGTACTCGGGCGTGAATTTGACCGTGCCCGCTCCGCCCGCGAGATAGGCATCGACCAGAACCTGCTCCGTCGCTCGATCCAGCAGCCATGTGCGAAGCTGCTGCCACGTCGCCAAGGACGCGGGCGAGAGCACCACGAAGTCATAGTCAAAATCCGAAAGCACGAGCGCTGTAAGGTGCTGGATCGCGGAAGATTGCTGCTTGTGATGGTCCCAGGCCGCCACGAAGGCCGAAATGTCGATGCCGAGCATCATGGCATCATAGAGCACATCGGCCAAGCGACGTTCCGCCGGCCAGATCGACAACAGCGAAATGGCCCAAGCTTCGACGCTGGCCGCAATTGCTGCCTGCTCCGGCAATGGCCAGGTCCGCCAAGCCCGTGCCCGGGACCCATGGTGCCGCACACGAATACTCGGCTGTATAAAGTTGTATGCGACTGTGACGCACGGAATTCACCGCCATGTGCAAGTTGCGAGATGGGTCCCGGGCACGAGGCCCGGGATGACAGTCAAGGGTGGGACGGGCTATGTGCCAATCGCGCTTCCACGTCACCGCTTTTCTCGCCCTGTCGCCTCCCTCTATGATCTCTGCGAGAGGAGCCCAACCATGCCCGCCAAGCCCAAGATCGTCCGCACCGTCAAAGCCTTGCGCGCCGCCGTCTGCGCGCTGGCGCGCGGCCGGCGAAACGGTCGCCGTGGTGCCCGACCATGGGGGCGCTGCATGAGGGGCATCTGACGCTGATCCGGCAGGGGCGCAAGAAGGCTGATCGCGTCATCGTCACGATCTTCGTCAACCCCGCGCAGTTCGCGGCGCACGAGGATCTCGGCCGCTATCCGCGCGACGAGGCGGGCGACCTCGCCAAGATCGCGAGCGCCGGCGGCGATCTCGTCTACGCGCCGGCAACCGAGGTCATGTATCCGGAAGGCTTTGCCACGCGCATCGTTCCGGCCGGCGCCGCCGAGGGCCTCGAAAGCGTAACCCGCCCGCACTTCTTCGGCGGCGTCGCGACGGTCGTCGCCAAACTGCTGCTCCAATGCCAGGCCGACTACGCCATGTTCGGCGAGAAGGACTATCAGCAGCTGATGGTCGTGACCCAGCTCGTGCGCGATCTCGACATCGCCTGCGAGATCGTGGGCGTTGCCACCGAGCGGGCGCCCGACGGCCTCGCGCTCTCTTCGCGCAACGCCTATCTCACGAAGGAAGAGCGGGCGGTCGCGCCGGCGCTCTTTCGAGTGCTGGGCGCGACCGCCGCCGCCTTGCGGGCGGGGGGAGGAAGCCGCAAGGCCCTGGCAGCGGGCAAGCGCAGCCTGCCGCCGCCGGTTTCAAGGTCGACTACCTGGAGCTTCGCGATGCGCGAACTCTTGCACCCGTCGAGGATGGAGAGCGCGGACCGCGGCGGCTCCTCGTCGCGGCCTGGCTCGGCAAGACCCGCCTCATCGACAACATTTCAGTCTGAGGACCCTTCACTTGATCATGTAGGTCCGGTGCACGAAGTCGCCCTTGGCGCGCTTGGTCTCGAAGAGCGCCGCCTCGTCCGACTCGCGCGTCTCGACGACATTGGCCGCATCGACCGCGCCGGTAGTGGGCTTTGCCGCCTCGGCCTTCGTCAGCATGTCGGCGACGCCTTCGGGTTTGGGCGCATCGAGCTCTGTCTCGGCCTTGGCGCCGATCGCCTCGGTGACGCTCGCCCGCAGGAGCTTCGGCCACATCTTCTGGAACAGCCCGTTCGAGGGATAGACCTCGGCGCTGTTGAGCTTGCCGTCGATGGCGAAGGCGAAGCCGACGATATCGCTCGTGGCGAACCCCTTGGATTCGAGCGCGGCAACGTAGGTCTCGATCGTCTTGTCGAGCTTCTCGTTCTCGAGCGCCAGTTGCAGGCTCGATGGCGAGGCGTCGGCCGCAACCACCGCGCCGCCGAGATTGTCGGCAGAGGTCCTGCTGCGTCTTCGAAACCGACTCCCAGACCTTCTGCTGCTTGTCACCCGTCTCGGCGGTCTCGCCGTCGACGCCGAGGATGCCCTTCAGCATCGTCCGCAACGCCCACTTGCCGTCCTTCGACGGCAGCATCTTCTCGGAGGAGGCGAACGCCGTCACATCCTCGCCCGCCCCGCTGCGACCAGCGCCCCTGCTCGACGCAGAAGGCGGCGAGCGGCACGCGGCCCGATTTCGGCGGCACGATCA
Organism: uncultured Alphaproteobacteria bacterium; assembly: GCA_963741525.1. Lineage (GTDB taxonomy): Bacteria > Pseudomonadota > Alphaproteobacteria > Rhizobiales > Hyphomicrobiaceae > JANNSX01. The sequence continues at coordinate 63,041 of CAVUIW010000017.1, forward strand.
TGCTCATGGTCAGCGTGCGGTCCTGCTGGCCGCCTTTGACGATGTCGCCAGCCTGCACGAACACCTCCTCGGTCGCCGGTGTTCTCGATGGCGAGTTCGATTGACGCTGCCGGTCTCGTGCACGGTGACGAGACCCTTCGCCATCGCCTCGCCGAGCGTCAGCGGCACGGGGCCTTGCGTGCTCGGCCCGTGGATGAAGTAGACGGCGAGCCGCTCATGCACGAAGGGATCGCTGACCTTGGGGGCGATGCCGGCGAAGGCTGGCGAGGCCGCGGCGAGGGCCGCCGCTGTCGCGAGAACGAACTGAGACCGCAAAATCGGAATGCCGTACATGCCGTGTCTCCGTGGTTGCGCCGGGCGTGTGGGGGGCCGGCGAACCGCGCGCTACAGCGCAATTGCGGACGCGGATGGGGAGAGGACGTGGCAAACATAAGGCGGGTACGTAATGGTATGTCACCACCCGTACCCGCCCGGACAAACGGCCGAAGTTTCTATGTTACCGGTTTAGCGGATGTACTGCAGGTAGCGCATGTTCACCCAGCCGGTGCGGCCGAAATGCTCCATCACGCACCAATTGCGCTTGCAGGCGCCGGCCTTCAGCACGCCGTAGCCGTCATGGGGGATGGCGGCGACGATGCGCGCATGCCGCGAGGGCCCGGAGCGCATGTAGAGCACATCCGTCTCGGCGACGTTGACGACGCGATAGGTGTCGCACATGGCGCAGGCCTTGGCGGGCCCGGCGACGAAGGCGGCGGTTGCGAGCATCGCGACGGCGGCGCCGGCGCGCAGCGCATGGGGAACGAGCTTGGCTGATGGCGATCATGACGGTCTCCCTTCCTGGGTGCTTCTCTGGCTTGTGTCTCAACCCGCACTGTGAGCCACTAAGTAGGGAGGGGGTGGTGAATGCGTCCTGAAGCCGGCCGTTAGCTGGCATTCAGATGAAGGAGTCGTTCAGGTTGGAGCGCCTGCCCCCCATCGGAGAGAACGAAAAGACCCGACAGGCCGTCGCCCGCGGGTCCTAAGCCTGCCTGCTCATCGTCTCCCAACTTCGTGGGATTGGTCGCTGGGCCGGTCAGCTTGTTCTTGCTCTTCTTGTTTTTCTTGGTCTTGGCGCTGCCGGTCTCTCTTCGACACCCGAGAGATAGGCTCGGGCCGGCCGCCGGCGCTGTTCCCCACGGAACGGAATGCGGAAAAATCTGGGCGAGCCCCAGATTTCAATGACCCGCCAATGCCCGGTCGATCCAGTCGCGATAGGCCGAAACCCGAGTGTAAACGCCAAACTTGAACTTCCTACCGCAGCCAACACCGAACGAGACGACACCGACGAGGACGTTGCCCGCCGGGCCTCGCAATACGAGCGGACCGCCGCTGTCGCCCTGACACGCGTCGGCGCCGCCGAAGACCTCGCCGGCGCAGAGCATGGTAGGCAGCACGCGACCGGCATAGGAGTCTGGGCGCGTTGCAGGCCGGGTTCTCGACATAGGGAACGATCGCCCCCATGAGCTGGCGCGACTTCTGCCCGCCCTCGGCGATCGCACCCCACCCGGACACGAACAGCGGTTCACCGGGACGAAGCGCGAGCGACACATCGGCGGTGGTGATGAAGACGCCATCGATGGGTGCCACAAGATACATCAGTGCCAGATCGGCTGCGTTGGTGGCCGGTTCATAGTCCGTGTGGACGATGACGTCACGAATGCCCACCCAGCGCCCCCCGTTCAGATAGTCGCTCGTGCCGGTGATGACCTGGATGTCTTGCGGCAGCACCCCGCCCGGTAGGCAGTGCGCCGCGGTCAGCACCCATCTGGGATCGATGACCGTGCCGCCGCAGAGCGCGAAGCCCGCCCCCGACTTGATGCGCAACGCCACCTGCCAGGGGGCGTCCTTGATGTCGATCGGAGTGCCGCCGGCGATCTGTGCAAGCGAGGCGGATGGCAGCGCGATGGCGCTTGAGACCAGCACAAGACCGAGCAGGACGCGCGAGAGCCGGCGCATGGCGCACTCAAACATCATCCCTATCGGCGATGAGCGACAGCTTCTCGGTCATCAGGTGGAGCACGTTGCCGTCGCGTTTGAGTGCGTTGTCGGCTTCGAGCGCCTGCAGCGCGAGGTTGACCTTCGGCCGGCTGGCGCCGATCAGCAAGGCGATCTCGATCTGCGACATGCCGAGATCGATCGAGGCCTTGCCGTCCTTGGCCTCGATGCCGCGGAGCTTCATGGCCGACAGCAGGAAGCGCGCGAGCCTGCACCTCGATCGAATGCAGCGCCACCGCCTCGAACACATCGTTGGTCGCGCGCAGCCGCCCGCAGAGGAATTTCACGGCGACGTCCGAGATGGCGGGCACCGTCTCCATCAGGCGCTTCAGGTTGGCACGCGACAGCGCCATGGCCTTGACGGCGGAGAGTGCCCGCGCGTCGGCCGTGCGACTGGCCGCCATCCAGTGCCGCGATCTCGCCGAAGAACTCGCCCGGCCCCGCATTGAGGAAAGGCGAGTTCGCGGCCCTCGTTCGTGAACACCGAGAGACGCACACGACCTGCCGTCAGCAGATAGACATCCGCCCCCTCATCGCCGCGCGCGAAGATCAGCTGGCCGTTGTCGTAGGAGACGGACCGCATCTGCTTGGCGATGGTCTGCCGGTCGGCATCGCCGAGCAGGCCGAACAGCTTGGTGCCGGCGAGCATGCGCGGCAGATCGGTGGCGGTCGTCATGGGGACCTCCTGGTGCTTTCGGTCAGCCTACCAATACCTAATTTGCGCGTCGGTGATTTTCTCTGGTCCCCTGTCGGTCACGATCACCGTCTCCTCGAAGTCGCCGAGATAGCCGTCCTTGCGGATGCCGCGCTCGACGCAGAGCACCATGCCCGGCTCCAGCACCGTCTTGTCGCCTGGCGCGAGCCAGGGGCTGTCCCAGCCCAAGCCTACGCCATGGCCGAGGCCGGAGAAGTTGCCTTTCAGCTCGAAGCCCAGCGCCTGCTGCTTGCCGAGCCCGGCGGCGGCGACTTGCTCGGCCGTCGTGCCGACTTTGACCGCAGCGACGCCAGCCTCGACCGCCGCAATGGAAGCCTCGAACAAATCGATCTGCCGGTTCGTCGGCGGCCCGATCGGGCGCGAGCGGGCGAGATCGAAATAGTAGCCGTCGAGCACTCCGGAGAGCCCGATATGGAACCACTGGCCTGCTTTGAGCGGTGGTGGTCGAGGCCCAGGTCGGAAAGCCCGTGCGGATCTCCGCCGAGCCATCGCCGCCGGTGCCCGACGACATGAACGAGTTGTAGAGGATGCCGCCTGCCGGCGCGATATCGGCCTGGCCCGCCGCGATGACATCGCCATGGGTGGCGCCGGGGACGGCTGCCGCCATCATGGCGTCGGTGGCGCGGGAGCCGAGCGCCGAGGCGCGTCGAAGCAACGCGATCTCGGCGGGGCTCTTGATCGGCGCGAAGATCGGAGAGGATCGCCTGCCCGTTTCGCCATTGAGAGCGGGGAAGGCGGCCGTGATCGCCTGATGCACATCCACCGTCATGACGTCGCCGCCGACGAGGCCGACCGGGCCTTGGTCGAGGCCGAGCTGGCGCATGGCCCCGATCACGCCCTCGATGACGAGATCGGCGCGGATGATCTCGTGACGCCTCCAGCGCCACCGTTTCGTCATAGGCGCAGTCGACGACGAGCCGCGCCTCGCCCTCGGCCGAGAGCACCAGGAAGGTGTGGGCGCGCGCGTTCCAGTTGCCGGCAAGGTCGGGGATGTAGGGGAAGAGCGTGTAGAAGTTCGTCAGGTACATGACGTCGCCGTAGCGATCGAGCGAGCCGCCGCCGCGGGAGGCAACGACGAGGCCGCGCAAGCCCGCCGCCTTGGCCATGGCGGCAGCCCGACGGCGCCGCTCGGCGAATTCTCGGGCCGGGATGATGGTGCGGGGTGTAATCATGGGGCCTCCGCTTTGGGAATGAGTCCGATTATTGCCATTTCGGGAGACTAGACCAGCCTGTCTCGGCTTAGGTAGGGTTTCAATTCGCGTTCATGGCAGCCGTGACGTGAGAACCAGTCGCCCGATAGTTGTCCATTGGCTGGCCTTGAGATCGAGGTACGGACTTTTTGGCACAGCTCAGGTAGTGTGGATTCCCTCACGAGCCGACGGCTTATGGCATGGAAAGGCACTGAATTCGTGCGTCGCTTGGCCGCCGTACTTGCTGCTGATGTCGTCGGCTACAGTCGCCTCATGGAGGTCGATGAAGCGGGAACGCTTGCGTCATTGAAGGCTCATCGCGTGGAGCTATTCGATCCTCTGGTTGCCCAGCATGGCGGGCGCATCGTCAAACTCATCGGAGACGGCGCGCTGGTAGAGTTCCCCAGTGTCGTTGACGCGGTTGCATGTGCGGTAGCCGTCCAGCAGGCCATGAGGACCCGCAAGCCGGGATGCCCGAGGCCAATCGTATTTGGTTGCGTATTGGCGTCAACTTGGGCGACATCATCAGCGAAGGCGACGACATCTACGGCGACGGAGTGAATGTCGCCGCACGTCTGGAAGCAATGGCTGAGCCCGGCGGTATCTGCGTGTCCGGCATGGTTCACGAGAGCATCCTCGGCAAGCTCGAACACGTGTTTGCGGACCAGGGCGAACAGCGCGTCAAAAACATTTCCCGCCCGGTGCGCGTGTGGCGCTGGTCCGGTGCCATGTCGGGCCCAGGACGAGCTCGCGACACCGCACCTCCCCACCCGCTTGCCGACAAGCCGTCAATCGCCGTCGTGCCATTCACTAATATGTCCGGCGAGCCGGAGCAGGAGTACTTCGCCGACGGGATAGCCGAGGACATCATTACGGCGCTCGCTAAATTTCGTTCATTTCTCGTAATCGCTCGCAACTCCAGTTTCACCTACAAGGGCCGCGCAATCGACGTGAAGGCGGTCGCACGAGACCTGGGTGTGCGTTACGTGGTCGAAGGCAGCGTTCGCAAGGCGGGTAACCGCGTCCGTGTCTCGGCCCAATTGATCGATGCTGAATCCAATAGTCATGTCTGGGCAGAACGATATGACCGGGAACTCGACGACATCTTTCTTGTTCAAGATCAAATCACGCAGAGCATCGCAGCCGCCATCGCCCCGGAGTTCGAGAGCGCCGAAATAAAACGAGCATCTCGGCCCGGCCGGCAGGATTTGAGCGTCTGGGACCTCGTCATGCAGGCGCGCTGGCATCTGGGACAGTACAACAAGGACGGGTGTGCCAAGGCACAGGAGCTTCTCCTTCAGGTCGTGACACTGGATGATCGCAGCGCCCAGGCTTTCGGGCTGCTTGCTATGACACATTGGATGCAAGCCATATATCGCTGGAACGATCTGGTATCTCAATCCAGCAAGCAGGCGCTCGAAATGGCACGGCGCGCGCTGTCTCTGGACGACCGCGACGCAACGGCCCAGACGACACTAGGCATGGCCTTGACCCTGCATCAGCACCATGAACAAGCGGTCGAGGTTCTCAGCCGTGCCGTTCGACTTAATCCAAACCTTGCGGCGGCCCATGGATGGTTAGGAATCGCCTACACATACGCCTGTGACTTCGAAAAGGGTATTCGAGCCGCCGAGCAAGCCATAATCTTGAGCCCACGCGATCTGGACAAGCCGTTCTGGATGGCCGCATTCAGTTTCTCCGCGTTGGCCGCTCACCGATACGAAGAGGTGATCGAGATTACGACAACCATGTTGCGGGACAAGCCGGACTTGCCGACCGCGCTTCGCCATCGTGCCCCGGCCTTGGCCTGGCTCGGACTCATCGATGAGGCCGGGCGGGACATCGACAAGCTCTTGCAAGTGGCTCCTGATACCACCATCAGCCAATTGCGCTCGGTCTTCTCCCTCGGCGACCACGTGGTGGAAGAGCATTGGCTGCAAGGTCTGCGCAAGGCAGGATTGCCGGAGTAATAGCTGACCTGTCAGGCGGATTGGCGCGGGTGGCCTCAGGAAAAGGCAGACCGGACGTCTCGAGCGACACTCGGAGATGACCAGTCCCGTATTAACGACGCGACGATTGCTCGCATCCCCCCGCGGGTGACACCCGAGCGGAAAACAGGGACTGAACCAGCTCTCCATCTTGCCTTTGCCCCTCCCCCATGGCACGCCAACTTGCGATACTGACAACTAGATTCGGCTTGCCCGGGGTTTTCCCGGACGGGCTTGTATGAGACCAGAGCACCTTCCGGCGAAGTGGTTCCCGGTTCGGCGAAGAAAGTGCGACAAACCAAGACTCACGACCGGAGCAGCCATGGCCTCCTCGCGCGACCTCTTCGCCAAGCTCGAGACGGAGCTCGAGCAGCAGCCCATCCGCAAGAAGGGCGCGACCGCCGACAGCTATACGGCGGCCGATATCGAGGTGCTGGAAGGGCTCGAGCCCGTCCGCCGGCGGCCCGGCATGTATATCGGCGGCACCGACGAGAAGGCGCTGCACCACCTCTTCGCCGAGGTGATCGACAACGCCATGGACGAGGCGGTGGCGGGGCATGCCGACTGGATCGATGTCGAGCTGTCGGCCGACGGCTTCCTCGCCGTCACCGACAACGGCCGCGGCATCCCGATCGACCCGCATCCCAAAGTTCAAGCCGAAGTCGGCGCTCGAAGTCATCATGACCATGCTGCACTCGGGCGGCAAGTTCGACAGCAAGGTCTACAACACGTCCGGCGGCCTGCACGGCGTCGGCGTCTCGGTCGTGAACGCCCTCTCGGATGTGCTCGAGATCGAGGTCGCCAAGGACCAGCGGCTCTACAAGCAGACCTATTCGCGCGGCAAGCCGACCTCGAAGCTCCAGGATATGGGCGCGATCAAGAACCGGCGCGGCACCAAGGTGCGCTTCCATCCCGATCCGCAGATCTTCGGCGAGCACGCGCATTGGAAACCGGCGCGACTCCACAAGATGGCGCGCTCGAAGGCCTATCTGTTCGGCGGCGTCGAGATCCGCTGGCACTGCGCGCCCGAGCTGATCAAGGACGATACACCGGCCGAGGCCGTGTTCCATTTTCCGGGCGGGCTCAAGGATTTCCTGACCGATCGCATCGACGGGCTGACGACCGGTCACGAAAGACATCTTCGCCGGCAAGGTCGAGCGCGAGGGCGGGCACGGCTCGGTCGAATGGGCGATGACCTGGATCGCCGACGACGACGGGTTCATCTCCTCCTATTGCAACACGGTGCCCACGCCCGATGGCGGCACGCACGAGAACGGCCTGCGCTCGGCGCTCTCGCGCAGCCTGAAAGCCTATGGCGAACTGACGAACAGCAAGCGCGCCCAGCAGATCATCGCCGACGATGTCTTCACGACTGCGGCCGGCATGCTCTCGGTCTTCATCCGCGAGCCCGAGTTCCAGGGCCAGACCAAGGACAGGCTCGCGACGCTCGAAGCCGCCCGCATCGTCGAGACGACGGTGAAGGATGCCTTCGATCACTGGCTGGCGGACTGTCCCGCGCAAGCGCAGAAGCTGCTGGAATGGGTGATCGAGCGGGCCGAGGAACGCCTGAAGCGCCGCCAGGAGAAGGAGCGCGACCGGCGATCGAGCGCCAAGCGGCTGCGCCTCCCCGGCAAGCTCGCCGACTGCTCGCACGGGCCCGAGGATGGCAACGAGATCTTCATCGTCGAGGGCGACTCGGCGGGCGGCTCGGCGAAGTCGGCGCGCGACCGCGCCTCCCAGGCGATCTTGCCGTTGCGCGGCAAGATCCTCAACGTCGCCAGCGCGTCATCGCAGAAACTTTCGCAGAACCAGCTCATCGCCGATCTCATTCTGGCGCTCGGCTGCGGCACCGGCTCGAGCTTCCGCGAGGAGGACCTGCGCTACGCCAAGGTCATCATCATGACGGACGCCGATGTCGACGGCGCGCACATCGCCTCGCTCTTGATCACCTTCTTCTTCCAGGAGATGCCGCAGCTTATCGACAAGGGCCATCTCTATCTGGCGGTGCCGCCACTCTACAAGATCAAGCAGGGCGCCGCCCACACCTATGCCCAGGACGACCGGCATCGGGAGGAGCTGCTGGCGACCGTCTACAAGGGCAAGAAGGTCGACATCCAGCGCTTCAAGGGTCTGGGCGAGATGAACGCCTCGGAGCTCAAAGAGACGACGATGGACCCGCGGAAACGCCGGCTACTCCGCGTCGAGATCGACGCCGACGATCGCGACGAGACGACGAGCGCCATCTCCGACCTCATGGGCACCAAGCCCGAGGCGCGCTTCCGGTTCATCTCCGAGCGGGCGGAGTTCGTGTCTGATGAGGTGTTGGATATTTGAGCGGCGTCAAAGCCTCCAAGGAGATCATGCCTAGTCTGCGGCGCGTTGCCGCGTTAGGGCACTATATAGTCCAGAGTTTGCGGGCCCTGCTCCACAATGCAGCCGCCCGCAAGCCTCTCGCTGCCGCCCACGGTGTTGCCGACGACACAATCCTGTCATAGACGAGGGCGCCCCTGGGTACGAGGGGTCATAGGTAAACTCGTTTGGGACGAACTCTCCATCATGGCTAAATCCGTTAAGAAGCTGGCGGCCAAGAAATCGGCCGCCAAGAAACCTCACTACGGCATCCATCGCGTCGACAACGCGAAGAACCACACGCACGCCTGGATCGTGACACTGCAGCGCCGGAACAAGATCTGGTGCAAGTATTTCAGCGACGGCAAATTCGGCTCGAAGCCGAAGGCGCTCGAAGCCGCCAAGACATTCCGCGACACGACCCTCGACGCCAATCCGCCGATGTCGCGTGCGGAGTACGCCTCGATCCGCCGCCGCAACAACAAGTCAGGCATCGTCGGCGTCTGCCGGCACGTTGCAACAGAGATCCAAAACGGCCGCAAGGTGAAGGCGCCCTACTGGATCGCCTTCTGGCCGCTCGAGGACAAGCGCGTCGGCCGCGCCAAGTACGCTGTCTCGCGTCATGGCGAGGACAAGGCGTTCAAGATGGCGGTCGCCGCCCGCAAGAAGGCGCTGAAGGGCTTGAAGGAGGATCCGTTCGCCAACTCGACGGGCCTCAAGAAGTGGCTCAAGGCCGCGTAACCTCTTCTCCTTCACGCCATCACACGACCTCGTGAGCGGCCGGGTCCGAGAGATCCGGCCGCTCTTGCATTGCCGTAACCCTGACATCGCAACCTCCAAGAGGAGAAAAGACGATGGCAGGTTTTACTCTGAAGACGATTGCTCTTTCGACCGCACTGGTTTCGCTCGGCGCCGTGGCGGCGATCGCGGGCGGCAACAAGATGGTCGGCGGCGCCGAGATGTTCCCCGAGAAGAACATCGTCGAGAACGCCGTGAACTCGAAGGATCACACGACGCTGGTCGCCGCCGTGAAGGCCGCGGGCCTCGTGGATACGCTGTCGGGCGCCGGTCCCTTCACGGTCTTCGCGCCGACGAACGCAGCATTTGACGCGCTCCCCGCCGGCACGGTCGACATGCTTCTGAAGCCCGAGAACAAGGATCAGCTGACGAAGATCCTCACCTGCCACGTCGATCGCCGCCGAAGCGATGTCGGATGCCATCAACAAGATGGTTATGGACGACGGCGGCATGCACAAGGTGAAGACGGTCGGTGGCTGCGAGTTCACGGTGAAGTCGGCCGACGGCAAGATCATGATCGAGGATGAGGCGGGCGGCGTCGCCACCGTCACGATCGCCGATGTCGATCAGTCGAACGGCGTCATCCACGTCATCGACAAGGTGCTGCTGCCGAAGTCGTAGACGCGTCCGGGTGGCGCATGGACATCTTGTAGGGGCGACCGGTGGTCGCCCCTACGTTGCTCCAGCTTCGCCGTCGAACAGCGGAATCTGATCGGGCGTGCGCGTCGGCGCCATCAGCCCCAGATGCCGGTACGTCTTCATGGTGCAGACGCGGCCCCGCGGCGTGCGGCCGATGAAGCCCTGCTGCGAGCAGATAGGGCTCGATGATCTCCTCCAGCGCATCGCGCGGCTCGGAGAGTGCGGCGGCGATCGTCTCGATGCCGACCGGTCCTCCCTCGTAGTTGACGGCAATGCATTTGAGATAGCGGTGGTCGAGCATGTCGAGGCCTTCCGCATCGACCTCGAGTTCCCGCAGCGCCTTGTCGGCGACCATTGCCGTTATTGTTGGCGCACCATCGACGGCCGCGAAATCGCGCACCCGGCGGAGCAGGCGGCCCGCGACGCGCGGCGTGCCCCGCGCGCGTCGGGCGATCTCGCGCGCGCCATCCTCGCTCATCTCGCATTTCAAGACGCGAGCGCCACGCTTGACGATGAGCTCGAGTTCTTCGGTCGTGTAGAAGTTCAAGCGCGACCGGAATGCCGAAGCGGTCACGCAGCGGCGTCGTGAGCAGGCCCGCCCGGGTCGTCGCGCCAACCAGCGTGAACTTCGCGAGGTCGATCTTGACCGAGCGCGCCGCCGGCCCCTCGCCGATGATGAGGTCGAGCTGGAAATCCTCCATGGCCGGATAGAGGATCTCCTCGACCGCCGGATTGAGCCGGTGGATCTCGTCGATGAAGAGGACGTCGCGCTCTTCCAGATTGGTCAGCAACGCCGCGAGATCGCCCGCCTTGGCGATGACCGGTCCCGAGGTCGAGCGGAATCCGACGCCGAGCTCCCGCGACATGATCTGCGCCAAGCGTCGTCTTGCCGAGACCGGGCGGACCGACGAACAGCACATGGTCCAGCGCATCGCCCCGCGCCTTGGCCGCCTCGATGAAGACCTTGAGGTTCTTGCGCGCCTGCTCCTGGCCGATGAACTCGCCCAGCGACTGCGGGCGGATCGACGCCTCGAGCGCATCGTCCTCTTTGCGTCCCCCGGTGATCAGGCGCTCGTTCATGCGCGGTTCCGCAGACTAAACGTTTCAGCTTTGTTCTCGCCGCCTTCTAACATGATTTGCTTGGCCCGCCACAAGCATTCGAAGAAGCACGCAAAAAGCAAACGGGCCCCGAAGGGCCCGCGCTCGAAATCGGTACGACCGCAGCGCTTATGGCGTCGTGGTCGTGGTGGTTGTCGTCGCAGCCGGAGCGGCCGGGTCCATCGCGACGCTTGCCGTGAAGTCGACAATGCCGATCTGCACCAGGATGCCGAAGATCACGGCGAACACGATCGCCGTGACGAGCGCGTTCACGAACCGGTTCGAGAACGTCAGCATGTTGCCGATGAGATCGACGACGAAAACGACGATAGCGCCCCAGATGACTGGCTCGAGCCAAGCAAGATTGTCGGGCATGAACATGGAAAGTCCCCCTGTAAAGCTTCTGGGCCGAACTCGGGCCCTGCCGGAGCCTTATATCAGGTTCCAGGGCGGGATTGTGGCATTGCGGCCACGCTGGGCGCAGGCCAACGCAGCCTGTGGATGCGACCGATTGGCTGGGGCGCGACGCACCGGGCAGAAATCATGGCACCTTGCCACGACAGCAAACACACTACGGTGCCGCTGGATCGGCGCTCAACGCGGAAGTAACACCCATGACAATCGAGCTCAGCCTCCTCCTCTGGTCGGCGGCCCTGGCATTGGTGCTGGTGGTAATGTCGGTGATCGGCGCCCAGATGCAGGTTGGCCTGCCGCCCTTGATCGGCAATCGAGACGACATGCCCGAGATCACCGGTTGGGCGGGTCGCGCCCAGCGCGCGCACCGCAACCTGCTCGAAAACCTCGTGCTATTCGCGATCCTGGTGCTGACGGCAAAGGCCGTCGGCGTCTCGAACGGCATGACTGAAACCGGCGCCTATCTCTTCTTCTTCGGCCGACTCGCCCACGCAGGCGTCTACATCGCCGGCCTGCCATGGGTGAGGACAGCGGCGTGGGGCGTATCGGTGGTAGGGATGGCGCTGATCTTCATTCAGCTGATGTAGCCGCCTACGCCTCCCGCTGCCCGCTCACCTTGCCCTTGATCGCCGCCTGCGCCGCGGCGAGCCGCGCGACCGGCACGCGGAAGGGCGAGCAGGAGACGTAGTCGAGGCCGATGGTCTCGCAGAAGGCGATGGAGCGCGGGTCGCCGCCGTGCTCGCCGCAGATGCCGAGCTTGATGTCGGCGCGAGTCTTCCGGCCGCGCTCGGCGGCCAGTTGCACCAACTCGCCGACGCCCTCCAAATCCATCGTGACGAAGGGATCGGTCTCGATGATGCTCTCGCGAGTGTAGTGCGCGAGGATCGGCGCCGCGTCGTCGCGCGAGAGGCCGAGCGTCGTCTGGGTCAGGTCGTTGGTGCCGAAGGAGAAGAACTCGGCTGCACGGGCGATCTCGGCAGCCCGCAATGCAGCGCGCGGCAGCTCGATCATGGTGCCGATCTGATAGGTGAGCTTGGCGCCCGTCTCTTTCTCGACCGCCGCCGCCGTCCTGTCGATCACCGCTTTCAGCCGCTCGAGCTCGGCGACGAAGCCGACGAGCGGCACCATCACCTCAGGGATCACCGGCTTCCCGGTCTTCGCCGCCACAACGATCGCCGCCTCGAAGATGGCGCGGGCCTGCATCTCGGTGATTTCTGGGTAGGCGAGGCCGAGCCGGCAGCCCCTGAAATCCCAGCATCGGATTGAACTCGGAGAGCTCATCGACGCGCGCCTTCAGCTTCTCGGCCGTGACGCCCAGCGCCTTGGCGACTTCCGCGATTTCCGGCGCCTCGTGCGGCAGAAACTCGTGCAGCGGCGGATCGAGCAGGCGGATGGTCACGGGAAAGCCCGCCATGATCTCGAACAGCTCGACGAAGTCCTGACGCTGCATCGGCAGGATTTTTGCCAGCGCGGCTCGGCGGCCCTGCTCCGTCTCCGAGCAGATCATCTCGCGCATGGCGAGGATGCGGTCCGCGTCGAAAAACATGTGCTCGGTGCGGCAGAGGCCGATGCCCTCCGCGCCGAACTGGCGTGCTTGGATCGCGTCGCGCGGCGTCTCGGCATTGGCGCGGACCTTCATGCGGCGGAGGCTGTCGGCCCAGGTCATGAGTTTCGCGAAGTCGCCCGATAGCTCGGGCTGGCGCATCGCCACGCGGCCAAGCAGTACTTGTCCGGTCGAGCCGTCGATGGTGAGCACATCGCCTTTTTTCACGATGGTCTTGCCGGCAGTCATCGTGCCCTTGGCATAGTCGATACGGATGGCGCCGGCGCCCGAGACGCACGGCCGCCCCATGCCGCGCGCCACCACCGCCGCATGGCTCGTCATGCCGCCGCGCGTGGTCAGGATGCCCACAGCCGCATGCATGCCGTGGATGTCCTCGGGAGCTGGTCTCGACGCGGACGAGCAGCACGTCGCGGCCCTTCGCCTTCGCTTCCTCGGCTTCGTCGGCCGTGAACACGACTTCTCCGACCGCCGCACCGGGCGAGGCCGGCAGGCCCGAGGCAATGATCTCCTTCTTGGCATCGGGATCGAGCGTCGGGTGCAGCAGCTGGTCGAGCGCCATCGGATCAATGCGCGAGACGGCTTCCGCTTGCGAGATGAGCCCCTGCTCGGCCAAGTCCACGGCGATCTTCAAGGCCGCCTTCGTCGTGCGCTTGCCCGAGCGCGTCTGCAGGATGAAGAGCTTGCCTTCCTGGATCGTGAACTCGATGTCCTGCATGTCGCGGTAGTGGCCTTCGAGGCGATCGAAAACCTCGCGGAGTTCGCCGAACGCCTTCGGCATCAGCGTCTCGAGCGAGGGCTTCTTGTCCTTGGCGAGAAGGCGCGCGGCTTCCGTCAGGCTCTGCGGCGTGCGGATGCCGGCGACCACGTCCTCGCCTTGCGCATTGACAAGGAACTCGCCGTAGATCTCGTTCGCCCCCGTCGAGGGATTGCGCGTGAAGGCGACGCCTGTCGCGCTCGTATCACCGCGATTGCCGAACACCATCGCTTGCACGTTGACGGCGGTGCCCCAATGCACGGGGATGTCGTGGAGCCTGCGATAGGTCGCCGCGCGTGCGTTCTGCCAGGAGCCGAAAACGGCCGCGATCGCGCCCCAGAGCTGCTCGGCGGTATCCTGCGGGAACGGCTTGTCTGTCTCGCCCTCGACCGCCTTCTTGTAGCTCGCGATCACCTGCCGCCAATGCTCGGCGGTGAGCTCGGTGTCGAGCGTGAAGCCGTTGAGACTCTTCGTGTGATCGAGGATGTCCTCGAACACCTCACCATCGACGCCCAGCACCACATTCGAATACATCTGGATGAAGCGGCGATAGCTGTCATAGGCGAAGCGCGGGTTGCCGGTTTTGGCCGCGATGCCTTCGACGGTCTCGTCGTTGAGGCCGAGATTGAGCACGGTATCCATCATGCCCGGCATGGAGGCCGGCGCGCCCGATCGCACGGAGACGAGCAGCGGCACCTGTCGATCACCGAACTTCGCACCAACCGTCCGCTCGACCTCGGCCAACGCCGCCTCGACCTCGGCGGCGAGGTCCTCCGGCAGCTTGCGCCCGTTGGTATAGTAGGCCGTGCAGACCTCGGTGGTGATGGTGAATCCCGGCGGCACTGGCAGGCTCAGGCTCGACATCTCCGCGAGGTTCGCCCCCTTGCCGCCGAGCAGCTCCTTCATGGAAGCATTGCCGTCTGCTTTTCCTGCGCCAAACCGGTAGACCCATTTTCGGCCGGCGGTGGCGCGGGATTTGGCGGGTTGGGCGGCCATGGGGCGTCTCCTTGAAGCTCAGCGGACGCCGGTGGACTGGGCGCGTCGCGATTGGCCCTTGAGGACGAGTGGCCCGTCGCGCCAAAATCGCATGCTCGCCGGGCGTCCGTACGATTTTGGCGCGACATGAGGGCCACTAGCAATATCATGAGCTTCGTGTGGCGTTCATCGCGCCATAGTTGACTCCGACCGTGCAGCGCGACTGGTCAACTATGGCGCGACGCCACACTGGGGTCCGTCTATGGCCTCGAGCGCGCGGGGGCAAGGGCTGTCGGCAGGCGAAAGTGTCTCAGCACCGCTTGCGAACGCCCGGCTCCTCGACCACCATCGTGAACGACGCCATGCCTGCGCCTTGCCCGGCATAGGCGTGCGGCACGTCCGCCTCGAATACAGCGGCGGCGGGGGCTCTCAGGATTTCTATGGCGCCGGCAATCTCGACGGAGATCGACCCCTTCTCGACGTGGAGAATCTCGCGGGTGCCGGCCGAATGGCCGGGCGATTCGTAGCGCTCGCCTTTGGCGAGTTGCCAATGCCAGAGCTCCAGCATGCTTGGCCCTCGCGTGCCGATCAACAGGCTTGCCGACCCACCCTCGAGGCCGCGCCAGAGCACCTTCGGAACCCTCTCGACAGCGAGCGCCCGGTCTGCCGGCGCCTGCTCGGTAACAAGCTCCTCGACGGAAACCCGGAGCGCCACCGCCAGGCGGCAGAGCGAGGTGATGCTCGGATTGGCCTTGCCTTGCTCGATCTGGACAATCGTTCCTTTGCTCGCACCAGAAAGGGCTGCGAGCTGGTCCTGGGACAGGCCGAGCTTGCGGCGATGATCGCCGACGCGGCGGCCGACGGAAGAAGCAAGGCCGGCTGCGCGCAGGACGCGTTGCCGCTTTGGTCATTTTATTGACTGTCGTGGTCATTATTATATACTAGCGCCATGAGCGGAAAAATCAAATCATCCGACTTCATCCCGCGCATCGATCCGGCGATCTGGCGTCTGCGACCCGATTTCGTGGCACTGAGTCTCGTGGTCACGCACGGTGCGAACGGGCCGAGCCCGGATTGGGCGCGCGAGCGGCTCGCGACCGCCTGCGCTGGCATCCCGGCCAGTCCCGACTGGGAATCGACGCATCTTGCGGCCTGGCAGGAGGCGTACCGCGCTTTCGGCGCCAAGCCCCAGCGCACGCCCTCCTCGGCCGAGGCGCTTAGGAAGCGCGGCGCATCGCTGCCGAGCATCAATGCCGTGGTCGATCTCTACAATGCCCTCAGCATCGCCAATGCCGTGCCCGTCGGCGGCGAGGATATTGATGCCTACGTGGGCCTTCCTTTCCTGACGCTGGCAACAGGCGACGAGCCCTTCGCGACGACGAAGGACGGCGCGCCCGCGATCGAGCACCCGGAGCCCGGCGAGGTCGTCTGGCGCGACGACAAGGGGATTACCTGCCGGCGCTGGAATTGGCGGCAGGGGCCACGCACGCGCATCACCGAGGCGACGCGGAATATGTGGTTCATACTCGAGCGGCTGGAGCCGATGCCGATCGAGATGTTGGTCAAGTCGGGCGAGGAGCTGGCGCGCGACTTGAAACGGCTCGCGCCGGATGCCGTCATCGCCAGCCAGTTGCTGCAAAACTAACGGAGGCCCTTGTGCTCTACATTCCGCCCGCCTTCAAAGTCGAGGACCTCGGCATCCTGCACGCGCACATCGCGGCGACGGGCCTGGCGATGCTCATCACGTGCGGTGACGAAGGCCCGCTCGTCTCGCATCTGCCGTTGTTTCTCAATTTGGACGGCAGCCCCAACGGCAAACTCATCGGCCACCTCGCCCGCGCCAATCCGCAGTTGAAGAAAAGCCGCCTCGACCTTCAAGCCGTCGCCGTGTTCCAGGGCCCCGACGCCTACATCTCGCCGCGCTGGTACGAGGCCAAGCGCGAGCACGGCAAGGTCGTGCCGACCTGGAACTACGCGACCGTGCATGCGCGCGGCCGGGTGACCTTCATCGAGGATCGCGCCTGGCTGCGCTCGGCCGTCGACCGGCTGACGAAAAAGCACGAGGCGCGCTTTGCCGATCCCTGGGCCACGAGCGACGCCCCGCCCGACTACATCGAGGCCCAGCTCAAGGGCATCGTCGGCGTCGAGTTCGCGATCGAAACGCTCGAGGGCAAGATGAAGCTCGGCCAGAACCGCCCCGTCGCCGATCAGGAGCATGTGATCGAGGGACTTTCAGCGAGTGAGCGGCAGGGGGATGTGGAGATCGCTGAGGCGACAAGGGCGGGGTTGGTGAATAGGCCCAAGTAGACAAGCCTGGACGCACCCCAAAAGATAACGGCCCGGAGAAGCCTCCGAGCCGTTTTGCATTCCTGACATTGAACTCAGCTTACCCGCCCGACATGTGCGGCAGTGGATCGACGGGTTGCGAGCCCTTGCGCAGCTCGAAGTGGAGCTGGGGCTGGTCGACGTCGCCGGACTTGCCGGCCTTGGCGATGACCTGGCCACGGGAGACGGTGTCACCGCGCGTCACCGTGATCTCGTCGTTGTGGGCGTAGGCCGAAACCCAGTTGTCGGCATGGCGGATCAGCACGAGCTTACCGTAGCCTTTGAGCTCATCGCCCGCATAGGCGACGACGCCGTTCTCGGCCGCTTTCACGTCGGTCCCGAGCGGCACGGCGACGTTGATGCCATCGTTACGGCCGCTGTCGAGGTTGTCGCCGTATTTGGCGATGATGCGGCCCTTGACCGGCCAGCGGAAGGCCTGGTCGGTGCGCGCCTCGGGCTCGCTGTCCTCGCCGGTGCTCTTGGCCGCGACCTCATCCGTCGAGCCCTGGCCATCGTCGGTGCTCTCGTCCGAGGAAGACGGAGCGGCGGCCTCGGGTTCGTAGCCCTGATCCTGATCGCTGTAGGAGGTGTCCGAACCACCATCGTTGTCGTCGGTCGCCGTCTCGGTCTTGCGCACGGCGGCGATCCGCTTCTTCGGCGCGGGCTCCTCGGCATCGGCTACGCTTGCGCCAGCCGAGCCACCGGGAATGCGGAGCTCCTGACCGAGTTTCAGCTTCGTGGCGTCATCGATACCATTCGCCTCGGCCAGGTCCTCGGCGCGAACATTGAGGCGCCGCGCGATGCCATAGAGGCTGTCGCCGCTCTGAACCCGATAGGTCTCTCCATCGCCAGCCGCGCTGTATTCGGCCTCTGGCGCGCGCGTTGTGCGCATGGGCTTCTTCGACGACTTGTAGAGGTTTCGCGCGGTCTGCTTGGAGGCGGACGACGGAATCTTGATGCGCTGGCCCGGACGGATCGACGGGCTCGGCATGCCGTTGACCCGCATCAGCTCGGTCATCGAGACATTGAAGTCACGGGCGATCTTGTAGAGGCTGTCGCCGGGGCGGGCGACGACCGTCCGGCCGTTGTCCGCCATCTCGTAGCCGCCGCCGGAGGACGAGTTCGCTGGTGTCGTACCCGCCGGCATCGCCGTAGCCGCCATCGGTGCTCGTCTGGCCGGCAGGAACCTCCGGCAACCGCGCCACCTCGACATTGCGAGACGACGATCCGCCATACGGTCCGCCCTGATAGGTATCGTAGCCATTACCCGTCGCCGGAGCAGCACTGCTGCCG
Organism: uncultured Alphaproteobacteria bacterium; assembly: GCA_963741525.1. Lineage (GTDB taxonomy): Bacteria > Pseudomonadota > Alphaproteobacteria > Rhizobiales > Hyphomicrobiaceae > JANNSX01. The sequence continues at coordinate 81,177 of CAVUIW010000017.1, forward strand.
TCGAACAGGGTCGGACCGCGATAGTCGTAGCCGTCCTCGCCCGAAGCATAGGGATCGTTTGCACGCGCGGCAGGCGCCTGCGCGCCGACGGGCGTGCTCGGCACCGGCGTCGTCGAACTCGTCAATCCGAAAGCCGGAAAGTCGAACCGCGACACGTCCGAGCTGCAGCCCGCAAGCGTGGCGGTAAGAAGGATCGGCGCCACAAGCCCGATGCGGGCGGTGTGGGGCCAGGCGAAAGCAACTCGACGCACGGTACTACCCATCGACATGAACCTCGCGACCTCGCTCATTAGAAGTCCATAAAGGTTAAGGAGGGATGAACGGACGTGCGCTTCGCTGACGTAGGGAGCACACGTAAAGGACGAGTTCGGTGTCGAGATCGATCAGCGCTCGCTGCCCGTTTGCAAAGGCACGAAGCGCACTGCCAAGAGCCGCTCGTCATCGACCACTCCACCCCGTTTCGTCAGCCGGTGGATGTGCTGGTCCGCGTCCGTTGTGCTTCTCGGCAGCACCATGATGCCTTCGGGAGAAGGCTGCTTGAGAAGCGCGTTGGGCGTCTCTTTGGCTGCAGCCGTCACCAGAAAGCGTTTGATGGTCGCCGCTTCAGGCCAACCCGCGTACCCGTCACCCCACTTCGCTGGCCTGTCGCCACGGCCACAATGGGCCAAGCACCAAACCCGCTCGTGATGCAGGCCTAGACACCGATTGTGCGAACTTGACGGCGGAGATGCGACAACTTGACGGCTTCAGGAGTGCGGCCCCTCAGCCTCGCCGCTCTCCCATTACGGCGTCGACCGTCACCACGGCGAGCCCGATCCAGGCGAGCACGAAGGTCGCGAGCTTGGCGAGCGAAAGCGGCTCGCCGAAGGCCCAAATCGCCATCAGGAAATGCCCGGTCGGCACGATGTACTGCAGGAGGCCGATGGTGACGAGCGGAAGCCGCTGCGCCACCGTCGCATAGATGATGAGCGGCACGACGGTGATCGGCCCGGCGAGCATCAAGAGGGCGAGCGTTCGCGCATCCGTGAAGGCATGGCCGGTGCCTTGCGACCAGACATAGAGGATATAGGGCACGGCGATGACGAGCGAGAAGGCGGTCTCGATCAGCATGCCTTGACCAGCGGGCACCGGCGTCTGCTTCTTGACGAAGCCGTAGGCGGCGAAGGTCGCGGCCATGACGAGCGAAAGCCAGGGAAAGCGCCCGAGCAGCACGCCTTGCGCGAAAATCGCGAGGGCGACCGAGGCCGACGCCCGCCCACTGCGGCGCGCGACATCCGCTCGCCCAGCAGCACGAGCCCGAGCAGCACCGACAGGATCGGATTGATGAAATAGGCGAAACTCGAGTCGAGCACGCGTCCCGCGCTGACCGCGTAAACGAAGACGCCCCAATTGAGATAAAGGAGCGCCGCCGAGGCGATGAGGCGAAGGAGCGCTCCACGATCGGCGAGGATCGCAGGTATCGCGCTCAGTTCGCGGCGGAAGACCAGGATGAGAGCCACGAGTGCGAAGGACCAGATCGCGCGATGCGCGATGATCTCGGTGACCGGCACGTCGCTCAGCAGCTTGAAATAGCCGACGATGACGCCCCAGAAGGTGTAGATGCCGACCGCCATGACGAGCGCCTGGCGCGTCTCGGCGTTCCTGGAGAAGCTGCGGACTGGAGTGTCGGTCATGATCGGGGCGAGCTATGCGCTCAACGACGCTAGCCGATCAAGGTTGCACATCGCAGGGGGCGCATGCGCCGCCGGCATGCGGCCCCAGTGCTCGACGGCGCCGCGCAACTCACTCGAACGCCGGTCCGAACTTGTTCGAGCGCGGGAAGCCCTTGGGCGCGATCAGGCCCGATTGCGCGCGCTGGCCGGCCCAATCCTTCACCTCCGGCCCAGGACAGCGTGAAGGTGCGGCCCGCCGCGTCGAGCCAGGTGAGGCCGTCCTTCTTCGCAAACACGCGCGCATCGGAAATTCCGCCGTCCTTGTACTTCTGCAGGCGAATGCCCTTGCCGCGCGTCATCTCGTTGACCTCGGCGAGCGGGAAGATGACGAGCTTCCGGTTCTCGCCGATGACGGCGACCATGTCGCCAGCCGCCGGCACGCAGACGGCCGCCTCCTCGGGCTCGCTCAAGTTCAGCACCTGCTTGCCCTTGCGGGTGAGCGCCACCACCTCGGCCTCGGGAACGATGAACCCGTTGGCCGTCGTCGAGGCGACCAGCAGCTTGCGCTCGGGATCATGCACGAATGACCCGACGATGTCGTGATTGTCCTCGAGATCGACCAGCAGGCGCAGCGGCTCGCCATGGCCGCGGCCCCCGGGCAAGCTCGCGCAATCGAGCGTGAAGAACTTCCCGTTGGTCGCGAACAGCACGAGCTTGTCGGTGGTCTGCGCATGGATCGCGCGCTTCAGGCTGTCGCCCTGCTTGAAGTCGAGCTTGCCCAGCTCCTCCTGATGGCCCTTGAGCGCGCGGATCCAACCCTTCTCGGAGAGGATCACCGTGATCGGCTCCTTCTCGACGAGCGCCTCATCGAGATCGCCGTCGATCTCGGGCGCGTCCGCCAGCACCGAGCGGCGCTTGCCCTCGGGCGTCCCCTTGCCGAACTTCTCGCGGACGGCCTTCACCTCGTCCGAGATCTTCTCCCACTGCTTCTCGTCCGATTTGAGCAACGCCTTGAGCTGCTCCCTGCTCTTTGGAGAGATCGTCGTGCTCGCGCCGGATCTCGATCTCCTGCAGCTTGTTCAGCGCCCGCAGCCGCATGTTGAGGATGGCGTCGGTCTGCACCTCGGTCAGCTTGAAGCGGCCCATCAGGCGCTGCTTGGGTTCGTCCTCGAAGCGGATGATGCGGATCACCTCGTCGAGGTTCAGATAGGCGATGAGGTAGCCGGCCAGCACCTCGAGGCGCCGGGCGATCTCGGCGAGCCTGAAGCTCGTGCGGCGAACGAGAACCTGCTGGCGGTGGTCGAGCCATTCGCGCAGCACATCGCGCAGGCCCATCACCTTCGGCACCGTGCCCTTCGAGAGCACGTTCATGTTGAGGGGCACGCGCACTTCCAGCTCGGTGACGCGGAAGAGGCTCTCCATCAGCAGCACCGGATCGACGGTGCGGCTCTTGGGCTCGAGCACCAGGCGAATATCCTCGGCGCTCTCGTCGCGCACGTCGTCCAGGAACGGCAGCTTCTTGGCCTGCAGCAGCTCGGCGATCTTTTCGACGAGGCGCGACTTCTGCACCTGATAGGGGATCTCGGTGACGACGATCAGATAGGTGCCGCGCCCGCCCTCCTCCTTGTGCCACTTGGCGCGCAGGCGGAAAGCGCCCCGGCCGGTCCGATAGGACTCGACCATGCTCTCTTTCGATTCGACGATCAGGCCGCCGGTCGGGAAATCCGGCCCCGGCACCAGCTCGACGAGCTTTTCCACCGTCGCGTTCGGATGCTTGATGAGATGGAGCGCCGCCTGGCAGAGCTCGTCGATGTTGTGCGGGCGGGATCGAGGTCGCCATGCCGACGGCGATGCCGGAGGCGCCATTCGCGAGCAGATGCGGCACGCTGCCGGGCAGAACCGAGGGCTCCTTGCCGGTGCCGTCATAGGTCGGGCGGAAATCGACGGCGTCCTCGTCGATGCCTTCGAGCAGCGCGGTCGCCAAATCTGTTAGTCGCGCCTCCGTGTAGCGCATGGCCGCCGCATTATCGCCGTCGATATTGCCGAAGTTGCCCTGGCCATCGACCAGGCGGTAGCGGACGGCGAAGTCCTGGGCGAGGCGGACGAGGGCGTCATAGATGGCCTGGTCGCCGTGCGGGTGGAAGTTGCCCATCACCTCGCCGACGATCTTCGCGCATTTCTTGAAGCCGGCGTCGGGATTGAGCTTCAGTTCCCGCATGGCGTAGAGCAAACGCCTGTGGACGGGCTTCAGGCCGTCACGCACATCGGGCAGCGCCCGGTGCATGATGGTGGAGAGCGCATAGGAGAGGTAGCGCTCCTCCAGCGCCGTGCGCAGGTTGACCGGCTCGATGGCCGGCGGCTCGGGCAGAATCGGTGGTTTGCTCATGGGCTTGGGCGTAACTCCAGAGCCATGGGTGGTCTCAAGGGCGAATGCGCCACACAGGTGGTGGCTTAAGGAGGGGCGGATGGCCGCGTTGACCGTTGAAATTCCAGAGGATCTGAGGCTTGGCCTGGAGAAGGCCTTTCCCGGCGAGGACCTGGCGGCGATCGTCCGCGGCATCGTTGCCCGCGAGGTCGAGGCGCGGCGGGACCACGGCGCGGAGGCGCAGTTCCGGAAGATGGCGGTGGAGGCGTTGCTGAGGGGGAAGGGGTAGGGGCGGGAAAAGATCGGCCAAATGATCGGCCAAAACTCAACCCTTCATACTCTAACCCTATGGTACTTTGAGTTCTTTCTAAAGTTGGGGTTCGGCCAAAAAAACCGACGCAGTGCCAAGCATGTTGGCGGCTTCCCGCTTTTGCCTGCGGTCGTGGTCCGATAGGCTGCCTAGATGCCGATCGATCCTGAGATGCTCGAAACTCGCCGCGTGGCCCGCCTGCTCGCCGAGCAGAAGTATCAGAACGGAGCTGGTTGCCTTGGTTTTATCGTGTTCGTTGCTGTGGCTGTCGCCGCCGACTGGCTCACGGGCGACACGTGGTTCGCATGCGTGCTGGGCGTCGTGATTGCCGTATGGGCGGCCTCGGCTCTGTTTCGCAAGGCCGTCAGACGCGAGTTGGATCGCGAGGACTAGTACCGGCCGACGTAACGATTGACCCGTCCTGCATTTTCTTCCCCCCGTGAGGGGAAAGGCCAAGCGCCTTGGGCTTAGGCGCGCAGCGGCTAAGTCCTTAGGCGCTTGGGATGGGGGGAGAGATGCGATTACAAAGTCATTTGCTTTCGACCCCCCACCCCACCCTCCCCCTCAAGGGGGGAGGGGGAAGCGCGACAACCTCGTCACCGGTCGAACCTACATTTGGTCGGTATAACTCACATCGCACGACGGACTTGAGAGCGCCGTTCGGGATCATCACTAAAGGTCGCATGTCTTCGTCGCGCGAGAGTTTCCAATTCGCCCGCGTCGAGTTCGACCAAATCTTGTTACACAGCAGGATATGTCCGACGCGCGAGCCACCAAACTGGCTTTGCGAAGCCGCGTCTGGCCAACCAAACTCACCCCCGCCCATGCGCCCAATCCCAGTACAGCGCCCGCGCCTGCTTGGCGACCGGGCCCGCCTGGAGGTGGCGTTCCTCGATGCGGATGATCGGCGTCACCTTCGAGTGATTGCCGGTCGCGAAGATTTCGTCGGCCGCGAAAAACTCCTCCGGCCGGATCGAGCGCTCGACGACCTCCTGGCCCGCCGCGCGCAGCAATGACGATCACCCGCTGCCGCGTGATGCCGTTCAGGAACGAGCCGTTCGGAATGGGCGTCAGCACGACGCCGTCCTTGACCATGAAGACATTCGAGGTCGCCGTCTCCGCGACGTTGCCCAACAGGTCGAGCACGAGCGCGTTCTGGAAGCCGCGCGCCTTCGCCTCCATGATGATCTTGCCGCCCATCGGATAGAGGCAGCCGGATTTGGCGTCGGTCGGCGCGCATTCGGCGGAGGGCCGGCGCCACTTGCCGATAGTCACCGAGAAGCCCTTGGGGTCGATCATCGGCTCCTCGGCAAGAAAGACGAGGAAGCGGGTCGAGGCCGGATCGGGCGGAACATACATGTAGCCGCCGGCCTCGGACCAATACATCGGACGGATGTAGATGGCCTCCTTGCTCTTGAAGCGCTTCAGGCCGGCCCGGATGATCTTCTCGATGTCCTCGGGCGCGTGCGTCGGCTCGAGGCCGAGCGCTCCAGCCGAGCGGTTGATGCGCGCCGAATGCAGATCGAGATCGGGGGTGATGCCCTCGAAAAAGCGCGCGCCGTCGAACACGCTGCATCCGAGGTTGAAACCGTGCGTCTCGGCCGTCACGATGGCCGGCGTGCCGTCGTGCCATTTGCCCTCGAAATAGGTGTAACTCTCGCGCGCGGCCATGCCAGTCTCCTATCGGAAGTGATGCGTCCGAGATTAGGCCGGAGCGCGCCGGAGCTCAATGGCGGCGCGTCAATGCACGTTTGCAAAACGCCGCGGCCGCTCCACCACCTTCTGCTCGATCTCGCGGATGAGCTTGTCGCGGATGGCGGCGGCGAAATCATCGAACGTCTTGGCGGAGACGACGAAGCTGCCGGGTCCGTAGGCCACCTCGGCGCGATAGTATTTGGCGAGACGGGGGAAATCCGACTCGATGGCAAGGCCATTGACGATGATGCCGGTCGCACCCAACAGTTCGCGCGCCTCCGGCAGCATGATCGGCGGGCGCGGACCTTCATGCGCCTCGATGCCGTCGCCGGAGACATCGATGACGCGGCGCGGCGCGTTAAGACCCGAGGTTTCCAGCAGCGCGATCCCCTGCGCGATCGCCGCCCCGATGCCGGTGCCGCCACCGACGCGCTTGTCGAAGAACTCGATTTCACGCGCGAACCGCTCGGCCGTTGCCTTGCCGTCGATGACCCGCCAGCCCGTGGTGAAGCGCTCGAAGCGGGCATCCGCCCAGAGCAGCAGATTGACGGCGATCTGCGCGTTGGGCCCGGCCGTGATCGACGCCTGCACTTGCGGATCGCGGAAGGCCGCGGCAAGGCCATCCAGCTGCAGGCGGTACTCGGTGGGATCGACGCTTCCCGAAGAATCGACGGCGAGCACGAGCAGGAGGTCGTGGCCGGGGCCGGCCGCGCGAGACGCCGGAGCCGTCATGGCACTGAGAAGGCAAGTGAGCGCCAAGGCCCACGCTCGCTTCATCACTTGGCCACCATTACCCCTGCCCCAGCTGGATTCTTGCCGCCCATCCGCCTATACAATCGCCACTTCCCATCCTCCGCAAGACACGAGCGCGTCATGGCCGGCCATTCACAATTCAAGAACATCATGCACAAGAAGGGGCGCGTGGACGCGGTGCGCTCCAAGGTGTTCTCCAAGCTGGCCCGCGAAATCACTGTCTCGGCCAAGATGGGCACGCCCGACCCCGGCATGAACCCGCGGCTGCGCCTGGCCGTGCAGGCGGCGCGGGCGGAGAACATGCCCAAGGACAATATCGAGCGCGCCATCAAGAAGGCGATCGGGGGCGACGCCGACACTTTCGAGGAGATCCGCTACGAGGGCTATGCGCCGGGCGGCGTCGCCGTCATCGCCGAAGCGCTGACGGACAATCGCAACCGCACGGGCGCGGCGGTCCGGGCCGTGTTCTCGAAGTACGGCGGCAATCTCGGCGCCACCGGCTCCGTCGGCCACATGTTCAACCGCGTCGGCGAGATCGCCTATCCAGCCGCCAAGGCCTCCGCCGACGACATGCTGGAAGCCGGCGATCGAGGCCGGCGCCGACGATGTCGTGAGCGACGCCAACGGCCATGTCGGTGACCTGCACTTTCGATAGCCTTGGCACCGTCGCGCAGGCGCTGGAAGCCCGCTTCGGCGAGGCGGAGAGCGTGAAAAGCATCTGGAAGCCGACGCTCACGACCCCCGTCGACGAGGACAAGCGCGCAATCGATCATGAAGCTCATCGCCGCGCTCGACGAGGACGACGACGTGCAGAATGTCTATGCGAATTTCGAGGTGTCGGAGGCGGTGCTGGCGAAGCTGACGGCGGCGTAGCGGACGTTACGTTTCCGGTGTCACCACCCGCGTCCCCGCCCAGCGATCATGGAGCGGATCGAGCCGCCGCGCGATCATGATGGTGGCGATGAGGAACCAGATGAATATCGTCAGCGCCAGGACCTCGGCGATGCTGACCGTGAAGCCGGCGCCGGAAAACTCGAAGTTCCCTGAAAAAGGTGATCGCACATCGAAGGGCAGGCTCAGCAGCCCCGGCCACCAGAGGACGAGCTGACGCAACAGCGCCGTGCCGAAGCCGGGAGCATCGTCCACGCCGGCCACCACTTTGAGCCCGGCCGCCCGCCGCCCGAGTGTCGGAGCCGAGCGGCCGTCGGCGAACGCGCGCCAGAGCATCAGCAGCGGCAGCATCAGCAGATCGAGCGACAGCACGGTCGCGGCGTTGCCGCTTCGATCGAGCAGCTTCGTCCAAGGATCGTCACTCGATTGGGCTTCGACCTCGAGATAGTGGCCATACTCCAAGCCGAGTAGACCAACGCGGCAGTCTTTCAGGGGGCCAGCGGCAAACTCCTGCGGCACCGTCACGCCCGCCGGCGGCACCGCGAGCGACTGGCAATTGACCATGCGGATGAGCCCGTCCGCCTGCAGCCGCCCATCGCTCAACGGGTAGAGCACGAAGGCCGCGATCTGGATAACCGCCGTCAGCACGATGAAGTCGACTAAGAGCGCGCCCAACCGCCGCCAGAACCCCGCCCGCGTCCATGTCATCGCTCAGCTCCCCGTGATCGGCCGACTATAGCTGGGCTTTGCTGGACATGGGAGGCCATCGCTTGATCCGCAATCTGATTGCTGATAGTTGCGCGGGCCCAATCAGAATTGGAGGCGTGTCATGGCTAAGAACATCCGCAATCACGATCACCTGCCGAGCTTTTGAGACCTCGAGCAAACGCCGCAGGTCCTTCCCATCTGAAGCAAAAGTCAAACGCGGCGACCGGGTCGTGCACGGCAATGTCGAGCTGTTCGAGAAGCTCGGCCGGAACGACCTTTGCCCCTGTGGCTCCGGCCATCGGTTTCAAGCGTTGCTGCTGGAACAGCGGCAGATATGACGGCTCCGAACGGGACCACTACTTTTAGATCGAAATGATCATCACTCCGGGCTGGACATGCAGCGCGCATAACCGGCCCGGAGCAGCACTACCCCCTGATCTCACCGCCCGTCTGGCGCTTCACCTCGCCGGCGATCTTCTGCGCCACCTGCTCGATCTCGGGATCGGTCAGCGTCCGCTCCTTGGGGCTCAGCGTCACCTCGATGGCGATCGACTTCTTGTCCGCGCCTAGGGAGGCCCCCTCGAACACATCGAACACGTTGACTTGGGAGATGAGCTTCCGGTCGACGCTCTCGGCGGCCTTCACGACATCGGCGGCGGCGACATCGCGGCCGACGACGAAGGCGAAGTCGCGACGGACGGGTTGCAGATCGCCCGCCTCGAAGGCAGGCTTCGCCTTGCGCCTTCTTTTTCGGCTGCGGCAGCGCATCGAGGAACACCTCGAACGCGACGGCCGACTGATCGATGTCGAAGACTTTCAGCACGCTCGGATGCAACTCGCCGAAATGAGCGAGCGCGATCTTGGGGCCGAGCCGGATCGTGCCGGAGCGTCCCGGATGGAACCAGGCCGGCGCATCGCGCGTCACCATCAGCCGGTTGGCGTCGAGACCGAGGGCGGCGATGAGGGCGGCGGCATCGGACTTCGCATCGAAGAGACCGGCATCCTGCGAGCCGCTCCAGTGCCGGCCGGCGCCGCCGAGGCGCGACAGCCCCGTCCGGACTCCGGCGGCGGCGAAATACTGCTCCTCCGGCCTGATGCCGCGATAGGCCTGGCCGACCTCGAAGAGGCCGATATCGGACTGGCTGCGATCTAGATTGCGCTGCGCCGCCGCGATGAGCCCCGGCAGCAGGCTCGGCCGCATGCTGGTCATTTCCGAGGAGATCGGATTGGCGAGATCGAGCGCTTCCGCGCCGCCGCCGAACAGCTTCGCCTGACCCGACGTGATGAAGCTCCAGGTGATGGCTTCGACGAGCCCGCGCCCAGCGAGCACGCGGCGCGCGCGGCGGACGCGCTTCTGCGTCTCGGTCAGCACGGCGCGCGCGACGCCCCGCCCGCGCGGCAACGGCGTGAACGGCACCTGGTCGATGCCGACGATCCTGACGACCTCCTCGACGAGATCGGCCGCGCCGTGCACGTCCGGCCGCCAGCTCGGCACGGCGACCTCGAGCATTGCGCCCTTGGGCTTCGAGGCGAAGCCGAGCGCCTCGAGGATACGTGTCACTTCCTTGTTTTCCGTCTCGAGGCCGGCGAGCTTCCGGACCCGCGCCGGATCGAAGCCGACGACGAGCTTGCGCTTTCAGGAATCTTGCCGGCGGTGAGCGGCTTGCTCGGCGTGCCACCGCACAGGTTCAGGATCATCTCCGTGCCGAGGGCGACGCCGACGGGAACAGACGACGGATCGATGCCGCGCTCGAAGCGGTAGCGCGCGTCGGAGTTGATGCCCATCCGGCGGCCGGTGGTTGCCGTGCGCACGGGATCGAAATAGGCGCTCTCGATGAGGACGTTCGTCGTTGTCTCGGAGCAGCCCGTGCTCTCCCCGCCGATGATGCCGCCAAGGCCGAGCACGCCCGAGTCATCGGCGATGACGGTCATCGTCTCATCGACCTCGTAGGTCTTGCCATCGAGCGCGAGGAAGCTCTCGCACGCTTTGCCGAAGCGGGCGTGGATCGTGCCTTTCAGCTTGTCGGCGTCGTAGACGTGCAGCGGGCGGGCGCGGTCGAAGGTGATGTAGTTGGTGATGTCGACGAGCGTGCTGATCGGGCGCAAGCCGATGGCCTTCAGCCGCTGCTGCAGCCAGGCGGGCGAGGGCCCGTTCTTGACGCCCCTGATGGTAGAGTCCGCCGAAGACCGGGCAGGCCACCTCATCGCCCTTCGGGAATTTGAGATCGATCGGCACCGGGCAATCGAACTTGCCCTCGCCCGTCCAGCCGCGCGTCTCAGGCTTGAGCAAGCCGAGCCCAGCCGCCGCCAGATCGCGCGCGACGCCCCGCACGCCCAGCGCATCCGGCCGGTTCGGCGTCACCTTGATCTCGATGACCGGATCATCGAGCCCCATGACATCGACGTAGCGCTTGCCGAGCTGATCGGCGAATTTCGCATCGAGCTCGATGATGCCGTCGTGCTCGTTGGAGAGCTCGAGCTCGCGCTCCGAGCAGAGCATGCCGTTCGAGACGACGCCGCGCACGGGCTTGGCTTCCAGCGTCAGGCCGGTGCCGGGGATGAAGGTGCCCATCGGGCGCGAATACGCCGATCATGCCGGTCCGCGCGTTGGGCGCGCCGCAGACGACCTCCAACACGCCCTTGCCGGTATCGACCTGGCAGACGCGGAGCTTGTCGGCGTTGGGGTGCTGCTTGGCCTCGACGACGCGGGCGATCGTGAAGGCCTTGAGCTTCGCCGCCGGATTCTCGACGCCTTCGACCTCGAGGCCGATGGAGGAGAGCGTATCGGCGAGCTTCTCGACGGGCGTGTCCGTCTCGAGATGATCGCGGAGCCAGGCGAGGGTGAATTTCATGGGCGGTGTCCGTTCTAATCGGACACCACCTAGCCCAGCCCCCCCTGCTTGTCTACGCGCTCATCTACGAGCACAAACAGCCCGTTCCCTCACGGGCCCACACGCCACTGATCCGACTTGACGCGGCCGATCAATTTCCAGCCACCGGCGCCATCCGGCTTCACGATCACCGCCTCGCCCTCCTTGAGATAGCCGGCGCCGAACACTTCGCCGGCCGTGCCATGGCTCACGAAGATCGAGTTGGTGCCGGGCAAGGGAAGAATCTTGGCGATGTTGCCCATGTGCTTCCAGCGCTTGGCCTCATCCGGATGGGTCTCCGGGTTTTCGCCGGTCAGGCGCAGGCCCATATCGCGCTCGTCGCGGCCGAAGGCGAGCCAGGCCGTGTCAACGCAGCGGCAATAGGGGCTGGCGCGCACGATGCCGAGCGGAATCTCGAGCTCCCGGAAGGCCTCGCCCATGGCCTTGGATTGTTCGATGCCCTCCTTCGAGAGATTGCGCTGGGTGGCGCAGTTGTCGAGGGTCGAGTCGTCGGGATCGGCGTAGTTGGGCGTCAGAGCGTGGCGGAAGAAGAGCAGATAGCCACCCTTGCGCAGTTCGCCGAGCAATCCCAAGTCGATCGGCGGATTGGCCGGCGGCTCGGCGGCAGCGGGCGTCTCTGTGGTGGTTTGGGCGGCAGCCTGCGTGGCCCCGGAAACGGCCATCGCGAACAACGTCAGCATCAGAATCGGCAATCGCATGGGGCACCTTCCGGTTTGGGCGGCACCATGGTGCACTCAGACCGGGTCCAGGGAAGTCAAAACGCCGTGACGGCACTGTTAACCTTTCGCTAACCCGACACAACTTAGCCTCCCCGGCGATTAACCTGCGCGCCCAAGGGAGGCAAACCATGCTCGAGCCATCGATTCTGATTCCGGTTGCCCTCCTCGCCCTCGGCGCGCTCTTCAATTTCTGGCGCGGCACGGTGCCGAACTGGCTCGTGCTGCCGATGCTGGCGGCCTTTCCGCTTTACGCGCTCTGGGCCGGCATGGCGCCGGGCGACATGGGCTGGCATGCGCTCGCCTTCGTCATCACTTTCGCGGTGGTTATCGCGCTCTTCGCGCTCGGCCTCATGGGCGGCGGCGCGGGCAAGCTCATCGCGGCGACCGCGCTTTGGCTGCCGCCGGCCATGGTGATGTGGTTCCTGTTGATCGCCGTCGGCTTCGGCGTTGCCTTCCTGGTCGCCGGCCAGTTCATGACGGCCGAGCGCGCGAAGGTCGTGGCCAGCCGCTTCGCCGGCGTCATCGCGATGGTGGGCGCGGCGTTCCTGGTGATGCCGGGGGCGTAGGGCTATGCTCGTCGCCCAAGGTGTTTTCTAACCTTGTTGAAACACTCCAACACTCCAGGTCCTTGGCTTGTCGTGCTTCTTGTCGGAAAACCGCTTCACACTTTTCCGGAAGCACTTATGACTTGGCCGCGCACGCCTCCTCGGCCTGCTTCAGCGCGGCGCTGACGCCCAGCAGCGAGTACACATCCGTCGTCTCGGTGCCCTTCTTGGAGGTGCCCTTGATGACGAGCTTGTCGCCCTTCCTGATCGAATCGACGAATTTCTTCTCGTCGTCGCCGCTCTCGATGAAGGCCTTGTCCTCTTTCGGGAAGAGCTTGAACACGTCGGAGCCGATGGCGGCCGAGACCTCGGTCCCCTCCTTGATCGGATAGCCCAGGCGGATCATCACCTGGCCCTTCACTTTGTCGGCCGGCCAGAAGGAGATGTATAGGAAGATGTCACCGCGATTGACGGTCTTGGGCTCCGAATCCTTGGGCTGGGTCACGGCGAAGCAGGTGGTGTCCTTTTCGGCCTTGTGCTTATAGGCCGCCCAATCCTTGTGCTTCTCGAGCAGCTCGGCGGTCTGCGCCGAGGCGGGAGCGGCGGACAAAAGCGTGGCAAACGCGATAGAAAGTGCGGCAGCTCTGAGCAGCATCGTCGTCCTCATTCAACCGTCCCGGCACGTCCCCTGGGCGTATCCGACGGCCCACCCTCGCCCACCGGCCGCTCCGCGAAGCGGCCGACGCTGCGGACCCGGTCATACATCACAATCGCGCCCGCCATGGCAACATTCACACAGAAGACAGTCGGGATTTTGACGATGTAGTCGCAACGCGCGACCAGGCCCGGCGAGAGCGAGCCCCGCTCGGGGCCCAGCACGTATGCTGCGAGCAGAGGATGGCGGAAGCTCGGCAGATCAATGGCATCGTCGAGCAATTCGACGCCGACGAGTTTGCAGCCCTTGGGGAGGGCGAGCTCAGCGGGGGTCTGATAGTTGTAGATCGGCAGGTGCCCGGCCGCCTTTGAGGTATCAGCGTAGGCTTCGGCCCGGCCGAGCTGTGAGCCGATGGTGAAAAAGAAGCTCGCCCCGAAACCGTGGGCCGAGCGCACCAGATTGCCGAGGTTGAGCTGCTTTGAAATCCGCTCGGCGCCGATGGCGAAATAGCCGCGCATGTGTGTTGCCTGCCTTTGCCTCGGCCCCTCGGACCCCTTAAGAGGTTTGCTGAACTAAGGAGTTCTCACATGCGCGCGGCACTCTGCAAGGCCTTCGGCGGGGCGGAGCTCATCGAAGTGACCGAGGTACCGGACCCCGAACCCGGACCCGGCGAGGTGCTCGTCACGGTCGAGGCCGCCGCCCTCAACTACTTCGATACGCTCATCATTCGCGACAAATACCAGTTCAAGCCGAAGCTCCCCTTTGCCCCGGCCGCCGAGATCGCAGGCCGGGTCGAACGGCTGGGACCCGGCGTCGCAGGCTTTGCCAGGGGCGACCGGGTGATGGGCTATCTCGGTTGGGGCGGGGCGGCCGAGAAGGCCGTCATCAAGGCCGAGAGCCTGGCGAAGCTGCCGGATGCGGTTTCGGCCGAGGTCGGCGCGGGGCTGTCGGTCACCTACGGCACGGCCATGCACGGGCTCATAGATCGGGGGCACCTCAAGGCGGGGGAAACGCTCGTCGTGCTCGGCGCCTCGGGGGGCGCCGGTCTCGCCGCCGTCGAGATTGGGGCCCGGCTCGGCGCCCGCGTCATCGCCTGCGCCTCCTCGGCCGCCAAGCTCGAGGCGGCGAAGGCCCATGGCGCGTCCGAGCTGGTGGACTACACCGCCGTCGATCTCAAGGTGGCACTCAAGGAGCTGGGCGGACCCAAAGGCATCGATGTCGTCTACGACTGCGTCGGCGGACCCTATGCCGAGCCCGCCGTCCGCGCCCTCGGCTACGACGGCCGGTTTCTCGTCATCGGCTTCACGGCAGGCGACATCCCGAAGCTGCCGCTCAACCTGCTGCTGTTGAAGAGCGCGTCCGCCGTCGGCGTGTTCTGGGGGGCTTACCTCAAACAAGTGCCGGGCGGACACGCAGCGCACATGCGCCAGGTTCTCGACTGGGTGGCGCAGGCGCCATCAGGCCCGCCATCCACGGCGTCTATCCGCTGGAGCGGATCGCCGAGGCGATGGGCGCCATCGAGCGCCGCGAGGCGATCGGCAAGGTCATCCTGAAGCCGTGAGCTGCCCAACCGTTCGCCCCTCTGGCCCGGTTTCGGGCGGCGTGCCAAACTTCATTCCGAGCCGGTTCGGCTCGAGTGGACCCAAGAACCCGCTCTAGATTTTTTGGTTTGGAGCACGTTCCTACGGCGAACCGGTTTCCACTTCGCCAGAACGTGCTCTAATTCCCGCTCAATCAGGAATACGTATCGCCATGAAAATCACCCGCATCACCGCCTATCAGGTCGACTTGCCCCTCAAGGAAGGCCGCTACTCCTGGTCGAACGACAATGCGGTCGACGTGTTCGATGCGACCGTCGTCGCCGTCGAGACGGATGCGGGCATCACGGGTTACGCAGAGTGCACGCCGCTGGGCTCGGCTTATCTGCCAGCCTATGCGAAAGGCGTGCGCACCGGGCTTCAGGAGATCGGACCGAGCGTCATCGGCCTCGATCCGCGCGAGCTGTCGGTGTTGAACCGTCAGATGGATTCGGCGCTGCGAGGCCATGCCTATGTGAAATCTCCGATCGACATCGCCTGCTGGGATATCCTCGGCAAGGCGAGCGGGCTGCCCGTCGTGACGCTGCTCGGCGGCAAGCAGGTGGCGGACGTGAAGCTCTACCGCGCCATCAGCCAGGAGGCGCCTGAGACGATGGCCAAGAAGATCACGGGCTATCGCAAGGAGGGCTATACGAAGTTCCAGTTGAAAGCCGGCGGCAATGCCGACGACGACGTGGCGCGCATCCGCGCCTGCCGCGCCGTGCTCGAGCCGGGCGATGTGCTGATTGCCGACAGCAACACCGGCTGGACCATGCACGAGGCGGCGCGCGTGGTGAACGCCGTGCACGATGTCGATGTCTATATCGAGCAGCCCTGCCGCACCTATGAAGAGTGCCTGACCATCCGCCGCCGCACGGCCCTCCCCTTCGTGCTCGACGAGAACATCGACGGCATCGAGACGCTGCTTCGCGCCATCGGCGATCACGCCATGGATGTCATCAACCTGAAGATCTCCAAGGTCGGTGGGCTGACGAAGGCGAAGCAGATGCGCGACCTCTGCGTCAGCGCCGGCGTCGCCATGACGATCGAGGACACCTGGGGCGGTGACATCGTGACCGCGACGATCGCGGCGCTGGCGCAATCGACACCGGAAGAGTTCCTCTTCTCGGCGACCGACTTCAACAGCTACGGCACCAAGGACATCGCCACCGGTGCGCCCAAGCGCAAGGACGGCAAGATGCGTTGCTCGGATGCTCCCGGCCTCGGCGTCGAGCCGATCATGAAGGCGTTGGGGAAGCCGGTGCTGACAGTTGGCTAGGGTGTTTCCGTTTTTCGTTGAATCACTTCAACACCCTAATTCCTTGGTTTGTCGTGCTTCTTTTCGGAAAACCGCTTCGCACTTTTCCGGAAGCACTCTAGCGGCCCAGGTGGCATCCGGCTTTGCGCTTGCCCAAAAGATACTCGTCGATCAGTTGCCGGTAGCGAACAGGACCGAAGCTCGGGAAGTGGCCGCCATGGACGATGGAAACATCGAGGGAGCGAAGACGCTCGAGGGTTTCGACATAGGTCTCGATGTTCGAATGGTAGGTATCGTCGATCAGCGGGCCGTCGTAGATGATGTCGCCGGAGAGGAAGATGCCGGTTGCCGCTTCGTAGAGACCGATGCCGCCTGGCGAATGGCCGGGCGTGTGAATCACCTGAAATGATCGGTCACCGAGGCCGATGATGTCGCCCTCCAACAGGAGGCGTCCGGCCGGGGCGGGTTTGATCGCATAGCGCGAGGTTTCCCAACCCCCGGGCGGAGCAATGAACATCTCCCCGGTCGCGTACTTGTCGGCGAGCGTCCATTCGTTCCGGGGATCGGCGAGGAATTTTGCTTCGGCGGCGTGCACGGCGCGATCAGGGAACTCGTGATGCGAGCCGATGTGATCGAAGTGCGTGTGGCTCGCGACCGCCAGCAGCGGCCGGCCGGCGACGAGCGGCACATGCGCCTTCAACCCGAAATGACCAAGTCCGCTGTCGAACAGCAAATCGCGATCTTGGCCGGCGACATGCCAGATGTTGCAGCGGAAGAAGGGTTTGATCCATGGCTCGTGGATGAGCGTGAGGCCATGGGCAACGGCCATGCATTCGTACCAGTCGCGCTCTTGAATCGGCTCGCTCATGACGCCTCCGGATAGACGAGTAGCGAACCGAGCTTTGCGGCGAGCGGCACACGCGACCCTTCTTCGACGGGTACTTCGGCACCCACCCGCACGATGACCGGGATAGGCGCCACGTCGGGACCGATGTCGCCGAGAACGCGCTTGCTCGCACCTTGGAACACCACCTCGCGGACCCGGATCAGGCCGAGCGACACCGTCCCGTCGACTGGCACGCCGAGCACCAAGCCTTCGGGCCGAACGGCGATCTTGACCTGGGTCCCGACGGTCTGCGGCGCCGCGATCGGCACCGCACCACCGGCCCATTCCACACGATCCGCACCGGCGACTCGTCCCGACAGTACAGTCACTTCACCCATGAAGCCTGCCGTGAAGAGCGTGGCCGGCCGGGCATAGACGCGCTCCGCCGGTCCCATATCCTCGATCCGCCCCTTGTTCATGACGACGAGCGTGTCGGCCAGCGCCATCGCTTCCTCCTGGTCGTGCGTCACATGCACGAAGGTGGTACCGACGCGCTTCTGCAAGAGCTTCAACTCGTCCTGCATCTGGCGCCTGAGCTTCAAGTCGAGCGCGCCCAGTGGCTCGTCGAGTAGCAGCACCTTGGGCTCGACGACGAGGGCGCGGGCGAGCGCCACGCGCTGGCGTTGGCCGCCCGAGAGCTGATGGGGCTTGCGATCGAAGGTCGCCTCAAGACCGACGAGACGCGAGCGCGTCCCCCGCCTTGGCATCCCGCTCCGGCCGCGCGACCCCACGCATCCGCAAGCCGAAGCCGACATTGGCCCCGACCGTCATATGCGGAAACAGCGCGTAGTCTTGGAAGACCGTGGTCGTCGGGCGGCGCGCCGGCGGCAGGCCCGACATGCTCTCGCCGTCGATCGATACGTCGCCTTCGTCGGGAACGAGAAATCCACCGATGACGTTGAGCAGCGTCGTCTTGCCCGAGCCGGAGGGGCCGAGTAGCACGGTGAAGGCGCCGCGCGGGATGTCGAGCGAGACCCGGTCGAGCGCCGCCTCGCCCGCGAAGCGCTTGACGACCGAGCTAATCCTGACGAGGGGCGTGCTCATCTCCGCTTCCTCAGGACCGTCATCTCCAGCAGCAGGACGAGCACGATCGAAACCAGGAACACGAGCGAGCCGACGGCATTGGTCTTGGGATTGAGGCCCGAGCGCAGCAGCGCCCAGATCTCGACCGGCAGCGTCGTCTCGAAGCGCGTCAGCAAGAAGGCGATGACGAACTCGTCCCAGGAGAAGGTCATGGAGAGGAAGAAGGCGGCGAAGAGCGCCGGCCAGAGCATCGGCGCGGTGACGAGCGTGACCACCTGCCATTCCCGCGCGCCGAGGTCGCGGGCCGCACGCTCGATGTTGGCCTGCTCGGCGCCCATCTGGGCATAGAGGATGGCGAAGCAGAGCGGCATGTTGATGACGACATGGCCGATGCCGGCGGCGAGCAGCGACTTCGGCAGGCCGATCGCATTGAAGACGATCAGCAGCCCCATGCCGATGACGAGATAGCTCACCGAGAGCGGCGCGGCGATCAGCGCGCGCATGGCCTTGGAGGCCGGCAGCGTGAAGCGCGCAATCCCATATGCCGCCAGAAAACCGAGCACCACGGCCACAGCAGAAGAAAGAACGCCAACGAGCAGCGAGTTCACCAGACCCGAAATGAGACGCTGATCGGAGAGCACAGCAGCGTACCATTTGAGCGAAGGGCCCGTGAACGGCGGCACCGGGAACAGGGTCGCCTGGAAGGAGAAGAGCACGAGCACCGCCACCGGCAGGAAAATGAAAACATAAACGGCGAACGCGTAAAGCCCGGCGAGGCCATCGAGAAGGCGGCGCATGCTCACCTCCGCTCGAGCGTCAGCCAGCGGACACAGGCGAGATAGGCGAGTGTTACCGCGAGCATGAGGATGATCGACAAGGCGGCGGCCATCGGCAGGTCGCCGCGGCGGCCGATCTGCATCATGATGAGTTGGGGGAGCAGGAGCTCGTTGTTGCCGCCCAGGATCGCCGGCGTGATGTAGTCGCCAATGGCGAGCACGAAGGTAAGGAAAGCGCCGACCATGATGCCCGGCAGCGTCAGCGGCAGGATCACATGCCAGAAGATGCGGAAAGGCCCGGCGCCGAGATCGGCGGCGGCGCGCGCGTAGCTCTTGGTCAGTTGCCGCAAGCTCGCGTAGATCGTCAGCGTCAGCAGCATGACGAAGAAGTGCACGAAGCCCGTGACGGTCGCAAAGCGGGTATTGGCGAGTTGTACGGGCTCGCCGAGGATGCCGATTCCGGTGAGCGCCTGATTGACGACCCCCTTCTCCGCGAGCACCAGCAGCCACGCATAGGAACGCACCACATAGGAGGTCCAGAAAGGCAGCACGGCGAGCGCGAGCGCTAGCCGCTGCCAGCGCTCGGGCACCCGCTCGGCGATGATCCAGGCGAAGGGATAGGCGATGAGCACGGAAACGACGGTGACAATCAGCGTCACCTGCAGCGAGTTCCACAACGCTTGTGTCAGTGCCGGGTTGGCAAAAAAGTCGGCATAGTTCGCCAGAGTGAGCGTGGTATCGACGCCCGCGGCGGTGAGCCGCCAGAAGCTCTCCAGCCCCATGACGAGGAATGGCAGGACGAAGAACAGCGCGGTGAAGGCGAGCGCAGGCCCGGCATAAACCCAGCCTAGTGTGGCGGTTCGCAAGTCCGCACTCACCGCGCAGCAGACACGGCATGCGGACTTGCGAACATAACGCCACACCAAGTTCATGATATCCCTAGTGTCCTTGTCGTTCGCGAAGCTCGTTAACGGTCGCTGCGGGTGTATGCGAGCTTCGCGAACGGGACACTAGGCGGCTCGCAACGATCGACGGTTGAGCCATCCGATCCACCCATCCCGCTTCGTCGAGCAACTCCCTCTCCCCGTCGCACCTGAGCGCGGCGGGGAGAGGGTCGGCGCGGGGCCGCCCTTTCTCGGGCGGCTGCACGGGCAAGGTCGCCAAACGCACGTTCGACGCGCGCTCAAACCCTGCTCCCCCGAAGCTTAAGCCTTACCCCCCGGTTCGGCCTGCTTCCCCCGTGCCGGATGCCAGAGCACGTTCAGGCGAAGTGGAAACCGGTTCGCCGTAGAACGTGCTCAAAGTCAAGACAGCACGTTCAGGCGAAGTGGAAACCGGTTCGCCGCAGAACGTGCTCAAAGAATAGGCGAGTTACTGCGCCTGCAGAACCTCGGTCCAGACGTCCTGCATCTTCTTGTCGAGATCGGCGTCGGGCGAGGGATAAGGCTGCGAGCGGGCGAGGAAGCCCGCCTGCTCGTCAAAGCGCAGGACCTTCTTCTGCGCGTCGTCGAGCGCGGCCTTCTTGCTCGCCGGCATCCCCCAATAGCAGGCGGACGTCGCAAGTCGCGCCTGGCCTTCCGGGCCCATGATGTATTGGATGAACTTCAGCGCATTCTCTTTGTTCTTGCTGGCGGAGAACATGGCGAGCGACTGCGACCAGAGAATGCCTCCCTCGGCGGGGATCGAGAAATCGAGCGCCGGGTTTTCCTTGGCAAGTCCCGCCGTCACCCACTCGCCGCCGCCAACGAGGATGTCGACCTCGCCGGTCGCGATGGCGGTCTGGCTCGCGACAACCTCGCCGACGAGCTTCGCATTGGCCTTGATCTTGAGCAACACGTCCTTGATGGCCGGGAGATCGTCGGCCGTCAGCTCGGTCGTCTTCTTGCCGATGGCGAGTGCGGCCATACCCATGACGGGAAGATAGTAGTCATAGATCGCGACGCGGCCCTTGTACTTCGCATCCCACAGCGCCGACATCTTCTGCATGTCGGCGACATCGACCTTCGTGTTGTTGTAGGAGATCGTGTTGTAGCCGAATTTCTCGGTGATGCCGTAGCGCTTGCCGTCGATTTTGGTGGCGCTGTCCATGGTCACCTCGCCGAACATGTCGGCGAAAGGGAGCTGATCCTCCGGCAGCGGCTCGAACAGACCCTTCTCGACGCCGCGGCGGATATCGACGCTGTCGATCACCATCACGTCCCAGTCACCCGGCTGCGATTGATCGACGATTGCCAAACCCGCCCCGGTTCCCTCGAACTCCTTGACGTTGACCTTGATGCCGGTCGCGTCCTCGAAGGGCTTCAAAAGGTTCGGATCGGAATGATCGCACCACACGAGGGCGTTGAGATCGGCAGCACCGGCCGCCGAGGCCCAGCCAATGAGCATCGCGGCCGACACGCCCGTCGCCAGCTTGCGTAGTGTCGCGGTCATTCGCATGCGAATACCTCCCTGGTCGCAGCCCGTTTCGAGGGCCGTTCTTCGAGCCGGAATTGTTGAACGAGTTCCAAAATTGAGTCAACTCAGTTTCCATGCCAGACTGCGGCAATGACCGGTCTCAGGGAAAAGCACAAAGCGGATCGGGATCGCCGGATCCTGAAGGCGGCGTCGAAGCTGTTCCGGAGCGCCGGATACGAAGGCACGCGGATCGAGCGCATCGCGGACGCCGCCGACGTCTCGACCGGCACGATCTACAATTACTACCGGAACAAGGGCGATCTCCTCGTCGCCATCGTCGCCATGGAGGTCAACGAGGTGCTCGCCTCGGGGGCCAGGCACATCGCCAAGCGCCATCGCTCGCTACGGGCGGCCGTCGACCGGCTCGCGGCCAACTATTTCGAACACTCGCTCGTCTATCTCTCCAAGGAGATGTGGCGGCATGCGATGGCGATCTCGACCCAGCAGCCCGACAGCCCCTTCGGCATCGTCTATACCGGGCTCGACACGCGCCTTGCCGAGCAGGTGGTCGCGTTGCTCGACAAGCTTCAGAAGACGGGATTGGTCGCCGGCGATGTCGACACGGCGGCCGCCGGCGAGCTCGTCTTCAACAACCTCAACATGATGTTCACGATCTTCGTGAAGTCCGAGGCGATGACGGTCGAGGACGTGCTCTCGGCCATCAGCCGCCAGCATCGCGTGCTCTTGCAGCGCATCGCCCTCCCCCACCCTCTCCCGCGCCACTTGGCCGGCCGGAGCCTGGCCCGGGCACTGCCTTAGGCGTCGCCGAGCACACTTGCCGCCGTGCCGGAACTGGCAATCTGCGCGCAGCCTCCAACGACCTTAAACCTACTGTCGAAGGTCTATTTCCGCACCGGCGGAAAGTGCTAGTCTGTAGTTGGCCCCACGACCAAAGGGCGCCGTTTCAAGGAGTGCCAAGCCATGTCCGCAAAGTACACCGGGGGGTGCACGCATGTGCACGTCACCTCCGCCGCCGAGCCTATCGACAATCACGAATGCCATTGCAACGTCTGCAAATCCGTGACGAAGCAGCACACCACGCACGTCGCCTTCTTCAAACACGCCGACTTGCAGGTCGATCACCCCGAGAAGATGAAGCGCGTACCCTTCAACGCCAACAATCCGAGCGGCCCATTGGAGATTTGTCTCTGCGGCGAATGCAACGCCGTGCTGATGCTCGACGACAAGCAGCATCGAATCCGCGTCGCCGTGCCGAACGTCATGGGCTACGACGACGCCAAATTCCCGAAGGCGAGCTATCATGCCTTCTGGGACGAGACGAAGGGCTACGCCAAGCCCTCCGACGGCCGGCCGGTCTACGAAGGGCTGAGGCCGGAGTTCGTGTGGCCGAAGGGCTCCTGACCGGGCGGGTGTGCCGGATCGTGTTGGCGCGCGCGGCTCGCCGCGCGCCGCCACTGCCGCGGCTAAGCCGCCGCCCGCCCCTGCTCGTGGATCGCGTCGCCGACGGCCGAGACGAAGCTGTCGATGTCGGCCTCCGTCATGGCGGTGGAAAGCGCGAGCGAGCCGTTGCCGGTCGTCATGAAGCCCTTGTAGAAGAGCCGCCGGCTGAGATCGGCCATGCGGGAAGATTCCTCTGCCGAGGCGTGGGATGAGCGGTAATCGACCAGCTCGCGGCGATGCATGTGGAAGCGGTAAAGCGAGCCGTAGCCAGCCAGTTGCATGTCGGCCTTCTCGGCGGCGAAGATTTTTGCAATTCCTTTCGCCGCGCGCGCACCCAGTACCGCGAGGCGATCGTAAGCCTCCGGCGTCATGAGCTTCATCGAGGCGAAGCCCGCCGCCATGGTCATCGGGTTGGCCGAGAAAGTTCCGGACTGCGGCGCGTCCGGCTTGCCGCGCGAGGGATCGAAAACCCTCATCACCTCGCGCTTGCCCGCGACCGCGCCGACCGGCAGTCCGCCACCGATGATCTTGCCGAGCGTCGTCATATCGGGATCGACGCCCAGAATGCCCTGCATGCCGCGATACCCGGCGCGGAAGCAGGCGACCTCGTCGAAGACGAGCACGATGCCGTGCTTGTCGCAGAAGCCGCGCAGCGCCTCGAGGTAATCCTTCCTCGCCGCGATCGGCCCGATGCGCGCCGGCATCGGATCGACGAGGATCGCCGCCAGATCCTTCGCATGATCGGAAAGAATGGAGAGGCTCTCCTCGGTGCGGTTGAAGGGAATGACGGCGACATCCGCCAGCATCTTTTCTGGTGTGCCCTTGGAGTAGGCGATGCGGGCGGGGCGGTTTCCCCACTGCTCCGGGCTCGTCTCGAAGGAAACTTCCACCGGCTCGTAGGCGCCGTGATAGGCGCCCTCGCATTTGGCGATCATCGGCCGGCCGGTCAGCGCGCGGGCGCCTTTCAGCGCGAACATGACGGCATCCGTGCCGGTGTTCGAAAATCGGATTTCCTCGAAGGAGCGGACACGCTCGCAGAGCAACTCGGCAAGCTCGATTTCCCGCTCGGTCGGCATCGAGAAGCAGGTGCCGAGTGCGGCCTGCCCGGCGATCGCGGCGACCACCTCGGGGCGCGCGTGGCCGTGGATCAGCGTGTAGTAATTGTTGATGAGGTCTAGGCTGCGATTGCCGTCGACATCGGTGACGTAGGCGCCCTGGCCCGACGCCGCGTAGGCCGGATACGGCGACTGCCAGACGATCGAGCGCGTGTTGCCGCCGGGCATGACTTTCCTCGCACGTTCGTGGAGGGCGAGGGATTTGGGCTTGGGCTGCGTGGTCATGGGCGGGGCTCCGGCTCGGGATCACTACCGCCGAGCATAGACCCGGAACCGGCAAGCTCAACCCCGTCCAGCGATTGAGTTCATAACACGAGCCGAGCCAGCATCTCTCGAACGGTGAGACCGCTCTGCGGATGCCGCCAGCCCGGCGCGATCTCGGCGAGCGGCTTCAGCACGAAATCGCGCCTGGCCATCTCCGGATGCGGCACGGTGAGGCGGCCTGGCACCGAGATCACCCGATCGCCATAGGCCAGGATGTCGATGTCGAGCGCGCGTGGCCCCCATCGCACGCCGTCGGTACGGCCGGCCTTACGCTCCAGCGCCTTGAGCACGGCGAGGAGACCCAGCGGCGGCAAATCGGTCTCAACCAGCAAAGCCCCGTTCGTGAACTGTGGCTGCTCGACAGGTCCCATGGGCGGCGTCGCGTAGAGTGGCGAAACAGCCTTGACTTTGATGCCCAGCGCCTCGACCTCCGCCGGTAGCCGCGCCAATGCCTCCGCGGGCTCCCCCCACGAACCGGCGATGTTCGCACCCGTAGCGAGCAGCACAGAAACACGGGTCACGGCGCTGAACCTCCGTCGACCGCCCAATCGCCACCCCCCTTTGCCTTGCGAACCGCCCACGCCTATAATCACCGCAAGGCCCTGGACGGCGGCCTAGGTTATCCGCCAGTCTCAGGCAAGGGCTTTCGAACGAACCGAATTTCAAAACGCTCGACATTATCGCAGAGGTGTCCCTTGCATTTCTACCCGACGGAGCGCGTCGCGCTGTTTATCGACGGCGCCAATCTCTATGCCACCGCCAAGACGCTCGGCTTCGACATCGACTACAAGAAGCTGTTGACCCTGTTCCGCTCCAAAGGCCAGCTCGTGCGTGCCCTCTACTACACGGCGCTCGCCGAGGACCAGGAGTATTCCTCGATCCGCCCGTTGATCGACTGGCTCGACTACAACGGCTTCACCATCGTGACGAAGCCGATGAAGGAATACACCGACGCCATGGGCCGGCGGAAGGTCAAGGGCAATATGGACATCGAGCTGGCGGTCGACGCGATGCAGCTCGCCGACAATCTCGACCACATCGTGCTGTTCTCCGGCGATGGCGATTTCCGCTCGCTCGTCCAGGCCCTGCAGCAGAAGGGCAAGCGCGTCAGCGTGGTCTCGACGCTGGTCACCCAGCCGCCAATGGTCGCCGACGAGCTGCGCCGGCAGGCCGACCAGTTCGTTGATCTCGCCGATCTCACCTCGCAGGTCGGCCGCGATCCCTCGATCCGCGCCCAGCGCGAGCAGCGCTATGCGGCGACCCGGGCGACCACGGGCCTTGCCCGTGACGAAGGCGACGATCTCGCCGATCTCTAGGGTGTTTGCGTGATTGGTCTCATCACTCCAACACCCTAGCTCTTTGGTTTATCGTGCTTCTTGTCGGAAAACCGCTTCGGATCCCGGCCTTCGCCGGGACAGGCTTTTCCGGAAGCACTCTCGAACAAGCAGGCACTCCTATGGCTTCCGACACCGGACAACCGGAGCCGCCCGAGGATTGCCGGCTCTGTCCACGGCTGGCGGAATTCCGCGATGCCAACCGGAAGGCGTATCCGGGCTTCTTCAACCGCCCGGTGCCCTCCTTTGGCGACAGCCAAGCACGCCTCCTGATCGTCGGGCTTGCCCCCGGCATCAAGGGCGCCAACCGCACCGGCCGTCCCTTCACCGGCGATTTCGCGGGCGAGCTGCTCTACGGCTCGCTCGCCGCATTCGAGCTCTCGCGCGGCACCTTCGCGGCTGATCCCGGTGATGGGTTGCAACTCACAAATTGCATGTTGACGAACGCGGTGCGCTGCGTGCCGCCGGAGAACAAGCCGACCGGCATCGAGAGCAAGACCTGCCGGCCCTTCCTCGCCGCGCGCATCAAGTCGCTACCGAATCTCAAGGTGATTTTCGCGCTCGGCCGCATCGCCCACGACAACGTGCTCTCGGCGCTAGGTGCTGCGCGGTCGGAGCACCCGTTCGCCCATGGCGCGGCCCACAAGCTCGAAGGCGGCATGCATCTCGTCGATAGCTACCACTGCTCGCGCTACAACACGAACACCGGCAAGCTCACGCCCGAGATGTTCCGCTATGCGATGGGCAAGGCGAAGGGGTTGATGGGTTGATCATTCAGGTTAGCGCATCGCCGCGATCGCCTTCTGGAATTGCTTGCGCGCCTTCAAATGCTCACGCCCATGATGACCGGATGGTTTTTCATAGTAGCCGCTCCGCGCGATCTGATAAGCGCCCTTTAGCTTCAGGTCCGCCTGCAGCTCCGCCATCTTCAGCGCCATCAGATTGGGATTGAGGATCGTGACGTCCGGCACCTCGTTGCCGCGCATCAGGTAGCGCTGGAGGCAGGCGGCGATGATCGTGCAGCCCATGACGATGGTTTCCGCATTCGTCTCCTTCACGACCTCGCGGCAGCGCTTGATCATGTCGCGCGCGACGCTGTCCGTATCATGCACCATGTCCTTCACCCACCACTCGATGGTGCGCACGCCCCGGCACATCCGGTAGCCGTAGGTGTGGGCCATGTCTTCCAGATAGGGCGCCGCCTTGTGGTGGTCGGTGACGATCGTGAAGCTATGACCGAAGCTGCCGGCGAGTTGCATGGACGCTTCCAGCGGGCCGATGACCGGGATATCGACGAGCTCGCGGGCAAGCCTGACGCCCGGATCATAGCAACAGCCGACGACGACCGCGTCGAAACCGTTCTCCTCGTCCTGCATGATGCGCTCGAACAGCACCGCTTCGATGAGGTGCTTGGAATAGAAATAGTCGATGTCCTGCGGGCAGGCGTCCAGATGCGTGATGTGGAGCTCGGTGCCCTCGTCGGCATAGTGGGTCAGCGTCTCCTTGATGAGATCGTCGTAGACCGTCGTGCCGAAGGGATTGATGAAGTCGATCTTGCGTTTCATCGTCAGGTCCTTGGTTTGGCCGCGTCGCCCATGAGGTCGAGATAGGTGTCCAGCGCCGGGCGGATCGCACCCTCGCGCTTGGGATGCAGCGGCCCCGGCGTATAGCGCCGCGATGAGACGCCACGATACGCATTCTCGCAAAGCGCGATGTCTTCCAAGTTGGTCCGCCGCCAAACCTCGATCACCGCCTCGACATCATAATCCTGGCTCTCGACCGCATCGCCTCGCACATACCAGCGCGTTTCCCAGCACACATGGCCGGCGTCGATTGGTCTCAGGAAATGCACGAAGCCGTGGTCGATGTGGACGATGATGCGCGAGAGCGAGGGCATCACGCCGACACCGGCGCCATAGCCTTCCGGCAGGTTTGCCTCATGAGCGAACGCGCCGAGCGGTTTGGAGACGAGCGCGCCCGTCATCGAGCCGGTGATCATGCCGGGATAAAGTTGAAGGTGGCCGGAGAAGTACTCGCCCCGCCAGTCCTCGCCGGTCTGCCGGTAGGTCGCCTCGACATCCATGGTGACGCAAAGCTCGGGGTGCGAGCCGTGGCAGTGGTAGCACTCGAGATAGTTCTCGAGCAGCACCTTCCAGTTGGCGGCGATGTCGTAGCGCTCTCGGCGGATCTCCTTGAGGTTGGCGGTGTCGAGCTGCTCGATGGCGTCGTTCCGGCCGAAACACTCGCTGAGCGGCGGCGCCGGTTCGGCACCTAGCCAGCCGAAGATGAAGCCGTTCCAGACGTCCACGCGAACGCTCTTCAATCCGTAGTCCGCATACCGCATGCCCTCGCCGTCGGTGAAACCGGGCGCGCGCTTGAGCGTGCCGTCGATCTCGTAAGTCCACTGGTGATAGGGGCAGACGAACGACTTGGCATGGCCGCGCTCGGCCTGGCAGACCGTATGGCCGCGATGCCGGCAGACATTGAGATGGCCCGCTATCGAACCATCCGCCTGCCGGACGACGATGACACTTTCGCCCAGCAGGTCATGCCGGATGTAGTCACACGGCGAGCCGATTTCGCTGACGTGACCCAGGAAGATCCACTGCCGCAGGAACACGCGCTCGATCTCCTGGGCGAAGATCGCCTCGCTCACGTAGTACTCGCGCGGCAACAGAGTGGCCAAAGGACTTACGGCCTTCTCCTGGCGTGCCTGGGCGTCGTCCAGCGGCATCGGCACCTTTCCCCGGCTACCTCATATACGTCCCGGAGCTTGCGATCACCGTCTCGCCGGTGATGCAGCGATTGGCGGGCGATGCGAGGAACCACGCCACCTCCGCGATGTCCTCGGGCTCCGCATACCGGCGTGGCGGCGGCATCTCCTTGTATTTCTCGAACCAGGGCTCGGACCTGGCGCGTTCGGTCGCAACGGCGCCCGGCGCGATCGCGTTGACCAGCACGCCGGCCGCTCCATACTCCTCGGCGAAGGAGCGCGTCAGGCTGACCACACCGGCCTTGGCGGCGGCGTAATGGGCAAGCTTCGGCATGGCGCGATAGGCGTCGATCGAGGCGATGTTGACGATCCGCCCGCCCCCGCCCTTGGCCATCTGATCGGCGCAAGCGCGATTGAGATGCAAGGTGCTCCGGAGATTGACGTCGAGCATCTTGTCCCAGGCGCGGTCGTCGAGATCGGCGATAGTTGCGACCGTGTAGTCGCCGGCGGAGTGCACGAGCGCCTTGATGTCACCGAACTTGGCGGCGGCCTTTACCAAGCTCTCGCACCCCGCGCGCTTGGTGAGATCGGAGACATGGGCGACCACTGAATGGCCCGCGCCCTTCAAGCCTTCGACCGCCTTGGCCAGACGGGCTTGGTCGATGTCTGCGAGCATGACCGTCAGGCCGCGCTCGGCGAAGAGCTTGGCGCAGGCAAGGCCGATGCCACCGGCAGCACCCGTGGCAATCGCTATGTCAGGCATATCTTCCCACTCCCATACCTCCCGCTTGCCAGACCTTGTAGCCCAAGTCGGCCGCCAGAGCACGGGTGGTCCAGGGGTCATTCGGATGCCCCGGCGTGCCAACGCATTACCCAATTGGCTGGTGATCGATCCGCACACCAATGCTGCGTAGCCTGCCATGTTCAGCCAGATCATCGCCTCGGCCAAGTGTTCGCTCTGAGCCCGTGTCCGCCGTTTGAGGAGCGGTGGGCTGGTTCATCCGGGGGCCGGAAGCGCCTTTTCCCCCAGCGCCGGCCGGCCGCCGCGGGAGCAGATCGCCGCATGCGGCATCGGCAATCGGGATTTCGCGCAATGTTCGGTTGAACCCGGTTGGCCAATCGGGCAAGCGTCATATCCGCGGCTAGACGGAATGGCCCATCTGGACGCAGCCTGGAGTGATCGATGGCTCATCAAGCCCAATCCTTCGACATCGCCATTGTTGGCAACGGCTCTGTCGCGTCGGCTCTGGCCTTCGAGCTGCAGCGCCGCAACGAAGGGATCAGCGTTGCTATCGTCGGTCCCAAAGGCAGGGCCGGCTCGGCATCGATGGCGGCCGGCGCCATGCTGAATGTGTTCGCTGAGCTCGATGCCGGTTTGCTGGACATTCCCATCTTCTCGCACAAGTTCGAGCTGGCCCGGAAAGCGACGGAGCTGTGGCCCGGGTGGATCGCCGAGCTCAGGGAGGCAGCGGGCGGCCAGGGCCCAGAGCTCAAATTCGGGACCTACGTCCTGAGGAATGGTGCTGGCGACGAGCAAGACGATGATGCCTACGACGCCATCAAGGCCGCGCTGAAACGCTACCAAGAACCCTTCGAGATCACCGATCCCCGCAAGATCGATGGCTACAATCCCTCGGTCTCCGGACGTGCGTTCGAGGCCATTCGCATCCCTCGGGAGGGATACCTCGACCCTCGCCGTCTATTGGCGACCTATGAACAAGCCTTCGCGCGCGGCGGCTCCGTGACCCAGATCGAAGGGACCGTCGAACGGGTGACGCTCGGCGCCGGCCAATCGAAACAGGTGATCATCGCGGGCGGCACAGCCATCTCCGCCCCGCACGTCGTGCTCGCCAGCGGTGCCGAAACGCGAAACATCATATCGCAGATCCCCGAGATCAAGGACCGTGTGATCCCCCTGTTCTTCGGCATCGGCGCGGCGCTCTTGCTCGATATCCGCGTCGATGCACCGGCCGCCGTCATCCGCACACCAAATCGCGCCTTGGCTTGCGGAATCCACATGGTTCCGCAAGGGCCACGCCAAGTCTATATCGGCGCCAGCAACCAGATCTCGCCCTGGCCCGAGACGTCGCCGAGATTGACCAGCGTGCAGTTCCTCTCTGACGGCGCGATGGAGCAGCTGAACGCTTCCTATTACAACGCCGAGCTGAAACACGTGTTTCTGGGCTACCGCCCGACCAGCGCCGACACGCTACCGATGGTCGGCGAAACCTCCGTTCCCGGCCTCTTCGTTCTGACGGGCACGAAACGTGACGGCCTTCACAACTCTCCGATCCTGGCCCAGGACATGGCCAATCGCCTCACCGGCAAAGCCGGCATCGTCTCGGAAACTCTCAAGCCCGAGCGCAAGGTCATCCGCTGGCTCTCGAAGGATGCGGGCGTCGAATTGGCCGTCCGTCACTTGCGTGCGGCAGGCCTGCAACACGGACTGAGATTGCCGCGCTCCAACTGGGACCCGATGGTGGCGGACATGCTTCACCGCCATGTCGAGGAGGTCTATCAGAAATCGGGTGCCGATTATGGCATCCCGCCCGAGATGCTCGACGTCTACAGTCACGGGCATGTGACCAGCGATCAGTGAGAACGCCGTGCCGGCAAACCCGACATTGTCGATCGTGACCTCGCTCTACAAATCGGAAGCGACGGTCGAGGCCTTCATCTCCCGGGCCGAGACGGCCGCGGCGCGGATCGCGCCCGCCTTCGAGATCGTCCTCGTCAACGACGGCTCTCCCGACGCCACGCGCGAGAAGGTTCTCGAGCTTCTGCCGCGGCACCCCTGCGTCAGGCTCATCGATCTGTCTCGAAACTTCGGCCAGCTCGCCGCCATTCATGCCGGCCTCAGCCACGCGAGGGGAGACTACATCTTCGTGCTCGACAGCGATCTCGAGGAGCCGCCGGAGCTCGTCGAGACCTTCTTCGCTCGCCTCAAGGCAACCCCCGGCATCGACGTAGTCTACGGCAGTCAGCGCGAGCGCAAGGACCCGTTCCTGCGGGCGTTGACCAGCAACTTGTTCTATTGGTTCTTCCAGAGGATGACTGGTATCGCAGACCTCAAAAACATGCTCATTCTGCGCATCATGACGCGCAGGTTTCTGGACGCGTATTTGTCGATCGGAGACTATCATCTGTTCGTCGCCGGGTTGACGCATCAGACCGGCTTCGAGCGCGAGCAGATCGTCGTCGAGAAGGAGTACAAGGGACAATCGTCCTACTCGTTCAAGAAGCGCCTGATGATGGCGGGCAACGCCATTCTCTCCTTCTCGACGCAACCGCTCTATTGGATTTTCTTCGGCAGCCTGATCGCGGCCGCCGTCATGGCCGTTCTCTCGCTCGCCTTGCTCGTCTACCGGATATGGAGCCCGGACGTTCAGATGGGCTGGGCGTCGCTTCTCACGTCGATCTGGCTGGTCGGGGCCATCGTCACTAATTGCATGGCCATCATCGGGCTTTACATCGCCAAGGTTTTTGAGCAGGTGAAGGAGCGGCCGAGATTCATCGTCCGCCAAGTCTACTCTTCGGAGGCGCCGGCATGATCACATGGCAAATGTTTCGCGATCGCTGGAACCGCGAGAAGGTCTATACGCGACCCGAGTTCTGGGACGACGCGGCGGAAAAGTACTACCGGGAGGCCGGCACGAACGTGTGGGTCAATCCGCATCTGAACGCCCATTTCCACGACACGGAGAGTGCGATCCTCCACGGCTGGGTCAAGGACCCGGCGGGTATGCGGATACTGGATCTAGGCTGTGGAGCTGGCCGGTTCGCACGAGAGTTCGCAAAACGCGGAGCCAAGGTCGACGCGCTCGACTTCTCGGCCAAGTCGATCGAGATCGCGCGAAAGCTGACCAGCGATCCCAATGTGAACTACTCAGTCGGCTCGGTCTATGACCTCGAAGCCGATGGTGTTTACGATGTGGTCATTTGCGCCAAGGTTTTGAGCATCGCCTGCAAGGATCGAGACGACCTGATGGCGTGCCTCGGCAAGATCAGGCGTGCGCTCAAGCCTGGCGGCCGGCTGCTGTCTATCGAGCTCTGCCACACGACATTCGTGCGCCGTGTCCTCTCGATGCGCTTCGCGGACTACAAAAGTGCGGTTCGAGAAGCCGGGTTCAATGTTCTGGACACCAAGGTGACCGCATTCATACCCGCGCGCATGGCGCTCGCCTTCTTCGAATTCCCCCGGTGGGTAACAGTCACTGGACTGAAGACGGGAGAAGCCATCGTAAAGGTTCTCCCCGCCACCAGCGACACCAAGTTCCTGTTAGCCGAGAAACGCTGAGATTCTGGGACACCGTTCGCCGGGATACACCCGCAGGAAAGCACCGCACAGTGGCGCAACGTGTCGAGAACATCTACCGGCTGGTAACGCTGCCCTGGTTTTACAACAGCGTGCAGATCGTGCTCGGCGCGGATGCCGCGCGCAAACGCTATGTCCGGGAGTTCATCCGGCCAGAGCCGGGGATGCGGTTGCTCGACGTCGGTTGTGGCCCGGCAACCATATTCCCCTACTTGCCCGATACCGATTATACGGGAATCGACCTCAATCCGAAGCACATCGAATTCGCGGCGGCCCGCTTTGGCGGCCGGGGCCGGTTCATCGCCGGCGATGTCAGCCAAACCCTTCCGATCGAGGACGGCACCGCATTCGATATTGTTCTGGTCACGGGGCTCTTGCACCATTTGGACGACGACGCCTCCCGCCGCCTGTTGAGTCGCTGCGCAGAGTTGACGAAACCGGGCGGCCGCATCGTCACTTGCGATAACGTCTGGCTACAGAGGCAAAGTCCGCTTGCGTCGGCAATGAACCGTCTCGATTCCGGTTTGAACGTTCGGACTAGCGAGGGCTATCTGTCGCTAATCGATGGATTGCCTGTCGCCGTTGACCAACACACGATCCGGAATATGTTCCGCATCCCCTATGATCATTTCTGCATGGTCATGACGAAAGCCTGATCAATCTCATGCCACGAGGCCAGAATGTCCGAACGCATCGAAGGCCTGCTTGCCATAGCCGCGCTCATAGCAATGAGCTTCGTCTTCCAAGTCCAGCTCAAGCTTCTGGCCAACGAGATCGGCCCGCCGCTCGCCCGCAGCGATCTCGATTGGAGCTGCAAGGCGTGGACGGTACTCCGGGCGCTCGCCGCCTGGCGGCCGGTCCTGATCGCGGTGCTCGCCGTTTCGCTTTTCCTGCTCTGGTTCATGGCTCTCACGCGGCTCGATCTTTCGGTAGCACTCCCCGTCGCCTCGCTGGCGCTCGTCATCAACTCCGTCGGCAGCGGCCTGCTGTTGGGCGAGGCCATGGGTCCACTGCGCATCGGTGGCGTGCTCTTCGTCGCCCTCGGGCTCATGATGGTCGTGAAGAGTTGAGCATGCCTGCGCCCAGCGCCACGTCGCCCGATCGAATTCCAATGGGTGAGAAGTCCAGCCATCGCCTGTGCGCGTCCTGCGGAACAACCGATCCCTTGCCGGCTGGATCGGACCTATGGC
>CAVUIW010000018.1:0-25561 GCA_963741525.1 uncultured Alphaproteobacteria bacterium
CACGTTCAGGCGAAGTGGACACCGGTTCGCCGCAGAACGTGCTCAAAGCCAAGAGTTGGCACGTTCAGGCGAAGTGGACACCGGTTCGCCGCAGAACGTGCTAAAAGCCGAAATCAGCACGTTCAGGCGAAGTGGACACCGGTTCGCCGTAGGACGTGCTCAAAGCCAAGACAGCACGTTCAGGCGAAGTGGACACCGGTTCGCCGTAGAACGTGCTCAAAACCAAGAAACCAGAGCGGGTTGTTGATTCCGGTTGGACTGAACCCGCTCTGGATGAGATGAATCAAGCGGCTTGTAGTACCGGTCCGATCGCGGCGCGCGGCGTGCCGATGAGGTCGATGGCCCTGACGACAGCATCGCGCAAGGCTTCGCTCGTCGTCACGAAAGCGAGCTCTGAGCCGCGGCCCGTGTCGAGCCAGAGGCGGTAGAGGGTCGTGCGATGGCGGGCGAAGGCATCCTGCAGGGCGGCGAGGCCGATGCCGGCGAGCAGCACGACACCGATCATCCATTTGGCACCGAGCAGGCCGATACCGATGAATGGCAGCAGGCTCGTAGCCGCAGCCAGGAAGCCGGCGCTGCAGATGAGCGATCCGGACACGCGCACTTCGCACGCTTCATCCGTCCCGACGGAGCGGATGGCGCCTGCGGGAATGCGATGGCGGCCGAGCCGCACCTCGGCGATCGTGATGACCACATCGGGCGTTTCGAGGAGCATTCGGGGACGGGCGGTCATCGGTTGCATGCGTTCGACAGAAGTGGGTCTCGCCGCGGGGAGAGGAGGCTTAAGTTAGAATTGTTGCGAATGCGTTGCGTAGGCAGACGATCAGACATCGCGCTCGCGGAACTTGTTAGTGATCGGATAACGCCTGTCCCGCCCGAAATTCCTTTCCGAAATCTTTACGCCGGGCGCCGCCTGCCGCCGCTTGTACTCGGCGATGTTGAGCATCCGCTCGATCCGGCGGACGGTTTCGAGCGGATGGCCGCGCTGGGCGATTTCCTTCACGGGCAACTCGCGCTCGACGAGGCATTCGAGAATGTCGTCCAAGACCTCGTAAGGCGGCAGCGTGTCCTGGTCTTTCTGATTGGGCTTCAGCTCCGCGGTCGGCGCCTTGGTGAGAATACGGTCCGGGATCACCTCGCCGCCGGAGCCGAGGCAACCTTTCGGCACGCCTCGATTGCGCAGCCGCGACAGCCGGTAGACCTCCATTTTGTAGAGGTCCTTGATCGGATTGTAGCCGCCGTTCATGTCGCCATAGAGCGTCGCGTAACCGACCGAAACCTCGGACTTGTTGCCCGTCGTCACCAGCATCGAGCCGAACTTGTTCGAGACCGCCATCAAGAGGGTGCCGCGTACACGCGACTGCACGTTTTCCTCGGCCGTCCCCGGAGGGGAACCCGCGAAGAGGGGCGCCAATGCCGCCATGAAGCCATCGACCGGCTCGTGGATCGGCACCACGTCGTAGCGGATGCCGAGCGCCTCGGCGCATCGGGCCGCGTCGTCGAGGCTGTCGCTCGAGGTGTAGCGGTAGGGCAGCATCAGCGCGTGCACCTGCTCAGGCCCCAACGCATCGGCCGCCATGGCGGCAACGAGCGCCAAATCGATGCCACCCGACAAGCCCAGCACGACGCCGGGGAAGCCGTTCTTGTGCACATAGTCGCGCAAGCCCAGCACACAGCCGAGATAGGACGAGAGCTCGCCTTCCTCGACGAGCACGCGCTCGCCGGTTTCGCAATGCCAACTCTCTCCCTTGCGTCGCCATTGGGTGAGAACAGTACCTTCCGCCCAGGCCGGCATCTGCACGGCGAGCGAGCGATCGGCATTGAGAACGAAGGAGGCGCCTTCGAAGACGAGCTCGTCCTGGCCGCCCACCTGATTGACATAGGCGAGCGGCAATCCGGACTCTGTCACGCGCGCCACGGCAATCTGCATGCGCGTGTCGTGCTTGCCGTCGGAGAAGGGGGAGCCGTTGGGGACGATGAGGAACTCCGCGCCGGTTTCCTCCAGGCACTCGACCACGTCCGCGCCCCAGATGTCCTCGCAAATCGGCACGCCGATGCGCACGCCCTTGAAGCTGATCGGCCCCGGCATGGGCCCCGCCGCGAACACGCGCTTCTCGTCGAACACGCCGTAGTTCGGCAGATCGGCCTTGAAGCGTTCGGCGGTGATGCGGCCCTCTTCCATCAGCAGCACGGCGTTGTAGACGTTGCCGTCCGATTCCCACACGTTGCCGACGAGGATGGCCGGCCCGCCATCGGCCGTTTCGATGGCAAGGGCTTCCGCCACGCGCCGGGCCTCGGCGCGGAACGCCGGTTTCAATACCAGATCCTCCGGCGGATAGCCGGTCAGGAACAGCTCGGACAGCACGAGGAGATCGGCGCCGAGGCGAGCGGCTTCCGCGCGGGCTTTCCGCGCCAGCGCCGCATTGCCGTCCAGATCGCCGACGGTCGGGTTGAGCTGCGCAAGTGCTATTCTGAGAGAGGAGGCCGGTTTCTTGCTCATGGGCCGAGATTACCGGCCGGGCGGCGGCTCCCGCAATAGCGGCCGGACGCGTCAGGCGGGATGGCGGGATTGCGAGGCGCGCCGCCAGCCCATATTGCTTGCTTCCGGTGACACGTGGAGCGCCTCGTCGTGCAGGGTTGGAGACATTGGCCGCGCCGCTTGGCACTTGCCGTGCTGAAGCGCGTGTCCCGCGACATCACCATTCGCCATCACCACACCGGCGAGCTGGTCCGGCTCAATCTCTACACGCACAAGGGGTACTGGTATCACGGCAAGCGCCGGGAGGCCGCGACGCTCGCCCTGTGCCGGGAAATCATTCAACGGGGCTGGACGGTCTACGATGCCGGCGGGCACATCGGCTATCTGTCGCTGTACTTCGCCAAGCTAGCCGGACCGGCGGGAAGGGTCCACGTCTTCGAGCCGGGCGAGAACAATCTGCCCTATCTCGAACGCAACATTTCCGGTCTCGCCAACATCACGCTCGTGCGCGCCGCCGTTGGTGCGGCACCTGGCCGAGCGACGCTGTATGTCGAGAGCCTCGCCGGACAGAACAATTCGCTCGTCCGGGATTTCGAGGTTCTCGCGCGCAATGCCGCGCTCGCCGATCCGGGGGCTGGCAAGGTCACGCCGCGTGACGTCGAGGTGACGACGCTCGATTTCTATGCTGCGCGCTCGCAGGCCATGCCGGATTTCGTCAAGATCGACGTCGAGGGCTTCGAGCTCGAGGTACTGCAGGGCATGGCAGAGCTGCTTCGCCGAAAGCCGGTCATTCTCGTCGAGGTACAGCGCAATCAGGTGCAAGTTTTCGAGCTACTCGAAAAGGCTGGCTACCAGTTGTTCAACGATCGCCGCCGGCGCTTACGCGCAAAGAATGCCAACCGCCTCAACGGCGCGAATGTCTTCGCGCTGCATGCCGAGGCGCATGCCGGGTTGATCGCCCAGCACCTTACGCATCGACCTTCTCCTTCATCCGCGCCTTGACGAGGTCCGCGAAATTCCTGAGCGCCTTAAGTGCGAGCGGGGTTTCTTTCAGGCCGGCGCGCTCGCCCTCGACGTCGACGCCGCGGCCCTTGATGTAGCCGGTATAGTCGTCGAACAGCACGCGCATGATGCCGGCATCGTACTCCGGGTGGAACTGCACGCCCCATGAGGTCGCCGACATGCGGGCCGCCTGGACGCCGAACGCGTTCGTGGCGAGGAGCTTGGCACCTGTGGGCAATCTGGTCACGGTTTGCGAGTGCGCGATCTGCGCTTGGAATACTTGGGGAATGTCCTTGAATAGCGGGTCGCTCTGAGCGCCCGGCTCCAAGTGGATATCGCCCGTGCCATACTCCGATTGCCCCTTCAGCCAGTGCACCTCGCCGCCCAAGCCGTGGGCAACGATCTGGTGGCCAAAGCAGACGCCGAGTATCGGCACCTTGCCGTCATTGTCGGCAATCCATTGGGCGGTGCGCTCCGACCAAGGGTGGCGATCGGTCACCATCGAGGACGAGCCCGTAACCACGACGCCTGCGACCTCGTCCAGCTCGGGGAAGCGGCAATCGTCGTCCTGCACGCGGACCTCGATGACGTCCTCGCGGGCGAATTGCATGGTGTCGGCAAACAGCACCTCGTTGTCGCCGCCTGCATAGCCGTAGAAGCCATCCTTGTTGTTGCGGAAGGGGCCGGCATTGAAGATCGCCAGGGGGCGCAGGTTGCGATTCGTTTTCGTCATCTAGCCTGCTCCGTGTGCCTTGACACCCTCGACGATGGCGATCGCCGTCATCAGGTCGAGATGGGCGCCGCCGCCGTTCTTGTAGACGGTTATCTCGTCTTTTGCACGCCGCCCCGGCGTCCCGCCCACGAGATCGTAAAGATCGGCGAGGATGTCTTCGATGCGAATCACCCCGGTTTTCAGCGGGATTTCGATCTCACCGATATGGCCGACGGTCGTGCCGCGGAAATTCACGAAGATCCGCCCCCGCCGCATGACCTCGTCGTCCGCCTCCCGCATGTCGAGGCGATAGGCGCCGACGAGGTCGACATGGGTGCCGGGTTTCAGCCAGCGGCCTTCGAGGACGGGGTCGGAGCACATGACGGCGCAAGCGACGATGTCGGCTTCGGCGACGGCTTTTGCGAGATCGGGTGCGACAGTGACGGGGCGCTTCAGATCGCCGAGCCGCCTGGCGACGGCTTCGGCCTTCGCGGGCGTGCGGTTCCAGATCGTCACGCGCTCGATGGCGTGCCTGACGGCCACATGCGCGCGAATCAAGGGCTCGGACATCGTGCCTGCGCCGATCATCAGTAGCGACCGGCTGTCCTCCCGCGACAGCAGCTTGGAGCCGAGCGCCGAATCGCCCGCTGTTTTCCAGCGCGTTTCGGCAGCGGCATCGATGGAGGCGATGATCTGGCCTTGATCCTTGTCGAACAGCAGCACGTCGCCTTGGATGCTTGGCACTGGCGGCGGGTTGCCTGGAAAAACCGTGACGGCCTTGACGGCGAAGCCCAGGCCTTCGATGCCCGCGGTTCGTGTGAAAATCGCATTGGGCCCGATGCGGACGAGCGTGTCGCCACTTTGGGGCTTCGGCCGGCGATGGCACGCCTGCATGTGCTGGACAAGCAGGCTCCAATCCATCACGCGGTCGACGGTCAGCTCGTCAATTCTCAAAGTCATCCAAGCACCGGCATCTCGCGCGGCGCGCGGCGGGTCAAGAGTTCATTGCCGCCCTCGCCAATAGCAATGTTCTCCTCGTGCACGAGCATTTTACCCTTGGCGTACTCCATGCCGGGCTCGATGGTCAGCACCATGCCTTCCTTGATGGGGGTGAGATCGCCCAGCATGAAGGAGGGCGGTTCCGTCAGATGCATTCCGAGGCCATGGCCGATGCGCCCGACATTGTTGCCGATCGAGCCTGCATCCTCCAGGAACTTCGCCATGACGTGAAAGACTTGCCTCATGGTCTTGCCGGGGCGAGCGGCCTTCATGCCTGTTTCCGTCGCGAGCCAGAGCACCTCGTGAATGCGTTTGGCATCGTCGGAAATCGTCCCGACGGCGAAGTTGCGATCGAAATCGCAGAAATAGCCGTCGTAAGTGCAGCCGATATCGTGGAAGAGCACGTCGCCCTTTTTGAGCTTGTGGTCGCCCGGGCCGGCGATGATCTGATCGTAGCCGCCTGGTCCGGCGGCGGTCGCGATGAAGGGGACGTGGTCAGCACCTTTCTCCATGAGCATCGCTCGCAGACGCAACTCGGCCTGCCGCGTCGTGTCGCCCGCATGCGTCATGCGCGGTACCTCGTCATAGGCTTCGCTGGCGATGGTGCAGGCGACACGGATGCGATTGATCTCGGCCGCGCTCTTGATGTGGCGCAAGCCCCAGATGACAGGCGAGCCGTCGACGAACTGGATGCCGCGCGCCTTCTTCGCCATCCGGTCGACATCGATGCGCGGCGCCCGCACCAGCATCTCGCGGCCGAATTCCCAGCCGACTGCGCCATGCTTGCGCTTCAAATCGAGGAGCGTCGCCGCCATCAGCGAGACGCCGTCGTCTTTCGGGTTGGGCGCCGACCAGGTGCGGATATCGCGCACGGAGGTGGTCGCCAGCAGTGCCGGTTCGCCGATCGAGGGGAAGACGGCGATGATCTCGCCGTGACGCGGGATGATGAGATACCAGGGCCGCGTCGGGCTCTCCCAGAACTGGGTTTCGAAGCCGGTGAAGTAGCGGATGTTGGCGGGCGTGGTGACGACCAACGCGTCGAGGCCGGCGGCATCCATGGCCTTGCGGGCGCGGGCGTGGCGAAGGGCGAATTCCTCTGAAGGGAATCCGTGTTTGGGAATCTTTATCCGCTTGGCCATGCCGCACTCTCACTCGTTGTCGATGTTGCCTTCGCCCGCGCCGGCGCCCTTCTGGCGTGACACCTCGCTGGCGGGAACGTAGGTTTTCACGGCGAAGCGGGCGAGGCCAGCCCAGAGCGACTGATCGGCGGCGATACCAGCGATGCGTTCGTGGAGGGGGAGGCCATCGATCGAGCCCGAGGCGGCTCCGGCCCTGATGGTCGCCGACCGCGTGGCGATGGCGCGCGACTTTCCCGCTCAAGGTTGCCCCGCCGGCTACGGCCCGGAACCTTATATGCCCCCATGCGAGGTCGATGGCGCGGTTGGAGATCTCCGCGGCGGCGGCGGCAAAGGGGAGGAGGAGCAGCGGCTCCTCGACGGTGGAGGCCTTGAAAGATAAGCCGCCAGCGATGGCATGAGCCCGGTCCGAGAGGGCGGCGCCTGCGACGAGCGGTGAGGTTTGCGATGTTGCGCCGCCCTCGAGATGTCGCAGAAGCGCGGCAAGACCCGGCAGCCCCCGCGCTTCGAGCCACCGCACTGTGCGTCCCGCCTCCTCGGCGATCCCCCAAGGATAACCCGCGCCGCGCGCCGCCTTCCTGGCCATGGCGTCGATCTCGTTGAGCGAGACGGTGATGGTCGGCTGGGAGGTCGAGGGCAAGGGCGGCAGCGCCCAATCGTCGGCGTTCGCGGTGTCGATTTCGTCCGGGAATGGCGCGAAAGGAAACAGCGATATCCGCAGCCAGCGATCGGATTTCGGATCGAAACGTTGCGCACCGAAGAAGGCGAGCTTGCAGCGCAGAATGTCGATCGGGCGCATGCGGGCGTCGATCAGGTTGTCGCGGATCTCCTGATAGGGATGGTGGCTCGCCGCCTGGATGCGGCGAACGGCGTGACGGTGCTCGGGATGGCGGGCGAGGAAGCCGGCGATGCTGGCCTCTCCAACCTCACCCGCAAGGTCGCCGTGGAGTTTCGCGACGTCGCGCGCCACGGCGAGCGGCTGCTCCAGTTCGCCGCCCGGCTCCTCGAAGCGCTCGCCGAGCCTCGGCTCGAGCTTCTCGGCGGACGTGTACCAGAAGCGGGCTTGCTGTTCGGGCTGGTCGTAGTTCCCGCCAAGCGCCCAGGCGTAGTCGCGACCGATGAGCTCGCGCAGCTCGGCGATGCGCATGCTGCCATCGATGGTGAAGAAGCGGAACTCTTCGCTCGTCATTTGATCGGCGAGGTCGTCGATCAGCGCGCCGTGCGGTTCGAGGAGAAGGGCGACCAGAAATTCCTGCGCATCGAGGCCGAGATGGGTTTCGGCATGATGATAGAGGACATCCCAAGGGTCAGGTCCGTCGAGAACGCCCGTCGCGGCAAAGACGTCGAGCGCCGCCAGGTCGCGCTCCAATCCGCTGATGCGCTCCGTGTACTCGGCATCATCAACCCGCCACTGGGCGGCGGACATTTTCGCGCGGGCCAACAGCTCTTGAAAGCGGGTTGTTGCGTCCGGCGTCGCGCGGGGTTCGCTGCGGACGCGGGCGATCGCCGTTTCGCGCGCCTCGATCCAGCGGCCGAAGAGCGTGGGATGGTTGACGACAAAGGGTGCCATGCCGAGCCCGGTCGCGTTGCCGACGCCGAGCCGCCGCCGCAAGTCGCGATCGAGAGCAACGGCCCGCGCCGGATTGCGCGCGCGCGCCAAATGCTCGACGAGGTCGGTCATGAAGTTGCGCGCAAGCCAGACGGCGAGCATCTCGGCTCGGAAGGGTCCGGCGAGTTCCGGCCGGCCGGCGACGCGCTCGCGATCGGCTAAGCCAAACTTGCCGCTGCCGTAGACGGCGGTGGTGCGCATCAGATAGCCGACGCGCTCGAGCTCGGCTGCGCCGGGCTGTTGGCCGTCGGCGAGGGCTGCCACCACGGCATCGAACAAGCGCACGCTGCGATTGGCGCGGAGCAACACAATCTCGCGATCGCTGACGCGGCCGGCTTCCTGCTTCGGCACGTTGGCCGCAAGGCGAGCGAGGTCGGCCTCTGTCGGACGGCCGTCGAAGAGCGCGAAAGTTGCGTCCCAGGCTTCGGCGATGACGCGGTCGGTCCGTTTGTCCGCCGGGAGGTCGTGGCCGAAGGCGACGAGCGAATAGATATGCTCCGGTCCAGCCGCTTCGTACACCGCGACGCCGACACCCTTCTCGTCGAGCCGCCAGATGGGCCGCGTGCAGCGCCAGCCTTCGGCCGCGACCCGCCTCAGCATCGCCCGCATAAAGGAGAGACGCGTTGGGAACGCGGCGCCGAGCCTCTCGAGCCGCATCACCTGATCGGGCGGGCGCAGACCGATCCTGAGCTCCGCGCTGTCCCTCTCGAATTTTTGCTGCATGTCTTTCTACCGCGTGGCCGGCGGACCGAAGGATCGCGCAAAATACGCGTGCCAGTTACCGCCCATGATTTTTCCCGCATCCTGATTAGCGAATCCACGCCTGAGAAGGGCCGCCTCGATGCCGTCCCAGTCGAGATTGCTCTTGAACCACGACGTTGGCGGTGGAAACACCGGCTTGCCGAGGCCGGGCGTCTCCACACCCAACTTCGTCCAGCGGCCATTGCGCATCCAGGCGACAACGCTGTCCGGCTGGTCCTGGCAGAGGTCGGAGCCCATGCCGATGTGATCGATGCCCATGAGGTCGGCGGTCCGCGCCACCATCTGGGTAAAGGCATCGAGCGTGCAGTGAGACCCGCCGTGCAGGTGATGCGGATAGAGCGAAAATCCGAGCATGCCGCCGCTCTTGGCCAGCGCCTTCAGGACGGTATCTGATTTGTTGCGCGCCACCGAGTGCCAGGAGGATGGATTAGCGTGGCTGATGCAGATCGGCCGTGTCGAAATCTCGATAGCTTCCAAGGTTGTGCGCTCGGCCGAATGCGACATGTCGATCGCCATGCCGATGCGGTTCATCTCCGCGATCACCTCGCGGCCCATGCGCGTGATGCCGGCATCGTGCGCCTCGTAGCAGCCGGCACCGAGCAGCGACTGGTTGTTGTAAGTCAGTTGCATGAAGCGCACGCCGAGGTCATGCAGGATTCTCACGAGGCCGATGTCGTCCTCGATGGGGGAGGCATTCTGCAGGCCGAAGAATATAGCGGTCCGGCCTGTCTCGCGCGCTTTCGCGACATCATCCGCCGTGCGGCCGAGGAAAATAAGGTCGGAATGCACGTCGAATTGGCGGTTCCAGTCGGCGATCCGCTTGACCGTCTCGCGGAAATCCTCGTGATAGGCGATCGTCACGTGCAGGGCGTCGACGTGGGCCCGCCGCAGCTCGCGAAAAATCGTCTCCGACCAGTTGGAGTATTGCGGGCCATCGATGCGGAAGGGCGTCATCGTTCAACGGCTCCGGATGTTTGGCAGATCAAGTGCTTCCGAACGCCTCATGGCTGCGACTGCCCGCATTCCAAGTCGTTGATGAGCCCATTGGCGAGGCCATAGATCCAGCCATCGACCGAGAGCTCCTGCCCGCGATCCCAGGCGCGCTGCACGATCGGTGAATGGACGACGGTCCTGACCTGCTCGCGCACATTCATCTCGCACAGGAAGTTGTGCCGTGCGTCGTCGCCGGGCAGTGAGCGTAGGACGTCCTTGTGGGTCCGGTTCAAATCCCGGATCGGCTCCAGCCAGTGGTCGATGAGGCCGTTCTGCGAGCCGTCGACCGCCGCGCGCACGCCGCCGCAGCCGTAATGGCCGCACAGGATGACGTGCCGCACCCGCAGCGTCTCGACGGCGAATTGCAGCACCGACATGCAGTTTAGGTCGGCGGGGTACACCATGTTGGCGACGTTGCGGTGGACAAACACTTCTCCCGGATCGAGACCGGTGATGACGTTCGCCGGCACCCGGCTGTCGGCGCAACCGATCCACAGGAAGCGGGGCGATTGCAGGCCGGAGAGACGGCCGAAATAGTTCGGGTCCTCGTCGATGCGCGCTGCAGCCCAGCGTTTGTTCTGCGCCAACAAATCGCCCGGCGTCTTGTCGTGCTTGGCCATGATCATCGACCTCACATGTGATCTCGCGGGATCTTTTCCCGCCATTTGCGTTCGGTGACTTTCGTTTCGCCTTCGAAGGCCTCCAGGCTCGCCTCGATGTGGAAGTGCGTTTCGTCGGCGGTCATACGTTGCTTTGTGACCGTCCGGATCGACCAGGGCCCGCGGCTGCGCTCGACGATCCAATGCGTGTCGGAAGTCGAGGTCAACGGATCGGCGGGATCGATCTCGTAGATTTCCTCGCGGACTTCACGCGAGACGAGCCCGTCCGTGTCGGGGATTTCATGCGCGCCCGAATCCTGATGCAGGCGATAGTGCGTGCGGCCGGTGTTCAGGTCATGCGTGGCGGAGCGCTCATAGCGGCCGGGTTGGAGTTCCCTGAGCTTCGGCAGCGGGTCGGGATTGTCCGGCACGGGTACATCGTAGCTGTCGCCACCCTTGCGCACCGGCAAGTCGAGCTTGGCCGAGGCGCCGAGTGTCACCGTC
Organism: uncultured Alphaproteobacteria bacterium; assembly: GCA_963741525.1. Taxonomy (GTDB): domain Bacteria; phylum Pseudomonadota; class Alphaproteobacteria; order Rhizobiales; family Hyphomicrobiaceae; genus JANNSX01. Next base: position 10,796 of record CAVUIW010000018.1, read on the forward strand.
GCGGTCACATGCTCCGGCGGCGGCTGCACCGTCGGCCAGTAGGCGGTCGACAGCGCGATGCGGATGCGATGGCCGTCGAGAAAGCGATGGCCGCATTCGTCGAGCGCGATCTCGATGCGCTCGGATTTCCCAGGCGTCATCGGTGCCGGGTTCTCATTGCCATGCCGATGCGCGAGATTGAGCACGCCGAACGACACACGATGTGCCGCGCCATCCGGCAGCACATCGACGATGCGAGCGATGAGGTTGCCGATGGGCCTGTCGATGGCGACCTCGATCGATAGGCGCGGCCGTCCGAGGATTTCGATCGGCGCTTTCAGCGGCTCGGTTTCGAACACGAGCGACTTGGCATCGTCGAGCCGCTGGTCGGCGGCGAGATCGCCGTCGGGCCTCAAGGTAAACCACTCGCCCGACATCACGCCACAGTCCTCGGGCGAGGAAAAGCTGACGAGCCGCTCAGGCCCGCCCTTCACCGCCAGCAAACCTCCCGCATTCAAGAAGAACGACTTCGCCTTGATCTTCGGCGATGGCCAAACTTTCTCCGCGACCCAGCGGCCCGGATCATCCGTCCGCCAATGTGAGGGGCGCACATTCTCGGTGATATAGGCGCGGTAGGCAGGCAGCTTCTCGGCGCCCGTTTTCTTGCCCTTGAGCCAGCGATCCCACCAGCTGAGCGCCTCGCCATGGAAATCGGCACGCGGGCGCGGCCAGGCCAAGTGCGGGTACTTGTGGATCCACGGGCCGACCATGCCTTTGGTGTGCGCCCCGAGACCTGCGACCGCCGCCGAAGGCGTGTTCCGATAGCCATCCGACCAGCCGGCGATGACGAGGCAGGGGATCTCAATTGCGAAAAAATCCTCGCAGATCGAACCGTGCTTCCAATAGGCGTTGCGCCGCTGATGCGCGAGCCAGGGCTTGATGCAGAGCGGCTCGGCCTCGAGGCGCGCGAGCCATTGCGCTTTCCAGCCGTCACCCACCAGTGCCGGATCAGCCGGCCGCGACGCATAAGCCAGCATGTTGCCGGCCCAGGACATATTCGCCGACAGCAGGCAGCCGTTCTTGAAATGGATGTCGTCGTTGAAGCGGTCGACGGTCGAGGCAATACTGATGATGGCTTTCAGCGGTTTCGGGCGAAGGGCCGCCACCTGCAGCGAATTGAACCCGCCCCAGGAGATGCCCATCATGCCGATAGCGCCGGTGCACCAGGGCTGCGCCGCGATCCAATCGAGCACCTCGCAGGCTTCGGACAGTTCCCTCGGCGAATATTCGTCATCGTAGAGCCCGTCGCTTTCCCCGCTGCCCTTGATGTCGACGCGCACGCCGGCGTATCCAGCCGCCGCGAACACCGGGTAATTGGTCATATCGCGCGGCGTCGTGCCGTCGCGTTTACGATAGGGGATGTATTCGAAGATCGCCGGCACGGGCTTCTTTTCGGCATCGGCGGGGAGCCAGAGCTTGGCCGCGAGCCTGAGGCCGTCCTTCAACGGAATCCAGGTGTTCTCGATGATCTCGTAGCTATTGGGTTTGGCTGCCATTGCGCGCCTTTTGGGGGGTCTTTGCCGCGACCACTATCCGGCAGATGCGCGGCTTGGCGCAACCCCAAGGCCGCGTCAGTCCGTCCTGCATTGGTCCTGATTGGTTACTGATACACGGTGCCGCTTGCCTCGCTCCAGGTTCTGGGCTTCATTCCGGCTGGAGGATCGGTCCCTGCCGGGGCCGGTGCGCACGAACACGTCGGATCGGCCGAAGCGCCGGCAACCAAGGTGGGTGATACAATCATGAACGCCGTCAAATCGTGGGGAAGCGAGCCATTCTGGGGTCTGGGCTTCGAGTTCGACCCGCAGTGGCTTTTGACCGATAGCCAGAAGGCCCTGCAGGCCACGCTCATCGATCTCTGCCAGCAGGAGATGCGGGCGAACGCGGTCGAAAGCGATCGCAACCTGCTCTTCCCGCGGAAGAACTTCCAGATCCTCGCCAAGCACGGCCTGCTGGGCCTGCTTGTGCCGAAGGAGCTCGGCGGCATGGGCGAGAACCACACCTGCGCCGCCATGGTGGTCGAGACGATCGCCCGCTACGGCTGTCCGTCCACAGCCATGTGCTACACGATGCATACGGGCGCTGTCGCCGCTGCGGCTTTCCGCTATCACGACAACCCGGTGATCCAGGACATCTTCCGCCGAATCGACAAGGATTGCCTCGTCGGCACGCTCTCCTACTCCGACCCCGAGACCGGCAGCCATTTCTGGTATCCGATCTCCTCCGGCGCCACCGACCAGGGCGACACCTGGCACGTCAAGAAGAAGGCCTCCTGGACGACCTCTGGCGGCTTCGCCGACTGGTACATCATCCAGACGACCAGCCCGAACTTCAACGGCGACTATGCCAACCTTTCCTGCTTCCTGATCTTGGGTGATGAAGTCTCGGCCGATCCCGCGAGCTGGGATGGCCTGGGCTTGCGAGGCAACCAGTCCGGTCCGATCCAGGTCGACAAGGTCATCCCGAAGAACCGCATGGTCGGTTCCGTCGGCGATGGCGCGGCGTCCAACGACGAGTGCGTCGATCCGTTCTTCCTGATGTGCTCGTCATCGGCGTGGAACGGCATCTCGCTGGCGCTCGTCGATATCGCCAAGCAGCACACCACGAAGAAGACCCATGCCGATGTCGGCATGCGCGTCGCCGACTATCCGACCATCCAGGATTATGTGGGCGAAGCCATCATAGACACCAACTCGGCGCGCGCCTTCGTCTTCTTGATGGCCAAGGCCATGGACGATGCAACCAACAACTGCGATTGGTCGATCCACAAGGACCTGTCGGCGCTGCCGCGCGCGGTCTATCTGCACTGGCTCTGGCAGATCAAGTTCGCGGCCGCCAAGAACGTCGCTCACGTCACCGACAAGATGCTGCACGCCTGCGGTGGTACCGGCTACAAGCCGGCTCTCGGCATCGAGCGGTACTTGCGCGACGGCAAGGCCGGTTGGGTGATGGGCCCGACGAATGAGGTGCTGCGCCAGTTCGTCGGCAAATTCGCGCTGCTCGGCATCGAGAGTTCTCGACTACTGGAACAAGTCCATCAACGAGCGCATGCTCAACAACGAGATCAAGAAGATGGACCGCGACCAGAAGCGGGCGCTGGCCGAGAAGCTCTTGAAGGATCTGGCCGGCGTCGCGGCGTAGTCATTTCTGCTGACATCACCGGGCCGGCGGCAGCCAACGGGCGACCGCCGGCCCGCTGACTTTTGGGACCACCATGAAATTCCTCGACCAGGCCAAAGTCTATATCCGCTCCGGCGACGGCGGCCCGGGCTCGATCTCGTTCCGGCGCGAGAAGTTCATCGAGCGCGGTGGGCCCAACGGCGGCGATGGCGGAAAGGGTGGCGATGTCATCATCGAGTGCGTCCAGAACCTCAACACCCTCATCGATTTCCGCTACCAGCAGCACTTCAAGGCCCAAAACGGCGAGCATGGCATGGGCAGCGACCGCCATGGCAAGAACGGCTCCGATGTCGTCGTAAAGGTGCCGCCGGGCACGCAGGTGTTCGCCGAGGACAACGAGACGCTCATCGCCGATCTAACGACACCCGGGCAACGCGAGGTTATCGCCAAGGGCGGCAATGGCGGCTTCGGCAATGCGCAGTTCAAATCCTCCACCAACCGGGCGCCGCGCCACGCCAATCCGGGCCTGCCCGGCGAGGAGCTGACGATCTGGCTGCGCCTCAAACTCATCGCGGATGCCGGCATCGTCGGGCTGCCGAATGCCGGCAAGTCGACCTTCCTCGCGGCGGTGTCGGCGGCGAAGCCGAAGATCGCCGACTATCCCTTCACAACGCTCCACCCCAATCTCGGTGTCGTCAGAGCGGGCTCGGTCGATTTCGTGCTGGCCGACATTCCGGGCCTGATCGAAGGCGCGCATGAGGGGGCGGGTCTCGGCGACCGCTTCCTCGGCCATGTCGAGCGCTGCCGGGTGCTGCTCCATCTCGTCGACGTCAACGAGGAGGATGTGGCCGCCGCCTACAAGACAATCCGTAGCGAGCTCAAGGCCTATGGAGGCGGTCTCGCGAAGAAAAAGGAGATCGTGGCGCTTTCCAAATGCGACAGCGTCACGCCGGAGGTCGCCGAGGCGAAGGCTGTCGAGCTGAAAAAGGCCGCGCGCAAGACGCCGTTCCTGATCTCGGCCGTCGCGCACAAGGGCCTCGACCCCGTGCTGCACCGGCTGGCGAGGATCGTCTCCGGCAAGGACGAGGAGGAAGAGGCTGACAGCGAGGGCTGGAAGCCGTAAGTCACTCGTGCTTGTTTCCCGAGCCAGATCGCCATGACCTCAATCGACACGCCCGCCTTCGGCCCCGACTTCGAACTCCCCCGCCTCGAGCGCTTTCTTGGCCAGCGCTTCGGCGCGGCCTCCGATTTCCGTTGTGAGCGCATCGCCGGCGGGCAGTCGAATCCGACTTACTTTGTCGACTACGCCGAGCGGCGGATGGTACTCCGGAAAAAGCCCGCCGGGCCGATCCTCAAGGGTGCGCACGCGGTCGAGCGCGAGTATCGCGTGCTCGAGGCCCTCAGCACCACAAACGTGCCGGTGCCGCGAACGATCCTCCTCTCAGAGGACGAGAGCATTATCGGCACGCCCTTCTATCTGATGGAGCGGCTCGGTGGGCGCGCCTTCCACGACGCGGCGCTGCCTGGCCTCACGCCGCCGGAGCGCCGCGGCATCTATCTCTCCATGGCCGAGACCATGGCGAAGCTGCATGCCGTCGATCCTGCCAGTATCGGCCTCGCCGACTACGGCCGGCCCGGCAACTACTTCGAGCGGCAGATCGCGCGCTGGACGAAGCAGTGGCAGGAGTCCGACGGCGAGCCGATCCCGGAAATCGACGCGCTCGTCGCGTGGCTGCCAAAGCACCTGCCGCCCGACGACGGCCGCGTCTCGATCGCCCACGGCGATCTGCGGCTCGGAAATTTCTTCTTTCACCCGACCGAGCCCCGCGCCATCGCCATCCTCGATTGGGAGTTGTCGACGCTCGGTCATCCCTTGGCCGACCTCGCCTTCTGCTCGATGCCTTGGCACACGAGCCCCTCCGAGTATGGCGGCGTGCTCGGCCTCGATCTCGAAGCGCTCGGCATTCCCTCCGAAGCGGAATTTACCGCGCACTACTATGAGCACGCCGCGCCGACCGCGCCGATCGGGCCCTTTCACGTCGCCTTTGCGTTGTTCCGATTTGCCGTCATCTTCGTCGGCATCCGCGACCGGTTCGCCAAGGGCAATGCGGCCGGCAAGAACGCCGCCGAGGTCGGCCCGCTCGCCAAGCGCTTCGCCATCCGCGGCCTGGAGGTTAGCGGAGGGGCGTAGGTTGGGCCTCGCCCGATGACGGCAATGACGTCCACAAACCTCCCCACACCGTGCTGCCGACGAAAGTCAGCATCCACGGGCGATAGGCGTCTCGCCCTGAGTTCGCCCTCAGTGCCGCCCTTCCGTCACCAACCCATGCCGCCGGTGACGAGGGCGGTCCGGCCGGCGAGCAAACAATCCGAGCCGGATTTCGGAGTGGAGGTCATGATGCGCGTGGTCTCATTCTATTTTGATGGCGACGCGATAGTGGTGGCCGTTGGCGGCGTGACGTCAACTGTCCCCTCCGACCCACACCACCCGATGTGCCTCCAGCACGCTCGGCGGTTCCCATTTGCGGATGAGCTTCTCGACGACGGTCTCGGGCACGATGCGGTCACGGGATCGGTTCTGCGTGAACAGTTTCTCAGGCGGCGTATCGAACGCGTGGATCTCGACAAAAGCATCGTACTCGAGGGCGAGGCCGGTGATGCGGTCGCGCAGGGTGCGCGATATGTTGGTCGCGTTCCAGACGAAACGCTCTTTGGCCCGCAAGTGCCGTCGCGCCGCCTCGATCGCCTGGTGGACGACGCGCCCCTGCCGGTCTTCGGGCGCGACATCGAACTCCTCGCGCAGTGCATCGAGCGAGACCTGCGGCCAGCCGGCCAGCGCCGACCGGCAGTAGGTGTCCTTGCCGGAACCGGGCAGTCCGGAGAGCACGATGACGCGCGAGCCCTTCGGCGGCGGCGGATCGTAGTGGGGCGAGCGGCCAGACTTGAGGCCATGCCAGATGCGCGCGTGGTCGGAGGCGAAAGGCCAGGGCCGGTCAAGCAGGTCGCGCGACCCGACCTCTTCACTTAGCAACTCCAGACGCATCGCCGTCTCATCGGCATCGGCCGAGATGCGCCCTCGCATATCGGCCTCGGCATGGGCGATCAGCTCCCGCCACACGCCGATCTGCGAGAAGGCGATGGCGCGCGGCTCGAGCTGGCGCGAGAGGCCTAAGTGGAATGGCCTCTGATGCCAGGCGATCAGATGATGCACTTGCTCCCGGATCGCCCTCGGCACGCCTTCGCGCCAAAGAAAGGTCCAGGCCATCTGAGCTCCGCGCCTGGCATGGCCGTGGTGATGCACGCGCGTCCGGCCGTTCTCGTCGACGCTCTCCGTGCGCGTCGCCGGCTTGGCGATGTCGTGGAGGAGGGCGGCGAGGAGGTGGCCCGGCCAGCGATCGGGCGCAAGACTGAGCGCGCTCCGCCGGGCGATGAGCGCCTCGACCACCATGCGGGTGTGCGTCCACACGTCCCCTTCGGCGTGGTGGATCGGGTCTTGGAGGCAGGCGGCCATCCCGGTGGCAAACGGCAGGCGCGTCGCAAGCTCGGCCCAGTCTAAAACCGGACGGTCCGCGAGGCCAAGCCAATAAGCGCTGTCCGCTGACCCTGAGCTGCGGCCGCTCATGCGCCCGCCCCGGCAAAGATATCGACGCCGGGCGCGAGGCGGTTCGGCACGATGGGCCGGTCCTGCCAATGGCTGCCGGAGGTGACGACCGCCTGCAAGTAGCTCTCGCGGATGAACTTGTAGCGGCCGATCACCCGGTCGCCGTCCTCGTGCTTGAGGTATAGCCCCTCGGCAAGATCGCTGGGATCGGTCTCGGCGGCGACGCGATCGGGCGATTGACCGGCGGCGGCCACCGCCGCGGCGAGCGCGGATTTCCACGCCGGCGACTTGAACCGCGCGGAGCCGACGAGCTTGCGCAACCCCGCGCCATCGTGCACGGCCCCTTCGTGCACGACCGGCACCGGCACGATCGGTAAGCCCTCGAGCAATCGCCGCCGCGCCGGCGTCGAGAGAAACAGCTTCTCGTCCCGATCGAAAACATCGAACTCGAGAAAGTAGTGCGGCAACCGGTCGTAGAAGATGGTGTGCTTGGCATAGCACCACTCGCCGAACACGATGTAGCGGGCGCCGAGCACCGTGTGGAAACGATGCCGGTGCGCCTCGGCCCAGGCCTTGAAGAGGGCGAACTGGGCCTCCCGCCCGCCGCCCCGGAGCACATGCCCCCGCGACTGCAGCTGCAACGATCCATCGGCGCGAAAGCTCAGCGCGGCATTGGCGCCGTCGATCTTCTCCTCGAAGACGAGAGTGCCGCCCCGGAGGTCACCCAGGTCGACCAGGTCGAGATCCTCATCGTCCGGCTGCAGCCGCGAGCCTATGATATGGGGCGTTCGCGGGTATTTCATGAACTGTGTCATGGCTCGTCCTAGTGCCTTCCGGCCTCACTGTGTAAGGCTAACGGCAAACTCGGGCGAGGGCAGTCGGGCTGGGCGATGGTTTCGCCATTGCCGAGCTGGGCCGGGAATGATCATATGCGCGCCCTGGGGATGTCCAATCGGCCCGTGTGGCCGAGCAAATGAACATGGCGAAGGAGGAGGCTCTCGATGACAGGTTTCAACTGGTCACGGCGTACACTCATGGGTGGTGCCGCAGCCGTACTTGCGGCAATGCTCGGAGTTTCGGCGGCCGCCGCCGATACCATCAAGATCGGTGCTCCCATACCCCAGACCGGGCCGTTCGCTTCCGACGGCCAAGTCATGCAGAAAGCTATTCAACTCGCGGTCGATGATATCAACAAGGCGGGCGGTCTCACCGGCCAGCAGATCGAGGTGCTCTGGTTCGACATCGGTGACTTGACGCCCGACAAGCTGCAGGCGGCGGCAGCCAATCTCATCGATCGTAGCAAGGCCGACTTCATCGTCACCGGCTACGGTGGCTTTGGTCCGGACATTCCAGCCTTCTGCCCGCAGGGCGTGCCATTCGTTCACGCCGACGGCGTGACGAGTGTCATCGACCTGATGAACTCCATGAACTGCACCAACATCTTCAACGCCTCCGACGCCGAGCAGATGTACGGCCGTACGATTTTCGGCCAGATGCAATCCATTGGCCATGCCTTTGCGAACAAGAAGATCGCCATCGTGCATGGGCCATACGAGTGGGAGTTTGGTCTGGCGAAGGGGATGGTCGAAGCTGCCACCGAGGCCGGCTGGGAGGTCGTCGTCAAGGAGGAGGTTCCCTACGAGAACGCTCAGTGGACCGGCATCCTCGCAAAAATCCGCGAGGCGGCCCCCGCGCTCGTCCATATCGAGTCGCTCGATCCGGGACTCGCCAATACCTTCATCCAGCAGTACCGCGAGAATCCGATCAAAGGAGCGCTGCTGAGCGCCGGATACATCGAGAGCGTGCCGGCCTTCGGCGACGTGATCAAGACGGGAGCCGCCGACGGCGTCCTCGGCATGACCCTCTCGGCCCAGCTGCCGGGCCCCGAGGGCGAGGCCTTCATCGCCAGATGGCAGGCGGCCTACAACGAGCTGCCGCCATACTCCATCGCGGCGCTCCTCTATGACCAAGTGCAGGCCTGGGCGGCCGCTGTCGCCAAGGTCGGCAATGTCAAGGATCACGCAGCCGTCAACAAGGCGATCCAGGAGTCGTCATACAAAGGCCTGACCGGCACGCTTTCCTTCAACGAGAAGCGCTTCATCCCGACCAATGATGCAACGCAGCCGACCTTCCTGCTGCAGGTGCAGAACAAGACGGTGACGCCGATCATGATCGGATCGAAAAAGGCCGCCGACTTCATCGCCCCGGATTGGATCAAGTAAGAAAAAAGGGCTGCGCACAACGACCGGGGCCGGATCAGTTTCCGGCCCTGGCTTCAGCCAGGGAACTTCAGGCATGACGAGCATGGCTCCCAAGGGATTGCACTTCAAGGAGCACCGGCCCTCAGGCACGCTCAGGATCGCCAACCAGAAGGTCTACACGGACCCGGCGACCTACGAGGCGGAGCTGAACCACGTGTTCGCGGAGGACTGGGTGTTGATCGGCCGGCACGGCACGATCCCCAAGCCCGGCGACTACATGACGGGCAAGGCTGGCAAGAAGCCGGTCGTCTGCATCCGTCAGAAGGACGGCTCGATCAAGGCCTTCGGCAATTTCTGCATGCACCGCTACGCGCGCCTGCTGGACGGCCGCGGCAAGACGGGACGGATCGTGTGCCCCTATCACGCCTGGACCTACGACATTACCGGCCAGCTCATCGGCATCTCCGACCCGCAAGGGTTCGGGACCACCTGCAAGGCCGACATTCAACTGGTGGAGCTTGCCTGCGAGGTCTGGCTCGGCTTCGTCTTCGTGTCGGTCAGGCACGATTTGCCCTCGCTTGCTTCCCGGCTCGCACCCCTGACAGCGCAACTCGCGAACTACGATCTCGGCAACTACGTTGACGACTACGCCAAGGATACCGAGCACTGGGGCGGCAACTGGAAGCTCGTCTACGAGAACTTCGTCGAGAGCTATCACCTGACCTATGCGCATCCGCGCTCGATCGGGCCGTCCAATCCGACGCGGCTCGTCGAGCTCGGCCCCATGGGCCACAAGCATTTCTCGATCCACTACAACCCCTACACGCCTGAGCTCATGCCGGAAATCTGGAACCCGGCGCTGACAGAGGACGAGCGCCGCTGGTTCCTCGTCATCGGCATCTATCCCAATACGCTCATCGGCATGGATGGGAATTTCTGCTGGTATCTGATGCTCGAGCCCGACGCGATCAACCGCACGAACTCGCGTTGGGGCCTCGCTTACACGCCGCATGCGATCAAGGGCATGACGGAGCCGGAAAAGTACACCGCCGAAATCAAGAAGCTCTTCGACACGGCTTTCGAGGAAGACAAGGAGATGGTGGCCCGCGTGCAGGAGGGTGCCAACTTCGACGCACCGGAACCGGGCTATCTACATTCCTCGCTCGAGGTCTATGTCGACGAGTTCCGCCAGTATCTCGACCGGATGCTGGAGGCCAAGCCCGCCGAAGCCTCGGCCGTCACCGGCGAGACGCGGAGCAAGGAGCGGGCGAAGGCGTGGGCGGCGCGCGTGTGACACGTTGCCGGGCGCGGGCTGCGCCTGTGCATTTCGGAGAAGGTCAAGGCCGCCCGGCCGCATCGCTTCGGCGTGCGCGCTTTACTCGTTTTGTGAGCAAACTGGCCGAATCCAGATCGAGCGCTCGTCCGTCACGGCGCCGCAAATCCTCCTAACCTCCTGATTTTCCGCATAGATGGCATGACCGTTGCCTCTAGCTGTTGGCCTCCACTCCCTGTAGGCAAAACAATCTTGCCGGAATTGGTGGAGTTCTCCGCGCCCGGGCAGGCGCACAGCGCGCGGCGCAGGCAACAGTCAGGTGGCATCTCCATGAACGATCTCAGCGGTACCTTCGACGACACGGCCTTCAACGGCATCCTGCACGCAGGCGGGCGCGGCACCTTCATGCGGACGCCCTACGTCGCGCCGAACGCCAAGAAGCTGAAGGAGGCGAAGGTCAGCGCCGCCTTCCTCGGCTTCCCCTGGGACTCCATGTGCATCAGCCGGACCGGCACAAATTACGGCCCCCGCGCCATCCGCGAGGCCGGTGACCAATTCTCATTCTACAACGCTTCGACCGGCATGGACTTGACCGAGCACTATCAGTTCGCCGATTGCGGCGACGTGCCCGTTGTTCCGGGAAGCCCTAGGAAAACCATGGATCGCGCGGAGGCCATCGTCTCGGATATTCTCGCCGGCGGCGCCATGCCCGTCACTTTCGGCGGCGATCACTCGGTCACCATCGCCTGCGTCCGGGCGTTTGCGAAGAAGTACAAAAAGCCCGGTCTCGTCCTCGTCGACACGCACTTCGACACGGCGCAGGACGTCGGCGGCGAGATCCTCTCGCATTGCTGCCCGATCACGCGGGCGGTGGAAGCGGGCTTCGATCCCAAGCGCATCGCCATCGTCGGCCCGGGCGGCTGGATGAATCCGCGAAACGAGCTCGCCTACGTCAAGAAGAAGGGCATCACCCTCTTCACCATCGAGGACATCTGGGAGCAGGGCGCCAAGACGATCGCGCGCAAGGCCGCGGCGGTGGCATCGAAAGGCGCCGACGGCGTCTACCTCACCTACGACATCGATGCCATTGATGCGGCCTACGCCCCTGGCACCGGCGTGCCGACGCCCGGCGGCATGAGCTCGCGCGAGGCGCTGACCATGGCTTACGAGCTTGGCCGCATGGGGATCGCCGGCCTCGACCTTGTCGAAGTGTCGCCATCCTGGGATCATGACGGCATCACCAGCCGGCTCGCCGTCCGGCTCGTGCTGGAGGCGCTTGCGGGCAACGCGAGCCAGAAGAAAGGACGGCGCAGGAGGTAACCGATGGCGCGGCTCTCGAAGGAAAAGATGGATCGGCTCCGGAAGCTCGCCGAGGGCGAGTTTCTCTCCAGCAGCGATCCCGCCGTCGACGCGTTCCTCAAGCGCATGGAGGCCGAGAAGGCGCCCGTCTTTGCCGACGTCTATGCGGGCGAGATGAATTTCTTCAACGCGCCGCGGAAGAGCAACCTCGACGAGGTGGACCTCGCGGTCATCGGAATTCCCTTCGAGGCGAGCGCGCCGGTCAGGGGCGGCACGCGCTTGGGGCCGCGCTCGTTCCGCGAGTGGTCGAAAGTGAGGGGGCCGGTCCATGACGTCTGGAAGACCATCCCCTTCGAATTGCTCAGCGTCGCCGATGTTGGCGACATTTCCTTCGAGAGCCCGCACAGCGTGCCGCATTGCGTGGAGACCATCCGTGCGACTTTCGCGGACTTCCGCAAGCGGGGCATCACGCCCTATTCGGTCGGCGGCGTCCACACCATGACGCATCCGATCCTCTCCGGGCTGGCCGCGGGGGAACCCATCGGTCTCGTGCAGATCGATGCGCATGCCGATACCGCGCGCGGCACCTTCCAGGGTGACCGGCTCAACGATTGCAAGGTGTTCTTGAACGCCATCCTCGACGAGGCGATCGATCCGGAGCGCTGCATCCAGATCGGCATGCGCGGGTCATTGAGCCCTTACTGGGATTTCTCCCGCGAGGCCGGCATGCGCTACATTCCGATGCACGAGGTCTACGATCTCGGCGTCCACGGCATCCTCGCCGAGATCAAGCGCGTCATCGGCGATGGCCCGTTCTACTTCACGCTCGACACCGACGGGATCGACGCGACCTATCTTCCCGGCACCGAGCTGCCGGAGCCCTTCGGCTTCACGACGCGCGAGGTGGTGCAGATCATCCGCGGCATGCGGGGGCTCGACATCGTCGGCGCCGACCTCGTCGAGCTCTGCCCGCCCTACGACCCCCACGGCATCTCCGCCAATATCGGCGCGGCGCTCGGCTTCGAGGTGGTGTGCCTGCTGGCCGAAGCCCATGTGCGCAGGCATGGGCAGAAGCGGAAGACGCATTGGGGGTAGTAGCATGCATCTCCCAAAGCGAGGAATGCCGGGTCTTCGGCGTGACACGGGCATCGGTTCGCATGCCACGGCTCGCGCCGCCCGCGGTTTGCACACTTGCTGCCACCCGAGGCTTGCACCAGGTTCCCACTTGCGTCCCCGGCCGCCCGGACGCGCGCAGAGCCGGGGCCTTCACCCAGAACTGGCGAGCGCCGGGTCCACGACGGCGAGGGGTGATCATCCCTGATAGCCGCGCCCATGCGCGGCTTCCGGGAACGCAAGAGGCGGGGGACGCGCCCGGCCGCCCGCCAGCGGCCGTGACGTGCCGTTTGGCCTTGAGGTTGTGAGTATCGCGGCGTTTGCACCAGCCCCCCATCTGCCTTGATCGGATTGCTCCGTTGGCTGAACGAGACCTGCAGGACCGACTGCTCGCGGCGGCTGAGCATGAGGCATGTGAGCAGGTGCTGGCCAGTAGGTTGTTTACTTTGAGCACTTCCTTTCGACCAACCGGCATCCACTTGGGTGGACAAGTGTTCTAGGCGAGTGACTGGAACTCACTGTAGCCCCGCCCCGGCCGCCGCATCGACCCACCACTTCCCCTCACCATTTGACCCCGGAAAACATTGCCACTTGACAGCATACCAACCGGTTGGTATGTAGCAACCCATGAGCAAGTCGACAGCCCAGAAGCGGACGGGACCGAGCGGACCGAAAAGCGCGGGACGGGGCCGGGCCACGCGCCGGAATCAGACCGAGGTCGCGTCCGCCAATCCCCCCAAGGACGCCCGCACCAAGCTGCTCGACGCCGCGCTGATGCTGATCCGCGCCAAAGGCTATGCGGCGACCACCGTCGACGACCTCTGCGCGGCGGCCGGTGTCACTAAGGGCGCGTTCTTCCATCACTTCGCGAGCAAGGAGGCGTTGGCGGTTGCTGCCGCCGCCTACTGGAGCGAGACGACCGGCGCTTTTTTCGCGGCCGCCCCCTATCACCAACACGCCGATCCGCTCGCGCGCGTGCTCGCCTATATCGATTTCCGGAAGTTGATCCTCGTGGGCGAGGTCGCCGCGTTCACCTGCCTCGCCGGCACGATGCTGCAGGAGACCTACGACTCACATCCGGCCATCCGCGCCGCGTGCGATGCCTCGATCAGCGGCCACGCGCAAACCCTCGAGGCCGACATTGCCGCCGCGATGCAAGCGCGCGGCATCGAAGCGGACTGGACGGCGAAAAGCCTCGCGCTCCATACGCAAGCCGTGCTGCAAGGCGCCTTCATACTCGCCAAGGCGAAAGGCGGACCCGGGATCGCCGCCCAGTCCGTCGAGCATCTGAAGCGCTATGTCACCATGCTCTTCGCGGGAACCAGCGGCTCCCGCTCACGTCGCCCCTCGTCAAAGGATTAGAGATCATGATCGAGCAAACGATGCTCGGAAAATCGGACGCGCTTACCGCCCACCGGGCGCTGCGCGCCGAGGAATAGGCCCTCACGAAGGCGCGATCCGCTTGCCGCGAAGCGTCGCACGCTTGACGTCAAACATTCAACACGAGGAGTTGGTACAATGACCAGGAAACATCACCCGCTTCCCCCGATTGTCTCGCGGACGCAATGGCAGGCCGCGCGCGAACAGCTGATGGTCAAGGAGAAGGCCGCCACCCGGGCGCGCGATGCGCTGGCTGCCGAGCGCCGGCGACTGCCGATGGTGAGGATCGAGAAGGACTATGTCCTCGACGGTGCCGGTGGAAAGCGCAAGCTCATCGATCTGTTCGAGGGGCGCCGCCAGCTCGTGCTCATTCACTTCATGTTCGGTCCCGACTGGAGCGAAGGGTGCGCCGGTTGCTCGATGACGGTCGACTCGATGGGTCACCTTTCTCACCTCAACGCACGTGACACGTCGGTGGCACTGGTGTCGCGTGCACCTTATCCCAAGCTTCGAGATTACAAGACGCGAATGGGATGGACGGTGCCCTGGTACTCGTCGCACGGCACTGACTTCAACACGGATTTCGATGTCACGAGGGACGACGAGGAAATCTCCGCGGTGAGCATCTTCCTGCGCGATGGCAATGACGTCTATCGTACCTATGTGACGAGCGGCCGGGGAGACGAAATGCTCGGCACGGTGTGGAGCTACCTGGATCTGACACCCTTCGGCCGGCAGGAAAC
>CAVUIW010000019.1:0-41268 GCA_963741525.1 uncultured Alphaproteobacteria bacterium
AAAATAAGTGCTGGTCAAACGACGCCTCGGGCGGATACGTCTCCGCCACCGGCCCATCGGTCGCAGACAACCACCTGCGGTTCTCCGTCACGACCCTTGGCGAGCCCGGAACGGCCGTCGATCACGACCTGGCGACCGGCGCACCCGCCAGGCGAAGCTGACGCTGCCCGTCGAGTGGTGGACGCCCGACGGCAAACGCGCGGGCTACGGGCTCGACACCGTCGGGGGCTCGGGCATGTGCTCGCCCATCCAAGACGAGGGCGCGCCGACCAACGCGCCGTGCCGCATCGTGCGCTCGGCCAAGCTCATCTGGAAGCCGGTGGCGACCAAGTGGAAGGTCACCGCGGGCGACACCGCCCGTGCGGGACTGAGCCGCCGGGCGCCAGGCGGCGTTAGCCCTTGGTGGTCGGCGTCATCGCCGGCTTGGCCGAGACCCGCGCCATCACGCCGGGCAGCAGGGCGGCGAGCAGGGCCATGGCCTTCCAGGGGGCCGGCGCGTAGCGCTCGGGCTTGCGCGTCTTGATGAGCTTGGCGACGGCATCCGAGACGTGCTCGGGCTTGCCGACGATCCACGACGTCTTCCACGAGCCGGTGAGTTCCTTCTGCGGGAAGCCCTCGGTGGCGATGAAGCCCGGCAGGACCACGCCCGACGTGCACGCCATGGGCGGACTCCTCGGCCCGCAGCGCCTCGGCCCAGCCGTTGAGCGCGAACTTCGACGCGGAGTAGGCACCGGCGCCCGGGCGAGCGATCTTGCCGGAGACGCTGGAGATGATCAGGATCGACGACGGCGCTGCCGCGCGCAGGGCTGGCAGCACCGCTTCGGTGACGCGGAGCTGGGCGTCGAAGTTGAGTGCCATCGTCTTGCGGACGCCTTCGAAGCCGGCGTCGGCAAAGGTGCCACGGCCGCCGATCCCGGCGTTGTTGACCAGGACGGAGAGTTTGCCACCAGCGGCGTCGACGCCGCCGCGACCTTGGCTGGGCCGTCGGCCGCGAGGAGGTCGACGGGCAGGACCAGCGCGCCGGGCAGCCCTTTGGCGATCTCCTCAAGGCGCTCCGCGCGCCGGGCCAGCAGGATCACGCGGTAGCCGTCGGCGCGAGAGCCGCCGGGCGGTCGCCTCGCCCAGTCCGCTCGACGCGCCGGTGACGAGCGCAAGCGGGCGGGGATCGGGGGCGGCGGCAGCGTCGGGCATGGGCCGAAGCCTATTCCTCTACCGCCTGGCGGGCCGCCCACGCCGACCGGCGCACGGCCCCCGCCACAGCGGGCAGGATGAGCAGATGACGCGCCTCGCTGGCCCTCCTGCTCAGCGCCGCGGCGGTGACGACACTCGGCTGGCTGGATGCGGCGAGATGACGAGCCGACGGGCGGCGGCGCGGCGACCGCCTCGACGCCCGCAGCCGAGACGGCTCCGGCGACCGATCCGGCGCCGACCACGACCTCAGCGCCGACCGCGCCAGCGGAGCGTGACAGCCCCGCGTCGATGCCCCGGCCCGCGGCGAGGTGCGGCTGGTGGCCAAGGACCTCGAGGTGCCGTGGGACGTCGACTTCCTGCCCGACGGCGACGCGCTGGTGACCGAGCGGGACACCGCGAAGCTGCTGCGGATCCCGGCCGACGGCGGCGCCGGTCCAGACGGTGATGACCGTGCCCGGGCGTCGTCCCGGACGGCGAGGGCGGCCTGCTGGGTCTGGCGGTGTCGCCGCGCTTTCCAGCGACGGCGCTCGTCTACGCTGTACTTCACCGCCGCGCAGCGACAACCGGATCGTCCGGTTCGAGCTGGACGGCCGAGGAACGGCCACGCCGATCCGTCGACGGCATCGCGAAGCGGCTCCAACCACAACGGCGGCGCGCTGGCGTTCGGGCCCGACGGGAAGCTGTACGCCGGCGTCGGCGAGGCCGGCGAGCCGGCGGCTCGCGCAGGACCGCGCGTCGCTGAACGGCAAGATCCTGCGGATCGACCCCGTCGGCGACGCCCGCCCCGGGCAACCCGTTCCCGGCTCGCTGCGTCTGGTCGCTGGGGCACCGCAACGTGCAGGGGCTGGCGTGGGACGGCCGGGGCCGGCTGTGGGCCACCGAGTTCGGGCAGGACAGCTTCGACGAGGTCAACCTGATCCAGCCCGGCGCGCAACTACGGCTGGCCGGAGGTCGAGGGCATGGGCGACACCCACGGCGGCCGGTTCACCAATCCGGAGGTGACGTGGTCCTGAGCGCTTTGGCAAACACGCCGCCCGAAGATTCGTTTGTCGACGTGCCAGATGCCGGCTCTCCTGATGAGGCCGGGGACTTGTTTGCGTCCCATGTGCTTACTCCTTTCAGTCCGGGACGCCCGTTGCGGGCGATATAGTCGTCGACCCAGGCATCGAGTTCAAGTCGATCGAAGCCAATCCCCTGCGTGCCGATCGGTAGCTCGGTCAAATAGGGGCGCACCTCGGCGTTGAAGCGATTGCGATCCATGCCGACATAGGCCGGCGCATGACGGAAGCGAATGATCCGCGGCAGGATCGACAAAGCACCCGAATGCTTGGTGGTCATGGTTTGCTGTCCCGAGTGAGGATCGTAATCAGCGGGGCCCGACCAAGCTTGCGCTCGACGGCGATCAGCCCCGCCCTCTCGAGCCAGCCAAGCGCCCGATACTTTGCATTGCGGTCGAGACCGAAAAGCAGGCTCGACGTGTTGCTGAATGAGACCGATGACGATTGGGTGAGGCCAGCGGCGTACCACAGCGCAACGCCGGCATGGAGCGATCGACCAGGCAGCTGAGCAGCCGTGACAAGCCAGTCGAGCGGCAAAGGTCCACACGTCACCGAACGTCGCTCTGCTGGAGGCGGCGGGACCCTGCCGGAGGCCGCGCGATTGTTTTCAGTACTCATCTACGGTCCTCGCCTGGGGCCGCCGCCCCGCGATCCACGCTGCGATACGTGGGGTCTACGCGTGGTTCGCGGGGCGGCCCGGATAGACCTCTCGTGTCGCGTTCATTGTGCATGGCATGGCATACTAAATGCGTGCCGCGGATTGGGACCGAGGCACCGTGCAGAACCGTGCCCACGGTCCCAAACCAAGGCCACTCAGGGCTCCGATGAATTGAAATCGGCCCTTCTTCGTCCTTGCTTTGGGACAGTTCGTCCCTGGATTAGGACTGACTTCTGATTTTTGCGGCGACCAATGCATGAAGTCCTTGGTGGCCGATTGATCGCCAAATGGATGCTCAGTCAGGATCCATGTCGTCGCTTGCTTCAGCTTCCAGTTGAAGCTGCCGCAGACGTTTCGGCGAATGAAGCCCTTTGCCTCCAGCTCGTGGAAGCATTTGGAGGCTGTGTCTTTCGCGATGTTGGCGAAGCGTGCGGCCTCGCGAACGGACAGCGAGATTTCACCGTTATTCGTGCCGAAATAGCGCCGGGCGATCTCCAGATAGACCGCGCGGGATTGGGGAGGCAGCGAGCACCATGCGGGCGAGCCGGTGAACCAGTGGTAAAGCCGAACATGTCTGGCTTCACCTCTACTGCGACCCGTCGGGTCAACTGGCCGACCTCGCCGGGGACGTCGCCGTGACTGTGAACTCATGTCGATACGCCTTACCTGGAAATCGCCCGGACATGCGGGTCGAACTCATGGGACTTTCAGCACTGCCTCTCGTTACGGAGCGAGTGCAGGGCTGTGCGGACATGAGCAGTATTCCGGCAAGAACCGTCCCGCTCCATAGTGTGGCGCGGCTGGCGACGTGTCGCGAAGAGCGCCGGAAACCCATGAGAATTAGGCTGTCAACACGGTTGACGTGTCGCGCCACGCATCTCGGCGTGTCGCGACACTCATAGGCTGTTCAATTCTTCCATCGAGACAATCTGGACGTCGGGGTGCAGCCGATAGCCTTTTCCACGGACTTGCTGGATGAGGGCATGTTTGCCGGATGCGGCGCCTTGCGTTCCCCTGGACAGCGTGGAGAACTCGGCTCTTGCCCGCCTGATCGCGGAACGGACGGCGCCCTCGTCTGATAGCTGCAGTTCGTTGGCGAGCACCTTGGCAACCAGGCCACGATAGTTTCTGGGTGCCAAAAGAAGCGTGTGATCCTCGAGCCGCAGTCTGGCGAGCCGCTTCATGATCGGAAAGATCGCGTCGCCATCGAGAACGGCGCCACCCCAGACATGGAACCTTCGGTTCTTGTCGTCGATGGCAACCAGGACATTGTCTTTCAGTTCCGCCATGTCCAACCGTGGGGCGGATGGCGGTGGATCAGGCAGGCGCGGCGGGGTCGCCGGACTTTTCCTTAGCGCCAAACTCAGGTTGCTGCAGATTAACAAGGCCAAAAGCGATGACGGTGGCAATGTCTGGCCGGTGATTTCCTTGCTGTGTATGCGGACGGCATCACTGACGATTTCGAAGACAGCGTTGCCATGGCGACGGAACAAATCGAGCAGCTTCCTCGTCGCCGCCGCGTGCTCGGTCACCGGGTACGCTTGCAAAACCTTGCCGAACTCATCAGCGAACGGGCCAAAGAGCGCGAGCTCCGTCGATTGAGCACAATCCAGCGCCAAACTGATCGTGCTGAGGGCCATGACCCGATCAGGGCCGTCGTCCGTTGGATCAATGAGGAGGTCTGCCTCGTACCCCTCGGCCTCATCCAGATCAGCGGCGCCAGCGCCCAGTGTCGAGAGGCGTCTGTGAACGCACTGAATGCATCGACCGCAATGCGGCTGATAGGTCTTGTTCGCCGTCCGCGAGTTCGAGCAGCTCAACGAGCGACCGATCAGATGAGCCTGCTTCGAGGCGGCCAACTCCGCGACAACCTCGACCTTTGTTTTCCAGACGAACGGATTGTCGACGTCGATGCGGTGTGCCGCAACGTTGTCGATGACTGCCTGAAGGAGCTGCAGCGATCGGGGATGCGTCGATCGGCTTGCTCGGGCGCCAACGACCTGGGTCTCGATGGGCAAGTTGACGCTCATCACACCGTTCTCGAAGAACCGGATCCGATCGGACTTCTCGATATGGGCGGCAACGGCCGCGACCGCCGTGAAGAAAAAGCTTCGAGTGCGCTGGGTCTCTTCTCGATCGTCGAGCTTCTCAGTGAGAGAATTGTCGACGAAGACGTGAGTAACCCGCCTCCGAAAGTCGTCGGCCAGTTTTGTTGCAAGCTCGACCTGCTGAGCTCCAACCTTCGGTATGTTGCGATGGCTGACGAGCACGACGTGCCTGTTCGTCGTTCTCAGCTCGTGTACGGCGCCGGCCAATGAATCGAGGCCCCCGGAAAAGAGAACGATCGACGTTCCACCTTCCGTGTTGGCCTCGTGAGGCCGAATATCAAGATAGCCCTGAAGTGGTCGTGGATGGCGGTTCTGGATGAATTCAAATCGCCAGTCATCTTCCGAGAGGAAACCAAGGGCCTCGGAGAGCGCGTGTTTGACCGCCTGGCCATTCCAGAACGCGGGATCACGAACGCCAATGACGAGGTGAAACGCCCGCCGCCAGTGCTCGCCCATATTCTTGAGGATCGCGGTGCCGCGACTCGTCACGCGGTCGGCTGCGAAGACATAGCTGGCGATTTCGAGGAAATCCGTCAGGCGCTCCGGCTCATTGCCCGCAAGCCTCCGGCGCATCTGGTCGAGCTTCAGTTTCAGATTGCCGCTCACCTCGTCGAGGCTGAGCATCTGGCCGTCCGTGAAGTGGCCGCGCTGGGCGTCATCAAGGCCGCAGAGGAAGAGATGCTCACGCATCGTCCGCCCTCCGGACGCGCAGCTCGTCGCGCATCTTCTTGAGGGCGTAGTCGGTGAAGCTCTGCGTCGCTTCTCTTGTCAGCCGGCCGGTGAAGGTTGCCTTCGAGAACCAACCGCCGGCGAAGGATTCGACGATGACTGCCGCCTCACGGCAGTGCTGTTCGAGCCCAGCGCGGAACTCGTTTTGCTGTTCAAGGGATTGGAGCGGACGGCCGGGGCCGACGTAGTCGGGAAGGAACTCGGCTAACGTAGTAGTCGAGCGTCTTGAACGTGAGGCGCGCGAAGAAGTCACGGGTCAGAACGGCGAACCGATCCCTGGTGGCAAACTTCGCAAGCTCGATCTGGAAGTCGGCGGCGCTGGTGCCAAAGAGTCCCGGCAATCGCGCGCCAACGAGCGTGGACAAGCTCTCGGCCGCAGCTTGCCGTGCCAGCTCTCCGAAATCGGTGCGGTGGTTGGCATTAGAAATCTGGCTATCGACGGCGCGCGAGAGGCCGGCGACAACACTCAGAAGCGACTGCTCACTTCCGGGCGTGAAACCAAGACTGGCAAGCTCGGCCGCGAAGCGCTCTGAGCGCGCCGCTAGCGGCAGCTGAGTAAGAAGCCAGACGGTGCTGGCGAGCACAGGGTCGCCGCGCGCGGAGAGAAGCTCACCCTCAGCGGCGACCGAGACCGCATCGGCGATCTCTGCAACGTTGGCGTTGCGTTCGAGAAGTGCAACGACCTGCCGCCACTTTCGTGATGTCCGCAGCTTGCCGAGGCGAACATGGCCCATGGCGGGTTACTCGGCTGCGGCGCGGAGCGTATCGGCGGCGGGCACGAGGGCTTCGGCCAGTAGCGCATCAAGCAGGCGGCGGCGGGTGGCGGCGGTGGCGGTGAGGCTCGCCTCCAGCCTGTCGCACAGCGCCATCAGCGCATCAACCTTGGCGACGATGCGGTGTTGTTCGGCGAGCGGTGGGATTGGGATTGGAAGTGGCTTCAAGTTAGCCGCCTTGATGCCCTTTGCCGTCATGCCGGTTGCGTGCTTGTCGATCAACGACTGCATCACGTCGCTCATCAAAGCGAACATCAGGAACTTAGAGCATTTTCCGATCTGACGGAATCGTAGGGGATTCCCAAAGTTCACGAACGGTGATTCATGCTTGAGACCGGCGAGGGAGGCCGGTCGGCATGACGAAACCTCTTTCGAGCGACCTTCGTGAGCGGCTTGTTGCAGCAGTCGAGGACGGCATGAGTTGCCGGGAGGCGGCCGAGCAGTTCGGCGTGGCCCCGTCGTCGGCGGTGAAAGTCGTCGGCGGCTGGCGCCGGACCGGAAGCTACGAGCCGCGACCGCAAGGCGGCGACCGCCGGTCGGGGCGGATCGAGGCGTTTGCCGTGGAGATCATCGGCTGGATCCGCGCCGAGGTGGACATGACACTCGCCGAGATGGCTGAGCGCCTGGCCGAACGTCACGGCGAGAGGTTCTCCCAAAGTACCATCTGGCGGCTGCTCGCGCGTCACGACGAGACGTATAAAAAAAAGCTCGTGCGCCAGCGAGCGGGAACGCCCCGACGTCGCCCTATCGCGCCAGGTGTGGTCGGCCGGACAGGCAAGTCTTGAGACCAAGCGCCTTGTCTTCGTGGACGAGACAGGTGCCTCGACCAAGATGGCCCGGCTCTACGGGCGCTCGCCCAAAGGCACGCGCTGTGAAGCCAGCATTCCGCACGGCCACTGGAAGACGAGAACCTTCGTCGGCGGCTTGCGCGAAGGCGGCATGACGGCACCGATGGTGCTCGACGGGGCCATGGATGGCGTGGCCTTCCACGCCTGGATCGAACAAGCCTTGGCGCCGACGTTGGCGTTTGGCGACATCGTCGTCATGGACAATCTGCCGGCACACAAGCCCGAGCATGTGCGACGAGCCATCGAGGCGGCGGGTGCCGAGCTGCGCTACCTGCCGGCCTATTCCCCCGATCTCAACCCGATCGAGAATGCCTTCGCCCAGCTCAAGGCGTTTCTCAAGAAAGCTGCCGCGCGCACTATTCCCGCGCTCGACCAGGCGATCGCCGACGCACTTTCCAAGATCACCGCCCAAGACTGCAAAGGCTACTTCAAAAACGCAGGCTATGATCGCGTATGATCGGAAAGTGCTCTAGTGTCAACCGTCGCATATGGGTGAAAGCAGATCGCGCGTTGCGCGAGGGCGAAGGGTTCCTCGATATCGTTAAGGCAGATGTTGGCAAGGGGCGCTTCGGTCGTGAAAAACAAGTCGCCGATCTCGGGAAAGCCGCGTGTCATCCAGGTCTTGAAAGTTGCCTTCGAAATGTATTCGCGTGGCTCGCGGTTCAGGGTAAGCGCTGCACCGATCACACCTTGACGGCTTGATCGGCCACTTTGGCGAAGGCCCAGGGCATCAGCTCCTCGATGCGGGAGGCCGGCCAGCGGTTGACGAGTTTCGTCAAGGTGTCGGCCAGCCAAGCATGCGGGTTGACGCCGTTGAGCTTCGCCGTCTCGATGAGCGAGGCGATGATCGCCCAGTTTTCCCCGCCCTTGTCGCTGCCGGCGAAGAGCGCATTCTTCCTGTTGAGCGCGATGGGCCGGATGGAGCGCTCGACGGTGTTGCTGTCGATCTCGATGCGACCGTCGTCGAGGAACCGGACGAGTCCCTCCCAGTGATTGAGCCCGTAGCGGATCGCATCGGCAATGGCCGATCCCTTGGACACGCCTGCGAGTTGTTTCTCGAGCCACTCCTTCAGCTTCTCGACGAGCGGCTTCGAGCGCGCCTGTCGCTCGGCACGGCGCTCATCCGATGCTCGACCACGGATTTCGGCCTCGATCTCATAGAGTTTGCCGATCCGCTCCAGCGCCTCGCTCGCCATCGGCGCGTTGCCGCCTTTTGCAATGTCGTAGAACCTGCGCCGAAAGTGCGCCCAGCAGAACGCGAGCGTCAGCGGTCCACCGGCGCGTTTGGCGTCGGTCAGCGCGTCGTAGGCGACGTAACCGTCGACCTGCAGCACGCCGCTGAAGCCTGCGAGGTGACGCACGACATGCTCGGCGCCCCGGCCCGGCGCATACATGTAGGCCGCCGCTGGTGGATCGCTGCCGCCCCACGGCCGGTCATCGCGTGCTATGGCCCAGAGATAGCCGGTTTTCGTCCTGCCGCGCCCCGGATCGAGCACCGGGCAACGCGTCTCGTCGGCGAACAGCTTGGTCGATGTCTTCAGGATCCCGATGAGACGCGCATGCAACGGCTCGAGTTCTGCGGCCGCGAAGCCCACCCAGTGCGCCAGCGTCGAGCGGTCAATCGTGACGCCCTCGCGCGCCAGGATCTGACTCTGCCGGTAGAGCGGCAGGTGATCGGCATATTTGGACACCAGCACGTCGGCGATGAGGGCTTCCGTCGGCAGACCGCCCTCGATGAGGCGGCTCGGCGCCGGCGCCTGCACGACGCCGTCGGTGCAGCAGCGGCAGGCGTATTTCGGCCGTCGCGTCACAATGACCTTGAGCTTGGCCGGGATCCTGTCGAGCCGCTCGGAGCGATCCTCGCCGATGACGTGCAGCTCAGCCCCACAGCAGGGACAGGCCCTGGTCTCCGGCTCGATGACGATCTCCTCGCGCGGCAGATGCGCGGGCAGAGACCCTCGATTGGCGCGGCGAGCCTTGGCGCCCTCCTGCTTGACGATCTCGCTCGTCTTCTCCGCTGCAGCATCTTCCGCGCCGAACGCCGTCTCGACGTCCTCCAGCGCCAGGTTCATCTGATCGTCGCCGATGCGCTCCGAGCGGCGCCCGAACTGCGCCCGGCGCAGCACGGCGATGATGTGGTCGAGACGCTCGTTCTGCGCTGTCAGTCGATCCACCTCGGTGGCGAGGACCGCCTCTCTGTGCACGAGCCGGTCGCGCTCGGAGGCAAGCCTGGCGTTGTCGGCACGCGCCGACATGATCAGAGCCTTGAGGGTTTGCAAATCATCGGGGAGATTTTCGAGCGATAGCGCCATGCAGGCAGAATCGCTGATTTGCCCGAGGTCGCGCCACCTCGGAATCGACGGAGTTTGTGGATCATTGCGTCGCTGTGGGCCGCATGACACGGCGCGCATGCACGCGGCTCCAGTCGAGCCCTTCGAGCAGCGCCGAGAGCTGCGCCGGCGACAGCCGCATGACGCCGTCCTCGATCCTCGGCCAGCGGAACTTTCCTCCTTCCAGACGCTTGGCCAGCAGACACACACCGGTGCCGTCCCAGAACAGGAGCTTGACGCGATCGGCCCGCTTGGCGCGGAACACGTAGATCACACCGGAGAATGGCTCGCACTTGAACTCGGATTGAACGATCGCCGCCAGCCCGTCCATGCCCTTGCGGAAGTCGACGGGCTTCATCGCCACCAGCACACGCAGGCCGGTTGCGGGTGGGCAACCGAAGGCCAGAGAAGAGTTGGTCGGCGGAACGATCATGGCGTCCTGCCGGAGGCGGGCAAGTGAAGAGCCTTCACGGCCTGCAGCACCGTCATGAGGGTGTCGCCGTCGACGCAAGATCGGACCCGGATCAGCGTGCCGCAAACGACAATCTCGATCAGACTGCCGTCTGCGGCCGCATCGCGTTTGGGCCTGCCCGCTCGGCCCCTGGCAGGCGGCGAAGCGTCAGTGACCATGATCGGCGCGAAGGCCGATTGTCCCGACGGCTCGGCCGGGCGAAGCGTGCGCATTTGGTTGCGCCAGGCAAACAGCTGCTGCGGCCTCATTCCGTGACGGCGGGCCACGTCAGAGACGACCGCGCCCTCCTCGAGCGTCTCCATCACGATCCGCGCCTTCGCCTCGGCAGACCAGCTGCGCCGGCGCCCAACGCCCGTGATCACCTCGACACGCTCAAAAGCGTCGGTCTTGGTGTCAACCGTACGGTCAACCATACGCTCAAATCGATCCCGTCCCATGAGACGGAAATCATTCCCCTCTCCGGCAAGATGGAGAAGGTGGGGACGGGGCACCGCTTCCGTCCTAGCCAATCGTTGTCCGCTTCGATGTTCAGGCGGACACTTTCGCCTCGAAGGCAACCTTGACCTTCCGAAATCCGGCAAGCGGAAATTCATCCCGTTCTGGCTACCCTCAATAGTCCTCGTAGCTCCAATCGGAGTCCTGCCGCTATGGCGACCAGAGGAACCGCTGGGCTTTGGGATGCTGACACGACACTCGAACCGCCGCTGGTCCAGCTCGCTCGAGTGCCAATAATCACTCAAGCTGAACCCGAGTGAGGCTCAGGGCGATCGGAACCCGTTTTCGGGGAGAATGCCCCTAGCATCAGATCAACAGGCACGGGTCGTGTCGGGACCCGTGGCCGGTTGTAGCCGATCTCTGCGATCGGCCGGCCGGTGGCTTCGGCGAGCGCCATGCTCACGGGCATGCGGCACATCCGTCCCTGGCAGCGACCCATGCCGGCGCGCGTCCAGAATCTTGGCGCCGTAGAGGCTCGACGCGCCTTCGCGCGCGGACGCCTGGACCTCGCCGAGCGTCACCTCCTCGCAGCGGCAGAGGATCGTGTCGTCTTTCGCGAGCCGGCCGATCTCCGGCAGCGGCGCGAAGAGGCGGCCCAGACCGTGACCGAAAGCGCGTGCGCGCTCGAGCCGGCGCTGTAAGGGCGTAACGATCTCGGGCGCAACGGCCAGGCCCAAGCAGCGGGCAGCCGCGTAGCCCGCCAGCGCACCGGAGAGTTCCGCAGGCTTGGCTCCGGCAACGCCCGTGATCTCGCCAGCGGCGAAGACGCCATCGATCGAGGTGCGCCCGGTGAGTGGATGCGCCGCGACATGCCAGCCACCAAGGGTATCGTCGAAGCGGTGCTCGCAACCGAGCAGCGACGTCACCTCGATCTGCGGCTGAAATCCGAAGCTGGTCAGCAAGCCATCGATGCCGTCGATGTCCTGCGCGCCACGTCCATCGAGCCTGGTGATACCGACGGTTTCGACGCGATCCTTGCCGCGCGCAACAGTGACAATCTGGCCGGTGAGGTGCCTGCCGACACGGCGGCGGACCCGGCGAAGAAGTGCAGTCGCCTCGCGCCACCGCTCCGGGAATCGCCCAAGGTGGTGCAAGAGAGCGGCATTCGGAGAGCGTGCCTCGACGAGCGCCGCGATCTCGGCACCCTTGGCGATGAGCGTGTCGGCGACGGCGTAAAGGAAGATGCCGCTGCCCGACAGCACGATGCGCTTGCCTGAGAGTATGCCTTGAGTTTTCGCGAGCCTCTGGGCGCCGCCGGCCGTCATCACGCCCGGGAGCGTCCAGCCCGGGAATGCAACCGTTCGATCATGCGCGCCGCTCGCGACGATCAGCGCCTTGCAGTCAATACGCGCGGAGTCATTCGGCAGAAGCCGCAAACAGCGTCGGTCCGGGATAGGCGGCGAAGACCTCGAAACCGGTTAAGAGCTGCACGCCTGCCGCCTTGGCACGAGCGATGACTGCGCGACCTTCGGCGGCCTGTGCGCCAGCCGCGCCGCCGTCCGCCGCCTGCATCCAATATTGGCCGCCGGCTTGGCTGTAGGCGTCGATGAGCAGCACTCGAGCCCCGCTCGTGGCGGCTGCCGTCGCCGCCGACAACCCCGCCGGCCCGCCACCAACAATGGCGATGTCGGTGGTGAGCGTGCGGGCACTCATGGCACCTCGATCCGCATGCCATCGCCCACGATTCGTGATGCAGGCGCGCACGCCCGGCCGGCCATCGACCGTGACGAGACAATCGAAGCAGACGCCCCATGCCGCAGAAGAAGTCCGCGGGGCTGGCCCGACATTTCGGTTCGCCTGAGCGCAGGGCCACGTCCATTGGCCAAGAGTGCTGCGGCGACCGTTGCAGACGAGGCGCATCTGAGCGATGTGCCGTTCACAGTGATGGTTACCTGGCCACTCATGCCGCCGCTGCCAAGGCGAAACGTGACGGCGACCAGACGCGCGCATCGAAGGGCGGCGTTTTGGCGTCGATCTGATCGGCGACGAGGCGGGCGAGTGCCGGCGCGCGCGTGAAGCCGCTGCCGCCATCGCCGGCCGCGAGGTAGAGGCCGGGCACCTCGGTCGGGCCGGCGATGAAACGGTCGTCCGGCGTTACTGCCTCGTAGCGCACCCAGGAGCGGAGCAGGTCGATCGAGGCGAACGCGGGGAAGAGCGCAACGAGCTGGCGGATGGAGTTGCAGACGAAGCTTGGATCGACCTCGGTGATCGTGTTCTGCTCGCCTGCAACCGAGAGCCCACCCGCCAGTACGGTGTTGAAGAGAATCTGGCCGCTCGGCGCCTGCTGGATTTGCGTATAGCCGGCGGCAACGCCGCCCGCCAACTCACAGGCGGCAATGACACAGCGGATCGACGGTGGCATGCGCACGCTGGCAAGGCATTGGGCCTTGCGGGGCTCAATCGGTAGTCTGAGGCCGACTTTGCCCGCAAGCTCGGGCGCCCAGGGGCCGGTCGCCAGCACGACGGCGTCCGCGGCGAACCGGCCATCGGCAGTGACGACGCCGCGCACCGTCCCGTTTTCGACAAGTAGATCGGAAACGGCAGTATGCACTTTGACCGCAAGACCGCGTGCGACGGCATCCTGCATGATCGCGCGCACGGCGAGAAATGGCGTCACCGTCGCCGTGTCCGGCGCGTAGGTCGCCGCGACGATATCACCGACCAACAGCGGCTCGATCTTGCGCACCTCCTTCGGGCTCAGCAGTTCCGAACATGTGCCAGCGTCCCGCTCGAAGGCAAGCCAATCCTCGGCGACAGGAATGTCTTCTGTGCGATCGAGGAAACGAAGCTGGCCGCAGCGCTGATACTCCATCGTGTGTTGGAGCTCGCCGGCCAGATCGGTCCAGGCCGCACAGGCCCACTTCAGGATCTCCATCTCGTTGCGGCTGTTCATATGCGTGCCGAGGCAGGCGAGGCTTGCTCCCGTCACCGCGCCGCCGAGGCTGCCTCTCTCGAAGAGCGTCACGGCATGGTCGCGCCGGACCAGCTCACGCGCGATCGAGGCGCCGACGATGCCGCCGCCGACTACGGCGATGCGCTGGGCCATGACCGGCTCCTCCAGCGCTCGGGCACGTTGCGCCAAAAGCGATCCTCATGGACTTCGTTCGGGCCGAGCCGTGTCGATCGCCTCACCTGTTCCGTTCAGCGCGGCGATCGCCTCACTCACATGCCGACGATCAGGATGGCCCAACCCTTCGGTCAGCGTGGCTCCTTGGAGCGCTAATTTGCGGATCGCCGCGAGCTGGTGGCGATGCGCCTCGCGCAACACGTCGGGCCGCGCGCGGCAGCAGGCATCGAGCGCGACGCTCTCACTCTGGAAAGCAATAGTCCACCCCTCGAGAATGGCGTCGAGCGCTGCTTGAGCGATCGCAGGCTCGCGGGCGAGCCAGTCGGCGCGCGCAAGGACGCCGTCTTTCAGGAGGGCGGCGCCGTGATCGCCCGCAGAGAGCAATGTCACGTCGTCGGCGCCGAGTGCATCCACGACGTGGGCCAACTCGTGATAGACCGTCATCTGCGCGCAATCGACCTTGCCGTCGAGGAATGCGCTGGCCGTATCGGCGAAGGACAGTCGCTCGACACGCGCAACATCGACGCCGCACTTCGTCAGCATCCACCTGAGCTCGAGATCCTCGCCGCCTGGCCAAACACCTATCCGCTTTCCGACTAGATCGGCGGGCGAGGTGATGCCGGCGCTGCGCCGGGCCGGATAGGCGAGTGCACTCGCCTGCTGGATGGACGCGATGAACCGCAGGTCACGCGGCGACCGCAACTCGAGCAGATGCGACGGGCTCAACACCGCCAGCTCGACCCGCCCATCGAGCAGCACCTCGATGGTCGGATCGGCGAAGTCGATGGGCTCACAAACAATCCGAATGCCTTGCGCGCGCCCGAGACCCCGTTGCTCGGCCACATGATAACCGGCGAACTGGGCCTGCGGAAACCACATCAGACGAATGCGAACGGTCTTCATGGCTGGGTCGAGGCGGCCCACTGGGGCCGCCATTCATCTCCTCGGTCAAGGGCAGTTGATCGACTTGTACTCCGCCGGCACCTTGTCCCAGAAGGCGTTCGTGAAGCCTTTGTCGAGCGTCGATGCCGTTGTCGATGAGCTTGGCGCCGAGCAGCACCTTCTGCGCCGTCTCCCACTCGGCCATCACCGACTGCCCGAACTTGCCTTCCTTGGTGACGCCCGAGCAGAACAGCTCGCCCATCGCCTTGATCTGGTCGACCTGCTCCTCGGCTTTCGTCTCGCGAGTTGTATTTGACGACGATCTGCGGCCGCCTCCTCCGGGTTGGCGAGCGCCTCCTTCCAACCGCGCATGGTCGCGGTCACGACCGCCTGAACGGCGTCGGGCCGCTCGGCAATGACCTTCTCGGTGGTGAAGATGCCCGGTGTTGACGAGGGCGACGCCGCTCTCCGTCGCATCGAGGAAGACGAGATCGTCTCTCTTGATGCCCTGGCGGTAGACCTGCTGCAGCTCGTTGTAGATCGTCGCCTGCATGACCTCGTAGTCGCCGTTGAGCCAGGCGATGATGTCGAAGCCCTGGTTGACGATCTTCACATCCTCCTGCGGGATGCCGGCGGCATTCAGCATGGCGAGGAACTCGTGCTCGTCGCCGCCGAACCAGAGGCCGACGCTGTGGCCCTTCATGTCCTTGATGCTGGTGATGCCGGTCGATGTCTTGGCGACATATACGGAGGCGCTGCGATGCCCGAACTGCGCAACGCTCACCAGCGGCGCACCATTCGCGC
Source organism: uncultured Alphaproteobacteria bacterium (assembly GCA_963741525.1). GTDB lineage: Bacteria > Pseudomonadota > Alphaproteobacteria > Rhizobiales > Hyphomicrobiaceae > JANNSX01. The sequence goes on from CAVUIW010000019.1 coordinate 15,416, forward strand.
GCGCCGAAATCACCTGGTTCGGATGTCCGATGCCGAAGCTGTCGGTGCCTTGCGCACCGTCACGGCCGGCTTGATGTCGGGACCGGCCGGCAGCAGCTCGCATCTCGACGCCGGCCTCTTTGTAGTAGCCCTTCTCGAGCGCCCAGAGCGGGCCGGCGAACTGCCCCTGGATGACCCATTCGAGCCGCATGCGTCTCTCCGGCACTGGCGCTCGACGCCGGACCAGGACGGCAGCGACGGCGGCAAGCCAGGCAACTCAGTCGGAACATGGGTGACACTCCTCTGTTGAATGCTAGGCGCTACGTCTCTGCCCTGACGGAGCTGTGCCAGGGGATGACGAGTCGCTCGAACAAGCGTCACGAGCGCGAAGAAGACCATGCCGAGCAGTGCCGAGACGAAGAGCGCGGCCCACAGCCGAGGCATGTTGAGATTCCGGTAGGTCGTCATGATCACGAAGCCGAGGCCTTTGTCCGCCTGCACGAACTCCGAGACGATGGCGCCGATGATCGAGAAGGAGACGTTGATCTTGATGCCCACGAAGATGTAGGGAAGCGCGCTCGGCAGCCGCATCTTGAAGAAACGCTGCACGGGCGTCGCGGCCGCGACATGAAACACGTCCATGATGGTCCGGTCGTAGGACTGAAGCCCCTTCATCATGTTGAGGGCGAGCGGAAAGAAGGACAGGAAGGCTCGTCACCGCGATCTTCGATGCGATGCCGTGCCCGAACCAGATGATGATGATCGGCGCGATGGCGACGACGGGTATCGTGTTCGCCGCGATGACAAGGGCAAGAAACCCTCGCGCGAGCAGGCTCGAATAGGCGAAGCCCGTGCCGAGCATGGCGCCGAGCAACGAGCCGATGATGCAGCCCGCAATGGCTTCGATCAGCGTGACGCCGGCATGATAGAGCAACGCGCCCGGGTTACCCCAAAAGGCCTCCCAGATGCGCGAGGGCGCCGGGAAGATGTAGGCCGGGATCTCGAAGCCGAACGTCACGCCTTCCCAGACGAGCGCCCAGAACCAGCAGCCATGACGAGCGGCGGCCAGACGAGCGGCCAGGCCTTAGCGAGCCAGCCTTCGCGGGCCGATGCAGCTGCGGCGCTATCGCTGCTCATGACGGGCATAACCCTCCTCGAGCGCGATGGCGCCCTGCCTGACCAGCTCCTCGAAGCGAGGAAGCTCGCGCGGTGCCGAGCAGGCGCGGCCGCGGCAAATCGATGTCGAGCGTCTGAATGATCCGGCCCGGGCGCGGCGACATGACGACGACACGGTCGGACAGCAGAACCGCCTCGCGGATCGAGTGCGTGACGAATAGTACGGTCGCTCGCGTCGCCTCGCTGATGCGCACGAGCTCCATGTTGAGTCGGTCGCGCGTGATCTGGTCGAGCGCGCCGAACGGCTCGTCCATCAGCAGGACCTTGGGCGAGGTCGCCAGCGCCCGGGCGATCGCCGCGCGCTGGCGCATGCCGCCGGAGAGCTGCCGCGGCCAGGCCTGCTCGAATCCCTTGAGGCCGACGAGGTCGATAAGGCTCCGGCAGCGATCCTCGCGCTCGCCTCGGGCGACGCCCGCGAGTTCGAGCGGCAGTGCCACATTGTCGAGGATGCGGCGCCATTCGAGCAGCGCCGCATCCTGGAAGACGAAGCCGATCGTCGCGAGCGAGCCGTGCCGCCGACGGCGCTCGACCGCCGATCTCGATACGGCCCGCGCTCGGCCGCAGGATATCGGCAACAAGGCGGAGCAAGGTGCTCTTGCCGCAGCCGGAGGGGCCGATGAGCGAGACGAATTCCTTGACCTGGACGCGGAGTGAGACTGAATCGAGCGCTTTGACGGGTGGATGATCGCCCTCGCCCTGAAACGACGACGCTGACATCCTCGAAGGCAACGCCTACAGCATCCGCTGCGCCGGCGACGCTTTCAGACGTCGTTCAAGGCGGCAGCAACGCTCATCCGTAGCGGCTCTCCGCCCGCGAACCAATCGACGAAGCTCGGGCTCCGTCCGCGTCACGACGCTCTTCTTCCTGAGATAGCTCTTGAGCGCGTCCCAGCCGTTCTCCTTGCCATAGCCGCTGGCGCCCCAACCGCCCCAGACCGAGCGCGGATCGTTCTTGTGATGATCGTTGATCCAGATGACGCCGGCCTCGAGCTTGTGGGCGAGGCGATGGGCGCGACCAACGTCCTTCGTCCAAATGGCGCCACCGAGGGCAAACTCTGCCGCATTGGCGAGGCGCACTGCCTCCGCCTCGTCGCGATAGCGGACGACGCCGACCACCGGTCCGAACACCTCCTCGCGGAAGAGGCGCGAAGCAGGGATCGACATCGGCAAACACCGTCGGCGATACGTAGAAGCCGTCCTTGCAGGAGGCGGGCAAGCCATCGGGCACGCCGCCGCCGGCAACCAGCCGGGCGCCGTCGCGCATCGCGGCGGCGCAATGTGTCGAGGCAGCGATCGCGCGAAGTGTCTGAGATGACAGGCCCCATGTCGATCTGAGAGTCGGCGGGATCACCGACCCGGAGCGCGCTTGCACGCTCGCCCAGTCGCGCAACGAAGCGGTCGTAGATCGGCTCGCGCGACGATGAAGCGCGTTCCCGACACACAGGTCTGGCCTGCCGCGACGAAGGCCGCGAATACGCTGCCCGCCGCCGCCTCCTCGATGTCGGCATCCTCTGCGATGATGACCGGCGCCTTGCCGCCGAGCTCGAGCGTGCAGGGCACCAGCCGCTCGGCGGCGGCGGCCGCGACGCGCTTGCCCGTTGCCGTGCCACCCGTCAGGTCGATGCGCTTGACCTCGGGCGCGGCGCAAACAGCGGCACCGGTCGCGCTGCCTCCCGTCACCACATTGACGACTCCCGCCGGCAGACCGGCCTCCCGGCACCACTCTGCGAGGATCAGCGGCGAGACCGGCGCCAGCTCCGACGGCTTGATCAGGCACGTGTTCCCGGCCGCCAGCGCCGCCGCGAGCTTCTTGACGAGAATGAGGATCGGATGGTTCCAGGGCGTCAGTAGCGCACAGACGCCATAGGGCTGATAGGCCGTGTAGGTGAGGAAGCCACCCTTCACGCGGTTCGCCTCGCCTTCGAGGCCGAGCACGATGCCGGCGAAGTATTCGAGCCATTCGGGGATGCGCGACATCTGCGCCCGCATCTCGCGGATGGGTCGCCCGGTCACGGCGCTCTCGATGGCTGCGAGATCGCCAATGCGCGCGCGAATAATATCGGCGAGCGCGCGAAGCAGACGGGCACGCTCGGCCGGTATCGGTATCGGCCCAGGCCGGAAAGGCTGCTTGCGCCGCCGCGGCCGCCATCGCCACGTCCTCCACCGCAGGCGTCGGGCACGGTGGCGAGCGAGCGCGCGGTCGCGGGGCTGCGGACGTCGAGACGACGGGCACTCCGGGGCGCGCGGAAGGCGCCGCCATAGTGCAGCTCGTACCCGCGGCCATCGAGCCAGTCGCTCATGGGCATCCCTAGATGATGGAGGACCGCGAAGTGATGCCGCCATCGACGGTGAAGATGGCGCCGCTCGTGTAGCCGGATCGGTCGGAGGCGAGGAACGCCATCAGGTCGGCGATCTCGCGCACCTTGGCCGGGCGCCCGAGCGGATAGCGCTTCAAGAGCTCCGGTCCACCGGCTCTCGTCGCCATACCAGTCGACTGCGCGCCGCTTCAGCAGCTTGTAGATGCGGTCGGTATCGACGGGCCCCGGATTGACGCCGACGACGCGGATGCCATCGTCGAGGCTACGGCCGCCGAGCGCGCGCGTGAAGGCCATCAGGCTCGCATTGCCGGTCGTGCCGGCGATGTAGTCCGCATCGTAGCGCTCGCCCGCATTGCCGATGTCGTTGATGATGACGCCGCGCGCCGCGCGCCTTCATCCGCGTGATAGACGAGGCGCGTCAGGTTGATGTAGCCGAAAACTTTGAGTTCCCAGCCCTCGCGCCACGTCGTTGTCGGTGAACGAGGCAAGATTGCCGCCCTGGATGGCGCCGGCATTGTTGATCAGGATGTCGACGTCACCGACCGCGTCGACGAGCTGCTCGGCCGCGCCGGGTGCCGTGAGATCGAGCGGATGCAGCGCGACCTCAACCGGAAAGCGCTCGGCAACACCGGCCTTGACCCGCTCGAGATTGTCCGCGTTTCTCGCTGTCAGGTGGAGATCGCAGCCCTTCCTCGGCGAAGACCTCCGCGATCCCGGCGCCGATGCCCTGGGAAGCGCCCGTGATCAGCGCCGTGCGGCCCTTCAGTCCGAGATCCATACGCGCACTCCACCGGTTGCTGTACACCCCGTGTATACATGCTAGTCTGACCCAACCCGGAGGCCTGTCAAGGCACATTTGTTCCATGCAAAGCCGTCCCGCTCGGAGCCCATGACACTCCATCGCAGCGCCAAGACCAGAGCCGCTTCCGGGAATCGCCAACCCTTGGTGACGAGACTGGTCTCGACCCTTCAGTCGGAGATCCTCGAAGGCGTACTCAGACCCGGAGACCGACTCGAGGAGTTGGCGCTCTCGCAGCGGTTCAAGGTCTCACGCACGCCGGTGCGCGAGGCGCTCCGCCAGCTCTCGGCGACCAGACTTGTCGAGTTGCGGCCGCGTCTCGGCGCGGTGGTCGCCAGCCCGACCGCCGGCGAGGTGCTCGACCTCTTCGAGCTTGTCGCGGAGCTCGAAGGCGTTGCGGCACGGCTCGCCTCGGAGCGTGCCGACGATTTCGCCATCGCCCGGATCGAGGCGGCGCATGAGCGCTGCCTGAAGGCGGCGCGGGGCCGGAGCGCTACCGCCTACTTCCGAGTCAATCAGGAATTCCATCATGCCATTCATTTAGCCTCCGGGAACCGGGCGCTCGCCCAGGAAATCGCCGCCCTCGATCGGCGGCTCTCTCCTTACCGTCGCTTCATCACCTTCCGTCCGGGCCGCACCGATACGGCACTCCATGAGCACGAGCAGATCGTGCGTGCGCTGGAAAAACGCAACTCCGGGCTCGCGGAAGCCGCCATGCGCGATCACGTGCGCATCCTCGGCGAGGATACGACCATGCTGGTGAAGGGGCTTCGGCTCGCATGAGCGCCGCTCGGAGCGCGCGACGCCGACTCTTGCGGATCGGCGTCATGGTGCCGTCATCGAACACAGTGGTCGAGACGGTGATGCCACGCCTGCTGCCGGCGTCGACCAAGGTCAGCCTGCATTTCGCCCGGCTTCCCGTGACCCACATCTCCGGCAGCGCCAAATCGAAGGCGCAGTTCGAGATACACCAGATGGTGGAGACCGCAGCAGCGCTCGCCGATGTGGAGCCCGACGCCATCGTCTGGGCCGGCACGGCGGCGAGCTGGCTCGGGTTTGCGCGCGATGAAGCGTTGAGCCGGCGTCTGACCAAGGTGACCGGCGTCCCATCGACGACATCGCTGCTGGCGGTCAACGAGGATCTGTCGAGGCTGTCAGCGAAGCGGATTGGGCTCGTCACACCCTACGTGGCCGCGCTCGAGAAGGACATCATCGAGAACTATCGGGCTGCGGGCATCGAGGTTGTCGCCTCCGAGCGCCTCGATCTCACCGTCAATACCGACTTCGCGAAGGTTCCGTCCTCTGACATCGCCCGGATGTGCCGGTCGGTCGCCAAGGCAAAGCCTGAAGCCGTCGTCATCATGTGCACGAATCTGGCCGGGGCGACAATTGCGGGCTCAATTGGCAAATCGCTCGGCATACCTGTTGTCGATTCTGTAGAGGCAACCCTTTCATCCGCTGTCGACATTGCTCGGCAATGGAAGTTTTCCTCGCCGAGCGACATCTGAGTGGAGTACCCGGACCCTTGCGAGGACGGGTTCTGCCGACTTGGTCGCGTCACTGCAAGAATAGGTCAGATTCTGCTTCTGACACCGATGTAGTGACTCAAGATGCAGGTCCAAATGCGGATGCTGGCATGCTGAGGCGAGTACCGCCCCAGATCAGTCACGTCTCCGACCGGGCGGCTGGTTTCGGAACTTAGGGGACAAGGAAAGCTGAGCGACCGTCGATCAGGGCCACGAGCAGTCGACAAGCAGATGTTTTGGTATGTCCGCGGTCGTGTCCCCGCCCGTGGTGTAAGAGCGGCTATCATGGCCTGAGCATGAGGTTGGCTCGGGCCGTTGCTCAGGCCGCCCCGATGCGGTGCGGCTTCGCCTGTGGATCATCGCCGATCTGAGCGAGCTTTTCCAGGCTCATGTAGCGGCTGCGCGCGGCTGCCCATTCGTCGTTCTGCTCGAGCAGCATGGCGCCGACGAGACGGACGATCGCCGCCTCGTTGGGGAAGATCGCCACGACGTCGGTACGCCGCTTGATCTCGCCGTTGAGCCGTTCGAGCGGATTGGTCGAGTGCAGCTGCGGCCAATGCTCTTTTGGGAAGGCGAGATGCGCGAGCACGTCGTCCTCCGCCTCGTCCATCAACGCACCAAGCTTCGGAAAGCGCTCGCGCAGCCGATCGGCCACCGCGCGCCATTCTTTGCGTGCCGCCTCCTGTGTCTCCTGCGTGAAGGCGGTGCGGATCGCGGCCGCCACCATCGCGCGCTGCTTCTTGCCGGCATGCGCCAGCGCGTTCCGCATGAAGTGAACGCGGCAGCGCTGCCAGGTTGATTGAAGTACCTTCGCCGCCGCTTTCTTCAAGCCCTCATGCGCATCCGAGATCACGAGCTTGACGCCCCGAAGCCCGCGCTGTGTCAGCGAGCGCAGAAAGTCCGTCCAGAACGGCTCGGCTTCCGACGGGCCGATCTGCATGCCGAGCATCTCGCGTCGCCCGTCCATGTTGACGCCGACAGCGATTATCACGGCAACCGAGATGATCCTCCCGGCCTGCCTGACTTTCACATAGGTCGCATCGATCCACAGATACGGCCAGACGCCTTCGATCGGCCGTGACAGGAACGCGTGCACGCGCTCGTCGATCTCCTCACACAGCCGGGAGACCTGGCTCTTCGAGATGCCGGTCATCCCCATGGCTTTGACGAGATCATCGACCGATCGCGTCGAGACGCCGTGCACGTAGGCTTCCTGGATCACGGCGGTGAGCGCCTTTTCGGAAGCCCGGCGCGGCTCCAGGAAGGCTGGGAAGTAGCTGCCTTTGCGAAGCTTGGGGATCTCCAGCTCGACCGTCCCGGCGCGCGTCTCCCAGCTCCGCTCGCGATAGCCGTTGCGATGGTTGGTGCGAGACGCCGAGCGCTCACCGTGCGCGGCGCCCGTCAGGCCCACGACCTCCATGTCCATCATGCGGTTGGCGACGTAGGCCATCATCTCCCTGAGGAGATCATCGTCCGAGCCCTTCTCAATGAGGGTCTTCAGGTTCATTCTGTCGATCGTCATGGTTCGCTCTCCTGGTTGCGTTTTGGACTTCGCAACCCGAGCCAACCTCGATTCGGACCATGACAGCTTCCCCACCCGGCGCCGCTGTGGACGCCTTGGGGAAAAGGCTCACGCAGGGTTCCTCTCCGCTCGGCCTACGGCCTCACGCCGACAAACCCCGCTGTCTCCGCTGCTACACCACGTCCGGGGACGCCACCATGTCCGCATGATCCATCAATCCGGACTAATGATCCACATATGGATCGAGGAATTGAAGTGTGCGGGATTGCTTGCCAGCAACAGGCGCTTGACGGCGCTCGCCTAATCTCGCATTCACTGGCTGATGACGCGGCCTGCCGTGAGCATCGGAATTGCTCTTGCCTTCCTCCTGACATTCGCCATCGCGCATCACAACGCGCCAATTCCACCCGAGGTCGCGGTCTGGTCGGCAGCGCTCGGAGGCGGCCTCGCATGGCTGACGATCGTCGATCTTCGATCGCTGCGTCTGCCCGACACCGGCACGCTGACGCTGACAGTGATCGGGCTGATGGCGACCTACCGGCTCAATCCGCCAGTCCTGCCCTGGCACGCCCTCGCGGCCTTGGGAGCATTCGCCTTCATCGCATTGGCCAACGCACTCTACCATCGGGTTCGAGGCATGGACGGCATCGGCGGCGGGGACGCCAAGCTGCTGATGGCGGCAGGCGCCTGGACGGGGCCGGCCGGCGTCGCCGCTGTGCTCTTCATATCGACCCTGACGGCGCTCGCCGTTTTTGCGGCGGCGGCCGCCCTCGGCTGGCGGATCGGCCGGGAGACGCGCCTTCCCTTTGGCCCCTTCCTCTGTTTTGCGCTATGGATGACTTGGCTTTTCGGACCGGTGGTTTAGGGCGGGGAGCAGGGAAGCGGTAACCATGATGCGAGCGATTGACAGTCGGCTACGTGGGCGGACGTTGCAGCGCTCCGGCATAGGTGTGCGTCGTTGGCTCAGACCAGTCCGCCGCTGCAGCGAAGCGGGCTACTCGCTGCTGGAGGTGCTGGTCGTGCTCTCGATCATCGCTCTCATTGCCGCCGTGGTCGGACCTCGCCTCGTCGGCTACCTCGGCAAGGCAAAGGCCGACACGGCCCGGATTTAAATGCGCGAGATCGCCAGCGCCCTCGAACTCTACTATCTCGACAACGGATCCTATCCTTCCGAGCAGTCCGGGCTTGGCGCCTTGATGGCGAAGCCCGCCGACGCCAAGCGATGGAACGGACCCTATCTCAAGAAGGCCGATGGCCTCGTCGATCCCTGGGGGCAGCCCTACCTCTACAATTGGCAGACGGGTGCGAAGGCCTTCGAGCTCAGCTCGCTCGGAGCCGACGGTGCCCCCGGCGGCGAGGGCGAGAACGCCGATATCGCGACGCAGTAGCGACTAGTCTGGCTAGCGCCCGTCGGCCACTATCGCGACACTCAGCAGCGGCCAGACACGGCGGTCGGCATCGGCAAATCGCACGGCGATCGCTACCAGCCGTGGCAGCCGGCTCGGATGGGCCCACTGATCATGGAATTTGGCTCCGGCCCCGTCGTCGAGATCGCCGAAGTATCGGATATCCAGGCCGGCGATTTGGCCGGCCAACAGGTGAGCTTGCGTCTCCGCCGCGAGCTGCCGCGCTTGTTTCCGGCGCTGAAACGGCGTCGTCGACGCGATGAGGCTCCGCGCCGGGCCACTGCCGCCGACATGCAGGTCCAATTGCCAATGCGGGCTCGCTTCCCGCCGCAGTGGACAGACGATCGACAGCCGGTCGCGCGCGCCCTGGAACGCCAATGCGACGCGGCCCTCATCGTCGACCGAGCTCAACGGAACGGCGGACTTGAGACACGCCGCGAGCATGTCGCGGGCCGCGGAAAGCTCTGCATTGCGATCGATCGCCCGCGTGGCCTCCCAGGCTCTGATGCCGAAGCGAATGCCACCGTTCGCCAGGCCGAGAACCACCGCCAACAGGGCAAGGGCCACGAGCAACTCGGCGAGTGTGAAACCGGCCTCGCCCTTGGCCGCGGAAGATGTGCTTGAGACAATTTGGATCATGGCGTTTGCACGACCTTCAGGCTCTTCAGGTGCACCATGGCAGGTCCGTCCGCCACGACGACATCGACCCAGTACCCTTCGACGCGGGGGCTCGTGCGTGATGTCTCGGGGGCCGGGCGCGCCCTGATCTCGACTCGCCAGGGAAACCCCTCCGGGCTACGGCCCTCGCGAACGCCAGCGACGAGTGCAGCCGTGACGCCTGTCTCCTCCAGTATCGATTGCGCAATCTCGACGGCGAGCTCGCGCCGCTCGCTGCGGCGTAGACCCTCGACGCCGCCGGAGAAGGCGGAATACAGGGCCGTCAAGCCGATTGTCAGGATCAGTAGGCCGACCAGGGCCTCCATGAGAGTGAAGCCGCTGTCGATGCGGGGCTCGGTCATGGCGGGCTCGCGCTCGCCTGAATGCGTCCGGTGAGCCAATCGATGGTCAGGGTAGTCGTGGCTCCGCCGCCGGCGACCCGCCAGCTCGAACCGCTCGACCGGCCATCGGGATAGAAGCGCACGCGGGAGGGGGCAGGTCCTGTCGACTGGACCGGCGTGATCGTGAAGCCCGCCGGCAATCCGATCCGCCGGCCCGAGTTCGTCCGGAGCGAGCGGCCGCCGGGCTCGACTTCCATCCATTGCAGCCTGTTCGTCCGGATGGCCTCGCTGCGAAGCTGCCTTACGGCCTCAATGACCGCGCGCTCCGTGCCGCGCCGCGCCGTCGTCACGCGCGAGCCGGAGATCTCGGGAATCGTCACGGCCGTCGCCAGCGCCAACACGGCGAGAACGATCAGAAGCTCTAGAAGACTGTAGCCTAGATCGTTATCCGATCCTTGGGGATCGGAAAGCCGGTCTAGGTTGTTGGCATTGAGCACTTTCTTTCGACCAACCGGTATCCACTTGGTCGGAAAGTGCTCTAGCTCATTGCGCAAGGTGCCGCTGCTCATCTCAGCACCATCTCGTTGATGCTGAAGACCGCATCCATGACGCTCAGCACCAGGCTGCCGACACCGATGCCGATGAGAATGGTCAGCAACGGCGTGATCAGCCCGACGACGCGATCGAGATCGCGCTCGACCTTGCCCTCGTAGACCCGCGCCGCATGCAGCAGCATGCGCTCGAGCTGGCCGGTCTCCTCGCCGACCTTGACGAGGCGCACCACCAGCGGCGGCAGCACACTGGCGGCTGCGAGCGGGCGGGCGAGCCCACTTCCCTCGGCGACCTCGCCGGGAAGTCCGGCGAGGCTGCTCTTGATTGCCCCCGACCTGACGAGCCCGATCGCCGTGCCGAGTGCGCCGACGAGCGGCACGCCGCCTTTCAGTTGCACGGCGAGAACGCGGGCGAAGAGAGCCGTATCCGCCTCGGTGATCATCCGTCCGGCAAACGGAATCGAAAGAAGGAGGCGCGAAGCCGCCAAGCGGAATCCCGGGATCCGCCAGAGAGTGACGAGTGCGGCCGCCAGGGCGAGAACAGTGGTGATCACCATGAGATAATCGTCGGCGAAGACTTGGCGGATCGCCAACAGGACACGGACAGTCGCCGGTAGCTCGACATTGGCGTCGGCGAAGATGCCGGCGAGCGAGGGCACGAGGAGCGCCAGGATCGTCGCGACGGCGATCAGCGCCATGGCCATGAGCACAGCCGGATAGACGAGCGCGGAGGCGATCTTGTCGCGGAGCTCGCCCGTACGCTCGAGGTGCCTGGACAGCTCTTCAAGTACGCTCGCAAGGCTGCCCGTGCTCTCTCCGGCCCGCACCAGGTCGGTGACATAGGCCGGGAAGGCCCCGGTTGAAACGAGGGCCACGGACAGCGAAGCGCCCGACAACACCTCATCCAAGATTTTGCTCAGGACGCCGTGGGTCCGGCCCGCCGGTTGATTGAGCAGAGCCAGGCGCAATGCCTCGTCCAACGGAAGATCGGCGGAGATCAGCGTTGCCAGCTCGTGCACAAGCTGCGCCAGCGCGCGGTGCGACAGGTGGCGTCCGAAACCCGGCGCGCTATAGCGTCCCGCAGCGGTACTGGCCGGTCGTGTCTCGAAGGGCCGTAACCCTTGCCGAGTCAGACGCTCCAGCGCATCGGCGAGCGATGGCGCTTCGAGCTCGCCATCGAGCGCGCGGCCATTGCCATCGTAGGCGCGATAAGTGAATCTCGGCATCAGCGTATCCGCGTCGCCTGGAGAACCTCTTCGACCGTGGTCTCGCCGGCCAGAACGCGCGTGAGACCATCGCGATACATGCCGACCATGCCGGCGCGAAGCCCGGCATCCTCGATCTCGCGCTCGGTTGCGTTGCGGACGATGGCCTCGCGAACCTCGTCGGTGATGGGCATGAGCTCGGCGATCGCCGTGCGGCCCGAGTAGCCGGTCCCCCGGCATTTGGCACACTCCTTCGGCTGCCGGACACGGACAGGGGCATCGGACGTAAGTCGGGCGTCGGCGACCAGGCGCTCGAGCATGGCCGGCGGCATGGCGCGCTCGACAGCGCAGGCCTCGCACAGGCGGCGGACCAGGCGCTGCGCGAGGATGCCGGTGAGGCTGGAGGCCAGCAGGTAGCGCTCGACGCCCATGTCGATCAGGCGCGTGATGGTGGCGGCGGCGCTGTTGGTGTGCACGGTCGACAGCACGAGATGGCCGGTGAGCGACGCCTGCATCGCGATCTGCGCCGTCTCGAGGTCGCGGATCTCGCCGACCATGATGATGTCGGGGTCCTGGCGCAGGATGGAGCGCAGAGCCGTGGCGAAGGTGAGGCCGATGCGCGGCGTTGACCTGGATCTGGTTGATGCCGGCGAGCTGGTACTCGATCGGGTCCTCGACCGTGAAGATCTTGCGCGTCGGCGCTGTTGAGCGCGCCAAGCGCGGCGTAGAGCGTCGTCGTCTTGCCGCTGCCGGTCGGGCCGGTGACGAGGACGATGCCGTTCGGCTGCGTCGAGCAGCCGCTCCAAAGCCGCGAGAGCACCGGCGGCTGAAAGCCGAGCGCATCGAGATCGAGCAGTACGCGCGGAGCGGTCGAGAATGCGCAGCACGACGCTCTCGCCATACATCGTCGGCATGGTCGAGACGCGCAGGTCGATCTCGCGTCCGCGGACGGCGAGGCGGATGCGGCCGTCCTGCGGCAGCCGCCGCTCGGCGATGTTGAGACGCGCCATGATCTTGATGCGCGAGGTGACCGCCGCTTGCAGCGTCGAGCGGCAGCGTCTCGACGATGCTGCAAGCGCGCCGTCGATGCGGAAGCGGACGCGGACGGCATTCTCGCGCGGCTCGATGTGGATGTCGGAGGCCTGCTCGTCGACGGCGCGGACGATGATTCCTGCACCAGCCGGATGACCGGCGCCTCGCTGGCGAGGTCCTTGAGGCGGGCGGCATCGTCCTCGCCCTGCCTCCCCTTGCAGACCGATGTGCAGCCCTTCCCGGCTCGCGGCAACCGACTTCTCTCCATAGAGCCGGTCGAAGGCAGCATCGAGCTCGGAGGGCGTCGCAACAAGCCGCACGACCCTGAGCTCGACGAGGAACTCGATCGCGGCCGCCGTGTCGTGATCGAGCGGATCGGCCATGGCGAGCCGTAGCTCGTCATCCGCAAGGCTGACGGGCAGCGCACGGCACCGGCTCAGATAATCGGGAGGAAGTTGATCGGACAGTAAAGCCGAAACTGGCGGGAATCCTGCGGCTCGAACAAGCTAGGTCGAGGCATTCGCGAGCGCCTGCGCCATGGGCCGCTCGGCGACAAGACCGAGCCTGGTCAGCACGATATCGATGCGCTCGCGGCTATCCGGGCCGCCCGGCGCGCCCGCTCGGCGACCGCACCGTCAATGGCGCCCTGTTCGCGAGGAGGTGCAGCAATCTCGCCTCGATGTCGCTCGCGTTAACGGAAACGTCATCGGATTGGACATGGCGTGCGGGCCGGTGGTACGAGCGGCGGTGCTAGCCGTTAGCCTAACAAGCAAGGATGAGTGCGACCAAGATAAAATACCCGTTGGAGCGCGGAATGTATTCTACTATCTGAAGCTTAGTTAGGACCGCTGTGGCTGCCTCGGACGGCGGTCGATGCGATCAGCGGTAGTGGTCGGCCATGAGAATCAGTGCCAATTTCGCGGGTGCCGCGAGTGGGGTCGTGCGTTTCCTGCACTGGTGGAAGCGCGAACTCGATGGCCTCGTGCCGGATTTCCTTAAAGCCCTGTGGCGGCCGGCGACGATTGTCGTTTCGGTCAAGGAGCGGACCGTCGAGCTTGTGGAGCGGCGTTGGCGTGGCCCGCGCGTGATTGGATCGGCGCGACTCGACGACGATCACGAGCTGGCGCTGTTGGCCCGCCGCGCACTTCGGATCGCAAAGGCTCGCGGCGCGCGGCTCGGACTACGGCTAGCGCGCGGACAATGTCTCGTCCGGCATCTCAATCTACCCGTCGCGACCAAGTACCGCCTCGAAGCCATGGTTCGTCTCGAGCTCGAGCGCCTTCTACCGAAGGATACTTCGAGCGTCGTGTTCGATTGGGAGCCTCACGACAGAAAGGCAGGCGGCGGGCGCCTGCCGGTCGACATCATCGTCTGCAAGCGGCATCTTGTGCAGGGTCTCGTCGATCGGCTCGCCACCTTCCGGTTGAGGCCCGACTTCATCGATTGCTGGCGGGACGAGAGTCAGCGTATGATATTGATCTCTCGAATAATTTGGCCGCCCACTCGCAATCGAACGGCCGATTGAGCGCGCTCAAGACTGGTCTGACCATCGCCGCCGCCGTCTTGATCCTCACCGCACCTCTGCTCTGGCATTCGCATCGGCTGGCCGTCCTGTCCGAGCTCGATGCCCGGATCGACGAATCCCGCGCCAACCTGCAATCGGTGCGCTCCGAGGGCTTGCGCCTCGACACCCGGCATTCCGCAACCATTGCCCTCATTCGGCGCCGCTCCGAGCAACCGATGATAATTGCGCTCTGGGCCGAGATCGCCCGCGCGCTGCCGGACGATGCCTACGCCGAGCAGATTTCGCTCGACAGCGGACGCCTGACGATCGAGGGCCGTGCAAAATCCGCTGCGGAGCTCGTTCCGGCGCTCGAGCGCTCCGCGTTCTTCAAGGAGGCCGGATTGTCTTCATCGGTCGTGCTGGAGCCAGAGAGCGGCCTCGAGCGCTTCACGATCACGTTTGGGCTGGAGCAAGGCGCGACGACCGCGTCGATACCGGTCGAGGGTGCGATCCAATGATGCGATGCGCGAAAGACCTCGGAGAGCGGTTCATGGCGCTTAGCCTGTTCTGCGCGGTGATTGCGGTTTTTGTGATTGCGACGCAGTTGCTCTGGGCCGGACACCGCTCGATCGAGTATCGGATCGAGGAGGGGCGCGTGCTTCTCGGGCGGCTCGAGGCGGCCGTGTCGCATGCGCGCTTTGCGTCGACTTCCAAGGCCTACCCTGGCGAAATCGCCGAGGTTGTGATCGCCGAGGAGATCGAGGGTCTCGCCATCGCCGCGCTGCAGGCGCGACTATCCGATCTGGCTTCGGCCGCGGGATTGAGGATCGAAAGCTCCGGCGGTCTACCCTCGCGCGAGGACGGAGCGCTCAGGCTGGTTGGACTGCGCATCGAGATCAGCGGTAAGGACGCGGACGTCGGCAAAGTGCTGCACAGCATCGAAACCGCTCGACCGATCATGATGATCGAGGGGGCACGCATCCGTGGCGGTCAAGCGGAGCCGGAGCCCGGGTCGAAGCAAGCCTCGACGTCTACGCGGCGTACGAGCCGGGACAGCAGGTGCAGCCATGAGCAGCGGCAGAGCCCTGCGGTCGGGCTTTTCGGCGTCCGTGCTGGCACTGACGGTCGCCGCGCTCGGCTGGGCGGATTCGGCGGCTCCTTACGATGCCCGTCGAGACACCCCACCCTGTGTCAGCGTCCCTTGCCATGACGAGCGAAAGTGCATTGTCCGCTCCAGCAGTTCCAGCGATCGAAGTTCCGAAGCTTGCGAGCTTTGCTGTCATCGGCGAGCGTCCGCTGTTCATGGAGGGACGGCGATACAAGCCGGCGGCCGTGACCGCAGCGCCTTCGCCCGAGTTGGAGAGTTCGCCTGAGTTCCACCTTTCGGGAGTTATGCTGCAGGATGGCAAGTCGCGTGCGCTCATAGCTCTGGCCGGCGCTCCCTCGGAGTGGGTGGCGGAAGGTCAAAGCATCGGCGGCTGGACCGTCCGCCGTATCCGTGCCGGGGCCGCCGAGCTTGCGAGCGAGATTCGCGATGTCACGATTGAACTCTACAAGCCTGGTGCAGGTACGCCGTAGTCGCTCCGTATCGGGTCCGCACCAGTAAACCACATCATCAATTTTGTGCTGCCGACCCACCCAGGGCGGGTCGAGTAGCCATGCAGCAAAGTTAAAAATTGGGGCCGAAGGTCCCTAGGCCGATTGGACCAACGTCCCTATCGGCTGAAAAGCACTCTGCTAATCTTGCTGGACGATAGCTTGAGGAGTTCGGTGGTCAGCCGCTCTCCGATGAGATTCTATGGACCTGCCGCCGTGCGTGGCGGTCGGTTCCGCAATGAGCATCCGAGCCGTTCGAGGCGGCGGAGATCGTAGCATGCTGCTTGCTCACAAGGCGTTTTCCCGATGGAGCGGTCGGCCTTCGATCGCGTTTGACACGGCGGCTGGGGCTTGTGGCCGACATTCAAATCTCAGCGTACCCGAGGTGATGCCATGAAACGGCGAGAATTCCTGAAATACGGCAGCGCTTCACTTGTCACGTTGGCCTTCGGGGGTAGCGCGCTTCGCCTCGTCGATGGTGGCTCGAGCAGCGCGAAGGCTGCTCCGGTCACCATCAACCTCTCGGTCGAGGAGATCATGGCCGAAATGATCGACGGTGAGCCGGTGTTCATGCTGGCCTTCCGCTCGACGGACTACAAGGCGCGCGTGCCGGGACCCGTGCTCCGCGTCAGGGAAGGCGACGTCGTGACGATTTCGCTCTTCAACAATACGGAAACGCCGCATAAGCTCGAGATCCCGGGGGTTGCCGGGGCGAACTCCGGAACTGCCGCGCCACAACAATCGACAAGCGTAACATTTACGGCGCCGGTTGCCGGCACCTATCTTTACCTCGATCCGATCAACGCACCGGTCAACCGGATGCTCGGATTGCACGGTGTCATGATCGTGGAGCCGGCCGAGGGCCGCACGGCCGCCGGTGCGGTCACACCTTTCAGCCGCGCCGCCCATACGCCGGCCTTGGCATCACTGTTCGATACCTTCGGCGTACCCGCCGGCCGTTTTCCGGGCGACCCTTCGGCATCCAAGTCGCGAGCTTGTCTGGATCTTCCACCAGATCGATCCGCGCTTCCACGTCATGGCCGAACGTGGAGAAACGATCAATGCAAGCACGATGCAGCGCGACTTCCTCGCGCGCTACTTCACCATCAATGGCGTCAGCGGTTTCGAGGCGGCGCACGATCCGAGCATTGTCGCGACCGGTTTCGTCGGCCAGCCGATGCTGATCCGCAACGTCAACGCCGGACTCAACTGGCACTCTCCGCACATTCACGGCAACCATGTGTTCGAGTTGTCGGGCGTTGCCGGCAGCGCCAGCGAAGGCATTGCTTCGCCTCAGGAGCTGCCGATTGCGTCGGCCCCGGCGGGCAGCGTCGCCGTCCGCAAGAACCTCATCCATCGCGACGTCTGGACGATGGCCCCGCTCGACCGGAAGGACGTGCTCATCCCCTACGAGCGGCCGCCGGATATCCCCGACGAGATTAGATGGCACTTCGCCTATCCGCCGGCTCAGGAAACGGAGCAGACGCTGGCCCCTCTGCGCTACGTCATGCACGACCACACGGAGGTGTCTTTGACGGCAGGCGGCGGCAACTATCCGCAGGGTATGATGTGCCATTGGGAGATCTTCCCGAGAGAGTTGATGGGCCAAGTGCTCATTTAGGGTTGGCTTGAGCTGCCGCAGGCTCGAGGAGGAAATCGCATGGCGACAATCGACTTCAATCAGACTGGCGTGACAGGGCCGCTGACGTTCAACTCGTTCGGCTGCAAGACTTTTGAGCAAGCCCAGCCAGATACGCCGGACCGCATCGCGCCGACGCAGTCGTTCCGCCGCAAGGTTCATTTCGACGCCACGCGCAAGATGTGGGACGGCAAGACGGTCGCGTTCTGGAGCTTCGAGGATCCGACGACGAAGGTTAAGGCGAGCTTTCCGGCGCCGACGCTTCGCATGCGTCAGGGCGAACTCGTGCATTCGACCGTCGAGACACGGAAAGGCACCCACACGATCCATCATCATCGGCATCGAGCCAACGACGGTGAACGACGGCGTCGGCCACGTCTCTTTCGAGGTCAATGGAAGCTACACCTATCAGATGCAGCCGACCGTTGCCGGAACCTTCTTGTATCATTGCCACAAGAACACCGTGCTGCATTTCGAGATGGGGATGTATGGTTTCCTCATCGTCGACCCGCCGCCGGCGCCGCTACCGGCTGGTGTTCCCGCGGGCAGCAAGCAGTGCTTCGTCGGCGGCCCCTGGTATCAGGCGGAGGCAGCCTGGGTTTTCGACGATGTCGACCCCCGCTGGCACAACCTGGACTTTGACGCAGGTCTTTGCGGCGACGATGTCGGGCTCAACCGCTTCGAGCCGAAGTACTTCCTCGTCAATGGCCAGCCATACAATACGAAGACAAAGACGGGGGCCGTCCGCTCCAAGGTCAAGCGTGGCCAGAAGATCCTGCTCAGGCTGCTCAACGGTGCCTACTCTCAGCTCATGCTGAGCATGCCCAATGGCCCGGGCATGGAGGTGGTGTCGATCGACGGCCGTCCGCTCGGCACGGGAGGTGCCGGCCTTCCGGGTGGCCTGTCATCGCCCTGGTCGCAACCATTTGCACTGTCGGGGGGTCAGAAAATGGTTCTAAGCACTGCCGGGCGCTACGACGTGCTGGTGAGCGTGCCGGCAACCGCGTCGGTCGGGACCGTCTATAAGCTCGGTGCCGAGTTTAGGCACTTCACTTCCTTCGAGGCTCGCAATCGAGGCACCCCCTACGAAGGTGTGGTTCACACCGAAGTTGAGGTCACTTGAACATGCGCTCACGTTTTCAAGTCACGGCTGCCGCGGTCATTGCCGGTCTTTCAACCTTGGGGGGAGCATGCGGCGCGGCGGCGCAAATCGCGAAAACCATAGGCCCCAACCCGCTGGTCATCGAGGACGGTCAGGGTGGGCACCAGCACGGTTATGAAGTAGCGCTGCCGGAGCCATCGACGCTTGGCGGCGAATTCACGCTCGCTGATCAGAATGGCCAGGCGGTCTCTGACCAGTCGCTCAAAGGGCGCTGGGCGCTGATCTACTTCGGCTATGCCGGCTGCGCTGAGTCCTGCCCGGTCGCGCTGCAGACCATCGCCGCATCGCTCGACGGGCTCGGCCCGGATGGCGAGAAGATCCAGCCGGTTTTCGTCGATTTCTCAGTCGTCTACGCGCGCATGCACCAGAAGCACGCGGAGCACATGGTGAAAATCGATCCGGTGAAGTTCGCGAGCGAGGTGCACCCGCGCCTGCTGCTGCTCTCTGGCACGCGGAAGAACATGTTCGGAGCTTTGCGCCACTACAAGGTGCGCCAGGAGCACAGCCCGCTCGCCTATGGCCGCAAGGAGGCGGGTATGAGGATCGACCACACGACCTGGATTTATCTCGTCGATCCCGCCGGCAAGGTCGCCAACTACTACTACCACAATATCACCCCCGAGGCGCTCGCTGCCGACCTCGCGGCGAGGCTGAGCGGCTGATGCGATCGACGGGTGGAGCATTGCAATGACAATCAAACTTTCTGCTCGTTCGACCGTACTCTTGCTGGCGATGACCTGTGCCGGACTTTGGGCGCCCATGGCTGCTGCGCACGAAGACTGCGAGCCGGTCGCCGAAACGCTGAAGCCCGCGACCACCGCGAGCCCTCCGGCGACATCCGCGCCCCCTGTGGATAGCCCCTCCACCACCGGTGGATAGCCTGTGCAGATGCGGCCATCTCATCCGTGCTCCTCGTTATTGTGCAGAACCGAATCAGATACCGCTTTGAGAGCTGTGCCGAGTGCGTGTCGTGCCGGTAATTCAGTCGGAGCGGGGTTGCATTGGTCGGGTTTGGTCCTATCGGCTGGGGCGTGTGGATGTCCCGTGTCGTGCTCGCTCTGGGCTTGGCGATGATCGCCGGCTGCAGCGGTGAGCTGACGGACGGCTTGCGCTATCCGAATACGATCATCTCGACGCCGATGGACAACGTCCGCGGCATTCCTTCGCGATCGGGCAGCGCCTCGGGCGGGCAGATTTTCGCCAGTGAAGAAGATAGCCAACCCAAGAGTGCGCTCTATCAGGGAACCGATACCTTCACGAGCGCCGCCTCTTGGGAGCCGACATCCGACATCGACGCCAACGGCGGCGTGACGCTCAATCTCGTCAATGCGAGCATCGATGATGCCGCAAAGGCTGTCATCGGTGAGGTTCTGAAGTCGAGCTACGTGCTCGATCCAGCTGTCCAGGGAACCGTTACCATCCAGACTGGCCGGCCCGTTCCGGTGTCGACCGTCGTTGCCATTTTCGAGGAAGCACTTCGCACGAGAGGCGCTACACTCATCGAGGCCGGAGGATTCTACAAGATCACTTCAGCGGGCGCGGGCGTTTCGAGTGGTGTCAACATCTCGACGGACGCGGCCACGCTCGGCGCGACACCTGGCGAGCAAATTCAGGTCGTACCTCTGACTTACGTCTCGGCATCGGAAATGGCCGAAATCCTGAAACCGATCGCTTCGCCGACAGCCATCCGCCGCGTCGACAGCGAACGCAATCTGCTCGTTCTCTCTGGCAACTCCGCGGAGCTTTCGACCTTGCTCGAGACGATACAGATCTTCGATGCCGATTGGCTCGAGGGCAAGTCCTTCGGTCTCTTCAAGCTCGAGCACGCCGACCCCACCGATGTCGCCAAGGAGCTGGAGGAAGTCTTCTCGACCGGCAAGGGTGGTGCGGGCAAAGGGCTCGTCAAATTCGTGCCGAACCGTAGCCTGTCCTCGGTTCTCGTCGTGGCATCGCGGCGCCAGTATCTCGACAAGGCCGCCTCGTGGATTCGCCGGCTCGATGCCGCCGGCGGCTCGGTCGATCGGCGCCTCTACATCTACCATATCCAAAACCGTCCGGCCCGCGAGCTCGCCGACATCCTGGAGAAAGATCTATGCCGCCGGCAGCAGCGCCACCGGCGAGCCGACGATAACGGCCAGCGTGGCCGCGACGCCCGAGGCTGCCGCTGCCCAGGTCGCCGCCGCCGAAGCCGGCTCGACCACCGAGCCGCTCGAGTCGAGCTTCGACGCCGCAGTGCCGGTCGAAACCGCGACAGCATCTGCGGAGACGGCCGCTCCGCAAGCAGGGCCGGCGACCAAGCAACCTGATGTCAGCGTTGTCGCCGACGAGGCTAACAACTCGCTCCTCATCATGGCCAAGCCCGCCGATTATGAGAAGGTTCTGGCCATTCTCCAGAGCATCGACATGGTGCCGAACCAGGTGCTTATCGAAGCGACGATCCTCGAGGTTTCCCTCAACGATCAGCTGAAGTTCGGTCTGCGCTGGTTCTTCGAGTCCGGAAAAAGCGATTTCCAATTCTCCGACCTCGTTACCGGCGCCGTCGTCTCGCAGTTTCCCGGCTTTTCCTATTTCCTGTCGGCCGCAAATGTGAAGGTCGCCGTCAACGCGCTCGCGGCCATCACCGACGTCAACGTCATCTCGTCGCCCTCGCTTATGGTGCTCGACAACCGCAAGGCGACGCTACAGGTGGGCGACGAGGTGCCGGTTGCGATTCAGCAGGCGATCGGCGTCGTCAGCCCCGGCGCGCCGGTCGTCAACTCGATCGGCTTCCGCAACACCGGCGTGCTGCTGTCGGTGACGCCGCGCGTCAGTGACTCCGGTCGCGTCGTGCTCGACATCGAGCAGGAAGTGAGCATCGCCGTCGAGACCACTTCCTCCGGCATCAACTCGCCGACGATCCAGAAACGGCGCGTGCGTACGACAGTCTCCGTTCAGGACGGCGAGAGCCTGACCCTCGGCGGGCTGATGCAGGAGCGCAATACGCTCGACCGCTCGCAGATACCGATTGCCGGTGACATCCCCGTGCTCGGCAATCTATTCAAGAACAAGGACGACCGGATTGGGCGCACAGAGTTGCTGATTATCATCACGCCCAAGGTGATCCGCGACGCGCAGCAGGCGAGCGCGGCGACGGAGGAGTTCCGCCGCGAGCTCGACTTGTCGCTCCGGCCGGCGCATCTCGGTCCCCCTGGCCGGCGCGAGAACATCAAACGCTTAATCGTGCGCTAAGGTTGCTGCCATGGACCCCGCAAGGCTTCGCGAGGGGACCCCGATGTTCCGGCTAGGCGACGCCGGGTTTTCACTGCCGGTGGTGCTTTGGTCGCTGCTCCTTGCCTCGATGCTCGTGATCACCTTTCTCGCCGCCTCGCGTACATCCATTCGCATTGCCTCGAACTCCGCCGGCCACGCCGAAGCCTCGGCGCTGGCAGAGGCTGGGATTTCGATAGCGGTTTTGGATCTCGTCGAGGCTTCGCGCCGCCAGGGCGCCGGGCGTCGCATCTCCGTTGACGGTACGCCAGCCGAATGCCGCATGCCGGACGGCGTCCGGATTGTGATCGCGATCGAGGACGAAGGCGGAAAAGTCGATCTCAATCGGGCCGACGAAACGCTGCTCCGAATTGTGCTTGCCGGACTCGGCCATTCGCCAAGCGAGGCGAGCCGGCTCGCCGATCGCATTCTCGACTATCGCGACCCCGACGAACTCCGGCGCCTGAGTGGCGCCGAGCGCGAGGAATACCGCCGTGCCGGCGCGGCCGCCGGACCAGCGGATGGGCCCTTCCTTTCGGTCGAGGAGTTGACCCAGGTGCTCGGCATGCCAGCAGAAACGGCCGAGCGCCTTCTTCCGCTGGTCACCGTCGACTCAGGCAGCTCAGGGATCGATCTCGGCGTCGCGCCCGTGGAACTCGTTCAGGTGCTCAATCGAGGCCTTACCGGCGCGGCAGACCTCAATGCGGCCGTCGACACCGTTGCAGACCGCATGGCCTTGCATTTGCCGACTGTCTATCGCGTACACTCACCGGGCATTGCCTATCTCGTTCGCGTCATCGCCATGCTACCGAACGGTTCCACGGCAGAATCCGCTGCCATCGTCGAGTTGATCCGCAAGCGAAGCGAGGCATACAAGTTCCGGCGCTGGCTCACCGGCAGGTCCATCGGGACTGTGATCGAAGGCGCCCGCAAATCCGCCAGAGGCATCGGAAAATGCTAGCCGCGATGAGGTCAGTCACCGCGGTCGGGTTGATTTGAAAGAGCTCACGCTGAAGAACCACAAAAGCTCAACCGCCAGCTTTCCCCTTCAGCTTCCCACCTGGGAGCGGACGCTGATGGTTGAAGCACGCACGTCAGCAATGGGTCACATACGCCGATTGCCTTGTATCCGCTTCGGGATTGGAGCGGACGTCAGTCGCCCGTGCCACAGCGACATGGACCGGAAGCGAAGTCATGTCGCGATTGTCGATTCGACTCTTTCCGTCCGCGTGAGTTTTGCGGGACTGCGTTGTGCACTCTGCTGAACCGTGGGGCATATGCTGCAACGGGCGCCCAAACAACTCATTGAAATTGCTACAGTTCAGAACGCATCGACGTCTTTGTAATCAGGGGGTCACAGGTTCGAGTCCTGTAGCCGGCACCAAGGAAATCAATCGCTTATGCTTGCGACGTCATTCCGGCTGGCGCCGGGGCGCAACGGTTTAGAAGCGAGCTGCTACTCTTCACTCGCGTCACAGGCGATAGCACGTAGCATGGCGAGTCATTTCGAGACCTGCCGCCTAAGCGCAATCGCCTCATTCGTTGCCCGGCCGTGAGGCCAAGGGAAGCGGTGCCCCGTCCCCACCTTCTCCATCTTGCCGGAGAGGGGAATGATTCCGTCTCATGGGACGGGATCGATTTGAGCGTATGGTTGACCGTACGGTTGACACCAAGACCGACGCTTTTGAGCGTGTCGAGGTGATCACGGGCGTTGGGCGCCGGCGCAGCTGGTCTGCCGAGGCGAAGGCGCGGATCGTGATGGAGACGCTCGAGGAGGGCGCGGTCGTCTCTGACGTGGCCCGCCGTCACGGAATGAGGCCGCAGCAGCTGTTTGCCTGGCGCAACCAAATGCGCACGCTTCGCCCGGCCGAGCCGTCGGGACAATCGGCCTTCGCGCCGATCATGGTCACTGACGCTTCGCCGCCTGCCAGGGGCCGAGCGGGCAGGCCCAAACGCGATGCGGCCGCAGACGGCAGTCTGATCGAGATTGTCGTTTGCGGCACGCTGATCCGGGTCCGATCTTGCGTCGACGGCGACACCCTCATGACGGTGCTGCAGGCCGTGAAGGCTCTTCACTTGCCCGCCTCCGGCAGGACGCCATGATCGTTCCGCCGACCAACTCTTCTCTGGCCTTCGGTTGCCCACCCGCAACCGGCCTGCGTGTGCTGGTGGCGATGAAGCCCGTCGACTTCCGCAAGGGCATGGACGGGCTGGCGGCGATGGTTCGATCCGAGCTCAAGTGCGAGCCATTCTCCGGTGTGATCTACGTGTTCCGCGCCAAGCGGGCCGATCGCGTCAAGCTCCTGTTCTGGGACGGCACCGGTGTGTGTCTGCTGGCCAAGCGTCTGGAAGGAGGAAAGTTCCGCTGGCCGAGGATCGAGGACGGCGTCATGCGGCTGTCGCCGGCGCAGCTCTCGGCGCTGCTCGAAGGGCTCGACTGGAGCCGCGTGCATGCGCGCCGTGTCATGCGGCCCACAGCGACGCAATGATCCACAGACTCCGTCGATTCCGAGGTGGCGCGACCTCGGGCAAATCAGCAATTCTGCCTGCATGGCGCTATCGCTCGAAAATCT
The DNA here is from genome assembly GCA_963741525.1 of uncultured Alphaproteobacteria bacterium. Classification (GTDB taxonomy): domain Bacteria; phylum Pseudomonadota; class Alphaproteobacteria; order Rhizobiales; family Hyphomicrobiaceae; genus JANNSX01. The sequence continues at coordinate 39,648 of CAVUIW010000019.1, forward strand.
CCCCGATGATTTGCAAACCCTCAAGGCTCTGATCATGTCGGCGCGTGCCGACAACGCCAGGCTTGCCTCCGAGCGCGACCGGCTCGTGCACAGAGAGGCGGTCCTCGCCACCGAGGTGGATCGACTGACAGCGCAGAACGAGCGTCTCGACCACATCATCGCCGTGCTGCGCCGGGCGCAGTTCGGGCGCCGCTCGGAGCGCATCGGCGACGATCAGATGAACCTGGCGCTGGAGGACGTCGAGACGGCGTTCGGCGCGGAAGATGCTGCAGCGGAGAAGACGAGCGAGATCGTCAAGCAGGAGGGCGCCAAGGCTCGCCGCGCCAATCGAGGGTCTCTGCCCGCGCATCTGCCGCGCGAGGAGATCGTCATCGAGCCGGAGACCAGGGCCTGTCCCTGCTGTGGGGCTGAGCTGCACGTCATCGGCGAGGATCGCTCCGAGCGGCTCGACAGGATCCCGGCCAAGCTCAAGGTCATTGTGACGCGACGGCCGAAATACGCCTGCCGCTGCTGCACCGACGGCGTCGTGCAGGCGCCGGCGCCGAGCCGCCTCATCGAGGGCGGTCTGCCGACGGAAGCCCTCATCGCCGACGTGCTGGTGTCCAAATATGCCGATCACCTGCCGCTCTACCGGCAAAGTCAGATCCTGGCGCGCGAGGGCGTCACGATTGACCGCTCGACGCTGGCGCACTGGGTGGGCTTCGCGGCCGCAGAACTCGAGCCGTTGCATGCGCGTCTCATCGGGATCCTGAAGACATCGACCAAGCTGTTCGCCGACGAGACGCGTTGCCCGGTGCTCGATCCGGGGCGCGGCAGGACGAAAACCGGCTATCTCTGGGCCATAGCACGCGATGACCGGCCGTGGGGCGGCAGCGATCCACCAGCGGCGGCCTACATGTATGCGCCGGGCCGGGGCGCCGAGCATGCCGTGCGTCACCTCGCAGGCTTCAGCGGCGTGCTGCAGGTCGACGGTTACGTCGCCTACGACGCGCTGACCGACGCCAAACGCGCCGGTGGACCGCTGACGCTCGCGTTCTGCTGGGCGCACTTTCGGCGCAGGTTCTACGACATTGCAAAAGGCGGCAACGCGCCGATGGCGAGCGAGGCGCTGGAGCGGATCGGCAAACTCTATGAGATCGAGGCCGAAATCCGTGGTCGAGCATCGGATGAGCGCCGTGCCGAGCGACAGGCGCGCTCGAAGCCGCTCGTCGAGAAGCTGAAGGAGTGGCTCGAGAAGCAACTCGCAGGCGTGTCCAAGGGATCGCCATTGCCGATGCGATCCGCTACGGGCTCAATCACTGGGAGGGGCTCGTGCGGTTCCTCGACGACGGCCGCATCGAGATCGACAGCAACACCGTCGAGCGCTCCATCCGGCCCATCGCGCTCAACAGGAAGAATGCGCTCTTCGCCGGCAGCGACAAGGGCGGGGAAAACTGGGCGATCATCGCCTCGCTCATCGAGACGGCGAAGCTCAACGGCGTCAACCCGCATGCTTGGCTGGCCGACACCTTGACGAAACTCGTCAACCGCTGGCCGGCCTCCCGCATCGAGGAGCTGATGCCCTGGGCCTTCGCGAAAGTGGCCGATCAAGCCGTCAAGGTGTGATCGGTGCAGCGCTTAC